>CAJTJB010000043.1 GCA_910576955.1 uncultured Alphaproteobacteria bacterium | reverse complement strand
ATCCATCCACACACCTCCCCTTCCCCGGAGGAAGGGGTAAGGGGGATGGGGAAAACATTGAATCCTTATCCCCCTCCCCCTTGAGGGGGGAGGACGGGTGGGGGTGAAACCAACTCATCCTTATTCCCATCCTTATCCCCCCTACAAATACACCCCGTCGTCCACAAACTCCCGCGCCCCGCTACCGCCAAACGCATTAAGCAAAAACTCGGCATTTTTAATCGCAAACGTGAGTGCCAGCGCATCCGCCACATCCGTCGACCGCCCGAGCCTTTTCTTAATCTCCGCTTTTGGCTCCAGCTGCAACCGCCCGAGAGCATCAAACATCTTCAACGGCGCGGTCAAATCCTCAACCACCCCCTCAACTTTCGGCAGAGATACGGGCAGCGGCGACTTCAGCCATTCCGCCACCCGAGCCCACATCTCCGCCCTACGGTTGACATAGCGCTCGGGGTTTTCAGCTTTTTCGCCAAAGTTCACCGCCAGCGCCACCTCGCCAAAC
>CAJTJB010000042.1 GCA_910576955.1 uncultured Alphaproteobacteria bacterium | reverse complement strand
CCTGCCTGGTTTCAAGTTCTATTTTCTTGAGCCGCCCATCGTAATCTGCCTTGTCAAAATCGTCATCATCCGGCAGTTCCGGGATAATGAAGTCTTCAGGAGAAAACTCAGGTATTGATGATTTCGGCGATTGCGGCCTGGATTTCCCTGATGACACCTTCCATTTCCTCCGTCAAAATTATAAAGTTTTCCTTCTGGTCGGTTACGACTGTGACCTTTGGTGCCAGACGGTTCGGCACAGCTTTGAGTTTTTCACGCAGGATCCGCGCTACACCGAACGACGCCTTTTCTATGCCTTCCTTATGGACAATCATGCCCATTTTTTCCTCAAATTCCACTTTGCGCAGGCGGGCGGCATAGCTTTCCTTTACCGCACGGCTTTTCTGGTATTGAGCTGTCGTGCTGGATTGTCCGGCCATCGGGTCGGATTCCGCGATGGGCGTGCTGTTTTGACGAATGGCCATGCCAACAGATGTCTTTGTTCTGCCGTCTGCTCTGGGCATCGTAGCGGCCGGATTGTTTGCCGGGTCAGCGTGCGCGGCGATTTTGGCC
>CAJTJB010000041.1 GCA_910576955.1 uncultured Alphaproteobacteria bacterium | reverse complement strand
GAAGGGGAGGTTGTGGCTTGGAGCGGGGGAGGTTGAGATTGCCACGTCGCTGCGCTCCTCGCAATGACTTGGGGGAAGTGATAAGGATGAGTTGTTGTCCCCATCCCCCGCCCCCTTCCTCTGGGGAAGGGGAGGTTTAAAGGATGGTTTTAATTTTGTTTTTTTGGAGGTTTTTAATATGGTTGGGACTGGTAATATTGAGCGGCGCGGGGCTGCGGTTGATGATGTGTTGAAAAAGTTTGCGGCGATGAAAGCTGAACGCGCTAAATGGGAGCCAATGTGGAACAAAGCTGCGGAAATGTGTTCGGTGGATTCCGAATTGTTTTCTACCGATAAGCGCGGACGCGTGAAACAGGCAGTGTTTGATACGACCGGACGTAATGCGCTTTCTTGCTTTGCGGCGAGTATGAAATCGGTTATCGTGCCGACGACTTCTCGCTGGCATCGCCTTAAGCCCGTTGACCCGAAGCTTGATGACAATGAGGCGGTCAAGAAATATCTTGAGAACGCAGCGGATGTGTTGTTTCGCGCACGCTATGCCGCGAACTCCAATTTTGC
>CAJTJB010000040.1 GCA_910576955.1 uncultured Alphaproteobacteria bacterium | reverse complement strand
TGCGGACACGGGAGAAAAGTATGTCAATTACAAGATTGAGCTGAAAAAGACCAAGAAGCCAAAACCCAAGAAGTAACCCACAGAAGAATAGCAAGCATAGGGATTGAGTACCCAATCCCGTAAAACCCCCACTTTTCCGTCCTGCGGACTTGTGGGGATTTTGCTTGTTGGGAAGTGTCCCAAACCCTCTAAAAAATCAAAAAACCATGAAAGGAGCTATGCCAATGAAAGATGATTTTACCGTGCTGATACAGAACCGCACCGAGTTTGAAAAGGGCAACCCGGCGACTGTATTTTTATCCTTGCCCGCCACAAAAGAAGAACTCCACGAAGCCATGAAAGCATTAAACATTACCGCCGACAACCCGCAGGATTTTTTCTTGAACGGCTATTCCACCGCCGAGGGCAGACGCATTGAAATACCCTTTGAATGGATAAGGGACGGCGACCTTGACAGGATAAATTATCTTGCTTCCCGACTGGAAGAAATGACAACAGAGCAGCTTGAAAAACTGGACGCTGTTATGCACAGCGGCTTCAAGCCGGAAAGCCTTGACA
>CAJTJB010000039.1 GCA_910576955.1 uncultured Alphaproteobacteria bacterium | reverse complement strand
AGGGTGTCGTCCGTTTCAAGGTAGATATAATCGCTGTGCCATGAACGCCCCTCCCGCCAAAACGCTACCCATGCAATCCCCGCTTGCAGTTCGTCTTGATAGTCCCTTACGGCTTCCCGTAAACCTGCCATAGCTTCATTCCTCCTTTCCGTTGGGGCAGAAAAAGGGCGCGGCGTTCCGGCTCCCTTGTCCGTCCTACACCGCGCCCGCGCTTTCTGCCAAAGTTTTTTATTTTTTCAAAGAGGGTAAAACCCTCTAAAGATACAGAGGGTTTGGGACACTTCCCAACAAGCAAAATCCCCGTCCAGCGCAGAAGCGTCGGCAGGGGATTTACGGAAAAGGGTACTCTTTTCCTATGCTTGCTACGAAACTTATTTTTTCTTCGGTATCTCAATCTTGTAGTTGACATACTTCCCGCCCGTATCGGCTAAAACAATGGTTCCGTCGTAGGTTTTGCCTGTTTTCGGGGAATACAAGCCCTTGACATTTGCCTTGCCGGATTTTAAGAGGGCGGCGGCAATCTTCGGGGTAAAGGTAACTTTCCTTTCCTCAAAGAAACGGTCGTTTTTCCACATGGTAAA
>CAJTJB010000038.1 GCA_910576955.1 uncultured Alphaproteobacteria bacterium | reverse complement strand
AAAAAGGAACCCGCCGGCCTAGCCGGCGGTTCTGCTTTAACGCCTGTAAGGCTCATGGTACCAGCCAACGCCTTAAGGGCGTGCAACAATCTGCCCGGGCGACTATTACTTGCTACCCGTAAACGGGTCAATATCTAAAGTCAGTTGGTTGCTTTCGGCATCTTCTTTTAACTGATTTCTGATATACTCGGCTATCTTTTTATCATTCTTTCCTGCTGTATCGACATAATAACCTCGACACCAAAACTCTCGGTTACGATAGCGATATTTTGCATTTCCCCATTTATCGTATATCATCAAACTACTTTTACCCTTAAGATATCCCATCACGCTACTGACCGATTTTTTAGGGGGGACTTCTATGAGCATATGCACATGATCTGAACATACCGCTGCTTCTATAATTGGTATTTCTTGCCATGCGCATAACTGCCGCAACATCGCACCTATTTCCAAACGGCGAGAACCATAGAACGCTTTACGGCGATATTTAGGCGCGAATACTACATGATACTTGCAATTCCACGTTGTGTGTGATAATGTATGATTGGTCATAATAAAAATCCTTTGTTACACGTTAATTCAGTGGTCAGACTGT
>CAJTJB010000037.1 GCA_910576955.1 uncultured Alphaproteobacteria bacterium | reverse complement strand
AGAAAACAGAGAAAGCCCGCAAGAGCTACCGGGAGCAGCACGAAAGCGAGTTTATCATTTCCGAATCTGCCGCCCGGTATTTCAAGGCACAGGGAATCCAAAAGCTGCCAGCTTCCAAGACCTTACAAGCGGAGATTGAGCAGCTTACCAAAGCGAAAAACGCCCTTTACAACGAGTACCGGGAGAAGAAAGAGAACGTCCGGGAATTGCAGACCGTGAAAAGCAATCTTGACAAAATCTTGCGCCGTGAGCCGGAACGGGGAAAGGGGCGGGAAAATGAACGGTAAACGCCCCTACATGGACTACCCACAGTACAGAGCCGCCCGCCGCCTTGTGCATGAGTGCTGCAACTACGATAACGGCAACTGTATCTTGCTGGATAACGGCGAGCCTTGCGTATGCGTCCAGAGTATCAGCTATTCCCTTTTATGCCGCTGGTTCATTGCCGCCGTGCTGCCATTGGACGGGAAACTGGAAGCCGCCCTACTCCACCGGGCAGACAGGAAACGCTGTACCGAGTGCGGCGGGTATTTTCTCCCCAAATCAAACCGGGGGAAATACTGCCCAGATTGCGCCGGACGCATGAAAAGAATCAAAGCCGCACAGCGCAAGCGGAAACAGAGGGATAAATGTCACGCTTTAGGATATTCCAAAC
>CAJTJB010000036.1 GCA_910576955.1 uncultured Alphaproteobacteria bacterium | reverse complement strand
TTGGGTGAGGAGAAAATCTTTCGTCACCTTATTGAGTGGAGTATCCTCACAGATGCGTATCAGGAACTTCTCGATTTCATCAAGACGGTCCTGAACATCCCGCACCTCCCTCTTCAATTCCGGGTCGCGGGGATTGGAGAATTTGCCATCCTTGAATAGCTCCTTCTTAATGAACACACCGCTCTTGATTCGGTGAGAAACACTATGTGAAACGGACACTCTGAGCATGAATTCAGCCCTGCCCGACGGATTTGTCTTCGCTGATAAAGACCGCTTAATTGTCGCCATAGGAGAGTTTATTAGAGTTCAACTTAGTTGTACTTGCTTGATACAAAGGTAATCATACCCTCGTACATATACAACAATTTTTGTCAGCAAATTGTCAGCGAAGGTTGAATTTTAACAAATCGAGTTCGAGTCTGACTGAAATTTGAACCGGTTTATTTCGGTTTATTTCGGTTGAAATACAGTATTTTACGCGATTTAGGCCATTCACTTAAAAATGAGCACTATTCATTTCGATTCATAGTTAATGCTCCTGTTCTGGGCACCATAACCCTTTGATAATCAATTGATTTTCAAAGGGTTTCTTATTTCCGAGGTGTACTAAAAGTGTACTCAATGCGAAAGTGTACTGCAATAGTCAGCTACAAAAAGAAAGAAACGACGAAACCTTTTAC
>CAJTJB010000035.1 GCA_910576955.1 uncultured Alphaproteobacteria bacterium | reverse complement strand
CCACCGGCACAAACTGTTGGGGCAAAGGTTCTGAAAAAAGCTGCCGTTCGCCTTACACAACATCGGCGCAGACTGAAGCTCAATGCCACACCACCGGTTCAAACGGATGGTACATTGTTCAGGATACGGTTACCCCGCTTGCCGGAACGCTCAAATGTACCGAATGTCGCCCTAACGAATGCACTGGCGGAAGCAAAACCGAATACGAAGACGTCAACGCTTGCCCGAACAGCTACACTTACCTTAAGGTAACCGGCGTTAGCGAGGCTAACTGGCACGGCGACGACAGATGCTACACTTGTAAGTATGGATGTGATAGCAACAAAAAAGCATATACGTCATCAAGTTTATGTACTGCTGGCGGTTACAACTGCACCACCACCACTGAAAACGGGGTAACCTGCTGGATTAGAGGCGATGAGTCAGGCTGTCCTATCGGATACAGCACAAGCAAGCCCAATCTTGCCTCTTGCGGCGCGGGCGGCGAGAAAGGCTGGAACTGGACATCCTCCGGTACATCCGGCGGCGTGACCTGCGGTAAATGCGAAGCAAAAGAATGCGTTGCTCCGGCAGTTAAAACCTGCGCAACGGTTGACACATACCACACCGTAACCCCAACCAACAGCACCACCAGCTACTACGGCAACACTCCGTGCGTCACCTGCACATATGGTTGTGCATCCGACTATTACGACAGC
>CAJTJB010000034.1 GCA_910576955.1 uncultured Alphaproteobacteria bacterium | reverse complement strand
GGGGGATGGGGACAACACCCCATCCTCTTTTAAAACCTCCCCTTCCCTCGGCGGGCTCGCTCCACACACCTCCCCCACTCCAAGCGTCCCTCTCCCTCGAGGGGAGAGGACAGGAGAGGGTGACAACAATCCATCCGCACACACCTCCCCTTCCCTCGAGGGAAGAGGACAGGAGAGGGTGACACCACCTCATCCTTATCCCCCTTACACAAACTTCACCACAATCTCCGCCATTCCCTCCCCTCCGGTCGCCGCCTCATCCATTCCGCCAAACGGCTCGGGACAAGCTTTCTGCGCCAACCACTTATGCGTTTCGATTAAAAGTTTCGCCGTCGAGTTATCAATTTCGCCGGCTTTAAGCCCCGCGGCAATAGCGCGAATATCGTCGGTGCATTGGTCTGCATAGTCCGAGAGAGCCAATTGATACGCCACTTTCAAATCCTCATCCCGCGCCAACATCTCATAAAATTCTTTAGTCGACAAACAAGCTTTAACACAAGCGGCATAAAGAGAACACCCGCCGCGCACAGCCTCAAGCACCATCTCCGCCGCCAAATTTTTCTTCACTTTCCTAACCATCCTAACCTAACTCTCTCCACTCCCTAAACCTCCACCTCAAGCGTCCCTCTCCCTCGAGGGGAGAGGACAGGAGAGGGGGGACAACAATCCATCCTCTTTAAACCTCCTCCCCCCCCCCACCGAGGGGGAGGTAAGGGGGATGGGGACAACAACTCATCATCTTCAACTCCCTCTCTCCTGCGCGTCATTGCGAGGCGCAAAGCGCCGTGGCAATCTCCCCCTCCACGCCCTCCCCAAAGTTGCAAAAATTTCTTGACAACTACCAAATATCCTATATATCGAAAATGTCCTCGGCTACCGGATAACGAGAGA
>CAJTJB010000033.1 GCA_910576955.1 uncultured Alphaproteobacteria bacterium | reverse complement strand
GGGAAACCCTCGCCGCCACAACCTCCTCCCCCCTTGGCGGGGGAGGTAAGGGAGAGGGGGACAACAATCCATCCTTATCGAAACATCTTTCCTAACCATTCCACCTTTTTTTACTTGCTTTTAATACTTTTGTTTATATACTACCAGCAGGGCAATGATTTGAATATTCTAATCATTGGTTAGCGCCAGAGGTGGCGCGGAGATTCGTAAACTCTTAGGTCATAGGGCCGCTATTTTGATAGCAAATTCCCGGAAACAACTGTCTTTGCTGTGTCGGGAAACCGATTTGTATTACACCTCGGATCGGGGAGCTTCCGGCGTATGTCCAGAACTCCGGTTTAAAGGCCGGAAGAGTTACTTTCCTATGACTGTAATTTACGACTCCCCGATGCCTCTTCTGAAATATTTTGCTTGCATTTTATATAAAATAATTTATAGTTCTATCCAGATTATTTTATAAAATAATTTAGCATCCAAAAGGTGCGGGAGATTCGTAAACTCTTAAGTCATAGGTGGTGTTTGGAATAAACATCAATATTTTGTTATACTAAAATTTTGTATAACAAATAATTATATTCCCGATAAAATTTAGACATTTGGTCGGGAGGGTGTTTGATTTACCTTAATGGTTTTGAGAACTATCATTAACCTATGACAATGATTTACGACGAATCCCGACCACCTCAATCATGAGGCGGTTTTTTTATTGAGGATTTTTGAAATGTTATTAGTGGATGGTATTGTTGTTCGACATTGCAAGGAATGTGGTCGAATGTCTTGGAGGATAATGAAAATTCCGCATACCTATTCAGTTGTTGAATATGTAGATTTTGAACTTTTATTAGCTGAACACGCCAAATGCCCATATTGCGGAGGAAAGACAAGGAAATTTAAGGATGAAACAAAACCTATAAAAAAGATTATGCAAAAAGACGCTCTTTACAAAGGTTATCCTTATTTAAACATCGATGCCCTCCCTGCCCGCTATCGTTAGTTGCAATGTGTCAACACACCGCTCAAACAAAAAATATCTTATAACCTCGGGGCAACGCCTCTCTTTTTCTATCCCAACAAGTTGGGCGTCATCCCTCGGCTTGCATCGCAAGCCGTCAAGGGATCTCCCGCAACAAGGAAACATCCCCTCCCCATCCCCTACC
>CAJTJB010000032.1 GCA_910576955.1 uncultured Alphaproteobacteria bacterium | reverse complement strand
TGTGCTGATTGGGCAATCCATGACAGCGAGAACGACAAAGGACAGCGCAATCTCCATATCCATGTTTTACTCACAATGCGCCCCTCACCGAAAACGGAGAATGGGGAGCAAAGGCCAAAAAGGTTTATGTCCTTGAGGAAAACGGGGAGTGTGCTCCTCTCATTGACAAAAAGACTGGACAGCAAAAAGTAGACAAGTGGAATAGAAAACAGTGGAAATGTCTGACCGTAGAAAGCACTGACTGGAACAGCAGGGAAAACGCTAAAATGTGGCGCAAGGATTCAGCGGTATCTTGCATTGAAAGAGGAAGTGAAAGAAGCGGAGAAAATCAGAAAGAGTGTTTACAGTATCTTGCGGCAGGAACAGCGGGAACAACAGCCCCACAGAAAGCAGGATATGGAGCGATAACAGACAGGGCGGCGGGATTGTCAATGCTTGCCACCGCTGCCCTGTTTTGGACTTTTATTAGACCGATAAACTGGAATTTATCTTCGTACTCCCTCTTCAGTAAACGTTCTTTTTAAGGCGTATTCTGTTGGGAAAATAGCTAATACTAAAATCAGACATTGTGTTGTACATAGAATCGCCGCAACCGTTCCAATTATATTCTCTGAACTATGATAAAAAGGAAAATGGATAACAACTGATGGTATCAAAATAACCCAACCAATTTTCCGCCATAAGCGGCCACAATGCGCCTGTGCAAATTTCCATGTGTCTATATTTTTCATAGAACGTGCTGTTCGATAACCGATTATTCCATTGATTTTTTTAGGAGCATGTTTCCACATCATATTACCAGCAATAATCATTGTGATTGGAATAAGTAAATCGCAAACAAATATGAACCACCAAAACCACATATATTTCCCTCACTTTCATAAATCCCAATTTATCGGTTTGTACTGGGGGAAATTATAGCATACCCAATTACGAAAAGCAATCCCCCGTTCTACGTCCGTTCCGACTATCCAGACCGTCAAGGGACGAGTAGTATTTTTTCGCAAAGAGCGCGAAAAAATCTCCACTCTTAAACCCTTGACCGTCTGGATTTTTGCCGTTGCCATTTCGCCGCCGAAAACGGGGAACAGGAAAAAAATCCGGCCCTGTTTCCCGCCGCGCTGAAAAGTTTTCCGTCAATAACGCAAAAAGCTCTTGACAAAGCCCTTCATGGGA
>CAJTJB010000031.1 GCA_910576955.1 uncultured Alphaproteobacteria bacterium | reverse complement strand
CGAAGAGGCGCAGTCGGAGAATAGTCAACTACTCTTTTTATAGGGAGTTAGCATTTTTATTTCTGCTGCGCCTCTTCGGGTGGCCTGCCGTCCCGGAGGTCCGGCGCCACTATAAAATTACCATTGCCAAAAGTGTTATATAACAGAAGCAGGTGTGTCAAAAAATGAATTTTGACACACCTGCTTTATTACACTTATATCCTTACAGTCCGAAACGGAAGCCCACCTGCAGCACACCCTGGGCGCCGAAGCCGAGTTCGCCGAACATCGATACAGAGCGTGATATATTGAACTGCGCACCGAGCGGAGAAATCTGATATGCGAAATATGTGCAATTATAGGCATCGTGGTGACGCGGCATCATGTGCGAAATCTCACACCCCAGACCAAGGTGGCCGTAGAGCGAAACAATAGAATTACGCCAATAATGATAACGTCCGTTAAGCATAATCACATGATATGCGATTGACGAATGTTCCGGCCCACCCTTGGTGGTAGTCGAGGAGAACGAATAACTCGGACCAATCCAGAAATTACGCGCCACATTGAAATTCACACCGCCGGTAACCGCACCCCAGGCATTCTTTACATGATCCCATCCGTCATGACAGTCGGTAGCATCCATCTGGGTGTAACCACCATAGCTGAAAGCAATTTCGGCCTTCTGTGCCGAAGCTGTAGACGCTGTCATAACCATGGCGACAGCAGCAACAAGAGTTAGAAGAAATTTTTTCATAATCAAAAAACACTTATAAATCCGATATTAATATTCATAAATCCCAATCCATGCGGAACACCTCCGGCAATGGTAAAAATGCGTTAACAAATTCAATTATTTTAACATTCACCTCCTCCGATAGGTTCACGGCTATTGCCAAAAAGAACAAATTTAAAGCCAAAAAGAACAATCAGTTTATGTTAAAAAACATGTCTTAAAACGCACTCAATCGGCAAAAAAGACCTGTTTGCCGATTTTGTAAGAAAGCAATCTCAAAAAATTATGTGAAAAATTTGCATTTTAAACAATCCTGACATAACTTTGCGGACATCACATAAACCATTGTATAAGAATTAAATAATATTCGTTAAGAGTATGAATATTTCATTTTTATGCAATATGCATATTCCTTATGCACTAATCAATATTTTCTATCACATAACCGGAAAAAGATGAAAAAAATCTACTCCCTCATGTTAGCTCTGGCGGCTGCCGCAGTCACACCTGCCGCAGCCGAGACTGTCACAC
>CAJTJB010000030.1 GCA_910576955.1 uncultured Alphaproteobacteria bacterium | reverse complement strand
AGCTTTTGTGCAACTTTCTTCAGTAACAATATGCTCACAGATCTCGCAATACCACTTATCCTTATTAAACGGACAAGCAACGGAGGGTTGCCCCTCACAAGCACTCTTGTCATATTTATACCCGAGCTTGTCGCAGTCGGTAACCGGCGTTTTGCACCATTCCACATACCCCGTCCGGCATTCCGTCAGACATTTTGAGTATTTCTTCAGGTTTCCGGTATAACAGTAATCGCCGTTGTCTACGCCGCCGTAAGCCGAACAGACGTCATAGCCCGTGCACGGGTTTTCTTTGCGCTTGTACAATTTGCCTTTGGTGCAATGGTTGCAGTAATCCGCACCGTCTTTAATGTATCCCGTCGTCCCGCCTGAAGTCTGTTCATCAGTATAAGCATATCCTGCCGGACAGCTCTGTACACAACACTGGCGGCAGTCATAACCACAGGAATCCTTGCCAGCAATAGCTCCGCTCTCACATCCCGTTACTTTCGAATTTGTCGGACAACCGGCTGATTCTGACGTGTTGCAGCATTTGGCATAAGAGGAATCCCACGGGCATAACTCGTTTTTGTTCGGGCGCGGACAATTGTTGACATATCCGTTATCTGTGCAGGCCTGCTGACGGTTTTCAATACAAGATTTGTATAAGTCCGAACCATTGGGGCATTTGTCCTTCGGATACCAAGTCGGCCCGAGGTCATAACATGATTGTGCAGATTTGGTATAGCCTTTGTTTTTGCAATATTGATCTTTGGTGCATTTGGTATAAGTCTCATCGCGGGAACAGGTCTGTGAATAATCCGGCGCCGTACCGTCCGGACAGTTAAAATAATAACCGCGGTCTTCGCACCATTTACAGTCAATGCAGATAACCGGCGGCGTGCCGGTCAAATCGCAATCCGGCAAAAAACAAACGCCTGCCTGAGCCGGCGAAACAAACATACAAGCGGAGGCGGGGAGAAAAGCCAACAAAGCGGCAAAACAAACCGCAGAGTTTAGTTTCATGTGTAGCATTTTGTTATCTGTCATTGGCTTTCTCCCCAAGCAAACGCACCCAGCGGGTGAGGCAACAAATGACCCGGTCGTCTGTCTGCGCCGTGCTGCAGCTTTCGCGTTGCTCTTTTCTTTTTTTCCGAACAGCAAAGTACCCAGAATAACATTGTTAATACTATAACATAGAAAAGCGCAAGTGTCAACTATTATTGAAAAGGCTGCCGGCTTTTTTGGCTATAGAGATAAAATCATTTTTTAAAATATTGCAAAGGATGCTTCGTCATC
>CAJTJB010000029.1 GCA_910576955.1 uncultured Alphaproteobacteria bacterium | reverse complement strand
CAGTTACAGCCGTTTCGGCGGTAGCCCCTGCAGTATCGCTTTCAGTGGCTTCGGGGGCAGGTTCGTCAGGCGTTTCCTCGTGATAGTGTTCAAAATACTCTATCTCAAAACTCGGGTCTCTCAGTAAATCAGCCTCTGCGGGACACCGTTCTCTCCAGCACTTTTTGCAGGCTTCGTCGTCCTTGGTAGTATAGCTGCATTTATCGTCGGCGGGGTCATTTACGCCGTCGCCGTCAAAAAGCTCGGACGGGCAGTAAACGGTTTCGAACCACTCGTCGCTCTCGTTGACCTTCGGGTATCTCTCCCGCAGCTTGTCAATGTAGGATATTTGCGGGGACGGCTGTTCTGCCGCTTCGGATTTATTAAAAATCTCCTTGCGCTTGGGGCAAAACTTAGGTGAAAGTCCCGTCCAAGTGCCGCCGGAACCGATTTTGCGGACTTTATTTTCCGACGTGCAGTAATAGCTGCAAGGGTCAAGCGTTTTACCGTTCAATACGGTTTCTTCGTTATCCGTTTGCAGGAAATATTCGCAATCGTCTTTGCCGTAAACTTGGCAAAGGTGAGTAAATTCCCATTCACTTCCTGTTCGCGTCATGCCGCTGTCATACTTAATTTGCTGTACCCCTATCTGCTTTATTTTTGTTGAAGATAATGTTATCCATAGTGTGCCAGATATGTTTTTCCCTGTTGATTTTGGCGTTGGCTTTTGATAAATTCTGAAGCAATTTTTCGTAGCACTCGCCGCATAATTTTTTACCGTCAAGCGGTGGTCTTTTATTGCACATTGTGCATAAATCCGAATAATCGTCGCGGGGATAAACGCCAATTTTCCGTCTGTAAGCGACGTTCATTGCCTTGGCATGGGCGCGGCAAGACAAACACGTATGAAACCCGGGCGTAGAATTACACTTTCCGCACCTTGTGCATACTCCGAAGGCTATTCGCAGGTCGTGCAGCTTTTCCCGTCTGCGTGCCGAATTAAAGTTTTCTTTGGTATGGTATTTCTTAGCGGCGTACCTTTTAGATGACCGTTCGCTTAATTTTTCAGCGCAGGTAACGCATCTTGTTTTACCTTTGACGGCATTTTCATGTCCGCAATATGTACATATGTGGTGCGCCTTGCGCCATTCGTACAGTTCATGGTAGTAAGCACGGCGAGATTTTTTGTATAACTTTTCCTCAGAGGTCTTGACAACTTCGGAATTTTCGGGTACAATAAAATTGCTAAATGTTTTTTCTTTTGTGCTTGTACCGTTTGCCGACGGTGCAGGCTCTTTTTTTATTTGCGCCA
This sequence comes from uncultured Alphaproteobacteria bacterium, assembly GCA_910576955.1. GTDB lineage: Bacteria > Pseudomonadota > Alphaproteobacteria > RF32 > CAG-239 > CAG-267. Next base: position 452 of record CAJTJB010000029.1, on the reverse strand, counting down.
TAATATTCCTCCTTGATATTTATTTTTCTTTCGTTTTTCCTTTGTGTGTACAGTCTGTATACACTGTACTATCTGCATTACCAAGAAATAGAACAGTATACCGCAGCCGGCAGACATTATAAGTTCCCGCATTTTTTTGCCCCATTTCATTCCTTAATTATTACAGATGATCCGTTATAGATAAAATCTGCGGTTGCCCCCGTACGATCCGTGAGCTTCAAGCCGCCCTCGATAAGTTCAAGGCTTGCTATTCCCTCGGGGATAAATTCAGCGGCAATGTGTTTCAACACCTTGTACTGTGCAATGCTGTCAACGTGATACCGTTTAATTTCAAGTTCAGTCATTTTTAACCCTCCTTGTTGTTAATTTTCTTTGCAGGTAGTTGTCTTTATGGTTTTTTTCATTCCGCAACCCGTAGACATTAACAGTCCGCGCGTTTAAATTGCTCCTAA
>CAJTJB010000028.1 GCA_910576955.1 uncultured Alphaproteobacteria bacterium | reverse complement strand
TAATTATCAATTCTATATCAATGATAAATATCAGTTTTTTTTAAGAACCAAATATATCTCCTGGAGAAGCTGGACCCGTTTGGATTTTAATGGAAGACCGATATCCGATCCTACTTTGGATTGGAACACATTGACCTCCAATGGAATATATACCATTGGATATAACGGACTAATTCAGGAGGAATCCCACGGTCCTGCCGGAGTCAGCGGCTGGGGAGTCTTAACAGTTACCAACACTGGTTTGGGACAAAACCAAACGGCATGTATACTCCAAAAATACGAAAGCCCGGCGAGCGGTATATACTATCGCAGCCTATGGAATTCTTCGGGTGACTGGTCTCCGTGGTATAAAATCTCCAGCACTGCGATGACAAATTAAAATAAATATTAGGAGGTAAAATTTATGAAAATCACGGAAAAGTTCTGCACAAAAAATCAGTGCTATCAGGTGGAAAAAGCGTTTGTGCCAAAGGGCTTAATGCTCCACAGCGTGGGGTGCAATCAGCCGTCGGCGTCGGTTTTTGCCAACAGTTTCAACACGTTTCAGCCTAACGGACGGCAGATTTGCGTGCACGGCGTTATCGACGCGGATCACGGCGAGGTGATCCAGCTCCTGCCCTGGACCACGCGCGGCTGGCACGGAGGCGGTACGTCCAACGACACCCACATCGGCGTTGAAATGTGCGAACCCGCTTGTATCAAATACACGCAGGGTGCGACATTTACCTGTTCCGACATTTCAACGGCGCGTAAGAACTGCGAAACAGCGTACAATTCGGCGGTAGAGCTGTTCGCGTGCCTTTGCAAAAGGTTCAGATTCGATCCTCTTGCGGACGGCGTTATCGTCAGCCACTGCGAGGGACACAAACGCGGTATTGCGTCCAATCACGGCGATCCGGAACATCTCTGGCGGGGGTTGGGAATGCCATACACAATGGACGGCTTCCGCAGGGACGTTGCCGCTGCCATAGGTAAGGATTCTCCTGCTCCCGATAAAAAATATTATGTGCAGGTGGGGGCGTTTGCAAGTGAGGAAAACGCGCGGCGGTATCTGGAGACGGTCAAAAAAGATTATCCCGGTGCGTTTATTAAAAGGTTTTAGGAGGAAAAAATCAAAATGAACAATGCAGTAAAATCAATTATAGCCGCCGTCTGCGCGGTGTTCGGTTTCGTTTTCGGAGACCTGAACGGTCTTATGATCGCTCTTGTCGCGCTGATAATTCTCGATTACATATCCGGCGTTATTGCCGCTGTTGTAGAAAAAAAGCTTTCCTCGGAGGTGGGGGCAAAGGGTATCGCCAAAAAAATTTTCATGCTGCTGATCGTCGCGGTTGCCAACATTGTGGACATCAACGTTATCGGCGAGGGACACGTCCTTAAAAGCGTGACCGTTGTTTTCTACATCGCCAACGAATGCATAAGCCTCATTGAAAACGCGGGACGGCTGGGCGTTCCCGTTCCGAAAAAGCTCCTTGACGTGTTGGAGCAGCTGAAAAGCAAAGAGGAATAGATCTTTTTGTTCCGCAAAACATGCTGTTTATTCGTTATCTGTTGACATGCAAAAAAACCGCATATTGTTATATTTGAGGGATATTCCGTAAAATTTTCTGTCAGGAAGCGCGCTTCCTGTCGCTTTACGCGGATATCGCTTAATATATAACTGTGAGGTGAAAATTTTGTCTTATCATGAAGAATTCGGCGCAATGGTCCGCAGCTATCGGGAGGAAAAACACTACTCCCGTGAAAAGCTTGCGGAAATGTGCGGCGTCAGCGACAGGTGTATCAGCAACATCGAGCGCGGCGTTTCAGATCCCAAGTTTGACACTGCCGTTAAGCTCGGTAAGAAATGCGGTATCGATATGGGTTTGCTTGATTCTCTAAAGAACGATGAGGACTCTTACGATGATGACTCCTTGCTACTGACTCGCTGATTTTCTAATTTTTCTTTCCCCAAAATCCCCGCCGTGGGCTTCTCCGGAAGCTTGCGGCGGGGATT
>CAJTJB010000027.1 GCA_910576955.1 uncultured Alphaproteobacteria bacterium | reverse complement strand
GCCATCGTGTCAACATACTGTTCAAATACTATCCAATATTGAAGGCTGCATACAGCCTTGCGATGGAGCTGCGCAAGATTTTTAACGCTAAAATCTCACCGACAAAAGCCATGGGACGGATGAACAAGTGGTATGAAAAGGTAATGGCTCTTGGTAACAACAACTTCCGCTCGGTAATCAAAACATTCAAGAACCACGCTCCAACTATCCTGAACTACTTCCGTCGTCGTGCCACCAATGCCTCCGCCGAGGCATTCAACTCTAAAGTCAAGATCTTTCGCTCACAAATGCGTGGTGTCCGCGACCGAGAATTCTTCATCTTCCGACTGGTCAAACTATACGCCTAAAAATTTAACATTCTCTTCGACTCAATTTAACATATGCACCGCCATTTCGGATTGGGCCATTTTAAGCCCATTGCAATCGGCTTGATAATACAAAAAATGCAGCCTGAAAAGGTTGCATTTTTTATGTTGCGCGTTCGCTGTTTTTTTGAACGCTTCGTTTTATGCAAAAGCCCAAAATTCGGACGCTTCGTTTCAAATTCGGCGAAAATCTGGATTTGCGGATTATATTTGCCTCAAAAAGTTTTATCGGACAGCAATAGAATTTTTTCAAAATATTATGCCCACAGGGTTTTCGGACTGATCCGAAAGAATCACTGATCAATGCATAGTCGCCCGGCAGTTTCCTTAAATAATACAAAAACACCCGATTTTACATTCTTGGGTGTAAAATCGGGTGTTCATTTTACAATTTGCTGATTTTCAGCGTTTATTGCGGAAAGACAGGGTCTTTGGCGTATCTTAAAATTCTCTGATTGTCAGAGTATTATAGCATCTGATTGATAACAGGTTGCCGGTTAGTAACCGTTTTGAAATAGGCTTTTCAATCGGCAAACTCTCGCCTCTGCGAGGGCAGGAACCTGAGTTCGGTTACAAAGTTACATATTTTCTCTGACACTCACAATATTACAATCATCGAATTTTCACGGATTTAGCGATTTTTCAGAATCCGGCGGTTTTTATGGTTTTGGCAAGCCGTTGTCAAGCATCGTCTCTATTTTACATCCGAGCGACCGCCCGAGCCTTTTACAACCATCGGAAAATCCACCATTTGAACCTGATTGCAGGCAGTCAGTAGCCAATAAGTCACTGTCTGCATTTCAATGGCAATATCGCCCTCGAACCGGCTCATAAAAGGTTACTATAAATGTAGTGTTAACGGTGGCAATTTATTTCAGTCGTAATTTGAAAAGCCACCTATTTCAGATGCTCATATCAAGGATTAGAGATGGAGCGGATGGTGTTATTAGCAAAGGTACCGCATTTTCAGAAAACGCAGTGTGTATATGTAAGGATTGGCTACAATTCAGGTCAGTATTACAGTCGTGCCTCTATCGCCTCCATTTTAAGATAAGACTTCACAATATCTTTGAAGCGCATTATTTCAATAGCATCATCGGCTGTCATACCGTCAAGTTGGAAAGCCGATGCAAGAATCATGGCATCAACATTCTCGTTTTCCTCGAAAAGCGCAGTCATGTCGCAACCGAAAAAGTCGCTTGCTTTCTCTATTACATTGTATGGCACTTCTCTGTCGCCAGACTCATAGTTACTGTATGCCGACCTTTTAACTCCGAGTGCTTGAGCCATTTCATCCTGAGTATATCTGGCTGCTTCCCTGAGTTTCTTCAAGTTTCGAGCGATTGTACTATCCATGTCGTGTTTGTTTTATATTGCAATTTTACAAAATTATTATCATGTAATGACGATTTGTCACGGTATATTATTGAAGGGACCATATATTTTGCTCTTACGAAAGCGATAAGAGGCGAAGCGGTCCTCCGAGTTGGCGGCGTTATGCCGTCATAAGGTGACGGTGCAGGCACAGACACCCCATGACCGCATCACGCCTATGGGCAATGCTGAACACCGACAACCGCCATCGCCTTATGGTGGGCATCGGGGACGCTGCCTGATACCATAAGACTGTTGGGCGGTTATCCGTGTTCCGGGACGCATTGCCTCGCAAGGACTTTTACGACCGCTCCGCCACTCATCGCTTGATTGCAGCCACCTGTCGAAGACTATGCCGATTTGCTCGTTCCTCACTGCATTGGCATGGACTTCGCCTTATTGGAGCTGTATCATCAATACTTTATGCCTTTTTCAGCATTATCCAATATGGCGTGAGCCAATTTATGATAGAATTGTGGATTTCAGTAAATGACGGCAAATCAAGTTTCATCTTACGGGTATAATTCTTCC
>CAJTJB010000026.1 GCA_910576955.1 uncultured Alphaproteobacteria bacterium | reverse complement strand
CCCCGACTATCCTAAATTATTTCCGACGTCGCGCAACTAATGCCTCGGCCGAAGCCTTCAACTCCAAAGTGAAAATCTTCCGCTCGCAGATGCGCGGCGTAAGAGACCGTGACTTCTTCATCTTCCGACTCGTCAAGCTCTATGCATGAGCTTTAACGTTCCAACTCTCGAATTTTAACAAATGCACCGGCATTTCGGCTTGACCCCTTTTATCACACTGTTGACATAATAAACGCTAACGCCGATGTTTTCGGCGATCTCTTCCGGCGTAAACATGCCGTGCTGTTCTATGATGCGTTCTTTGTTTGTCATTGGTATAAAGCCACCCGGAGGTGAGACGTTGCATCGGGCGGCTTCGGGATAAGTGAGAAAAATGTGCTTATTTGATTGTTACCGCCAGTTTTGCGGCTTTGAGGTCGTTGGCGGTTGACAGAGCCTCGATTAGGTTGCGCATTGTGATGAAAGCGCAGTGGAGATCGTCGGTGAGGTTTGTTGAGCCGTCATTGCCGAAGAGTGCTTCCGTGGCGTTGAAGTAGATAGTCTGGAGGTCGTTGCGCACATCTTCGGGGTCGTTCCACTCGACCATAACCTTTAACAGGTCGTCGAGGTTGAAGCGGTTGGCGTTCTTTGCCACGCTGTCAACGCAGTTGTAAACTGAATTCATAACTCGTAAATTTTAGGAAGTTAAATAAAAATGCGACCCTTAGGTGTCCTACGCTATTACGAGTAAAGCGCCGGGGCGTTTCCGCGCTCCGCACCATAGGCCGCAAATATCTTTTAGGGATTTTGTTTATTAGTTTCATACTCGCATTTTTAGGATACTGCGAAAGTAATCTTTTTTTTTGATATACTAAAATTTCAAGGGCAAAAATAATAAGTCTGCAAGGCTTTCACACAAAAAGTGTGCAACCATTGCATAGAAGTGTGCAACCATTGCACACTTTTTAGGATGTTTCAATAACAGTACATAATTTTGAGCCACAAAATATTAACTACCGCAAAAATATGGCAAACAACAGATTTACGGTGTCGGATGAGACGCTAAACAGTTACGGCGGCGTTATTCTCACCTCCGGCATCAACATCGCCCGTTTTCAACGCAATCCGATAATGCTTTAGATGCACGACCGCGACAAAGGCGTTATCGGACGTTGGGAAAACATCACAAAAGAGGGCGACAAGCTAACCGCCGTGGCCGTCTTTGACGACGCTACGGAACTGGGTGCAAAGGTAAAGCACCAGGTCGAAAGCGGCTTTTTACGCAGTGCCTCAATAGGTATCGAAAATTGCAAATGCGAGACAATCAACGGAATATCAACTATTGTCGAATGTGATTTGATTGAAATTTCAATCGTTGACGTTCCGGCAAACGAGAACGCCGTGAAACTGTTCAAAAAGGGTCGGAAGCCCATTAAAACGCTGTCGGAACTTAAGAAGGACGCAAGCGCAGGGGCTGACGATGATGCAGACACGCTCAGGACGCGCATAATTGACGTTTTAGGGCTTTCGGAGACTGTGACCGACAAGGATATTGTCGAGCATATCAAAAAGCTGCTAAACGAGCCCACAAGCGTTGAAAAAGAAGTTGAGGAAGCAATTAGTAACGGATTGATTTCGGCAAACGACCGCAAAAGCTTCATGGCGATGGCAAAGGGTAATATCAAGGCTTTCCGTGGATATTGCAAAGGCCGTAAGGAGTCGCAAAAGGCTGAAATTGAACGATTGTTAGACCAAAACCAAAACAAAGTAATGCCGATGGAGCGCGGCACGTTCCGGCATATCGGCGAGCGTTTGGGCGTTGAGGTTCTGCGCGGTGTGCTTGATAGTATGATTAACCCGATTCGGCTGTCTCAGGCAATCAGTCTGCCGGAAGACAAAAGCCGATGGACGCTTGAAATGTACCGCAAATTTGCCCCGGAGGAACTGCGAGACAATCCGACACTTTATAAACGGCTTGTCGAGCATGAGCGCGGACACGGTGCGGCTGTCAAGGACTTGGACTATTATCGGCGCAATGAGCCCGAATATCTTGCAGCGCACCCCGATTTATATGCACAACTAATTGAAAACGAACAAAAACGCAAATAAAAATGGCACTCAACAAAGAAGTTTGGTTAAACCAAATTAAAAGAGGGACTTGTGCCGTTCCGTGGCGAAATGTATAATCGCGTCAATGGCTCGCCTGAACACCTCGCTTGCCTTGTAGAGAATATCCGCAATAATATTCAGTATGTCCCTGCTCGATTTCAGCGCACCCTGCAACCGCTCTATGGTCTTGTCCTTCTCCGCCGTTGCCCGGCTCACCGTCATGCTGATGCGGTGCTGCTCTCCGGTCTTCCGCTCTCGGAGCTGCCGCAATGCCGTGTC
>CAJTJB010000025.1 GCA_910576955.1 uncultured Alphaproteobacteria bacterium | reverse complement strand
GCTAGGGTTCGCTTTGTTGGCGTTTCCGCCAAGTCGCTCACCAAGCACTGCTATTGCTCTCGGCAAAAAAAGCCCACCGGGCTCTTTTTGCTCTGCGAGCCCCCCGAGGGAAGGGGAGGTGCTTGGAGCGGGGGAGGTGTGGTAGGTGGCGGTGATTTCGTTGTTGGTTATGGTGTAGCGGGGGGAAGTGTAGTTTGTGCCTACGGCGTCTTCCGCCATTACCGCGATGTTACTGAAAGTTTTTGTGGTCTTAAATGTTAGCGTGAGCTCGCGCGACTCCGAATCGTATATCGCGGATTTAAGCTCGGCGTGGGCGCTCTTTTCCGGCGGCAGGTGCGTGAAACCCTGCGTGACGTAATTATAATATATCGACAGCTCTTCATCCAATGAGGGGTTTAATGTCAGCTCGTGTTCATCGGATATGGCTTGGCAGCCGCCGTCTTTGTGGCACATCTCAAACGCGAATCGCCCTTTTATGCGCATCGGCTTGTCTATGTCGGCGCGCGTGAACTCTATCGGGTAGCGCACCGTGCCCGTGAGAATCCGCTTGGCAACGCCGTCTTTGACGACACCGTCGGCTTCGGGCAGAAACAGCTCATATTCCTTAATGTTTAAACTGTTGTCTTTATCTTCGCTTAAGATAAACTGCGGGCGGGTGCGCGGATTTAGAAAATCGGCGGTGATGTAATAGCCTTGCGGAATGTTTATCTGGATGACGCCGCGAATCTTTTCGTTTTCGCCAGGCGAGGACAACGCCAGCAAAATGCGCGAGGCGACGCCGTGCTCGTTAATGACCGAAACTTCGTCGCTGCCGTCGGTTTGCCGCGGGAGCTTGCGCAGGGCTTTGACAAAGCCAGGAATATCAAACTTTAAGAGCGCAAGCACGATTTCATCAAGATTTTCTGTGCGTCCGGCGTAGTTTTTATCCCGCCGGCGGACGGGTTCGCCCAGCTCGCCCATATCGTATTCGACATATTTATACGGTTCGTAGCCGACTTGGTATTGTCCGCGCGGGGTGAGTTTGCGGGCGTCGGGATAGGACGAGGCGTATTCGCCGTCCGCAGCGACTATCGGGGCGTCGGCGGGGAGTATTCCCGAGGCTTTGACTTTTTGCTCGAGCGTGGTGACCACATAGTCATAACGGCGCTTGAAGCTCACGAACAGCTTGATGAACTTGCTGGCGGCTTCTAATGTTTCGCGGCGGGTGGCGGGGTAAAACCGCTGCAGGGCGGGGGTGATGTCTGCGTTTATCTCGCTTTCGGGGCAGAGCTTGTCGATGACAAACGGTATGGTGAAAAAGACGAGGATGTCGTTGGTGAATTTTTTGAAAAGGTTAGGTGGGGTGGGCTTTTGGGGGGAGGTTTCGGTTTGGAGGGGGAGATCCCTTGACTCGGGCTGCAAAGCAGGCAGCCCGAGAGGGATGACACCCAACTTGTTGGGATAAAGAGAGGAGGTGGGGGAGGTGATGGCGAAAGCAGGGTTGAAAACCGTTGCCAGGCTCCCTATATACAATATGAGATAAAATACAAACTTTTTCATAATTTTTACGTTGATTTAATAAAAAATTGCGTGTATCTATATATATTATACTTTATGCCAAATGGCAACATACTTTTTATGGAAAGACACAGGTACGATGGGAACAAAAAAGAAAAAAAACTATAAAAATTTATCTGCAAGACGCAAAAAACAGCTTTGTAAACGCGTCGCAGAACAAAATTTTGATGACGATTTGGACTATGATCTCGATTTCGACGATGAGGATTTCGACGAAGCAGAGTATGACGAAGAATATGATGAAGATTATGATGAGGAGGAGGACGATTGGTCCGATATGTCCGAATTTGATGCCGAAATGCTGCGCGATGCTATTCATGAGGCGACGCGCGAACGCAGAAAACTGCTCTCACAGCCTGACCCGAAGTCGCTTGTGGGCAAATGTTTGGTGCATATCGGCGAAACTAATAACGAACTTTACCGCAAATCCGTTATTTATATTACCGAATGTTCTAAAGAAATGGTGCGCGGCATTATGATTAATAAACTGCTGCTCGGTACGGCTACCCTCGAATGCAAAAACAAACAAAATGAAACTGTTTTGAAAAATGTGTATGAGGATTTGTATCAGGGCGGTCCGGTGAACCCCGCGCACGGATTTGTGTTGTTCCCCACCGAGGAAGATACTGCGGATGATCCGTTTGCCGATATTTTGGGCGATATTTCTGTTTCGACTTCTTTTGGTGTGTTGCAGGAAATTTTGGATGGTGAGGGACCGTCAAAGAAAATTATCGCGATGGGGCATTGTGTGTGGCATCGGGGAGAATTGGAATGGGAAATCTTTAATAATCAATGGCTTATTGTTCCGAGTAGTCCGAAGTTGATGTTTGATACCAAATTTGAGGACCGCTGGGAATATGCCAAGCGCGAAAGCGGGATATTGGGGGGGGCGTTTATCTCTCATATCGGTCTCGCATAAAAACCGTGTAATTTTAGCATTGAGCTCCCGAATGGAGGCCTGACGTCGGTCGGGTCACGTACTTCTATGTACGCTCCCCTCCCTAGCAGGACATTTGGGGCTCACTA
>CAJTJB010000024.1 GCA_910576955.1 uncultured Alphaproteobacteria bacterium | reverse complement strand
CTTCGCGCACACAAGCAATCAACATTTTTCGGGATGTCGCAAGAGTTAAAAGCGCATCGGCAAACGCAAATGACTTTCCCCCGGCTCTTCCGCCATAAAACATCTTATACCGCACCCGCGCGGTTAATAATTCCTGAAACACCCTCGGCAACTCAACCCTCATCATCCCAACACAACCTCCAATCCAACAAACATCCATTCCTCCCCTCCCTCGGCGGGCTCGCTCCACACACCTCCCCCACCTCAAGCGTCCCTCTCCCTCGAGGGGCTCGCAGAGCAAAAAGAGCCGAGTGGGCTTTTTTTGACCTGCGAGCCCTCTGCTACCGCATCGGAGCACCATCGACCCACCAATACAAAAAAGCCCCCAAACGGGGAACATCAAAAAACAAACTATGCTCGTTGAAAATCACTCTCATCACCCGCCACAGCTAAAAGTTATGCAGGTGCCGCGGGCACTGGCGCTGCCACTGGTGGACCGTAGAGGTAACCTCTCACTCCGTTCGGTCAAGCCAGTGCAAAGGTTCTCTTCGTTGGCGTTACCGCCAAGCCGTTCACCAAGCACTGCTATAGCTCTCGGCAAAAACAACGCCCCGCGTTCTTTTTGACCTGCGAGCCCTCTGCTACCGCATCGGAGCACCATCGACCCACCAATACAAAAAAGCCCCCAAACGGGGGCTATTGTATTGGTGGACCGTAGAGGTAACGCTCCTCTGCTACATCCATGTCAAGGATGCGTTCTACTTTTAAACTAACGGTCCGCGCGACAAATCAAAATCATATAACACCCGCCTTTTTATCACACAAATTTTAGATTGCAACCTTTTTCCGGCAAAATTATGAAAAAGTTAACCTTTTTTGTGTATAACTCCCCTAAAGAGAACAAAATCTAACCGTGAACAAAGAGAAAAAATGAGTAAAAACATAGATTTCATCGTCGATTACCAAAACCTCGACATTATGAGCGAATATAACACCGAAACATTGAAATATCCGCTCATTCTGTCGATTCCCCATTGCGGCACCACATTTCCGGAGGAATTTCTGCAAAACACCCTCCCAAGCGAGCAAGACCTGCGCAAAAATGAGGATATATTTGTAAAAGACCTACTTGCTCCGGCCATCGAAAACGGCATCACGGCGCTGAATATGAACATCAGCCGCACGTTTATCGATGTCAACCGCGCCAAAATGGAAGTCGACCCGAATATGTTTTATGATTACCCGAAAGACGATCTGGGGCTAAACCGCCATCGTTCGCGCTACGGCTTGGGGCTGATACATAAGGTCACGGCAGACAGCAACCCGATATACGCCGGCCCGATATCATATAAAGAAGTCGAAAAACGTATCAAAAACATCTATGACGCCTACCACAACCGCTTAAGAGAGCTCATCGAGCAAACAATAGCGAAATTCGGGTTCTGCCTGGTGCTGGATTGCCACTCGATGCCCTCAAAAATATGCTCGATAATCTCGGAAAGCCCGCGCATAGATTTCTGCCTCGGCAACCTGTTTGAGCAAAGCTGCCCGAATAAAATCAGCTTTTTCGTGGAAAACGAGTTCTGCAAACGCGAATATTATGTATCCAAAAACCGCCCCTACTCCGGCGCATACATCACCTTTAATTATTGCGAACCGCGCAAACAGTCGCATACGCTGCAGTTAGAGATAAACCGCGAGATATACGCCGACGAAAAAACGCTCACAAAAAATGCGGATTTTCAAAAGGTTAGCCACGATATCAGCAAAGTAATTACCAATTTAGCGAATTTTTTGCTGGATTTTTAAAATTTAATGTGTTATCACTCCCCCTTGTAACGCGTCCGACAGCGATTATATAAGCCGGACGACTTGTTAATTTACCCGCGTTTAAGGTCAGCCCAGTGCTGCCGATGGCGAAAAGTTTAAAGACAGGGACGCCCTCTTGCCTTAAGGCGGTATTAAGGAAATCACATCGTGCTAAAAAGCATCTTATTTATGTTGGTCTTGTTTTTCTTCCTGACCACACCAACCAGAGCTTATGAAGCATACAGAATCCATACCCCGAAATATAACCGGTATGAAACAAAAACCCAGATAAAGGCCCCCGCCCCCACACTCGCAGATAATGAGTTGTGCGCGTATGCGGCTGCAAAAGCCGAACAGGAATATGCGATAAAACCGCACCTGTTGCAAACAATATCGATGGTAGAAAGCGGGCGCTGGGATAATAAGCTCGGCAAACGCACCGCGTGGCCATGGACAGTACATGCCAACGGCAAAGGTCATTATTACAAGAGCAAAAGCGCTGCCGTCGCCGCCGTAAAGGCGATGCAACAACAGGGCATCACGAATATAGATGTCGGCTGTATGCAGATAAATTTAAAATATCACGGCAAAGAGTTCCGGAGCGTGGAAGAAGCGTTTGACCCCGAAAAAAACGCATCATACAGTGCAAAATTTTTAAAGCAATTGCACAAGCGGAACAAAGAAGATTGGAAAAAGACGGCAATGCACTATCATTCCAAAAATTGGCGTAAAGGCATAAACTATAAAAACCGCCTTGAAAAACAATACGCCCAATACATCCGCCCCACCATCAACACCCCCTCCCCCCTCTTCTAACCCTAACCTCCCCTCCCCCAACTACAAGCACCCCTCCCCCTTGAGGGGGGAGGAT
>CAJTJB010000023.1 GCA_910576955.1 uncultured Alphaproteobacteria bacterium | reverse complement strand
AACGCCCCGACCGCATAACCCACACGCGCGTATAGTAAGACAGCATTTATTACCAATTCAGTAATAACCCGATGTTGGACACGGTAAATTTTAAGTTGACACAAGCCGAGGTTGAGGGGGTGGATTTCATAAACGAGATTACACCCTACCTCAACCCCGAGGGCGTGGCGTTTCACGACTACAACGGCCAACAGGTGGTAACAGGAAAAACAGGAAATTTGAGCGTATCAATAAGCCCCTATCAAGTGAGAGTAAAAGACGGCTCACTATGCAAATGGATGTTGGGCGATAATTACCAAGTGATGGGGCGAGCAGATATAAAACGCGCTGTTGAGAGGTTGAGTGATACCCTACATTTGCCGATGGATAGAGCGATAATAACACGCCTTGATGTCGGGTTGTCTGTTCCTGTAAGAGAACCGACCGCCAATTATTTCAATCATTTGGGCGTGTTGAACTATGCCCAACGCCTACAACAGCCTCACAGCCTCTATTATCACCGACACCGCCAAGCAGAGCGGTTGTGTTTTTATGACAAGAACCGAGAACAGCGCGACAACCGCGAGGAAATACCCGAGTTATACCGAGATTGCAATGTGTTGAGGTACGAGCAGCGGTATATGGCGCGGTTGTCCTCTTTGTTGGGCGTTGCACAGGTAACAGGCGCGTTGTTGTATGATGAGCGGTTTTACATATCACTCCTAAACCGATGGCGTGAGGCATACCAAGCGATAAGGAAAGTAAACGATATAACACTAAATTTCCAAGCGATGAAAACAAAACGAGATTTGCAGAAAATGGGCATTTTGGCATTAGTTGAGCGGTGGGGCGGTGAGGTGGAAACAATAGCCCACATTAACGAGGCTCAAAAACGTGGAGATTTGACCGCCAAGCAAGCGTTTGACCTAAGACAGGGGGTAAAGGAAGCCTGTAAGGTTAAAGACGGCCTAACCGCCCCGAGCGAGGCAATAGCCGAACTTGATAAAAAGATAGCCGAGGCAATAAGGTTTTACCGATGAGGTTTTGTGTTGCACTCTCTCACGAGCATACGCGCGCACACGCGTTATAGTAACACGACACAAATTACTATTTTGGTAATACTATGTAAAGCGATATTGTTATTGATTGGATAACTTTGTATATTTGCAACGTCTTTATGGCTTTGTGTCGTTGAGAGGCCGCGGATTGTAGTTCCGCGGATACGCTGACGGTACAAAGCCTTATTGATTTAACCTCACTCCTCAAAATTGAGGGCACACAAGATGCCGACCCCAACGGCTCAAAATTAAGCCGACACCACACAGGGGCGATGACCGCCCGAATGTGTATTATAGTAAGACACAAAAGTTATAAAAGTGATGATTTCAGACTAAAAAAGAGTTATATAAGACGGAACACCCCAATAGAAAACCTTACTTTTCTGACTTTTTTGGCACTAAAAAGAGCAAAAGCAATGCAAATGCACTGCAAGTGTAATGCAAATGCACACCAAAAGCACCGAGAAAGAGGCAAGCCCGAGCGGTTGAGCCTCTTTTTTCCTAAAAAGCCGATTTTTCACACCCAATAAAAAAGCCCCGAGGCAAAAATTACAGGAAAAATTATTAACTTTGCTATCCCTAAACACGTGAGCGACCGCCCCAAGCGGTTGTAGTGCACCTTATTTGCCCTTTGTATGGTGGTGGTAGTGGAAACACCCACACGGCAACTCACGTGGCCGAGGACACCTAACCGAGGGGCTTTTTTATATCCCTAAACACGTGATGAAACACGACACCAACCCGAGCCGACAGCACCGCCCCAACCGATGGGCACGGCTCAAAAAGCAACTGACACAGGCGCGAGCCGATGCAGAAACCGCCAAGAGGCAAAGAGAGTGGGCACACCTGTTTATTGCCTCCACCAACCAATGGCAAGAGTTTAGCCGTTGGGCACAGGAACAAGCCAACAACGATGCCGACCCGAGCGAGAGCGCGTTTACATACTTTGTAAATGCCCTCAACGCGGCACAGGCCGAGGCCGACCGTGCCACCCACCGCCTCACGATTGCTCAAAGGATAAGCAAAATGTATGAGGAACAAAAAGAGGGCTATTACAATATGATGGGAACACAGGGGGCACAAATTGACAAGTTGATGAGTATTGTTGAAAGCCTCACCGAGCGAGTAATACAACAGCGCGAGGAAATACAGGCACTCAAAAAACAACGGCAATACAACGACCCCCCCGAGGCCGACACGCCCAACGCCTCCACTGACTGACCGCCCCGACCTCAACCGCGTTATTACCGATTTGGTAATGCCTCCCGACCTCCACCCGATATGGCGCGAGATACCGACCAAAAAGCAGGGGTAATGTTGTTAGTTTATACCCTGTTTATACCCGAGAAATTAAAAACTCCTCAACTTCAATGAGTTAAGGGGTTTATTCAGTGCCCAGAACAGGAGCATTAACTGTGAACCGTATTGAATAGTGCTCATTTTTGAATGAATGTCGATATTTGTGTAAAACGCTGAATTTCAACCGAAATAAACTAAATTGAATCAGTTCAAATTTCATTCAGACTCGAACTCGATTTGTTAAAATTCAACCTTCGCTGACAATTTGCTGACAAAAATTGTTGTATCTTTGTAGTGGTTTTAGAGCCTAAATATCAGTAAAGTAAACTAAGTTGAATTTAAACGAAACTCTCCAATGGCGACAATTAAACGCGCTTTATCGGCGAAGACAAATCCTTCGGGCAGGGCTGAAATCATGCTCCGAGTGTCCGTTTCCCATAGTGTATCACACCGTATCAAGAGCGGTCTCTTCATCAAGAAAGAGCTGTTCAAGGACAACAAATTCTCCAATCCCCGTGACCCGGAATTGAAGAAGGAAGTCCGCGATGTTCAGGATCGTCTTGACGAAATCGAGAAGTTCCTTATTCGTATCTGTGAGGACACGCCTCTCAATAAAGT
>CAJTJB010000022.1 GCA_910576955.1 uncultured Alphaproteobacteria bacterium | reverse complement strand
GTTGGCGTTTCCGCCAAGTCGCTTACCAAGCACTGCTATTGCTCTCGGTCAAAAGAGCCCACTGGGCTTTTTTGACTCTGCGAGCCCCTCGCTGGGGGGAGGAGATTTAAAGAGCGAGTTCCGCGCTGGGGGGTAGGGGATGGGGAGGAATAAATCATTTTTGTAATGATTTGTGAAAAGGGTGGGAGAAGGATATGGATGGTATGTTGTCCCCCTCTCCCTTACCTCCCCCTCGCTGGGGGGAGGAGATTTAAAGAGCGAGTCCCTCGCAGGGGGGAGGTGTTTGCGGTTAGTGGGCTTCGTCCCAGTTGTCGCCGATGCCGACCTCGGCAATGAGCGGGGTTTTAAGCGCGAGGGCGGTGATGTCTTCCATCTCTTGTTTTATCAGGGCGCTTGCCTTTTCAACCTCTTCCTCGGGGGCTTCAAAAACGAGCTCGTCGTGCACCTGCAGGAGCATTTGCGTTTTTAAGCCAGCGGCTTTAAGCTTGGCGGGGATTTTGTTCATCGCAAGTTTGATGATGTCTGCCGCGCCGCCCTGAATCGGGGCGTTAATCGCCGCGCGTTCGGCAAACGAGGCGAGCCGCTTGTTATTTTCCTGTATGCCGAAAATCGTAATCTTGCGGTTAAAGGGCGTGGCGACATAGCCGTTTTGGCGCGCAAAGTTAATCGTTTCTTCCATATAGGTTTTGACCTCGGGCATATTGGCAAAATATGCGTCAATGTAGCGCTGCGCCTCGGCGGGGGTGGCGTCGATTTCTTTGGAAAGCCCGAACGCGGAAATGCCGTAGACAATGCCGAAGTTGATGGCTTTGGCGCGGCGGCGGTGGGCGGCATCTACCTCTTCATACGGAATATCAAAGACTTGCGCGGCGGTTTTGCGGTGAATGTCGACATTTTCACGAAAAGCCTCTTGCAAAAACGGCACATCGGCAATGGTGGCGAGCAAGCGGAGCTCAACTTGCGAGTAGTCGGCGGCAATCAGTTTGTGCCCCGGCTTGGCGATAAAACACTTGCGGATTTCCCGCCCAATCGGGGAGCGGATGGGGATGTTTTGCAGGTTCGGATTAAGCGATGACAAACGCCCGGTGTTGACCGAGGTTTGGCTGTATGTGGTGTGTACGCGGTGGTTTTTATCCATCAGCGACAACAGGGCGGTGGTGTAGGTGGATTTGAGTTTTTGATATTGCCGCCAGTCGAGGATTTTCCGCGGCAGCTCGTGGCTTTCCGCCATTTGCTCCAACACTTCGGCGCTGGTGTTGAGCGAGCCGGAGGTGTGTTTCTTGCCTTTTAACCCGAGTTTGGTATATAGAATTTCGCCGATTTGCTTGGGCGAGCTTAAGTTAAACTCTTCGCCCGCAAGTTCGTAAATTTCGGCGGAAAGGGTGTTCATCTCCTTATCAAACAGCGTGTTCAGCTCGGTGAGGCGTTTGGTATCAAGCATCACGCCGGCGCGTTCCATATCGTGCAGCACGGCGGAAAGCGGCTGGTCGATGCCGTCATAAACAAAAAGTTTCTTCTCGGTTTGGAGCAGCGGGCGGAACAGCCGGTGCAGGCGCATTGTGCAATCCGCCTCTTCGGCAAAAAAGGAGAGGGCGTCGGCGGCGGGCATGGTTTTGAAATCGGCTTTTTTATAGTCCGGCTCGGCGGTTTTTAAGCTTTTTTGCAAAAACTCGGCGGCAAGTGCTTGCAGGGTGTGTGTTACGGCGGAGCTGTGAAGGTCATAGGATAAAATCGCGACATCGTCATACGGGAACGGGTTAAATTCCGTTTTGAGCGCTTTTTCAAGGATGTGCAGGTTTTCTTTAAGGTTCAAGGCGATTTTTAAGACTGCCGGATTGGCAAACAGCGGCTGCAAAAATTGTTTGAGCTGTGCGGCGGTTATACCGTCTGCGGCGGGGGCAGAAAATAAATCCGCAGTGGGGGCGGCTTGCACCACCGGAATATAAAACGCGCGGGCGTTCTCAAGGCTTATGGACAGCCCGATAAAATCGTCTTTGGCGGTGTGGGCTTTGAACGCAAACTGATTTTCGGCTTTGATGGTTTCGGCAAGCGTGTTGAGGGCGGCGGTTGTTTGTATGAGTTTATAAACCGGTGTCAGCTCCACGGGGGCAGGGGCGGGCTCTTCGGGCAGGGCGGCGCATTTTTGCTTGAGCCAGTTGATGGATTTGTTTTTTAGGCTTTTGAACGCGTGGCGGTCAAGCAAATTCAGCAAAATATCTTGGTGCGGTGCCATACAGCGCAAGTCTTTGAGGGGAAGCTCGACCGGCACGTCGGGCTTTAAGGTGACGAGCTTTTGTGAGAGGAGCGCGTCTTCCTTGTGGGTTAAAATCAGCTCGCGGCGCTTGTTTTGCTTAATCTCGGCGGCGTGTTCGAGAACGCCCTCAAGCGAGCCGAATTGATTAACCAGCTCGGCGGCGGTTTTGAGCCCGATGCCGGGAACACCGGGGATGTTATCCGTGCTATCACCGGCGAGCGCCTGAACGTCGGTCACTCTGTCGGGGTAAACGCCGAATTTCTCCTTAACGTCTTCGGGGGTGAAAAATTTGTTTTTCATACTATCATAAAAGGTCACGCCGGGGCGGATGAGCTGCATCAGGTCTTTATCTGCCGAAACAATCGTTACCTCTTTGCCGTCTTTGAGTGCCATATCGGCGTAGGTCGCAATCAAGTCGTCCGCCTCGTAGCCCTCCATCTGCAGCCAGTGCAGGTTCAGGGCTTCAACGACCTCGTGAATGAGCGCGAATTGGGGTTTTAAGTCTTCCGGCAGCTCGGGGCGGGTGGCTTTATAGTCGGCAAAAAACGCGTTGCGGAAGTTTTGGCGCTTGGCATCAAACAGCACAAGGCAGTAGTCGCACTTGATGTTAGCGGTCAGGCTCAAAAACATATTTAAAAAGCCATACACGGCGTTGACCGGCAATCCCTCGGGGTTGGTCATTCTGGGGCTGGCGAAAAAGGCGCGGAAGATATAGCCCGAGCCGTCTATCAAACATACTTTTTCTGTCATTTTCATATCCTTTGCTGTTTGTTGTAATATAGCGGTTAATTTGGGTTTGGCAAAGGGAAATTGCAGGTTTTGCGGCGTTTTTTTGTGTGATAGGGAGGGTAAGGATGGATTGTTGTCCCCCTCTCCCTTACCTCCCCCGCCAAGGGGGGAGGAGGTTGTGGCGGCGAGGGTTTCCC
>CAJTJB010000021.1 GCA_910576955.1 uncultured Alphaproteobacteria bacterium | reverse complement strand
CCCTCAAGGGAGAGGGACGCTCGAGGGGGGGAGGATAAAAAAATCTCCCGCGGGGTGGACCGGGGAGATTCTTTTTTAGTTTTGGCGGAAATAGGTGCTGACTGCCAGTTTTTGCATTACTTTGTGCGAAAAATCGTATTTTTCCGCGTAGCGGCTTAACAGCTCTTTCGCCTCTTTTGCGGGCAGGCTGAAAAACATCAGCTGGGCGTCGGGAGTGAGCTCGTTTTTTTCAATATATGCCTTAAGCAGATTGAAAGCATCGGGGCGCTCAAACAGGCGCTGTTCGAGGTTTGCGGGAAAACTTTGCTCTTGCATGGCTGTCGACAGCAGTCTGTCGGCGGCGGGGTGGTTGAAAAAAGCTTCCAGCGTTTTCGGCTCCAGATAATAGTTTTGCATATAGCATATCATACGGTTAACGCCGTCGGGCAGTTTCAGCAGCAGATGTGCGCAATCTTCATAAAGGCTGTAGTGCGTCACATATTTGTCTATGATTTCCGCGGCGTTTTCCAGCTCAAAGAGTTTGGCTTCCGCCTCCGGCGAATCGAATGAAAAATCTTCGATATACTTTGCCACGATGGTTGCGGCGTTCGGCAGGTCGAAAAGTTTTAATTCGGCTTGTTCGCAGAGATGGTAGTCATACTTCCCGAGCAGGGTTTCGACATCGGCGCGGGTGAACATTTTAAGCTGCGCTTCTTCGGATAGCCAGTAACCGTAACCGTGTTTTTTGTAAGCCTCAAGCAGGGCTTCGCAGTTTGGCATATCCAAGAGCGGAATATCAAAGCCGGAGGGAAGCTCGTGTTTGTTTTCGCTCAAATACAGCATAAGCAGCTCGTGGGCGTCCGGTTGCTCAAAGAGTTTGAATGCCGCATCATCGGAGATATGTTGCTTGCTGATGTATGCCTTGAGGATTTCCCGCATATCGGGCTTATCAAACAGCTTTGCCTCCACGGATTTGGGAAGCTGGTGATGCGGCGCGTATCCGGCAAGGATATCTTTCGCGTTCGGCAGGTCAAAGACTTTCAGCAGAGCGTCCTCGGAGAGGGGGTAGTACAAACTAACGAACTCTTTAACGATGACGTCGGCGTGTTTGGCTTCAAACAACTCAATGCCGGTGCGGGAGATTTTGGCGTTATCGGCGAACTTGCGGAGGCATTTTTGCAGCTTTTCCGTGTTTTGGCGTTTGGCGTACCAGTCCAGCCAAAATAGTTGACTTTTTTTCATAATTATTGAGTTTAATGATGTGAGATAATAATTTTTTTCTGTGGGGATTATATGTGGTTTGGGGAGTTTTGTCAAGTTTTTTTATGGGGGTGCCAGCGGCACGGGCGTGACTGCGTCACCGGTTTGTGGATTGCCGCGGCGATGTGCCTTACGGCGCGCCTCGCAATGACTATAAGGATGGATTGTTGTCCCCATCCCCCTTACCCCTTCCTCCAAGGGGGAGGAGGTTTAAAGAGCGAGCCCCTCAAGGGGGAGGAGATTTAAAGAGGATAGATTGTTGTCCCCATCCCCCAGCCCCTTCCGCCAAGGGAAGGGGAGGTGCAGGGAGAGAGAGCTTTCCGCCGGGGGATGGGGAGGTTCAGGGAGAGAGAGCTTTCCGCCTAGGGAAAGGGATTTTTTTGGGGGTGAAAAAATGCTTGCAATTTAAAAATTGGGGTGTATAGTGCGGGGTGTCCTTGCTGCGGGGAACGGGCGTTCTTTGCGGCTATACATTAATTTTTGTTGAGAATCCATAAGGAGATTTTTTTATGACTAAATATGAGAGTATGTTAATTGCTCGTCAAGACCTTGGACAGTCTCAGGTTAATGACATCGTGGCTACTTTGTCCGATGCTATTAAAAAAGAGGGTGGCGAGGTTGTTAATGTTGATAACTGGGGTTTGAAAACCTTGGCTTACCGCATTAGAAAAAACCGTAAAGGTTACTATGTTGTTTTGAACATTTCTGCTCCGGCTAACGCTATTTTCGAATATGAGCGTCTGGCTCGTTTGAACGAAGATATCATCCGCTTTATGACAATTAAAGTTGATGAATTTGCTGGCAGCAAAGATGAAGCTGCTTCGGCTGAAGCTAACTAAAGGAGTTTGGGAAATGGCTAAACAAGGATTTTTTAAGAAAAAGAATTTGAGTGATAATCCGAACTTTGTGATTGACTACAAAGACACGAAGTTTTTGTCACGCTATATTTCGGAAAAAGGCAAAATTATGCCCAGCCGTATCACTAACGTTAGTGCGAAAACACAAAGACAAATCGCTCGCGCTATTAAGCGTGCCCGCTTTGTTGCGTTGTTGCCGTATGTTGCTGATTAAGGAGATGTGCGATGGAAATCATTCTTTTAGAACACGTTGAAAAATTAGGCAGAATGGGTGATAAGGTGCAGGTTAAGAGCGGCTATGCCCGTAACTACCTTTTACCGCAAAACAAGGCTTTGCGCGCAACAGAGGCTAACCTTGCTTATTTTGAAAAGCAAAAGGCTGAACTTGAAGCTCGCAATAAGGCTTTGTTTGATGAAGCTACTAAAAAGTCTGAAGAATTGAAAGGCTTTTCTGCCGTTCTTATCCGTCAGGCTTCTGAAACAGGGCAGCTCTATGGTTCTGTTACCATTCGCGATATTGCTAAAGCTATTAACGAATCCGGTGTTGAACTGGAACGCCGTTTTGTGGCTTTGGATAAGCCGATTAAATATCTTGGCGTATATCCGGTTAAATTGAGCTTGCACCCTGAAGTTTCGCAGACCGTTCTCGTGAACATCGCGCGTTCGGCCGACGAGGCTAAAAAGCAGGAAAAAGCTTATAGCAACGAAACTGCTCCGGTGGCTGAACCTGTTGTTGAGGCTGCTGCTAACTAGTGGCAACTTGTTGACGCAGACTTTAGCTGCGGGTGGCAGCGCCACCTGCAACGATAGTTGTATTAAAGCGCACGGGCTTAGGTTCGTGGTGGCAGCGCCACCTGCAATGATTCGAGCTACGGTGGGTTGCTAGTTGTATTAAAGCGCACGGGCTTAGGTTCGTGCGTCTTTTTTTGTGGGGTAATGGTGTGTGACTGCGTCACCTGTCTATGGATTGCCACGGCGATGTGCCTTACGGCGCGCCTCGCAATGACTATAAGGATGGATTGTTGTCCCCATCCCCCTTACCCCTTCCGCCAGGGAAGGGGAGGTTTTAGAGGATGGTTTGTTGTCACCCCCCCCCAGCC
>CAJTJB010000020.1 GCA_910576955.1 uncultured Alphaproteobacteria bacterium | reverse complement strand
GGGGAGGTTTTAAAGAGGATGGATTAGCGTCACCCTCTCCTGTCCTCTCCCCTCGAGGGAGAGGGACGCTTGAGGTGGGGGAGGTGCTTGGAGCGGGAGATCCCTTGACGGCACGCTTTGCGCGCCGAGGGATGACGGTTAAAGAGGGAGCGTTGCCCCGAGGGATGACGTTTAAAAAGAGGGAGGGAAGATAAGGATGGTATGTTGTCACCCTCTCCTGTCCTCTCCCCTCGAGGGAGAGGGACGCTTGAAGTGGGGGGGGCGTTTGTTTGTAATGTTTGGGATGGCGGGGCCATCCTTTTTTTGTTGGAGGTTATATGTCTAAAATTGAAATTATTAACCGGGCTTTGTTGAAACTCGGTGAACCGCCGGTGTCGTCTTTAAATGATGCGGCGTATGGGCGCGTGTATGATATTGTTTATCAGGATGTCAAGGATTTGCTCCTTTCTTCCTATCCGTGGCGGTTTGCCGTCGAAATTAAAGGATTGGCGAAATGCGAGGAAAAATTCGGCGATAAGTTTATGTATCGCTTGCCGACGGATTGCCTGCTGCTCTTAAAGGTTTTTGGCGCTGATAATGAGGTGTTTGATGATGTGCGGGTTGCAACGATTCAGAACTATGAAGTGGCGAATAATTGCGTGGTGACGGGCGTTGCGGGCGGTATTCGCGCCGAGTATGTGAAAATTATTGATGATGATGCAATGTTTCCGCGGCTGTTTCGCGAGGCGGTGGCGGCGAAAGTTGCGGCGGAGCTGGCGATGCGCTTGAAGCATTCTCTTAATTTGAAACAGGCGATGGAGAACGAATTTTTTACGCTTATCCGGCAGGCGGAACTTAACAACGAGATTTTGAAAGATGTTGAATTGGTGCCAGAGAATAGCTGGGTTTTGGTGCGTGAAGTTTGGTGATGTTTTTTGTATGAGGATGGATTAGTTTCCCCATCCCCCTTACCCCTTCCTCCAGGGAAGGGGAGGTTTTAAAGGATGGATTAGTTTCCCCATCCCCCTTACCCCTTCCTCCGGGGAAGGGGGGAGAGAGGATAGGTGGGGAGGGAGGGGGAAAAGTAATGTTTTTTTATGGAGATGTGTTATGAGTATTAAACCGGCGAAAGTGCAATTTAACGGCGGAGAGTTGAGCCCGTGGCTTGAGGGTCGCACGGATATTGCCAAATATGATAAAACAGCGAAACTTTGCCGCAACTTTATTCCTCTTGCAGAGGGGAGTTTGAAACGGCGCGGCGGTACAAGATTTGTGGCGCCTACGCCCGAGGCGGCGGAAGTCACTTTTAAAATTGTCGCTCTTCCCGAAGAGGCGAAGGTCTTTATTGATAATGTGCAAAGAAAGACGCTTAAAGTGGCACGGGGCGACAGAGTCAGTTTTGAGGTGACGGCGGATGGTTATGCGGGACAGTCCGGCGAGGCGACGGTGACGGATGATATGACATTAAAAGTGCATCTGGTTTCGTTTTATGAACGCGCCCGCCTCACCATTACGACCGTGCCGGATGATGCAACGGTGAAAATTGATGGTATTGTGCGGCGCTCTTTTGATGCGTATAAAAATTCCGAAGTGCCGTATTTGGTTTATAAAAACGGTTATGATGCCGTCGACGGCAAGGTCTTAATGGACGAAGACAAGGAGCTTACGGTTACTTTGCAATCTGCCGACGAGGGCAGCGGCAGTTACGGCGATTGGGGCGTGCCGCAATATTTTGTTGCCTGTACCGCCGTGGGGCGCATTGACAAGATGTTGAAATGTTTTTGTTTCCGCTTTTCTAACGGTTATTTAGCCGTGGTGTTTAATTCCAAGAAAGTTGCGCCGGACGAAACGGCGGAATGGATGTTTTTTAAAACGGTTACGGACGGGTATGATTCGCTGCTGTATAAAAAAGGCAAGTATTATCTGGCGTGTTTGCATTGTACCGATATGGCATATTATTACAACGATGTGAACGGCGAGATGATTGGCGCATACAATACATCGTTGGAAATGAAAGTGTGCGGTTGGCAGATTGATGAAGACGGCGATTATGCGTCGTTTTATACCAGATATGACGGGAGCGTTGCCGGGGCGGTGGTCAAAGTTTATTATAACGGGAAAACGGTTTGGATTATGAAAGAGAGGAAAAATGGTTAATGAAAGGTGTTTGCTGGTGCCGTTTCGTTACAGCCATAAGGTGGCATTTGTGGTGGAGTTCAGCCATAAGCGTATTCGCCTTTATGCGCAAGGGTGGCTATTGCAGTATGATTTAACGGAAGAGCAGATTCAGTATAATTTAAAACTGCAGGGGCGTGCCACGGTTTTTATTAACGGAAAGAAATATCCCGTGGGCGGAATTGTTGGCGCGTTGGTTACCGTTTCTACGCCTTATACATATGCCGATTTGTGGGATGAAGACGATAAGGTGTGGAATATTCAGACAATTCAAAACGGTGATGTTTTGTATATCTTTCATCCCAAGCACCCGATTATGATGCTTAAACGATATTCCAATACGGATTGGCGGTTGGAAGAGCTGGAGCTGCGCAACGGTCCGTTTATGGCGGTCAATACTACCGATATCAGTGTCAGCTGTTCGCAGACATCGGGGATTACGCTGTTGACTGCTTCCGGGAATTTGTTTAAGGCGACGGATGTGGGCAGGCTGATGCGATTTAAGGTGATTGAGGACGATGTGAAACCGTGGGCGGCGGCTATTGATGTGGTGAAAAACGAGACGAGGTATTCGGATAAGAAATATTATATGGCGATTGAGCTTGGCAAGACCGGAGCTAACAAACCGGTGCATTCGACAGGCGTCCGTTCCGACGGCGGGGTCAGATGGCGCTATTTGCACGATGGTACGGGGGTGGTGCAGATTACGGAAGTTGTTAATGCGACGGCGGCGAAAGCCAAGGTGCTTTCGAGATTGCCGGACGGGATGACCGCGGGGTCGCCCTATTGGGAGATGGGATTGCTTCATAAAGGGACGGAATATCCGGTTTCGGGGGCTTTTTTCCGCAACCGGTTTGCGTTTTTGGTGAATACGGAAAACGGACCGAATGTCTGCCTTTCCGTGAACGGCGATTACAATAATTTTGCCGATCAGGAATTTGGCGAGGCAACTGCGGAAACGGCGATTACCGTGCCGGTGCTTAACAAAGAATTTAACGAGGGAAAATGGCTCTTTGCCGGCGATGTGCTGTTTGTTGGAACAGGGGCGGCGGAATTTTATATCGACTCTGTTTCTCCCTCTGCGGCGATGGCTGCCGATAATGTGAAAATATCGCAGATTTCGACTGTTGGGAGCAAGGCGATTATGCCGGTGGCGGTCGGGGCACATATCTTTTTTGTTGACAGGTACGGTTTGAGTTTGCGCGACCTCACTTTTAACTATTATAACGACGGGTATGACCAGACGGATATTTCGCTGTTGGGCAAGCATTTGTTTGTTTCCCGCATTGTGGCGATGAGTTATCAGGAAGTGCCGGACAAGTTGCTTTGGTGTTTGATGGGCGACGGAACTCTCACGGCGCTCACTTTTTCTGCCGAGCAGGAAGTGGCGGCGTTTTCCAGACATGATTTCAGCGGGGCGGTGGAAAGTATTGCGGTTATTCCGAATTTGACAGACTGCCGGGATGAGGTTTGGCTGACGATTAAGCGCTCTTATGACGGGAAAACGATGCGGTCGGTGGAATGGATGGAAAACGGTTTGCCGCAAAGTTATCCTGCTTATGTGACCAATGCGGACTCATATGCCGAGTGTAATAAACAGAAAGCTGACTACGCGCTCAAGATGGCAAGGTATTTGGATGCGGCGGTGTTGTTTGAACGTGATGAGGGCAATAAGCGGACCGTGCTTACCGGTTTATCACATTTAGAGGGGCGGGAAGTCGCTATTTTTGCCGACGGAGCCGTGCAGCCGCCGCAAGTCGTGATTAATGGGCAGATTACCATCAAACCGACGCATATGCGCGTGTTGCTCGGGCTTAAGGTGAAAAGTCAGTATGTGCCGCAAAGCATATATATTGCCGATAATACGTCTTTGGGTGTGGGGCAGAAACAGCGGATTAACCATCTGTTGTTGATGCTTTATCTTTCCGGCGGCGGTAAGGTCGGACAGGATGAAAACACGCTTTGCGATATTCTCTATCGTCCGGCAGACGGGGTGATGAATTTGCCGCAGCCGCTTTTTTCCGGTAATAAAGAAGTGCTCTTTAACGGCTCGACCAACACCGACGAGCAGGCGGCGTCTATTTTGATTGAAAACGACAGTCCGCTGCCGATGAATATTTTGGCGATTGTGCCTTCTCTTGATATTTCTTAATAAAAACCGTGTAATTTTAGCATTGAGCTCCCAAATGGAGGCCTGACGTCGGTCGGGTCACGTAGGTCTACTACGCTCCCCTCCCTAGCAGGACATTTGGGGCTCACTACTAAAATTCCGCGGTTTTTATAGTGCCACGAGGGGATTATCGCCCCCTTGGCTACGGCTTCGCCTTTTTATTGGTGGGGGGAATAAAAAAGATTGGAGGTTTTGATGATTCGGGAGTATCGGAATGGGGACGGGTTGAGGGTGGCGGTGCAGCGGGCGCAGCTTGATGAGGCGGATTGCGGGGCGGCGTATTTTGACAATGTCGGCAAGTATTCGCTGGTGTCGGCTGCAGGCGATGTGTTGGCGGTGTTCGGCTATGTCGGGCAGGCGGGCGATGCGGCGGATTGCTATGCGCTGATTGCCGGTGATGTTGGCGGTCGGCTGATTGAGGCGGTACGGTTTTTGCGGCGCGAAATTCCTAAAGTTGCGGCGCGGTCCGGATTTGCCTCTGTGCGGATGACCGTCAGGGCTGATTTTGCCGCGGGGAAGAGATTTGCCCGTATGCTCGGGTTTTTGCCGGTGGAAATCTTGCCGGATTTTTTTAATGGATATGATTATCAACTTTTTGAAAGGATTTTAGTATGACTTGGGGTGTTGCTCTGGCAGCGGGGGTGAACTTTGCTGCCGGATTCTTAAAATCTCGAAGCGAGGGGGATGCCTATCGCGTGCAGGCGGCTAACTATCAGCAGGATGCTGCCCTTTATCGGCGCAATGCGCGGCTTGCAAGACAGGCGGGTGCGTATAATGAAGATGTTTCTCGTGCGCAACAACGCGCCGTGCGTGCTATGGGCGCTGCTGCCGCCGGCGAGGCCGGAATGGGCGAGAGCGCAACCACGGCTACGGCTTTGATGACAACCTATAACGCTTTTGAACAAAATATTTTGGCGGCGCGTTATCAGGTGGAGAGCGAGGCGGAAAATTATTTGTATCAGGCGCGGGTGGCGGATGAAAATGCGCGGCAGATGAAGAAAAAAGCCAAGCATAAATACAGAAGCTCAATATTGGGCGGTATCAGCAGCGCGCTTAAAGTATTTTAGCATGGGAGGATATTATGGCAAATAAACAATCAGTGCCCGCAATGGGCGGTAACGGCGTGATGATTTTGCAACAGGCGCGGGCGGTGCCGACGCTTGTTTCTGCCAAACGCGAATATGCCGGTAACGGAATGGCGGAATTTTTGACAGAGGCGGCGGATGTGGCAAGTCTGGCGCTCGAAAAGAAAAAAAAGATTGACGACGAACAGATGAAATATGAAACCGACGAGGTGTTGCAGGGATATCGGACGCAGCTGGCAAATGCGCAATCCGCAGAAGAGTTTGACACGATTTCCAAAAACGCCGAGGACGATTTGAAAAACCGGTTTGCTGACCGTTTTAACGGACCGGAATATTGGGCTGCTTACGGCGCGGATATTTTGAGAGAAAACCGCAAGGACGTCGAAAAACTGCGAGAGAAGAAAAATTTTGATTTCGGCAAAGCCAGTCTGAACGAAATGTTGGCGAGCAACCAGAATATGCTGGCGCGGACGGCTGGCGACAAAGGAGATGTGTTATTAAGCCGCGCCGTGGCGGAGATTGACAATACGCCGTTTTTGGAAGAGGGCGAAAAACAGCACTATCGCGACGGGTATTTGAAAACCGGCATTTTGAACCTTGCCTTAAACGACCCCGACAAAGCCGCGGCGTTGGCAGATAAATATATGCCGCAGGAAAGCGAGGCGCTTAAAAAACGCATTAACAACACGCGCGAACTCCGAGAAACCTTTGAAAAAGAGGAAAAAAAACGGCAGCAGCGCGAGCAGGATATTGCCGAATTTCAGCAGGCGTTTTCGTATTGGCAGGCGAAAGAGGAGGGAAGTATCAATCCGGCGGAATTTTATGTGCTTACGGCAGAAAATAACCCCGAAACGCTGTGGGGTGAACGCGAA
This sequence comes from uncultured Alphaproteobacteria bacterium, assembly GCA_910576955.1. Taxonomy (GTDB): domain Bacteria; phylum Pseudomonadota; class Alphaproteobacteria; order RF32; family CAG-239; genus CAG-267. Next base: position 1,357 of record CAJTJB010000020.1, on the reverse strand, counting down.
AGGCGTTCGAACACGCCGCTTGCGGATGCGTATCGGCTGATTAAGAAAATCAACGGCGGCGACAGGCTTTCTGCTGAAGAGCTGCGCAATGCCGGAAACTCGCTTATTGCCGCATATAAGGAGAAAAAACTCGGGCTTTCCGAAGTGGGCGAGCTGCAAAACCAGCTGATGCTTGCCGAGGGGGATAAATCTTTTTCGGGGCTTTTGTTTGACAAGGGTGTGGATGAGCTTGCCGACAGGGTGTTTATGCCCGATGTTGAAGCTGCGGCGGGCGCGCCTTTTGCCGATGACTTTATGGAAGAAAAAGCCAAACTCGCGTTTCAGATTTATGAAAACTATTACAGCAAAAAAACGGCGCTTGCCGATGAATTTGCCGAGCAGGGCGGGGTGATTACGCCGGCGCTTGAAAAACGCTTCAGAAAGCAGGCATTGGCAGAAACGCGCGCCGAGATGGGAATTATCGAAAATGTGGGCGAAGAAGTGTCAATGTCCGGTTTGCGGCGTGTGCTCAAAAATGTGTATACCGGGCATAACGAGCGCGACGTGTGGCGGCGGTTTTATGCCAAAGCGCCTTATGTGGAGGATAAAAAGGCGCTGTTTAAGCAGATTGCTGCCGAGGAGGAACGAAAGGAACTCTCTTATCCGCAGTTTGATACGCTTGCCGAGGTGGAAAATGCCGGACTTTTGAAAGGCGAGAAGTTTTACTTTAAGGGGCGTTTGGCGGTGAAAGGGTGAGGCTTTCTGTGGGGGGAATATGGATGGATTGTTGTCACCCTCTCCTGTCCTCCCCCCTCAAGGGGGAGGGACGCTTGAGGGGAGGTTGTGGCTTGGAGGGGGAGATCCCTTGAGTGGCAGCGCCACCTGCAACGATTCGAGGGATGACGCCCAACTTGTTGGGGTAAAAATGGGGAGATGGGGAGGATAAGGATTCAATATTGTCCCCATCCCCCTTACCCCTCTTGCTTCGTAAGGCTCGCTATAGCTTGCCAACTTCGCTTCGGTCAAGCCAGTGCTAGGGTTCGCTTTGTTGGCGTTGCCGCCAAGTCGCTCGCCAAGCACTGCTATTGCTCTCGGCAAAAAAAAGCCCACTGGGCTCTTTTTGCTCTGCGAGCCCTCCAGGGAAGGGGAGGGAGGATATGGATGGGGGAGTTGGGTTTGATGTTTTTTTTGCAAAGGGTTTGAGATGGAAAATTTTGATGGTATGAATAATGGGTTGATGGGTAATGGTGAAATGGTTGGTGAGGAAATGGATGAGATGATGTCACCCTCTCCTATCCTCCCCCCTCAAGGGGGAGGAACTTTCGGGAGTGAAATATCCCCTCAAGGGGGAGGAACTTTCGGGAGTGAAATATCCCCT
>CAJTJB010000019.1 GCA_910576955.1 uncultured Alphaproteobacteria bacterium | reverse complement strand
ACCGCCCCGAAGAAAGCGGCGGCGAAAACAAAAAATCACGGATTGGAGGTATGAGCATGAACACATATAATAATTTTACGGTTGAGGAAACCAACCTTTTGAGTATCTACATGACAGGCAGCAAGGAGGGGCTTTTGGTGGCTATGAACGCCGCGCTGCCCTTTATGGAGGGGGAAATGCGGGACTTTGCCGCCCGCACCCTTGCCAAAGTGGGACGCATGACCGAAGCGGAGTTTGCGGGGCTTGCCGTTTTCGCCGCAGAGGACGAATGAACGGGCTGAAACGGCTGACGCCGCAGCAAAGCCGGAAAGTCAACGCCCTTGTGCGCCGGACGTGCTGCAACTGCGATAACGGCAACTGTATCTTGCTGGACGACGGGGACTATTGCGTATGCCCGCAGCTCATTTCCTATTCCCTGCTCTGTAAATGGTTCCGTATTGCGGTACTGCCCGCCGATAAGGAGCTGTACGCCGAGCTTTACCACACGGAGGATATGCGCCGTTGTAGCGTATGCGGTGCGCCCTTTGCGTCCAGCTCCAACCGGGCTATTTACTGCCCGGACTGCCGGAAACGTATCACCCGCAGACAGACCGCCGAGCGCATGAGGAAAATGCGGGGGAATGTGACGCGGTAGGGGCAAAATAAGCCTTGATTTATGCGGCTTTCCGGGCGGGAAAATGAAGCGGCAAGGGATTTATACCTTTACCCCCGAAAATGCCGTTCTATTGCGTAACATTTTGGTATCTGCACCTATAAGGAAACCGGGGCGCGGTGGCTATGTTGATAGCTGCCGCGTCCCGGCTCTTTTTCGTTCTACAAACTTGAATTTAATTTTGTAACTGCTCAATGATAAAATCTACATTTTCCTCAATAGACTTCGTTCCATCAATGCGTATGATAGGACATTTCAAAGATTGTATCCATTCTTCAACAGTGTTTTCTGGACGAGATTTAACAAATTCAAAGAACTTTTCTTCCTGCTCATATAAATCGCCGCCCATTGACATTCTATTACCGAATTTTTGAAAAGAACGATTTCTAACTCGTTGTATCCGAATATCCTTTGAAACGTCAATCAATACGGCATACCGAAAGAAAGGATAGATATGTTCTCCGTAATCCCCCTTTACAGAAGCAAAAACAAAATTCTCATGTGCTTTAATCTCACTAAAAAGGAGCTTTTCAACTTCTTCACGAGTGCGTGGGGAAGAATAAACATAGTTAGGGTTTGTCTTGGGAAAATATAAATTTTCGTTGTCTATAAAATGAAAATCTAATTTCTCTGCAAGAGCTTTCCCCAATGTACTCTTACCAGAACCATTAAGACCACAAACAATAATACCTGTTCCCATATGATGCTCCATCAATCCCGATTTGTTTATATCTGCATTGCCAGTTCAAATTATATGATATTGCACTTCAAAATTCAACCATATTTCAATATTATCCGCGCTCTGTTCCCCTTTCCCTTTCCGGCTGCTTCTCTGCCTGTAAAATACTGTCAATGTTCCGCTTGATAACATCATATTCCGCAACCTGTTTTTTCAGCTTGCCATAGTCGGCGTAAAGGGCTTCTTTCTGCGCTTGGAGGGCTTCATATTCCGATTGCAGCGCGGCGAGGTTCGGGAGCTTCGCAATGCCCGCCGCTTTCAGCGACCTTGCGGCGGCTTCATGGAGGATAATTGCCTGTTCCTGTCCGGCGCGGTATTTCTCCCTGTTCCTTGCCTTACGGTATGCGTCATAGGCGGGCTTTGTCTTTTGGTAGGTGGAAACATTCTTGATAAGCACCGCCATTTCCGCAAGCCGCTTTTCGGCGTTCTTCAATGCGTCTGCCGCCTGTCCGCTTTCCGCTGCCATTTCCTCAATCCGGCTGACTAAATCCGCGTACTGCTCAATCTTATGTTCCGTCAAGAAATTCATGGTTTTAGCTGCCTGTTTCAGATTGTGGATTTTCGCCCACTGTTCATAGCCCTTACTCTGCGCCGCCTTGATACTGTTCTCAATGTCAATGAGAAGATTAACGCCCTTGCGCTCTGCCTTTGGAGCTTTGGCGGCACGGGTACGCTTGCCCGCTATCCGTTCCCTTATGGCTTCCTCTGTATAATCTGCGCCGAGGGTTTTTAGGCGGGTAAAGCGTTCCTGTCCCGGTGCGCGGCATGAGATATATTTTCCCGGCTTGATCTCATAGCCCGCCGCTTGTAACCGCTGCAACAATTCTTCAAAGTCGGACACTTGGGGAATGAGCGCGTCAACGGCGGTCTTTAGCTTGCCTTTCCAGCTTGTTCCCGTTTTCTCCGCTTGGTACTCCGCATAGCTCTTTCCCTTGCTGCCTTTGCCGGGGACGACGACAGACAATCCATTATCCCGGCACAGCTTGTCGCTCATGTTCCGTATACCGTAATACGTCCGCTTGTTGGAAACATACTTGTGATGATCTACGAAGTTGACCGCACAGAAAATAATGTGGTTATGGATATGCCCCTTGTCAATGTGCGTCGTCAATACATACTCATGCTGTCCCTTTGTTACCGCGTCGGCAAGCTGCCGCCCGATCTCATGGGCTGTCTGATAGTCCACTTCCCCCGGCGCAAAGGACTGTATCATGTGAAAGGCTAAATTATTTCCCTTATCCCGCGCTTGCGAGAGGGTATAGCCAAACTCAATGTCTGCCGTTTCATAGGAGCAGCCGAAAGAGGACACAAGCATTTTCCCGTCTGTCTTGTCCGGGTTTTCGATATAGTCAAGGGCTTGGCTTAGAGTGCTTTTAATAGGCTTAATCTTTGTAACCGCCATATTTCCGCAAGCACCCCCTTGATTTCCTCTAAATCCTCTTTGTAGGCGTTCCCCGTCGCGTTTACGCGACGTGCGATCTGATTGACATTGACCCCGATCTTCTGTATCTCCGCTGTCATTGCCTTTATGTCCGTGTGGTCTACTTGGATAATGTACCCGTCAATGGCAATCTTGCGCAGATATGCCGCCATGTTGTTTGTGGGGACGAGCTTCATTTTTTCCTCAATCAGTTTCCGTTCGTCCTCTGTCACATAGAATTTGACCTGTACCGTCCTTTTCCGTCCGCTCATGCGTTTTCGCTCCTTTCCGTTTTCATAGAGGGTTTGGGACACTTCCCAACAAGCAATTTCTGACCGACAAGCCGCAGGGCGCGGGCGGGAAGAAATACGGAAAGGGTACTCCTTTCCTATGCTTGCTATGAAAGTTTTTCTCTACTCCCTACAACACAGAAAAAAGCGATTATGCCAAACTCCATAAAAGAAAAACGCTGCAACCTCAAAAGATTTGCAACGCTTCATAGCCACTATTCAATTTTAGACGGACAGTGTTATTTTTCCTCACCCTCAACCTCTGCAATCTCCCGCGCCGTGGCGGTGACTATTCGTATTCCCGTATCGCTCATATCGTCCAGCAATGCATCAAGCTGCCGCCGCTGGGTATTTTTCCCGGTGGGCTGCTCCAAAAGGAATTGATCTACCGAGATATTGTAACGTAGCATAAGCTCAAAAAATATCTGCAAGCTGGGGTGCTGCCCCTTGTTCTCAATATTCGCAAGGTAGCGTGGGGATATATACATTTCGTCGCATACCTTTTTCCGGCTCTCCTTGCGTCCTGTCCGCGCCGCCTTGATTGCCGCCCCAAAAGCTCTAAAGTCATATTGTGGTACTGGTCTTTTTGCCATAGTTATTCACCCTATTACATTTTACTGTTCACCTTTCCTCTTGGATATGCTTACACAATTCTGCTTATTAGCTTAAATAATTCCTAAACGCTATAACAAACGCCTTGAATTTATTCGGCTAACCGTATATAATTATACTGATAGAGTTTGGAGAAAAGGAGAATGAAAATGTTAGAGTTTATTTCTGCCCCGGAAGCAGCTAAAAAATGGGGTATTTCAGAAAGACGGGTACAAAAGCTATGTGAGGAAAACCGCATACCCGGTGTGGCAAAATTCAGCCGTATGTGGTTGATACCAAAAGACGCAGAGAAGCCTGTTGACGCACGTAAAAAGGTAGTTCAAAAAGTAGATAAATAATTGAGAATTGTCTGCTATCTTCAATTTGATACGGAGGTGCAAAAAAATGAATACAAAAATATTGATAGTTGATGATGAAATAGACATTGTGTTAATGCTCCGTAGCTTTTTTGAAAGCAAAGGCTATCTTGTTTTATTTGCCACAAATGGCGAAGAAGCATTAAAACAAATAGAGCGGCAACCAAACATTATTTTACTTGATATAAATATGCCCGGATTGGACGGCTTAGAAGTTTGTGAACGCATTCGCAATTATATATCCTGCCCTATCCTTTTTTTAACTGCCCGAATTGAAGATACTGATAAGGTAAGGGGGTTTGCCGCCGGTGGTGATGATTATATAGTCAAGCCTTTTTCGCTTATGGAGCTTGAAGCAAGGGTAATCGCCCACTTGCGGCGGGAAAAGCGGCACAGCTTTGAAGCACAGGTAAGATTTTCCGGCGATTTGACGATTGACTATTTAGAGCGTTGTCTGTTTTTTTCCGATAAACGTGTTGGGCTTGCGAAAAAGGAATTTGATATTGTAGAATTGCTATCCCAAAATCCGGGACAGGTCTTTGATAAAGAACGGATTTATGAGCGTATTTGGGGTTACGACAGTGAGGGGGACAGTAGCGTTGTAACAGAACATATCCGCAGGATACGAACAAAAATTGCGGCGCATACTGACCGGGTGTATATTGAAACGGTTTGGGGGTGTGGTTACAAATGGATAAAATAGAACGTCCCGGACGAAATTTATCTCTCCGAAAAAGCCTTATATTTTATATTGTTGTTTTTGCTGTTATTGCCATAATTCTTTCAGTAGTGACATTTTCGATATGTGGTAGCATTGCCAATAAAATCAAATCATCTTATCCTTTAACTGGTGAAAAGTATTACTTGACGAATGAACAGGGTGAACAGTTGGGTAATGGTGCTTTTATCGGTGATACAACTATCCCAATGTCTAAACAAGACGAACGCGCAATAGCCTTGTTGGAGCTGATACCTATAATTGTTACACCTGTTTATTCTGCTTTATGTATCATGGCGGCGTCTTTACTGTTTTATAGAAATAAATTGAAAATCCCGCTTGCAGAACTGCGGGCAGCGTCTGAAAAAATATCAAACAACGATTTGAATTTTTCAATCGAATATGACAGTAAAGACGAATTAGGGCAGCTATGTACTTCCTTTGAAATTATGCGGACTACTCTTGTGGGTAACTTTTCTGAAATGTGGAGGCAAGTCGAGGAACGCAAACAACTTAATGCTGCCTTTGCGCATGATCTGCGTACTCCGCTTACAGTATTGAAAGGGTATGATGAAATGCTGCAAACAAGCGAGCATTCTCAAACTAAAGAAATTGCCGTTACTATGGGAAAGCATATATCACGTATGGAAACCTATGTAAGCAGCATGAGCAAACTCCACCGCATAGAAGATACACAGCCGGAGTGCAAACCTATTCTTTTGCAGCCATTTCTATCTTCTCTGTATGAAAGTGCAAAAATTGTATGCGCACAAAATGAAAAAGAGCTGCGTTTGCAAAATGAAGTGTCTGTTTCACGGCTCTCTCTTGATAGTTCGTTTATTTCACAAGTATGTAATAATCTGATTTCAAATGCTGTACGGTATGCCCAAACTACGGTAACATTATCTTTCGCTTTAAAGGATAACATTTTTTTGCTTTCGGTATCAGACGACGGAAAAGGCTTTGATAAAAATAGTCTGCATAAGGTAACAGCTCCATATTTTACAGAGGAAACAGACCATTCCGACCACTTTGGACTTGGGCTATATATATGTAAATTACTCTGCGAACATCACGGCGGCTATTTGAAAATTGACAATATTCCAAATGGTTCAAAAGTTTCTGCATTTTTTGAATCAATGCCTTGTAGATAAAAAGTAGATAATTCCCCTTTATACTCTCCATGAAAACACATGGAGAGTATTTTTGCTTTCAGTGAAGAAAGGAGTTTTATATGGAATTAAAGACAATCGAGCTGACCAAAAAATTTGGCTCAAAAACTGCTGTAAACCATTTGAATATAACTCTGACAAATGGCGTTTATGGCTTGTTAGGCGCAAATGGGGCTGGAAAGACTACATTTATGCGACTGTTATGCAATATTCAAACTCCCACGTCCGGGAAAATTGTTTTGAATGGTAAAAACATTGTGGGACTTAATGAAAAGTACCGTGATCTTTTAGGTTATCTCCCACAACACTTTGGCTATTATCCCGATTTTTCAGCACTTGATTTTTTGCTGTATGTATCTGCCCTAAAAGGATTAAGTGAAAAAAGAGCAAAGAAAAAATCAAAGGAACTGCTTGAAGCTGTTGGCTTATCTGCTGAAAGCAGACATAAGATTAAAACCTTTTCCGGCGGTATGAAGCAGCGTTTGGGGATTGCACAGGCAATGCTCAACGATCCCCACATTTTAATCTTAGATGAACCAACGGCGGGGCTTGACCCAAAAGAGCGTGTACGCTTCCGTAATTTGATAAGTGCCTTTGCTAAAAACCGCATTGTGATTTTGTCAACACATATTGTTTCAGATGTAGAATTTATCGCAGAAGAAATCATTATGATGAAATCGGGGCAGATTATCCACTTTGGGGAACCGCAGGAAATTACTTCGGAGATTAACGGGCAAGTATGGGAATGTATTGTCCCGGCTGCTCATGCTGAAAGATATGCAGCTTCATTTAATACAAGCAATCTCCGTAACACAGACCGGGGCGAAACGATATTAAGGATAATTTCTGATCGTCCGCCTATGGAAAATGCAGTAAAAGTGCAACCGAATTTGGAAGATTTATATTTATTTTACTTCAAAGGAGATACAGAAGAATGAAAAAACTAATTCAATTTGAATTGAGGAAAATATTCTCAAAACGTCTTACACAAGTTACTTTAATAGCATTGTTGCTTTTGTCGTTCCTTTTGGGTTTTTCGGCTTATCAAAATATGTATGCCTTTGACGGAAAAAACCGCGAGGGTACAGGGCGGACAGCCGTTGAAATTGATAAGTCTGTCGCAGAAAAATATGAGGGAATATTAACTGATGAAAAGGTACAACAAATGATTGCAGAGTTCAAGCCTACACAGGATTTGCATGGTATGAATGCAGTGTATCTTTATCAAAACTCCTTGCAATCGGCTTTGTTTCGTAAATTTTCTGATATGAATGGCAACTGGAATGGTCTTAGTGTTTCTGATGTATTCGGAAATGAAGAAATCAAGATTGGATATACACATGGTTGGCTCAAAACAAGTGAAAATATGGTAAGAATATTTATAGTTTTATCATTAGTTGTCGCTATTATGACTGCACCTGTTTTTTCGGGAGAATATGGGGGCGTTGACAATATCATTTTAACAAGCAAGTACGGAAAAACAAAATGTGCAACAGCAAAAATCATTGGAAGTATTTTAGCCGCATTGATTGTAACTATCGTTGTATCGGCAATTAACCTTATATATGCTTTTATACTGTACGGAAACGGGGGGCTGGATTGCAGTATTCTCTTTGCGCCTGCGGACTTCGTTGAGGGATATATTCCATTTAATATTACCTGCGGTACATTGTTAAAATATCAAATACTTTTGGCTTTTACCAACACTATTAGTATTACAGGTATTACATTGGTTTTGTCTGCTGTATGTAAAAATCAAATGGTAGCATTAGTCGCTTCTGCTGCAATTTATCTTTTCCCTATCATGCTGCCTGTTACTGAAACAAGCCCATTATTCAAAATCATTACACTTTTGCCACTGTATCACGCACAGTTTGTTTCCCTCATGTCGGTAGAACAAATAAGTGGTAATGTACTTTATGCACTAATGGCTGTACCAGTTGCATTGATACTTATGGGGATTGGTGTTTTTATTTCCCGTAGGATTTTTGCAAAACATCAAGTTTCATAAATAGACTAATTAAGATATATAAATCAACATTAAACTGCCGCACGACGGCAAAAGAAAAAAAGCCGTCGTACAGCAGAGGTATTTTCATGCGCCTATTTTACACGGCGGCTTTTGAGAGATCAAAGCCGCCGTTTCTTTTATCCTCTAAAGTAATACGCGGTTTTTGTTAAAGCGGCGGCGAAAGGAGGTAGCCGCCGTGAAGCACAAACCGTATCGACAAAATTCGCCAATTCTTGATTTATCAAAAAAAGCCCGTCCACCACCGGGGCATACTTTACCCATGAATATGAACTGTGTAATCAACTGAATACTGCTTACAATTCCCTTGCGTCCGTTTGCATTTTGCAGACGGGCGTATTTTGCTTTATCCTCAAAAAATTTTTCAAAAAGACCTGCTTTCGTTTGGCAGTTTTTGAAATTTTTGTGGTGTGGGGTATGAAAGGGGAAATCAAACAATCACCCGCTTTCGCGGACGCGAAAGGAGGTGAGAACATGAACGAACCTAATCGTACCGAATGGGAAATACGTTGCGCTTTTAACGGTTTCTGCAAACGGGCGTTGAAGTATGAAGCAAGCAACGCCCACCGTGACGTAAGACACCACCAACTGCGTGAAGTTGCTTTTTCAAGCCTGTTGCCGCAGGAAGAAGAACAGCTTTACACAACTGACCGTCATTTTGCGAATGAAGAAGCTGATGATAAGTCTTTTTATGTGGCTGGAATGGAAATTACGCCGAAACTTTTGGCTGACGCTATACACGCGCTGCCGGAAGAAAAACGCGACACGGTATTACTGTATTATTTCTTTGAAATGAGCGACCCGGAAATAGCGAAGCTCCTTAATATTTCAAGGAGTACGGTACAGTACCGACGGACAAGCTCTTTTGAGCTGCTGAAACGCTATTTGGAGGAACGAGCCTATGACGAAGAACAGTAACAGCGACCACGACGAACGCGGTTTGTTGCCGTTCCCGGTAATCATAGCCGCAACCAAAGGCGACCCGGACGCAATGAAAATTGTGTTGAGCCATTACGAGGGCGATATGCTTACCCTGTCTGTCCGCAAAATGCGCGACGAGCGCGGTAATACATATTACGGGACAGATCAGGACATATACGACCGTCTGCGTTCCCGGCTTATCCGGGCGGTATTGGATTTCAAGGTCTGATATATCCCCGTGTTTACGATCCCCTTTCCGCAAACACGGTATGTTTGACCTGTTTTGAACCTTGACAAAGAAAGCGGCGCAAGATAACGGCGGCGCAGTATAGGGCAGATCGGGTACGTCCCTTTTGCGCCGAGCCATACGGCGGGTGCGCCATGACGCTATCCCGGTAGGATTTCTCCTGCCGGGACAGCCGAGCGACCAACACCGCGCCGGGGAACAAGTTTAGCAGCTTGCGGGCGACGACCGCGCAGAATA
>CAJTJB010000018.1 GCA_910576955.1 uncultured Alphaproteobacteria bacterium | reverse complement strand
TCCCAAAATCCTCACGTACCTTTATGTACGCTGCGGTTTTGGGCAGGATATCCGACGATAGCACCGCCCTTTATCGTGTTTTTACGACAGAGTGGTAAGCGAGTCTGTTTGGCTCGCTTTTTTGTCTTGACTTATTTAATAGTAGGAATATCATTTTTAATATTAATCAGATAAGGAAAAAATAAAATGCCTATATTTAATTCATCAAATAGCAGCAAATATCTCGTATTTGTTGATGAGGCAGGGGATCATAATTTGAAAAAATGGGATCCTGATTTTCCTGTATTTGTTCTTGCTTTTTGTATTATGGAAAAAGGGCATTATTGTGATTATGTTTTGCCAGCAATTAATAAACTTAAATTAAAATATTTTAATAAAACGAATATTATTTTACATGAAAGAGATATTAGAAAACAGCAAGAGTGTTTCTCTTGTTTAACGGATAAAACGATACAAAATGAATTTATGCGGGATTTAACGCAGATTATGATAAATACACAATTTACAGTGATTAGTTGTGTTATTGATAAACCGAAATTTAAAGCTAAATATGTGAAACCGAGTCATCCGTATCATTTGGCTGCAAAAATGTGTTTTGATAGGCTTGCTTATTTTTTGCAGGAAAATGATGAACAAAAATATACAACAGTAACATTTGAAGCTCGCGGGGCGAGTGAAGATAGAGAATTGAAAGAAGCATTAAATAATTACAATTCGGATTTTGAAATTAATATTATTCCTAAATCTAATAATTGTGTTGGACTTCAATTTGCGGATTTAATTGCGCGACCAATTGGTCGGCATATAATTAAGCCTGAACAAGTTAATCGGTCTTATAATATTATAAAAAATAAATTCAGAACTGATAGTAATGGTGATTTTATTGGGAGAGGATTAAAAATCTTTCCATAATATAAAAGCGGTATTTACCCAGAAGTAAATACCGCCGGCCGAGAACCCCCAGCCCATTTATATTTTCTTATATAACATATAATTGTGAAAAAATCAATAATTAATTTAAAAAATTGTGGATATTTTAATTTTTTATTTGCACTAATATTAATATTTTTTTGCATAAGAGAACTTTTAGTAAGAAATATACAATGAAAATTTTAGTACCGATTCGTTTTTTTGTAGTCTATGATTCTTTATATTTAACTTGACTTTAACCATAACTCTTTTATACTTCCCAATGTCGGCAGAGATGCCGGCAGGGCTTTAGACGGCTCTCTACAATAAATATATCCTTGATGTAAGTCAGGGAGCTTGTAGCTATATATTGAAGGCTACAAGAGTCATATTGTAGTGATTGTCTAACTCCCTGGCGCTGATTTTTCAGTGCCAGTTTTGTTTTAACTATTTAACAAGATGGAGTATGAAATTATGGAATATCAGAAAAAAGAATGCGTCGGCAAATATCTGTATCGGATGGTGACGCTTAAAATCGGACGGTTGTTAAATGAGGAGCGCAAGGCGCGCGGGCTTTCTACCGAACAGTTGGCGGAGCTTGTCGGATTGCGCAGTAAATATGTCAAGAATGCCGAATTTGGCGGGAAAGAAATGAACTGGATGACGGCAGGGATGTTGCTGCGTTTTTTTCAAAAGCAGTTGGTTGTTTCGCTGATTGATGAGGAAAATGAGCTGCGCGGATTGATGATGACGCAGTCGGAATATGAGCGATACAGTGTGAAAGAATGATAAAAGCCCGCTTTCTGTGGAGAGTGGGTGAATTTTTTGCTATATAACTTATATCTCCCAAAGCCTAGGTTGGAAGTTGCCGGTTGCGGGCATATGTGTTTGATGGTGATTTTTGTGTATCATCTCAAACTTTAAGGAGGTCGTTATGAAAATATGCAGAAATGAACTTTTGCTGCTTGGTGGTATGTATCAGCTCGCAGCATTTATCATTGCCCTGTTTAACACACAGTTGAGTTATGCGATGGGCGGTGTGTTGTATGTCTTGTTCTGGGTTGCGGTGTTGGCGCTTTCTTTGTCATTCATTTCTTCCTGGGGCTTTGTGCACCGGATGAATGAAAACTTCCCGCGGCTGTCAGTATTTTTAGCCTCTATCGGGTGGATACCGTATTTCTCGGTTATCTATGCGCTGGTATCGTTGGTGGTTGACTACTTCGTTACCGGTTCAGACAGTATGACCGTCTTCTTAAACAACTATATGCCGGTTTATGACGTGTATATGGCGGCGATTGTGCTTTCGCTCTTGTATGCGGCATACAAGGTATTTTACAAAAAAGAAGATTTGGTTATGAGCTGTTATAACTATGCTCATCCGGTACGGTAAGAATACATTTCACCACATAAAGCTGTCCGCAGGTTTGATATCGGCGGGCAGTTTTCTTATTGACAAAAAAATAATTTATATGTAAAATTCTCCCGTTATTGATTATTTTGTTTTATAATGAGAGGATCCGGTCATATCAAGCCTCTTTAAATATTCCGGTTATTATATGAAAAAGTTTATTGTTTTGTTTGTGGCCTTTCTTTATGTGGGGCTGTGCGCCTATGCCGGCGATAATGTGGATGTTACACACACCCAATACGGTGCTGGCGTTGATTTGGTAACAACCACATATTTCAACGGCGGTAAAAGCAGTGTGAAGTACGGGCTCCGCAAAAAAGGGATTGTTCTCGTCAAGGACAGCGAGCTTATGGTTGAGAACAACTTGCGCGTATTTATCTTTTTTAATGAGGAATATACTGCCGTTTACAGTATGAAAGACGGTAAAGAGTTAGTCAAAGTTACAACCCAAGACCAAAAGTGTGACCGTTTTGACAGGCGGAGTATGAAGGTTATTAAGTTTTTGAATGGTCCATATACTTGTAGAACTATAAAATTCTATTGTACGCCGCGGAAAGGTGATACTTCTTTGGAGCGCCGTGAAATTACGCTAGGAACGTTCTGGCGTTTTAATGGTAAGTTATATCTGGTTGAAGGCGGCGACAGAGCTAGAGAGTTATAATTTTGCATGAAACGTCAAAAATCTCCCCAAAGTGGGAGGTTTTTTTATATATTTTCAAAAGTTTCCTTAATTTGGGTGATGGATTGGCAGAGTCCGTTTGGTGCGGTTTCAATCATTACACCCCAGAGGGTCAACTCTTTGCCGTTAGCGGGGTTCAGGCGGTTTTGAATAGTCAGTTTGTCAGCCAGCCGCTCTACCGGCGTTTGCGGTTCAAAGCCCAAAACGGACTCGAAATCGCCGCACATCCCGACATCGGTAATATAGCCGGTTTGATTGGGGAGAATGCGTGCGTCTGCGGTGGGGACGTGTGTATGTGTGCCGGCAACAAGGCTGACTTTGCCATCGAGATAATAGCCGAGAGCCAGTTTTTCAGACGTTGCCTCGGCGTGAATATCCACCAAAATCGCATCCACATTTTTGCCTAAAACAAAGCGTTTTAAAAGCTCGTCGAGCGGGTCGGTGATGCTGTTGACCGGCGGCATAAACAGGCGTCCGAGCACTTGGGCTATCAGGAGTTTTTTGCCGTTGATATTCAAAAGCCGCCAGCCAGATCCTGGGAGAGTTTCCGGATAATTCAGCGGGCGGATAATCTGCGAAGAACTGTCTAGAAACGGGTAGATTTCCCGCTGCTGCCAGATATGGTTGCCGGTGGTGATGCCGTCCACGCCGGCGTTTAATAAATCTTCGGCAATGCTCGGGCTTAAGCCGAAACCGTGCGCGGCGTTTTCACCGTTAACAATCACGGCGTCCAGAGCGTATTTCTCTCTTATATCTTTGATGTGTTTGGTGATGGTGTTTCTGCCGGCGCGTCCGACGATATCTCCGCAATATAAAATCTTCAAATTATTATTCCTTTATTGTTGAGGAGGACCGCCCAGACCGTGCCGTTATCATTCTATCCGATACCCGCAAGATAAGGTGGGCGCCATATAACAAGACCACGATCTTGACAGTGACAGCTCCCTGATAAGTAGTGTTGGCCCGGAAGACATGCGGTCAGACACGCGAAGGGCAGTCCGTTTATTATATAATCCATATTATACGGATTTTATCTTACTTGCAACAGATTTTATTGTTTTGGTTAAAGATTCTATGTAGATATCCAATGTGAAAGTATGGGAATTTAGCTTTTTTTTGAAAAGATACGGTATGTTGCAGCGATTAGGGAAATTATAAATCCGATTACATAAATGTATTCCAAAATTCTTTGAATGTTGATTAAAACTATAAGAGTTTCTTCGTTTTCAGCGTACATATTTATGCCGACAAGAATTGCGCTACATAAAGTTGTAATGTATGGCAGCCAGCCAATGTATGTCAAGTAGACTGAAAAACGCGGGAATCGTTGTTTAAAATTATTAAGCGGTTGAAGATTTTTCGTCCAGATTAACTTTATGAGACAGATAACAAATGTTATAAACCACAAATAGTCCAGAGTAGAAATAATATCATTTTGCGGCATATAAGCCAAGGCGGAACTAATTAAGGTGCTTACTCCTCCTAATAAGAGTATATCTTTAATATGTGATGTCATAGAGTTCTCCTTGGCTTATATTGAAATTAGCTATTTTTTCTTTTTACATTCATCATAAATAGCTTTAGTTCGTGCTATGTTTGCTCCAGTTTGATAAGTTTTGTTAAAAGCATCAATGCCTTTTACAAAAGGGCCAACATAGGGCATACTTTTAGTTACACTATTAATTAACGCCTTGTCAACAGCTTTATTTCCTGATGTGATAGGGTTATTAACTTCAGTGCTTTTATATGTGCTATAGAATTTTTTTGCAAGACCTAAACCATAGCAATCATCTTTTTTATTTGGCATATTACCTCCTTAATGTTAAAATTATAATATACTAGAATGATTTTATTCTAGTATATTTTTATATAGTTTGAGATTTTAAACCATGCAATAGTAAATATAATATATTTTTTAAAATTTTCTATTATTTATACGGATTTCATCTTACTTGCAACAGATTTTATTGTTTTGGTTAAAGATTCTATATTTTCGGCGAGTTCGGCGTCTAATGCGGCGAGGTCTTGCGTTGGGGTATCGGTTATTGCGGGGGTGGCTGCCGGCGTCGGAGCGGCTTTTTTGAGTTCGGTCAGCTCGTCGGCAATTAAAAGCCCGACCATTGCCAAAAGCTGGTTTTCGTTAATCTGCCCTAATGCGGAAGTGAGCGATTTGGCGCGGTCATCCAACAGGCGTCCGAGTTTCATAATATGGAGCTCTTCGCCGTTTTCACAGGAAATGGCGTATTCGCGGCGATTTATAGTAATCACGACTTGTGCCATCTTATTTGAGTGCTCCGTTCAAGGTGTTAATGATATTGTCGATGCATTGCGCTTTGTCAGCCAGTTGTTGGCGCAGCGTGGCAAGCTTTTCTTTGAGCTGCTGCTGTTCGGTGGCAGAAATCTCGGCGGATTCCTCCAAAAGGGCAGCGGATTCCTGCAGTTTGGCAAGAGCGGCGGCGGTTTTGGGCAGATATTTTGCAGTTTCCGACATTTTTGACTTCCGTTTCTAAAAACAATGTGTTATTGTCCTTTATAAAGTTTAAACATCTGATTGACAAGGGGCAAAACGACTTATGCAAAAGAATATTATCCGTGTGGACGAGGAAAACGGTGCAATTTTGGAAAATTTGAGCGAGGAGTGCTATGTGCTGAATGCGGCACTCGGGGAAGATTTTTGCCGCAAGTTTATGACGCAGGCGGTGAAAGAAGAACGGATAGTGTTGTTTTACGGTGACAATGCGATTGCAGCGGCAAAGGCGTTTGGCGCGGACGGCGTGATTTTGGATTTAGGGGCGGAAGAGGTGAAAGACAAACTGGCAGCAGTGCGCAAAGAGCTGGGCAAAGGCGGCATTGTCGGGTTGTTTACCCGCAACCGGCGGCACGAGAGTATGCTTGTTTCCGAGGCAGAGCCGGATTTTGTGATTTTCAAGGTATGGAAAGACGGTTTTGAGGGCGTTAAAGAGCTGACAGACTGGTACGCGGACTTTTTCCTCATTCAATCCGCCGCGTGGGTGATGGAAGAGGGAGTTGATACGGTGGCGCTGCGGACGGATTTTGTGATTGAAAAGTGAAAAATTGAGTGCCTAATCGTAAATGGAAAAAACGCCCGCTACCGAAAGATAGCGGGCGTTTTGATTATTCGGTACTAACGGAAACCAGACGAATCTCAAATCGTTTATTATAATATTTAAGCAACTTTGTCATAATCGCCCATTGGGCTTTTCCTGTACCGGTTTCAGCCATATCCACCAGCTCCGGACGCACATCCAAACAAGCGCTGACCGTAGCTAATTTCAGATTTCGCCGTGACCGCTCTTCAAACAACGCCTGCCCGATAATGCGTAATACATCCTGTTGCAAATTTAAACCATTTTGACCATTGATTACATAATCTTCGTGTTTCATAATTAAACTCCATTTTTAATTAGATTAAAACAAAACCGGCGCCGGAAAATCCAGCGCCAGGGAGTTCAGAAATCACATAGTTAATGACTCTTTTAGCCTTCAATATATAGCTAAAAGCTCCCTGACAAAGCAAGGATAACAACTATGAGAGCCTCTGACAGCCCTGACGGCATCTCTGCCGACAAGAGGGAGTATAAAGAGTGCGGGGTTAATGTCAAGTTAATTCTGATAGGATGTTTGTCACCCCCTCCCTTACCTCCCCCCTCAAGGGGGAGGAGGTCATTGAAGCAAAATTTCCCTCGCTGGGGGGGGGAGGGCTTGGGGGCAGAGGTTTCCTCAAGCGTCCCTCTCCCTTGAGGGGAGAGGACAGGAGAGGGTGATATTATGTTATCCATACTTTCTTGCGATTGCCACGTCGCTATGCTCCTCGCAATGACTCGCGAAAAAGAAAGAGATTGCCACGTCGCTATGCTCCTCGCAATGACTCGCGGTTAGATAGTCATTGCGAGTGAATGAAATGAGCGTGGCAATCTTATGAGAGTATAATAAAAAAGCAGCTCCATAAGGAACTGCTTTTTGTTAGTGGTGAGTTTCAGGCTTTGTGCCAGCCTTTATTGTAGGTGAGGCGGCGGAATTCTTTGCAGAGATTGAAGTTTAGTGCCGCGTAGCGCTTGACCAGCTCTTTGGCATTGGGCAGGTCGAAAAGTTTAATCTGCGCTTTCGGAATGAGCTCGTGCCGATTTTCGATGTAGAGCTTGAGAATTTGCGGAGCGCTCGGGAAAGCAAACAGCTTGAGCTGTGCCAGATTGCTGTGGAGTTTGTGTTTGGCAACGTATGCTGTCAAAATTTCCTCGGCGTTCGGCAGTTCGAACAGTTTGTATTCGAGGTCGGGCATAATGCCGTATCCTTGCTGAACGTAAAACAGGACAAGCTTCGGCGAATCGGGACGATTGAATATCAGGAGCATATCATTGCTCCAAGCGTCAAACGCATTTCTTTTCAGATACGCTTTTATCGGCTCGGCGGCGTCTTCCAGCTGAAACAGCATTGTCAACTTTTCGCGGGAAAGCTTGATTCCGCTGGCAAGTAACGAAATGAGAAACTCTCGGTCAGTCATAATTGTTTGTGTTTAATTGTGTGACATAAAGGTATTTAAGATATGCCCAATATAAAGGGATTATTTTAAATGGCAAGAAAATTTTGTCTAAAATACGATTTTTGTTGCAAAATAAAAATTTTAGGGCTAAATTGCGGGGCAGAAAAACTTTTCTAGGATAATATTAACATTGTAAATATGGAGAACAGATAAAATGAAACAATTAGCCGGAGCAATCAGAATCGGTTGGGTTATTGAATATAAAGGCAAACCGTGGACAATTACCAAAGCGCAACACATCAAACCGGGTAAAGGCGGTGCGTTTATGCAGGTTGAGATGAAAGCCGTTGAAGAGGGCACGAAAACCAACGAACGTTTCAGAACCGAAGATACCGTTGAGAAAATGATGGTGGAAGACAAAGACTGCCAATTTTTGTTTGAAGACGGCACAGGTTTGAACTTTATGGAATCGGAAACATTTGAACAGTTCTCCATGCCTGCGGATATTTTGGGCGACTCGCGTCCGTTTTTGGTTGAAGGTATGACCGTCCGCATTTCTCACATTAACGACAGACCGATTTCCGTTCAGTTGCCGCAGCAGGTTATCTGCACCGTGGTTGAAACCGAACCGGTAATTAAAGGGCAGACCGTAACATCTTCTTACAAACCGGCAATTTTGGACAACGGTATGCGAATCGGTGTGCCGCCGTTTATTGCCACCGGCGAGAAAATTGTTGTTGGTACTGAAGAAGCTAACTATGTTGAGAGAGCGAAATAATGGCATATATTTCTCCGATGCTCACTAATATCGTTACGGCGGTAAAGAAAGCGTCTGTTAATCTTAACCGTGACTTTAGTGAGATTGAATGTCTGCAAAATTCGGTTAAAGGCAGTTTGGATTTTACACGCATCGCGTTTGATAAAATTCAGAAAGGCTTGAAGAATGAGTTTGCAAAGATTATGCCGGCAATTCCTTGTGTTGCGATTAACGAGAAAGTTCCGCAAAACGGGATGTATCTGTTGATTTCGGGCATTGAGGGCTTGGCAAACTTTGCACACGGCAATCCGGAATTTGCGATTTCCGCTGCTTTGATGAACGGGCAGACTATTTTGTGCGGCGTGGTGTATAATCCGGCGCGCGACGAGCTGTTTTTTGCCGAGAAAGGCAAAGGCGCATATAAGGAAGGATTTAGAAGCCACGAACGTTTGCGCGTTGCCTCCAAGCAGGAGCTTGAGGGTGCATTGGTGGCGGTTAAACCGAATGCCGGTGATGTTGAGCAGTCTGCAAAGATTATCAATAACACATTAGCGATGTGCCGCGATGTGCGTATCAGCGGGGCAGTGGCTCTGGATTTGGCATATGTTGCGGCGGGCAAGCTTGACGCAGTTATCGCGCCGGAAACTATGCTTGCCAGTATGGCGGCGGGCGTGCTGCTCGTTAAGGAAGCGGGCGGTATGGCGCTGGATATGGAACAGGCCGATACGCGTACGGAAGATTTGCCGATGGTGTTGAATTCGGGCAATTTGATGGCGGTAAGCTTTAACTTGAGCCAGAAAATTGCTAAAGTTTTAAAATAAATTTAAAAATTTGCAAAATTATGCTTGCAATCTATAAAAGTGCAGTGTATAAGAGGTGTAAATTTTTTTGTGAAGTTTAGTTTTTGGAGATAATAATGAAAAAAGGTATTCACCCTGACTATCACGAAATTACATATGTAATGACTGATGGAACAGTAAAAACAGTTCATTCGACTTGGGGCAAGGCCGGTGATAAGATGACTTTGGAAATCGACCCGAAATCTCATCCGGCTTGGACAGGCGTTCACCGTATGGTGGATTCCGGCGGTCAGGTTGGCAAATTTAACAGCAAGTTTGCTAAATTCGGTTTGAAGTCTTCAAACTAATCCCTGCGGGAAGAACGGATTTTGATAAAAGCCTGTATGTAAATACAGGTTTTTATTTATCGTACCGGCGGAGTTACAAACTTTGTGTAGAAAACGCGAATATCCGCTTGTATGTTGCCGAAAAAAGTTTTATGGTAGAATAAATTTTAAGATTTTGATTTAAAAGAAAGGATGAAGACAATGACAGCACCTTTGATGCCCAAAGCAACGGCAGTTTGGCTCGTGGAAAACACAACGCTGACTTTTAAGCAGATTGCGGATTTTTGCGAATTGCACGAGCTTGAGATTCAGGCAATTGCCGACGGCGATATTGCATATAATATTTTGGGCGTAAGCCCGATTTCCAACGGGCAGTTGTCTATGGAAGAGATTAAACGCTGCGAGGCGGACGAAAAAGCGGCTTTGGTGGCAACGCCTTTGGAGAAAAACGTTAAGGAAAGAAACGCCAAGGCGAAGAAAGTTTTGTCACCGACACAGCGTGCGGAAAAGCCGAATGCGATTTTGTGGATTATTCGCAATTGTCCGGAAGTTATGGATTCGCAAATTTGTAAACTTATCGGCACAACCAAGCCGACAATTGCTTCGGTTCGCGAGGGAACGCACAGCAATATGGCAAACCTGCGTCCGGTAAACCCGATGGCGGTCGGGCTTTGCTCTGAAAAAGATTTGGAAAAAGCAATGCTTATTTCGCAGCAGCAGGCAGAGCTGAAAGAAAACAAAGGCAAGCGCAAAAAAGGCGGAAAGAAAGCAGCCAAGGCGGTTGCTGATGCAGCGCCAAAAAAGCGCGGACGCCCTGCGAAAGAAAAAGTTGAAACCGCACCGAAGAAACGCGGCAGACCGGCTAAAGAAAAGGTTGCCGAAGCTCCGAAAAAGCGCGGTCGTCCGAAAAAGAATGCATAAGCTGATTATGTTTTATATAAAAGGCGCTCCTTTGGGGGCGCTTTTTGTATCCCGAAAACCCCCAGATAGTCTGGGGGTTCCGAAAAGCTTATAGCTTTGCATCTACAAAAATCCTTTG
>CAJTJB010000017.1 GCA_910576955.1 uncultured Alphaproteobacteria bacterium | reverse complement strand
TTTCGGGAGTGAAATGTCCCCTCAAGGGGGAGGGAGTGGCAGCGCCACGGGCAACGATGAAATATCCTCTCAAGGGGGAGGAAGTGGCAGCGCCGTGGGTGATGATGCAGCGGGGTCGTTTCAATACCTTTCTAATGAGCAGAATTTGGCAGTGCCGGTTTTTAAAGCCGAAACGGTGGACCAGGATGCGCCGTTTTCAAGCTTTGCAATGGCGGGGAAATGGCTGCGCGAGGCGGCTGACCTTTCTAACTATTGGGAGGGGATTAAACGCCTCGGCGAAGATGTTGCCTCTTATAAATGGGCGTATGACGAGGGAAAGCTCGGCGAATTTGACGGCAAAAAATTCGGCAAAGAAGCCCTTAAAGCCGGTGTGCGCTCTATCGGGCAGGATACGCTGCGCACCACGGGAAACCTCTTGTCTATGTTTGGGGCTAACCTTGAAAACGGTTCAATGCCGGTCACGATTATGACATCCGGCGCGGGCGCGGTTTTGCCGCAGGCGGGAAAGTTGTTTAAAGACCTCGGTACGGCTTTTCGCTCGTATGCCGACGATATTGAAAACATCAGCTTTATGGCAACGCCTGCCGAGGCTTTTGAAGACAGCCCCAGTTGGAGCAAACTTGCCAATGCTGTCGGGGCGGGGGCGTCGCAGGTGTTGGCGATGGGCGGTCTGGCTAAACTTATCGGCGCGCGGGCAACATACGGCTTTTTTGCCGGTGGCGGCGCAGGCGAAATCTTTAACGAAACGCTGGAGCAGGGCGGCGATGTGGACAAAGCCAATACGCTGGCGGCGGCAAATGCGGGCGTGACCTTTGCTATTGACAAGCTGTTTGACCCATTGCCCGAAACTATTGCCAAAAACGCCAAGCTCACTTCTAAAAAGGTGGCGGCGGAAATGCTCGGCGCTCCGTTACGCGAGGTTGGCAGCGAAGTTTTGCAGCAGATGCTGGCGGAAAATCTGGTTCGCAAAGCCGGGTTGGACGATACGCAGGATTTGTTTGAGGGGCTGCTGGAGAGTGCGCTCGGGGCGTTTGCCGGCAGCGCTATGGTTTCCGTTCCCTCGGGCGGGGCTTATTTTGCGCAGGACAGCCTCAACAAGGCGCGGCGCAAAATCCGCCTTAAAGGAGTGACAGACGAAGAGCTTGACCTCTATGAGAAAAATATGATGGCGCTGATTGAGCAAAAGCCCGAGGCGTTTGAGAAAATTCTCGGGGCGAACCTGAAAGAAAACCTGCGGCAGATGGATTTGGCGGCGCGCTCTGCCAAAAACCGCCGGGAACGGGCGGAAAAACGCGGCGACGTGCAAGGGTTTGATGAGGTTTATACCGAAATGTATGATCGTTTTTTGCCGGTGCTCGGCGATGAAAACAAAGCCAAAGCGGCGGCACGGCTGTTTGAGGCAAACGCGGTCAGCTTGTATCAGTTTAACCCCGAGATGACGCCGCGGAAATTGATTGACGGCTATTTGCCGCAGCTCAAACGGGCAGATGCCGCTTCGTTTTTGGCAAAAAAACTGCCCGAACAGTCGGTGTCGTTTTCGCTTATAGGTATTAACGCCAAGCAGGCGGATACGAATATGCTCACGCAGGCGATGACGATGTTTGATAACAAAGTTGACCCGCTCGTGATTTGGCAGAATACGGGGTGGCATTTCGGCGGCGACGGCAAATGGCGCATGGAAATCAGCGACAGGGACGCTACGGTTAAACGCTGGGAAGATTTGAACATCAATGAAATGGCGATTGATATGCTGCATGACCACAAAATCGAGATGGAAAAAATCAAGGCGTATTTGGCGGCGGCTTTGCGCGGTACGGCGATGAACAATTTTGGTTCGTTTTATGTTGATTTTTACAAATATCTGGAAGACAAGCATATTGCCGAGATGGAGGGTGTGGAGCCGGAAAGAAAACTCGGGGTGTTTGAAGTTATCAGCGAGGCAGACCGGCAAAGGCGCGAGATTGAAGATGCCCTTTTGACGGATTTGTTTCGGAAATATCGCACGATGCACCCTGACAGCTCGGATTTTAAAAGCGTGGACGAGCTGGTTGACTTTATGGAAAAAGGCGAAGGGCGGACGACGTTTGACTTTACGGAAGAGCAATACCAGTATATTATGGGATTGTTTGAAGCGCGCCGCAGGCACGAGTTTTTTCAAGCGTATTGGAATGAGCGCACGGGCGTTAGGGACAACGATGATTTTACGGCTTTGGCACACACTATGTCGGAACGCTATAAAGACGATCCGCGCTTTCTTGAAGGGCTGGCCGAGGTCTTTTATCGCACGACACGGCGCAAGCAGGCGCGTATGGCGGAAGTTAAACGGCTTATGCTTGAGAAATATCCGTATTTTTTTGAAGATATTGAAAAAGATCAGGCTTATGGCTATTACCGGCTGTTTTCCGGCGCGTTTACGCCTGATATGAGCCGAAAAAACATTTATCCCGAAAGCTATAAACGGGCGTATCTGCCTAAAACGGCGAGCGAGGATTTTCTGGCACAGAGAAAGTTTAACTATATGACCGATGAGGATAAAAGAATCCTTGCCGGATATTTGGATGTGGAAGAGAAAATTTTTAAGGTCGACAAATATCTGCAGAAAATCAAAAACGACGAGTTTTTGAAAAGCCTGCCGCCCGAATATACCGGCTTTAAAAGCAAAGACAGTGTGGAAACCCCGAACAACGGCGAGATTGATTTGGATACCGTGCTGGAACTGATGGAACGCAAGAAAAAAGAACCCAAGCATTTGGGGGATATTTTGGAGCATCCGCAGCTGTTTGCCAATTATCCGACTTTGGCGGATATGAACATCAGCTTTGCCATTTTGAAAAACCACGCGCCGTATCATGCCTATTATGACGTTAACAAAGGGTATGTGTTGGAGATTAACCCCGCGGAAGTTGGCAAGGACCAGTTGAAAGAAGTGCTCTTAAAAGGGGCGGCGTTTGTTATTCAGGATATTGAGGAATTTGACTATTCCCTGACTGAAGAAGAGCGGCGAAACTTTATGAACCGGCAAATTTTTATGGCCAGAAAAAAACTCGAGAGCCTGACACTTACGGATTTGGAAGAATATGTCGACCATTATCTGCCGCGCGTGAATATGGAAGAGTTTATTGTGGAAAATACTTATCCGCTGCCGCTGGCGGGGTTGGCTCAATCTGCCGACGTTGATGCGCCTGCGCCCGATAAGGTGCAAAAAATCTCGTTTAAAACGGTCGATTATGACAAGCTTTATTTGCGGGTGCGCAAAAAATATGGCGCGGGAATGCAAAAAGGGGGCATACGCTTGCGGCATCTGGCTTTTGGCGATTTGCAGCAGATTAAACGGATGAACGCGGCGATGGTGATGGCGGAAGCCAGAGCTAACGGCGGATATAGTGCCGGGTTGATGCCTTGGGCGGGGATTACCTCGCAGGGGGCGGTGGACGAACGCGCGCTTGTTTCGAGGATGAACCTTTCTGAACAGCAGCTTAAGGATAAGCCGTTTTTCGAATTGGCGGGGGATTTGCGCGCTGTTAAGGAAGAAACCAATTGCGGTGTTGTTTCGGACAAGAAATATATGCCCGAGATGATTGACCCGTATGAGGAATTTGCCGAGATTATTAAGGAAGATTCACGCAATTACCGCCGGACGCTCGATGTGTTGGCAAAGGGCGCTTTTGACAGCGCGGACAGGACGATTACGCTGTTTGAAACCGCTGATGCCGATACGCTGGTGCATGAAACGTTCCACTATTTTTGGGATTTGATGGAGAAAACCGAACACCGCAACGAATCGCACGCCTCGGTCTTTTGGGACGTGATGAGCGAGTTGAAAGACGAGTTTGTGCACTATTATGTGGTCAAAGAATTTGACGGTAAGTGGTTTGTTCTCCATAAAGACAAAGACGAGATGATGGAGGAACTGCCGCGCAGCTTTGAGAGCAAAACGGATGCTATTGAGGCGGGCGTGCGCGAGTATTTTGTGGTGCGCTTTTTGAGGCTTTTGAATAATACCAATTATTTGAAAGGCGGCGGAATTATTACCGATGCTGCCGATTTTTACAGAAGATGGCTGAAGACGCTGACCGATAAGCTTGAAATCAAAAATAGACCGCTTTCACGCGATGGATGGCGGTTGTTGCAGTTTTTGAAGAAAAAAATCAAGTAAAGGGTTGCAAAAATGTGCCGGCAGTTTTATAATGCTTTTATTGTTGTTTTTATGGCGGAGTGTAAGATGGATAATCAGGAAACGGCTAAAATGGCGGCTAAAAGCAAGATGGAACTGTCGGCGGCGGTGTTGGCTATGTTGGTTTTGTTTGGCGCGGCGGCGGAATTTGAGCGCAAAGAAGCTCCGCTGGACGAGGCGACGGTTATTTATGTCAGAAACCGTACGGCAGATGCGTTGCCGCTTGCCGCTGCAGAACCTGCGGCTATGCCGGTGGCGCAAAAGCCTGCTTCTGAATCTGTCCCCGAGCGCGCGGGCGGCGTGTCGGCGGCGGAAAAGCCTGTTTCTGAATCTGTCCCCGAGCGCGCGGGCGGCGTGTCGGCGGCGGAATTTTTGGGATATCTGCATGAAGTTCATACGCGGGCGGAAGCGGTGGCAAAACCGGAATCTGCTCTCGAAAAAATTATCCTGCCCGTGCCGGAACCGCAGCCTGTGGCTGAAACGGCGGCGTTTAACGAGCAGGTGATTGAGATTACCGATGACAACGGCGAAGTGGTCGAGATTGTGGAAGTGCGGACGGACGGCGGCGAAGCGGCGGTAGCGGATGCCGTTTCGGTTTCTGAAGATGTTGCGGCGGCGGATGAAGCTGCCGGTGGGTCGGCGGAGGCAATTCCGGTTGAAGAAAGCATTAGCGGCGAAACGGCTGGCGAGCCAGAAATTTCGGTTGTTGCCGATAGTGCCGAAGACGAGGGAAAAAACGCAGAATCGGCAACGGAAAATGCGCCGGCTGGCGAACCTGTTGTTTTGGCTGATGAAAATCCGTTAGACGATAGCGTCGACGGCGAGGCTGTGGACATGATGAAAGAGATTCTGGAACGCGAACAGGCGGCTGCGGCAGAAAAATAATTTTGCTTTAAGTGGCTGTTTTTGCTTTGTTTGTGTGTTTTTTTGTGAAAATATGCAAAAAAAATGAAAAGAAGTGTTGACTTATTAGTTTTTTATCTGTATAAACGCTCTTGTTCTGCTGTTGGTCCCATCGTCTAATGGTTAGGACATCGCCCTTTCACGGCGGTAATATGGGTTCAAATCCCGTTGGGATCACCAATTTGAAAAAGCTCTCTTGAAAAAGGGGGCTTTTTTTGTTGCTTGCGGGGCTTTTTGTTATGCGGAGCAAATTGATGTATTGATTGATGTTGACATAAAAGAGAAAATCGTGTATTCTGATTGCATATTTAATATTGGGGGATATTCCGATGAGTACAAGAAGAAAATTAGTTGAAGGCGAAAACCGCATTTATGATAAAAACAGGGTTTTGCGCGAGATAATCAATGTTAAAGACGGTGCATTGAACGGGGCTCATATTTATTACGATAAGGACGGAAAGACTGTTCTGGCAGAAGAAAATTTTAAGGATGGGGTGAGAAACGGCAGCTTTTATGTGAAGGGACCGATTAAGAAGTTTGATGATATTGAATTCTCCGAATGGGGTGAAAATAATAAAGATGTAAAAAGCAGATATATTCGGGAAATCTGCGGAAATTATAAAGACGGAAAGTTAGACGGCGAGTGTAGTTATGAGGTACGATATGAAACCAAGTTTGGGCATACGTACATAGAAAAAATCAGAGCTACCTATCAAGCCGGAAATCTGGATGGCGCGTATTATCAAAAAACGGGATGGCTTGACAGATATTATGATGCTATTGCCAGAGAAAGTTATCATATTAAACGAGGTATGTATGCTGACGGGGAATTTAGCGGGGATGTGTTGAGATATACTTACGACAGACCCGAACTTGAAAAACAATATAAAGACGGAACCGTTGTTTATGAGCACAGCGAGAGTGGTGGCTCTTGGTATGAAATTCAAGCTAACGGATGGTGTAGAGATGATCGTTCCGGTGAGGCATATATGCAAAAGAACGGTCTGAAAGACGGTCCGTATAAACAGTATTACGGCAATTCCGGTCGTATAGCAGAAGAAGGCAGTTATAAAGAGGGTAAAAAAGATGGCGTTTTTACTTATTATGATAAAGAAGGGCGCATAACCGAAAAAACTTCATATTCCGCTGACAAAAAAAACGGAGCCAGTATTTTATATAATAGCGACGGGACGGAAGCCAGCCGAAAACTTTATAGAGACGGAAAAGATATTACAGAATATTATGCTGATTTGAAAGAAATGGCGAGGTCTAATGTTTCTCCGGTGAAAGGTGAAATCAATCCCAAACTTTCAAAAGAAAAAAAGGCAAGAAAGGTTTTGAAGCAAAAACTGTCTCGTATTCTAGACACTGCCCGCGGGCGGTGAGTTAAACATCACTAATTTGAAAAAGCTCTCGTTTTGCGGGGGCTTTTTTTGTTGGTGTTTTTTTATTTAATAGAGTCTTGTAAAAAAAAATACTTGAATATTTTTTGTTTTGCGGGTATGGTTTAGGTAATTTAGTTCTTTTTATGTCTAACTTTAATTATTTTGTGCTATGGAAGAGAAAAAGGACAAATTAGGATTTTGCGGATGGTTGTTCGCAGGGTTTGTAGGTGTTTCGCTCGTTGTTGCCGCTCCGATTATCGGTTTGGCTTGGCTGGGAACGAAAGGGCTTGAGGCTTTGGGTTGTGACAATACCCCCAAAGATGATGTTGAGCCGCTTGATTTGTAAAATTATCTGCTCTTTTTCAGTATCCCGCATTTTTAATGTCGGGGTACTTTTTTTGTGTTTTGGCGGGCTTTTTTGTTGCTTGCGGGATTGGGCTAAATCCTTTTTTGTGCAAGTTTCTGCAGAGGTTGAACATTATTTTACTGTTTATAAAGAAAATATTGGTAATCTCTATAATAGTTTTTTTTAATCTCGCGGAGGCGGTATGAAATTATTTGATGATTTTGAGGCGGTAAAATTCCCTGAAGAGAATTTAATTTTTATAACTAAAAACGAATATCTGTATTATATCTATGATCCGGCATACAATAGTTGGAAGAGGCACAAAAATGCGGGAAATGACCGTTTAACCGTCAGCAATTATCCGGATGTCAGCAGGGAAGAACTTATAAAAGCATTAGGGGGCGT
The DNA here is from genome assembly GCA_910576955.1 of uncultured Alphaproteobacteria bacterium. Lineage (GTDB taxonomy): Bacteria > Pseudomonadota > Alphaproteobacteria > RF32 > CAG-239 > CAG-267. Next base: position 4,936 of record CAJTJB010000017.1, on the reverse strand, counting down.
GTTTCCGCAAAAAGAAACTGATTTTATGAGATGTTGTAATCCCTCGCAACTGCGTAGGTGGAATTTACTTGCTTTGCTGCGGGAGGATTATTCTGCTTATATGAATAATAAGGAAATTTATGATACGGTTACACATTTTTTATCAGAATCAAATGGTTGTTATAAATCTTATTTAAAATTAAAAGAGTTATTTGCTGCAGCAGATAGCTCAAAACTGGATGCGGAGCATATTCTTATTCAAATTAAAGAACTGTGCTTTTCGATTATCGGAAGGGACATTTTTAAGAAAGAAATCCGCATTATTGACGGTCATGATTGTTCGTCTTATTTTTGGATTCAACCGGTTAGAATTATCGATTTTACGGATACTAATGAGATAGATAATGTTGCGGAAATGAATAGTGCTGAAATTTCCATAGAGGAAGATGATGTTGACCAATATCTTGTTCCGTTTCTTGATAAATATTATGACGATGAACTTGAAGCGAATAAAAAAAGGGTTGAATCTTACTGGAATGGGGAGCTTTCATATATAAGCGGATTTGCTTGGTATTTAACATATAATTTTTATTCGTTTGATGCGATTGAAAATATGTTAAAAGATATCAAAGACACAATGGAGGCTTTATCTGTTGGCAGAGAAAATGAATTTACGGCAAAACTGAAAGAAAAAAGAGGCTCTGCGACCCATAAATTACTTTATGCAAAAGATTTTACAGAAGAACAAATTGAAGAATATAATGCCAACAGACCGAAAGAAGATGATACTGAAAAGGAATTGATTATTGATTTTTATTGTCGATTTATTTATAGAATGGAATATATGCTGAAAGTTGGCAGAGAAAAAGGGTATGACCTTATCTCCTTTATGGGACCATAATTTTTGTATCCGACTTTTGTTGCAGGCAGTAAAAACCCCGAGAGTGCATTGAGCAGTCACGGGGTTTTGAGTTAGTGATACAGAGAACTGATTTCTATTGCGGGGCGAATGCTGATTTTGTTTTCCAGACAGTAATTTGCCTGAATCGCGCAGCGCCCTCTGCGGAAATCTACCGAGTATAACGAAAGCTTATAGGCGTTTTCGCTGTCTTCGGTCAGATAATTGCTGTGGTGCAACGGTGTGCCGCCGAGGGTTGTCAGCATCTTGCTGATGGTGCCGGCGTTCCGCACAATGTAGCGCATGACCTCAAGACTGGGTACAACTGCTTTGCGACGCGCGAAGACAACTGTTTCGCAATATCTTTTGGCGTCGCGGATTGTCATTTCCTCTTCCGGTGCGTTCAACGCAATGATGTAATCGCCGAGCGCAATGCCCCAGGGGGTTCGTTCTTTGCCGTCTTCTACAACGTAGCTTATCAAGCCGTCCGTGTAGACTACGGGATAGTAGTAGCAACGGCGCGTGAAGAAACATTTGAGCGTGGCCCAGAACTTGTATGTTCTGATGATGGCGTCTTCCCCTAGGAAGTACGAGGGATGAGCAGGGTAGTCTACTGTTACCATAATAGCAAATTTATATGTTAATAATTCTTTTATTTAGGGGGAGTATAGCACGTTTTTTATTTAAATGCAACAGAAAAGTGGGGGGGGACACGTGCGACAATTGGGTTGCGCCCAACTTGTTGGGGTGCCAGCGGCACGGGCAACGATTTGGCTGCGCCCAACTTGTTGGGGTTTACTTTGGCTGCGGCGGGAAGATAGTGTACGCTTGTGGGGAGAGATTGCCACGGCAGCAAGCTGCCTCGCAATGACTCACGAAAAAAAAAGCCTCGCAATGATTTACAAAAAAACTTGCGATGACTATTTAAATGCGAGTCATTGCGAGAAACGAAGTGACGAAGCAATCTTTGGAGAGCAGAGATTATTTGTTGTCCCCATCCCCATTCCCCTTCCTCCAGGGAAGGGGAGGTGCTTGGAGCGGGAGATCCCTTGACGGCTTGCTTTTGCAAGCCGAGGGATGACGTTTAAAGGAGGGGGCTGGAGATGTGGATGAGTTTGTGTCACCCTCTCCCTTCCCCCTTTCGCCAAGGAAGGGGAGGTGTTTGGAGCGGGAGATCTCTTGACTCGGGCTGCAAAGCAGGCAGCCCGAGAGGGATGACGTTTAAAGAGCGAGAGGTTGGGAGATGTGGATGGGGTGGGTTAGTTTGCGATGACTTCGAGGATGAAGCTGCCGTCGGGGTTAGGCGTGAGTTTGTAGCGCTTGCCGCTTTCGATGTTCAGGTTGTTTATTTGCGGTGCGGTATTTATGTTTGATGGTGCGCGCGCTGGGGCGGTTTTTTCTTCGGCAAGGCGCTCCCTTAATGTGTTGCTCATTCGGATACCGCTTTCGTGATATTGCGTGATGAAAAATACAATCGTCAGCCATGTGAAAAAGATGATGTATGCGTTTGTGACGGTTGCCAGAAGATTCTCCATTATTGCCAGTTTGTTACGGTTTTTTGTGTAATGGCGGTCGAACAGCACCGTGTATATTAACGAACCGATGAGAAGATTTAAATATGTCTGCGGTGCGGAAAATACATTCCAGATATTTGTGCCGCTCGCGCTTTGCAGATGCAACGCGGCAAGGATTATGCCAATCCAAACCAGCGGATTTAGAATTACAGTTGATATAAAAGAACCGCGTTCGCCTATCATCGTTTTGCTTTCAGTTGGTTTATTAGGCAAGATTATGACGAAATGGTAAAAAAATGCTTTACAACGGCGGGTTTTTTGCTTATGGTATAGCTACTGCCGGTGGTGCGGGCTGTTGGGTGCTTTAGGTTTTCACCCCCACCCATCTTTCTTTCTCAAAGGGGAAGGGGAGATAAGGATGGTATGTTGTCCCCATCCCCCTTACCCCTTCCTCCGGGGAAGGGGAGGTTTTAAAGGATGAGATGTGTCACCCCCACCCATCCTCCCCCCTCAAGGGGGAGGGGAGCGCAGGGAGCGGACTCTTCCTCAAGGGGGAGGGGAGCACAGGGAGCGGGCTCTTCCTCAAGAGAGAGGGCGGTTCAGGGGGGAGAGAGGAGAAAGTTTTTGGTTGGTATGAACGGAGTATGGGTTGATGTTTTATCCGGATAAAGATTTTATTATGTCGCTGTCGGACGGGGAGCGGTTTATCTTTTTGAAAATTATCTGCGGGGTGATTGCGGTTGACCGCAAGGTTTCACGCGAGGAGCTGGTGTATTTGCGCGAATTGGCGCTTAAATATGAAGTCAGCGGCGAAAAACTTTCAACAATGATTAAAACCGCCGACACACCGATGCTCATTAAGCAGGCGCGGATGATTGTTGACCGCACCAAGGCTCTGGCGCTGATTAAAGATATGTGTATGGTGGCTAATCTTGATACCGAACTTGCCGACTCGGAAATCGACTATATTTTGGACGTGGCCGAGGCAATGGGGATTGAGCCGCAACGCGTGCGCGATATTAACGCCGTGGTGAACGAATATCTGGCGGTGTCGCAGAAAGCGGCGATTTTGCTGGAACAGGAACACTGGACTTAATGAATGTTTTGCTTAAAGGAATGTATGTAAATGGCTGAAAGAATTGCAAAGTTTTTAGCGCGGTCGGGCGTGTGCTCGCGCAGGGAGGCGGAAAAGCTTGTCGAGCAGGGGCGCATTTGCGTTAACGGCGAAACCGTGGAAACGCCGGCGTTTTTAATCAACGGCGACGAAACGGTGTTGTTTGACGGCGAAAAAATCAAAGCCAAAGACAAAACCCGTTTGTGGCTCTATCATAAGCCGGCGGGGCTGGTGACGTCGCACAAGGACGAAAAAGAGCGCGATACGGTTTTTGCGCATTTGCCGGACGGGCTGCCGCGGGTGATTTCCGTCGGGCGGCTTGACCTTAACTCCGAGGGGCTGTTGCTTTTGACCAACGACGGGGCGCTTTCCCGTGCGCTGGAACTGCCGGAAAATGGTTGGAGCAGGCGCTATAAAGTGCGTGTGCACGGTTTTTTGGACGAGAAAAAACTTAAGAGCCTTGAAAAGGGTGTGACGGTGGACGGCGTGGACTATGCGCCGTGCAAAATTGCCGTGGAGAGCAAGCAAGGGACGAACGCGTGGCTGGTGGTTTCTTTGACCGAGGGGAAAAACCGCGAAGTGCGCAAACTTATGGCTTCTGTCGGGCTCTCTGTGGCGCGGCTTATCCGCCTTTCGTACGGACCGTTTCAGCTGGGGGCGCTCAAGCGCGGCGAGGTGCGCGAAGTGCCGCAAAAGGTGCTTAAAGAGCAGCTGGGCAAGGTGTATGAAATATGCGAATAATCTCGGGCTCTAAACGCGGCAAAAAGCTTTTTACGCCCGCAGACGAACGGGTGCGTCCGACCTCTGACCGCGCGCGGGAGGCATTGTTCAGCATTCTTTATGCGAAATATTTTGACACGTTAGACGGCGTGGCGGTGTTGGATATTTTTTCGGGTACCGGAGCGGTCGGACTGGAGGCGGCGTCCCGCGGGGCGGAGCGCGTTTGCTTTGTTGACATTGACCTTAAACTCACGAAGAAAAATGCGGCGGTGTGCGGGTTTGGCAATGTGGCGTTTATGGAGCGGGATGCGCGGCGGCTGCCGAAAACTCCTCTGCCGTTCGGGTTGATTTTTCTTGATGCGCCCTATAATAAAGGGCTGACCGAGCCGGTGTTGGCGGCGCTTTTGACCGGCGGATATGTTAGCGAGCGCACGCTGATTGTGGCGGAAACGGCGGCGGACGAGGCGTTGGACTTGCCCGATGGCTTGCGGCTTGTGGAAGAGCGGGTGTATGGCGCGGCGCGGTTTAGTATGTTGCGGCGTTGTATTTAGCGGATTTTTGATACTTTGTTTTCCCCATCCCCCTTACCTCCCCCGCCAAGGGGGGAGAGATAAGGATGAGTTTATTGTCACCCTCTCCCATCCTCACTTGCTTCGTAAGGGTGCGCTTATAGCGCGCCCTAACTGCGCTACGGTCAAGCCAGTGCTAGGG
>CAJTJB010000016.1 GCA_910576955.1 uncultured Alphaproteobacteria bacterium | reverse complement strand
CAACAAAGCAAACCCTAGCACTGACTTGACCGTAGCGCAGTTAGGGCGCGCAACAAGCGCACCCTTACGAAGCAAGAAAGGTAAGGGAGAGGGGGAAAACATAAAGCAACAAAAAAACTCCGGTGGGAAGAGTGTCCCAAAACCGGAGAAAGCTAACCGTACGGAAAACATCGGTTAAGTGCGCCTGATAAGGAAACCGCTGCAGCGATTATCTCATAACAGGGGCCTGAACGCATACGTCTTGAGCTTGCGGATGTTTCTCTGGATGAGTGTTTCTTTAAGATACCCGAGCATCAGCGACGCGACACCGACCTTTGATGTTACAATAATTGAATGTACTTTGTTCATAGCATAAAAATTTAATTGTTAGACATCATAATTTTCAAAACGTGCAGGAATATAATCACATTTTTCAAAAAGTAAAGCCCTTTTTTCAATAAAATTGCATTTTTTGAGTTCATCTACCTCATTTTTCAATGTCATCCCTCGAATCGTTGCAGGTGGCGCTGCCACTCAAGGGATCTCCCGCAGTTAAACTCCCCTTGACGGAGGAACAGCTCCAAAATCTTCCTCCCCCCTTGGCGGGGGAACAGCTCCAAAGTCTTCCTCCCCCCTTGGCGGGGGAGGTTAGGAGAGGGGGACAATATAGTATTCTTTTATCCTCACTTTGCCCGATACAGCACGCCCGCCACATCTTCGCCGTTTTCTTTGCGCAAAACCAGCGGATATGCACTAATTTCCGTAAAGCCAGCGCGGTGTAAAGCATTTTCAACATAATCCTGCGAGTGTTTATAACGCCCGCTCGGCGTGAGGTAATAATCTTTGCCGCGCCCGTCTTCAGCCGATTCGACCGAAAACCATATCTCCACGCCTTTAAGCGCCTGCAACACCTCGTCTAACGCGCCCAAATAACAAAAAACATCAAACGCCAGCGCCAAATCATAGCGCAGGGCAGGGGATTTCGCTTGTAAAAAAGATAAAATATCTTGCTGATACAAAATGTTATAAAGCTCTTTTAAACGCGCGACCGCTAACATTTCGCCCGATACGTCCACCCCGTCAAACACCGCGTTATCGTTTTTCAAAGCCTCCGCCGCCAAACCGGTGCCGCACCCGAGGTCAAGTGCCGCGCCTTTAATATCACCGTGTATCTCTTTGAATTTTGTAATAATCTGCGGTTCGAGTTTTGCGATTGTCTGGTCATAGGTGGCGGCAAAGGCATCAAACAGCCCCTCGGAATAGGCAATATCGTCCGCCGCCGTTCCGCCGCTCATTCCCGCCAACACGCGGGCGGAAAACACATTATCCGGCTCTTGTTTTTGCCAGTTTTCGGCAATTTTCAGCGCCAACTCGGCGTTTTGCCGAAACAAAAGGGCAAGCGTTTCTGCAATATTGATGGCAAACGCCTGATTTTCCGGCGCTTTAAGGTGCGCGTTAAACATCAGTCCCAGTGCCTCCTCCAAATCGCCGGTTTCTTTAAGGATAAGCGCCAGATTATAGCTGATTTCCGGCGTATCGGGCGCTAATGCCGCGGCTTTGCGATATTCTTCCAACGCCTCTGCCACTCGTCCGGTCTGATATAATAAAATTCCGTAATTCAAGTGCGCGCCGGCAATTTCCCGCGTCTGTCCAAAGCTCTTTAAGTAATATTTTTCCGCCTTGTCATACGCCTTTTGCGCCAAAAAGATATCCGCAGCCCCCAAGAGCGCCTGCACATTATTTTCTTCCAGATTCAAAACTTTATGATAATAAGTTAAAGAAGTGTTAAAATCATCCGCCGCACGGTAAAATTCCGCAAGCGCCAACAAACCGTCCGTCCGCTCCGGCGCTGCTGCAACCGCCCGCAACAGATAATGCTCTTTTTGTTTAGGGTCAGACACGCATTCCGCCGCCTTAAAATTTGCCCCGAAACTATGTTCTGCCTCATCTGCCGTTTGCAAAAGGCGCGCTATGTCATTGGTGTAATAGCACAAATTAGCCAGTGCCTCTGCGTCGTTCCCCTCAATTTCAAGCGCTTTGCAAAAGCTTTTGACCGCCGCCTCAACATTGCCGCTTTCTGCCTGCAACAGCCCGAGAGAATTCCAAATTTCTTTGCTGTCGGCTTTTAATTCCGCCGCCCGCTGCAGCATTTCGAGCGCATCCGCAGGCTTATTCAAAGATTTATAGACCAAACCTAAATTAAAAAAGTGGGCAAAAAACGGCACCGGCGCATATTTTATTGCCGCAAGAAAGCAGTCAGCGGCTTTAAGATTATCCCCGCGGCATTGTGCAATCAACCCCAGCAGATTCCACACATCCGAATTTTCGGGCATTGCCTGCAACATCTTGAGATAGATTGCCTCTGCCTCGTTAAGCGCCCCTGCATTTTGCAGCTCAATTGCTTTCTGAAACATTAAATCGTATGACATATCATATACTTACTCCAAAAATCTAAAATCATAAGCACCCATCTTTTTCGTCATTGCGAGGCGCACCGTAAGGCATATCGCCGTGGCAATCCATAACTTTTAGCACATCTCCAAAATCCCCCAATATCCTCCGCAGCTCTGCAATATCCGCATCGCTGCTTAACCTGTGATCCGAGTCTTTCATCAAGATTACCTTCACATCCTGCCCCGCCAATTTACTTGCAATCAACGGCGCCGTCCGCCAGTCAAGCGCTGCGTCTTTCATTCCCTGCAACAGGCGAACTTTGCCCGCATACGGAATTACCTCCTTGTCCAGCATCAAATTTTCATATCCGGATTCAATCATTTGTTGCGTAATAACGTATGTGAAATCATTGGTCGGAAATTCCACTTTGCCGTATTTTGCCAAGAGTTCTTTATGTTCAGGCTGAAAATACGCCTCAATATATTTCTTCAAAAAGTCCGGCGCTGCGGCAAGCCCGAACATCCCTTTAACCTTATCAGGATATCGGCACGCCGCCATCAAAGAAAGCCAGCCGCCAAGCGATGCGCCGCCCACGATAACATCGCCCTCGACAATCTCGCCGACAATCTCAAAAATCTGGCTTTTATAAGTGTTTAGCGTCGTTTCTTCAAATCGGGGCTTATCGCTGCCGTGTCCGGCAAGTTCGTGACGAAAAAAGCCCTGTCTGTGCTCAATGCACCATTTTTTGACATCTTCGGGCTTTCTCCCGAACGGGTCAGAGCAAAAACCGTGTGTATAAACCACAGTAAAGCTTTGAGTTTTGGGAGCTGTTGGCTTAATATATTCGCAAAGTGTGGTGTGTCCGTTCTTAAAAGTAATTTTTTGCATAGGGCGCCTCATAAATGTAACTGATTAGGGGTATATATAACCGAAATGAGTAAAGATAAAGTAAAAGAACCGATAGTTTTGCAGGTTTTGCCTGAACTGGGGCAGGGCGGCGTTGAGCTGGGGACGGTGCAAATCGCCGAACATCTGACCGAAAACGGCATCAAAAACTATGTCGCGAGCCAGGGCGGCAGAATGGAGTTTCAGCTTGAGCGCCTGGGCGTAAAGCATTTTAAGCTGCCGTTAAAGAGCAAAAACCCTTTTAAGATATTCAAAAACGCCGACAAGCTTGCCGAGATAATCAAAAAAGAGGGCGTAAACATTGTGCACGCCCGTTCGCGCGCTCCGGCGTGGAGTGCCTATCTTGCCGCCAAAAAAGCCGGCGTGCATTTTATGACCACTTTTCACGGCACATACGGTTTAGGCCCGAAAGGCTTGAAAAAGCTTTACAATCAGGTAATGACCTTTGGCGAGAAAGTGATTGTCATTTCCTCGCACATCAAGCGCCACGTGCTGGAAAACTATCACACGCCCGAAGAAAAGCTCGTGTTTATCCATCGGTGCGTTGATGTCGAAAAGTTTAATCCGGCAAAAGTCACGCCCGAGCGTTTAAAAACGATGATAGAGCAATACGAACTGCCGACTGACAAAAAGCTTATTCTGCTCATCGGGCGTTTAACCCGCTGGAAAGGGCAGGAGCTGTTAATAGACGCGCTTGCCAAAATCAAGGACAGGGGCGATTTCCATTGCGTTTTCACCGGCGATGACCAAGGGCGCACCAAATACACCGAGGGTCTGGTCGCCAAAATCAAAGAATACAATATGCAGGGAATGTTTACGTTCATTAAGCACACAGACGATGTTCCGGCGCTGATGAAAGCCTGCGATATTGTCGTTTCCGCCTCGATTGAGCCGGAAGCATTCGGGCGGATTGCTGCCGAGGGCGAGGCAATGGGCAAAATCGTGCTCGCTTCAAACATCGGCGGTTCGCTTGATAACCTTAAAGACGGCGTCACCGGACGCCACTTTATCTCGGGGGATGCGGAAGATTTAAGCAAAAAACTCGACTGGGCATTAAACCTGCCGGAGAACGAGCGCAAAAAAATCTCCCAAGCCGCCGAAAATTTTGTAAAAGAAAACTTTACAAAACAAATAATGTGTGATAAAACGCTAGCCGTCTATCGCTCGTTGGTAGACAATGAAAACAACTAACTTTAATAATCAAGGGGTATACTATGATTAAGATTAAACTGCCCGATGGCAGCATAAAGGAAGTCGAGAGCCAAATTACGGGTCTTGAACTTGCAGAAAGCATCAGTCATAATCTGGCGAAAGCCGCATTAGCCGTAGAAATCAACGGCACATTAAAAGATGTCACTACCCCGATAACTACCGACAGCACCGTTAGAATCATCACCTCAAAAGACAAAGAGGGGCTTAAAATTCTGCGCCACTCGTGCTCGCACGTTATGTCCGAGGCGGTCAAAGAGTTGTGGCCGGATGTTCAGGTGACGATTGGCCCGTTCATTGAAAACGGCTTTTATTACGATTTTTCGCGCAAAGAACCATTCACAACTGAAGATTTTGAAAAAATCGAGGCAAAAATGCACGAGATTGTCAAACGTGATGAAAAAATCACCCGCGAAGTTGTCAGCCGTGCAGACGCTGTGGCGCTGTTTAAAGCCCGCGGCGAGCATTATAAGGTGGAAATCATTGAAGATTTGCCCGAAGATGCTGAAATCTCGCTGTATCGTCAGGGCGCATATGTTGACCTCTGCCGTGGTCCGCACGTTCCGAGCACGGGCAAAATCGGCGAGGCGTTTAAGCTTATGAAAGTGGCGGGCGCATATTGGCGCGGCGATTCGAATAACGAAATGCTGCAGCGTATCTATGCAACCGCATGGGCAGATAAAAAAGATTTGAAAGAATATCTGGAGCGCATTGAAGAGGCAGCCAAACGCGACCACCGTAAATTAGGGCGCGAGATGGATTTGTTCCACTTTGAACCCGAATACGCCCCCGGCGCCGTTTTCTGGCACGATAAGGGCTATAAGGTTTACCGCCGGTTGATTGAATATATGCGCAACCGCCAAAACCACAACGGCTATGAAGAAATCTGCACCCCGCGCATTATGGACAGATGTTTGTGGGAAACTTCCGGACACTGGGAAAAATACGGCGCGCATAACTATTCCGGACAAACCGAAGACGGCAAAATGTTCTGTATTAAGCCGATGAACTGCCCCGGCGGCTTGCTCGTCTATAAGCAGGGTATCAAGAGTTACCGCGACCTGCCGCTCCGAATGGCAGAGTTCGGCAAGGTAAACCGTTACGAGGCGTCCGGCGCTCTGATGGGCTTGATGCGTGTCCGCGAGTTCACGCAAGACGATGCGCACATTTTCTGCACGCCCGAGCAAATGGAAGAAGAGTGTATCTCAACGATGAAATTGATTTTTGATATTTATAAAGACTTCGGTTTTGATAAAATCAAGATTTATCTTTCGACCCGTCCTGAAAAGCGTATCGGCTCGGACGAGATTTGGGATATTTCCGAAAAATCTCTGGCTCACGCGCTGGAAAAGCACGGTTACGAATACGAAATCAACGAAGGGGAGGGCGCTTTTTACGGTCCGAAACTCGAGTTTATTTTGCGTGACGCTATCGGTCGCGAATGGCAATGCGGCACAATTCAGGTGGATATGAACTTGCCGCAGCGGTTCGATATTTCCTACATCGGCGAAGACGGCGAAAAGCACCAGCCGGTAATGTTGCACCGTGCGTTGTTCGGCTCGATTGAGCGGTTCTTGGGCATTTTGATTGAGCATCACGCCGGCAAATTGCCGCTCTGGCTCTCTCCGGAACAGGTTGTCGTTATGCCGGTCGTCTCCGCATTTGACAATTATGCCGAAGAAGTTGCCAAAGCTCTGCGTGCGGCAGGCTTAACTGCCAAAACCGACCTGCGCAACGAAAAGATTAACTATAAGATTCGCGAACATTCGTTAGAGAAGATTCCGGTCATTATGGTTGTCGGCGCTAAAGAAGAGGCGGAAAAGACGGTTACCGTCCGCCGGTTAGGCTCGGATAAACAGGAAGTCAAACCGCTTGCAGACGCCATCAACGAGCTGGTCAAAGAAGCGCAAATGCCGCATCTGACCGAGGCTTAAACTGCGCACAACACAACTCTCCTTTTCCTCTCCCCCTTGGCGGGGGAGGATGGGAGAGGGGGACAACACCCCATCCATATCACGCCCAAGCACTACATTCTTAACGCTATTTTAACCATTACTCGCTACCCTATAACAAAAGGAGGCAATAATGGCAAGATTAGGAAAAATATGCTTAACCGCAGCACTTTTATATGCAACATCGGCAACACCCGCCCCGCAAATCTATGTCATCCCCGATGACGCCAAATGCACGGTGCGAAAAGCCGATAAGCTGACATACTGCACGGACAAAGCCGGCGCGCCGATAACCGGCGAGCTGCACCGTTATAGAGATAACTCGCTGGCAAAACTCTATCCGCTGCAAAACGGCATATTGGAGGGTGCGGTCAAAATCTATGGCACAAACGGCAACCTTTTGTCTGAAAAGCCCTATAAACAAGGCGTGCTGAACGGCACGGTCAAAGAATATTATCCGAGCGGCAGGCTCGAGTCGGAAACGCCGTATGTTAAAGGCAACAAAGAGGGCATAGCCAAAATCTATAACGAAAACGGCAAAATGTTTTCCCAAATGATATATTCCGATGACGAGCTCAACGGCGAAATGCGCATATACACCCCCGAGGGCAAAACGCTATATAGCTTTGAAAATGAAGAAAACAAGCTGGTATCGGGCTCATATTATTATCTGACGGCCGAGGGCGAGATTGATATGGCAGTAATTCCGCCGATAGTGATTGAAGCGGTCAACAAAGCCTGTCTGGAGCTGCAAAGCGAGATGACAACATCAGCCTGCGCCGCCACATTTAATGCCTCATCAACCGTCTGTGACGAGAAATGGCGGAGAAATAACCGTGCCGAGGTGCGCAAATATCTCGCCGACTGCGCGAAAGGAAAAGTCGATTGAGCAATAACATCAAGCAAATCAGAAAAGGGCAGGGGGTGAGCGTCACCGAGCTCGCGGCAAAACTTGAGATGTCGCAGAGCAACTTAACCAAAATCGAAAACGGGCAGATTGAGTTACGAGCGGATACAGCAGCAAAAATTGCCGCCGCGCTGAATGTATCGCCCCAAGCTCTGCAAACGCAGCCGTCCGCAAACGGCGTGATAATGCTTGAGGTGCTTAATCCCGAGGCAATCGGTCTGCCGCCGTTGTCGCGCCTGCCGGTTGCAGCATATCAGCTGCCGGAAAGCACGTCGGATATGGCAATTTATATTATGCCGGATGATACAATGGCGCCGCAAATTCCCGCCCGCGCGATGGTGATTGTTGACAAAACACAGCATAACACATCGCAAAACGGCGTTTTTTTGCTGCAAATCGGGCAAAGCCTTATCCTCCGCCGCGTGCAACACACTTTTTCGGAAACGGCAACCCTGCTTTGTGACAATAAAAATTACATCCCTCAACAAATTGATATAGCGTCAATAAATATATCCGGCAGAGTCCTCCTCGCCATTAGTCTGCACACTCTCTAAACTTTGGATATATTCGGAATTGCTTATTTAAAACGTTCCTTTTATTTAAGCAGTTTTGTCAAAAAACCGAAGTTATATCCGCCTCTTCTAAATATCTAAATTGTGTATGAATCTAAAATCCGGATTGATTTTGCCTGTGCCTGAAAGTATGCTTAAATAAAAGGAACGTTTTAAATGCGCAGTTTTTTCCTTGGCTGCGCATAAAAAAAGAAAGAGTTACGAGTATGTCATTATTTTTTACAAAGTTTATTGTAAAAAGAATCGCAGCTTGTGCGATTCTGTTAAATGTATGTGTAATTTTTAATGTTAAATCAGCCGAAAGCCTGCCGCAAACGGACGCTGCGGATCTCACCCCGCAAAAGATTTATGCTATCGCGCAAGATAGAAACGGTAAAGCTTTAGGCGCAATACGCAACCACTTAAACATCAAAGACGAAAACGGTAACACCGCTCTGTGTCTGGCGCAGCAAAACAAAGACAAAGAAAGTTTCAAAATGCTGCTCGTTTTCGGCGCTTCCAAAGATGTCGAATGTTATGATAACACCGACACCGTCTGCGCCATAATTATCGGTGAAAAGCTGAAAGTCAACGGGGCAGGGTGGCTGTTGGGCGCTGCCGCCACGGCCGGAGCAATATACGGCGCCTCCGAACTTCTGGATAATAAAAAATGCCCCGACGGCTATTCGGTGCAATATCAAAGCGTTGCCGACTGCGGCAAAACCGGTGCCGAGGGCTGGGAATATGACTGGCGGCACAAAGACGAAAAAGGCAAGCAATGCGGACGCTGCACGCCGAAAACCTATACCACCGGCTGCACCACCTTGTGGCAAAGCGTAAATGACTGCGGCGAACATCCCGAGGGCTGGCTGTTTGAGTCTTCCGGATATTCCGGCGACGAAATCTGCGGCATTTGCACGCCCAAACAATGTATCAATCGCGATTCGACCTCTGTTCGCGGCGAAAACATCCGCTATACGGATATAGAATATTGCCCGCATCGCGACTATATGCGCCCATCTTCGCAAGAGCAAAAAGGCTGGTCGGGCGTTCACGGCTGTTATATCTGCAATTATGTGTGCGATGAGAAAAACGGCTTTGTGCAAGAGGGCAACTGCGAGAAAAACGCCGAGGGGCACGCGGCGTATAATTGCGCGCTGGATTCCGACACCCAATGCCATTATCGCACCACCCCGAAAGCCTGCCCGGTAACCGACACGCCGACAACCCGCGGCTCAAATGTAGCATTCGACACAACTGCAAATTGCCCGTTCCGCAAATATATGGTTGCCACCGGCGTTACGCCCGGCTCGTGGAGCGGCGAGGGTCAGTGCTATACCTGTAATTATGCGTGCGACGAAGAATACGGCTTTGCCACGGAAACCGCCTGCAAAACCAACACATCGGGCGGCGAGGGCTACATCTGCCAATTAGACCCGAACACCCGCTGTTACTATCGTTCCCAAACTCCGACACCGGATAATCCGGTTAACCCGAACAAGCCATGCTCCGAGGGCTATGATACGGCATACCAGAGCCAGTCAAACTGTGCCATCATCGGCGGCATCCCCGAGGGCTGGATATGGAAAGAAAGCGGCTGGTCGGGCGAGCTGAAATGCGGCAAATGCGAGGCAAACAGTTGTGGCGAGGGCGGCTCAACCGCCTATAAAACGGTAAGCGACTGCCCGATAATCAAAAACAAAATAGCCGTAGCGGTTCAAGCCGCCGGAGGATACGCCGGCACAGAAGCGTGTAATGAGTGTATTTATTGGTGCGATCCGGCACAAGCGGCATTTAATACGGAATCTGCCTGTAAAACCAACGTAACCGACCTCAACTGCCAACTCGATGCCGAAACCGGCTGTTGGGTTGCGCAAGACGGCTGTCCCGAGGGCTACAGCACGCGCATCACCTCTTGTTCACCGAGTGACGGTTATGACCACACCTGCAGCGGCTACAGCCCCAACAACGGCAAACAATGCTGTACTTGTCAAGCGCGGGCTTGTGACCTCGGTTCAACAACAAGAACAAATTGTAATGACAAAGCGCATCCAGAAGGTTGGCATACTGAAACGGTAGACCACTATGGCAATGATGACTGTAAGGAGTGTATAGCAAACGAATGTCCCGGTTATGAAGAAAAAGGTGGGTGTTCTGCGGGAGCTTACGAAACAGCAACTCCAACACCAACTGCACATTATGCAGGAAATACGCAATGCTATCAATGCGATTATAGTTGCTATAATTCTTATAATACTAAAACCGCTTGTGACGCAGCGAAAAGCTCTACGCAATACTGCAAATCTGTAACAAACAACATCACCTGTTGGTATCCGGTAGAATATGCTTGTCCATCGGGATATACTGCTGGTTTGAAAGTTGAAGACTGTGATACATACAAAAACGGGCATTACTATGAGCAAACTACAATCGAACCCGACCGCGATAACTCTATGGGGCTGGACAGTTCAGGAAATGTCGCGAACTGTTATAAATGCGGTTTCAATTGCGTGGGCGAACACGATGGAGAACCATTGGTTGACTCTAAAGATGCCCTCGGTTATGTATATTTTGAAGTTTGGGGAGACCCTAAATGTTACCTTCGAAAACTACCTGGCAATGGTAGTTTCGGACAATGCATTGATCAAAACGGACATATAGAGACAGCATATCCCGAAAGCTATATATATGAGCACAAATGCCCTACAATTCAAAGTGCCACCGACACGACTAATGACGACAGTTGGCTAATTGTAGAAAAGGTCGGTCTTTACTATGGTGGCGAACAATGTTATTTGTGTGCAGCTAACCCTTGTTCAAACCAAAAAGCAGGAACAGACACCCAATGTAATCAAACCGGTTTTACAAAGGGAGATGTAGATAGTACGATTACGTCAGGAACAACCACTTGCTACACTTGTAATTGCGACACGGAAAACGGCTATTATGATTCGGAAAGCAGTGTACCTGATTGTGCTGATAACATTAAAAGCATAAATAACTATAATGGCAAAACCTGCTATTATTGTCCATCTCCCGTCGCTGCAATGATGTCCCTGCGTGACAATGCCAATAACCAAACCCTGATAATCCATCACGCCGAGGGAGATTATAAAGGCGATACCAATATCAACGCCTCTGCCACTGCTCCGGTAACAGACGAGCTGACCGGCGAAACCACCGGCGGCGATGCCGAGGGTTCAATCACGGTTTATAACAGCGCCGCAAATGCCGAAGTGACGTTGCAGGCCGGTGCAAGCCGCGCGGTGTTTAATGCCAAAGCCAATGGCGAGGACGCGGAAAATACCGTTTCTGCCAAAGGTACGCTCAACCTTATTATGGAAGAGGGCGCGGAAAATGTCACCGCCGCCGCAATGTCCACCGACCGTAATGCTTATAACGCATACGCCGAGGGCAATGCCAAAGCCTCGGGCGTAATAGATATTAAAGATACCCAAGCCGCCACCAACGTTATATACGGCATTATGGCGCGCCGCAATGCTTATAATGCCGCCGCCAACGGCGAATCAGCACAAGCACAAGGCATAATTAACATTAACACCGCCACCGATAAACAAGCCTACGGAATGTTTGCCGGCAGAGATGTATATAACCAAACCGCGCCCAACCAAACCAGCATTGTTAATGTCAGCGGTAGCGGGGCAGGCGACCTCTATGGCTTATATTCCGAGCAGGGCAGCGTTTATAACAGCGGCAACGTCAATGTTCACGCCGCCCGCGGCAATGCCTACGGCATTTATGTTGCCAACGGCGAGGGGCAGATAGTCGATAACAGCGGCAATATTATTGTTGCCAGTGATACCAAAACCGCCTACGGCATATATGTTGAAAACGCCGGCGCGGGGATGACGCTGATAAACTCCGGCGTGATAAACGCAACCGGTGACGAAAACAGCCGCGGCATTAAGGTTGCGGCAAACGGGCAAAACGCTGTTGTCACCAACACCGGACGCATCATTGTCAACGGCGCGGAAAATGCCGAAAACACCGCGATAGATTTGGGCGGCGGCAAATTGGCAAACGCCGGCGAAATCGAGTTTATCGGCAGTCAGAATTTAGACGATATAAACGGCAAAGCCACGCTTGAAAAAGGCGGCAAATACAAAGCCGATAGTTTAAGCGGCAGCCTCAAAATCGGCAAATCCGTCGTTATGGAGGGCTTTGAAGATACATACCGGCAAAAAGACAGCATCGACGCCGCAGATATTGAGGGGCTGGAGGTCACCTCTGAAAGCGCGATGTTTAAAGGCTCGGCGGAAAAGAACAGCCATAACGGCTATGACGCTGTCGCCACCCGTCGCAGCTTTAACGAATTTGCCCCCAACGACTCCATTGCCGCCTATCTGGAAGAAAACTACAAACGTCAACGTCTGGCCGAGATGTTTATGCAGTTGAAATCTGATGAAACCGACTTAAGCCTGTCGCAAGACATTTTGTCTGAAACCGGCGCCGATTTCTTAATTAACATACCGGCAGAAAACTTGGCAGCGTTGCGCAATGCCGGCGAAGTGATTGCCGAATCAGCCTTATCGCCGACCGATGACGCCAACCGCATTATGTCGGGCGCGGATTCATATATCATCAATGCAAAAGGGCGGCGCGGTGCAACCGGCTATGATACGACCGCCGCCACAGCCTATATGTATGGCGACAAGCGGTTAAACAACAAAAACCGTTTAGGCTTGGGCTTATCGTTTATGCAGATGTCCACTTCGTATGATAACAGCGTAGACCGCAAAGAAAACTTTGTGTCGCTCTTCCTCCCGTGGATTCACAAATTCAGTGACAAGCTGCGTTTGGCGTCTATTTTCACCGCCGGTTACGGCTATGGCGAATATGACCGCGGCAACGGGCGCGAGGCGGATATTCAGGATATCATCTACGGCATCACCAACAAGCTGGTGTATGAAATAAATTTGGCAGACATCGCCGAACTCGAACCGGCTCTGGTTCTCAATGCCATCGGCTATTATCAGGATGAAATGGATGACGGCACGCTGACTGTCAAAAGCGGAAACCATATGTCGGTTGAGGCCGGTGTGGGATTATACCTCAAAAAAGAGCTGATGGACAGCAAATACGGCAGATTGACAGCGCGTCTGGGCGGTATGTATTATCACGAGCTGGCAGACCCGTATAATAAGATGCGCGCCGGCTTAAACAGCGGGGTAGGGAGTTACGAAATCAACGACTTCGCAAATATATACAGCCGCGACCGCGCCGTTCTCTCGGCAATGCTGAATTACGAATATAAGAAGCTGGCTTTGTACTTGAAGTATTTTCATATGCTCCAACGCAACAAATCCCAAAACTTCGATATGGGCATCCGCTACAACTTCTAACCCCATTGAAGACCACCCCTTCCCCGGAGGGCTCGCAGAGTCAAAAAAGCCCAGTGGGCTCTTTTGACCGAGAGCAATAGCAGTGCTTGGTAAGCGACTTGGCGG
>CAJTJB010000015.1 GCA_910576955.1 uncultured Alphaproteobacteria bacterium | reverse complement strand
TAAGGATGGATTGTTGTCCCCCTCTCCCTTACCTCCCCCGCCAAGGGGGGAGGAGGTTGTGGCGGCGAGGGTTTCCCCTTCCCGCGGCGGAAGGGGATAGGGGATGGGGAGGAAAATTTCCTTGTTGCGGGAGATCCCTTGACGGCTTGCGATGCAAGCCGAGGGATGACGCCCAGCTTGTTGGGATAGAAAAAAGGTGAGGAGGGGACGTTCGTTTGCGGTGTTAAGCTTTTGCTAACCAATTTGTTTTATACTTGTTGCAGTTGAGATTTTTTGGCGTGTGGAACGATGGTGCAAGGGAAAAAAAGGAAAACGGCGGCGGTTGCTCCGGTTGAGAAAAAGCCTAAAAAACAAGTATTGCGCAAAAAGAAAAAGATTATACGGCAAAAACGCGGGCTGAAAGCTACGCTCTTGATGTTGGCAATATGGTGCGTGTTGGCGGCAGGGCTTGCCGTCGGTGCGTTTGTGTGGTATTGTTACAGCACATTGCCGGCATTTTCTGCCGCCGCTTCCGTGGAACGGCAGACGGGTGTGCGCATTTTGGCGGATAACGGCAGGGAACTGACCTCTTACGGCGCGTTGTTTGCCGAGCCTGTGGATGTGGACAAGCTGCCGAAATATGTGGCGCAGGCGGTGATTGATACCGAAGACCGGCGTTTTTATAAACACCACGGCGTCGACTACATCGGCTTTGTGCGGGCAATGGCGGTCAATGTGGTCAAAAGGCGGTATGCACAGGGGGCGTCTACCCTGACGCAGCAGGTGGCAAAAAACCTCTTTTTAACGCGTGAAAAAAGCATTAAGCGCAAAGTGCAAGAGTTTATTTTGGCGCGCTGGCTCGAGAAACATTTTACCAAAAAGCAAATTTTGAACATCTATATGAACCGCGTGTTTTTCGGCAATGGTGCATATGGCATTAACGCCGCCGCCAAGCGCTTTTTTAACAAAAAAGCCAAAGACCTTAACCTGCGTGAGGCGGCAATTTTGGCGGGGGCTTTGAAAGCGCCGAGCAAATATAATTATCTTAAAAACAAAAAACTCGCGATTGAGCGTTCGGAAGTGGTGCTTTCGGCAATGCGGCGCGCAGGGTCGATTTCGTTAAAGGAATGGGAACGCGCGATTACCCTGCCCATTGGCAGCGCGTATGATAAAAATATCCCGGGGATACGCTATTTCGGCGATTATGTGATGGGCGAATTGCCGCAGCTGGCGGAGGTGGGCACTGAAGATATGTATGTGCGCACAACGCTTGATTATGATTTGCAGCGGCGGGCGGAATATCTGTTGCGCAAACATATCCGCGCCAATAAAAATAAAAAAGTGACGCAGGGCGCGGTGGTTATTTTGGATAACAACGGCGCGATTAAGGCAATGGCGGGCGGTTATGACTATAACAAAAGCCAGTTTAACCGCGCAACGCAGGCTCTCCGGCAGGCGGGGTCGTCGTTTAAGCTGTTTGTGTATCTGACGGCGTTTGAAAACGGATTTTCGCCCGATGACGTGTTAGCCGATGAGCCGATTAAGATTGATAACTGGGCGCCGCAAAATTATGACAAGCGCTTTTATGGCAAGGTGACGCTCAAGGAGGCGTTTGCGAAGTCTTTGAACGTGGCAACGGTGGATTTGGCAACATATCTGAATTTGGATGACATTATCAGCACCGCGGTAAAAATGGGCGTGACGACGGATGTGAAAGACGAGCCGTCGTTGGTGCTCGGCGCGGCGGAAGTGAAAGTGATTGATATGGCGGCGGCATTTGCGGCGGCGGCTAACGGCGGATATGCGGTTTTTCCGTTTGGCATTAAAGATGTGAAGACGGCAAAAGGGCGCATTTTATATCAGCACAAACCGTCTGAAAAAGTGCGGGTGATTTCCGACAATGCTCTTGAATATATTAACGTTTTGCTGAAAGCCGTCGTGCAGGCGGGAACAGGCAAAAAAGCGCGCCCGGTGGCAGAAGCCCGTGGCAAAACCGGAACATCGCAAAACTATCGCGACGCCTGGTTTATCGGCTCTAATGCCAAATATACGGCGACGGTGTGGGTTGGCAATGATGATAACAGCCCGATGCAGGAAGTCGGCGGCGGGAGCGTACCAGCGGAAATTTGGGCGGAGATTATGAAATAGCCTAAACGCCCATATCGCGCACAAAGCGTGTGCCGTCTATTGAGCCGTTGCGGAATTTGCCGCGGACTTCTATCAGGTGATTATGAAATTTGCGCCAGTTGTTTACGGTTGAACGGTTATGCGTGAAATCAAGCGCGATATTGGCGGTGCCGCTGTTTTCAACACGCTCCTGATAGGTTTCGGGGTTGCAGTCCGAGCTGCCGGTGCCAAAATCTTCGCGCGCCAGACGGATGTAGCCGCGTCCGTTATTCTCAAAATATGTTCCGCACCAGTTTTCCGTGTTATTATTGGCTAAACCGGCGGTTGAGGTTGTTATACATAAAAATAACGCCAGTGTAGCTGTTTTTAACATTTGCGAAACTCCTAAAAGGTTAATTTTCGCTTAATATATAACAGCTTTTTGGTGTTCTGTCAATATCTTTTTGTCTATTTTTTTAAAAAAACGGGATGCGGGCATTAAAAAACGCCGTTTTCCTTTGGGGGAGAACGGCGGGCATGAAGAGATTCAGACCATGGCATCTGCCGGAATGTAGCAACGGGCAAATGTTTCGGCGGTCAGTCCGTAGATGTCGTGCGGGTCTGCATGGATGTAATCGCCGGCGTTAAATGTGAGGACGCCGCCGCGCCAGTAGGCCTGGTAACTTATCGGTTCTTCCAGTTTTATAAACGGATGAACGGGGCTTTTTTGAGAATTGCGGGAGCGGTAGTATAACACGCCGCGGTTTTCTGCTAACTGCTGTTCCACTCGGGCACGCAGCTCTTCGTACGTTAACGTTTTCATAAAAATTTGCGGATAATGATAGAAAAATAATTGAAAATCAGGCGCATTATATAGAGTTTGTTTTAAATGGCAAGGATTTTTATTTGTTAAGCGAATTTTTAGAAGATTGCATTTATATTCTAAAAAGGAGGCGCTATGATATTGCATTTTAACCTTAAAGGAATGTTGCTTTTTTGCCTGATGCTGATGGGGTGGCAGGCGTTATTGCCGTATCCGCTGTTAGGGGCGGTGCTCGGCATTATGGCGGTGTTGGGCTGGCAACAACGGAATTTCAGCACGGCAGATATGGTGTTTGCGGCGGCGCTTTTGCTCAATGTGTGGTATGTGACGGCTGCGGCGGGCAATGTGCGGCAATATGACTACTATAATTTTGTGATGCAGGCAGATTATTTTATCCGCAATGATTTTTTTGTGCGGCATCCTGCGGCTTTTTTGCAAGAAGTCTATTTTCAGCCGCCGCTGTGGGGGCTTATCTCTGCGGTGCTGGCAAAACTCTGTATGGCTATGGGGGCAACGCAGGAAGCCGGATTTGATTGTGTGCGTTATGCCAATTTGTTTGCAGTCAGTGGCGCGGAGATTGTTTTTTGGCGCTTTACGGGGCGGCTTTCGTTTAAACCTGATGTGCGGCTCGGATTGTTTGCCCTGTTTTGCCTGTTTCCGGCAAATGCGATTTTGGCGAACTTGGTTAATAATGACGCGATGGTTTATTTTTTGATGTTTGCAATGCTATACATCGCTTGTCAATGGCATTCTGCGGGCGGTTGGAAAGAGGCGCTTATGCTTGCGGGGCTGCTGTTTGCGGCGGGACTGATTAAGTTTTCGGGCTTGATGATTTTGCCGGCGCTCGGCGTGCTCGGGCTTTGCCGGTTGGCACGGGCGGAAAATAAATTTTCAGCGCGGTTATGGGGGCAGTTCGGCGTTATCGGGCTCGGGGCGGCGCTCGGGTTTGCCTGGGGCTGGTTTTTGCTTTATCATCATTTGCCGCTCACGCCGCCGCCGGCGGATGTCGGTTTTCAAGACTTGAGCGGTTATCCGCTGGCAGAGAGGCTGTTTTCTGCCGCTACAATCGGGTATCCGCTGGCAGACGTTTGGACGGGCAAGCTTGAAGCAAATGTCTTTCTGGCGCTCTTAAAAACGGCTCTGTTCGGCGAGTGGAACTGGCAGGGGATGATTTGGGCATATATCCTCTATATTTTGGGCGGGGCGCTGGCGGTGCTGCTGGTGTTATCGTTCTTTTCGCTGTGGCGGTATAAACTCGGGGCAGACTATGCGCTTAACCTTGCTGTGGTGACGCTGGTATTTTCCGTTTTGGGCGCGTGGGCGTATTTTTGGCTTGAGTATCCGTATTTTTGCTCGAGCGAATTTCGGTATGTTGCCATCCTTTTGCCGGTGTCGCTGTTGTGGTTTGGCAATTATCTCTCGCAAAAAAGCCTGCCGAAAGCGGTAAGCTATGCTCTGGCAGGCGGTTTGGCATTATTTGCCGCGGCGCGGATTATGCTTTATCTGCATACCATTTAACGGTTTTGACAATGCCGGTATCAAAGGTTTCGTCCGGTTTGTAGCCGAGCTCTCCGGTTATTTTTGCGGGATCAATCGCATAGCGGAGGTCGTGTCCGGCGCGGTCTTTGACAAAGGTTATCAGCTCGGCGTATTTTTTGCCGTCTTGGCGCGGGCGGATGTCATCCAAAATTGCACAGATTGTATGCGTGATTTCCAGATTCGTGCGCTCGTTATGCCCGCCGACATTATAGGTTTCGCCGGATTTGCCGTTATGATATATCATATCAATTGCTTTGGCGTGGTCGGTGACATAGAGCCAATCGCGGATATTCTGTCCATTGCCGTAAATCGGAATCGGCGAAAGGTTTAGGCAGTTGCGGATGATGGTCGGGATAAGCTTTTCGCCGTGCTGTTTCGGACCGTAATTGTTTGAGCAATTAGACGTGGTCGTATTGAGCCCAAACGTGTGGTGATATGCCCGAACCAAAAAATCCGAACCGGCTTTGGAGGCAGAATACGGGCTGCTCGGGGCGTAAGGCGTTGTTTCCGAAAAATAGCCTTGTGCGCCTAACATCCCAAACACCTCGTCGGTGGAGATATGGTGAAAACGGTTGTTTTCCATCCCTTTTTTCGGGCTGTGCGGGGCGTCTAACCAATGTGTGCGCGCGGCTTCCAACAGGTTAAACGTGCCGACCAGATTGGTGTTGATAAACGGACGCGGACCGGTGATGGAATTATCAACGTGGGTTTCGGCGGCAAAGTGAATGACGCCGGTGAAATTATGCTTGTCAAACAAATCATTCACGAGCTTATCGTTGCAGATGTCGCCCTCTACAAACGTGTAGTTCGGGTTGTTTTCCACTTCTCTTAAGTTGTCAAGATTTCCGGCGTAGGTCAGCTTATCAAGATTAACAATCTTGTAGTCCGGATGTTGTGCCATAAAATACGGGATGAAATTTGCACCGATAAAACCGGCGCCGCCCGTTACTAAAATTGTTTGAGACATTTTACTAATCCTTCTTTCCAATGGGGTATTTCAAGGTTAAAGCGCTGTTTGATTTTTGCTTTGTTTAAAACCGAATAATGCGGGCGGGGTGCCGGCGTGGGGTAGTCTTTGCTTTCTATCGGGAAAACTTGGCACGGGAGTTGGGATTGCTCCATAATCTCCAGTGCAAAGTCATACCACGAGCAAACGCCCTCGTCGGTGAAATGATAGATTTCCTTTTCGCCCGATTTAATCTGCGGCAGGGCTTTAACGACGGCTTCTGCCAAATCGTAAGCGTTGGTCGGTGTGCCCACTTGGTCAAACACCACGTTCAGGCTTTCTTTTTCAGCGCCTAATTTGCGCATGGTTTTGACAAAGTTTCCCCCGTGCGGAGAATACAGCCAAGCCGTACGGATGATGACTGCCGTTTCAGCATTGTCAAGTACGTTCAGCTCGCCTTTACGTTTGGTTTTGCCATATACCGAAACAGGGTGTGTGGCATCGTCTTCATTATACGGTCGGCAGCTCGTACCGTCAAAAACATAGTCGGTGGAGATGTGCACGATGCGTTTGCCGTATTTGGCAAGATAAAGCGGGGCGAGTGCATTAACCTTGCGGGCGTTTTCTTCGTCGGCTTCAGCACGATCTACGGCCGTGTATGCGGCGCAGTTGATGATAAAATCAAACGGGTTGGCGGCAAGATACTCTTTGACCGCCGTTTCGTCGGTTAAGTCCAATTCTTCACGGTCGATATAAACCGCGTTGTTTTTTAACAGGCTTTGCAGGGCAGTGCCTAATTGCCCGTTTGCTCCGGTGACTAAAAACATGGCTCTAAATCCTTTAACAGCGGGTGGTTTAAATCACGCTCCAAAACGTTGGCTTTGGACATATCTATCTGCCAGTCAATCCCTAATGCGGGGTCGTTGACGCAAAGCCCCCCCTCTGCCTCTTTGCAATAGAAATTATCGCATTTATAGGCAAAGACTGCCGTTTCGGAAAGCACAGAAAAGCCGTGGGCAAAGCCCCGGGGGATGAGAAGCTGTTGCTGGTTTTCGCCCGATAAGCGGACGGCAACGTGCTGCCCGTATGTCGGCGACCCCGTGCGGATATCCACGGCGACATCCAGAACTTCGCCCGAGATAACGCGAACCAGTTTTGCCTGCGCGTGTTCGCCTTTTTGGAAGTGCAGCCCGCGAATCGTGCCGTAGCTTGAAAATGACTGGTTATCTTGCACAAAGCCGTAATGCAAGCCGTGTTCTTCAAATTCTTTTTGGTTATAGCTTTCAAAGAAGTAACCGCGGGTGTCTGTGAACACGCGCGGGGTGAGGATGTACACACCCTCCAATGCGGTTTTAGTAAAGATCATGGTTTTCCTCGTAAACTTTTTTGAGATATTCTTTATAGGGAACGCCGTCTTTTAGGCGGTTAATCAGGCTTTGCATCTGCTTTGCGCCGATGAACCCCTGCCGGAATGCGATTTCTTCAATGCACGCGAGTTTCAGCCCCTGCCGCTGTTCGATAATCTGCACAAACTGCGACGATTCCATCAGGCTGTCGGGCGTGCCGGCATCCAGCCAGGCATTGCCGCGCTTTAACGGGATAACGTTTAAGCGCTTTTCTTTTAAATACAGTTTGTTTAAGTCGGTAATTTCCAGCTCGCCGCGGGCGGAGGGTTTTAATTTTGCAGCCTTATCCGCCACATCCGCAGGGTAAAAATAAAGCCCGGTTACCGCATAGTTGGATTTCGGCTTTTTGGGCTTTTCTTCAATTGATACCACGCGCTTGTTATCGTCAAACTCAATCACGCCGAAACGCTCGGGGTCAGAAACGTGGTAGCCGAAAACGGTGGCGGCGTTGTTTTCTTCATGCACAATCGCGCGGTAGCTGCCCATTTGCGACTGTATGTAGAAAATGTTATCGCCCAGAATCAGGCAGACTTTTTCGTTATTGATAAAATCTTTGCCCAAAATAAACGCCTCGGCAATGCCGTTTGGTGCGTCTTGCACTTTGTAAGACAGGTTCAGCCCCAAATCTTTGCCGTCGCCAAACAGGCGTTCGATGTTTGGCGTATCCTGCGGGGTGGAGATGATGAGAATATCTTTAATGCCAAACAGCATTAAAACCGACAGCGGATAATATATCATCGGTTTATCATAGACAGGAAGAAGCTGCTTGGACACGCATTGCGTCAAGGGATATAACCTTGTGCCGGAACCTCCGGCTAAAATGATGCCTTTCATTGTTTAATCCTTTATCAAATCAGGGGTTAATTGTTGCAGCAAACAATTTATCAAGGCAAAAGACTCGACTCCTTGATATTTGCCGTCAAGTCCGAATGCAAAAATGTAGGGGATTTTTGCATTAAAATCTCGGCTGCTTTGCGTTAATTCAACGTTTTTTTGCAGATAAGATTTATAGTCTTCCGTTTCTTTAATCTTGTTACGCAATAGTCCCGTGCGGCGCGAAAACAGGCGGTAATACGAAATAATCAAACCGGTGCTTACGGCGATTAATACCGCATAGAAGTTTGATGTGTAAATCGCCATCCAGCCCGCAATGCCCAAAAGCTCGGCTGACATCAGCGCTTTTACGGCATAGTTGACATATTTGCGGCGGAACGGATGCGAAAACAGTATCAGGCACACAAACATCAGCGCCGTGCAGACGGTGATTATCCAAAAGGTGTGTACGGGGTTAACCGCCACTGCCGACGCACCGATGATGCCGCAGATGAGCATCGAGAGGCTGAACAGCAGATATAACCCGTTGAGCTGCAGCTTATAAAGGTTAAAACGGGCGAGGGTGCGGGTTTTTAGATATTTATATGCCCGCTCGAGCTTTAAGCGCGATTCAGGCGCAGCCGGCAAACTGGTTTCCTGGTTCGGAAACAGGCGGCGCACGGTTTGCTGCTCGGTTTTGGTGAGCTTGCTTAAATTATCGGTCTTTTTTATCAAAACGGCGGAATCGCCTTTGGCGCGCACCTCCAAGATGTTTTTGGAACAGAGGTTTAAGAGCTCGGCACCAAAAGAAACGCGGTCAAAAGCCGAGGCGTTTATGAGGCGGAACAGCGCGGGCGTTTTTTTGAGGTTAACGCGGGTTTTGTCTTTGTTGCGGCGGATTTGCGTTGCCGAGATGCGATAAGATACGAAAATCGCAATCAGCGCCAACAGGGCAAACAAGCTTGCGCCGTAATCGTGAATAAACCACATATATTTTTTGGCGAAATCCGGCGGAACGATTATCCCTTTTTCAAGCCGGATGAAGAGGTGGATGTCATCGCCGACACCCAGCGCTTCCGTATCGGCAAAGCCCAGCGAATTTTCGGTCAGGGTGGTGATGGTCACGCGGTCCGGATTGATGCCCTCTTTGGTGCTGACAAAGGCGTTTTGCTCCATAAAAGTTTTGCCGACGGGCAGAATGGCAACGGCATTTGCCGAGCCGATAACGTTTTTCACCGTGCGACCGGTTACATCCCAATACAGCTCGTCAAAGCCGTCATAAAACCACACGGCGCGGTCTATGAGATAATTAAAACGGTAGGTGTAGATGCCGGTTGGTAAATCCAGCGGCTTTTCCGGCTCGATATGCAGATAATTGCCGATTTCGGTAATTTTGTAGGGGATGTTTTCGCCATTGATGGTGACGGAGTCCAACGTTAAATCCATTTTGCGGCGTTGGTTATTTAAAGAATAGGCATATTTGGGCAAAATGCGGAAAAAACCGGTCGGAAAGCCCTCGTTGTTGGAAACGAACACAAACTCTTCGCTGACACGCAATAGACCGGTCGGCTCAATGTTTAAGGAGGTCAGCATATAGGCGATGTGCTCTTCGGCAGGGGCTAAAATCTCGCGGTTATCCGAAAGTTTGATGGTCACATACGGAAAATCCGGCACAAAAGGCTGATATTCCGTTCCGGTTTCTTTGAGGCGATAAAATGTGCCGTCTATCTCGACA
This sequence comes from uncultured Alphaproteobacteria bacterium, assembly GCA_910576955.1. Taxonomy (GTDB): domain Bacteria; phylum Pseudomonadota; class Alphaproteobacteria; order RF32; family CAG-239; genus CAG-267. The sequence continues at coordinate 6,282 of CAJTJB010000015.1, read as the reverse complement.
TCTTCATTAAGTGTTCCCTCTTGTCCGGCGCGGTTCATGGTGTCGCGATATATCCGCTCATATGCCGAAAGGGTGCTTTTTTCTTTTTGGGCAAGCTCTTCGGTGGAAACAATGCTGGTTGCCTGCGGGGTGGCGGCTTCGTCGGCAGTAAAATCCGCTCTGGTGGTAAGCGCCAGGCGCTTTTTGAGGTAAGCGCGAATGGCCTCTTTGTCGTTTAAATCCGGTATTTCTTTATAGAGTTTTTTTAATTCTTCCGTATGAACCCGTACCGGCGTGACCGGATTAGCCGCAGCTTCAGCCGCGCTTTGAATCCCCGAACGGGCGGCTGACGGCAGCAAAACGGCAGTTGCAAACAGAAAATACGCAAAAAACTTCTTCATATCTTTTCCTTCCCGGTTGCGAAATTTCGGCTTTAATGATACGACTATACATAAATTTATGATAAACACAAGAAGTTAATGTTTTTTTAAGAGGATAACTATGAGCAAAGAAAATATTGCAGCAATCATTTTGGGCGCCGGCAAGGGAACAAGAATGAAGTCTGACTTGCCGAAGGTGATGATGAAAGTCAGTGGCAAGCCGATGATTAAACACATTATCAACACGCTTGAAGAGATGGGCGCTAAAGAGATTGTGACGGTTATATCGCCCGATGGCGAGCTCGTTAAACACGAAACCGCACCATACAAAACCGCCGTGCAGGATAAGCAGCTCGGGACGGGGCACGCCGTATTATGCGCCAAAGAGGCATTAAAAGGATTTGGCGGTGCGGTGCTCGTTATTTTCGGCGATACGCCGCTGATAACGAAAGAAACATTTTTAAAAGCGGCAAATAAAATCCGCGAGGGCTATGCCGTGGCAGTGTTGGGCTTTCGCCCGAAAGACGCGGCACGCTACGGGCGGCTTAAGATGAACGGGGCAGAGCTGACGGGCATTGTCGAATATAAAGACGCCTCGGAAGAAGAACGGCAGATTGATTTTTGCAATTCCGGCTGTATGGGCTTTGACGGAAGATATTTATTTGAAATTTTAGAGCGAATCGGCAATGAAAACGCCGCGCAGGAATATTATCTTACCGATGCGGTCAAAATCGCGCGCGAGATGGGGCTTAAGTGCACCGCAATCGAGGGCGACCCGAAAGAAGTGGCAAGCGCCAACACGCGTGAGGAATTAGCCGAGCTGGAAACATTTTATAAGGAAAGAGAAAGTTGTCATTAAGGGGTATCAGGGAATATTGGTTCGGCGGAATGATGGCGCTGATTGCTGCGTTGTGTTTGCTGTTTGTTGCGGTGGTGGCGTCTGCCCCGCATAATGACGCCAAAATGCGCGGGTTTGCGCCGTGTACCTATCAGATGGCCGAAGAGTTGAGCCAAGCTGCCGGTCAGCATAAAATGCGGAATGTGATAACCGGTGTCGGCAGGGGATATTGGTGTTATGTCGGCGTGATGCGGCTGGGGGCAGTGCAATGGGCGGCAGGCAAACAGCCGACCCCGTGGGCAAACTATCTGTTTGAGCCCGAAACGTATCTTGCCGCGCCCGGCGAGAGCGAGCCTTTTTCGGAAGATTTGTTGAAAGCCAATATGCTCGATGATGATGAGAGCGGGCTTATGGATGTTAATGATGAAAATAAGGAGAGTACAAATGACGAAAAATAAAAAATTGCCCGAGTGGGATTTGAGCGAATATTACGCCGGAACGGACGATAAGAAAATCAATGAAGATATTGCGCTTTATGCGCAAAAGGCGGAAGCGTTTGCGGCGAAATACCGCGGGCGTGTGGCAAAGCTTGATGCCGATGAATTTTTGAACGCGTTAAAAGATATTGAAGAGCTTGATAGAATCGCCTCCAAATTAGGCGGGTTTGCGAGCCTTAACTCCACAACGCGGCTGACTGATGCAAAGGCGTCGGCGTTATATCAGCGCGTTAGTGAAGCGTTAAGCGCAGCGGGAACGAACTTGGTGTTTTTCGGGCTGGAATATAACCGTCTTTCGGCAGCGCAGGAGAAAAAACTTTTGGCAGACGAGCGGATTGCGTTTTATAAGCCGTATCTTAAAAGGCTGCGCAAATATAAGCCTTACGAGCTTTCCGAAGAAGTGGAGCAGACACTTTTGGAAAAAGACGTCACCTCGGGTTCGGCGTGGGTGCGGCTTTATGAAGAGTCTATGTCGCGCCTGTGTTATGAGGTGGAGGGCAAAAAATATAATGATGCGGAAATCGGCAAACTCTGTCTTCATCCGGATGCTGCCATGCGCGAAAAATCCGGCAAAGAGATTAACCGCGTTTCTGCCGAAAACAGTTTTCAGGTGGCGTTTATCTACAATATGATAATGAAAGACAAGGCGGTTGAGGATGAAAAGCGCGGCTTTAAGCTGCCGGTGTCTTCGCGCAATCTGGCTGAAGAAGTCAGCGACGAAACGGTGGAAAATCTGGCGCAGACCGTGCGCGATAACTACAAAAACATCGCTTGGCGGTTTTATAAGCTCAAAGCCAAATTGCTCGGCGTTAAGAAAATCCAGTATTGGGACAGAAACGCGCCGCTGCCTTTTGAAGACGATAAGGAATACAGCTGGGAAGAGGCGGTGAAAACGGTTTTGGACGCGTATAATCAATTTTCACCAAAACTTTATGACGTGGCACGGGAATTTTTTGACAAACCGTGGATTGACGTTGCGCCGAAAGACGGCAAACGCGGCGGGGCTTTTTGCTCGGGGCCGTTGGTGGACGAGCATCCGTTTTTATTGCTGAACTTTGTTGGCAAGCGCAATGACGTGTTGACCTTGGCGCACGAACTCGGACACGGCTGCCACCATCAGCTGCGCCGCGAAAACGGACTCTTGAACGAAACAACGCGGATGACAACCGAAGAAGTGGCGTCGGTGTTTGGCGAGATGCTGGTATTTCAGTCGATGCTGAACAATGCTAAAAGCAAGGAAGAAAAAATCTCGCTTTTGGCGATGAAAGTCAATGATATGATTAACACCGCCATCCGGCAGATTGCGTTTCACTTTTTTGAAACCCGCGCGCATAACGAGCGCAAAGAGGGCGAGTTGACGGTTGAGCGCTTAAATGAAATCTGGCTTGAAGAAATGAGAGCAAGCCTCGGACCGTCGGTTGTGGTGGATGAGCATTCGGCGCACATCTGGGAGCAAATCGGGCATTTCTTCTTTTTGCCGTTTTATGTGTATGCGTATTCGTTTGCCGATTGTGTGGTTAATTCGCTTTATTGGCTCAAGCTTGAGGGCAAGGTCGAGAACTTTGAAGACAAGTATCTGAAGCTCCTCTCACAGACGGCTATCGGCAAATATGAAGATATTTTCGCACCGTTCGGGCTGAACCCCGAGAGCAAAGAGTTTTGGCAGGGCGGGTTGAATTTGATTGCGCATTATCTGGACGAGCTAGAAAAGCTGGTTGAAGAATAGGAAGTTATATTTTCCCCCTCTCCCTTACCTTTCTTGCTTCGTAAGGGTGCGCTTATTGCGCGCCCTAACTTCGCTTCGGGCAAGCCAGCGCTAGGGTTCGCTTTGTTGGCGTTTCCGCCAAGCGCTTACCAAGCACTGCTATTGCTCTCGGTCAAAAGAGCCCACTGGGCTTTTTTGACTCTGCGAGCCCCGCGCAGGGGGAGGGGATAAATAACGAAACTCCCCCGTTTTGGAAACGGGGGAGCAGGAGGAGTTAGAAGTTGTATTTAATGCCGAGGTCAAACAACTCGGGGTCATTTTTCTGGATGAGGCGGTTGTATTTCAGGTAGACGCCGATTTGCTTGTATTCGTAGTCTATCGCTGCCTCAATAATCGCTCGGTCGTGGCTGTAAAGGTTGGCATAGTCGTTTACCCTGTACCACATATTGTTACCGTTTTTCAGGCGGGCATCAACGCTTCTATACGGCGAGCCGAGTTCGCGGTAGTATATGCCGCCAATCTTAAAGCCGAATTTTCCGTATTTTTCGGTTTGGACGGACTTCTTGAGGAAGAGACCGAAACCGGCTTCCAGCGAATTATTGCTGCGGTTTTTGGTTTCAATCGCGGTATCGCCGTTGCCCTCGTCATAGTCGTCTTCGGTATAGCCGATGGCGTTTAACATTAACGCCGGTTCAAGCTCGGCAAAGCCGTTCAAATCTATGGTATAGCGCAGTTCGTTGGTGAAACTGTAGAAAATACCCGAGATGTCAGATTCTTTATTGCTGCCGTGCTCGTATTCTCCATAGCCATAGCCGAGGCTTAAAATGCTTGCCAAACGCAGCTTGTCCGTAAACTTATGCATATAGGGCATAAAGACGCTGACTATGCTTAAGTCGCGGTCGCCGCCGGTGTCATAGTTTGAGGAAAGCTTGGTAAAGCTTAAGCCCAAGCCGAGGCGGTTTTGGTTATCAAGCCGCTTATCTCCAAAGGTGTACATCGAGTTGGCGTGCAAATCAGAGCCCGAGAGGAAACCTTTGCCGTCACTCTCCCAGTTGATGTTGTCATAGCCGGCAACCACACGGTTTTCTTCATCCGTTGCCTCTAGGATTGTATTGGCAATGTTGCGGTTTAGGCTCTTCAAGACGGTGTAGTTTTCGTCTGCAAAGTTCGGCAGAATGTCATAGCCGAGGTCTTTGGCTGCAGCTGCGGAAAGCTTGGATGAATCGCCATATTGCTTATATTTGTCAAATAGATTCTCTAAAAATCCGCCTTTGTAGTTTTGCTCAAGGTATTCGGCAATAGAGCTGTTGGGCGCAAATTCGGCAAAGTTTTTGCGTTCTTGCGTAACGTTATAACCGCTGCCGGATTGGCTCTTCTCGATTTTTGCTTCGAACATTGCGGATTCGGAGGCGATATTCAAACCCGATACATCTTCGGTTTTGAGAACGGATTCGGCAACATATGTGTCGGAATTGCCGCCCAAAACGGTGGATGTGCCGGCATTCAAATCGCCGGAGAGCGATTCTGCCTCATAGACGCCGCCTTTTTCGAGGTATACTTCGCCGCCGAGCGTGTTGAAGTTTGCCGCGCGGGCAAAGCGCATCACACTGGCGTTTTTGAGTTTGGCGCCGTTTAAGGTTATGCCGGTGTCGCCGGGTTTCTCTTCGTTGTTGATAAAGATTGTGCCGTTGTTTGTGATGGTGGCGGCTGAGCCGTTTTTATCAACATAGATACCGTGAGCTTCGTTGGAGGCATTAACGTTTATCGTGCCGCTGTTGAAGATATCCGTTCCTTTGCCGTCTTTAACGTAGATACCGTAAGCATCGCGTCCAGAAACATCAATCGTGCCGCTGTTGTCGATGGAGTTTTGCCCCTCGCCGTAGATGCCATAGGCAATGCCGTTTGTGCCTTCAATCTTGATTTCGCCGCGGTTATAAGCCGTACCGCCCTCTGCGGCATACATGCCATAAGCCGTGCCGCCAGCATTGTTTTTGATGCGGATGGCAGCGCCTTCGTGGTTGATGAGGCGGTTATTGCTTGTGCCGCGCATACCGTAGGCTGCTCCGGTGGAATTATGCGTAATGTCGATAACGCCTTTTTCGCCGGTGGTGCGGTTAACGCTGTTTTCAAGCGTTGTGCTGCCTGAAAGACCATAGACATCTTCGCCGCCGTCGGAGGTTAAAGACAAGGTGGTATTGTTGGTTGTGGCGGTGCTCTGCATTGTGGAAGAAGAGCTGTTGCGTACCCAGCAGGTTAACCCGTTTTCAGTTATCTGTATACAAGTGTTTCCGCCGGCCTTGCAAAATGCCTCGCTTACATATGGACATCCATACTTACAAGTGTAGCATCTGTCGTCGCCGTTCAAGTTAGCTTGGTCAACGCCGGTTGGCTTGAGGTAAGTATAGGGGTTCGGGCAAGCGTCGGTTGAGGCGTAATCAACGCTTGAGCCGTCGTTACACTTTATTTTTTGACACTGGGTGCATTTTTTGTCACCAGCATATGGTCTGGAGGAATCAGTTGGGAGTGTCCAGCCGTTTGTACCGGTTGAGCCGCAGTCGGTTTCAGTTTGTGCCGCAGTGGTGTATGGAGAGTTACAACTCAACGCCTCGCACTTGCCGCAGACTTGACCGCCGGATGTGCCGGATGAGCTGTATGTCCATCCGCTCGGATGCGCTTTATCGTTACAATTCAAAAGACCGGCAGTATAGCCGCCCGGACAGCCCGATGACCCTGTCTGTTCCCAACATTTTTTACCGTGTTGCTCGTGTTGTGTGCAGGTGTAGCCGCCGGTGGTGCAGGTTGATTCGCTGTCGTAATAGTCGGATGCACAACCATATGTGCAGGTGACGCACGGAGTGTTGCCGTAGTAGCTGGTGGTGCTGT
>CAJTJB010000014.1 GCA_910576955.1 uncultured Alphaproteobacteria bacterium | reverse complement strand
CGCATAATAACTCTTATGTATCCTCCGTAAATTTGAAAAAGGTAGGCAGCAAATGGTATACATTCGGGGAGATCTTTTCAGAGAGTACCATGAGCGGAACTTGCGGCGGCACGGCTTGCTATATCTCTTGCTCTTGTAAAAACGGATGGACAAATGTTTCAACTTCATACTCAACTCGCGCAACCGGCGCAGATTCATACTATGTAGAAGTAACCGCCCCCAGAACCTACGCTCTCGGCACTCCGACCTGCTACAAATCCGTCACCTGCGCCGACTACGGCTATGTCAGCTCCCTCTCCTCTGGTTACTATGGCAGACGAGTCACCGTTTCAACCGATGGCGCTTCCCTCACCTGCTATGATACTATCGGTACTTGCACACACTCTGTATCAGGAATTTCAGATACTTGCGACACTTCCTGCTCAAGCAATTACTACAGCACCGGTACCAAGAGCGGCACAAGAACATATACATATACGCTTGACCAAAGCTCGTACTACAATAATTGCACAAGCTCGTATACGTCAACATCCGGAATCACCTGTCAGGTATGCAACCAATGCTCTTGCAGTTGGGTAAACGACGGCTCCGTACAGTGCGCTTCGCAACCTGCCGACACCTATGCAAACGGCAAGACCAGCGGTACGCAGCCGACAAAATATACCTGTAACGGCGGTAAAGCCTGCAGCTCCTCGCATGGCAACACCAGTTCCAAAACTGCCAGCAACGCCTGCACAAATTGGAGTTCGTGTAATTGCTCGAAAGTCGACAATGGCAGTGTATTTTGCTCGGCAAAACCAGGGAGCGATTACTATGCTAATGGTACGACCAGCGGTACGCAAAGTAAGAAATGGAGTTGTGCAAGCACCTCTTGCTCCAGCCACGGTACAAGTGCCGGTTCTGTTACAGTAGCCAACGCCTGCACAAATTGGAGTTCATGTAATTGCTCGAAAGTCAACGACGGCAGCGTATCTTGTGCAGATAATCCGGGAAGCGGCTATTATGCCAACGGTAAGACTAGCGGTACACAAAAGAAAAAGTGGAGCTGCGCAAGTTCTTCATGCTCCAGCCACGGCACGAGCGCCGGTTCTGTAACAGTAGCCAACGCCTGCACAAATTATAGCCCGTGCCCAACCAGCAAATCCTGCTCCAACGGCTGCAAGACAGAAAAAGACTCTCCGTGCGGCGGAAAAATCTGCACAGAATGTAAGCCGAATTGTACATACAAAGAAGCTGTACTTATAAATCTATCTTGTCCAAGCGGACCGCACGGCTCTATGACTTATGATCCAAATATTCCGGTACGCGCTGATGGTAAACCAGAGTGTGGTGGATTTGGCGGAGTTTGGGGAACTGGAGAATGCCAAAAGGTTCAATATCCAAATGAGAATTCTTGTGGTCCAATATATGGTGATAAAGTAAGTTGTACCTGTTACACTTGCGATGTAAGAGGCTACTAATGAATAAATTACAAATTTTACAGGTTGGCAGAGCCTTACTGAATTCTGCCAGCCTGCTATTATAATGGCTTCCACAACCTTAAAGCATCTAGCATATTCTTAATATAACCATTACACGTTATACCCTAAAAACTATCATATGTTAGATATCTTTAAAAAATTGAATTACCTTAAATATACTTTTTAGTAAAAATAGCAGTAATTGCATAATCAAATGTATGATATGCAGATAATACAAAAACACCTCACAATTCTATGTGAGGTGTTTTTATTTGTATGGAAAGCTTATCTGCCGGCAAGCAGCGAAACTGATGAAATGGTATCTCCCATTCCAACAAGCGTTTTCGGCTTATCTACCAGAATCGTCGGAATAGCGCTAATCTGCAGCCCCTCATATTCGCAAAGCCCCTTTGTTAACAACTCAAATTTATCTAACCAAGACGCTAACATCAGCAATTCGGTAACTCCCTGATTGGCAACCGGTTTGCCTAAAGTTCTTGATACGTCTTTATATTTGGCAATTTCCCCATGTTGCGCTTTGCTGGAAGAAACAACCGCGGCGGTCATCATCCCTTTCAGGTTTTGCTCCGCTGTATACGGAAAACGCGAATCCTGAATTGTTAAATACAATCCGAACATATGCAGTTGGATACGCTTAACATTGAGTTTGTTTTTCAAGAACAATATTGCCTTAAATAGATTACAGCTGTTTGTTTCTCTTTCTGTTTTGCGGGCTAATTCTTCCTGTCCGGTAATTTCCAGCAAATCAATCGTTTCGCGCTCGTTTAACCCGATAGAATCTGCCAAAGGTGCAATTTTTTCTATTATTGCCTGACGAATTGCCTTATCTTGGGTGGAAGCAACTTCAAGATGGACAATCAAATCCGGATTCGCCTGTTTCCATTTTTCAATTACCGGAACGGCATTGTCAATCAGCTGCAAGCCGCCTAAATGAGATAGCAGCGGATGAAAACCGGACATCAACAAATAATCTACTTTGTTATTGTTCATATAAGAAACAAAGCCCTCATTCATAACCAATTTCATATTCAGAGGGTCGTATGTGGCAATAAATCTGTTTGATTTCGGACATTTAAATGTTACATCATCCAACGTAAACGAATCCCCTTTGTCAAATTCAATAATCCAGTGAATAAGCGGAATATCTTTTTCGCGGGAGATTTCTACGGCTTTTTGCAATTCGCCGTTATTATCTATCCCATAAAGATTTGGCAAATCTAAAAATTGTTCGGCTTGTAATTGCGGGTGAGAGTTTGTGTGCGCAATCACTTTATTAACGCCTAAAAGCGCAAGCGCATTGGCAATAATGCCGCCTTGTCCGCCCATTTGCAAACGGTCATATCCGAGATTCTTTTCCATCCAGTTATAAATGTTGATATCTTCGGTTACCCACTCTTCGGCAATGCCGCGGCTGAAACATTTTACAATGCCGATTAAAACGTCTGTCGGCTTTTTAAAACTTGAAAGCTGGATATTTTGCAGTTCCGATACAGAAATCTGATTATCAACAATCAATTTTTTCAATTGTTCGCCGCTGATTTTTAAAATCGCGTCGATATTTGCATTAAAAGCTGTTGCCGCTGCCGGAATTTCCTTTAACTTTTCCAGCTGTTCTGAAACAACTTTATACTTTTTAGTCCATTCGTTTTTTATATCTTCACAGTTCATAACAGCTCTCCTGATAAATATCTTAATTTAATAGGAGAACGTTAGCCTATTTTCAGATTTCCTCAACTGCTGTTGTTTCGTTATCAACATAAAGATGCCAATAATTGCGTCCGATTTCGCCGCAGTCGGGGCAGATGGGCGTCCAATGGTCTTCTACGTGTCCGCAGTTGGCGCATACCCATTGAAAATCTTTGGGAAAGCTTTCCATATTTTCGCCTTTGCCCATTTCGTTCAGCCTTTTTTTGATGCTGTGCAGCAAGCCGGTTGGCTTTGCAGAGCCGTGTTTGTGCGGCTTATCGTCCATTTGCTTATACATATCGGCAATTTTTTGCGTTGCCGGATTTTTTAATAAGAAAATTTTGCATTCCGTTTTCGCTTTGGCATATTTTTTAGCCTTAATATACAACTCTGCCAAGATAAGATTATTTAATGACTGGCGCTTGCTGTTTGCCAGAGCCAATTTTTCCATACGCTGGATTTTCTCGGCTTTGCTGTCTTTCGGAAATAAATTGAGATATGCTTCAGCCACTTCATATGACGGATTCTCTACCCACATCCGATATAACACATTCTCTGCCTTGCGGGTTTGCTTGTCATTTTTAACATAATATTCCGCCAGCTCAAGCGCCGCGGGAATAAGCTTATTGTTTTCATTCAACGCTTGAGTGATAAATTTGAAATATTTGGTTTTGTCGTTATCCGCTTTAGCTTGTTTGGCCAGCTCGAATAATGCAACGGCTTTCAGGCGGCTGGCTTTTTGCGGCGGGGTAATCTCTTTTTCTATGCCCGCCTCTAAAACTTCTAATGCGCCGAGCCAGTCGTTATTTTGCGCACGCAGCAAAAAGGCACTGCCGATAACCCAATATAAATCCTGTCGGACTTCAAACGCCTGATTGACGGTTTTTAAGGCTTCGGTAAATTCTTTCTTTTCCATTTGCGCTTCCAGAGCCGCTTTCATTCCCACCAGCTGAATATCCTCATTTTCCATCAGTTTTTGGGAGAGCTGCTCCATCTTGTCAAAATTCTTCTCGCCTTTGTAAATTTTGAGCATTAAAACATCTATAATCGCATCTTCACCGATAATTTCTTTTAAACACGCAAGATGGCGGCGCGCCTCTTCCATCAGTCCGGAGGTGATGGCGCTCATGGTCTTAACAATCAAAATCGCGGCTTCATCAAACTGATTGCGGCTTAAAACGATTTTGTTACTGCTGCCGTTTTGAATGATTTCAATATTCTCTTTATCGCCGGCAAAGGAATGGTTTGATATTAAAACATCATTTTTAAGCATTTGATTTAGGGCATTGCCGCCTTGCAGAAAAAGCTCTGCCAACACAAAAAAGGCAAACACGAAAAACAGTATCTCATATACGGAAAAAGAATATATACTGCCGGCAATCTGAATAAAAACCTGGCTGTTAGTGTTTGTAAATCTGAAAAGGACAGCTGCCAGTCCCAAAATGCAAGCCAGCTTAAAAAGATATTTAACCATTCAATTAGTCCTCTGACGGGGTTTGAGATAAAGATTTTGCGGCAAAATCTTTGCGAATCGCCGAAAGTTCTTCTGCTATAATCTGCGAAATTGCTTTATCAAAGGTTACTTTTTGTTTGATTTTCTCTGCCCAAGCCGTAAATTGCGGATTAGCCTCTTCACGGAATGCCGCGCGGTTTTGCTCAATAAACTCCAATGTGTCATTAAAATTATGCGTGGTAACAAGCTCGGTCAGGGTGTTGATTAAAAGCTGCTGTTCGTCTGTTTTCTTTTCTTTTTTTAACACCACAACCTTATCAAAGTTAATTCCGGCAACGGTGTCTTTAATCAGTTCAATGCTTTTGGCAACAGCACCGCGGTTTTCTTTCTCTTCTGCGACGGTTTCCTCCGCGGGAACGGAAAAGTTCAAATTCTCCGCAACTTGCTTATACTGCTCAATCAACTGTGCGTCATTTAATATGGTACTGCCTTTAAGCGAGGTTATATCTTGAACGGCAGATTCGATTTTGGGCTGCCCTTGGGCAATTTCTGCCAAAATATCCGCCTCTTTTTCATAGCTGCGGTTATAAAGCACATTTTCTTTAATCATCAGGGCAAGGCTCAACACAAGCGCTTCTTGGCTTTTGCTTTCTTCAACCGCTTCCATCCGGTGGTCAAGCTTCGACATCTGCAAATTAAGCACTTCCAGCTTTTTGTTGCCAACCTCGTCTTTGAGCGCGCTTAAGCCTTCGGCAAGCAAATTCACCATTCCGGTATTGGAGGCAATCTTTTCCGCATTGGCAGAAATGGCAGAGGGCAGTTTTTGCAGTTCTTCGAGTCGCATATCCTGTTTTTGCAGGTGTTGCAATACGGCTTGAAATTGGTTGGCAGTGTCAACATTCCGCGATTCGGTTATCTTAACGGCTGCGGCAATGCCCGCACATTCCAAAACGGCAACTCCCAAAACGGCTGCGCTCCACTTTAAAACTTTGGAAAAGCCTTTTTTTGCTGCCGGCTGTGCTGCTTTTTCTGACATTTTTACGGCTCCTTATGTAATAGTTGTTTGCATTCTGTAAAATATAGTTTATAAAATAAAAAAATAAACTTCAATCTTTTTGGAAACGAATATGATAGTTTTAGGTATAGAAAGCAGTTGTGACGAAACCGCAGCGGCGATTGTAAATGATAAAAAAGAAATTTTAGGAGAGGCGTTGCTCTCGCAAGAAGAACACAAAGCTTTTGGCGGTGTTGTTCCCGAGATTGCCGCGCGCTCGCATTTGGAACATATTGACAGCATTTTAGAGCAGTGCTGCCAACGTGCTAATATCAAACTTCAAGATATTGATGCCGTTGCGGCGGCATCCGGTCCGGGGCTTATCGGCGGCGTGATTGTCGGCGTGATGACGGCAAAAGCTTTGTCTATCGCATTAAATAAGCCGTTTGTTGCCGTAAACCACTTGGAGGGGCACGCTTTGGCTGCCCGTATTACCAATGATGTGGAATTTCCGTATTTGTTATTGCTTGTATCCGGCGGACACTGCCAGATTTTGGTGGTTAAAGATGTTGATAAGTATGAACGTTTGGGAACAACTATTGATGATGCTGCGGGAGAAGCATATGACAAAGTCGCAAAAATGCTCGGACTCGGATATCCGGGCGGTCCGGCTGTGGAAAAAATGGCGGCATCCGGCGATGAAACGCGTTTTTCTCTGCCGCGTCCGCTAATCGGTTCGTCGGACTGCAACTTGTCTTTTTCCGGGCTTAAAACTGCCGTTCGCAAAATTGTGGAAACTTATTCGCCGGATGGAGAACTTGCTCATGCTGATATTCCGGCGCATGATGTGGCAGATATTTGCGCTTGTTTCCAATACACGGCAACGGATTGCTTGTGTCGCAAGCTGGGCAAGGCAATTGCTTATTTTAAACAGCAATATCCGCAAGGAAAACATCTGGTGGTTTCCGGCGGGGTGGCGTCTAATACTTATTTAAGGGAAAAATTACAAGTACTGGCAGAGAAAAACGGACTGATTTTTGCTGCGCCGCCTATTCGCTTTTGTACCGATAACGGCGTTATGATAGCTTGGGCGGGGTTGGAGCGGTTTCGCAAAGGCTATACCAGCCCGTTAGATTTTAAGCCACGCCCGCGTTGGCCGCTGGATAACGATGCCCCGAAAGCAGCAGGCGCCGGCGGCGTAAAAGCCTGACGGAGGGCGGTTATAATGCGTAGTCAGGCTGAAATATTAAAAATTATGGAGGTTTTTGCCAAAGAAAACCCTAACCCGCAATGCGAACTTAATTTTCATAATGCGTATACGCTGCTTGTTGCTGTTGTGCTTTCTGCCCAAACAACCGACAAAGGGGTAAACAAGGCGACCGAAGAACTTTTTAAGATTGCCGATACGCCGCAAAAAATGCTTGAACTGGGTGAGGAAAAGCTGATTTCTTACATTCGAACGATTGGCTTGTTTAATAATAAAGCTAAAAATATTATCTCCTTAAGCCGTGATTTGGTGGAGAAATATAACGGCATAGTTCCCGAACGGCGGGAAGAGTTGGAAAAATTGGCGGGTGTCGGGCGCAAAACGGCAAATGTGGTGTTAAATGTCTGGTTTAAAAAGCCGACACTTGCCGTTGATACGCACGTTTTGCGCATTTCTCACCGGCTGGATTTCAGTTGCGGGAAAACGCCTCTGGCGGTTGAAGAGGATTTATTAAAAGTTTTGCCGGACGAATATATCATCAACGCCAACCATTGGCTGGTCTTATTCGGACGTTATATCTGCAAGGCACAACGTCCGGAATGTGCAAGATGCCCGATATCTTCATTTTGTTATTGTGCGGATAAAAAACTCTGATTTGGTGGACTTTTTAATTTTTTGCGTTTAATCTCTTTATGAATTTGTATGGGAGCGTAAATGATAAAGCCGGAAAACAAAGGGGATATTATAATTTTTAAAAGCATTGCAGAAGTTGCAATAGGGCTGCTTTTAGCATATACCTTATGTTTTGCGGGGTGGACAGTGTTTTTTACTGAAACGGGCAATGGGGATAATGTGGAACATATCCATTCGACATGGCTCGTTGCGCACGGGAAAATTCCGTATAAGGATTTTTTTCAACATCATAATCCTCTTTTATGGTTCATTTTTGCCCCTTTCATAAGATATTTTGACAACGCACTGGCATTATTAGATGCGGCGCACACTGTCGGAATTATTGCCGGCATTGCGTTGCTTTATGTTGTTTATAAAATTTCTGTTCGCTTTTTTGCAGCTTCGAAAACGGCGGCTTTGTTGAGTTTACTGATTTTATGCCCGCCGTATTACTACATATACTGTTTCAATTATAATCCGGATACTTTTATGGCGCTATTTTACGCTATCGGGCTATATTATTTGTTTTCTTATTGGAAACAGCCAAAACTGGCGTCGCTATGCATCGCATTTGCCGCCTTTTTTGCCGCCTTTTTGTTTACGCAAAAGATTTTAATGATATATGCCGCTTTGGGAATATTAAGCCTTATAACTTTTTATAAGCAAAAAACACCTGTAACGGATGTTTTTTATGCCCTGTTGCTGCCGGTGTGCGGAATACTGCTTTTTATAGCGTACTTATATCTGCATGACGCAGTGGGGCTCTATTGGCAATCTAACTATCCGTTTAATGTGCGAATGCAGGAATATTACGGTTTTGGTAAAATTGATGTTATGGATTACCAACGTTTAATCCCTTCGGCAGTATTGGCAGTAATAAGCATTATATGCTTTTTCAAATCTGCCGATAAATATTTTAAAATTATCGCGATTTTATTTGCAATTGAATTGCCGCTGCGTTGTTTTTACTTTGCCATTTCGCCGTATTATATGTTGCCGTTAATGATTTATATGGCTTGCTTAAACAGTTCCTTACTCGAGAAAATGATGCAAAAGTGTTATCTGTCCATATATATTGCCTTGGGTGCGTGTGTTTATTATGCGGTTATATCTGTACCGGCATATTTAACAGGACGCGGGCAGGACCGGACATTTGCAACCTATATATCTCAAAACATCACGCCGTGCGATTATGTATTAAGCAGCTATTTCGGCAATCAGGCGATAATGTCTAAAGATATGCATTATTATTGGTCAATGCTTGGGCATATTGATGTTGTCGGCGATGAATTAGGGATAAAGCCCAAACCGAACCTTACCGAGCTGGTTATCAGATATAAGCCTAAATTTTTGTTTGGCGGAATATATTGGAACAGTTATTATCAACACCGTAATCAAAATGTTTTTTGGCAGGCGGTTGAACCGGCAGTGATTGAACAATATTATCTGCCGACGCCTTTTCCGGATTTTTATATATTGAAATATGAATATCAGGGAAAAAATTGCCGCTTTAATGCATTAACAAAGGAATGGACCTATGCAAACTAAATATTTAAATGCATTTTTATGGATTTTTATGACCGCAATGGCATTAAGCGGCGCTTATATTTACGGCATTATCCTCAAAGCAAACGGAGATAATGTCGAGCATTTGCATACGTCTTGGCTCATTTGGCAGGGGTACATTCCTTATAAAGATTTTTTTCAACACCATAACCCTCTGACATGGTATTTATCTGCGCCGTTTGTTGCCGATTTAATTGACAACCATAATATTTTTGCGGTTTTTAATGTTGTCGGCGTGATTGTCTTGTGCCTGATTGCATATTATTTGGGCAAAATTGCCGAATTAAGCGGTTCCGGAAAAATTGCCTCTTTATTTGTGGCAGCAGCCACCGTTTCCTCATACTCGCTCTTATGGTCAACAGATTACAGACCGGATACTTTTATGTATTTGTTGTTCTTTATGGGGCTTTATTATCTGTTTGTATATATTAAGGAAAATGCCTTAAGGGCTTTGGTTATAAGTTTCTTCTGTTTCTTTTTGAGCTTTATGTTTACACAGAAAGTTTTGCTTAATATGGTCATACCGGGCGGCGCGGCTGCCTATTGGCTGTGTTGCGGCAAAATAAAACTAAAAGATTGTGCATATGCCCTGATTTTGCCGCTACTCTTATTATGCCTGTTTATCGGCTATTTATACCACCATGAGGCACTGGATGTTTATTGGCGTTCAAATTATTTGTTTAATTCTTATATACCGGATATTTTCGGAAAGCACCGTATTATTTTTCCGCCTTTTGAATATATAGATTTTTATATATTCATACCTTTAGGGGGAATTGCCTCTATTTACTTTTTATATCGCGGCAATTATATTGAGGTCATCTTCAGCCTGATGTTTATTGAAGAAACCTTTTTACGGATATTTTATTTTTCGGCCTTTTTGCATTATGTCATTTTCTGGCTGATGACCGGAATTGTGCTGACTGTTATATTATGGGATAAATGCCAAAAGTTAAAGCCGGCAGGCGCTGTGTTGGGTGTGGTTTATCTGTTGTTTATGTTAGGTTACAATTATATGGTCACATACAAAAAAGAAATAGTGAATTATTATAACACAAACGGGCATGATATGGCTTTCGACCTGCTTACCCCTTGTGACTATGCGATAAACGGGTATTATTCCACTTATAACCTGAAAGCCAAAGATGCGGGATATTATGCCATTCTTTTAGGGCAGATAGACATATTGGGCGAGAAGACGGGAATTGCCCCGCGAGATAATCTGAATGAACTAATCCGCACCCTGAAACCAAAGCTTATCTCCGGCGGCGTATATTGGGACACTTATGAAGAAGAGCGCGGCAAAAAAGTCATTGCCCACCAAATCAACCGATATTTGCTGGATACATATTATGATTACAGCGGCATCGGCGAGTTATTCATCTTAAAACCGCAATATCAAAAACATCAATGTGTTTATAACGGCAGCACTTGGAAATTTATGGATTAAATATGTTTGATATCAAGCTTGGTTTAAGCATTTTGCGAGAAAATGTAAAAATTGCTCCGGAGGCGCCGGGGGTTTACCGTATGCTTAATGAAAACGGCGAGGTTTTATATGTCGGCAAAGCCAAAAACATAAAAAAACGCATTGTCGCTTATACGCGCATCGAACAATTGACCATCCGATTGCAGCGAATGGTGGCGGAAGTCCGCAAAATGGAGTTTATTATCGTTGAAAACGAAAACCGCGCTCTGGTGGTTGAAAATGAACTGATAAAAAAGCTGCATCCCAAATATAATATATTACTCAAAGACGACAAATCATATCCGCACTTGATGCTGAATTTGCGAGATGACTATCCGGCGCTGCGCAAATACAGGGGCAATCGCGGTAACGGCTGCAAATATTTCGGACCATATGCCAGCGCAACGGATGTTAATAACGTTATGGATATTATCCAAAAAATATTTATGCTCCGCAGCTGTCGAGATAATGTTTTTCATAATCGCGAGCGCCCGTGCCTGCTGTATCAGATAAAACGTTGTTCTGCCCCATGTGTCGGCAAAATCAACAAAGAAGACTATGCCCAACTGGTAAAAGAAGTCGTAGCTTTTCTGGAAGGGAAAAATGTGACCATTCAGGAAGAGCTGTCACAAAAAATGCAGCAAGCAAGCGAGGAGGAAAATTTTGAGCAAGCCATTATTTTCAGGGAGCGCATAAAAGCCCTGACCAGCATTCAGACGCACGCAAATCTCGAATACGGCGGCTTAAAATCTGTCGATATTATCGGTATTGCGCAGAAAGACGATTGGTATTGCATTGAAATCTTTTTCATCCGCGGCGGGCAAAACTGCGGCAATGCGCCATATTTTATCAAAAAAACCGAAGAAGCAACGGCGGCGGAAGTTTTGGAAGCCTTTTTAAGCACGTTTTACACAAACCACCTCACGCCCAAAGAAATATATTTGTCGGAACCTCTGGAAAATAAAGAGTTTTTAGAAGATGCGCTCGCGGTTAAAATAGAAACATTTTCAAAAGGAAATAAATTTAAGCTCACGGAAAATGCCAAGAAAAACGCTCTTGCGGCCATAGAACGGCGTTTGGCGGAAAATAAGAGCATTCTTGCCAATCTGGAAGAAATGAAAACCTATTTTGACCTGCCGCGGCTGCCGGAACGAATTGAAATTTATGACAACTCGCATAATCAGGGAACTTATGCCGTCGGCGCGATGGTGGTGGCAACGCCCGAGGGGTTTGATAAAAAGTCGTACCGAACATTTAATATCAAAGACCCCACAATTACCAACGACGATTTTGCCATGATGAAAGAGGTGCTGAAACGCCGTTTTGACCGTATGACACCGGAAAATAAGCCGGATGTGATTTTGCTTGACGGCGGGCTGGGGCAGCTCCATGCCGTGCATGAGAGTTTAAAAGAGTATGACTTAAGCGGAATTAGCATTATTGCCATCTCTAAAGGAGTTGACCGCAACGCTGGCAAAGAGTTTTATCATCAAGTCGGAAAAGAAAGTTTTGCCCTGCCATATCGTTCGGCAATCGCATTTTATCTGCAAAATCTCCGAGATGAGGCACACCGTTTTGCTATCGGGACACACCGTAAAAAGCGGGCAAAATCAATGAGCAAATCAGGGCTGGATGATATTGAGGGTATCGGCGCAAAACGAAAACGCGACCTCTTAAACCATTTCGGTTCAGTAGAGATTATTAAAGACGCTTCCGTTGAAGACATAGCCAAAGTTCCGGGTATTAATAAAAAAACGGCTGAAAACATTTATAATTTCTTCCATAAATAAAAAAACGCATTATAATCAAAGGCAAATTGAACTCAAGTTATTGGAAAGGAAAGTATCGTGTATAATTTGCCGAACTTGCTGACTATTTCAAGAATCGCTGTCATTCCGCTTGTTTTTATGTCGGTTTACTTTGATTGCTGTTTTTATACTTATTTTGCCGGCATATTGTTTATTGCCGCTTCGATAACCGACTATTATGACGGCAAACTGGCGCGCGCGCGCGGCGAAGTTTCCGCATTCGGGCGCTTGTTAGACCCGATTGCTGATAAGCTTTTAGTCGCTGCGGCGTTGGTGGTAATTTTGGCTAAACATATGGTTGAACCGATTACCTTTATTCCTGTTTTTGTGATTTTATGCCGCGAGTTGTTGGTTTCGGGGTTGCGTGAGTTTTTGCGCGAAGTTAATGTCGGTCTGCCCGTAACGCGTTTGGCAAAATGGAAAACTGGTTTCCAGATGACTGCTCTTGCCATGATTTTCTTCAAAGGCTGGCTGTTTTGGGGAACATTGGGCGAGATTTTGCTTTGGGTTGCCGGTGTTTTAACATTTATTACCGGATATCAATATTTTGAAAAAACTTTAGAGTATATCAGAGCAGAAAATCAAACTCAACAGGCAAAGAAAACTGCTGCAAAAAAGAATAAATAAAGGTTTCTTACCATGCAAGAGGCTCAAAAGCATATTTTGGTTGTGGACGACGACACGCGTTTGAGAAGCCTTCTTCAGCGATATTTGCGGGAACAAGGTTTTTTGGTTTCCGCGGCAAAAGATGCTTTTGAAGCTGAAGATTTTTTATCCATCTATAAATTTGATATTTTAATTGTCGATATTATGATGCCCAAAGTGACCGGAACGGAATTTTTGCGTCAGTTAAGGGCCAAAGACAATTCCACGCCGGTTATTTTGCTGACGGCAATGGGTGAGGCAGAAGACCGGATTAACGGGCTTGAAACAGGGGCGGACGATTATGTTCCGAAACCTTTTGAACCTAAAGAGCTGGTTTTGCGTATCAATAATATTCTGCGCCGTACCATTCAGGCAAAAGAGCAATCCTCAAAATTGCTGTTTCACGGAATTTCGTATGATTTGGATAAAGGCGAATTAAGGGATAACAGTGGCGAAGTTATCCATATCACGCCGGTTGAGCGCACCTTATTAACATTGTTCGGACGCAAAGTCGGCGATGTTCATACGCGTGAAGAACTGGCGGAAATTTTGGGCGTTGGCGATAATTTGCGGACAGTTGATGTCCAGATAACCCGCTTACGCAAAAAAATAGAAACAGATACTAAAAATCCGCGTTATTTGCAAACAGTACGCGGCAAAGGGTATATGTTAATTTCTGAATAAAGGAGAGTAAAATGCATATTAAATTCCCCGGAAAAATGGAAAAGATTTTACAATATCTCAAGCTTAAGATGTTGCCGAATACATTGTTTTTCCGTACGATGTTGTTAATTTTCGTACCATTGATTTTGGTGCAGGTCGTTTCTGTTTATGCCTTTTTTAACGGCAACTGGGAAAAAGTCGGCAAACGTTTGTCTGATAACTTGTCCAACAATATTGCCGTTGCAATTGAGATGACCGGCAAAAACCCGTCATTATTGCCGGAAATACAGCAGGTGTACGAAAATGAATATAATATGGAGTTTGAGCTGATTACAGGCGATGAGCAATTAGCCGTCAAAACAAACACGCATTATGGCAAAGAATACAAAATTGTTACCGGTTTTTTAGAGGAATCACTGCATAAAAAATTCCCGCAGGCAATAACTAGTGTTTATTTAATGAACGGGCGGGATGATGTTGTGGTTTTGGTTGAAATGCAAAGTGGTTTATACCGTTTTAAGACATCAACCAAAAAGATTTTCAGCTCTTCTATTTTCGGTTTTGTTGCGTGGATGGTCAGCACTTCCTTACTGCTGTTTTTGGTTGCAACGCTGTTTTTGCGCATTCAAGTACGGTCAATCGCCACATTAGCACAGGTTGCCGAAGATTTCGGTAAAGGCATCAATACGCCGTTCAAGCCTTACGGTTCTTCTGAAGTCAGAAAAGCCGGTATTGCTTTTATTAAAATGAAAGAGCGTATTCAAAAGCAAATTTCCGAACGGACGCAAATGTTGGCGGGCGTATCGCATGACTTGCGCACGCCGTTGACGCGTATGCGCCTGCAGCTCGCAATGTTGCCAGATTCGCCCGATAATAAGGAATTTGTGGAAGACATCGGCGAGATGGAAAAAATGCTGGATGGCTATTTAGCGTTTGTATCCGGCGAGGGCGGCGAGAAAAATACTTTTGTGGATATGAACGAGCTTATTTTGAGCATCATCAACAAATTCCGCAACACAAAAGCAATGATACGCTATTCTACCAATGACCAAGTCAGTGCTATTCAAGGGCGTGAACAGGCTTTGAAACGTGCGGTTACAAACATTATCTCCAATGCGTTTAATTATGGTAAAACGATTGCTGTTGCACTGGAAAGCAATAATAACAAGCTTGAGATAACGGTTGATGACGATGGACCGGGAATTCCGCCTGAAAAACGCGAAGAAGTATTTAAAGCTTTTTACCGGCTCGATGAATCCCGCAATAAAGAAACCGGCGGTGTTGGTTTGGGATTATCTATTGCCCGTGATATTATAACTTCTCACGGCGGAAAAATTGAGTTAACCGATAGCGAATTAGGAGGCTTGAGGGTACTCATTTCTATTCCCTTATAACTCTCACATACGAAAATATGTGTTCCGCAGCAGATAAGCTTGACGGAAAAAGGAAAGGGAGCGAAAGCTCCCTTTTCATATTGGAAATACCCTCATTTATGGATTCTTCAATTGGTTGCGCTTTTTTATCCCCCCAAGCGCTTTCTTTCTTTTTCAGCCATTCCTTGAGCACAAAACAGGGGCGAGCACTTTCAATCAATAAATACCTCTCCATATAACCGGTTATGTAAAATCTAAAAATCTATTCGAAATTTTAGGCTTTTTGTGAAAATTACCCTGATAATGATATAATATATTATGTCATCCTGAAATTAAATGCTGGTTATGGGCATAAAACATTTATATATGATGGCAATAATCCCTAACGAATGGCGCATTTCCTAAAAAGAGACACATGCCTCTTTTTAGGAAATTATTGATTTATTTTGTGCACTCAATACAGCATCTTCTCCAAGTATCGCTTTGATTAGCGCCCTGCTGTCCACATCCTTGCCGTGTGCTTGGGTAATTATTACAAGACATACAACCCGAAGTTTTTATTGACTTTAGATAATGATCCCGAAGTTTCACATAATGGCATCAGGCAACTGAATGTGCTAGATTGGCTGACAGAGCGGTAAAAGTTACGCCACATTTTTAATTTGCCAGCTGAAGTTATCCGCTGATGATTGCTTTATATTCAAGGACACATATCGGCTAAAACCGACAGTGTCCTTTATCTTTACAATTACCTACAGAACCTACATCCGTCGTCCGCCAGGTGGCTATTGTAAACCCCGCACCATATTGAATTTTACCTGATTGCACACTCAATACAGTCAGAAGCACCACAGCTAGAACGCGGCGGGCATATTTTAGTACCGCACTCTAACCAACCGGCATACTCACCGGTTGCCTTACAATCTGATGAACTTGAACCGCCGGATGCCGAATGGCAATAGAAGTTTGCAGATGTTCTTACGGTCTCGGGAATAGTGACAGATTGGCTGATTGATAAGACGCTGTCTGTAGAAGGCTGACATACAAATCGTTCTTGTCCTCTTTTAACAGTTATGGTGGCAGACCCTGTGAGCGTATATGTTCCAGCAGAAAGGTTCTCAAACGTAACATTACCTCTATTGGCGGTTTTGTTTTTGGTTTTTCCGTTAAATGTAAAGCTTATCGTCGACGTAGAACCTAGCGTTAATCCACTACCTGCACTTGCTGTAAAGTCTACCTGTAAAGAATAGTAAGCTTTACATTTTTTGCAGACAGAAGAGCATGGATCGCCATAATATTCATCACAGCCGTTAGCACAAGTTACGGCAGTCGGGCAGGTGCAAGAGCCACTGGAGCAGATTTGCGAGCCGGTACATTTAGAGCTGCCCTTTTTGTAGCACGTTGAACTGCCTTTTACGGATGTCTTTCCTGAACAATATTCTTTTTGAGAGCTATAATTGTAGCAATCGGTTGAAGAATACGAATCGGTGTATGTTCCGCAGGTGTAGTACGCAGAGCCTCCACAATTACCGGCACAGTCATAAATTTTACCGGAGTTGCAGATACCATCGCAGCCTTTAGAGGAAGCTGCGCAACAGCCACCGTTGGAGTCGGTTTCTTTGCCTGTAGAGCGGCAATAGTAAACAGTTCTACTTCCTGTGCATGCGCTACCGCCCTTTTGAGATTGAGTGTAGGATTTGCGTTCTTCGGTGCAGGTTGAGCAGCTTAAGCTGGAGCTTAAGGACTCATCGGAGTCGAGCGCATCAAAGTAGCAATCAGGTTCGCAGCTGTGGCAAGTGCCGCTGGTGCGGGAATCGTCTACCGAGCATTTTCTAGCTGTAGAACCAGTAGAGTGGTATCCACTCGGACAACCGTTTACATGCGGATGACTACTCGGGCAGGTATACGAGCCGGTTGATGTCACTTTAT
>CAJTJB010000013.1 GCA_910576955.1 uncultured Alphaproteobacteria bacterium | reverse complement strand
CCCGCGTTCTTTTTGCTCTGCGAGCTCCCAAAGGGAAGGGGAGAGATAAGGATGATTTGTTGTCCCCCTCTCCCTTACCTCCCCCGCCAAGGGGGGAGGAGGTAAAAGGATGGTTTGTTGTTTGGGGATAGTATAGCAGGTTTCGGGGCGGGTGTCAAGATGGGGGCTTGGAGAGGGAGATCCCTTGACTCGGGCTGCAAAGCTGGCAGCCCGAGAGGGATGACGTTAAAAAGGGCGATGCAAGCCGAGGGATGACGCCCAACTTGTTGGGATAAATAAAGAGGGGGAGGGATAAGGATGAGTTGGTGTCACCCCCACCCATCCTCCCCCCTCAAGGGGGAGGGACGATAAAAGAGAGTATGTTTGTGGTGGGGGCAGGTACTCTTATTTTTGGGATTTTTTCAGGTCTTCTTTTTTCTTTAACTCGTCAAGGTCGCGTTCGGTGGCGATTTTGTTTAAGATGGTTTTTACCACAGTGTCGATTGCCGTGCCCTCGGAATAATCTGCCGGCAGCGCGAAGTTTACGCGGTTGTCTTTTAAAAGCTTTATCGCTTTTTCCTTATGGTTGCTTTTCGGCTTATAAACCGCAATCGCATTGCCGCCGCGGGATTTGACCAGTTTCATTGAGGGAATGTCGGTCATTCCGTCGCCGAAATAGATAATCCGCGGGAACGGAATGCGGCGCTTGCCGTCTTCCATATATTCATTAACCAGTTTATCATCTAGCTTGCCCAAGCCCTTGTTTATTTTAGATAAATACGGAACTTTGGTCGAGTAGTTGACTACGCGGGCGGGCCAGACCGGCGTGCCGTCTTCCCCGAATGCAAACGCGCAGCCATATGCGCCGGTTAAATATTTGGCAATCGAGGTGCCGGCTAAAATTTCTTCATAGCCCGAAGAGATGACGTAATGTTCGATTTTTAAGCCGTGTTCTTTGCCATAGGCGTTTATGCGCTCAAACCACTCTTCCACGCCTTTGTAATATTTGACGAGTGTGCCGCAATAGCTGAAGTTTTCACGCGTCAGCTTAATGCCTTTTTCACGCGCGGTTTTCATAAAATAATACATACTGCCGGTGATTTGGTCGGCACAGTTATCGATCGACCATTGGTTCGCTTTTTTCCAAAAGGTTTTCGGCGTCATCCCGAGCTCGGGAATTAACACATAATCCTGCATATAGGTTGTAGACAGGGTTTCATCAAAGTCATAAACAAGCGCAACAACGGTGTTTTTCATCTTTTCCTCTTCGTATAATATTCCATTTTGTATATAATCTCTAAAAGTTTAGTTTTTGGTTAATTCAATTATAAAGTTTATCATTCATTTGCCAATACACGTCAGTTTTATAAAGGCGCGGATTTTCTTTGGCATAGTCAACGGCGGTTTTGCCTTTGTTATCCCGTTGGCGGAGGTTTGCGCCTTGGCTCATTAAATAAGAAACAACGTTTGGCGTACTGTTTTGCGCGGCAACCATCAACGGGGTAAGTCCTGCTTCCGGAGAATGTATTTCCGCCGCCATTTCATCCAGTTGTTTGTTTAATAATTCGCTATAGCTGACCTCTGTTTCCGAGCCGAGCGACAAATAAAGATTAGTGATAAAACGTTCGGCACTTTTCAGCCCGATTTTTGATATTTCGAGGAATTGATTATCAAGGCTTGCGTGTTGCCATGGTTTATCTTCGGGGATAATCGGGGTATTGATGTCTGCGCTGTGTTGCAAGAGGGCATTAAGAACGGGAATTCCCGAAGAACGGGTTGCGGCATAGTGCAGCGGTGTCCAGCCCTTTGGGTTTTTGTCGTGAATGTTTGCGCCATAGCTTATCAGTTTGTGGATGATATCGGGATTAGGGTTTAGGGCGGCGGCAAACATCAGTGCCGTGCGTCCGGCACTATCGCGGGAGGAGATGCTTGCTCCGTACATATAAAGCGTTTCTATGATTTGCGGATTGGTGACAATGCCGGCGGCATACATCAGGACGGTTTGTCCGTTTTGGTTGCGGGCGTTGACATCTGCGCCGTTTTGCAGTTCGGTAATAACATCATCTACAGTTGCGTTTTTCCAAAATTCGGCGGTATAAAATCTGCCTGCGGGTTGTGCGATGTTCGGGTTTGGCAATGAACCGACGTATATATCGCTACCGGTGGCGGTGTTTACGGCGGGGGCTTCGGTTGCCTCAAGCGATGGGGAAAGGTCTTTATCCAATGAGGTTTCCAGCGGTTCGGAGGCGGCAGGGGACTGAACCGGCTTGATGATTTTGGCAATATGTGGGTAGAGGTATTTGCCGCCGTTGATTTTATCTATTATCAAAAGGGCGGGAATGATTATCAGCAGGAGTTTTACCGCTGTTATGATTTTTTTGAGGATAAAACCGATTTTTTTCATTATCACTTTAAATATCTCCTTGCATTTCAGGGGATTATGTTATAAGAAAATGGTTAGTTTTTGATTAACTTTTAGTTTATTGAGGTAAAAAAATGGCAGCGACACAGATGGAACAGTTGGTTTCACTTTGCAAAAGAAGAGGGTTTATTTTCCAAAATTCAGATATTTACGGCGGATTGCAGGGGCTTTATGACTATGGTCCGCTCGGTGTGGAGCTTAAAAACAACATCAAAGCCGCATGGTGGCGCGCGATGGTTTATGAACGCGATGATGTGGAGGGGCTGGACGCTGCTATTTTAACGAATCGCAAAGTTTTGCATTATTCGGGGCACGAAGACACATTTTCCGACCCGATGGTGGATTGCAAAAAGTGTAAAGGGCGTTTTCGTGCCGACCATTTAACCGACGGCAAATGCCCGAACTGCGGCTCTACGGAGCTGACCGAGCCGCGCCCGTTTAACCTGATGTTTAAAACGACTGTCGGTCCGGTGGTGGACGAAAACAACATTGCTTATTTGCGTCCGGAAACCGCGCAGGCGATTTTTACGCAATTTAAAAACGTGGTTGACTCAACCTCGCGCAAATTGCCGTTTGGTATTGCGCAAATCGGCAAATCTTTCCGCAATGAAATCACGCCGAAGAACTTTATTTTCCGCGTGCGTGAGTTTGAGCAGGCGGAACTCGAGTTTTTTGTAAAGCCCGGCGAAGACGAAAAATGGCACGAGGAATGGAAGCAAAACCGCATTAACTGGTGGGTGGAACAGGGGCTTCCGCGTGACAGATTTCGCGTTTATGACCAAAAGCCAGACGAGCTCGCGCATTATGCCAAAGCTTGTTCGGATATTGAATATGCTTTTCCGCACGGCGTGGAAGAGCTTGAGGGTATTGCCAACCGCCGCGACTATGACCTCGGCAACCACACCAAAGGGCAAGAGGAATTTAACCTTGAGGCGCATTGCCATGAAAATCCGGAATCGACAACCAAACTTTGTGTGCGCGATGAAGAAAACAATAAATGGATTATTCCGTTTGTGATTGAGCCGTCGATGGGTGTTGACCGTGCGGTTTTGGCGATTTTGACCGAGGCTTACACCGAGGAAGACCTCGGCAACGGTAATTCGCGTATTGTGCTTAAACTCAAAAAGCATTTAGCACCGATGAAAGTGGCGATTGTGCCCTTAAAGAAAAACAGCCCCGAGATTATGGCAAAATGCCATGAGTTGAAAAAGAATTTGATGAAACTCGGCATCGGGCGTGTGGCGCTTGAAAACACCGGCAACATCGGTAAGGCTTACCGCCGCCACGATGAGATTGGTACGCCGCTGTGTTTGACGGTTGACTTTGAAACGCTGGAGCAGAGCCCCGAGAGCGTGACCCTGCGCGACCGCGACACGATGGAACAGGTGCGTGTGCCGACGAGTGAGCTGGCGCAATATCTTCGCGACTATTTTGCAAGATAAAGGGGAAAATTTGAGTGCCTGATTGTCAATGGAAGCCGGATTGGCAAAAATCCATGTACTTTTATGTACATTAGGATTTTTACCACCGGACATTGACTTCCATTCATCTTAAATTTTCCGCCTTTATTGCGGGGGGCGCTGTGAGCGCCCTTTATTTTTTTGGGGAGGAGGTGTGTTTGTTGTCCCCCTCTCCCTTACATTCTCCGCGCTGGGGGAGGAGGTGTGTGCCGCAAGGGTTTCCCCTTCCCGCGGAGGAAGGGGATAGGGGATGGGGAGGTTATGGATGCTCTTGTTGGTTGAGATCCCTTGAGTGGCAGCGCCACCTGCAACGATTCGAGGGATGACGCCCAACTTGTTGGGATAAAAAAGTGAGGAGAGATTTAGAGAGTGGGGCAGGGGTGTTTTTTTCCTTTTCGGGGGTTTAAATGGGGAGAGGGAGGGTTATATCTTCTAAAAAATATTTTAGGAGGTTTTTATGGAAACATATTTGTTCATCGCGTTGATTTTTGTTTATTTTTTGACCGCATTTATGCTGCCCAAGCGGACGCAGAAAAGGATTTGGACGATTGCATATATTTTGGCGTTTATCATTACCGCAGTCGCGATTTTCTTTATCAAAATTTATGCCGGCGATACGCTGATGCGCGTGGGTGAGCTGAACTGGTATTATGTGCTGTATGTGTTTGGCTCTATCAGCATTATTTTGGGTGCTATCAACCTGTGGATGTATAAGCGCGGGCTGATTGACCTGTTTACGGACGATAGCAGCGACGAATGAGGGGTGGCAGCGCCACCTGCAACGATTTTGGCTGCGGCGGGGAGAGGATGTACGCTTGTGGGGAGAGATTGCCACGGCAGCAAGCTGCCTCGCAATGACTCACGAAAAAAAAGAGCCTCGCAATGACTCACAAAAAAACTTGCAATGACTCACGAAAAAAAGAGCCTCGCAATGACTATTTAAACGCGAGTCATTGCGAGAAACGAAGTGACGAAGCAATCTTTGGAGAGCGGGAGATTATTTGTTGTCCCCCTCTCCCTTACCTCCCCCGCGCTGGGGGGAGGAGATGTGTGCCGCAAGGGTTTCCCCTTCCCGCGGAGGAAGGGGATGGGGAGGTTATGGATGCTCTTGTTGGTTGAGATTGCCACGGCGACGGGGGCGCCTCGCAATGACTAGAGAAAAGGGAAAGTCCTCGCAATGACTTGTAAAATTAAAATATAAAAAAAAGCTCCGGCGGAGGCGGGAGCTTTTTTTATTGATAATGAGTAAATTCTCAATATTGAAAAAAATCGAAATTGCGGTGCACGGCGGCTTCTATTGCGGCGCGAGGCTGCTTTTTTTCAACTTTTTTCAGGATAAATCCGGCAATCACACAGCCTGTTATGATAAAAAAAGTGAGGATGGCGTGCCAGAAATTCATGGTTGGGATTGTTGTTTCCATAATTTTTTGACATAAATATATTAAACTCAAACCGATGTTTAGCAAAGCTTTTTTGTTTTGTCAATACTTTTTGGCGAAAAATTATTTAATTTTTTGAAACATTCTTCTCCAGCGGACCGATGTTAACCAGCTTATCGGGTTATACCAGCGTATCGTGTCGTCATGCGAATAGAACAAAAAGCGCGCTTTGCCCTCAATGTTTTCCAAGGGAACCATTCCCACATCCTGACGCGAATCATTCGAATTATCACGGTTGTCGCCCATCATAAAGTAATGTTCCGCCGGAACTTTAAACAACGGCGTATTATCAACCATAAAATCTTCGTCGCTGTGTTCTAGTATCGGGTGGGTTTGTCCTTCGGGCAGGGTTTCGGTGTATCGGGTGAACCTTTTAGGCAAAATGGTGTATTCGCTGATGATGTACGGCTTCGGGTTTTCCCGTTCCATCATCTTGCCGTTGATGTATAAACGTCCGCCTTTGACTTGTACGGTGTCGCCGGGAAGCCCGATGATGCGCTTGATGTAGTCGGTGCGGTTATCTTTGGGGAATTTAAAAACGACAACGTCGCCGCGCTCGGGCAAATCTTGCCAGATTCTGCCGCTGAAAGTCGGAAAACTGAACGGAAACGAGTGTTTGGAATAGCCGTAAGTGTATTTGGAAACAAACAGAAAATCGCCGACTTCCAGCGTCGGGTACATCGAGCCCGAGGGAATTTTGAACGGCTCGAACCAGAATGTGCGGATTAAAACGGCGATGGCAATGGCGTAAATAACGGTTTTGATGGTTTCGCCTAATGATTCTTCTTTGTTTATGTCCTCTATTTTTTCCATAATTTGACCTATATATTATTTATCCGAACTTTTGCAAGAATACGACAATAATTATTTATTGCAAGTAAAAGGCTGCGGGTTGGGGATAAGGAGGGGGGAAGGATGTGTTTGTTGTCCCCATCCCCCTTACCCCTCTTGCTTCGTAAGGCTCGCTATCGCTTGCCAACTTCGCTACGGTCAAGCCAGTGCTAGGGTTCGCTTTGTTGGCGTTTCCGCCAAGTCGCTCACCAAGCACTGCTATTGCTCTCGGCAAAAATAACGCCCCGCGTTCTTTTTGCTCTGCGAGCCCTCCGAGGGAAGGGGAGGGGTTATGGCTTTGTTGGTGTTTTTTAGAGGAGGGATGGACGCAGGGATTGACCTCATTTCATTCGGTCGCACGGGCGCTTATCGGCTTTGCCGACCGGCGTTCTCTCGCCCGCCTTTCGCTGGTAGTCGAACCCCTTTCCCGGGGTTCAAACCCGCTTTTACATCAGTTACAAAAAAACACCCGTAAAGGGTGTCTTTTTGTAACTGGCGGAGACGCAGGGATTCGAACCCCGGGAGGACTTGCGCCCTCGTCTGATTTCAAGTCAGGTGCATTAAACCAGCTCTGCCACGTCTCCGTAACAGTGCAGAACATAATCAACAATTTTGCAAACGTCAAGAACTTTTTTGAAAATTTTCAAAACTTTTTTCCGGCGGCGCTTGCTGCAAAAAAACGTACCTTTTTTTTGAGCGGTTTTGAAAATGCTTAACATATTGATTTTTCCGGCATAAAAAATATTGACTTACGCTCAAAAAAAAGGTACAATATTTTTTAGCGATATAGGTATTATTTATGGAGATGTGTTATGAGGAAAAATCTGAAAAAGCAGCTTTCCGATGATGCCAAAATTGCACGAGTTGAAACCTGGGCTTTAAAATTAGGTTTGGACCCTAAAGACACGAGTGCGGCATTAACGGAAAAATACGGACCGTATGCTTATGATGTGATGTGCGCGGTTATGATGAAACCCGTTGTTGCTGCAAAACAGGCGGGCGGACAGGTAAAAAACTCTAAAGAAGCCGCAGCTTATTTTATTAAACACCATATTCCGGCGGAAGATTTAGCCAAGGCTCTCGGAAAAAATGCGCAGACGATGGAAACCGAAATCGCTGCTTATCGCGCGGCTAACCCCAAACCCGAGGAAACCCCCGAACAAAAAGAAATAAGAGAGCGCCAAGAACAGTTTAACAGCCATTTTAACGACGAGATGAACCGTAACCGCGAGAGCGCGGAAAAAACGGTTGACCCTGAAAAAATTGATATTACCCGTATGACCATTGATGATTATGCCAAATATTGCCGTCCGGAAGACAAGCCGGCTGCCGACTATGATGAATTGGCGGAAAAAGCTTTTGAAGACTTCGGCAAAGGGGAGGGGCTTGTTCCGAATTTGTATCTTGATTCTAAAGGGCTGCCGACCATCGGTAACGGGCATTTGGTTTTATCAAGAGAGGCATTGGGCAATCCGCAGCAGCTGCGGGCTTATCGCGATATGTATGTGCGGATGCCTCTGATGGGCGCAAACGGAAAGCCCTTGAATGATGCGCAGAAAAAAATACAGTTTTCGCAAATCGAGCAGGCGTTGCGGAATAACAAGTTCAAAACCAGCGGCGGCTGCCCAAACAGAGTGTTGGTTCCGATGACGGGCAAGCTGAATGATGCCGGTTTGAAGCAGGTCTTTAAACAAGATTTTCATTATGCGTACAATGTGACCAAAAAGGTGGTGCCGAATATTGATAAGATGCCTTTGCCGGTGCAGCTGGCGGCTTTGCATTCGACATTTGCCTTTGGCAATGCCAACAAGCTGAAAAAGGTGGACGTGAACTCGCCGGCAGAGCTTATGGAACAGGTGGATAAGCTGCGTAACCGCAAGGGGACGTCTATGGGCGAACGCAAAACTATTGAGCTTGGAAACGATAGTATCAAAGTGGCACAAGACAATTACCGTCTGGAGCTGTCGCGCCGCTCGGCGTTGCAAGCCCAAGTTGCCGAATTAGGTGACGTTGCGCCGCTGAAGTTGCAGCTTGCGCCTATTCCCACCAAACTTACCTTGGCGCAGCATGGGGACGGCAGATAACGCGGCTATTGTTGGCGCAGGCGAATGACGATGCCGCCGTATTTTTGCATAAATGCATATTCTTCGGGGGTTATTTCCGTGGTGAAAATATTTTCCCGCTCTTGCCGTAAAACCTGTATTTGCGTTTCCATTTCATAAGGCAGACGGTCATTTTTTATCTCATCGGATAAAAAGGCGACGGTTTCGTCCAGACGCGTGATGCGGTCGTATATGTCATACATCTTAAACATCTTTTTAACGCGGATAAGAAACGCCTGCGGTGCCCAGTTCATCTGGTTTAAGCGATGTTCCAAAAGGCGCGGGCAGGGCGAGGGGAACGGCTGGTTTACAAATTTGATGAGCTCGCGTCCCTCTTCGGGCAAATTGCGCAATTCCTGAATGGTCAGGAGCAGGTGCATAAATTCGGTTTCGTCAAACTGCTCGGTGATGCGCGAAATGACAAACTGCGGCGTTTGCGGCTCGGCAATGCGCTTTTGGATGATGGCGTTGCTGATTGCCAGATACAGCAAAAGGCTGGCGCCTGAAGCATAAAGCAGAGGTTTTAAGAGTTTGCGCCGAAAGACGCGTCTGAATTTTTTCCATTTGCTGATTTTGCGCATTGTGTGTTCCTTTCGTTTCAGGCGAGTGTATAGAAATATTGCTTTTTTGTCAAGATAAAAGTTTTGGCGGCAATGGCTTGGGTATGGTTTTGTTCGTGCGTTCCTCTCCCTTGAGGGGGATATGGATGGATTGTTATCCCCCTCTCCCTTACCTCCCCCGCCAAGGGGGGAGGAGATTTAAAGTGTGTGTTTTCCGCCAAGGGGGAGGATATGGATGCTCTTGTTGCGGGAGATCCCTTGAGTGGCAGCGCCACCTGCAACGATTCGAGGGATGACGCCCGACTTGTCGGGGTGCCGGTGCCCAACTTGTTTTGGGAAAAAGGGAGGGGGATTGCTACGGTAACAAGTTGCCTCGCAATGATGCGGGAAAAAGGGGTAAATCTAAAAAACAGCTTGCAAATTTGAGGAAATGTGGTAATAGTCTTTTGATTTAAAATAAGAATCGGGCGGGTTGTCCGGTTTTCTTTCGGGTGGTAAGGATTTGATGTTGTCACCCCCACCCATCCTCCCCCCCTCAAGGGGGAGGGGAGCTATGGGGAGGATGATGTTTTTCCCCATCCCCCTTACCCCTTCCTCCAAGGGAAGGGGAGGTGCTTCGGCAGGCTCTTCCTCCAAGGTGTGGGGAGGTGCTTCGGGCAAGCTCTTCCACCAAGGGGAGGGCTTAATTGGCTCTTTCGTTTGGAAAAGGGCGGAAAAGAAAACCGTGATGAACTGCTTTTTGTAACTTAAACAAATTTAAGGATATTTATAAATGTCAGATGTTAAAATGAAAATGATGGATGGTAACGAAGCGGCCGCTTCCGTTGCCCACCGCATGAACGAAGTCTGCGTTATTTACCCGATTACCCCGTCTTCTCCGATGGGTGAATGGGCCGATGCGTGGTCTGCCGCCAAGCAGAAAAACCTGTGGGGCGTTATTCCGTTTGTGCAAGAGATGCAGTCTGAAGCCGGTGCTGCCGGTGCATGTCATGGTTCTTTGCAGGCCGGTGCGTTGACAACAACGTTTACCGCTTCGCAAGGTTTGCTGTTGATGATTCCGAATATGTATAAAATTGCCGGTGAGCTCTGCCCGTTTGTGATGCACGTTGCGGCTCGTTCGCTTGCTTATCATGCTTTGTCTATTTACGGTGACCACTCCGACGTTATGGGCTGCCGTCAGACAGGTTTTGCTATGCTCTGCTCTAACTCTGTTCAGGAAGCAGGCGATATGGCAGCGATTGCGCAGACTTCGACATTGCGTGCACGCGTGCCGTTTATGCACTTCTTTGATGGTTTCCGTACATCTCACGAAATCAAAAAAGTTAAGTTAATTTCTGACGATGATTTGCGTGCTATGCTGGAAGGTGTTGACTATAAATTTAATGCAAAGCACGCTCTTAACCCTGAAAAACCGGTTATTCGCGGTACGGCGCAGAACCCTGACGTGTTCTTCCAAGGTCGTGAAGCGCAAAACAAATATTATGACGCTGTTGAGGGCATTGTTCAGGAAGAAATGGACAAGTTTGCCAAGATTACCGGTCGTCAATATCATGTTGTTGACTATGTTGGTGCCAAGGATGCCGAAAACGTTATCGTTGTTATGGGCTCCGGTGCCGAGACAGTTGAAGAAGCGATTGAATACTTAAATGCTCACGGCGCTAAACTCGGCGTATTGAAAGTTCATCTGTATCGTCCGTTCCCTGCAAAAGCGTTGGTTAAAGCTTTGCCGGCAACTGCCAAAGTTGTTTCCGTTCTTGACAGAACCAAAGAATCCGGCTCTCTGGGCGAACCGTTGTATCTGGATGTTGTGACCGCTTTGTCACAAGCTTTCTCTAACGGTGAAATTGCCAGCCTGCCGAAAATCTATGGCGGTCGTTATGGTCTTTCTTCTAAAGAATTTACACCGGCGATGGCTAAAGCTGTTTTCGACAATGCAGTTTCTGCTCACCCGATTAACGGTTTCTCTGTCGGCATTACCGATGACGTTACCAATAAATCTTTAGCGTATGACGCGGCATTTGATGTTGAACCTGATGATGTTGTTCGCGCCGTATTCTTCGGTTTGGGTGCTGATGGTACGGTTGGTGCTAATAAGAACTCGATTAAGATTATTGCCGAAGATGCCGGCAAGTACGGTCAGGGCTATTTCGTTTACGACTCTCGTAAATCCGGCTCAATGACAACTTCGCACCTGCGTTTTTCCGACAATCCGATTCGTTCGGCTTATTTGATTAACCAAGCAGACTTTGTGGCTTGCCACCAGTTCCAGTTTATGAACAAGGTTGACATTTTGCACATTGCAAAACCGGGGGCTACGTTCCTTTTGAACGCTCCGTATCCGCATGACGAAGTTTGGAACCATCTGCCGAAAGAAGTTCAGGAACAGATTATTTCTAAAAAACTGAAGTTCTATACCATTAACGCAATTGAAGTTGCCCGCGCTACCGGCATGGGCGCCCGCATTAACACGATTATGCAGGCTTGCTTCTTTGCCATTTCAAACATTTTGCCGAAAGACGAGGCTATTGCCCAGATTAAGGCGGCGATTAAGAAAACTTATTCCAAGAAGGGCGATGCGATTGTTCAGAAGAACTATGCTGCCGTTGACGCTTCTTTGGAACATATGTTTGAAGTTAAATATCCAGACCATGTAACCTCTGCGTTCAGCCGTCTGGCTCCGGTTCCTGCCGATGCTCCGGCATTTGTTCAGGGCCTGACAGCAAAATTGATTGCTGACAAAGGCGACAGCGTTAAAACTTCTGAACTTCAAGAAGTTATTGACGGTACATGGCCGACAGGAACAACCCAATACGAAAAACGCTGCATTGCAACCGAAATTCCGGTTTGGGATCCTGAAACATGTATTCAATGCGGTAAGTGCTCGATTGTTTGTCCGCACGGTGTTATCCGTATGAAAGTGGCTGACGACGCACAACTCGCTGCTGCTCCGGCTACTTTGAAACGTGCTGACTATAAAGGCAAGGAATTTGCCGGCAAGAAGTTTATTTTGCAGATTTCTGCCGAAGACTGCACGGGCTGCGGCTTGTGTACTTCTGCATGTCCTGCTAAAAATAAGGCTAATCCGGAACTGCACGCTATCAATATGGATCATATCGAGAACCATTTGGATGTTGAAAAGGCTAACTGGAAATTCTTTGAAATCCTTCCATATGTTAAACGCACGGAAGTTGCAAAGAACCTGCCGAAGACAACACAGATGATTCGTCCGTTGTTTGAATTCTCCGGTGCGTGCGCCGGCTGCGGTGAAACACCGTATATCAAATTGTTGACCCAGTTGTTTGGTGACCGTATGGTTGTTGCCAATGCAACGGGCTGCTCTTCCATTTACTCCGGCAACCTGCCGACAACGCCTTATTGCAAAGACGAAAAAGGCAGAGGTCCGGCTTGGGCAAACTCTTTGTTTGAAGACAATGCCGAGTTTGGTTTGGGTATGCGCGTTTCTGTTGACCACGGCGAAGAAACCGCTAAATCTTTGTTGAACGAATTAAAGCCGCAATTGGGCGACATCGCAGACAAAATTTTGGCGAACCCGCAGTCTAACGACGCAGAGATTGATGCACAGCGCGACAACGTTAAAGAGCTCCGTGCGAAACTTGCCAGTATTTCCGGCGATGTTGCCGCTCACTTGAGCGAAGTTGCTCATTACCTCGTTAAGAAATCCGTTTGGATTATCGGTGGCGACGGCTGGGCATATGACATCGGTTTCGGCGGTCTTGACCACGCTATTGCTTCCGGTCGCAACGTAAACATTTTGGTTGTTGATACGGGCGTTTACTCCAACACCGGCGGTCAGCAGTCTAAAGCTACGCCGATGGGCGCATCCGCTAAATTTGCAACCGCAGGTAAAGAATTGCCGAAGAAAGATTTGGCGATGATTGCTATGTCTTACGGCAATGTTTATGTGGCTCAAGTTGCGATGGGTGCGAACGATATGCAGGTTATCAAGGCGATGAACGAAGCTGAAGCTTTTGACGGTCCGTCGTTGATTATTGCGTACTCGCACTGTATCAACCAAGGTTTGAATATGGCTGAAGGTTTGTTGCACCAGAAAGACGCGGTTGAAACCGGTTCTTGGCCGTTGTACCGCTACAATCCGGACAACATCAAGGAAGGCAAAGCGCCGTTGATGCTTGATTCTAAAGCACCATCCAAGCCGTTGGCTGACTATATGGCAAGCGAAACCCGTTTCCAGGTTGTCAACAAGATGAATCCGGAACGTTACTCCAAACTTCTTGACAAAGCGCAAGAGGGTGTGAACGAGAAGAGGTCGTTGCTTGAACATATGTCCCAATATAAATAAAGGGTAAAATTATTGTGATTGAGCTCGCGGATGGTACTTCCCGTACGGGGGAAGCCTGTCTTCAGTCGGGTTACGTAGGTCTAACTACGCGCCCCTCCTTTGCAGGACATCCGCGGCTCACTCGCAAAATTTTACTCCTTTATTGACATTGGTGGAATAACTACCCTTGCAGCAGGTTGTTTAATCTGCTGCTTTTTTTGTCCCCCTCGCTGGGGGGAGGAGGTGTTTAAGGATGGATTGTTGTCCCCATCCCCCATACCCCTTCCTCCAGGGAAGGGGAGGTGTGTACGGCAAGGGTTTTCCCTTCCCGCGGAGGAATGGGATAGGGGATGGGAAGGGGATTTTCCTTGGAGAGGGAGATCCCTTGACGGGGCGTTGCCCCGAGGGATGACGTTTAAAGAGCGGAATGACGCCAACTTGTTGGGGTGCCCGCGGCACGGGCATAACTTTGGGCTGCGGCGAGGGGAGAGGATGTACCGCTACGCGCGGACTTTTTTTGTTGCTTTATGTTGTCACCCCCACCCATCCTCCCCCCTCAAGGGGGAGGAGATTCAAAGAGCGAGCCCCTCGCTGGGGGGAGGAGTGCGGCAAGGGTTTCCCCTTCCCGCGGAGGAAGGGGATAGGGGATGGGGAGGGAATTTTCCTTGCTGCGGGAGATCCCTTGACGGGGCGTTGCCCCGAGGGATGACGTTTAAAGAGCGGAATGACGCCCAACTTGTTGGGATAAAAAAGGGGCGGAAATTTTTCTATAAAAAAAACACCGGTATCCGCGGGGGATACGGGTGCTTTTTTTGTTGGGGTCAGTTGGGCATATCGAGCGAGAGGACGTGACCGGTTTGATTGAACAAGTGGTAGGCTTGCTCGTTTTCAAACAGGACAAAATTGTTCTCGCTTGCTATCAACCCGTAACCGTCGCCGAGGTCTTCGCTTTTGTCGTTATACAGCGTGTCTACGCCCTCATAACTCAAAAGGTAATAGCTGCCGGCAATTTCATAGTTCCAGACGTCATCCGTATGCAACAGCCCGTTGGGACGGTATAACGCGCTTATCCGCTTGTTGGCAAACTGGATGAAACGCCCATCCGGCAGGAAAACCGCGTCGCTCGCCGCCGTGCTCAAACAGTGTCCGTCCGGCGCATAGATTTTGGCGCTTCTGCCGTAAGTCCTGTCCCTGAAAAACAGCACAAACCTGCCGTTTGGAAACGTCTTGTAATCGCAGACGTTTGAGGCGATAACATTGCCGATTTCCGGCTCGTAGACTGTTCCGTCATTCGGAATATAACGGCAAACGTACGGAAAACCGTTGCCCAAAATGACAGGAACGTTGCCATAGTGGTTCAGATAATTGCCGTTTGGCGTGTAAAACATCCAGTCTGCGAGTTTGTAGTAGCTTTCGTTGGTGCGGATGGCATAGCCGTTTTTGAACACCGCGCATTGCTTGAAGCTTTCCGCGATAAGCTGATGGTCGGCTCTATACAGGGCTTGGCGATTTTCTATATCAACCGTGCGATACCAGCCGTTGGCGTATACTTCGCAGTCGTGGAGGTTTTGCAGCTTTGCCTGCCTTTCCGCGTCTTGTGTTCCGTAGAGATTCCACACCGGCTCTTTTTTCAAGAATGAAAGCGCCAAAGAACTGCCTTTGGGGGGCAACTCCTGCACGAAATAGCTGTTGTCGCTTAAGATGCGCACATCATAGGCGTGAACGCCTGCAATGTATGTGCCGTCTGCTGCGAACAGGTGAAACATACCATCTGTGGTTTTGAGAGCGTAACTGCCATTTGCGTTGCCGCAAATCCCCTCTACCGACACTCCGTTGAAAAGCGGCGGATTGGAAATGAATTTTAACATAGTGATAAAAATTTGGTGATAAAATAATTTATTATTGAGGGGGAATTTTGGCATAACTGACTGCTTTTGTCAAGAAAAAAGTGGCAGCGCCACGGGCACCCAACTTGTTGGGGTTTACTTTGGCTGCGGTTGGGTTACGTAGGTCTAACTACGCGCCCCTCCTTTGCAGGACATCTGCGGCTCACTCGCAAAATTTTAGCGTTTTTAAGTGCCAGCGGCACGGGCAACGGTTTTGTTCGTGCGTTCCTCTCCCTTGAGGGGAGAGGACAGGAGAGGGTGTAAAAGGTAAGGCTTTGATGTTGTCCCCCCCTACACACATCCTCTATATATCACCCCCACCCTTACCTCCCCCCTCAAGGGGGAGGAGATTTAAAGAGCGAGCCCCGCGCTGGGGGGAGGAGTGGCAGCGCCACCTGCATGACTTTGGCTGCGGTGTGGAGAGGACTTGTACCGCTACGCGCGGGCTTTGGAGAAAGAGATTTTTGCCGCAGGGAATTCCCCTTCCCGCGGAGGAAGGGGATAGGGGATGGGGAGGATATGGATGCTCTTGCCGAGGGAGATCCCTTGACGAATGGCGTTGCCATTCGAGGGATGACGGGTAAAGGAGTGGGGAAATCCCTTGAGTGGTAGCGCCATCTGCAACGATTCGAGGGATGACGTTTAAAGAGCGAGAGGGATAACGCCCAACTTGTTGGGGTGCCAGCGACACCTGCATAACTTTGGTGGGGGAGGGGTTATTTGGTGCTGTCTTGGTATTTGCAGTGTTTTTGCACGAGTTGGCGGAGGCGGGCGGCGTCTTTGCCGTCTATCGCGTACAGGGGCAGCGAAAATGGCGTGAAAACATTATACCGGCAGAGCTTTTGCATAAATGTCAACGGATAGTTGGCATCGTCGCGCAGGTGCAATACGATAATCGTGCGGCGTGTGAGCGGACTCGAATATTTTTCTTCCGCTAACTTCACATCTTTCCAAAACAGCGGTGCGTTATGGTCGATTTTAATGGTTTTGGAATTGACCGTTGCGACTCGGGGCGGAAATATCATAACCAATACCGCACTGCCTAATGCCAGTACCGTCAGTGCCATCGTGACGCACAGCGCGGCAAACAGCAGAGTGTCTTTTTCCAGACAGCCGCAGCGTAACAGCGTGTTTGCCGTTATGTAAACCCAAAAGGCAATCGCGCCGTATACAATTGTCAAGAGTACGAGCGCTTTTTGGCTGTAATAAAAAACTTCTTCTTTTTCGGGCGTGAGGATTTGCTTGATTTTGGTTTTGATTTTGCCAGCGGCGCGTTTGGCTGCGGTTGCTTTGGTCGGTTCTTTTTTGGCTTGTTTTTCGGCTTTTTTTATCGCTTTGGCAATGCGTTTGTTGACGGCTTTTTCCGTGCGGATAGCCTGCTTTTCGGCGGCTCTTTCAACCGTGTGCAACGCGGTGTTGACGGTGTGTTCGACAAGCTTTTGCGGGGCGGCTTTAATTGAGGCGGCGGCGCGTTTGGCAACGGTGGGTTTTTGCGGTGTGGCTTTTACCATTAGAATATCCTTTCGCTAAATTTAGGATAGAATAGCACAAGGGGGTTAAAGAGGAGTTAATGAAAACAGTTCTTGGGGGGAGATTGCCGCGTCGCTTAAGCTCCTCGCAATGACTCACGAAAAAGGGGAGAGGGATGCTTGAGGCAGGGGGAGTCTTTTATTGGGGGAGAAGTGGGGAAAGGGGTTGACAGCGGCGGTGGCGGAGCTTATTTTGGCGGTATTAATGTAACTTTTTTAGGAGTATGAAAATGGTTTCAAACGCGGTAGCGGGGCTTATGAACGAATATAAGCGTTTTAATAACACCACAATGAATGAGCTTTTTGCGGCAGATGCCGAGAGAGCGGAGAAATATACCATCACTTTTGAGGGGATGACGTTTGATTATTCGAAAAACCGCTTTGATGACAAAGTGTTGAAAGCGTTGTTTGAACTGGCACGCGAGCATAACCTCGAAGCGCGCATTGAAGATATGTTTTCGGGCAAAAAAATCAATATTACCGAAAACCGCGCGGTGTTGCATACGGCGCTGCGTAACTTCTCGGGCAAGCCGGTGACGGTGGACGGTGCGGACGTGATGCCGGAAATCCGCCGGGTGTTGGCAAAGATGAAAGAGTTTTCCGAGGCGGTGCGTAATGGCACATTCAGAGGCGCAACCGGCAAAAAACTGAAAAACATCGTCAACATCGGTATTGGCGGGTCTGACCTCGGGCCGTATATGGTGACGCAGGCTCTCAAAAAATATTGGGCAAAAGATATACAATGTTATTTCATCTCGAACATTGACGGTACGGCGTGTGCGGAAGTTTTGGGGCAGGTTGACCCTGAAGAAACCCTCTTTATCGTGGCGTCCAAAACCTTTACGACCATCGAAACGCTGACCAACGCGCGCACCTGCCGCGAATGGCTGGTTAATGCCCTTGGCGAAAAGGCGGTTGCTAACCATTTCGTCGCCCTTTCCACCAACGCCAAAGCCGTTGCGGAGTTCGGCATTGATGTCAATAATATGTTTGAGTTTTGGGATTTTGTCGGCGGGCGGTATTCGCTATGGTCTGCTATCGGGCTTTCCATTGCGCTGGCTGTGGGCTATGACAATTTCGAGCAATTGCTGAAAGGGGCGGAAGCGATGGACAAGCATTTCCGCACTGCGCCGCTGGAGCAAAATATTCCGGTGATTATGGCGCTTATCGGCATATGGTATAACGATTATTACAACATTCACCGCTATGCGGTTATTCCGTATGACCAATATCTGAAATCGCTGCCGGCGTATTTGCAGCAGCTCGATATGGAGAGTAACGGCAAGTCTGTTCGTTTGGATAACAAGAAAATTACCGATTATGCGACCGGTCCGGCGCTTTTCGGCGGGGCGGGAACGGATGTGCAGCACTCGTTCTTCCAACTTTTGCACCAAGGGACGGAGCCTGTGCCGGTAGACTTTATCATTCCGGCGGTATCGCATAATGAAATCGGCAAGCATCACGAAATTTTGCTGGCAAACGTGTTGGCGCAGGCGGAAGCTTTGATGCGCGGCAAAACCGTGGAAGAGGCGGCTGCCGAACTGCGTAACGCCGGCAGGGACGAAGCGGCGGTTGAAAAGCTGAAACTCAATAAGAGCTTTGATGGCAACCGTCCGTCCAATATGTTTATCCTTGATAAGCTGACGCCGTTTGCGCTCGGAATGATTATCGCGATGTATGAGCACAAGGTTTATGCACAGGGCGTGATTTGGGAGATTGATTCTTTCGACCAATGGGGCGTTGAACTCGGCAAGCAGCTGGCGTTGAAGATTTTGCCGGAGCTGGAGAGCGGCGTTGCTGCCCGGCACGACGGCTCGACCGCGGCACTGATTGAAAAGGTGCGCAGCATCAGGAAAGCTGCTGATAAGATTGCGGCTTAAGTCAGGAAAAGAAAGCCCTCTTCGGAGGGCTTTTTTTGTATCCCGAAAACCCCCAGATAGTCTGGGGGTTCCGAAAAGCTTATAGCTTTGCATCTACAAAAATCCTTTGTTATAAAAGTTCATACAGTCTGACCACTGAATTAACGTGTAACAAAGGATTTTTATTATGACCAATCATACATTATCACACACAACGTGGA
>CAJTJB010000012.1 GCA_910576955.1 uncultured Alphaproteobacteria bacterium | reverse complement strand
TATGACCGCGTTGATCGGTGCCTTGCAGATTGCCGCGAACGTGTCAAAAATACCCTTGAAAATACTCTTTACACCTTCCCACGCCTGCCGCCAATTTCCGGTAAATACACCCGAAATAAAAGTTATCAGTCCATCGAAAACAGTCAGTACCCCGCTAATGATTGATGTAATGGTGTTTACTGCTGCGGAAATTGCGCCCTTAATTGCCCCAAACGCAACCTTTACAACCGGTACAATGATATTCATTGCTTTTTTTATGGCTCCGGCAATAAAGTTAAATGCCGCGCTTGCCACCGCCTTAAACGCCGTAATGACCGCGCCCGCCGCGCTGCAGGTGCTGCTTACCTTTTTGCCGAAAATATTTGCTATTACGGTTGCCAGTGCCTTAACCACTTTCCCGATCGCATTAAATACGGTGCTGAATATCGTTTTCAATCCGTTTATGATGCTGCCTACCCGCGTTTTAATGTTATTGATCGTTGCGCTGAATTTCTTCATGTCAACGCCGCACTTGGTTAGCACATTCTTGATCGCATTTCCTAAAGCCGTAAAAATGCTTTTTACAATATTCAGATTTTTAAAGGAATTAACCGCGCCTTTTACGGTGTTTGCTATCAGTTTAAACGGTGCCTTTATGATGTTTACCAAACCGGATAATGCGCCGCTTGCTATGGTTTTCAGCCCATTCAGTGCGCCCTTCCAATCTCCGGTAAACACTCCCTTTACAAACTGTGCCACGCCTTTAAAAATCGTCTTTATATTTTCGATCAGCGGCTTTATAGCCTGCACAAAACCGCTAATATATCCTTTTGCAGCACCGATCGCAATATCCCACGCGCTCGCCACCGCATCGAACACACCCGCAATTTTTTTAACAACGCTTTCCGGCAGGAAAGTAGAGAACGCGCCCACAACAAAATTTTTGATAGCGTTTATCTTTGCCTTAAATATATTGCCTATGGTGTCTACAATGCCGCCTGCTGCCGTCTGAAACCCTTTTAGGGCTGTTTCTGCATCGCCGCTGAATATTCCCTTTAACATTGTGCCGATGCCCTTAAATACCGTTGTAATTCCCCCGAATATCTTCTTAACATCTTGCACAAGCCCGCCAAACATTGCCTTTATTCCCGATACTGCCGCCTTTATTGCCGGCAATGCGGTATCAAAAGCCTTTGTTAATCCTTCCGCTATATCGGGCGGGAAAATGTTTTTAAGGCTGTTTCTAAAGCCCTGCGCCGCATTATCCCAATTACCGGCAAATGCGCCGGTAAAGAAACTTAACAGCGCATCAAATACCTGTAACCCCTTGTCAACCGCTGTTACAATGCCGTCAAAAGCTGCCACTGTGCCACCTACAAGCGTTTCCAGTATGCCGCCTGCCTCTGCTGCGCCCGCCTTTATATCGCCTGCAAATTCTTTCTTGAATATTCCGGCTACTGCCTTACAAAAGCCGCCTATCTTCCCCGCTATGCTGCCGATCGTGTTCCCGATTGATGTAAATTTTCTTTTAAAGCCCTCAACCGAAAAGCCCGCCTTGT
Source organism: uncultured Alphaproteobacteria bacterium (assembly GCA_910576955.1). Classification (GTDB taxonomy): domain Bacteria; phylum Pseudomonadota; class Alphaproteobacteria; order RF32; family CAG-239; genus CAG-267. The sequence continues at coordinate 18,006 of CAJTJB010000012.1, read as the reverse complement.
CAAACGCATTTTTAAACCAATTCCCAACGCCCTGCAAAAAGCCCTTGACTTTATCCCAATTCTTTATTATCAGAAACGCCGCTAATGCGATTGCAGCCAGTACGCCGATCACTATTCCGGCAGGGCTTGTAATAACTCCCATAATGCCGCCAAAATTCGCTATTGTCTTTGTGATTGTTCCAAATATCCGCTGCGCCGTTCCTACCGCTGTAACAATTTTTCCAAAAACCATTATTGCGGGACCGATCGCCGCCGCGATACCCGCCCACTTGATAATATTGTCTAACTGTGCATCGTTTAAATTATTTATATAATCTGCTGCCTTCTGTACCCACGAAACCGCCGTTTTTACATAGGGCATTAGTTTATTTCCTATTGTGATTGCTATTCCCTCTACTGCTGATTTTAAAAGGGTTAATTGTCCGTTCAGATTGTCAAGCATTTTTGCCGCCATTTCCTCGGCGGATCCCGATGATCCATTGATCGCCGCTGTCAGCTTGTCAAAATCTTCCGTACTTGCGTTTACGATCGTCAAAAGCCCCGCCATGCTTTCCTTGCCCGCTAAAGTGGTTGCTGCCGCTGCTTTTTCCGTTTCTGATAATCCCGAAAATGACGATCGCAGGTTATCCATTACCTCCGCAAAACTTTTCATGTTGCCGCTGCTGTCGGTTAAGCTGATGCCTAACTTTTTCATTACTGCCGCCTGCGCGTCTGTCGGTTTTGCCAAATTTGCCATTGTATTCTTTAGGGTAGTGCCTGCCATGCTGCCCTTTATACCGGCATTTCCCATAATCCCGATCGCTACGGAAATATCCTCTATGCTATATCCCATTGCGCCCGCTGTTGACGCGCAATATTTGAATGTTTCTCCCATAAGGGCAACATTTGTATTTGCGTTTGATGATGTCGCCGCCATTACATCGGCAAATCTGCCGCTTTCCTTTGCTGCCATTCCAAACGCGGTTAGTCCGTCCGTTACAATGTCCGATGTTGTCGCCAAATCCTCGCCCGATGCCGCCGCAAGGTTCATAATGCCCGCGATGCCCTCGGTCATATCGGCTGTTTTCCAACCCGCCATTGCCATATATTTCATTGCCTCCGCGCTCTCACTTGCAGAAAACGCGGTTGTCGCGCCCATTTCTTTCGCCTTTGCGGTCAGCTTTGCCATATCCTCGCCGCTTGCGCCCGAAATTGCCCCAACCTCTGACATTGCCGCCTCAAAATCGGCGGCGGTTTTTACCGCCGCCGTTGCTACTCCCGCGATCGGGAGGGTTACTGCCTTTGTCAATGTGGCACCGGCGTTTGCTATTGTCTTACCGGCGTTTTGGATCTGCTTTCCGGCTTTTATCGCCTCATTCCCCATTTGGCGCATACTCTGTATGACTTCCCTTGAAGGTCTTGTAAAACCGTCAATAAATTGTATCGCCGTACTGATAACCCTGCCCACATTAACCACCTCCGATCGCTTTTTGTATTGCTTTGTTTTCTTCCGCTTTATCCCTCATTTCCTGCCGCATATACGCCCGCGCTATTCGCTTTTGTCCTTCCGGCAGGCTCATGTATTCAAACGGTTTCCAATTTTTAAAGCGATAGTGAAGATAATCCATATTTACCTCCCTATCGCTTTCAATTAGTTTTTTACTTCTTTATCCGTTGTTTCTTCATCGTTGAAACCGCTTAACTTTGCGATCTCTGTTGAGATTTTATTGATCTCGCCCTTGAAAATCTTCTTTGCCGCATCTGCCGGTGTCGCAACACCCAAATGCTTTAATAAAGCCTCGTCTTTCAGATCCGGATCCACGATGCCCGCCGCTGCGATTTTGGCGTTGGTTGAAAATGCCCTGCCATAATCAACCTCCCCTTTATCGTCTAACCCGCTTGCAGACAAGCCGCCGAAAAGATCGCCTTCCACCGCCTGTATTGTTACTTTTGCATCGGCTCCCAAAAGTTTTGATAACTGCCTGCTTGGGATCTCTTTCCGCTCGATCTTGTCAAATTCCTTTTTGTCTACCGCTAACAGCTTTTCAACCAAATTCATTTTTTCTATTCTCCTTTACATAAAAATAAGGGCGTACCCCGCGCCCTCTGCCTCATGGTTCCCTTGTTTAGATTGCCTGCAGTACTTCCCAATCATCAAATGTGAAACTATAACTTTCCTCTCCCATTTTCCCCGCCTCCCAATCCGCAAGGATCAGCTTATCGAAAAGACAGTTATATAACGCCACGCGCTCCGCGCCTAAAGCGTCCGGATCCTTTACGTTGGAAACGATCGTGCAGGTCATCATCTTGCCCCGCTTGAAATATTCGCTCATTTTTTTCATAATGGTGCTGTTGATCTTGTGCAGCTTGATCTCTCCCTTTAATTCCAGTCCGGTCATTTTCTGCCCTTCGTTCAACCTCTGTACCATTGCGATCGCGGTTTTCTTCGGCGTAACCTCTGCTTTCAACGCCGTTACCTGCGCCAAATATTCGCCGTCAAGCCACGCCTCGCCCCATGTTCCATTTATAACCTGCTCCGGTTTAAATTCCTTCGGCATACTTTTTTACCTCTCTTTCTTAAATGTAAATAGGCATTTTAATATCTTCGATTGCGTCTAAAATCTTTACATTGCCAGTCAGAAACACGTTTGCGCCGGTATCTGCGGTTGTAATTTCTTCATCGCTGCACTCGTCAACATCTTTTATAGTTCCATCGTCAAGCGTTGCTTGCAGCCCGCGCCCTTTCAGATAGATCCGAATCGCCTCTGCGTCCAGTCCAACCGAATAGCTGCTTACAATATCATCGCGCTTTAACTGTGCAAAGTAACTACTGATCGCCGTTATCAGCAGACACTTGTTAGAATAGGTATTTGCATACTTGCCTAAATAACTATCCTGCGCCGTCTTGACAATATCATCATTTATCATGTCCATAGCCTCAACGATCTTGATCTTCTTAAAGCTGTTGCCCTTGCCGTCAACCGTTGTAATAAAGCTATTAACGCCTCTTACCACCTTTACCTTCTCGCCGTCATAGAAGATAATAAACTCGCCCTTGTCTATCGGCGTGTCATTGTCCGTTAGTCTTGTGCAATCCGATAATTCCGGCAACGGTGCATAAGTGCAGGCGATCGTCATAGGCGTACCCGCGATCAGTCCGGCAATTCTCGCGCAATACTGTTCAGCCGTATAAATCGTATCTACGGTTGTTTTCGCGCCGTCCTTTCCGGTTACGGTTTCCGTCTTGATGCTCTTTTCGGTTGTGAAATTGATGATCCCTTCGTTGTCTGCTGCCACGTTCGGCAAAACCGCCTTGATCTTCTTTTTCTTGGTTCCCCTCATGGTTTTAACCCATGATGCAATGTCCTCCCCTTTGCCGTCCGTTTCTACTGTCGGGATTGCCAAATAGTCAAAACGGATCGTTTCGGCTGCGGTCATTGCCTTTTTATATCCGGTTTCTACTGCTGCCGTTTCTGCATCTTCCGCAATCCCCATACAGTACACAAGCACTTTCTTAGGTGCATTTGTGTAGCCGATCATTGCCAGTTTTACCTGCTCCACTGTCGTATCAGACAAGCCCTCCGGTATGTCGCTTTCAGTTACCACCGTTGCCGGATTGATCGCAGGTGCCGGTAACGTGTCTTTTACCCACAACATGACGATCCCCCGCTCGCCTCTCGTAATTGCCGATATTCCTTTTTCAATAAAACTAATGTCAATACTTGGTGCGCCCATTCTTTCAGCCTCCTTTTTAACCTTGCGTAACCTCTACGCCTATTTCCCTTGCTATCGGTGCCGTATCTTCCTTTTGCGTGTTTTCCTTGTAGTCAATTTCAATGCTAATCTGCAAAATGTCCTGATACTCCCCGATATAATCATGTGAAAACTCGCCCACTGTCAGCCTGCGATCCTCGACACAAAAAAACAGCCCGAAAAGGTCTTTTATTTCGTCCACCTTTTCAAGCTGATCCAATTCGTTTTTTGCCGTCTGAAAATATGTTATCTTGACCGTAAAACCTCCCTTTGTGAAATTCTTTGTTTCTGCCCTGCTGCCTCTGTCTAAAATCTCTGTGAAAAAGCAAGGCGCATCATATCCCTCCCTAATCTCTTTCCCATAGATTTTATATTGTGGCGGCGGGTATCTCCCTTTTAACAATCCATTGATTGCCTTTTTAATCTCTACGAATTTAATCTAAATCACGCTCCTTTAAAATATCATCTACCATGTTTTCAAACCGTTCCGGCACAACGCTTTCATATTCATTTCGCGTTTTTTCCATGATATGCTTACCCTCTACAAATCCCACAACCCTGCCGCCTCTCACAAGGTTGTGACCGTTTTCTATCAAATGAAAATGCCTTGCGCTATTCCACACTAAAGCCGTTGCGCCTATGCCTTCCTCAATGACTTTTGATCCGAATTTCCTTTTGATTGCCTTGTTTTTCTCACTGCCCGCTCTTTCATGCGGCTTTAATTCAGAATTTGCCCTTTTCTTTGCAGACTTTTTAAATTCCTTGCTTATATCCCGCAGGGTTTCCTTTGCCTTTTCCGGTGCCGCCCTTACTGCTGCCGTTAAATCTCTTTCCAGTTCTTCCAAACCGCTAATTTCAAAATTCATGCCCGCCGCCATACACCCACCTCCAAACAAAAAAAGCGTTTAACGCCTCTGCGCTAAACGCCGTAATAATTTTATTTAATTCAAAAAGTCATATTCCCAATCTATTTCTTTTCCGTCCGTATTCCTTCCCAATGGATTAGTTGAAACAACCTCCAACCCGATCACAATATCATTTTGCACCGTTAAGCTAACGCCCGCATAATTATAATCTAATCCCTGCTCGTCTATGCTTTCTTTTCCGCTTTCCGTTGGTGCATACAACACATAATATTGATATGTGTTATTTTCTTCTGAATAATAACATTTACTCCATTCTAACGCATACCACTTTCTTAATATATCCAATGGAAGATATGACTTTGCTATATCCAACCCTTCATTTAATGATATTTCTTTATTTGGATAAATTTCAAAACCACGCATTATATGTTCTTCAAGTTCTCGCTCTGTTGATAGCCACGCATCTATTATTAAAACTGTTTTTCCCGCTTGAAAATCATCAAAATGATCATCGGGAAAATCAATTCTTTTCTCTGCGTAATTATCCCAAAAAGTATGTGCCGCTGAAAGATAATCGTATAAAACCGGATGCCCTTCCATAGTCACTAATTCGTATGCTGATATATCTTTTATTTCTTCTGTACTATTCTTTTCCGTTTCGGGTTCTTTTGTTACTTCGCTTTTCTCTGTTTCCGGTTCTTTTGTCGCCGTTGGTTCTGTTGTTGGCTCCGCTGTCGCTGTTGTCGGTTCTTCTGTTTCCGGTTCAGTAAATTCTATTACCCCACCAATTAAAACAGCTACGATCAACGCCCAAAACCACCACTTTTTCCAAACTTTCCCGAAGGGTTTTACCCCCCCCCCGAAAATTTGTTCGATTTTTCTTTTTCGCTCATACTATGCGCCTCCTAAAACTTTTTCTATATTATACCTCCCTTTTATTCGCATTGAAAGTTATTTTTTACTTTGATCGCCAAATACTTGTTTTTCCCATTCTTTCATCGTTATTTGTTTTTGTGGTCTTTCGGTACAAATAATTTCTAACATCTCGTTTTTTTCCTTCACGTTGATAATAGAAACAATATTGAAATAGCGTCCTTTGAATTTAATAAACATATCCGGTGTAACTTCTTTATGGTATCGTGTTGTTACCTTATATGTTAATTCCGGTCTTACCCGCTGCGCCTCTTGGTACTCCCTGCCCCTTGTCGGCTCCACGCTCGCCCATACCGTCTTTACTTCTGCCAGTGCCTGCTCTGTCTGTGATAATGCGTTTTCTTTTTCTTCATACCTGCAGAATGTGATCCGTTTGTTGGTTCGCCCTATATCCATAATCCACCTACTTATTTTGTAATTGCAACATTAACGATTTTGTCATAAAACAAAAATCTTCCCCAACTCCCCCCGCAGGCGTTCTTTTTTCATACCAATAAGCTGCAAGTAATTGCAGATAGATTTTTTCAAGTGCATAATTTATCTTGCTGCCGGTTTCGTCTGTTTCGGGGTATTCTTTGCCGGTTGCATTTTTCAAATATTCCTCCGCCGAAACAATTATTGTTTCCAATAACTGATCGTCCTCGTCAATATCAATCCTTGCATACTCTTTTACCTCATTCAGCGTTATTATTGCCATACCGCACCCCGCCTTCATAAGCGGCGGGAACCCCCGCCGCCGTTATCTTTGTTTATTTCCTTGTGCTGCCTTACTCGCCCTGCGCCGCTGCCTGCTGCTGCATGAAATCAGCCACAACCGCCGCCTTCTCGTCTGCTGCCGTTGCTGTCATTGTGTACCCTAATTGGGTTCCTAATGCAATGATCTTTTCGCGTGACAGTTTTTCAATTTCTGCCTGCGTATAGGTCTTTTTTTCTTCCGGCTCTATGCTTGCCACGGCTGCGCCGCCGTCCGATGCTATGAAATGCTCTGCCATGACGATCGCCTCCTCGTCCACGCTCTGAATGTCTAAACGCTCCCTTACCTTGATGCCAGTCTGATCGGTTTTCCACAACTCGCCCGCCACGCTTGAAATGTCGATTGTCAGCGTTTCGCGGTCAAAAATTGTGATTGCCTCTTTCAGATCGCCGCACACGATCGGCACCTTATAGCCGCCCTCTGCCGCAATGCTCGGCATTGTCCGGTTGCTTACCTTTTTTACCGGATATTTGCCGAATAAAAGTGTACTCATGGGCTTTGTCGGATCCGGCTGCATAATATACTTGCCGTCCTTATCCTTTAAGGTGTCAAGCCAGTTATAACCGTCCTGATTAGTAACCACGCACGCGCCTAAAGCGATTGCCGGATCCAAAAGAATGTTAAATATCCTTTTCAGATCGTCCAACCCCGCAACCGGCACCTCCGCATCTTTGGTAATCTCGCGCACTTTGGCGATAATCATAAAGTTTCTTGTCGCCTTTCCTTTCTTGGCGATCCACCTTTTCAGATAACCGATGATATTTTCGGCGGTATCGCTCAAAAGTTCCTGCGTAACCTTTAAAATGCCGCCCTTTTTCTTTACCTTGTAATCGATCTTTTCAAATTGCGGCGTTGAAACCTCCGGAAACTCTGCCGCCTCGTCCACGTTGTCAAAAGGTGTCTGATCGGCGTACCGCTCAATAACCCTGCTGCCGCTTAATGTGGTTACGCGCTCCACGTTTACAAGGTTTTCCAGTGCGTCCTCCGAACGGCGCAACTCTTTAACCGCCGTTCTGATGTCCTTCGGCACCGTCAAGCCGCCGTCCTCGTCCTTACCCTCATTCATGGAATTAATGATCTCTTTATCCTCTGCCGACAAATCGCCCTTGCCTACTGCCGCCTTGATCGCGTTCACGAACGCGCCCGTGATTTTCTTTGTCTGATCCACAATTTTTTTCGCGGTTCCGGCTGCTGCCTGCTGCTGCATATCGTCCAGTTTATCCTGCTCCAAATCATAAAGCAAATCAAACTGTGCCTGCAGGTCTTTCAGTTCGTCCTTTGCCTTTGCCGCGTCCTCGATCTTGCCCGCCTTGCAGAGATCCCGCACTTCCTGCTTTTTTGCCTTGATGCTGTCAAGCATCTTCTTTAATTCTTCATTCATTGTGTATGCCTCCTTAAATTTTTGCATTAAAAAAGGACTTAGATCAAATCTAAATCCTCCAAAATTGCCGCTATCTGCTTTTCTTTGTCCTCATCTGCTGCCAATGCCGGTATGCAGCTATCTTTGATTGTTTTTTCAAGCCTCTTTGCCAGTGCATCGGCTATACTGTCAATGTCAGCCGCCTGCGGCTCCGGTTTTCCTTTCAGCTTTTCCGGCAGGTTGTTGTACCGTTCAAAATAATCACTTGCAGAGGCTTCCGCATTGCTCTTTTCCGATACCTCAATATCAAAAAATTCCTGCCATTCCTCGCCGTTCTTCCACGTTTCCGCATCGATCAGCGCGTTTATTTGTTCCGGTGTCACGCCCTCTTTGGTATGCTGCATATAGGTGTTTAAAATAACCTTTTGGCAACCGTCTAAAACATCTGCCTCCTTCCTCATATCGTCCGCGTTGCCCCATGTGATGCTGCTCGGCTTGTGGATCATCATCTGCGCGTTTGCCGGTATGATGATCCGATCGCCCGCCATTGCTATAACGCTTGCGATGCTCGCCGCCAACCCCTCAACATATACGGTTATTTCCGCGCTGTGCCGCTTTAGTATGTTGTAAATGGCAATGCCGCCGAATACCGATCCGCCGCCGCTGTTAATATGCACGTTGATTTTTGAAACGCCGTCAAGCTGATCCAAAAAGTCCTGCACATCTTTCGGGGCTTTATCTTCGGGATAATACTTTTGCCATTCCCCCAAACTCTCGCTGTTTATATCCCCGAAAAAGCAAAGATCCGCCGCCGTTTCCGTTTCGTTGCGGATCTCGATGCTGCCAACTTCCCTATATCGGTTGTTTTTGTCTTTCTTTTGTAATTTTAATATTTTCGCCACCTTCGCCGCCCCCTTCCTCTTGGTCTTTCCCGATGTCTGCAACCTTGATATAATTTCCGTTGCATATCAGATTATCGCCGCCTTCCATGCGCGGCTTGTTCATAAATGATCGCGCCTCGTTTGGCGTGTATATTCCATTCTGTACATATCCGGTTAAAATTGTGGCTTGGCTTTTTGCATCGGTACGCAGGATCACATTTTCATTAAATTTAAAATGTTTCCCCGCTGCCGTTTCGCTCGGCTCCAACAACTTATAGTTTATTTCCTCCTCATACTGCTTTAAGATATATAATTCAGTGTCAATATAAAAAGAAATGTTCTGCATTTCGCTGTTGGCATAGCTGCTTTTCTCATAATCGTTTATTTGGTTCGGCTTGATGCCGAACGCTCCCGCAATCTGTAACGCGCTATACTTTTTCAATTCAAAAAATTGGCTGTCTGTCAGCTTGATATTAAGCGGCTCTAACTTCATTCCGATCGGGATCGGTATGAATTTACCGGCATTGTTCGCGCCGTTGGCATATTCCTCCAGTCGCGCGATCAACTGTTTTTCCAGTTTCGGGGATAAATCGCCGGTATACTGTAACGCCGCCCGCGCCGTCAAGCCGCCTTTATAAAGGTTGTTCATAAAGTTTTGGCTTTCTAAACCGCCCTCTATTGTCGCTTTCAGAATATCCCGCACCGGTGCGCCGGTCAGTCCGTCAAATGACATTGATGTTTTAAAGTGCATTACATCACTTGACGGAAAACAATAGCTTTCGCCGCTGTATTTATCCGCATACCAATAGTAAATATCGCCTGCGGCACCAAATACGCCCTTATCATCGACTATTACGGTTGTATCGCTTGACGGCATGATCCATAGGTTTTTTATTTCTATGTCGCCGCCGTACTTTTTCCGTTTAAATTCCCTTTGGATCCATACATAAGCGTTTCCGTAATGGTTCCGGTTGTTCTCCACCGTTCCCCAAAATGTCGTTGGTGTCATTTGCGGGTTTGGGCGCGTCCTTAACAGATTGTACGCCGCATTTGCGCCCGCCTCCTCGATCCCCCGCTCCGTCTGCTGATAGAATTTGACCGGCATTTTCCCCAATGTTTCGGATAGCATTTTAAGGCAGGTAAAATAGGTCACTTCCCCTAAAACCTTTTTCGGCGTTCCCGATATTCCCAACCATTCTAACAGCCGTTCATCGTCTGCGCCTGCTGCCGGTCTTATCATCTTGTTAAAAAATTCTCTGATTTTGTCAAATATCCTCATTCGCCACTTGCACCTGCCTCCTTCTCAAACATTTTCAAATACGCCTCTACGCTTTGATCTGTCGTTATTTCCTCAACCTCTACGCCCATTGCTACCTTGTGGGCGCAAATGGTAGCATCGCAGGGATCTATCCGGTTTTTCTGTAACATTTTATCTATCTTTATTTCGCCAAAACTGTTTGGCTCCGATAAAATAGCGTCATTCATGGATCGTGTTAATAGCTTGTTGCGCTCGTCATACTCTATATTGTGCGCCTTTACCTCTAATTGGAAATCTATGGTTGCATCGTTTAGGCTCCTTGCGCTCTGCTTAATCTCCACCAAATCACAACCGAAATCTTCAAGATCCAGTAAAAACGCGCTCGCATTGTGCGGATCGTATGCAATCGCCGTTAAATCTATCTCGTATGTGTCAACCAACGTGTGCAGGTGCGCTAAAATCGTTTTGTAATCGGTCTTTATGCCCGCTGCCGCCGTTGTCACTGTGAGTAGCCCCTCCTGCTCCCAAATCACATACGGCGCGTTGTCCTCTTGATCCATGTGTTCCTGCATACGCCGCTTTGGTATGAATGAATGGGAATAGATATAATATTTCTTGTCGCCGGTCTTTTCGTCCTCATAGGGAAATTCCAAAACAAGCGATGTAAGATCGCCGCCGCTTGACAGATCCAAACCGCATATTGCCTTTTTGCCCCGGAAATCTTCAAGCGTCTTTTTGCAGCCGCATTTTTCCCATTCTGCCAAATCAATAAACGCGGTTTCGGCGTTCGTTACCCAAATGTTTAGCGATTTTGTCATAAAATCGCGTAATTCCTCGCCGCCCATTGATTTAGCTTTCTTTGCATCTTCCTGCATCTGCGAAACCAATTCCGGATCGTGTCCGGTCAGCGGGCAACACTTGATCCAGTTTTTCGGATCCCAAATGTTGTCTTTTTCGTCCATTTGGGCTATATAAACAAATTGCCGCTCGTTTGTGTCAATTCCCCTCAACACTCGGCGGCAATACTTGAATAACTCATAGCAGGGCGCGTTCAGATTGAAACCCGCCGTTGTGATAACCGAAATAAGCGATTGTTTTAACTTCCTTGTGCCGCCTTTCAGCAGCTTATACATTTGGTTATCCTTGTGCGCGTGGTATTCGTCTACAATGCCTAAATACGGTCTGAAACCGTCTATTGACTTTGTATCTCTCCCCAATGCCCGAATGACCGTATTTGTAATTTTTCCGGTTATCTCGCTTTTGTAGTCCTTTATATCAAACAATTCCTGCAGGTCTGCATCGGCATTTATGAATTTTGTTATTTCATTTAAGACAATCCGCGCTTGATCTGATTTTGTCGCCGTACAGTAAATTTGACCGTAATTGTAATTGTCAAAATTGCTGCACTTGATACCCAAAATTGCATTTAAAACGCTTTTTCCCTGCTGCCGCGCCACCTGCACATAACTGTCAGTAAACCGGCGTTTTCCGGTTTCCTTATGCACCCAACCAAAAAGCGAACCTAAAATAAACTCTTGGAAACCGGCGCAGGTAAATTCTTGATCCCCCTCGCCCTCTGCAATCGTTAATTTGTTCGCAAGTTCTATTATGTCCTCTGCCTTTTCCGGTACAAAAATATACGGAAATGCCGGATCGTCCTTTTCCGATCTTTTCAGATCGTTTAGATGCCTTTTGAACGCAAGCCGCGCATCTTCTCCAAACTCTTTTTTGTTCTTTAGGTTTTTTTCTGCAAACTGTGATACGCGATCCGTTGTCTTTAATACCCTTGCCATACGCCTATGCGCGTTTCGTGTGTTTCATAAACTTGTTTTCGGGTTTATCGTCTTTTTCCTTCGGTATCACTAATTTGCACCGGCTTGAAATTGTCAAGCCTAATTCCCTTGCGTTCTCATTGCAGGCTTTCATAAGCCTATTTTGAATTTTGGAAAGATAATTGTACTGCGCGTATTGTTCCGCAAGCTGTGCATCTTCCGTAACCATGCTTTTCTTGTCCGGCAAAAACTTTATTTTCTGCAACTGCTTTGTAACCTTGATATACTCCGTTTCTGCCCTTATGTACCTTGCCAGTACATCGCAATCCAAATTTGACATGATCTTTAATTCGATTAACTGTTTTGCCAGTTCCTCGAATTTTTCCCGCTCTTTTTTCAATAAAAATGCGGGCGGTTTTACATTGTCTGCCGGTGCCGTAACCTCTGATTGCTTGCGCTCTGTGTATTCCTCGATCGTCAAGTGTTTTCGCCCTTTTGCGGCGATCAAGTCGATCGGCTGCCTCGGTCTTGCCATGCCCCGCAACCCCCTTTCCGAAAAATGTTCATTTAGGGAGTTTTTGCGTAAATTTAGGGGGGCTGCGGTCTTGGCAGGAACGGTTCAAAACTTTTTTGCACCCCCTACCCCGCAAGCCTCCGTTTGTACTCTCTTATGCACTCCCTTAGTGTCTGCTGCATCGCTGCCTTCTTTGCAGCGTCCTTGTATGCCTTGCTTATCATGCTGTGCGTTGCCTCTGATATGCTGATAAGGTTATCCATATCGCACCGCTTGGAATAGTCCTCCATTAACTCCACAATATGATGCACTGTGTCAGCCGGTACAATCCTGCCCTCCATGATATACAAATAAATATCTATGTTGGTATCTCTCGCCAACGCCCGCGCCCTTGCAGCTTTCCATTCTGCGCTATTGTAAAAGTCTTTCGCTGTTTGGTTGCGGCAATGTGCGTCATATTCTTTATGCCTCTGCCGGTTCTCTGCCGTCTTTCCCACCGTATGCGCCGCGCAATACTTAACGCCCTGCGGTACTAAACGATTGCAGCCGGTTCTGTTGCAATACTTCATTAACCCCATGCGCCCGCCTCCGTATATAGAAATAGCGCGGCATGATCCCAAACGGAAACCGCCGCGCTTTAATCTGCATAGTTTTGAAATTGTAAAGATTATAACATAGTTAAACGGACTTGTGAAGGGCGGCAAATCGGGCGTGTTGTCAAGCCCCATATCTGCTCGTATGCGCCGCAAATACGCGCTTTTCGCCGCCCATGCTATACCGCATCGGAACCGAATAAAAAAATCGCCATATCGCGCACAAGCGCATTTTTATAATTTCTTACGGTCTTTTCGTTCAGTTTGTCGTTATAGCCCTGCTGCCCGCTCAAAATATCCGCTATTTCCTCAAACGTGTAAACTTCCTCCGTCTGCTTTCCGTTCTCGGTTATCTTCTTACGCTGCAAATAGCGCATCTGTATAACCTCATAGCCCTTTTTGCCCTCAATCTTTTTCAATGCCTTTTCTATGCGTTCCACATCGTTTTTACTGCGCCGGTATGATGCAATACGATCCTCCAGTAATTGATCCTCGTCCGGCTTTTCCACCTTGTTTTTAGAGTATCTAACCACGCTGCCGCTTTTCTTCTTGCCGATCATGCCTAAATATGCCTCCTCGTCTGCAACGTGTTCTTTTAAGATGCTGAAACAATAAAGGATCTTTTCGGTGTTTTTAAAAGCCTCGTCCTTCATTGCCTTCTGCCGCTCCAACCATGATATGCTGTTCATTTTCCGAAACACTTCATCAATGGTTGTTACTATGGTTTCCTTTACTTCTTTTGATACCGCCATCCTTAACCTTCCTCCACTTCTCCGAAAAATTTAATATATTTGTCCGGCTCATTTTCTCCAATCCACGCCTTAACGCTCTTTTGATCTGCAACCTCTAATTTCCCTTTTCCGGTTGTGGTATACAGAAATACTATACCTTTATCGGTTATGTATATTTCCTGCACCTTGTTATTGAAACTGTTTTTAACATCACATATCTTTTTTGCCTTTGTGGTGTCAAAAAGCCTCGTTTGCTCTACCGCCTTACCGTCTATCATGGTTGTGTATGTCAGAATTGCCTTCAATCCGTTTCGCCTCGCTTTCCTGCTGCCGCAATAATAATTTTGTTCGGAAATCCTCAATGGCTATATACTGCCTGCGCCGCCTCTCTGCCGATGTAATAAAAGCTGTGTGAATTTCCTTTAATGCCTCTGCCAGTTCTAACGCCGGTTGCTTTACCCGCTCCCACAAGTCCAGTATTGCAGCTTTCAGCCGTTCAAATGTTGCTATGATTGTTTCCTTGTGTTCCATGATCCGCGTTGCCGTCCTTATGCTGATGCCGCGCGGCGGGTTGAAACCGAAACGCTTTTTAAATGCTTTCTTTTTCTGCCGTCTGTTCATCGTCTGCCTCCTTTCCGCATCGCATAATAGCAATGCAGCGTTGCCCGCACATCTTCAATCGCGTCATGCGGTTTATAATTTGTGTAGCCGTACCAATCGGCGCAAAATCTTAATGACTTCCATTTGTAGCCGCCGCGCTCCGGATCCCATTCGCCTGCTATCGGCGCAAATTCTAACATCACATCGCATATTTGCGCCTTTACTGCTGTGTTGATGCCTTTTGCTGCCATAAACGGCAAATCAAACGCTTTCAGATTGTAACCAACGATCAAACCGGCTCTTTTTAATATTCTTTCAATCTTTCTTTTCTCGTGCCGGATTGTCGGCGCATCTTTTACCGCCTGCCAGTTAATTTTATTGATCGCCTCTGCCTGCTGCCACGTTCTTTTTTTGTCCGGTCTGATATAGGAATTATAAAGCGTTTTCCCTCTGCCGTTTATGATTGCCACTTGCAGGATCTCGTCCTCTGTGCGGTCTAATCCGGTTGTTTCAATGTCAATGCAGATTATCCTGCCTTTACGCATTTTAACGCCCCCTTACGCCTCGTATGTGCTTGTATCTGTCTTTGTACGCGCTACCTTGATAATTCCCTTTGATGTAATGTTGATCTTGCCCTTAACGCCGTTTCCAATGTCTACGGTCATACTCTGTACGAAACCTTCGCATACCGGATAAACGGCTTTATGCAGCAGGTCAACTGCTGCATCGGGAACCGTAACGCTTTTATTTGCTTTTCCGAATAACAGATCAATGCGGGCATTGGCTCTTTCTTTCTGCCCTTTCTTGTGTGCATAGATCCGCGCGTCCACACATTCGCAGGTTTCGGTTGCCAGTTCGTCTATTTCCTCTTGGCTCCATTCCTCTAATGCTTTGCGCGTTGCCACCTGCCCGCAAAATTTACAACTGCCGGTTACTGTCGTAACTCCCCCCCGCAAGCCTCTTTTTCCCTTTTCTCCACCTGCTCATATAACATCATTGTGCGCCCCTTTCGTATAATTTGTTTACCGCCGCCATGATCTCGGCGGCTTTCTTCGTGCCTACGCCCTTAATCTCAACTAAAACCGTTGCAATGTCAGAGGGCTTGATCCTCGGTTCTGCTGCCGCCTTGCCGTCTGCGTAACCCTCGTTATACATATTGCAAATGAAATCTTCCATTTGCTTATGATCCATGCGCTTAACCCTTTTATACTGTTCTCTGTTCAGCTTTAACCCTTTTGCCATGATAGCCTCCTTTATTTTCTTACTCTTTCCGTTATGTCTTTATATCCTAACTCTTTCAGCATTTCCGCAAATTCCTTTACCGTTGGTTCTCTTTCCCCTCTGTCGATCTTCCCTAAAAGTTCTATTAACTCCGGCATTTTGCTTAATGCCTCCCACGCATCATTATAGGCTTTTAATGCAATGCCATATTTACCCCATTCAAGCCTAAATTCTCCCTCTGTTCCGTCATTTTCATAGTAAAACCCGATCATGATATGTTCATTTTCAAACGGCTTTACTGATGTTTCCGCATACCACGCCTCATAAGGAATTGAAAATGCTTTTGCGCTTTCTGAAAAAATTTTATCTCTCATATACCGGCACCCCTCTATTGCATGGAATAGGTTCCTGCATTTCTCCCCGCGTTCTGATCGCGCATGGTTCCAACCCCAAAATTACATAGCCTTCCTTGCAATACTCTGTATCAGACAGAATATAAACAATCTTGTGCAACGTGCATTTTCCGGTGTAGCCCTCGCCGTTCCATTCGTTCAATGCCACATAATCGCCTGGGCTATATGGGCGGTCATTCTTTCTTACCTCAAACCCCTTTATGCCTGCTGCCGATGCCTCGAAATGTACCGGTTCCGTTTTCAGTGCATGGATCATAGACTTCCCTCCTTATATTTCTTCAATCCCGATAATGTTTATTGTGCTGCCGAATTTCTCCCGCACCTTTTCCAGTTTTACGCACTCGCTTTTTAATACCGTCCGGATCCTTAACCCCTCGCGCCGCGCCGCTGATATTGCCATAAATGGCAGGTCTGTATAACCCAACTGCTGCGCCTCACGCTCTAAAAAGTTTATTTCGTGCTGTTCTGTTACATATAACGCCCCATACTCTACGCACAATTCCAGTAATGCCCGCGTTTTTCCTATTGCTCTTTCCGGTGTGAAAATAATAAAATCTTTACCGGTTATTTCATGTACTGCGATCATGCGCAGGCATTTGTCTAATTCATCATGTAAATGTTTCTCAATCTCTGCAATGCGTTCTTTATCCCGCTTGCCTGCTGTTTCTTTTATTGCCTCTCGCGTTTCCGGCGTTATGTAGATGCCTAACTGCGGAGGCTCTATCTGATATTTCTTTACCATGCGCCCTCCTAAATTATGATAATGGTATCTTTCCCCGATGCCGCCTCTATCTCTGCCGCCATGCCCTCGCTGATGCCGTATTTCGCGCCTATAATGATTGTGTCGCAGGTGTTTAGAATATCTTTACCGGCTTTCAATCCGCGCCGCCTCTGCGCCGGTATATCATCGTTTAATATCTGCGGTAAATATAAGTGTGTGGCAATCGGCGTATAGCCCAATTCCAACGCTACGCGGGTTATGTGTCGCGCGTATGCAATATTGCGGATCCGCTTGTATACGTTGCCTCTATATGGGCTGCATATATAAGCTAATTTATTTTTCACTGTTTGCCTCCTTGTCGAGCAGCAGGGTTTTGTGCCTGCTGCTCTCTTTGCTCATAATCTTCCGGCTGCAATACCACTGTTGCCGTTATGCTTTCGCATTTTCCTAATTCCATTCCGTTATTGTATATTGCAACATTCTTTCCCACTATTCCGATCCCAAAATACGGACAATGCGCCTCGTCACATTTTCCCCAACTACTTCCCTCCGGTCTGCGATCGCTCCTATTGCATACCGGTTTCATGCGTGTATGATCGTCTTGGTACACATACGCCAAACTATTATAAGGGCATAGTAATTGAAATGTAGCAAATTCCATTCCTACCTTCCCGCCCTTTCCTTGCAACGCATCATAAGATCCTGCAACACATAAATTTCGTTTTCCGTCAAGTAATTACTGATTGAAACCAATTCTTTAGCCGTCCAGTGCGCCCAATATTTCATATCACTTTCAATGGTTTTAATCTCAATTACTTTCGTATAAATCATAATGTCGATCAGTTCTGCCAGTTCGTCATAGCTGATAACTGCCGTTTGCCCTGCTGCCTCCCGCAAAATCTCTAAACCGGTATCAGTTAAAACAGCCTTGCATTTCTCCGCCCTGTCGGTCTGTACGGTGTATGTAGCTGCGGTTCCGGCGTAATCCATAAGATATAAAACTCGCGGGTTTACGCAATTTCCGCTATCGCACTTTTTCCACCCCCGCCAAAACTCCACGCCGAAAAGATCCGAACCGATCACCGCGCCCATGAAATAATTAACCGCCATGCCGTTATATTCCTTGTGCATATTGATTTTGCCGTTAATGATAAGGCTTTTACGGTCTGTATTGTCCGGTATGGGCGCATTATAGGTTACTTTGGTTTCCGGCTCATTCATAAAGCCGTTTTCCGGCTCGTCCTGCGCCGTTTCCTGCCCTTTTTCCGACTCCGGCGTGTTTTCTATCGCCTCTGCCTCTTTCTGCGGCTCCCGCGGCGTTTCCCGCGCTCTCTCGTGGCGTTCTGTTATAACGCCTGCTGCATCTTCTAAGCTGATGCCGGTTTCTGCCGCGTACTGCCTTACCTCTGCCTTCAGTTCTTCCGGTAAATCATCGGGAAATACTTCTTTAAGGGCTTTCGCGTCCTTTGCGATCAGTGATCCGGTTGCCTTGTATGTTTCGTATAGTGCCTGCTGCGCGTCCGGCTCCAAACCGGCGATCTCATTCGCTGCGCTTGTGCTGATTTTCCCCGCTGCAAATTCTTCCACAAACGGCGCGATCAGATTATTGTTAATGTTATCCAGCGTGCCTACTTTGGTTTTGTTGGTTCCCAAAATC
>CAJTJB010000011.1 GCA_910576955.1 uncultured Alphaproteobacteria bacterium | reverse complement strand
CCTGGGTTGGCTGCTTCGCACGCTGATTGAGAGGAATAGCTGTAACCGGTGGGGCAGCCGTTGTCTTTGTGGCAAGTGCCGGCAGGAGTGCTGATATCGCTGCAAGATTTGCCGGCGGGGCAAGTGCTATAGTAGCCGTTTGCGGTATCGCAGGCGTAAGTACATTTATAACAGGTTTTGCTGCCGACATCTTTTTCATCTTGCGTTGTGGTATAGCCAGTTCCGGTGGAGCAAGCTGTGCCAGACGGGTGTGTGTCCGGACAATCGGCAGAGCCAGTGCGTTTCCAGCAGGTTAAACCGTGTGCCGTTGTGTCGGTGCAGATATAGCCGTCTTTTTGGCAGAGTGTTTCGTCACTATAATAGCCGTTTCCTGCGTCACAGGCATATTCGCATTCAACGCAGTTTTTTGTGCCGGTTTTATCGCCGGTTGGCTCTTCGTTTAAGATAAAGCCGATGCCGGCAGCTGCACAAGTGCCCTCTGTGACGGATGGTGCTGTGCAGCTTTTTTCAGAACCTTTGCCCCAACAGTTTGTGCCAGCGGCGCTTTCTGTGCAGGTGTAGCCGGGGTTGGCTGTTTCGCACGCTGATTGAGAGGAATAGCTGTAGTCTGTCGGACACTGCGGATTTTGCTGGCATATTGTGCCATCCGGAGCGCTGACTTCCGTGCAAACTTTACCGTCTGGACAGGTCGATTCGTTCGGGCGGCAGGTGTAGGTACACTTAGAACAAGAATAGGGATAAAAAGTGACTGAAATGCTTGTTTCATTTGTAATATACTTAGTATCGTCTTTTTCGCAACTTCCTCTTGTCGGGTATTGAGTCGGACAGCCCTCTCGCGCCCAACAAGAAACATCGTATTGGGTTGAATATAATCTACAAGGATATGTTCCCTCGATACTACCACCATTAGTGCAGGCATTGGCTGATGAGTAATATCCGTTTGTGCACCCATAATGACAAGTTACACACGGGGTACTACCTTCATACTCTCCATTTCTTCTTTCGTCTAAAGTGTGGTAGCCATCAGCTGATGCACAAGTTCCTTCTTTGACAGCCGGTGGTGTGCATTGCTTGCTTGTTTGCGGTTTCCAACAATCAGCGGCACCGCTGTTAGAGCAGTTGTAACCTGGGTTGGCTGCTTCGCATGCTGATTGAGAGGAATAGCTGTGGTCTGTCGGACACTGCGGATTTTGTTGGCATATTGTGCCATCCGGAGCGCTGACTTCCGTGCAAACTTTACCGTCTGGACAGGTCGATTCGTTCGGGCGGCAGGTGTAAACACATTTATAACAGGTTTCAAAACCGACAGATGTGGAGGTTTCAGTTGTGATATATTTGCTGTCGTCTTTGGTGCATTTGTTTCTGCTGGGGTAATCGGACGGACACATTTCCGAACCGGTGCGTTCCCAGCATTTTTTACCTTGTTGCTCGTGCTGTGTGCAGGTGTAGCCGCCGGTGGTGCAGGTTGATTCGCTGTCGTAATAGTCAGTTGCACAGCCATAGTTACAGGTGACGCATTTGATGTCGCCAGCCTGATTATCGGTTTCGGTTTCCTCCAGGGTGTGGTAAGAGTCTGCTGCTGTGCAGCTGCCTTTGGTTACTTCAGGGACAGGGCAGGTTTTGGGATTTGCGGCATTTTTGCCCCAGCAGCCCGAACCCGGCGCGCTTTCAATACAATAATATCCGGGGTTTGCCTCTTCGCAAGAACGCGAATCCGGAAAACTTTGTCCGGTCGGGCATTGCGGATTGGTGTTGCAGACTAAGCCGTCCGGCGATGTTGCTGTGGTGCAGACTTTACCGTCCGGACACGTTGTTTCCCAACCGTGGGCGGTGTCGCAGGCGTAATTGCAGGAAACGCAGACTTTTTCGCCGGCATAATCGGTTGTTTCGGTTTCGGTTAAGATTATGCCTGTTGCGGGAGTTGTACACGTTTTTTCGGGAACGCTCGGAACAGGGCAGGTTTTGGCTACGCTTTTAGTCCAGCAGCCGTCATCCACGCCCGCAGGCTTACAGGTATAACCGCGGTTGGCGGTTTCGCATTCTTCAACAGTGCCATAATTGCCTTGCGCAACATCGCAGAAACCTTTGATATAACAGCCGTGCATCGGAACACAGGTGTAGCCGGTATATTCGGTGCGGCAGGCGGTGTCCGTTTCATAAAAGCCGCTTTCCGTGTCGCATTGATATTCGCAGGTATAACATTTTTGGTCGCCAGACATATTGCCGGTGGCGGTTTCATTTAATGTGTGCCCGTCTTTTCTTTCGCAGCGCGTTACTTCGCCGGCAGGGCAGGGAACGGGAACGCACATGGTCCGGTCATCATTCGGCTGCCAGTTTTCTTCACAATCGTCTAATCTTTTTTTGTTTTCGCAATTCGAGCAGATGCCGTGGTCTGGGCATTCTTCAAGCGGATATTGGGAAATGTCGCACTTGTCATCGTCATCATCTAATAATAAATATGCACCGGCGGCGGCTCCGGCAGCAAGCAGCGCCCATCCGGCAGGGTGAACTTTGGTCTTTTCTCCGGCTATAATCGCGCAGACGGGGTCGTTATCATCATGGCAGGGGGCTTTGGTGCTTGCACCATAATCAAGCAAAAGGGAGTATGCTTTTTTATCTTTGGCTTTTTGCGCCAGACATAATGCCGTGTTTTTATCTTCGTCCATCAGGTTAATGTAGCGTTTGAACTGGTGCAGCCGCGTGGTGTTATTATCATGCGCCCAGCGATACAGATGTTGCGGGGTGAGCCTTACTCGGGCTGCGTGCGCGTCATTTGCATTAAAAGCGCAGAATGCGGCGATTAGTCCTAAACTGATACTTAAGCATCTTATTATTTTCTTCATAATATATGTTCTCCCTTTAGTTGCCATAGAGCGTCCTCTATACACAAAACCGGCGTTTAAACACACCTTGTCTGATTTTTAACATACGCTCTTTGGAATGTAAAGAACTTTTTTGTATATAAATGGTTAATTTTCAGCGCGAAATGCCTGAAAGGCGAGTCTGGATAAGGAATTTAAAAGATTTAAAAAATATAAGGCGCGACTCGCAGACTTGAGGATATTAACCAAAATGAAATATCTTGTTAACCAAGTGTTAATATTTTGTCTATTTTGTAAATGTTTTGCGAGTCGGAATCGGCGTGCGCTTATTTTATCTCTTCGTCTTTTTTAACGCCGTAGATGACGCTTCGCTGCATCCAGCCTTCGGTCTTGTTTTCAAACTCTAAAAGGCAAAACGCGGGGGTGCAGCGTTTGATTTTGCCGATGGCGCCGTCTTCGGCACGGGCAATGACTTCCGAATTCAGGCTGTCTTTGTCGTAAACGTTGTTTTCTCCGGGCTCGGTGACAAGCGCGTAACGGGCGTTGGTCAAGAGGTTTTTCATTACCCAGCTGACTGTGCCCTCGTGGTCGCGGATTTTGCGCCATTGCTCATATTCAGCGATAATCTCGACCGGATAGTTTTGCTGTTGGTAAATCCATTCTATCGGGTAGCGCATATTCGGACCGGAACGAGCGTTGACCTTGTTGGCACGCATGGCGGCAAAACGTGTTTCTTTGGGCGACAGTTCAATGATTGCAGCGTTGGCGTTTACGGCAAATACGGCGATGAGCAATGATAAAACTATGGAGCGCATTTTTCCCTCTTTATCAGATTATTTTTTACCAGTCTAGGCGGGCGGGGTTAAAAAAAGATTAAAAGGGAATATTTTTTTAAAGTTAGAAATAAGGATGATTTATTTCCCCCCTCTCCCTTACCTCCCCCGCCAAGGGGGGAGGTGGTGTGTGTTGCAAGGGATTCCCCTTCCCCTGGAGGAAGGGGATAGGGGATGGGGAGGATATGGATGCTCTTGTTGCACGAGATCCTTTGAGTGGCAGCGCCACCTGCAACGATTCGAGGGATGACGCTCAACTTGTTGGGATAAAAAAAGGGAGAGAGGAATAAAGCGGAAAAAGATTAAAAGGGAATATTTTTTTAAAGGTTTATTTATAAAACAGGGGTATGATGGCGGAAATTTTGTTGAAAGGATTAATAAGATGGATTTGATTAAGACAATTGAAGATTTGGTGCGTTTTAAAACCGAAACGGGCAATGCCGAAGAGATTGACAAATGTTTGGAATATATCAAGGCGAATTTTGCCGGAACGGACGCCGTGGTGAAAATCGAGCGTTTTACAGACGCCAGTCCGGTGATTTATATTGCCAATAATGACGATATGCAGCAAAATGCGCTGGTGCTCGGGCATATTGACGTGGTGAAAGCGGCAGACGAGATGTTTGCGCCGGTTATCAAAGACGGGAAGATGTATGGACGCGGGACGCTTGATATGAAGTCTTTTGCGGCGGTTGCGATGAACTCGATGCATTATGTTTTGGAACACAAACTGCCGGTTAAATTCGCGGTTATCCTTTCTACCGACGAAGAGCAGGGGAGCAAGAGCACGCACGCGTTTCTTTCGCGCTATCCGGAGCTTAATGCCGATGTGGTGCTGGATAATGATGTGGGCGGCGATATCGGCGAGATTATCAATAAATGCAAAAATCCGGTGTTTGTCAAATTGTTCGCCGAGGGCAAGCAGGCGCACGGCTCAACCCCGTGGGACGGTCTGGATGCCAACGAAATGCTGATGAAAACGCTTGCCAACTTGCGCAAAGATTATCCGTATTTTGATATTAACAGCGGCAAGCCCGAAAACACTTGGATTGATACAATGCACGCGGCAAAAATCGGCGGCGGCGAAGTTTCCAACATCATCTCGGGCAATGCCTATGCGCTGTTGGATTTCCGCTTAACGGAAAATTCGACCGTTGCAGGGTTGGAGGAAAACCTCAAAAAAGCTTTAATGCCGGGGGTGAGATATGAAATCGTCTCGGTTTCCACGCCGGTGGTGATGCGCGAAGACAACCCGCAGATTTTAGCGTATAAAGCGTTGGCGGAAAAGGTGATGGGGCGCGGGATTAAGTTTGTGCAAATCGGCGGGGCAACGGACGCGCGCCTGTTTGCGGAAAAGGGCGCAACGGTGATTATGCACTCCGGAACCGGCGAGGGAATGCACGCCGACGGCGAGTGTGTGGTTTTGCAATCCGTTGAGGAGCTTGCGAAGATTCAGATTGAATATCTGAAAGGGCTGGCGCAGCGCTAATATTATTGACACAGCCGCGAAAAAAAGGTATAATATTGTTATGTGGAACTCAAGGACGAGGATGTTATGTCGTTAAAAAAGGATATGAAAGCGCAGGCAGAGGCAGCGGCATTGAGAACTATGACGGTTTTGTCGCTGATGCCTAATGTTATGCAAACGACAGCGGCATATCAACAAGCCGAAAATGCTGTGCCTGAACATCAGATTGAGGTTGCCGCGCCGGAAAAGGCGGAAAGCGAAGCAGTGCCAAATCCTTTCAGTGCGGAAAATGCGCCAATGGAAGAACGGGAAGAACTGGCGGATGCCTTACGCGGGGATGCTAAAGCTGCCAAAGAGCCTGAAGGGAACACTCTAACAGCAGATGAAATTTACGCAAAGCTTCAGATGCCGATGTTTTATAATGCCGAAGACTTGCCTGAAAATCAAAAAACTCCGCAAGAGATATTGAATAAAATGCGTAATAGCGATGAAACCTTTTATATCGGCAATTGGGGAACTGGGGCTTGCAGAAGTTTTGAAGTGCGTACCAAACGCCACGATATGACATTGCCGGCGGAAGAACGTTTGAGGTTTCAGAAGGAATATGCCGGTTTAGTGAGAGAACTGGCATTTTTTAAAACAAGCAAGGTTCAGAAAACACCGGAACAGGCAAATAAGCTGATTGACCGCAGCAGGATAAAAAAGGTGAAAGTGGAGGATAATTTAAAGTATGATGGTGCTTTGGCGTATTTCAGTCCTAATAGCAATGATATTACGTTTCACAAATATCTTCCGCACGAACAGAATATTTCAGACGATTATCTTTCTGAATATAAGCGGGGAAATCCGATAGCGCAGGCAAATATCCTTGTTCATGAAAATGTGCATAAAGACCACTGGAATTATGATGGGAGCGGCGAGCTTTATATATCGCCAATCAATAGTGCTAAAAATGACCGTTTGACGGAAACTGTTGCAAATGCGGCGCAATATTTGCACGCGGCATATCAGTATACTTTGTTTAAAGAGCAGGGAATTGAAAATTTATCAGTTAAAAGGGACTATACTTTAGGAAACTTAATGTTGAGCTATAATGAACTTGATAAAGAAACGCGTCCGGAATTTAGCGCTTATCTCAAAGAGGCTGGCATCAATACAATGTATTTCAGCAAAAGGAAAAAAGTATCTGATATTTTAGTAGACTATAAAATATTGCCGGAAGAAAACAAGCCTTTACTTGCGGATTATTTGCAATCGCGCGGAATTGAAAAATTGTATGTGTCGGAAAATAAAAGTATGGGCGATATGCTTAAGGAATACGCTAACTGGAAAGGCGAGGGCGAACGTCCGCCGTTTGATGCGTATATTGACGATTTGAGCAAGGAAGGTGCAATAGTTATTCAAGGCTCGGATAGTTATTCGTTAAGTGATTTTTTTGATGCTTGTCCGGAAATCGGTTCGACTGTTGAAAATGGCGGTGATTATTCCAAACTTTTTGAAAAATATGGTTTTAATGACGCGGTGTCTGTGCAGTTGACATTGGCTAAATCGGTTGAACAACTGAAAGACAGCCTTAATCAGCCCGAAAAATCTTTTAAGGAGATTATTAATGAAACCGGTTTGATTAAGGATGCAGAGTATCGTGTGGTTAGTGAAAAATCTGCGGATGTGATTGTTTCGGCTTGGAAAGACATTGAGAAAGATATTACGATAGAAGAGGATATTTGGGAACAATTGGCGATTAGAGGATTATCTGAATCGTATGTTACAGTTCATGAAGAAATGCCGGTTGAGGGGGTGTTGGAAAGTTTTTCGGGGTTGAAAGAAGTTGTTATCGAACATGGTTTTGACCCGAATGATTCAGCCAGCGTGCGTCGGGTTGTGGATGCCTCATCCAAATATTGGCATGAAGAACGGGTAGACGGTTATCGGAGGCAGATGTTGGATGCGGCATCTGCGAGCGAAGGGTATTTCAGTTGCCAGCCTTTATCTGAACAAATAAAAATTTTGGAAGGAGAAGAGTCCGCATATCGGCGCGTTTCGGAGAATATGCTCAAAGATGTGTATATCGGCAATAATATGACGGTTGATATGTCCCATTGCCGCGATTTGCTGGATACGTTATCAACCGAAGATGTGTTAGGCGAGGTTGAACGGCATAACAGAGCGTTGGCACAAACGCCCGAACTTGAGGCGCAAATTTACGAAGATAAAATCAGGATAATTTCGCTCCAAGAAATAAAAGAGGTTGATGCATACCTCTCCGGCAAAGGGCTTAAGACCGATGACGAAAAAATGGCGTATATGGCGAAGTTTATGGATGATATGGCGTATCGCCGCGGAAACTTTGAAGATGCGGAATTGACAGCACTGATGTTGAAACAAAATGCGGAGATGGTTTATCCGGACGGAATGGCGGTTACGTATAAGCCAAATGGTACGGTGTTGGCGAATGTTGATGGTAAAACTTACGATTTGACAAAGGCTATGGCGGCAAAAGAAGCAGAGAAAGCGAATGAACCGGCGCAATCTGCACAAAGTCAGGTTATGGCGATGGCGTCTTCGGGGGCGGAACGGTGAGGCGTTTTTTACTTTTTCTGTGCGTATAGTTTGTTTTTTTGTGTGGGGGATTCGGATGGTGCGTTGTCCCCCTCTCCCTTACCTCCCCCGCCAGGGGGGAGGAGATTTAAAGTGCGAGCCCCCTCAAGGGGGAGGGGGTGTTTGCGGCAAGGGTTTCCCCTTCCCGCGGAGGAAGGGGGTAGGGGATGGGGAGGAAAATAGGCTCTTGTGGGTTGAGATTGCCACAGCTTACGTTGTAAGCCTCGCAATGACTCGCAATATAATGGAGTTATCTTGCATTGCTTGTGTGGGGGATTCGGATGGTACGTTGTCCCCCTCTCCCTTACCTCCCCCTCGCTGGGGGGAGGAGATTTAAAGAGCGAGCTCCCGCGGTGGGGGGAGGAGATTTAAAGAGCGAGCCCCCTCAAGGGGGAGGGGTGTTTTATTCGCTTTCTTCTTCGTCTATCGGGGCTTTGCCCTCTATGACGTAGCCCTCGCCGAACCAGTTGCCGAGGTCAATGTCGGCGCAGCGCTTGCAGCAAAACGGGCGGTATTTCGCATTATCCGTCAGCTTGCCGCATATCGGGCATTTGTGGACTTTCACCACATCTGCCGACGGGGTTGCGTTTGCCTTTTCTTCCCCCATCTTACGGCTCCACGCGTCCGGTGCCGCGGCAGGTCGGGCATTCGGCGGAAAAACGCTCTAATAAAGTCGGCTGTTTGCGGCGGCGCAAAATCTCGACGTTGCCAGCTTTGGACAGCCCCAAAACGTGCGCTCCCTGCGGATCTCCGGCAAGCTCTTCGCTTAAGGTATCCATCACGCCGCGCATAAAACGGTATTCTGTCGAGCCTGCGAAATCAATGATAATTTTGCCCGCCAGACTGCGCAAAACGATTTGGCGCGCGATTTCTTGTGCGGCTTCCTGATTTAAGCTGTCGGTCTGACCGCGGGCAACCATTCCTGCGCTGTCAACGTCTATTGCCACAAACGCGGAAGTTTCTTCAATGTGAATCTCACCGCCGGAGGGAAGCTTAACCGTTTTTTCCATCGCGGTTTGCAACATATCCTGAATGCCGAATGTTTCGGACGGGTCACTATCAAACTTGACATCTCCCGAGAAGACGGCTTTGACTTTATCTTCCAAATTATGGTCGTTTACAACCACGGTTTGCAGCGTATCGCTATAACGGCGGATGAGCTCAAACAGCGGGTTTTCTTTGGCAAAAAGCAATGCCGGCGCAGAGGCGGAGCGGGCTTTGACGCGGATGTTGTCATATACGCCGCGCAACTCGTTCATTTCTTCCACCACAACATTAATATCAGCTTCTGCCGCAGCGGTGCGGACTACCCAGCCCTCTTGACTGGTGCCGACATTTTGCATAACGGCGCGGCGCAGCTCTTCGGCTTTTTCCTCATCGGCAATTTTGGTGGAAACGTCAATATAGCTGCCGAACGGGCGATAAACCAAATAAGTGCCGGGGATTTGAACGGCGCGCACGAGCTTTGCTCCTTTGTCGGCGCGCGCTTCTTTTTGCACCTGCACGACAACGCACTGACCCTCGGTCATATTCACTTCCAGCAGCCCTTTTTCCTGCGCGTTCATAAACGCTTCTTTGTCATCACCGATGTTAACCATAAAGCCGGTTTTTTCTTCGGATAAATTGATTTTTTTCTCGATGCGCCCGAGGTAAACGTTGCCCTCGGCTGCGCCGTTTTCATTAAACACGGTAAATTCGCGCAGTTGTCCGTTATCTAACAGCGCCAAGCAGGCATCATTGCCTGATTTTTCGTACACGATAGTATCTGCTTTTATCATTTTTGGTTGCTCCTTTTCCTTAAGGTTGCTGGTTTAACCGGCGTAGAGTCAGTTTATGCCGATTCCGTTTAACATATTTTTGGTTTCATACAAAGGCAGGCCGATAACGCCCGTGTATGAACCGATAATCTTTTTGACAAAGCCCGCGAGTATGCCCTCAATCTTGTAGCCTGCAACGCCCACCCACTCGCCCGAGGCAATATAATTTTCGATTTCCTGCTCGGTTAAGTGTTTCATAGCGATTTTGGTGGTGACGGTGCGCTGGCTGATTTTGCCGTTTTTGGCGATGAGGCAAACAGAGGTGATGACGCGGTGTGTGCGCCCCGAGAGCAGGCGCATTACTTTGGTTTGCGCCTCGCTGTCTGCAGACTTTTGAATAATTTTCTGTCCGGCAACGATGACCGTGTCGGCGCTTAAGATGTTTTCATTCGGGCAGAGCGCGGCAACGGCTTCGGCTTTGGCACGGGCAATGCGGCGAATATAGCGCAGCGGCGTTTCCCCCTCTTGTACCTGTTCGTTAATATCCGCGGGGTGAATGTCTTTCGGCAGATAGCCGATTTGCTCCAGCAGGCGGCGGCGCTGCGGCGAGCCGGAGGCTAAAATAAAGTCTTTGGCGCCGATGTTGTCGTTAGGCTTCGTCATCGTAGGTTTTTTCCATACGCTCGTGGCGTTCCTGCGCCTCAACGCAGAGGGTCGCAATCGGGCGCGCCATCAGGCGTCCGATACCGATTTCTTCGCCGGTTTCTTCGCAATAGCCGTAAGAGCCGTCTTCAATGCGCTCCAGCGCTTCGTCAATTTTCATAATCAGCTTTCTGGCGCGGTCTTTGGTGCGCAAGTCAATGGATTTGTCGGTTTCCAGAGAGGCGCGGTCCACATCGTCGGGCTGGTTTAATCCGCCTTGGCGCAAATCATCCAACGTATCGTTTGACTGGGCGAGCAGTTCCTTTTTCCATTCAAGCAGCTTTAAGCGGAAATATTCCAACTGCATTTCGTTCATATATTCTTCTTTGGTGTTCGGCGTATAATCCGGCGGCAGAATAACAGAATTGACCATTGCACTTCTCCTTTTGTCGGCTCATTTGTTGTTCTTAAAAAATATTTTACGCATAAGATAGCAACAGAAATATTAACTGCAAGTAAAAAAAGCCAATAATTAACTATTTTAACTGAAAATCCAGGTGATTTCGTTATTTTGTTTCTGTGTGCAGGATTTTACCGCCTCGGAGATGTTGATTTCAATGGAGCCGCCGGTTTGTCCGGGCTGTATGGTCACGGTGTTGACGTTTGCTATTCCGTCGGTTTTATATAACGAGTACGGATATCTCCACGCAAAGGTTTTGTTGGCGATGATGCTGTCTATGTCTGTGCCGCCGCCGTAAAACTGCCCTTGGCTCAACAGCTCCACGCAGCTGGTATCCGGCAGGTTGCCGAACGTGATGTAAAACATATAGTTGTCGTTAACATCGCCGCTTTTGGTCAGTTCGCTGACCGGACCGAGTTTGATTTCGCCGCCCAAGGCGTTTTTCTTAAACATCATATCATAGGGCAGGGCGCGTTTTTCTACCATCTCATCAAGCGAGAGCTTGCTGTAATCTTCATCCGCGGCAGTATAAAATATAATGGTCTTTTTGAGGTCTACCACCTGTTGGGAAACGCGTCCGGTTCGGTAGCGGTTAAATACCGTATGCACATATCTGGCCATGACCGTGCCCAATACAATCATTATGCTGATGTACATAATCGCTTCAATCATGGTGTAGCCGTTTTCGCTGCTGTGTGACCGCATGGTACGCCTCTCGGTTAAAATTTACATGGCATAGTATAGCAGAAAATCGGCAAAACTGCAATAGATTTGTTTGATAATCGCTATATTTTTATATACTTTTAAAATAATTTGGTTAAAAATATGCTTAATTTTCGGCATTGTTTTTTTTATTTAGGGAGATTCTGATGAAAAGAGCAGTTATTTTGTGCTTGTTTGCCGGCGTGTTTGCGGCGGCGCTGTACCTTGTGTTTGTGTTGCGCGGCGAGAGCGAGCCGAAGTTGGAGCAGCAGACGGTAACGGCGCAGCAAAATATCAGCGATTCGGTACATACTTATACGGCGGCGGATGTTAAAAGCGGGTGTTCGGCGGAAGATAGAATCTTTTGTGCGGTGGAGCGCGCGGTTAAATGTACGCTGGCGCCCGAGATTGACGGCTGCGCGAAAGAAACTGTACCAGCGTTTGTTCTCGGACGTCCGGATGTGACTGAGCGCCCGACCGAGATGTCTTTTGCCATTACAAAGATTAAGCCGATTGCGGGCAGTGCGGAAATTTATGTTTATACCAAATCTTCCTGCAATGCCGTATGGTTTGGGCTGTGCGAGGGAACGGTCGTTTATGCGCTTTCGCCGGTGGACGGCAGCTGGACGGTGACAAATATTTATGCTCTTGAGAATTAGGGCGTAGCAGAGGGGGATATGGATGGATTGTTGCAGGAGATCCCTTGAGTGGCAGCGCCACCTGCATAACTTTGACTGCGGTTTTGGGGAGGGCTTGTACCGTTACGAGCGGGCTTTGTTTGTGCGTTCCTCTCCCTTGAGGGGAGAGGACAGGAGAGGGTGTAAAGGTAAGGCTTATATATATCACCCCCACCCATCCTCACTTGCTTCGTAAGGGTGCGCTTGTTGCGCGCCCTAACTGTGCTTCGGGCAAGCCAGTGCTAGGGTTCGCTTTATTGGCGTTACCGCCAAGTCGTTCACCAAGCACTGCTATAGCTCTCGGTCAAAAGAGCCCATCGGGCTTTTTTGACTCTGCGAGCCCCTCAAGGGGGAGGAGATTCGAAGAGGGAGCTCCGCGCTGGGGAAGGGGAGGTTTCTCCGAGGGGGAAATTGGGGGACTGAAAATTTATGTTGACAAAAAAGTTTTAACAGAGTATGTATGGGCTACATTTCATATTTTTTTGTTTCATTTAAATTTTATTTTTATGGATAAGTTTTATTTAAGCAACGGCGCGGCTGTTGTGTTTTCGGGTGGCTCGGGTGAATATTCAGTATGCTTGAGCGTCAATATCGGTCACGTCAACGAGCCCAAGCTCGGTCTGGCTAACCTGTTTGAAAGAGTCCTGCTCTTTCAAGTGAAAGGCATCATCCCTGTTTTCGGCGGAACAATGACGGCTTATACCGCTGTTGGTGATGACCTCGAAGAAGTACTCGCCAAAGTTTCACAAATCTTCAATGCCACGAGCATTACGGAAGAGTATGTGGAGCTTGCCAAGAACGCTATCGTCAAGCAGACGATGGACGCAGCCCCGCTGACTGTCCGCCGTGCCAAGCTTTTGTATAAGCACACGGCTTTCGGCGCTGACCTCGTCCGTACCACGGAGGAATATCTGCAGTCGGTTAACTCATGCAGCGTAGAAGATGTTCGCTCTTTTGCCAACACTTTCTACACCGGGTCTAACCTTGTGCTGGTGATTTCCGGGCAGAAAAAGCCTGTGGCGGAAATCAAACAGCTCGCGAACAAGTATTTCGGGAATATTCCCGTGGGCTTGAAAATGCCCAAGCTTGACAGCAACATCTACACCGGCGGCTATGGTCGTATGGACGTTTCGGACGGGTTGACCCGCCTGATGTTCGGATGGGATGTTAAGCATCTGACCGTGAGCGACAGCCCCGCTGCGAATGTGATGATGAGTATGTTTTTACGCAGGCTCGAGCGCGCTTATGCCGATGCCGGTGTTAACGACGCAAACGTCGAGTTCAAAATTGCCGGTTATTACGGTCTGCGCACCATGCGCGTGACGGTGACCTCGCGATTTGCCGGTGCTAAAGAGCTTACGGACATCTTCGTTAAGGCGCTGAACCGCATCTGCGATACGGAAGCCTCGGTGAGCCGCATGGAGAAATCCCGCAACGCCGCTATGGTCGAAAAACTCGACAAGTATGAGAAGTCTGACAACAAGGCGCTCGAAACCGCCTGGCAGCTCATCGGACGCGGAGATATGTACAACATCTCCAACCGTATTATGGGCATCAGCGACACCTCGGAACACGATGTGAAGGTTATTGCCCGCACCGTCTTCCGCAAGCGGCGCCCGACGTATATCGTCGTTGCCGAGCCGGACGAAGAGGCTTACAGCTATCAGGAACTGGTACAAATGATTGGCTGTGAGGCATTGCTTAAAGACAACGAAAAAGCCTGAACGGCTATCTGATGATGAAAAAGGGGAAAGATTTCTTTCCCCTTTTTCTTGTGTGCGCTTTTCTTATATTGCACCGTGGGTTTCACGCGCGCAGCGGACGTAATCTTTGTAATATTCATCGAGGCTCTGCTGCACCAGATAGTTGACCGAGCCTTTGGGGAAGCGTCCGCGCTTGTCGGCTTTGCCCGCGGGAACGCCGGTCAAAAGTTCGATGCCGTCATCGACCGTATCAATCGCGTAAATATGGAACTGCCCGTTTTCAACCGCCTCGACGACGTCTTCGCGGAGCATAAGATTTACGACATTGGTGCGGGGGATAATCACGCCTTGCGTGCCGGTTAAGCCGTTGTATTTGCAAACTTCGAA
Organism: uncultured Alphaproteobacteria bacterium; assembly: GCA_910576955.1. Classification (GTDB taxonomy): domain Bacteria; phylum Pseudomonadota; class Alphaproteobacteria; order RF32; family CAG-239; genus CAG-267. The sequence goes on along the minus strand of CAJTJB010000011.1, from coordinate 20,415 downwards.
AAAGCCCTCAATTTTTTCATTCACGCCGCCGATGGGTTGAATCTCGCCGAACTGGTTGATTGAACCGGTGACTGCCATAGACTGCTTAATCGGCAGTCCGGAGATGGCGGAAAGCATACAATAGTATTCGGTGGAGGAGGCGGAGTCGCCGTCCACGCCGCCGTAAGACTGCTCAAACACAATCGAGGCGGAAAGCGACAGCGGCGAATGTTTGGCAAAGCGGTTGGAAATCAGCGCCTGCAAAATCAACACGCCTTTGGAGTGAATAGGACCGCTCATCTCGACCTCGCGCTCGATGTTGATAAACTCGCCGCGTCCCAGTCGTACCTGTGTGGTGATGCGTGCCGGTTTGCCGAACGAATTGCGCGTGAAGTTATAAACCACAAGCCCGTTAATCTGCCCGACACGTTCGCCCTTGACATCCATTAAGATTGTGCCTTTGTCTATCTGCTCGAGCATGGCGCGGTTGATGCGGTCGGCACGGTAAACCTGCGATTTTATCGCCTGTTCGATGTGGGTTTTGCCGATTTGGCTGGCTTTGGATTTGCGCGCCCAGTAGTCTGCCTCTTTTAAGAGGTCGCCGATGGAGGCAACGTGCGCGGTCAGCTTTTCGGTATCATCCGCCAAGCGGGAGGAATATTCGATAATTTTTGCCACTGCCTGCTTGTTTAACGAACGCAGGTTTTTCTTTTTGGAAAGCGAACCGATAAGTTTGGCGTATTCGATTTCGTTTTCATCGGTGCGGTCAATCACGCCGCCGAAATCCGCCTCGACTTTGAAATAGTCTTTAAAATCGGGGTCGCGCTCGCTTAAGAGTTCGTAAAGCTCGGTATCGCCGGTCAATACGACTTTGACATCCAAAGGAATCGGCTGCGGGTCAAGCGAGATGGTTGCAAAACTCGTATCTTCGCTCGGCGCTTCGATTTTGATTTCTTTGGACGCCAGCGCGCGTTTGAGCGAATCCCACGAATAGGGCTGGGTTAAAAGCTTGCGCGCGTCAATCAGCAAAAAGCCGCCATTGGCACGGTGCAGTGCGCCGCCTTTTATTAAGCTGAAATCTGTAATTAACGCACCAAACTGTTGAATGCGCTCGACTTTGCCGACAAGATTGCCTTGCGTCGGGTGGTCTAACAGCACAATCGGCGCGCCGCTTTCGGGAACGTTTTTAACCACAACATTAACTTTAAACTTGCTGTATTTGTCTTCTTCCTGCTGGGTTTTGAACTGGCTTAACAGCCCCGCCATCGGTTCTTCTTCGGCTTGCGGCTTGCTGTCTTGGTCATAGTTCGGGACGTAGGTTGTGATGTTGTCCAAGATGTAATTGCGCACGGTTTTGAGATAATCGGCGACTTTGCGGTTGCCTTTGTAATTTTGCTTAATCTCGTCGAGCGGGCGCTTTATCGCCTCTTTCACCAGCTTTTCCTGCAGCTTTTTGATTTCTTCGGATTGTTTTTCTTCCCACTGCGGCGCGTTATCCTGATGGATGGCGATTTCTTCCTGCATGGCGTTCAAATCTGCCATAATCTCGTCTTTTTCTTCGTCGGAGAGCGTGTCAAACACGTCGGGGCTGATAATCTCGCCGTTTTTCATCGGCGCAACCACCACACCCATCGGCATATGCAAGAGGGATACCTTTTTGCCTTTGGCTTTTTTTTGCAGCACTTTGATATAATCGTTGCGTTTTTCCTGATATTTTTCGCGAATCAGGCGCAGCTGCTCTTCATAGAGTTCGTTCTTGACCACTTCGGGGAGGTCGTGTTCGGCAAAGTCGGCAAACTCTTCCATCGCTTTGGCAAAGCCCGCTGCCTCGCCGGCGGCAAAATTTATGGCAACCGGCTTGTGCGGCTCGTCAAAATTATAAACATACGCCCAGTCGTCCGGGGTTTTGCGCTCTTTGCCCTCTTTTTCGAGAATGCGCTTGACGAGGCTGGTTTTGCCGGTTCCCTCCGGTCCTAAACAAAACAGGTTATACCCGCGGGATTTGATGTTTATCCCTAACTCAACGGCGCTGATGGCGCGGTCTTGCCCTAATGCGGACAGGCGTTCTTCCAAATCTGCCGTGGTCGTAAACTCAAATTTTGCGGCGTCGCATTTGCGATAAAGTTGCTCGGAAGTTAATTTTGTAATAGCCATTTCAGAAAATATCCCCTATATAATATGGTTAGAACATATCTTGGTCGCATTATAGGTTTAAATAACTAACATAGAGTAAAGATTTTGAAAGATTTTGGTTTGTGGGGGCTCTTTTTTGCGGGAATTGTTACCGGTGTTGCGGTGGCGGCGGGGTTTATTATCCGTTTTCGCCTGCTGCGTTATTGTCAGGTTGCCGCGGCGGAAAGCCTGAAGCCTTTTAAAACCAAAGACATCCCTTTTTATTATTCTTCTTACGCCGTAAAACAAGAGTGCGTGCGCAAATTTTTCGGGTTGGGAAATCCGCAGAAAAATATTTTGACAAACGGCGATATAACGCCGGCTTTTCAAAAGCTCAACAGCTATCCCTTTAAAAGCCGGTATAAAACACTGCTTTGCGCATATCTGTTAAGTCTGGAAGCATATGGCCGCGTGATGTTCAGGGATTATATTAACCATTACAAGCTGCCGCGGTTTGCGCCGAAGTTTTATCGCGCGCTGTATTATTTTCTTTCGGCACAGGCGAAATTGTATGAAACCGATATGCACGGCGCGTCGGTTTATGCCTCAAAGGCGTTGGAAATATACCAAAAACTCGGGTTTGCCTATGAGCAGGGCGAAACGTATTTGCTGCTTTCGCAGATTTATCGCATTACCGGCGTGTTTGATGTGGCGCACACTATGCTGCGGGAGGCGAAAAAGTGCTTTGCAGAGCTCGGGTTTTCTGCTAAAATTGCCGAAACAACCGCGTATGCGGGACTGTTGGAACTTAATCGGGAGAACTTTAAGGAGGCAGTTAAAACGCTGGACGAAGCATCTGATATTGCACAAAAAAATAAGCTCACGCGCACATACGGCGATATTGCCAACTGGCGGGGGCTGGCGCATTATTTATCCGGCGAAATGCAAAAAGCGGAGGCGTGTTTTAAAACTGCCTATAAACTTATCCCCTCCCGCGAAGCGCAGGTCTATGCGGCGGAAATGCTGGCGCGCGTGATGTCTAAAATCGGCAATTTTGACGAGGCGCTGCACTATGTTAACAAAGCGCTCAATATCGGCAAAAATATCAGCGATAAAACGGCAGAGCCGGAAAACCTTTACTTGAAAGCCGAGATTTTGCACCGGTTGCAAAAAAACGGGCAGAGCGCGCAAATCTTAACCAACCTTATCCGCAAAAAGTTTCCGCCGTCATCTACATTTTATCCGGCAAACGCTTATACGCTGTTGGGGCTTATTAAGCTTGAGCGAAACGAGCTTGAGCTTGCAAAAACACTCTTTAAGCAGGCGGCGGATTTGGAACACGGCAAGAATCGGCTCAAAGGGGCGGCGGCAGACTATAATAACCTTGCCGAGATTGCGTATCGCGAGGGGAACAGCACAGTGGCGCAAACGTATTTGAAACAAGCGCTTGCTTATGCCGAATGCATTGAAGATCGGGAACTTGCCGCTTATCTGAAAGCTAAATTGAAATAAGCGCAATGCCCCGCTTTAAACCTGTTTGATAAATGATTATATTTTCGGCATATTGCCTGACTTTGCCCGTTGGATTTACCCTGAAAGAGAGGATGTTGCCGTGTCGCATTTTTTGCTTATTGTTTTGCTGCACCTTATTCCGCTGGCGTTATTGATGATACCGTTTCTGTTGCTGTTTGACGTATCGTTAAAAAGCCGCCGCCAGCCCTCTGACGCAGCTCAAAAAGAGAAAAAGCCCGATATGCAAGAGCTGGAAAACAGGCTCAACAAACTGTTGGAAAACAATCACCGCTCCGCGCAAATCGACACGCTGCAAAAAGAACTGCAAACCGCCAAAACCAACACGGTTGCCGCCTATATTAAGCTCAACAAAGAGGATATTCGCGGGTTTCATTTGTTTCAGCTGGTGTTTTCGCTCATAAAAAATAATGCCGAAGATGCGAAAATTATTAAAATTTTGCGGCATTACCTGCCCTCGTGCGCAACGTCGCACCTTTATGCGATTTTGCACTCGTTTAAGGTGTTTCTGAACATCAGCGCGCGGGACGGCAAACAAAAAGAACTTCTGCGCGACTTGAACCATAACCGCGTGCGCACCACGCTTTTGTATCTGGAACAGAAAATCAACCAGACCTTAAATCAGGTTGCGGCAGCAAAGCCCGCCATGCAACAGCTGATTATTGACCGCGCGGTGGTTTACGGCTTGGTGTTTGCCGGATTTTGCGAATTTTATGATAATGATGCGACCGAAAAGATTTTGCGTTTGGCGCATTTGCTTTCTCCGGAAATTTTTAAATATTGGCATATTGTGCCGCGCCGCGACGAGAGCGAATATGCCGCATTTAAACAGCATATCAATACCGAGGTTATTGCCGAGCGGCTGAATTGATAAAAAATGCGGATGATGTGCATTTTTTACTTGTTTTTGTCTAAATAATATGATATAGTACCAGACAATTACCATAAGAATATGTCAAATAATTAAATATAAACTACTATGGACTCAAAAATTTTCGTAAACTTCGTTGTTCGTACCGACGAAGCTATCCGGCTTGAATGCCGTCGCGGTTCGAATCTCGCTGTTAAGGAGATCTTTTGCGTTAAAGAAAAGTTTTACTTCTTTTATGCAATGAACCGCAACAAAGATACGAATACCGTGTCGCTGCGTGAAATTACCGCCGAGGAATATGCCGCCCGCAAAGCGGAACTTATCAGCTGCCGCCCGCAGGCAGATACCAGAGAATGGACACAGGACGGAAACTTCTATGCGCTCAAAACTTTCCATTTCGGAACGTGGAAGCGCAATATGCCCGCGCAGGACTGCCTGTTTATTACCGAAGATAATCCGGTGAAAGAACTCGCAGATTCCGTGGTGGCGGAAGTTGCCCATCGCCGCGAAGCGGAAGAAACCATCGACAAGGAAGCCAAAGCCGAATATGCCCGCAGATGCGGCGGTTTAGCCCACCGGCTCGGCATCAGCTTTGTGAATGTGTTGCGTATCGGCCCTGAAAAGGGAAAGCTCTTGAGCTTTAAAAACAGCTATCAGCGCGCCCTTATCAAAGCGCAGGCCTTGTCGCTCAAAGAGCAGCGAAAGTTGTATGACCTGCTCAATAACGGCAGAAAAGCCCGCAAAGAGGCTCTGGACCTTTTAGACGTCCAATTCGCTGATGCGGATGCCAGCCTGCTGGACCTTTCGGAGCTTATCCAAAACCTGTGGAATAATCTTTCGGCATATTCGGAAGAGAGTGTTAAACAGGCTATTCGCAACGGTTCGGAGATGGACTATGCCACAAGGCAGGAGGTGTTTGAGAAACTTTCTCATAACAGCCGCGAGCTGAAACGCGAGGCGCTTGCCCGGCTGGGGGTTGAGGTCGAGGTTATCGAATTCAAACGCTATCCGATTATGCGCATTCGCCGTTCTCTTGCTGCCACGCTTGGAATTGATGTTGACTAATGCTTCTTAACGCCCTGAAACTTGATTGTTTCGGGGCGTTAGTTGTTTTGTGGCTTTTTGTGCCGAGAGTGCGGGGCAAGACGTGGCAATATTGGGAGAGTTTCTGTGGTGGAAGTTACATTTTCAGTTTTTCTTTTAACTCGTAGAGTTTATCCAGGGCTTCGCGTGGGGAGAGGCTGTCGATGTCGGTGTTGCGCAGCTCTTCTTCAACGGCGCTTTTCGGTTGTTCTTTTGCCGCCTCGGCAACACTGGTTTTTAACACGTTAAACAGCGGCAGCTCGTCTTCAACCGCAGTCAATATCTTGCTTTGCTTTTCTTCTTCTAACAGCCCCAATACCTGCTCGGCGCGTTTAATCGTCAGTTCTGGCAGCCCCGCCAGCTTGGCAACGTGTATGCCGTATGAGCGGTCAGCCGCGCCATCCACAACCTCGTGCATAAACACAACCTCGCCGTTAAACTCTTTGATTTTCATACAGTGCAGGCTTAACCCCTCAAGCCGGTTATGGAGCTTGGTCAGCTCGTGGTAGTGCGTGGCAAAAATCGTGCGGCATTTGTTTACCTCCGCCAGCTGCTCAACCACCGCCCAAGCAATCGATAAGCCGTCAAAGGTTGCTGTTCCGCGCCCGATTTCATCCAATATCACGAACGAACGTTCGCCGGCGCGGTTTAATATCGCTGCGGTTTCGACCATCTCGACCATAAAGGTGGAACGCCCGCGCGCCAAATCATCGCTTGCCCCCACGCGGGAAAATACTTTGTCGATAACGCCGATTTTCGCACTCTTCGCCGGCACATACGAGCCCATCTGCGCCATAATCGCAATCAGCGCGTTTTGCCTTAAAAAGGTGGATTTGCCCGCCATATTCGGACCGGTTAACAGCCATATCCTGTCGGTTTGGGCATTTAACACGCACGAGTTGCCGACAAAGTTGCCGTTGCCGTCTTTGCGCATAACGCTTTCAACCACCGGATGACGCCCGTCGACGATTTCAAAATCCAGACTGTCGTTTACTTCGGGGCGGACGAAATTGTTTTCTGCGGCAAGTTCGGCGAGCGCTGCTGCCACATCCAACGCGGCAATGCGTTCTGCCGAGCGGCGGATGGCATCTGCCTGCGCCATTGCGTGTTCGGTCAGCTCGTTGAATATCTGCTGCTCCATCTCCAGCGCGCGTTCGGTGGCGCTGTTTACTTCGCTTTCAAGCTCGGATAACTCCGCAGTGGTGAAACGGACGGCGTTTAAAACCGACTGGCGGTGGATGAAATTCTTGTTTTCCAAGAGCTTATCAGCATATTTGCCCGGCACTTCCACAAAGTAGCCGATAACCGAATTGTTTTTAACTTTTATACCCGAAACGCCGGTCATATCAATATATTTCTGTTGCAATTCGGCGCACTTTTTCTCGCTTTCGTCGCGGATGTCGCGCAGATAATCCAGCGGAGGATATGCCCCCGGGCGGATAAAACCGCCGTTACGCGCCAAAACCGGCAGCTTATCGCGCTCTTCCAGCAACACGCCCGCAATGCTTTCTGCCAGTAACGAATGGTCAAAAAAGCCCTCGGCTATCTGCATCAGTGCTTGCGGCGGAAGGGCATACACACTGTCCGGCTGGTGGGTGGCAAACAGGGTTACGGCTGCCTGAATGCGCGGAATGAGCTTTAAGCTCTCTGCCAAATCAAACAAATCCCGCGGACCGCCGCGACCAAGGCTTAACCGTTGCACCGCCCGTTCCATATCCAGACATTTGCGCATTGCTTCGCGGATTTCGCGTCTTACGCCCGGATTATCCAGAAAGAAAGCCACACAATCCAGACGGTCGTTTATCTCGCGGAGGTTCATAACCGGCGCTGCCAGCCGCTCGGCAAGCAAACGTCCGCCAATGCCGGTGACGGTTTTATCCATCACTTTCAGCAGGCTGATGCCACCCGATGTGGCAGGGGTGAGCAATTCCAAGCTGCGGCGGGTGGCAGAGTCAATTTCCATCAGTTCTTCGCCGATTATGCGTTCGGGCATTTCAAGCCGTGGAAACCGTCCTTTTTGCGTGTTTTCCACATAGCCGAGCAATACGCCGGCGGCTATCAGCTCCACGTTTGAGAAATCGCCAAACGCCTCCATGGTGTTCACATTATAGGCTTTAAGCAAAGTTGCGGTGGCGCTGTTTATATTATAGAGCGCATGCGGGCGCACCGAGAGCTGGTCGCGGTATTCGCCAAACAGCTCAAAATACGCCGGATATTCCAACAGGCGGTCATCAATCAGCAACTCCACCGGATTTAGCCGTCCCAACGCGTTGGAAAGCAGTGTGTGCGCGGGGATTTTGCCGACGGCGATGTTTTGCATATAAAATGCGCCGGTTGAGATGTCGAGCCAGGCAAGCCCGATTTCTGCCGCGCGCACATAGCAGGCGGCAATGTAGTTGTTGCGCTTGGCGTCCAGCAGGGTTTCTTCGGTGAGCGTGCCCGCCGTTACCAGACGGACCACCTCGCGGCGCACAACGGCTTTATATCCGCGCTTTTTAGCCTCTTTCGGGTCTTCCATTTGCTCGCATATTGCCACTTTATAGCCCATTTTGATGAGCCGCGCCATATAGATTTCATAAGCATGAAACGGCACGCCGCACATCGGAATATCCTTGTCGCCAGTTTTGGAACGGCTTGTCAAAGTCAGCCCCAATGCGCCGGACGCCGTTACCGCGTCTTCAAAAAACAGCTCGTAAAAATCTCCCATACGGTAAAACAGCAAATATTCGGGGTGCTCTCTTTTGATTTCCAGATATTGCCCCATTGCCGGAGTCATGGTTTTATTTTCCATATCCTTAAAAGTGGCGGCGGTGCTGTCTTTCGGGGCAGCGGTATCTTTTGCGGTGATGTCGTCCATTGCGGTCCTCAAAATTAACTAAATCTAAACTTCGGGCTATTATACTCTTTTATATTTGTTAGTCCACGATAATTTTTGAGATATACTAATGATAAATCAGGATACGGAATTTTTAGGCATTGATAAAGACTCTGGCTTTTCGCTGCGCGTGTTAATTTTGTCGGTGCCGGCAGGGCTGATTTTTTTGATTTTGGCGCTGTTTGACATTCTCTCGCCTTTTTTGGCGGCGTTTTCGTATATCTGCATTTTGTTTTTTAACACCGTGTTTTTGATGCCGATTTCGGTGGAAATTCAACAGGTTAAAAAATATATCCAAAGCCTTTCCTCGGGTGCGACGGAAGAAAACCTGCTGAAAAATATGACCGAAAAAGAAACCCGCGACCTGACCGAGGCAATTAACTCGATGCATAAGTTTTGGATTGACAAAGCCGAGATGCTTGAAAACCGCACGCTTTCCGACGCTGCGGTGCTTGATACGCTGCCCGACCCATTGGTGATGATTAACCAAAGCGGCATTGTCATTGGGGCAAATCTGGCAGCACGGCGGCTGTTTTCTGCGGATTTGAACAACAAAGCGTTCGGTCCGTTGGTGGGCGATGCGAAATTTGATGCGGCTCTTAAACAGATTTTGGAACAGAAAATCCGCCATCAGGATTTGAATGTCTGTCTGCCCTTGCTTAAAAACAAGCCGAAGTTTTACGTCCGCCTCTCAATCTTGCCGTGGTTTGCCAAAGGCGAGGTGGTGGCGGTGAGCGCGTTTTATGATTTGAACAAGGCGCTCAAGTTTGAGCAGATGCAGCAGGATTTTGTTGCCAACGCGAGCCATGAGTTAAGAACGCCGCTCTCCATTATCTCCGGTTTTGTGGAAACGCTGCAAACCTCTGCCAAAGACGATGAAAAAGCGCGCGAGAAATTTTTAAAAGTGATGGGCGAGCAGGCGGCGTATATGTCGGCGCTGGTCGAAAACCTGCTCTCGCTTTCCAAAATCGAGCTGACGGTGAATACGCTGCCGGATGAAAAAGTTAACCTCAACGCGGTTATCCGCGAGATTAAAAATGCGTTGGAGCTGAAAATCAAAGAGCAGCATTTGGTGTTTGCAACGCATTTTGCCCGTTTGCCGCAAATTATCGCCGACAGCGCCCAAATCACGCAAGTTTTGCAAAATCTGATGGATAACGCGGTTAAATATGCCTCGCCGGAAACGACGGTTTCGGTTAGCACGGCAAAAGTTGAGGCAATTCCGCCGCATCGCTATTATGACGTTGCCGATGGGGGGGCAGTTGAAATCTGCATAGCAAACGAGGGCGTTACCATTGCTCCGGCGGATTTGGAACGGCTGACCGAGCGTTTTTACCGTTTGCAGCAGCATAAAAACAAAAACATCAAAGGAACAGGCTTGGGGCTTTCAATTGCCGCGCAGATTATCAAACGCCACAAAGGCAATATGCTCATTACCTCCGAAAACGGATTAACCACCTTTAAGGTCTATCTGCCGCTCAATCTCGGCGCATAAAAAAACACCCCGCGGCAGGGGTGTTTAAAATTTAGTTTTTGCTTTTTTGCTTGCGTTTATTCCACCACCGTATGAGAAAATCAAGCGGAATAAGCATTACGAATATGCCGATACAAAACAGCAATGAGGATTTCAGCCATACTTCCGGATATGTCTGCGGCGCGGTTAAGGCATCATTATTTAGCTTTTGCGAGCTAAAAAAGATTTTCCTGTTACCAAAGTATTCTGCGGAGTAGAGCATAACATTCTGTCCGACTCTTACCGGTTTATGGGTTTTGATGTCTTCAAGCGCAGCATAGGGGGCAATACGTGCAGAATCCAGCTTTACAAAATCTGCCGTGATTTCGGTGATTGTGCCCCCGGGCATCGGCTGAAGACGGTTTGCAAGACCGGTAAGTCCGAGCGTTATGGAAAATCCGATAACAAGAGCAAAAAGCGTTGCAGCTTCTTTTTTGGTAATGATACATAGCGCGATAATGCTGAAAATGAGCAGAAACCAATACCAGTTTTGCGCGATATTCTGCCAATAATAAGAGCAAAGAAATTCGTTTATATCCTTTGCATCGGCAATTGAGCATTTGCTGGCAAATATGTTGCTGCCATCGCGATATACATAGACCGTATCGCCAACGTTAAGGCGTGTGTCATATGCTAAAACGTATAGGGACAGAACATCGCAAAACGAATTATTGACATACCATATCTGTATTGCGCCTGTTGCCGGCGTGCGAACCGACAAACAGCCATTTTGGCTGTCAATCGCCGTAATCGTTCCGTGTTGCATCACCTCATAGTCCTTGCTGACCATTCTGCTGCACGAAACGCTCAATGCGGCAAGCAAGACCAAAAAGAATAATTTTTTTAACTTCTCCATAATGATATTTTTTGAGTTTATAATAATTATCAATCAGGTGCAGGATAACAGTATGTTATTTAAATTGCAATAAAAAAATCCCTTCCGTTTTGCAACGGAAGGGATTTCCTCCTCCTTAATTGTTTGAAGAAGATGAGCTACGACCACCAGACTTTCTGCCGGATCTGCTTTCAGAGCCGGAAGAAGAGTTTGAAGAATTAGAAGATGAACGTCCACGGCTTGAGCTTGAGCCTGAACCCGAAGAAGATTTTCTTCCGCGGCTTGAGCTGCTGCTCTTTAATTCATCAATTTGGTTTTGCAAGTCATCAATACAATCAGACATTTTATTTCTCCTCTGTGTTGTTAAAGAAACACGGTTGATATATGGCAGTGAAGTGCCCGATGCAACGTTTTATAGCCGCTTTTCTATGTGAACGGGCGGTTTTTGCGACTTTGGTTGTGGGTGTATGGCACAATGGCGCGGATGTGGTGGCAGCGTCAGTGCCCGCGGCACATGCAACGATTTGGGCTGCGGCGAGGGGATGATAAGGATGAGTTGTTGTCCCCATCCCCCTTACCCCTTCCGCCGAGGGAAGGGGAGGTGTGCAGCTAGGTTTCCCTCCTCCCCTTGGCGGGGGAGGATAAATAAGCCTTGTATGGGGTGGGTTATAAATAGCGGCGGGGGTGGGCTTTGTAGGTGCCGAGGAAGTGGATGTTGTCGGAATAAAATTTTAGTTCTTCAAATGCCAGCTTGAATGCCGGAGATTCCGGGTGCGCCTCAATCTCAACATAAAACTGCGCGGAGATGAAGTTGCCGCCGATGACGTAACTCTCGATTTTGGTGATGTTTACGCCGTTGGTCGCAAAACCGCCGAGGGCTTTATACAATGCGGCGGGAATATTCTTTACCTTAAACACCAGCGAGGTCACAAATTTCGAACCGTCATTTTCGGGCATCGTCTTGTTTTTGCCCATTATCAAAAAGCGGGTGGTGTTGTTGCCGTCGTTTTCTATGTTTGAAGCGAGGATTTTCAGCCCGTAGATTTCCGCCGCCAGCTTTGAGGCAATCGCTGCGCGGGTTTTATCCTGCATTTCGACAATGCGTTCGCATGATTTGGCGGTGTCAATTCTTGACAGGGCTTTGATTTGGTGCTTTTTCAAAAATTCCGAACATTGCGCCAGCGCTTGCGGATGCGACGCGGCAGCCTCAATCTCCTCAAGCTTTGCCTCGGGCAGTGCCAGAAGTTGGTGTTCGACACGCAAAAAATGTTCGCCGATGATGGTTAAATCGGTTTGCGGGAGGAGAAAATGCACATCCGACACGCGCCCGGCGTTGGAATTTTCCACCGGAATTACGGCATAGTCTGCCTCGCCCTTGTCCACAAGCTCCATTGCCTGCTCGAATGTGTCTGACGCGATATATTCGCTTTGCGGAAAAAGCTGTTGGCAGGCGATGTGTGAATATGCGCCCAATGCGCCCTGAAACGTGATTTTTTGCATTTTCTTTCCTCTATATCTCTTTGTAACGGCAGCAGTATAGCGGGAATTGCGGGCTTGTCAAGGGGGCGGCTATTTATTTCTGCCGCGGCGGGCTTTCATCAGGGCAGTTTCGGCGGTGATGAAATTGTAGCGGTTGTTTTTCGCTATTTTAAAGAGCGAGGCGAGCGCCGGATTTTGGCTTAAATTCGGCATTTCCGTAAATTCGCTTTCATTTTGTTTGGCGTGGCGGGCGGTTTGGTTCAAAACGGCGCGAAACGTGCGGCTCATCACATCGCCTTGTTTGGTGCGGTCGTCGTCTTCTTTATCCGAATAGGGCGAAAAAGTGTGTTCGATACCCTCGTAATCTGGGTCTTGCTGAATTTCTGCCGGATACATATTGTTGACGGCAAAAACGGTTTCGTTGCCGGTGGGGCAGAACATCGTAAATTGCATAGAAAAAGGCTTGTTTCCGGCGCGACGTTCGGTTTCGTTGCCGCGGATACCCTCCATAAAGCGCTGATGTTCGCGCTTGCGGCGCAGGATGTGTTGAATTTGTGGGGTGTGGACACTCATTGCGACATCATCATCAAGCGATACAAATTTGCAAGTTGAGGTTTTGCTGATGCCATAGGGCGTGACGGGGGCAACGCTGATGTTATGCAGCTGCTTGAAGAGGTAATCCCTTGTTTTTTCAGGATAGCCGAGCTGTTGCATATCCGCTTCCATTAAGCGTTCGAGCTGGAAAGCAACTGTCGAGCCTTGGCAGTGATTGGCAAACACGAGCATATTCAAACGTTGGGCGGCTTGTTTGACCGAGGTGCGGTTGTTGCTGTCATCCCGCAGGCGCGGGGCGATGGTTTGGGCATAAAGCTCGCGGATATATTGCGGAATGTAGGTCTTGTCTTCTTCCTTAACATATTTGATGAATGTGCCGGTTTTGTCTTCTTGTCCGTAGCGGGCGAGGAGAGCTTCGCGGTCTATGCGGAAGAGGCGGTTGCCGTAGTCGTATTCTACCGAATATATGGGGAGGGTTTTATCGTCTAGCGTTTCTTGTATCATCTTGGCAAAGCCGTTGGCCTTGCGCGAGTTATCGGCGCTGGAGCCGGGCAGGGCGATGATGCAGGCTTTATCTTTGGGCAAAGCGGAAACGTATTGCCATCCGAGAGGGTGTTCCTTGCTTTTTTTGACGCGCAGTCCCAGTTTGATATGTGAGTTATCGGTTTCCGGCATAGTTTATCTCCTTACCTTACAGAATAGCAGAATCCGGAGGGTTTGGCAAGAAGAAAATGTGTGCGAACGAAAAATAAAAGGTTTCCGTTTGCACGGAAACCGGAGCTTAAAAATTTTGACTGGTACGCCCGAGGCGATTCGAACGCCTGACCCACAGCTTAGAAGGCTGTTGCTCTATCCTGCTGAGCTACGGGCGCATGATGTGTTCTTTCTTAAAATATTTATTTTTGTTTGTAAAGAGTTTTTTTTAAAGATTTGCGATTTTTTATTTTATCTGCTTTTTGCCTTTTTTAAGGCGACTATGGCGGCGGGGGCGTTTTCATATTTGCCCGAGAACTCGGCATTGGCTTGTTCGGCTTTGGCTTTGTCTTCTTGGGTGGCATTAATATTGCTCCACAGCGCGCCCAAATCTGCCTGCGGTTTTGCTGCGCCGAGCTGGTCGGCATAAGCGTCGAGATTGTTTGTGCCGGTTAATTCTTTGAGCTCTTTGTTGACGCTTTGTTTGAGGCGTTTAAATTCTTTTTCGGCTTCTTCAGGCGAATATTCCCGATGAGAAACGATATTTTCTCCGTCTGTTTGATTTTGGCTGCCGGAATAGACCCAGTCGCCTTTGGCGTTTTTGCTGTAAACAGCCTCGTTCAAAGTGTTGCCCTGTTGGCAATTATATTTTTCGGAATGCTCATTTTTCCAGCCGCTTAATACTTTTTGTTCTTTACCGTCGCGTGAGAGTTCCGTTTGGTTAAATCTGCTGTATTGTCCGCGGACGGCAGAAGCTTCCACCCGTTTTTGAAAATATCCTTGTTCATTGCCACGGCTCATATCCTGCCCTTTGTGGGCACTGCTTTTCGCATCTGTAATCGTGTTGTTGGTGACGGTGCGGTAGGTTTGCTCGACGAGCTTTTTGTCTTTGTCATAAACGCAGGTGTGATTTTGCTTGTTTTGAAAGCCCATCGGCTGCGTCCTGTTTTCGTTGATGTCTATTGAAGACGGGGAATGCGTGCCGGTTAGGATATGCTCGGTGGTGACGATTGTTTTGTTGCCGGATGTTTTTTCGTTGTATGAAAACGATTGTTCGGTGGAACTGCCGCCGAGGATGAGGTTCGGGTCATTGGCGGCGCCGGCTTTTCCTCCGGGAGTGAGTTCGGTCAGGTTATATTTGACATTAAGCCCTTTTTTGTCTTCGGAAACGGCGTATTCATCATAAGTCAGCGGATTGTCGTAATAATTGCGGTTTCCGTCTTTTTCTGCCGGCTCAAGAACGGCATAGGCTGAATATCCGGTATAGGCGGCAAGAGGGTCTGTGCCTTGAGTTATTTGCTGTTGTGTTTTTTTGGCGTTATCAGCATCGTTGCGCATCACCTCGGCGGCGGGGCGGGCTGATGTTGATTGGGCGATGCGGTTATGCAGGTCTTGCGCTATCTCGGCGGCGCGTTGCCCTTGGGCGTGCAGCTCCTGATAGGTGGGGGAGTTTATATCATTTTTGGAATTATTAAAGTGTCCGCTTGCCCGCGAATGAGCAATGGCTACTTCTTTCTGAATGTCTGCGTTATTGTCGGCAGCGGGCTGTTCTTTGGTTTCTTCAGACATAATCCTATCTCCTGTCATTTATTCTATTATAAACGAAAGAGCTGTCGGTGTCAATGTTTTTTGAAGATTCGGCTATCTGCCCTGCTGTTGTATCTGCCGGAGAGCGGCGGGAGAAACGGTATTGCCGGCAGTGTTTGGCGAGGATGCGTTTTCCGCAGAGTTTGCTTGTGTGGCAGCGGCGGTTTGCGCTGTGAGTTTGGCTTCGTACTCGGTTCGCGTTTGAATCATATCGGCTTGCAGATTGGCGCTTTTTTCGTTGAAATCGGTAATGTCGACATTTCCATTTTCATCACTGACGATAGTATGACCGTTTGCGTCGGTTTGTTCTTTTAACAAATCGGCGTAGATGATGGTGTTATTATTACTTTTATCTAATGAGAGCATCAGGGCTTTAAGTTTGGCATCAACCGGATCTTTGCGCGTAACGATATTTTCGTAATTATCATTAAAGTAACCCGTTTTTTCACCGGTGTCGGCGAGATGCTGTTCGTTAGTCAGGTAATCGTCGATTTTTTTGACATCACCGTAAGTTAAGTCTATGGTATGGGAAATTTTTTTGGTGCTTAACAATTCTTGAGCCTGTTCGGTGGTCAGCGTATCGAGCAAATCTTTGCAGCCGGATAAATCGCAACTTGTATTGTTGCCGATGTATACTTTCGTATTTGTCATTTGTTTGCTGACTTTATCATAAGTTTCGTCATCGTGTTGGACACAATCAAACAGGTTTTTGCAAACGGCATCCTGCTTGGCACTGGTAATATGTTGGCTTTGGTACATCTCAATGCGGTTTTGATGCCATTGCTGCGATGCATTTTCAACGATTTTGCGAACGTGGGCGGGGGATTGGGCATCAAACCCTTTTCCGTTGGTTTCGGTTTCTATTTGCTTAACTGTTTCCTTTAACCCGGGATAGATATCCAACAAATCGTCAATCGGCCTGTATTCATTGTTAATGCCGACCATTTCAATTCCCTGTTGTTTGAGCAATGTATATTGATTTGCCATATAGAGGTTTTCTACAGCGTAGGCTTTCGTTTCTGTCAGGCGGTCTGCTTTGGCAATATCTGTCGGAAGGACAAGCGTGTTTTGCCCGTTATATTGAAAATCTTCCAGATGAGAGTGTTCGTGGAGGCGGATGGCTTCGTCAACCAACTGATTGCCTTTCACATATTCATAGCGTTTAACATCTCCTTTTTCCAGCAAAGCGTTGAGCTCTTGCTCGGAATGTTCTTTCGGCGGGTAGAGCTTAATTTTTCCGGTGTCTTTATCAAAAGCGGCGTTTGCGCTTTGCGCCATCATTTGATCTCTGGCATTGTTCATATCAGCCTGCACAAAGTCGGTCGATCTGTAAACATCTTTCGGCTGGTCGATTTTCGGTTTCTTTACCTGCACTCCCGAAGAGGCGGGAGTTGAAGCGAAAGTAAGCGCCCGGGAGGGAACGCCGCCGACTTGGGAGGCATTTAAATAATTATCGAAAATTTCAGGCGATTCCAAGTCCAGACTTTGGGAAAGGCGGTCAACATATTGTTGCGCCATATGGTTTTCGGCGTTTGCGGCTGTTAATGTTTCGGTTTTTGCCGCAAGCTCATCAGCGTGTTCGGCGCGGTCTGCCTGCATTTGCGATTTTAACCATTCTTCACTGCCGAAAGCAGGTTGGTTTTGAGCCTCTTTGATGTCGGTGATTTCAATCGGGTTTTTAATATCGGCGGTTATGGTGTGCGTTGCTGCCGGAGAAATATTTTCCGCCGCGCGTATCTGTTGGGCTTCTGCCGCAACCGGAGAGAGAACGGAAACTGCCGTTGCAAACTTTACCGCTGCACCGGCTATCCGCTCTTTGGCGCTTTGAATTGCAGATTGTTTCTCTTCTTCGGTCATTATAATATCTCCCAAATTTACCCTATTATAGCAAAAGCGGCAGCAAATGTCAATTTTTTTCATATTTTCCGATTCGGCAGCGGGGGTTTAAAACACATTTAAATTAAAAAATGTTTAAAATAATGGTTGACTATAAAAAAAAGATAAGGTAAGTTTCGGGCAACGAATTTAGGGGGCAGTGTATCTGCCTTTTCGGTTTGTTTTGTCTTTAAAGACGGTAAATCAACGGGTTATGTTTAATTAAACAAAAATAAGCCGGTTGAGAATCGCCTTTTAAGGGCAAGTCGTTTTAATAATTTAACTTTTAAGGAAATTTGTGATGCCTACAATTAATCAGTTAATTCGTAAATCACGAACACCAAAAGTGAAGAGAGACAAAGTTCCGGCTTTGAAATCTTGCCCACAAAAACGCGGTGTTTGTACCAGGGTTTATACAACGACCCCAAAAAAGCCGAACTCGGCTTTGCGTAAAGTGGCACGTATTCGTCTGACAAACGGCTTTGAAGTAATCAGTTATATCCCTGGTGAAGGTCATAATCTTCAAGAACACTCAGTGGTGCTGATTAGAGGAGGCCGTGTGAAAGACTTGCCTGGTGTTCGTTATCATATCATTCGTGGTACCTTGGATACACAAGGAATTGCTAAACGTCGTCAACGCCGCTCTTTATACGGCGCGAAGAGACCTAAATAGGAGAATGCCAGATGTCACGTCGTCATAGTGCTATAAAAAGAGTTGTGCTGCCTGATGCGAAATACAACGATCAGGTTGTTGCAAAATTTATTAACAATGTTATGGAACAGGGCAAAAAAGCCGTTGCAGAGAAAATTGTTTACTCCGCATTCGATATTTTAGCCCAGAAATCAAAGCAGGAAGCTTTGACCGTGTTCCACGAAGCTATTGAAAACGTTAAACCTGTTTTGGAAGTTCGTTCCCGCCGCGTGGGTGGTGCTACTTACCAAGTTCCTTGCGAAGTAAGAGCAGACCGCCGTCAGGCTTTGGCTATCCGCTGGATTATCGCCGCTGCCAAAAAGCGCTCCGAAACAACCATGACAGATAAGCTTGCCAACGAATTGTTGGATGCTTTTGCCAACCGTGGTGCCGCTGTTAAAAAACGCGAAGATACCCACAAAATGGCTGAAGCAAACAAAGCTTTCTCGCATTATAAATTCTAATATTACAGGGAACATAAGACAATGGCTCGTACACATAAATTGGAAATGTACAGAAATATCGGTATCATGGCGCATATTGATGCCGGTAAAACCACTACAACAGAGCGTATCTTATTTTACACCGGCGTAAACCACAAAATCGGCGAAACCCACGATGGTGCCGCAACGATGGACTGGATGGAACAGGAACAGGAGCGTGGTATTACCATTACTTCTGCTGCGACCACCTGCTATTGGAAAGGTCACCGCGTCAATATTATTGACACTCCGGGTCACGTTGACTTTACGGTTGAGGTTGAACGTTCTTTGCGCGTTCTTGACGGTGCAATCACGGTATTTGACTCTGTTGCCGGTGTTGAACCGCAGTCTGAAACAGTTTGGAGACAAGCTGATAAATACAACGTTCCGAGAATCTGCTTCTGCAACAAGATGGACAGAATCGGCGCGAACTTTTATCGCTGTCTGGATATGATTGTTGACCGTTTGGGCGCTCGCCCGATGGCTCTGCAATTGCCAATCGGCGCAGAAGCTGAATTCCAAGGCGTTATCGATTTGCTCGAGATGAAAGCAATCGTATACACTGGCGATACGGCAGATGCTCCGATTAACGTTACGGAAATTCCGGCGGAACTGAAAGACAAAGCGGAAGAATATCACGCAAAATTAGTCGAAATGGCTGTTGAGATGGATGATCAGGCTATGGAAGACTATTTTGAAGGCAAAGAAATCTCTATTGATACTTTGAAAAAATGCATTCGTAAAGGTACGTTGTCTATGTCTTTTGTTCCGGTATTATGCGGAACTGCCTTTAAGAACAAAGGCGTACAGCCGTTGCTTGATGCCGTTATCGACTACCTGCCTTCTCCTTTGGATTTGCCGGATGTTGAAGGTACTAAACCGGGAACTGATGAAGTTATTACCCGTAAGGCCGATGACAATCAGCCGCTGTCTGCTTTGGCATTCAAGATTATGAATGACCCGTTTGTCGGTTCGTTGACCTTTACCCGTATTTATTCGGGTACAATTCAAGCCGGTTCTTATATCTATAACTCGGTTAAAGATAAAAAAGAACGTATCGGTCGTATGCTGTTGATGCATGCTAACAAGCGTGACGATATCAAAGAAGCAAATGCCGGCGATATTATCGCTTTGGCAGGTTTGAAAGATACGACGACCGGCGATACCTTGTGTGATTCCAGCAATCCGATTGTTTTGGAAAACATGGTGTTCCCGGATCCGGTTATTGAATTGGCAGTTGAGCCGAAAACAAAAGCCGACGTTGAAAAAATGGGCTTGGCGTTGTCGCGTTTGGCAATGGAAGACCCGTCTTTCAAAGTTTCTTCCGACCCTGATTCCGGTCAGACAATCATTAAAGGTATGGGCGAGTTGCACCTCGACATTATCGTTGACCGTCTGAAACGCGAATTTAAGGTTGAAGCCAATATCGGTAACCCGCAGGTTGCTTACCGCGAGACGATTACCAAACCGTGCGATATTGAATACACCCACAAGAAACAATCCGGTGGTGCTGGTCAGTTCGCTAAAGTTAAAATCAAGTTCGAACCGATGGAAGGTTATACCGGTTTTGAATTTAATAATACGGTTGTCGGCGGTAACGTTCCGAAGGAATATATTCCGGGTGTTGAAAAAGGTTTGCGTTCGGCAATGGATGCCGGTGTTCTCGCAGGCTATCCGGTGACCGGTGTTAAGTGCACATTGTATGATGGTGCTTACCACGAGGTTGACTCGAACGTTATGTGCTTCGAAATTGCAGCCCGTGCGGCTTTCCGCGAAGGTATGCGTCAGGCAGATGCGAAATTGCTTGAGCCGATTATGAAGGTTGAAGTGGTTACTCCGGAAGAATATATGGGCGATATTATCGGTGACTTGAACTCAAGACGCGGTTTGGTCAGCGGTATGGATCAGCGCGGCAATGCCCGTGTTGTTGACGCACAAGTTCCTTTGGCTAATATGTTCGGCTATGTAAACACTTTGCGTTCCCTCTCTCAAGGGCGTGCGCAGTTTACAATGCAGTTCGACCATTATGCCGAAGTTCCGAGAGAAGTTGCTGAAACCGTTAAGGCTAAAAACAGCTAAAGTTTAACCGGAGCAGCCATCGATTATGGCGGCTGCTCCATTTTTCCGATTGCAGAAGCAATCAATAATTAGATATCTTTTTATTAGGAGAAGATTAAGATGGCAAAAGAGAAGTTTGAACGCAGTAAGCCACACTGCAACATTGGTACCATCGGTCACGTTGACCACGGTAAAAC
>CAJTJB010000010.1 GCA_910576955.1 uncultured Alphaproteobacteria bacterium | reverse complement strand
TAAAAGCCTTACCTTTACACCCTCTCCTGTCCTTCTCACTCCGTTCGGTCAAGCCAGTGCAAAGGATTGCTTTATTGACGTTACCGCCAAGTCGCACTCCAAGCACTGCTATAGCTCTCGGCACAAAGAGCCCACAGAGCTTTTTGTGTCCTGCGAGCCCCCTCAAGGGAGAGGAACGCACGAACAAAGCCTGCGCGTAGCGGTACATACTCTCCCCACACCGCAGCCCAAATCGTTGCATGTGCCGCGGGCACTGCCGCTGGCACTCACCCCTGTAATTTGCCTTTGAGATATTTGTAGGTATACCCTTTCGCCTTCTTAACCACCTCTTCCGGCGTGCCTTCGGCAACAATGCGCCCGCCGCCGTCGCCGCCCTCGGGTCCCATATCGATAATGTAATCGGCAACCTTAATCACATCAAGATTATGCTCAATCACAATCACCGTGTTCCCTTGGTCAACCAGCGCCTGCAACACTTTCAGAAGTTTGTTGATGTCTTCAAAATGCAGCCCCGTGGTCGGCTCGTCCAAGATGTAAACCGTTTTGCCGGTTGCCCGTTTCGAAAGCTCTTTGGAAAGTTTAATACGCTGCGCCTCGCCGCCGGAAAGCGTGGTTGCCTGCTGCCCGAGGTGAATATACCCGAGCCCCACTTTTTGCAGCAGTTCCAACCGCGAGCGGATGGCGGGAATGCTCTCAAAAAACACCGCCGCCTCATCAACCGTCATATCCAGCACATCGGCAATCGACTTGCCTTTATAGGTCACCTCCAGCGTTTCGCGGTTAAAGCGCTTGCCGTGGCATTGCTCGCATTCCACATAAACATCGGGCAGAAAGTTCATCTCAATTTTCGTCACACCATCGCCTTTGCACGCCTCGCAGCGCCCACCCGCAACATTAAACGAAAACCGCCCCGCCTGATAGCCGCGCGCCTTGGAAAGCGGCAGCTCCGCAAACCAATCGCGGATATAAGTAAACAGCCCCGTATAAGTGGCGGGGTTAGACCGCGGCGTCCGCCCGATAGGCGACTGGTCAATATCAATCACCTTGTCAATGTTTTCAAGCCCCTTGATTTCGTCATACGCTCCCGTCGGTTCGCGCGAGCCGTTCAGCTCTTTGTTAAGCGCCTTAAACAACGTTTCCAAAATCAAAGACGATTTGCCACCGCCCGACACGCCGGTCACAAGCGTGAGTGTTCCCAAGGGCACTTTCAGCTTCACGTTTTTAAGGTTATGCGTTTTCGCGCCGGTCAGCTCCAAAAATTTGCCGTTTCCTTTGCGGCGCCGGTGCGGCACGGCAATTTCCTTTTGCCCGTTCAGATATTGTGCGGTAAGGCTCTTTTTATTGTTCAGCACTTCGGCAACCGTACCCGCCGCCACCACATTGCCGCCGAGTTCGCCTGCCCCCGGTCCCATATCCACCAGAAAATCTGCCGCGCGGATGGCGTCTTCGTCGTGCTCCACCACAATCACCGTATTGCCGATGTCGCGCAGGCGGTTTAAGGTTTCCAGCAAGCGGTCGTTATCGCGTTGGTGCAACCCGATGGAGGGCTCATCCAACACATACAAAACGCCTGTCAGCCCCGAGCCGATTTGCGACGCAAGACGGATACGCTGCGATTCGCCGCCCGAGAGCCCGCCCGATTGGCGTGATAACGTCAGATAATCGAGCCCGACATTGTTCAAAAACTGCAGCCGTTCGATAATCTCTTTTAAAATCTTATGCGCGATTTGCTGCTTTTGCGGCGAGAGCTGTTCCTCCACACCTGAAAACCACTTGAGAGCCTCTTTAATCGAAAGGTCGGAAACTTCCATAATGTCTTTGCCGCAAACTTTCACCGCCAGCGCCTCGGGCTTCAAACGCTTGCCATTGCAAAACGTGCACGGCGCGGCGGACTGATAGTGTGATAATTCCTCGCGCGATGCCGCCGATTCGGTTTCAAGAAAACGCCGCTCCATATTCGGTATCACCCCTTCAAAAGGCTTGTCGGAGACAAACGTCGAATAATAAATCGGCACGCAGACATTACCCGAACCGTAAAGGATAATCTTCCGCGCCTTTTCGGGCAAATCTTTCCACGGCGTATCCTGCGAGATGTGCAGAAAATCGCACAGCGATACCAATGTCTGCTTATAAAATGAAGACTTAAACCCATACCATGGCGCAATTGCCCCTTGCGCAATAGATTTGGCTTCGTTCGGAATCACCAGCGCCTCGTCCATATAGAGCCGCGCACCCAAACCGTCGCAATGCGGGCACGCCCCCTGCGGATTATTAAACGAAAACAGCCGCGGTTCAATCTCTTCAATCGTAAAGCCCGAAACGGGGCACGCATATTTTGCCGAGCAGGTAAAGCGGCTCTTGTCAGAGAGGTTGTCAACATACAACAGCCCGTCGCCGATTTTGAGCGCCGTTTCCACCGACTGCGCCACGCGCTCGCCCATATCTTCGGCTTTAATCACCAAGCGGTCAACCACCACCTCAATATCGTGCTTAATGTTTTTTTCAAGCGCCGGCACTTCCTCAAGGTCATAAACTTCGCCGTCTATTTTCACACGCTGAAAGCCTTGTTTCAAGAGCCCGTCGAGTTCTTTCTTAAACTCGCCTTTGCGCCCGCGCACCATCGGCGCCACGAGCATAATTTTCGTTCCCTCCGGCAGGGCGGTAATTTTATCAACCATTTGGCTGACGGTCTGCGCCTCAATCGGCAGCCCTGTTGCCGGCGAATACGGCGTTCCCGCCCTTGCCCAGAGCAAACGCATATAGTCATAAATTTCGGTAATTGTACCCACCGTCGAGCGTGGATTGTGCGACGTGGTTTTTTGTTCAATCGAGATTGCCGGCGCCAAACCCTCAATCGAGTCCGTATCGGGCTTTTTCATCAAGTCCAGAAACTGCCGCGCATAGGCCGACAAACTCTCCACATAGCGCCGCTGCCCTTCGGCATAAATCGTATCAAACGCAAGCGAAGATTTGCCCGAGCCCGACAGCCCCGTTATCACCGTCAGCTTGTCTTTCGGGATTGAAATATTGATATTCTTAAGGTTATGTTCCCTTGCGCCTTTAATGTCAATAAACTTGCTTTCCGCCATCGTCAAATTACCTCCGGTCACTGTTGATATACCACTTTTGTTCTTTTTGCAAGCACTTTTTTAGGCGATATGCTAAAACTTTTCTTTTACCAAATCTTAAACCTTCCCTGCTAACATATCGCCATAATCATTATAGCAGGAGAAAAACAATGGCAAAAGCCTCCAAAGAAACCACCGCCAAACCGGCAAAAAAGACCGCGCGCACTGCCCCCAAAGCAACAAAACCGCGCACCAAAACAGCTCCGGCTGCCGCACCGATAAGCGCGGAAACCGCACCGGCACGCCCCGCAACCGGCATATCTGCCGCCGCCCTGATAAAAACGTGGTTTGACGGCTGGAGGCAAACTTTTAACCTTAAGGGCAGAAGCTCGCGTTTTGAGCTATGGGCATTTTTGCTGCTTAACTCCATTTTGATGGTCATTGTCCAGCTCAAATGCAGCTATACGATGTCTGACCGCTTTTTGCGCGCGGCAAACCTTGCCGGATACAGCCTGACCCAAATTGAAAACCGGATTATTATTGCCGAAACCGTGTTTTACCTCACGGTCTTTCTGCCGCTGTTTCCGATTGTGTCGCTTATTATCCGCCGTATGCACGACTTGGGCAAGCTCGCCTGGGCAAATTATTTCGAACCGGTGTTTATGAGCGTTGTTGCAATGAGCCTGCTGTTCTTAACGCTGCTCGAGCTGCAGAAAACCGATTATGAATATATCGCCATGCTGTTAAGCGTCTGCTTTATCACCACGTTTTACGGCGCCGGTTTTTATGCCTTAAAAACGTTGATAACCGCCATGTTTTACCGCGGCGACGCCAACGCCAACCAATTCGGCGACGCCCGCTACAATGACGACGAACACGAAACGCACGCGCTTAATTTAAGCTGCCTGTATTTCTTGTTTATTTTCACCATCGGCGCATTATATCTCGCCATTGCGTTTGTCTGATGATTTTCCTCCTGAAACAACGCCGCTTTTCTCAAGGCGGCGTTTTTTTTATGCTTTTCGGCTTCGGATAAGGGCAGCAACTTTCCGCACCGCATCAGCCGGCTGTTTAAAATCAATTTCCACGCCGTTGCCGAGCGCACACACCTCGCTTGCCATATCATACCGGCAATACGAGGCAGCAAAATATTTGCCGTAAACCGGCGAGTCGTCAATATGAAAATCTATTTTTTCCCGCGCGCAATATTCGGCCTTTGCCCTGTTCCAAAGTTCGGTCGGCACCTGAAAGCTGCCGTCGTCAAAACGGGTCACCTGCCCCTGCGCGTCATAATAGTCATAAATCGCCCACAGCCCGTCATATTCGATATGATGCTCCGCCAAACAGCGCGCAACGTCTTTTTCCGGTCCGCCACTGATGATATGCACCTCAATTCCCTCTCTGCGGATGCCGCGGCAAAATTCGGCAAAAAGCTCCGGCTGTGCGTCTATCACGCCATGAAAATCAATTCCGATTTTCGCTCCCATTTTTCAATCCTCCGAAGAAAACAGTTCTTTAATCGAATTCGGCGCCAGCGTGGAAAGCGGATTAATTGAAATAACCGGCTTGCCGATACTGCCGCTGATGTCATAGTTGGTGGCAAAAACCGTTCCGTCTTTGCCCGCCAAAACTTTGCCGACAAGCGGAATCTTGCCGATAAATTTATTGAGCCCGTACGCGGGGATAATCATCCCTTTCGCCTCAATGTCTTCATCAACCAGATTGTATCTCCCCGCAACCGTCATCCCCAAAACCGAACCGAACATTCTCGCCCCGTCGGTCGCCAGATTTTTAGTTGAAAAGGTATATGTAAACGGCGCAGTCAAATGCGAAAACGTCAGTCCCTCGCCGGTCAGCATATCCACAATGCCGGAAAGCGACGCCAAACTCAACACCTTGGTAACCACCGGCGTGTCGGCAAGTGCAAAATCCCACATTTTGGCGTGCCCTTTAAAGTTTTTGTATTTATCGCGCCGCGCCTCGATTTTAAGATTGCCGCCGCGCATATTTTCATACAAACGCAACACCTTGAGCGTGCTCCCCGCGTTGTTTGAATCGACCGTCAGCAGATATTCGTTGCCCCGAGGTTCAAAATCAAGTTTCATCTTCACATCGCGGCTCGAACCGTAATTGCCGACCAGATTAAGCCGGTGCAGCCCGATGCCGTGACGCAGTTCCGCCTTGCCCGCAAAGTTTGTCACCGGCACGTTATTGTTGGTCCAGAGTTTGTTCACGCCGATAACAATGTCTGTATCCATCACGTCTTCAAGCGGGTCTTTGAGGCTTTTTTTCTTTTTAGACTTTTTCTCGGTCACTGCCGTTTTCTTTTGCGAATCAAAAAACTCCGTCAAATCATACGCATCGCCCGAAACCGTCACCTTTAGGCTTAATTTCGGCTGATAGCTGAAATCGACTTTTGCACGCGCAAACGCTTTCGGCGCTTTAATCTCGGCAATGTCAATCGTTTTAATCTGCCCGCCGGCATCCATCGCCACCTTGCCCTTTGCCGAAAACTGCGCTTTCAAGAGCGAAAAATCGGTGATTTCCTTAATTTTGTCATTGGCGATAATCATTGTCGCTTTTGCGCGGCAAGGCACGCCCTTTTCTTTCACAAAGCCCAAAAAGGCATAGTCCATCGCCGTGTCTTTCAGCGAGCCGTCCACCGAAAGTTCAATCTCGCCGTTGTTCAAAAAGGTGACGATGGCGCGCACGTCCGATTGTCCGGTAAAATACGGCGCTTTCAAAATTTCGCTGTCCACCTTAAGCTTTTTCAACACCTCGTCGTTAATCTGCACATCGGCAATAATGCGGCTTTTATGCGTTTTTTCGCTAAAGTTTTCTTTAAGCGCCAGTGTTAAGGGAATATCCTGATATTTCGCCACGCCCGACAGTTCAAACCCTTTTTCGGTCACTTTCAGCGTAAGCGCGTCCGCCACAAACGTTTCCCCTTCGGGCATCCCCAGATATTCCACCTGTTTTAAGCCGCCCAACACCTCCACCTTGATTTCTTCGGGCTTGAGGTTGGATTTCAATTCAAAATCCAGTTTAAGGTTAATATCCACGTCGCCCGCCACCAGCTCGGGGTTAACCCCCATTTCTTTTGTAAAGCCCAAAGGCTCGTGGTCAATCAGCTTTAAGGCGTCGGCAATAGTCGCGTTGCCCGCCATATCAATAGAAATAAAGTTGTCTTTTTTGTTAAGGTCATATAAGAGCACATTTCCGCCGGTCAAAATCACCCCTTCCGACACGCCTTTGTCAACCTTAATCCCGATTTTATCCTGTTCAAACGACGCCGTGCCATACACATTGCGGATAACCGGCATTCCCTCCAGATAATGCAGATTCGCATCCGCCACGTCCGCCTTGCCCGAAAGTTTTAACAATCCGAAACTCTGCGCTTTTTTATCCCACCCGAAGTCAAACGAAAACACGCCGTTGGAGATAGCGCCGCCATACAAACTCTCTTTGCACCACGCCCACGCCTTTTCGCCCAAATATTTCGGCCACAAAAGCGACAGCTCGTCCATTTGCACTTCGCCGAGGCTCGCGGTAAAATTAACCTTAAAGTTTTCCTGATTGCCTTTCAGAAAATAGTCTTTAAACCCTTCCGCGGAAAGGCTCAATTTTGCCTGTTTGCCATCAAAGTCAAACACGGCATTTTCGATTTTAACCTTGTCTAATCCGCCGTGCAACCGCCCGTCCAGATTAAACGATGAAACGTTATAGTCAAAGTCTTCGCTGTCGCCGAAACCGATTTTCCCTTTGCCGCCCTCAATCGCAAAACTCACGTCTTTGATGTTTTTGCCGAGGTTGTCTGCAAAATGCTCTTTGTCTTTAAGCACATTGCCGAAATCAATCAGCGCCGAAAACTCGCCGTTGACCGGAATATCCACCGCACGCACCGCCTCTTTTTCCGGCACCAGCAAATCATACAAATCCGTAATCACCAAGTCGGAGAAATTAAGCGTGTAGCGCACTTCGTCGTTTAACAGCCGGTAGTTAAGCGCCATATCAAAACCCGACGTCCGGTTTTCAAACATCACCGCGCTGTCTGTCCGGATTTGAATATCGGCAATGCCGCGCTCAAAAGAAACATCCAAATCCTTAAACGTAAACTGCCGCCCCATCTCCACTTCGTCCATCGTAAGTGTCGCGTCATTGATTTGGATGCTGTTGATAAAGCTTTCGAGATAAAGCTTTTCGGGCGAGTTAAACCGTTCCATAAAGTCTTCAAACTGTTCAAAATAGAACTCAAGTTTTTTCAGGTTGATTTCTTTGGCTGCCTTTTCACCGCTTTCACCGATTTCCGGTTTCACGCCGTAAGCCGCGCGGATATGCATTTCCGGCTCGGTAACCTCAATGGAGCTCGGCGCTAACAAACCTTTCAGGAGCGCCCGCGCCGAAAACGACAGCGACAACCGCGGCGCATTCACCACATAGTTGCCGTTTTTATCCGTAAAGCGCACGTCTTTGGCAATAATTTCCACCGGCTGCACCGAATGCGCCAGCTCAAGGTTCACCGAGCCGACCGACAAATCGTATGACGATGTTTCGTTGGTAAGAGCTTGAATGATATACGGGCGCAAAAAGTTGATTCTGACCGGACCTTTACCCAAATGCCACAACAGCACCAACAGCGCAATCAACGACAATGCGCTGGCATAGTCCCACAACAAAGAGATAAACCGTAATTTTTTGCTTTTGGTACTCAAAGCCTCTCCTTAACATCCGCCCTGCCGCACGCGCCCTTGCTGGCAAAGCGCGGCATTTAGCCATCTTTATCTGCGTTTATCATACCATTTGCCCAATGTAAACATTTTTTTCCTTTTTTGCACGAATCCCCCACAAAAAAACGGCATGGAAATCATAAAGATTTCCACACCGTAAAAAAGTCTGCCGACTATGCCGGAACAATTTCACCGGCGGTCTCGGCTTGAGCTTCTGCCTCGTTTTCGAGTTCCTGATGGCGGTGCGCCGAGTGGTGCATACAGCTGCCAAAGGGGAACGGCGCCCAACTGCCGGATTCCATCATAAGCTGGGAGAGTTCGTCATCCTTGCGGTTCAGAACGGCCTGCTTGGCTTTGTCGTCGAGCTCAAAACCTATCTCAAGATAAGTCTTAACAAGCTTGCGGTCTGCGGTTTCCAGAAAAACGGCGCAGAAACGGGGGGTAAACTCGTGCCCGTATGCCACAAACGCGGCAAGAACATGCTGATTGTCGGGTTCGAAGAGAACTTCCTGCGATTCGTGCCCTTTAATGATGTCACGAATGAGGGCAGCGGCATCAGTCTTGCCAACGCCCAAAAGCTTTTTAATTTTTTGTAACATAAACGTAGGTTTAAAAGTTAAACATAATTATAATTTACTATCCGCCCTTATATCATCACAGATTTATAGAGTCAACGTTTTTCTCAAAAAAATATCCACTGCCCGCCGCGATTTCGCTTGCCGAACGGCGAGGCTGTGTTATACTGTCGCAAAACACAGACGTCTGCAGGAGGTATATATGGATATCGAAAAAATCAAACAGGAACTGTCGCGCTGCTTGGGCTGCAAGGTAATGCCCTGTGCCAAAGCCTGCCCGCTGGGCGTTTCCCCGCACGATTTTATTGCCGCAGCCAAAACCGGCGGTTACGGCGAAGCGGCGGCGCTGATTGCCGCAAAAAACCCGCTTCCGCAAACCTGCGGGCTCGTCTGTCCGGATATGTTTTGCCAAAAAGCCTGCATTCGCAACCGCATTGACAGCGCGGTAGAAATCCCCTGTATGCAGGCGGAAATGATGAAAAAAGGCGGTCTGCCTCCGCTGGAGCTGCCCGAACCGAATGGCAAAAGAGCGGCAGTGATTGGCGGCGGACCTGCGGGACTGGGGGCTGTTTTCGAATTGATAATTAACGGCTGGCTGGTAGATTTATACGAAAAAAGCGGCACGCTCGGAGGCGTGGCAAGGCTCATCCCCGAATACCGCCTGCCCAAAAGCGTGTTGGATGCCGAGATTGCCCGCTTAACTGAAAATAACCGCGTCACCGTGCACTTAAACGCCGAAATCACCGATTTTGACAGTCTCAACGCCCGTTACGACGGCGTTATCCTCGCTCTGGGCGAACCCGCCCCCCGCACCCTCGGCATCACCGGCGAAGAACACTGCATTTCATATAAAGAGTTTTTGCAAAACCCCGCCCGATACGCTGCCCGAAAAATCGCCATTTGCGGCGGAGGAGAAGTCGCGCTCGACTGCGCCTTAACCGCTTCCTCCAAAAATGCCGAGGTTGAAATGTTTGTCCGCCGCCGCCGTGAAGATATGCGCATTATGGCACGCGACCAAAAAGAGCTCGATGAAAAAGGCATTACCGTCCGCGCGCTGACCTCCGTAACCGAAATCCGCAAAACCGGCAACACCTGCTGCCTGACCGCCGTCACCAACGAAATCAACCCCGAGGGCAAAGCTGTCCGCTGCGAGGGCACGGAATGCACGCTTGAGGGCTACGGGCTCATCATACAGGCGCTCGGTTCATATTTCCCGAAAGAAAACATCCCCGCGGGCTTTATCCTTGCCGGCGATATGACGGGGCAAACCGGCACTGTTGTTCAGGCACTGGCCTCGGGCAAAGCCGCCGCGCGCAAACTCATCGCACCGGAGGGATAAGATGAAAATCACGTTAGGCGTTATCGGCAAATGCAAGCCCTCTTCCCCCGAGGGCGAGATTATCAAACGCTATCAGGAGCGTTTAAAGTGGACACTGAACATTAAGGAAAAAGACAATTCCACCCAACAAGACGAGGCAAAGTTTCTGCAAAGCTGCATTGCCACTGATGCCAAAGTCGTGGTGTTGGACGAGCGCGGCAAAAATATCTCAAGCCCCGAGCTTGCAAGCATTTTGGAAAATTGGATGACCACCGGCACGTCTGAAATCTGCTTTCTTATCGGCGGGGCGGACGGGCACTTGGAAGAAACACGGCAAAAAGCGGATTTGCTCCTTTCTTTCGGCAAACTGACCCTGCCGCATATTCTGATGCGCGCTGTGCTTTGTGAGCAGATTTACCGCGCCGAAACCATCATCAATCATCATCCCTATCACCGTATTTAGTATTGACATACCCCCGAAAAAGTGATATAGTTTTTGCCAGTCAATCATTGGGAGTATAATTAAGAAATGGGAACTGACCTGATAATACCTGAAATTGTCCTGCTTGAAAAGATGGAAGAAACCGACCGCAGTTTTGCTCCGGCGCTGTGGGAAGGCTTAAAAAACGAAGTTATTATCGCAAGCGAAGAAGAAAACAAGCTCCCCGCCGCCATTCGCCGCAAAAAGCGGATGATATTCACCGACTTCGTCAATAAGGCGATCAATCAGCCGATGGAATTTAACCTTGAGCTGACCCCCGAAGTGCAAAAACAGCTCTACCGCCTGCACCTGTTTTGCTGCCAGCAGAGCATTCATTGCCCCGAGGTGCGGCACAATCCGCTGATTTTGGGCTTTCACGCTCTCAAAGAAATGAAGCTGGCGCTGATGGGGATTATGATTACCTACCGGCTGATAGATCCGTCATGCCCGTATAAATGGACGCACACTTTTTTTGAAAACTGTATCTTAACCCACAAAAGCGCCGACGGGCACACCATTATAAACTTTAAAAACATCCCGTCAGACATCGTCAACAAAGCCATCACCGAAGAGTTGGTAACCGACTGGCTGATATACCGCGGTTATGGGCATAACGGCATCCGCACGCTGATGGATGTGAAGAACCATCTGCAAACCCTGCCCGATTACAAGCGCGGCGGTCATCCGGCAGATGAATTTTCCCGATTCGAGCGTAAAATGCGCGAGCAGTTTAACCGCAAAGAACTGCGCAAAGAAGAGGCGTTGGATTTAGAGTTCAGAAAAACGCTCGTCCGCACCGTTGCCGAGCAGACTGCTGCGCAAATGGTAGCCTCGGGTATGTCCGCGCAAGATATTTTGGCGCAGGCGTTCGCCGCCGACATCAGCAAACTGTCCTGCCCGCCGGCATCTTCCCCTGCCCCTGCTCCGCAAAACGCCCCCAAAGCCAAAGCGCTCCCCAAACCCAAAAAAGACACCGGCTACATCGAGGGCATCATCTCCCATATGCTGGAAGACGAATAAACAACATTTCGCAAACAATGCTATAATACCTCCCCCTCTCCTATCCTCCCCCGCCAAGGGGGGAGGGAAACCTCACCGCACACACCTCCCCTTCCCTCAGCGGAAGGGGTAAGGGGGATGGGGACAACATAAAGCTGTAAAAAAAAGAAAGCCCGCTCGTTAAAAATCATACTCTCCCCTCGCCGCAGCCCAAATCGTTGCATATGCCGCTGGCACTGCCGCGGGCACTGGCGCTGCCACCCCAACAAGTTGGGCGTCATCCCTCGAATCGTTGCAGGTGGCGCTGCCCCGTCAAGGGATCTCGTGCTACAAGAGTACTCCATACTCTCCCCCGATCGCTTGACCTCACTACCGTTCGGAGCGATGACATAAAAGAAGCACCTCCCTCTTGGAGGGAAAAGATAAAATCAATTTAAGTCCTGCTATTCAAGCAAGATTTTCCCCTCGCAGCCCGAGCGCTCAATCACATTCGAGAGCTGTAACTTCAGCTCTTGGCTCTTGCCTGCCTCCACCGTAAAGCGCCACTCGCGGATGTTGCCGTCGCCTGCCTCGCTCTTGAGCGATTCGTCGACAATCTTCGCCTTGTCGGGCAACGGCTGCTTTAAGACCATATCCACCGCCTCACCGCTCTTGTTGGTCACGTCATACGCAACGTCGTACTGATATGTCGTTGCCGTGCGGCAGCCGCCATTGGCAAGCACTGTCTGTTTGGGCGTGCCGATTTCCTTAATCTCGCTGATTTTGCCATTCGCATACACGTCAAAAAACTTGCCGAGCCTAACGGTAATCTTCTGCCCCGCGGCTTTATTGTCTATCATATTTTCGCCCACAAACTGCAGCGCGCCGTTTTTATCGGTGTCATAAAAGCTGATTTTCCCTTTCGGCAGCGGCTGTCCCAAACCATCGTCTTTGTTGTTGGCAAAGTTATAAATCACCGTCGGGTGCACGTCTTTATAAAAACTCTTCGACGTGCCGAAATAAAGCCCCGAGTTAATCTCGCCGCGTTTTTTGTATTTCACCGCCGGCGCCTCGATAAACGAAACCTGCTTAATCTGCCCGTCTTTGAGCGTCGTCTTTTGCGGAATTTTATAAACATAATAGCCGTTCAGGCTCTCGGGCGCGTCCATCACCGCCCCGTCCATAGCGCTTTCAGCCATTGCGCCGCTTGCCATTGTGTTCATCATCGCCGCCTTATACATCATCCGCGGCTGATAAGTGTTAATCACGTTCACGTCACCGGCAATCAGGTTCACCGCCACATCGTTATAATCGCTGCCCGAGGTGTTGTTCAGCGACACGCGCCCCAAGATGGAAAGCGTTTTATCATCATTAACTTTTGCCACATAGTTTGCCTGCCACGAAAAGCCGCTCGCCAGATACGCAAGGTTGAGGTCTTTCTCGCCTGCTGCCTCTGTCAAAACTTTTGCCTTGAGCACCGGCTCGCTGTTTAAGCCGAACGGCACTTCGTCAAACACCACGCGCCCATTGAAATTGCTCTCAATCCCATAGTCAAACTTCAGCACCGGCGTCATCCCGTCCACCGCCAAAAGCGTTGCTTCTTCAAAAATGTTCGCGCCGGTTTCGGGGTTTTGCCGTACGGTTTTGACCTCTTTGCCGATGTTAGCGTTCAGCATTGTCATATAGTTAATGCCGGCATAGTCATAGTTTTGCTCCAACACTTTCACCCCGTCGCCGTAAATAAACGCCGATTCGGGGCGCATTTGCTTTGCCGCCTCATCAAACACAATCTCGTTCACACCGGCTTTAAGGTTCGTTTTCTGTGCCTTTTTAATCAGCGCCAAATCTTGGTTATAGATTGTCAGCTCGGTTTCCGCCGCCTGTGCGTTTAAGGTCAGCGCAGACACCGCCGCGCCCAAAACAATTCGGAATAATTTCATCGCTTTCTCCTATAAAAAAATTTATGCCGGATATTTAGCAAAAGTTTTAATACTTGTCAACCGTTAAGCGCCGCCAACATCTGCTCGGAAAGCTCTTTCAGGCGTTCAATCCGTTTGCAAAACAGCGCTAACGTGTTGGGTTTAAACAAACTGAACCGATAATAAAGTTTTTTCTCGCTCGCAATCCACAGATAAAGCATTTTGTCTGCCGCTGCCAATCGCGCCTCCCCTGCCCCGAACAGCCGCATAAACGCCGCCGCCACATCGCCCGCGCCGGATTGTTTCAGCCGCTCGGCAAGCCCGCCGGTGATAACCGCATTGCCGTTTTTAAGCACGATTTCGCCTTTCAGCCCGTCCGTGCTCTGTGCATCCGCAAATGCCAAAATCACGCCCTCAAACGCCGTCTGGTTAAGCGGAATATATTTGGCGGAAAGCACCGAATAGAACCAGTCTTCCTCCAGCCAATACCCTCGCCCGCGCATCACGTTGCGACATTCGCGCACCTGATATTTCGGGCTGACATCCTGCGCCAAAAGCGCATTTTCGCAAAGTCCGCGCCCCACATCAAACATCACCTCGCCAAAAAGCTCTTCGCCTTTGGCAAGCACCAGCCCCTCGCCGCGCGCCTGCAGTCCCTCGCGCAAAGCTTTAATCATAATATAGGCAATAACAAATGCCAACATACATAGCAGCACTTTCAAAAGCCAATAGTCGGCATAAAGAACCGCCGCCGCCATTGCGCCTGCCGCCAACACCGTCACCACCGCCGCCTGCGCCAGATAGCGGTTTCGCCAATATTCCAAAATTTTCGCCTTTTTTCCGAGCCCTGCCGCCATCAATATTTCCTTTCCGTCTTTTTAATCATTAACATCTTCTTTTAGTCATTGCGAGGCGCGTGACGTTAGTCACATATCGCCGCGGCAATCCACAAACCGGTGACATAGTCACACTACACCACTCCATACTCTCATGAGATTGCCACGTCGCTTTGCTCCTCGCAATGACTCAAAAAAAGTACGATTGCCGCATCGCTTTGCTCCTCGCAATGACAACTAATAATAAAACTACAACAAAATCATTCCAGCCTCTCTAAACTTTACCCAAATTTAAGAAAATAAAGTTAAAATAAGCTAAAAATTTATACTTGCGCCATATGTTTTTTTATGGTACAATGCATTCAATATATAGCCCTTTTGACTTAAAGGAGAAGACCCATGGCTAAAGAAACAAAAACTATCGACGAAAAATCTCTTTCCGACAATTTCCAAAAGATAAGCCAACTCCCCGCTAAAGACCTGACAGATGAAAACAAAGCCGCAGCAGAAGCGTTATTCGCTCAAATTGTGGAACAAGTCAAAGGCGGACACACGGTCACATTCGCCGAATACATTGCGCTTGATAACTTTGGCAAAACTTACGAATTCAAAGCAATGCTATCCAAAATGGATGCTAAAAAGCGCCAAGGCTTCAAGCAATTTATTGATAAAATCCAAGAAACCGGTACACGTATGGCGGAAGCTAAACAGCAGGCAATAGATGCTTTTGTTAAAGATTTCCCCACCAAAGGCAGTGATAAAGACAATCGCCCCAAAATCAGCAAAAGAGTTGAGGCTCTGAACACTGCGCTGGCAAACACGAACAGCAGCTTTACGCCACAGCAAATTCAAACCCTGCAAACAGTAATTGCCGCACACGGCGCTACTAAAAGCAAAATAAATATTGATACGATGTTTAAAAACATCATCACTCCCGAAAAGGGCAAATCAACTGCCTCACCGGCATTTAGAACCCTATATAGCCAAATTTCTCCCAAACAACCGTCCGCAAAAGACAATACGCTGGCAAATGACCTTGCGAACAGATTGCAAAATACTTACAAAGACTACGCCGCAAAGGAAAAATATGACCAATTGTCACCGGCAGCCCAAAGAGTTATTGACACCGTCCTTAAAACAGAAAGTGAGAACGGAAACAAATTTACGGAAAGTGACAAAGAGGCTTTATATGATTTGGCTTTGTCAATTGATACCCCCGAACAATCTCCGGCAACATTTGCCAAAACTTTAGCAGTGAATGCCAAAGACAAATTTTACAGAGAAGATATCCGCATTATTACCCAAACCGCGCTGGAAATTGACGAATGGGAAAAACAGGTCCTTGCTCTCACAGACACCATATTAAATAAAAACCCTGAAGAGCGGACAGAGGGAGAGATTGCGCTGCTGCACGGTTTTGCTCGCGTAAACATTGCCGCAGACCGGATTAACGACGCTCTGACAGCTGACGCGCCCGAACAACAGGCAGAAACGGAAAACAAACCGGAAGACAACCCTGCTCCGGCGACAGAAACCAAAGAGCCGGAAATCACCGTCACCCCCGATGAGGTCACCAAATATATGGATGAAATCCGCAATTCCGAAGTTCTCACCGCCTATATGGATGATTTCCCCAAACTGAACGGCTACGAAATTGACGCCTGTATGGATATCGGCGTTAAAAATGTTCCGCTGACCATCAAAGGCGATGATGACAAAGATATAGCCATCAAAGACGAAGACGGCAACGTGATTGAATATGAAACCGTTTCCGCTCAAGACCGCGCAATTGCTTTCGGCTCGCCCGTAAACATCTTAATGGCGTATGACTATTATGCCAAAAAAGACCCGTCGCGCCTTGCCGAGCTGGATGAAGTTGCCAAAGCATATTTATCTGCGCCCGAAAACGTAAACCTGCCGTATGAAGAAGCGCCGGACAAAGCCTTTGCCCTGCTCGCTCTGGCAGATAAAATCAAAGACAAAGATGCCGCTTTATACGAAACAACCACCACGGCTCTTGCCAAATCACTCAAAACATATGATACGAAAAAATTCGATAATTTATCGGATGATGAGCTGCATAAAAACTATGAAGAACTGAAAACGGCGCTGACCAAGTTGCCCTCTGACTCGGTTGCCCAAATCATCGGCAAATATAACTTTACCGACAACAACGGCAAACCGCTCTCCGGCAAAAAGCTCGAAAAAGCCAAAGCAGACGTTTTGGAACTAGCCCGCGCCCTGACCGCGCAAGACCTTGTTTCCACAGGCGTTCCGGCAGATAAATCCCTGCTTTTAAAACGTATGGATGAGGTAATCAGCACCACCATCTTAAATAAAGGCATCAGCGAAGATATTGCCAATGCGGCAAAAACATTAACCGAAACGCAACAGGCACAATACGATGCAATATTAAAAAGCACAGCCGCGCAACTGGCTCAAAAAGACCCTAAAGCACTGGAATTTGCAAGTGACGCGATGGCGCGGGCTATACTCAAAACGCCGGAAAAGCCGTCTGAAGAAGAGCTTAAAAAGCTGGCAGCCCAAAAGCAAAAGATTCGCGAAAATATCGAAAAAGGCGATAAAGATACCACCGATGCGGCAGTAAAAGTTTTGGCTGCCGCCACCGGCGTTATCGTGCGTTCTGAAGACGAAAACCGCAAGCTGCTGCAACAAGGCGATGAAAATGCGACCAAAGATGTTGCAACTATAATGGCTTATAAAGAAATGGGCTTGCCGTTCGGCTCCAAGATAACCGATACCAAACAGCAGATTAAGTTCAATAACCTCACCGATAAAAACATTCAAAATCTTACCGCCGCCCGCAACAGCCAAAACACATATTCCACCGGTGAGCTTGCCGGGCGTCTGGCAGGAACAATGCAACACGCCCAAACGTTTGAAAAACGTATCAAACAGCATATCGGCGAAAAGAAATTATACGGTTCGGTCAAGGCTTGGCTGAAAAAGATTGACAAGAACCTGACCAAACATTGGGGCAAGCCATATGTCAAAACCAAAAAGATTATCAAGCCGCTTGTCCAATTCGGCTGGGGATTTGCTAAATCTGCCGCCATTATGACCGCTGTCGGCGCTGCGGGCACACTTGTTGGCGGTCCGATTGGCGCAACTGCAGCCATAACCG
The DNA here is from genome assembly GCA_910576955.1 of uncultured Alphaproteobacteria bacterium. Taxonomy (GTDB): domain Bacteria; phylum Pseudomonadota; class Alphaproteobacteria; order RF32; family CAG-239; genus CAG-267. The sequence goes on along the minus strand of CAJTJB010000010.1, from coordinate 18,555 downwards.
GCTATATGGCATATATGACCGGAAAAGCCACCAAAGACGCAGTTAAAGTTATCCGTGACCCGAATGCCACCACTGCCGAAAAATGGTCAAAAGGTGTCGGTGCTGCCATCAGCGGCGCATTCACCATTGCCGGTATCGGCGGCGCAGCCGGACAAATGGTTGGCGAACACGCGCCTGCCCTGTTGCAATGCTGTTCCAACCTGACCTCATCATTAGGGGGCGGCACGCGTCTTGGAATGATTGCCACGGTGCAAAACATCCCGAACATCGCCAAAGCTTGGAACACCCGGCGCAAACTCAAACAGTCCAAAGCAGAAATATCCAACACAAAAGACCCCGCCCAATTGCACAAGCTTATCACGGCTCACGCGGCTTTGCGCCAATCTCAAAAAAGCAACCTGATTGACAGCTGTTCCAAAACGCTTGGTACGATAGGCGGCGGTATGCTGATACAATCTGATATGGTGCAGGAGCTCCGCGCCGAGGCAATGAGTGCTGTCAGCCATAACGAAACTTCCGCTGAACACGCCGCAACGCAACAGCCGAATGACCTGCACGGTGCAAAAGCGCCTGAACCGCAGGCATCTAATATGTTTGACCAGCACAATCCGTTTTCTGCCAACTATCAGGCAAACAATATCGGGTTCGGACTCGATGGCGATGGCAATACGGAAAATCAGGACTTTAAACCGCCATATCTCAATGCCGAGGCGCAAACAGCGGCAGAGGCGGATATGAATCCGGATGATTTGCACGGTGCGAAAGCCCCCGAAAACACGCTGACAGACGAGCAGAAAGCTCAAAATCTTGCTGCCGCGGAAGAAAAAGGCAGCGGACACATCGGCAAGTCCGATATGGAAAGTATGATGCGGGATTTGAACGACAAATACGGCGACAAACTCGGTTTCACGGAAGAAGAAAAAGCAGCCATAGCCAAATCTTTCGGTGAAAATTACGGCACAGATTCGTATGAAGCCCTGCATGCTGCCAAAGCCGAACCGCGAATTTTGGCTGCGGCAATGGGCATCACCGCAGATGTGGAAGCTTCCGCACAAGCTGCCGGCATTGACACCGACCACAACTATGCCAAAGCCCTAATCAACCACATGGCAGCCCACCCGGAGCTTGCAAACAACGAAGGTTTCAAAGCCTATGTTGCCGAGCACTTTGACGACCAAGACCGTTTCCATTCAAGCAACTACACGGTACACACGGAAACGCATCACCATTCGCAGGCACCGCAAGCGGCACCTGATGACACTCACGGAGCCAAACCGGAAACGCCGCTTGAAACTAAAATCACCTACACCGTGGTAGACCGCCTCCCGGGCGAACGTCCGACCGATTTTCAACACGAGCCTGTCCGTGTTCAACCGGAACCCGTTATTATCGAGCAACCGATACCCCGCCACGGCGGATATGATACCGGCAGACTGGTCTATGACCCGATGTTAAGCGAAGGGTTGAACCATGACCAATGGCGAGGCGCTTATATTGACCCGACGCGTATCATCGACGGAAAACCGGCTGTCGTTTATTTGCCGAATGACCCGTTACATGACCGCCCGCATATCACCAATATGGACGATGCCGTGAAAGCGCACGACTATGCCGGCGGAGACACTCTGGGGCTTTACCGCGATTCATCAGGCGTTGACATCAACAACCCCGAAAATAACGGTTGGGGCAGATATTCCGGTTATGGTTACGGGACACACGTTTGCTATGGTAACGGTACTATTGTCCACACTACCGTATCTTCAAATGATTTCGGCAAACAGCTCGGTCAATATGCCGCCGCACACGGAGTGAATATTGCACTGAATGAAGCCGGACACGCCCTTCATCATCTTGTTGATAAATTGACGAGATAACAATCCGCTCTCAAGGCTGTCGAAAGGCAGCCTTTTTTTATGCCGAAAATACTTGCGTCATCCCCAAAAGTATGATACAATTAAGAAAAATGCATGGAGGATACCAAGATGAATATCAAAACTGAAAGAGCCGTAAACGCCGCTGTTAACAAGACCAATGCCACCAGATGGGAAAAAGCTAAAAGATGGGGCAGAAAAGCCCTGCTCGCCGCCGTATCCACCGTCAGCATCGCCGCCGGAATGTTCGGCACAACCCAGCAAATGCAGGCGCAAAATCCGCAGGTGGTGGAAGTTAACGTGAATGATTTAAATGATTACCTGCGCAACTCGCGAAGATCCTCCGCGCAAACCAGAGAGCAGCAATATGCCCAAGTTTATCAAAACCGGGAAAACTATTATCGCCAACAGCAATGTGAAGAGTGGGTACGCCACGCAAAATTAAGCCGGCATCTGCGCTATGAATACGAAGGCGTCTATGTCAACACCCGCACCGGACAAGCCATCTTTATGCCGCGCACCGATGAATACGGCGTTCCGCTTGCCGAAAAGCTTGTTATCGACGACATCCAAGAGGTCAGAAAAATGCAGCATTACAGGCAGCAAAACCCCAACGGTCCGTACGGGCGCAGCCGCTCTTATGACCGCGTTTACCGGCAAACAGACGTTAACGTATACGACGTTATTGATGCCGCGCACAGCACTTATCATTTTATCCGCCATATCACCGGCGGCAGAGGGCACTAAACGCCCGCGCGCCATACGCAAAAAAGGCTGCCTCGCTGACAGCCTTTTTTTAAGGTCGATACCGCTTATTCAAAAACGACTTCAATATTTTTGCGCGCCAAAATCACATAGCCTTCCACATCGCGCACACCCTCGCGCCGCAACACGCGCTCTTCTTGCTTAACCACCTCAAACCCGCAATATTTAAGCAGCCGGTGAATATAAGCGACCGTATGCGCAAACCGCCCCGAAGAGGTCAGGTAATAGTCATTTTGGTTATAAATATTTTTCGAAATCGAAAAACACAACAGTCCGCCGAATTTCACCTTTCCCGCCACCTCGCGAAACAGCGGTTTCAAATCGCCCATATACGTTAGCACGTCGCCGGCGGTCACCGCGTGGTAAAGCTCGTTGTTTGAGGCTAAAAAGCTCATAATATCATCGGCATACAGCATTTTATAAACATTTTTCTTCTCGGCCTCGGCCAGCATTTTTTCGGAAATGTCAACGCCGAAATATTCCTCATTCGGAAAATACTCTTTCAGCGCCTCGCCGCACAAGCCCGTTCCGCAGCCCAAATCCAAAATCCGCCGTTTTTTAAACAGCTTGGTTTTAAGCGCCTCTTTCAAAAGTCCGGCAATATAATGCGGCACTTGGTAATCAAGCTCGCCCAAAATCTCATCAAACGAGGAGGCAAAACCGTCAAACAGCTTTTTGACATATGTCAAATCGGTTTCCGCCACTTCCTGCTCGTGCCGGAGCGCGCTGCAAATATAGCCGACAATCGGGTTATCGGCAAACATTTCTTCCCACCGCGCCACATATTGCGCCATCAGCTCCTGATGTCCGGAATCTTCCGCCTCATAAAGCATATAGCCAAAGTTGATATGGTCATCCGCGCAAACTTTGTTTCCTTTTAAGACCACCGCTTTCCAAGCATATGCCAAACACTGTTTCCAGTTGCCGGATTTCTGGTAGAGCGCCGCGACAGAATTGCACAGCCAGTCCGAATTCGGCTCGATTTCCGCCGCCTTTTTCAAACATTCCGCCGCCTCTTCGGTTTTTAAAAGCTCGGCAAAGCAATTCCCCGCCACAATATACGGGTCTGCGTGCGTCGGGCGCTTGGCAATGGCCGCCTGGGCAAATTCTATTGCCCGCAGATATTGCCCGAGGTTATACGCCGTGTTGGCAATATTAACAATCGCATTATACGAGTTTGGGTTCAGCGCATACATTTTTTCATAATAGCCGAGTGCCTCCTCAAATTCGCCGCGCGCATAGCAGACATTACCCAAATTCATCAATGCCGAAAAATTATCTTCTTTAATTGCCAAAGCCTTTTCGGCAAACTGTCTGGAAAGTTCATATTTTTTGAGTTCATAATAAATGGTGGAAAGGTTTAAGATAACGGTTAAAGACTGCGGGCTGATTTCATAAGCTTTTTTATAAAGCCCGAGCGCGATTTTTTTATCACCGATTCGGTCATAGCAATTTGCCGCCGCCACCAAATAATTTTCATCTTGCGGATGAGCCATCGCCAGCTGTGCATAAAGCTTGGCAGCTTTTTCATATTCGCCGCTTTTCAAAAATTCCAACGCGTTTTGTTTAATTTCTTCCACTTAAGACACCTTTTAAAACGTTGCTGCCCCTTATTATTTTTTGTTATACCACAAAAAAAGTAAATGTCGCGTTACTTTATCGCAAAAAAAATAAAAAAAACTATTGACTGTTAAAAAAATATAGTCTAAACATCTTCTCACCGATGGAGGTATGGCGGAACTGGTAGACGCGCTAGACTCAAAATCTTGTGGGCTTTGCCCGTGTCAGTTCGATTCTGACTACCTCTACCAATAACAAGCTTTGCAATTTACTGGATTGCGAAGCTTTTTTTATTTATAACGCCGCAAATCAGCTGCGCCCGCCATATTCTCGGGCAAAAAGCGCCTCTCGGTTTGTCTGATATGTCCGTTTGCCCGAAAAGACCTGTTTAGAGCCGTAGCTCTTGCCCAACCGGCGATAACTGTCCACAGTCACCTGCTCGCGTTTTGCCGTTTCGGCGTCGCGCTTTTCCTCGCTGATAACCGATTTATAATATTTCGTTCCTGCCTGTCCGATATAGTCCATATGTTCAAGAAAAATCCCGCCCATACCGATTTTGCCGCGAAAAACCGACGTAAAATTGTCATACGATTTCCGACACCTTTTCGGCTGCTGCTGGTTAAACACGTTTTTAAGCCGGTTAAGATGGGACAGGTTGCCGAAGTCCGGCGTTTCGCCCCGCGGAAAAGCAATTGCCATCGCCGCGCGGCATTCCGCAAAACAGATTTGCAAAATTTCTTTATTGACACCGTTTTTCAAGATTTCTTTCCCCGGATGGGATTTATCAAACGCCGCCACCTCTCGGCAAGCCTCTAAAAAGCTTTCCTTTTCGGTCATAAGCTTAAACATAACCATCTCTTTGCAGTCTTTTAATTCCAGCGTAGCCATTGTACCATCCTTTCTGAAACTTAAAACATACGCACATTATACCATATTTTTGCCTCTCAAGCAAGCAGAAAATCACGTTCGCCCGGCGTCTTAAACTAATTTTTACCATTTTGCGCCTAAACTATGCCCAAACCTGAAGGATTTGAATATGACAGACCGGAAAGACCAACACTACCGGCAAGCTCTGGAAACGATTGCCGCTTTTTTTGAAAAATATATCTATCTGATATTTATACTGCTTGCGGCGGCAAATTTCATCACGCCGGATTTTTTTACCGAGCCTTATATGGACCCCGACAGCTATATGCGCGCGGTGCGGATAAAAAACTGGCTGCAAAACCCGTCTTTTTTTGAACAGCCGATTTATGAGAGCAATTACCCCTACGGCGACATACTGCACTGGACGCGCCCGATGGATATTATCTGGCTGATGTGCACCGTACCGTTTTTGCACCTGCCGACACTCAAAGAAGCGGTGTTTGCGGGCGGACATTTGGTTTCGCCGCTGATGTGCCTGTTTGCCGTTTCCGCGCTGATATACGGGTTGAAAAGCCGGTTTAACATTTGGCTTGTTATGCTCGGGGCGTTTTTGTTTTTAACCGATAACGCCATCCAGTCATACTTTCGCCCAACTTACCCCGACCACCATTCGTTGATGATAGCTTTAAGCCTGTATGCCGCGGCGCTTTTAATGCGCTGGCAAATATCAGAACAGCCGAAATATCTCTGCCGGCTCGGAGCGGTTTTGGCAATCGCCGTAATGACGGCAATAGAGGGCATTTTGCTCTATGCGGTATTTCTGGGCTGTATCATCGGGCGATTCGTGTTTCAAAACGCACCGCTCCGTCCGGCGGTAAACATCAGCAAAGCCTTTGCCGTCACGCTCACCATCTGCTGGCTTTTAAACCCGCCCTGCGAAGGGTGGCTGTATCCCGATAACGGGCGGATTTCCATCCTCTATGCGGCGGCAGCGTGGCTTGCCTGTGCGGAGCTCGCCCTTGCCGAAAAGCGCTTATCTCCCGCCGCCAAAACAGCCTCTAAAATCGCCTTTTTCCTTTTCGGGGCAAGTGCCGCCGCCCTCATCCTCGCCCTATGTTTCAGCAAAGGGATTTTTAACGCCCCTCTTGACGATACGCTGCGGGAAGTTTGGGCAAAACGCATATATGAAATGCTTTGTTTTGCTGACTTTCCTTTTGACCGGCAGTTAAAATATTATGCGTTTGCCGCCGCCTCGCTGGGTATCAACGTTTGGCTGTTAAAGCGCAATTTCCGCCCGCAGGTATTAGCGCTGAACCTTTGCCTCGGGCTGCCGCTGTTTGCTTTGAGCCTGTATGCCGGACGTTTCACCGAATATCAGCCGGTTTTTACGATTATCCCCTGCCTGTGCCTCGTTGCTTATCTGTATCGGCAAAAAGAAAAACGCGCCGCCGCAAACGGGCATTTTCCGCTCTCGGTATGGGTTGCGGCGATAAGCATTTTTCTCTTCCAACAGCTGGCGGGGCTGCCCGCGATGATACGCTCTTTATCCCGCCCCGAGATTGACACATTCTCCCCGCACATCGCCAAAAACATACAAGATATCGGCGGCACGCTGATTGCCGATGTATTCTATATCGAAAAATATATGTGGGATTGCAACGTAAACGCCGTCGGCACGACATATCACCGCAACCGCCGCGGGCTGATTGACACGCATAACATCTTATACGCCACAGACGACACCGCCCTCCTTTCTCTCCTGAAACAGCGCCGCGTCACGCAGATTTTGCTGTTTGCAGGCTATGACAAAGGCTATTACGCCATGGGTAAAAAGCACAAAAACAAACTCTACTACCGGCTGATAAACCGCGAGAATATCCCGCCGTATCTTGAGGAAATCCCCTCGCCGGTAAGCGAGGCGCGACACTATAAGGTCAACTATGATGTGGATTTTCAGCACCCCGCGCTTGAAAACAAGCAATAAGCCTTTATTATAAAAACAATTGTTCAGGAGGTTTTTATGGCAGCAACAACGCGTCTTTCCCTTTTTCTCGGCACGGCACTGGGCTTGTTTTTATCGGCAGCTCCGGCAATATGTATGGATGATTTAATGCTCGATATGGGGCTGGAAAGCGGCGGCGAAGAAATCTCCGCCCCGTCTGCCGCCGATGTCGCCGTGCAAGCATTGCCTGCACCCAGCACCGCCCCCAAAGTCACCCCGCCTCCGGCACCGGAAAAAAAGCTGCGCCCGAAGAAAAACATTGCCGCTGGCATCGACTTGCTCACCCGCATCAAAAAAGGGATGGATTTTAACACCGAAGAGGTGGAAGAATGGGTCATGCAGGGCAACGACCCGAACCAATGCATGGAAAACGGGCGGACACTGCTCTTATACCTTGCCGCCCTGCATAACGATACCGAAGCCCTCGCTTTCTTAATCAACAACGGGGCAGACCTGCAAACGCACTGCACCCCGCGCTATGAAGCGCTGTTTGTCGCCGTTAAGGAAAACAACTCCGTTCCGGTGGTGGAAACGCTGATAAACAATAACGCCAACATTGTTGCCACCGATGAAGACGGCAACACCGCGCTGATATTAACCGCTGCATACAATACCAACCCGCAGATTATCAGCTCGCTTTTGGAATACGGCTTAAAGATAGATACAAAAAACAACTACGGCTTTGATGCGTTAACAATGGCGGTATATAACAATGAGCGTATCCCGATGCTGCAAACGCTGCTCGATAACGGCGCAAACATCAACGCCCGCGATAATGCCGGACACACGCCGCTGATGGCTGCTGCCGTTTTGGGCAATGATATGATTATGCAATATCTGATAAAACGCGGCGCAGATTATAACGCGGTAGACAATCTGGGCATCTCCGTGCTGGATTATTATAACAAACGCGTTTACCTGACCGCACTGCCGTTTGAGCAGAACCCGTATGCGTCGCCGGCGGAAAAACTCAACAACGCTTATAAATTTATTGCCGAAAACCACCTCAAATATAACCACGCCCTGCAGCAAAGCCTTTATCAGGAAAACACTGAAACAGCGCTTGCCGACGCGCTCGACAACCACGCCGATGTTGATATTTTGGATGCCAAAGGCTGCACCACGCTTTTAAACGCGGTAATGCTGAACAAAAGTGCCGCCGCCATTGAACGGCTGATAAAAAGCAAAGCCGACCCCAATGCCTCGTGCCAAAACGGCAAAACCCCGTTGATGTTTGCCGCAGCCCTTGCCAACAGCGCCGCACCGCTGACCGAGCAGATTGAAAAAATCCGCCTTTTGGCAGATAAAGGCGCAAAACCGGATGCCAAAGACGAACACGGTAACACCGCGCTGATTTACGCTGCCGCCAACAATGCCGCTCCGGGGATTATTCAAACACTGGCAAACGCCGGCTCAAATATCAACGCTGCGAATAATACCGGCGAAACCGCACTGATGGCAGCGCTTAAAAATGAGGCGGATGAAAAAACGATTCTCGCCCTGTTAGAAAACAAAGCAGACCCGAATATTGCCGATAACAGCGGGCAGACGCCTCTGTGGCAGATTTTGACCACAAACGGCAAAGCGCCCGTTTTGGCAGCATTGCTCCGTTATGGCGCCGACACCGAAACCCCGAATGCCGCCGGCGAAATGCCCTTGTGGTATGCTTTAACCCATAATAGCGAAGACATTGCCGTTCTTCTGGCTATGGCTTCTAAAAACACCAACATCCTCAACGAAAACGGCGACACGCCGCTGCTGTTTGCGCTGAAAAACAATTATCCGGCAGAGGTTATTCAGGCGTTGCTGGAAAACGGCGCTAACCCGAAAATCCGAGGCAAAGACGGACGCGATGCGTTTGACATCTTAAAAAGCAACCAATACTTTAACGAGGCAATGAAAAAGCGCACCCGCGAACACGTTTTGGGAGGCTGGAACTAGCCAATGCATAAACTTCTGCTGAAATCCGGATTGATAGCGGCTGCCTTTGCCCTGTTGTTAGCTTTCAACACCGCTGCTTCCGAAACGCCTGCGCCACGCCCGAACAAGATTATTCACCTTAAATTTCTTAAACACTCCGGACTGGGCAACCGTTTAAAAAAGATAGTTTCCTATCTGCGTTATTATCACCCCAAACAGTTGAACTTATATTGGTCAACCGAAAATTGGGTCACGGCGGGCTTTTATGATTTATTTGCTCCCGAATGGCAAACAGACGTCGCCGAATTTAACTCTCCGGCAATGATAAAAAAATTTATATACGACGAACCTCTGCAACCGTGGGTTAATGAATATGCACTTCTTGTTGGCGCCGGAGATTTCAAATCCGGCAAACATCGGTTTATTGATACCGCTTATAATGATATTCCACCGGAAATTATCAATATTTATCGTCCGTATTTTCAAGCCTTAAAACCATCCGCAGCCGTCAAACGCCGCATAAACGAAGTCAAACTTCCACCAGACGCGGTTGCCGTCCAAGTGCGCAACGCGCCGGATTGGAAACATTATTTTCAGATAGAAGAACCGGCTGCCGCCTTTTTTGCAATAATGGATAAATTCCCGCCCGAAACGGTGTTTTTCCTTTCTGCAATGAGCAAAGAAAGCGCCGCCCCTTTTTACGCGCGCTATCCGAACCGTATAGTTGAATTGCCGAATAAGGATTATCATTCAATGGTAGACGCCACCGCAGATATGTACCTTTTAGGTTCAACCAAAGAGGCAATCTACCAGTATAACAGCACTTTCTCGGAAGTCGGCTGGTGGTTAGGCGGCGCAAAAGCAAAAGTTCATATTGTCGGAGAAACAGTCTTCCCGACAACCTATACGCCGCCGCTGCGCATTTTAGATAAAATTCCTTAATCCTCGCTCACACACATCCGCAACACTTCCGCGGCAAGCATTGCCCCCATGGCGGCGGGAACCATCGGCAGCGAGCCGAGAATGTTGTTGCCGTCCGCGTCTTTGCAGATTTTGACCGGCTCGGCGGAATAAACGCAGCGCACTTTTTGCAAATCGCATTTTTCCCGCCGCAATATCTCGCGCAGCTTTTTCGCCAAAGGGCAACCCTCGGTTTTATCAAGCGTTGCCACGCGCAAAAGTTCGGGCTTGGTTTTGAGCGCCGCGCCCATTGCCGACACCGCTTTGATGTTGTTTTCCGCCAAAAATTTAATCAACGCTGCTTTTGCCGGCACATCGTCAATCGCATCAATCACAAAATCCGGCTTTGCGTTTAAGATAAACCCAAGCGTGTCGGGGGCGATTCTCATATCTGTTGCCGCAACTTCCGCCTCGGGGTTGATTGACAACACCCTTTCTCGGGCAACCTCGCATTTTTTGCGCCCGATGGTTTCGGTGAGGGCTAAAATCTGCCGGTTGATATTGCTTTCTTCAAACGTGTCAAAATCTACTGTCCAAATCTTGCCAAACCCGAGTCGGGCAATCATCTCGAGCGCATAGCCGCCGACCGCACCGCAACCGATAACCATCACCGAGGCTTGGCAGACTTTTGCTGCTTTTTCTTTCCCTAAAAGCGCTGTTGTGCGCTGTAACCGTTCGTTTAACATTTCAAAAAGTCCTCTGCGTTTTGGATTAAAAGTTCTTCGATTTCCGCCGCCGACAGCCCGCTGATAACAGCAAGCTTGGCTAAATTTTCCTGCACGGTTTGATTATATGTTTCTTCCCGCAGCTGATAGGGCGCGTCGGTTTCAAACAATATTTTGTTTTTCGGCATTTCTGCCAACATCGCGACGGCTTTTTCCTGCTTTAAGAAATGCGCACCCAGCCCGAAGTAACCGCCCGTTTTATTGATGAACTTAATCAGCTCGCGATTTTTCACAAAGCCGTGATGAACGAATTTTACTTTTTTTAATGCATTCTCAAACTGTGTCAGAGCAGGGAAAGCACGGGCAGCGTGAACTATCACCGGACGGGCAAATTCTCGGGCAATTTCAAGCTGGGCGGCGAATAATTGCGCTTGCTCCTCATTCGGCGGTTCTTTTAGCCCGTCAACGCCAATCTCGCCGACAAGCGCGTTTGGAAACTGTCGTAAATAGTCCCGCACTTCCTCCGTATCCGCCCCCTCGCGCCAATGCCACGGGTGAACGCCGAACGCTGGCACCACTTTATCGGGATACGCCTTTGCCAAGGTTGCCGCTTTGGCAAAATCCGCCGCTTGCGCCGACACGGTTATAAAGCGCCGCGCTGCGGGATTATCCAAAACCGGTGGTGCAAAATCCGCTTTAAAGTCTTGCAAATGTATGTGCGTATCAATAAACTGCATAAAAAGTTTAACCTAACGTATCAGGACAATTAAATTATGCCTATATATACCACCCCTGTTCTAAATATCAACTTAAAAAAACTCGTTGAAAATTATAACCTGTTGAAAGAACTTTCCGCACCTGCGATTGCCGCCGCCGTGGTCAAAGACGACGCCTACGGTTTGGGCGCAGCAGAGGTGGTGAATGCCTTGTATGCCGCGGGTTGCAGACATTATTACGTTGCCCATGCCTCCGAGGGAGTGCTCATCCGCCCGTTTGCGCCCGCAGCCGAGATTTTTGTGCTACAGGGAGTGGGCGAAGATTCGCTCGCGGCGGTTAAAGAGGCTCGCTTAACGCCGGTTATCTGCTCGCCGGATATGCTGAAATTTTGGAACTGTAGCGGCGATAAGGCAATCCGCCCCGCCATCCAGATTGAAACCGGCTTAAACCGCTTGGGCTTTACCGAAAAAGACCTTGAAAAGCTTACCGCCGAAGAGTTGCAAGGCTTTTCATACGTTCTCTCGCACCTTTCCTGCGCAGATGAGGCAGCGCATTTTATGAACACGCACCAATTGGAAAACTTTCACCGCCTGAAAGCCCGCTTTTTCCCGAAAACGCCCGCAACGCTTTCTGCCTCCGACGGCGTGTTTTTGGGCGACGAGTTCCATTTTGATATGACAAGATTAGGGGCTGCGATGTATGGAATAAACACCGCGCCGTACCGTCCGAACCAAATGCAAAACATTTTGGAGCTGAAAGCGCCGGTGCTGCAGGTGAAGCCGCTGCCCAAAGGCGAGTTTGTCGGCTATTCCGCCACTTTCCGCGCGCCGAAAGAAATGAAAATCGCCATTGTTTCCATCGGCTACGGCGACGGTTTGCCCCGCTCGCTTTCCAGCCGCGGCAATGTGGTATTTTATGAAGAGAATAAGCCGCATTTCTGCCCGATTTTGGGGCGCGTGTCAATGGATAACATTATCTGCGATGTTTCGGCGCTTGAAAAGGTGCAAACCGGCGATTTCGGCTATCTGATAAACGATGACTACACGGTGGACGACATCGCCCGCGACGCCGGCACAATCGCCTACGAGCTGATTTCAAACCTCGGTAAGAACAAGAGGTTTATTAAAAGCTACCTTGCTTAATGTTATAGAGAATAAAGATTCTATATTGTCCCCATCCCCTGCCCCCTTCCGCCAGGGAAGGGGAGGTTGTGCAGTTTGGGTTTCCCCTCCCCCTTGAGGGGGGAGGTAAGGGAGAGGGTGATGATATAAATTATGTCATACTCTCGTGAGATTGCCACGTCGCTACGCTCCTCGCAATGACTCGCGGAAAGAGGGAAATTGCCACGTCGCCTTATTGCCCGTGGCGCTGCCACTCAAGGGATCTCCCGCTCCAAACACCTCCTCCCCAACGCGGGGCTTTCTCTTTAAATCTCCTCCCCCTTGAGGGGGGGAGGTAAGGGAGAGGGTGACAACAATAATTCCTTACCCTCTCTTAATCAACCCTGCCGCGACCTTAAACACCTGTGAGGAATAGTGCGCGCCTTTGATAAGCAGCACATCGCCGTCTTGCAACACCTCATCAAGCAACTCTTCCACACCCACAATCGACGGGAAGTAATATTGCGCTACCCGTTCCGGCAGCTGGGAGAGCATATCCTTTGTTTCTTCGCACACACCGATAACAATGTCGATGCCGTTTGCCGCCAGAGCCTGACCGACCTCAATATGCGCTTGTTTGGAATAATCGCCGAGTTCCGCCATTTTACCCAAAAGGGCGATTTTCCGCCCTGCGACTTTCATTTCCCCCAGCGCTTTAATCGCAAGTTTCATCGCGTCCGGCTGCCCCGAATAGCTGTCATCAATCAGCGTTATTTTCCGCCCGTTTAAGTTCAGCAGGTGCTTTTTGCCCCGCCCCTCAAGCGCGCCGAAGCTGTTTACCGCCGCCACGGCTTTATCAAGCAGCAAGCCCAATACCTCAACCACTTTCAGCACCGCCCACGCATTGTAGTAATAATGCTCCGCCTCGTCCTGCAGGTGTAGCTCCACACCGGCGTGATTTTCCTTGCCGTAGCCATACACTGCCCCCGCATATTTTTTCGCCTCTGAAAGCAAAATCTCCGCATACGCCGTGTCTTGATTGTAAACAGCAATACCGCCTTTTTTCAGCCCCGAAAAAATCTCTGCTTTGGCGCACGCAATGTTTTCCAGACTGCCCAAAAACTCAATGTGCATCGGGTAAACGTTCGTCACAAGCGTAATATCCGGTTCGGCAAGCGAGGTCAGATATTCAATCTCGCCGCGTGCCGACATTCCCATCTCAATCACCGCATATGCAGCGTTCATATCCAAATCCAACAGCGAGCGCGGCACACCGATATGGTTATTGAAATTGCCGCTCGTGGCATAGGTCGGCGCATAGGCGGAAAGGGCAGTTTTCAATTCCTCTTTGGTGGTGGTTTTGCCGGAACTGCCGGTTAGGGCAATCAGCGTCCCTTTATATTGCCGACGGTTATATTGCGCCAGTTTGCCAAAGGCTTTGAGCGTATCCGCAACAAGGATAACGCGCTTTTCGTCTGCCCCTGCCACCGGACGTTCGGAAACCACAAGCGGCGCACCTTTATCAAGCACATCCGAAATAAAATCGTGCCCGTCAAATTTCTCGCCTTTGAGGGCAATAAACAGCGTGTGTTCGTCCACCTTACGGCTGTCGGTTGAAACCTCTCTGATTTCCGCTGCGGCAACCTCGCCGGCATAACCTAATATTTCTGCAATTTTTGCTGCACTTAATGCTATCATTATCGTTCTTCCTTAAAGCAATTGACCTTTCATGCCATTATCAATGGTAAAAGTTAATTTGCGGTTAGAATTTGATAATTTATTGTCACCATCCGCCTTCCTCCGCGAAAAGGGGAGATATGAGCCGCAAGGATTCCCTCCCCCCTTGGCGAAAGGGGAGGGGCGCACCGCAAGGATTCCCTCCCCCTTGGCGGGGGAGGATAGGAGAGGGGGAAATATTACATCTTTATTTTCCTCCGCCCGCCGTTGCTTTTTTATCTTGATTTTTATAACTTTTTGTCTTATCTTGGCTGTTGAAACAATAAAGGAGCAAACAGATGAAATGCCCGTTTTGCGGCAAGAGCAACACGCAGGTGAAAGATTCCCGCGATACGATTGATGAAACCGCCATCCGCCGCCGGCGCGAATGTCCGGATTGCGGGGGCAGATTCACCACCTACGAGCATATCCAGCTGCAGGATTTGACCGTGGTGAAAAAAAACGGCGAGCGCGTTCCGTTTGACCGCGATAAGCTGCTGCGCTCCATCAGCCTTGCCGTCAGCAAATGCGGCATCTCAAGCTTTGAGGTTGAGCGTTTGGTGGAAGAAATTCGCCGCGAGCTGGAAAATGCCGGCATTGCCGAAATCAGCTCCAAAAACATCGGCGAAAAAGTGATGGATAAACTGATGGCGATAAACAAAGTTGCATACATCCGCTTTGCCTCGGTGTACAAAGACTTCAAAGAAGCCAAAGACTTTGAAGAATTTGTCAGCAAAATCAAATCTTAAAACGTGATATTTATAAAGGACATTTAGAGAAATGGCAAAATACGTTTCTGAAAAAATACGAAAAAAATCCGGCGCGCGCCTTGCTGCCGTTCAAGCCGCATATATGGCTGCCTTTTCGGGCTTGAGCGTGGACGAAGTTATTGACGATTTCCTAAAAGGCGAAGTCGGACGCTATGCGATTGAAGAAGACGGTATGGCAAACGAAGAAATGGTCGAACTTGAAGAAATGGATAAGCCGTATTTTGAAAAACTCGTCCGCGGCGTGCATACAAAAAAGGAAGATTTGGAAAATGCATTGCGCACATATCTAAAAGACGGCTCGGCATACGACCATATGAACGCCACCATGCAGGCGCTTTTGTTGTGCGCGGTGTATGAACTGGGCTACACCACTGACGTAGATGCGAAAGTGCTCATTCAGGAGTATGTGGACCTGGCATACGCGTTTTTTATGAAAAACGAACCGAAAATGATTAACGCGCTGTTGGACCAGATTGCCAAAAACGTAAGGATATAACACAATGGCGATATTAAAGCTCTATACCTACCCCGACAAGATTTTAAGCCAAAAATGCGAAAAAGTGGCAGAAGTCAACGATGACATCCGCAAACTTTTGGATGATATGCTTGAAACGATGTATGAGGACAAAGGCGTGGGGCTGGCTGCGCCGCAAATCGGGCTTGCCAAACGCATTATTGTGGTAGATGACAAAGTAAGCGAAGACGGCACCCGCGGACCGCATCCGCTTTATATGGTCAATCCGGAGATTATTAAGCGTTCGAAAGAAAAAATCTGGTTTAACGAGGGGTGCTTATCTGTCCCCGGTCAGTGTGCCGAAGTGGAGCGCCATTATGCCGTAACGGTCAAATATCTCGACTACAACGGCAACGAGCAGATATTGGAGGCAGAAGACTACTTGGCAGTCATTATCCAGCATGAAACCGACCATCTCGACGGCATTCTCTACATAGACCGTATCAGCAGGCTCAAACGCAATATGATACTCAAAAAGTTAAAAAAACAAAGCGACAACTAATCGCAAATAACCCGCAAAGGACATCCCTTTCATGACAACCGACATCGCCATTTCCCCTGAACTTGCTGCCAAATGCCCCGCGGTATCATTAGGCATTTTACGTTATACGGCAACGGTCACAACCGACACGCCCGAGTTGGACAATGCCGTTTCTGCCGCCGTAGCGGATACGCAAAGCCGCTACAAATTGGAAGATATCGCCAAGCTGCCGCAAATTGCCAATACGCGCACTGCATACAAAATCTGCGGCAAAGCCCCGAGCGAATACCGCAATTCCGCCGAAGCCCTGCTCCGCCGCATTGTCAAAGGACTGGGATTATATAAGGTTAATAACGTTGTCGACACCGGCAACCTCTTTTCCGTCCGCACCGGATTTTCCGCGGGCTCATATGACTTAAACAAGGTAATCGGCAACATCACGCTCCGCCACGCTCCCGAGGGCACACACTATGAGGGTATCGGCAAAACAAGCGTCAATGTCGGCTTTCTGCCGGCGTTGTTTGACGAACAAGGCGCATTCGGCAACCCGTGTTCCGACAGCCTGCGCACCAGTGTCACCGAAACCGCACACGACATATTAACAGTCATCTACGCTTTCAGCCCCAAACCCGACCTTACCGCCGCGCTTAACGAATACGAGCAACTGCTCAAAACTTATTGCCACGCAGACATTCAAGAAAAACGGATAATCTGACCAAAACGGCTAGCCCCTGCCGCCACGCAGCGCCATCATCTGCGCCACACTCAACCCGTTATTTTTTTGCTGGCTTTGTACCTGAACATTTGCAAGCTCAGTCTGCTGCTCTTTCGGTCTTGAAAAATCAACATCCGCATTAATTACAAAGGCTTCGCCGTCTTGCCCCTGCTGAATAGTCCGGAGATTCGTATTTGGCTGTCTGGTTTCAATCAGCCCATCGGAATATGTAATTGTTCCACCGTTTTCAAGCAGAATATCCTTAATTTTAACAGAAACTTCGTCCTCATTTTTCCTATTCACAATATCATCATAAGTATTCATTAAAAACAGAGCCTTTTCCTCACTTGTCTCTAAACCGAGTTCTGTAAAATACGTATCTATCCCTTTTAGTGAATTCCGAGACAGCGGCTGCATAGCTGCAGATTTTTCCCTCCCGCCATCCGCAATCAGTTTTTGCGCCTCTTCCTCAGACATAGTATCAAACAAATCCCGACAATCGCTGACATCAATAAGCGGGCGGTTTCCTCCGGTATAAATCTCAGACATCGCCTCTATTTGCTCGTCATACGAAAGAGATTTTGCCGGTGGATTTTTTAAAGCTTCAAACTGCTGTTCCAACGTCGGCTGAACATCAAGCGCATTCAGTGCCTGAGCATTATATGCATCCTGCCTTTCTTCTTTCCACCATTTCGCGCAAGCCTCCATAACCGCCCTTTTATCTTCGCTGTTATTAAGGTCAAAACCATCTTTTGTAACAATTTCCTTTAACCCGGGGCAATAATCCAACACCCTTTCAGCCGGAACATCGACAACAGTTTTCTCGCCATTTTCATCAATACGCGTATCTTGAAACGTTTCTAGTCCTTTTTCCTTAAAATCCAGATATTTGCTTGCAGCAGCCATATATTCCGTTGCAGCGGCTAACGTTTCCGTTGCCCGATTTTTTCTTAATCTTTCGATATCTGTATCTGTCGTGTTATACAATCCAACCTTTTCATCATGTGCTTTATGAGCATGTTCATGCAACACCACGCTTTCTTGTGCCAATTGGCTGCCGGACATATAGTCATCATTTTTCAATGTTTCATTCGTAACTCTAGACATATCTGTTCCTGCAAGCGTTATGGTATTATCCTTCGGCTCATATAAGCCCAAAAAGCCATCACTCTCGCCTTTTTCAGCCGTTTCAATTTTATCTTTGTCTACAATCTTATGCGGATTTTCTCTAACTTCTTCGGAAAATTCTGGATTTGTATTCGAATTGCTGGCACCGCTGCCGTTCATATTTATTTCATTCAATCCGCCAACGTTTGTTTTGGTTTCTAAGTCACGGAACCCTACAGGATTATTATATTTATCCATAATCTCCCTAAATTCCTCACCCCTTTTCTGCAAAACCTCATCCGACAATTCCGCCACTTTTAAATGTGCTGCCTTTGCCTCTGCAGACATTTCCTGCTTTACCCCCCCCGCACGGCATCAGCTTCACTCACCGGCTTCTGCACTTCCGTCTGAACACCGCCTTTTTCAACTCCTGCAACTGGTGCTTCTTCCGTATGCGGAGCAGGGGTTTCTTCAACTTTCGGGGAAACTGGGCTTTCTACAGCCGGCATCTCAACATCAGAATTATCAGGCATATGCATACTCCTTCGCGTTATAATATTAATTTATTATAACAAGAAAAAACAATATATGCAAGCAAATTTCCTCCCCCCTCAAAAACTCAATCTTTAAGCCCCCTTTACTTTACCTCCCTCCCCCTCTTTTCTCCTGTCATCCCTCGGCTTGCCACGCAAGCCGTCAAGGGATCTCTTGCCACAAGAGTATACCATACTCTCCCCAGATCGCTTGACCTCACTACCGTTCGGAGCGATGACATAAAAAAGAAACCGACATCACAATGACTCCTAAAAATGCTATAATACCTCC
>CAJTJB010000009.1 GCA_910576955.1 uncultured Alphaproteobacteria bacterium | reverse complement strand
GGGGATTTAAAGAGGGAAAGTTTCCTCTCCCCTCAAGGGGGAGGGAAGTTAAAGAGGGAGTGGTTGCTGTTTGGTATTCCTCTCTCTTGGAGGGAGTTAAAGAAGAAGTTTGCTGTTAGATATTCCTCTCCCTTGAGGGGAGAGGTTAGGTGAGGGTGATAAAATTGATGCAGAAAGTAAGAACTTAAATGGTTAAAGAGATTTCGATATATATTCATTTTCCGTATTGTCGGTCGAGGTGTCCGTATTGTGATTTTTTTCGGGCGCTGAAGCCCAGGGCGTTTGACGAGGGGGCGCTGGCGCAACGCTATCTTGCCGATTTGGACGGGTTTTTGCCGTATCTTGCCGGACGGGAGGTTAAGTCGGTGTTTTTTGGCGGGGGTACGCCCTCGCTCTTATCGCCGTCTGCCGTGGGGCTGGTGTTGGACGGTATTGCCGAGCGGCTTCCGGTACGTTCTGATGCAGAGATTTCTCTGGAGGCAAACCCGAACACGTTTGAACGCGAGAAATTTCTTGCTTTTCGCACAGCTGGAATTAACCGGCTTTCGCTCGGCGTGCAGGCGCTTAATGTCGCAGACCTGAAGTTTTTGGGGCGGACACATTCGCTTGAGGAGGCTTTACAGGCAATGGAACTCGGCGCGGCGGCATTTCCGAAATTTTCTGTTGACCTGATTTATGCGCGCCCTCATCAGCAGTGGGAAGATTGGCAAAAAGAGATTGATTTGGCGCTTTCTTTCGGCTTAAAACATATTTCCCTTTATCAGCTCACCATTGAAGAGGGAACGGTTTTTGCCTGTAAAAATATTAGCGGTTTGGATGAGGAACAAGCGGCAAACCTCTATGAACAAACGGTTTTTTATCTGCGTTCCCAAGGGCTTGAACGCTATGAGGTGTCTAATTTTGCCGCCTCGGGCAGCGAGAGTGTGCATAATCTTGTTTATTGGCAGGGGCGCGACTACATCGGGCTTGGCGACGGGGCGCACGGGCGTTTTTCTGCGAGTGGAAAAATCTTTGCCACTGTGGACGGGCGTATCACCGAGGAATTATCTGCCTTTGAGCGGGCGGAAGAGCTGTTGCTGATGGGACTGCGTATCAAAAAGGGTATCAGCGCGGCGGCGTTCAAACAATCGTGCGGGATGGATTTGTTTGCCTTTATTAACCGTGCGGCGATGGAAAATTTAGCCGAGCAGGGGCTGCTTGCGGCAGACGAAGAGGGTATCCGCCTCACCGATGCGGGATTTTTGCTCTTGGATGAAATTATCTGCCGTTTGGTAAGCTAATGTTAATCTTTTTGTTTTATACTTCCGGAAAATAGTAAATTTGGGAGATGTAAAATGCGTTTTTTATCTTTATTGGCTTTATGTTTGGCTTTAACTGCGTGTTATCCGTGCGAAGAATATAACCGCGAGGGCGAAAATCTGGTTTATCAGGTGCGTGACCCTGAAGACGGCTATCAGCCGGAAACCGGACGGACTTTTAAAGTTGCCGGCTTCGAAATTGAACAAGGGCAGCAAATGCGCGATTTCTTTGATGATTTTGAAGAGCCGATGCACGCCAAATATGTCGGTAATGACGTTATTCTCTGGACATATTATGTGGACTATGACCGCGCTGAAGGCAAAGGGCGGACGGTTAAATATTGCGAACTTGACAAGTATACGGCGAATAGTTTGTGCAAGCTGAATGTGGAGTTTTATAAGACGTATGTTCGCAATGTGTGGACTGATTGCAAATAATTGGGGGATGTGCTAAATCACGGTCAAATCGTCAAATTCCCTTCTTTATGTACGCCTTTTGTACACTGCAGTCGGGAATTTGACGATAGCACCGCAATTTATCCCACCCATTGCTACGCAGGCTTTCAACCTGCTTTTTGTTTTTTTGGGTTGTAATTTTGCATAAGCTGATTATATCTCTTGCGGTTTTTATTTTTCTTGGAGGTGCATATGAAAAAGAGATATATTGCGGCGGCGTTTCTGGGGGCGGCATTGGCGCTTTCCGGCTGCGAATGTTTGACCTGCGGCAACGGTTCGAGCCGCGCGTATTATCCCGTGCAGGGAATTAATGCCTATAAAGGGCAGAGTGTGAACTCGCTTTTTAACACTAACGGCGCGCCGAATACCGTGCGTAACCTTGCCAACGGCGATGTGATGTGGGTGTATTACACCAATTATCGTCCGGTGGGCGGCGGCGAGTTGATTTCGTATAACAATCTCCCCGCGGGACAAGCCGGCATCACCTGCACCGTTAACGTGACCATCAGCAATGACGTGGTTTCTAACGTGCAGTCCGTTAACTGCTGATGTGTTTATCGAGGCGGTTTTTGATGCCTATGAGATAAAAAATGTTTACAGTGTTGTTAAAAAGCTTGCATTGGTGCATAAATATTCCTAAATAACCTTAAGATTTAAAATGAAAAATTGATAATGGTTATTAGAGAATGAGTACAACGGCTGACTATTACGAAACTTTGGGCGTGAGCAAAACCGCAACGGCGGATGAACTGAAAAAGGCTTACCGCAAGCTTGCTATGCAATATCACCCTGACCGCAACCCCGATAATAAAGAGGCGGAAGCCAAATTTAAAGAAATTAACGAAGCCTATGAGGTTCTTAAAGACGAGCAAAAACGCGCGGCATATGACCGTTACGGGCATCAGGCGTTTGCCGGTGGTATGGGCGGCGGCGCGGGTGCTAATCCGTTTAACGGGTTTGACTTTACGGGTGCCGGGTTTGCCGATGTCTTTTCCGATATTTTTTCCGAATTTACGGGGCAGGGGCGTTCGCGCCAACGCTCATATGCCGAACGCGGCGAAGATATCCGCTATGACGTGACAATGACACTGGAAGAGGCGTTTGCCGGTATCGAAAAAGAAATCAGCATCACCACCTCCAAAGAATGTGAACAATGCCACGGGCATGGCACGGCGGATGGCAAAGAAGCGCCGGTTTGCGCCACCTGCGGTGGTACGGGAAAAGTTCGCACCCAACAGGGCGGTTTTTTCGTGTTTGAAACCACCTGTCCGCAATGCCGCGGTGCCGGGCGTGTCGTTTTGGAAAAATGCAAAAAATGCCGCGGCACAGGCAAAGAAAAGGTCGAAAAATCTTTAAAAATCAAAATTCCTGCCGGTATTGAAAACGGTACGCGGATGCGCGTTTCCGGCGAGGGCGAGGTTGGCAAACGCGGCGGACCGAAAGGCGATTTATACGTTTTTATTACCGTGAAACACCACAACACATACGAGCGCGACGGGGCGGATTTGTTTGTGGAAACCCCGATTTCGATGGCAAAAGCGGCTCTGGGCGGCGCTTTTAAGCTCAAAGGCATTGACGGCGAGGAAATCGAAGTTGAGGTTAAGCCCGGCACACAGCCCGGCGACCGTCTGCGCCTTAAAGGCAAAGGTATGCGCTATATGAATGCCGACCGGCGCGGCGATTTGTTTGTCCAGTTCAAGGTGGTGATTCCCTCCAAGCTTAACGACAAGCAGAAAGAGTGCCTCAAGCAATTTGAGCAGGAAACGCCGGAAGATGAGGAGGAAGTTAAGTCTTTTTGGAGCAAGCTCTTCTCATAAAAACCGTGTAATTTTAGCATTGAGTTCCCAAATGGAGGCCTGACGTCGGTCGGGTCACGTACTTCTATGTACGCTCCCCTCCCTAGCAGGACATTTGGGGCTCACTACTAAAATTCCGCGTTTTTTTTTACTACAACAGCCGTGAGTATGGTGAGGGTAAGGATTGATTGTTTTCACCCCCACCCATCCTCCCCCCTCAAGGGGGAGGAGATGTTTGCAGCGAGGATTTCCCCTTCCCGTGGAGGAAGGGGGTAGGGGATGGGGAGGTTTTTATGCTGATTGAGATTGCAGTGTTGCGGTGCTCCTTGCAATGACTTATTAGATAGATGGTTTCACCCCCATCCGTCCTCCCCCCCTCAAGGGGGAGGAGGTTTTAAAGCGCGAGTTCTTTCAGGGGGGGAGAATAATGGAAACGCAGCGTTTTTTTTGGGGGGGAATTAAATTTAAACGTCATCCCTCGAATGGCAAAGCCATTCGTCAAGGGATCTTGTGAGAGTATGGTATTCTCCTGTTGAACGAGATCGCTTGACCTCGCTTCGCTCGGAGCGATGACAGTTAAAGGGGAATAAGGATAGATGGTTGTCCCCATCCCCCTTACCCCTTTCCGTGGAGGAGGTATGTGCGGTTGGGTGCGTTTTTTGTTTGACTTGGGGGGAATTTTAGGATATTATTAAGATATGGATTTTATTATTCTTCATTATTTTTCTATATGGAGGTTGCTATGAGTATCGGTGATTTGTTTAATAAAGGAAAAGAAAAAGCCGGAGATGAACTGAATAAACATAAAGACGAAATTGTCGATATGGTGGGCGGATTTTTTTCTAAAAAGCCAAAGGCAGTCGAAAATAAAGACGGTACTATCAGCCGCGAAATTAAAGTCGGCAAGCAGAAAATCGGGATGACGACCGCTAAAGTTAGTGATGATAAATTTGTGATTAGCGCTATTGAAGAATTAGATGAGAAAAATCAAAAGAAATTAATGGAAAAAGTCGGCAAGGGGAAGAAACTTTCTGCCGATGAGCAATTTTGGATGGGCTTTAAAGAGCGCACAGCCGTTGGGCTTGCTATGGTGGACTGCGGTGTTCCGGCGATTGATGCCGCAGGCGTAACCGCGTTTACCAAAGACGAAATGATGGGCAATGCCACTGTTGCCGATTTTAACTTAAACCTTGAGGGGTTTGCCGGTGATAAGGCGGCTTTGCTTGATAATATTAAAAAACGGATGATTGAGGCATATGGTGCGGAAATCGGCGGAAAGCGTTTTGATGAGCTGCTTGCCCGCTCGAATATTACACAGCTTGCCGATAAAACAAAAGCAGCAGCCGAGCCGGTGAAGGAAGAGCCTAAAGTTGAACAGGCGGCGGAAGAAAATAAAAAAGGTGAGCAGACTGCCGAGCCGGTGAAAAAAGAGCAGAAAGTCGAGCAGGCTGTTGAAGAAGACGACTTTGTTATTGTGCCGACAGCCGAACCGGTAAAAGAAGAGCATAAAGTTGTACAGGCGGCGGAAGAAAATAAAAAAGTTGAACAGACTGTCGAGCCGGTGAAAAAAGAGCCGAAAGTTGAGCAGACTGCCGAGCCGGTGAAAAAAGAGCCGAAAGTTGAGCAGACTGCCGAGCCGGTGAAAAAAGAACAGAAAGTTGATGAGGCGGCTCGCAACAGCGTTAAAGCGGAGATGACTGCCGATGCAAACAAAAAAACGCAGGCGACGGTGAGTGAGAAGACGGTGGAAGTGTCTGTTAAAGACAGTATGAAACAAGATGCAAAAGTTGCCGAAATCCGGAAAATGATGGAGGGAACGGAAGCTCATCCTATCAAGATGCAGGATAAAGACGGCGCTTTGAAAAAAATGATTGATACCTTTGGTGTTGAGGCAACGGCGGTTATTGTCCAAAAATGCGTGATGGAACCGCTGCATGCTAATCAGGCAATGGGCGAGGGTTTCAAACGTTCGGGCGCGTCGATGGAATTTTTTGCGGCAATTGACCCGAATGATAAGGAAAAAATGGCAAAAGTGGCGGAAATGACCGGTGTGGCGGTTGAAAATATGCCAGCGGCAAAACAAGAACGCAGAACGCTTGAGCCGATTGCGGCTGATATGGTTAAACCTGCTACTTTGAATCTTGAGGTTAAGGTTAAGCCCGAAGATATTAAACTTGTCGATCCGAGGATTGAACAGGCGTATGCCGATATGTGCAAAAAGCACGGCAGGGATGCGTTGTTGGTTAAAGATTTGGCAGAGATGGGCGCAACACGGCAAGATTTTGACTTTGTGCTCAATAAGATGTTTAACAAAGAAAACGGTACGTCCGAGAATATCCAGAAAAAAGTTCGCGACGGTTTGGGGCTGGAGGGCGAGTCTCCGGTTACCAAAGATTTTGCTTTTGCCGTTATTGAGCGCGTTGAGACACGCAACAAAGTTAAGGCATGGCAAAAGGATCACGTACACTAGACAATAGGAGATAACGGCTATGAGTAAAGCGAAAGATTTATTGACGGTCAGCATCTTGTCGTACGGTGAGGAATTGGGCAAGGAAATGCTCGGCAAATGGATTGAAAAGCAAAAAGACAAGAAAAAGAATAAGGATAAAGAAAAAGAGCCGGAGGTGAAAGAAACACCGGCGCAAACACAAGAGCAAACGGTGGTAAATGAGGCTCCGGTGATGCAGCAGGCACAACAGGCGGAGATGCCGGAAACGAATTCGGCACCGGTGCAGTATGAGGAAAATGCCGCTGAACCGGCGATGGTGGAAACGCAGCAGGCGGAAATGCCGGTGACAAACTCCAATCCGGTGCAGTATGAAGAGAAAGCGGAAGAACAAGTTAAGCAAGAAAAGCAGGAACTGGTGACGCCGGAAAGCAAGGCAAAAGAACAATATTCGGGCTTGTTCGGGTTGTTTACCGATATGTTAGGAAAAGAGGGGGAAGACAACTCAAGCGATGACGTGTTGGCGCAGATGTTTATGGCGGCGATGGCGTCTTGGATGGGCGTGGATGTGTTTAAAGAGCGGCTTGATGAGAAAGAAAGCCAATTGCAAAAACAGCTTGAAGAAGAACGACAGGCGCGCCTTGCTGCCGAAAAAGCATTGGCAGAAGAACGCGCGGCTAAAGAGCCTGTTCAGCAAACGGCAGCGCCGGAGCGTCTGAAACTTTCTGATACGCTTGAAGTCAGCGCGCCGCATATTGATGTTCAGGTGCGTGATCTTAACCTCAAGGACATCCATATTGCCAAGGCGCCGAGCCTTAAAACAGAGCTGAATGTGGTTGCGGAAAAGCCGGATTTATCGAAAATCAAGGTTAAGTCGTCGGCAGAGCTGGAATTTGATAAACTCGCGGCGGGCAAAGAGCAGATGACGCTTGCGGATTTGGAAAAAGCCGGCGTGAACCTTAAAACGGATTTGCAACCGACGCTTAAAGCGCTGGCAAAAGATAATCCCGAGAAAGTATCGGAGCTCGCACCGCAAGGTTTGGGCGATAAAGATAAGCCGGTCAGCAAAGAATTAGCCGTGGCGCTTATCGGACGCAAACAGCAGCGCGATGCCATTATTGCACGGCAAAAAGGCAATGATCTGTTTAAATGATTTTTTGAAATTATCCTTTACTTTTTGTTTCGTTCTGCTATAACGGCGGAAACGTAACTTTTGAGGATTTTTGATTATGGCTAAACAAACTTGGAAACCGGGGACAATGCTTTCCCCGTTGCCTCCGGCTCTCATTTCTTCCGGCGATACGGAACATCCGAATGTGATGACGGCGGCGTGGACGGGAATTATCTGTTCGGACCCCGTGATAACGTATGTTTCTTTGCGCCCGTCGCGCTATACGCACGAGCTTATCAGCGCTAACAAAGAATTTGTGATTAACCTGCCGACGTGGAAAATGGCGGAAGCCGTCGATATGGTCGGGGTGAAATCCGGACGCGATACGGATAAGTTTGCGCTTACAGGTTTGACAGCCGAGGCGGCAACGCAGGTTAAAGCGCCGCAAATTGCAGAATGTCCGGTCAGTATCGAATGTAAAGTTTTGGAAATCCGTCCGTTTGGCACGCACGATATGTTTTTGGCAGAAGTGCTGGCGGTGAATGTGGATGAGCAATATATTGACGAAACCGGCGCGCTGGATTTGGAAAAGGCGGGGCTGCTTGCCTATGCGCACGGATTTTATTATACGCTCGGTCGGAAAATCGGCAAGTTCGGCTTTTCGGTGGAAAAAAAGAAAAAACAGCCTGCCGCAGCACCGGCGGTCAGCACTCTCATTAAGGCAGACAAGAAGTTTGCCAAAGTGCGCACGGTTGAGGAAACCTTTGTGGAAAACGGCGTGGAAGTGATTACGCGCAAGCCGAAGTTTAAAAAGCCCGAGAGAAAAGGGGAGGGGCGTTTCGCCGGTAATAATCGTTCTCTAGGAAAACGCTCGGCAGGCGATAAGGCGAAGAAATTTGCCGATAAGCGGACGAAAACGACGTCTTATGAGGGCAAGCCGTATCAAAAACGCGCCGACGGGAGCTTTAAGCGCGGTTTGCGGAATAGGTAGAGGATGGATTGTTGTCCCCATCCCCCTAACCCCTTCCTCCAGGGAAGGGGAGGCTAGGGATTCCTCCATCCAGAGCGGGGAGATCCCTTGACGGGGCGTTGCCCCGAGGGATGACGCCCAACTTGTTGGATAAAAAAGGGGAAGAGAATATGGATGGATTGTTTCCCCCTCTCCCTTACCTTCCCCTCCGATGGGGGAGGAGATTTAAAGTGTGAGCCCCGCCAAGGGGGAGGAGATGTGTACCGCAAGGGTTTCTCCTTCCTCCGGGGAAGGGGAGGTGTTGGGAGTTGGGATAAAAAAGGGGGGCGGTGTGTGCCGCAAGAGGTTTCCCCTCGGGGAAAACCGATTATCTTCCTTGATTGCGGGTGGGGAGGTTTTGGCGGATTTGGTTGGCGGCTTCTATTTGTTTTAAGCCTTGTTCCAGATAGCGGGCATAATAAGCTTTGCGGGGGTCCGCGGTTGCTTGGGGATCGTATTCGGCATAAATCTCTTTGCCTCGTATCGGTTCGTTGGTGTCGCGTTTGGCTATTCTGCCCTCATCGCGCGGCGTTCCTAATGCGACAGCCATGGCATCATATTTGAAACCGGCGCAATTGATATCCGGCTTGTGCCCGTTGACCTCAATATTTTCCCCTTCTTTGTCGTAATATGTCAGACGGGTGACGCCGACACGCATTTCACAGCCGCAGGGCATATAAAACGTGCCTTGTGTATATTGCTGCATTCCGGCGGTGTTTTCACCGATATAACGCGTGTTCGGGTGATGATAAAACGAAGTGTAGGCACTTTCTGCCGAAGACCCGACGTCGCGGTCAATCAAAATATCCAGCCGGCCGTTAAAGCCTTTTTCAGGGTTAAAAGGATAGTATATTCCGGTTTCATCAAACAGGGGCTGCGTCGTGTTGCTGAAATGCCGGCGGGTAAGCAAGTCTTCTTTGCGGAGGTTGTCTTTTGCATAGTTTTCTTCTTTGTATGCGCCGTGCGTGTGCAGCATTGCATCAGAAAGCGGCGTGTCGCGCATTTCACAACGCTTGTAGGTGTTTACCAAATTGCCGTATAGCCGTTTGGCAACGTGGTCCAACGGTTTGTCTTCACCGCCTTTGTTATTGCGCACGTCTAAAATGATGCGTCCGCGTTCCCATTTTTCTTTATTGCCGAAATAGGCTTGGTCAAATGTTTCGATGAACTGTTGCCAATCTTCATAGGTGTTGGCACGGTTATTGAAATCGGGAATTGATACCACTAATATATCTTCGCCGCTCGGGGTTTTCATTGTGCCGATTTCCCATATCGGGCAGCGGGTGCCGTCGGGGTTTTGCAAATCGTTGCCCTCGGCATCTTTTTTGTATTCGCCGCCGAGGCACCGGTAGGCGAACGGCTTATTTGTGAGTTTGGCAAAATTGCGCCCGACGGAACGTTCCGGTTTGGGGGCGCCGCCGTGGTGCTTGTCTACGCTGAAGTGGCGGTCTTCTATGTATTGTCCGGTGCGGGTGAAAACGTCGTTGATAAAATTATCCTGATTTTTAGGGGCGGAAATGCGATTATACAGCTGTTCGACATTTTGCATAAACGCCTGTTTGTTTGCTGCGGAAAAGCCGTCCCAGCCGACGTGTTCGCGGGCTGCTTTGGCATAAAAGGCAAGGTTTAAGCGCTGTTCGTCTGCAGACATCAGATGATGATGGCGCTCTTTGCCGACGGGCTTGCCGTTTTCGATAAGGCGTATCATTTCCGGTGTGGAAATCGTGTTTATGATTTCATCAAATGTCATCGGTTTCTCCTTTTATGCCAGTATAGCATTGTGCGGGTGGTTAGTCAATGTTTTTTGCCGCCCGACTTGTTTTTTTGGGGGGCAGCGCCAGTGCCAGCGCCCAACTTGTTGGGGTGCCAGCGGCACGGGCATAACTTTGGGCTGCGGTGTGGGGAGAGTATGGTATTCTCTTGCCGAATGAGATCGCTTGACCTCGCTTTGCTCGGAGCGATGACTGTTAAAAAGGGGGGAGATCCCTTGACGACCTACGGTCGAGGGGAGGTTTAAAAAGCGAACCCCCGCCGAGGGGCGGGGTGCGGATTATTTCTTTTCCAAGTTCTTTAAGAATTGGTTTAAGAGGCGGACGCCGAAACCCGATGCGCCGAGCGGATACAGCGATTTGGCTTTTTCAACCTTATCCATGCCGGCAATATCGAGGTGTGCCCACGGTGTGCCTTTGTTGACAAAGCTTTCCAAGAAACAGGCGGCGGTAATCGAACCGGCGGCGCGACCGTTTGAGATATTTTTAATATCCGCTATATCCGACTTTATCATCTTGCGGTAATTGTCGTTCAACGGAAAACGCCACAGCTCTTCGCCTGCCTGCTCGCCCGAGATGCTCAACAACTCTGCCAGACAATCGTCATTGGTGAACATTCCCGCCATTTCGTTGCCCAACGCAATGATAATCGCGCCGGTTAAGGTGGCAATGTCGATAATCCGTTCGGGGTTATACTGTTGCTGAACATATGTCAGGCAGTCGCCAAGCACTAATCTGCCCTCGGCATCGGTGTTTAAAATCTCAACCGTTTGACCCGAGAGCGAGGTGACGATATCGCCGGGGCGGGTGGCGGTGCCGGAGGGCATATTTTCCACCAAGCCGACAATGCCGACAACATTTAAGTTCAGCTTTTGCTGTGCGGCGGCTTTTAAGCTGGCGGCAACCACTGCCGAGCCTGCCATATCCTGCTTCATATCCCACATACCGGCTGCCGGTTTTAGGGAAATGCCGCCGGCATCAAACGTTACGCCTTTGCCGACCAGTGCAATATCCCAATTTTTGCTCTTTTTATTGCCGCGGTGTTCGATGACGCAGACATACGGAGGGTTTGCCGAGCCCTGCGACACTGACAGCAACATATTAAAGCCTTTTTTCTTCAGCTCGTTTTGGTTTAATAATGTGACTTTCAACCCCAGATGTTCGAGGCGCTTGATATCGGCGGCGTAGATTTCCGGCGTCAGCTCGTTGGCGGGCTCGTTAGTTAAATCGCGCGCATAGCGGACGGCGTTTGCCAGAGCGGCTTTGTCTTCATACGCCTTTTTATCGAGCTTGTCTTTGGCAACAAAATTCACCGTTTCGAGTTTCGGAAATTCGGATGGTTTCTTTTTGGTGCGGTATTTATCAAAACTGTATGAAGCGAGCTCAATGCCGAATGCCAGCGACTCGGCAACTTTTTCAGCGGTGAAATCGGTTTTCGGCAATTTGCGGGCAAAAACGGCAGCGGATTTGTAATTTTTTATCCGTCCGTAGAGCTTGCCGCCCAAGTCTTCCAAATCCGGCGTGTCAATCGTGTTTTTAACGCGCAAGAGGACGATTGCCTCTTTGACCATATCCAGAACTAAAATCTCTTTTTTGTTTTCGGCGGTGTCTTCGCGTTCAATCAAGGCTTTCAAACGGTTAAAAGCCGAGCGGTCGATAATCTGCGCCGCGCCGTAGGTCAGCTCTTCCTCTTTGGTGGCGATGATGACTTTCGCTTCGGCGGTGTCATAGGGTTGGTTAAAGGTTATTTCGGTCATTTGTTTCTCCTGTAATGTGTGCTACGCACCGGTTTTTATGGATTGCCGCGCTTGTGTGACTGATGTCACGGCTCGCAATGACTAATTGCGTAAGTCCGGCTGGCAATGATGTAATTATGTATCTTGCGGCTCAAGGGGTGAATATTTGGTTAATAATTGAGGCTTGACATTGCTTTTTATGGTGCTATTGTCAAAAAAAATTTATTTTGCAGCAGAGGACGTTATGAGCGGCATTTTTAAAGCGGATACGGATAATATAAAACGTGCGGGGGCAATTATCAACGGCGGCGGTCTGGTGGCGTTTCCGACCGAAACGGTTTACGGGCTCGGGGCGAATGTGTATGACAGGCACGCCGTGGCGGCTATTTTTGCGGTGAAAGGGCGTCCGACGTTTAATCCGCTTATCTCGCACATCAGTATTCCCGAGATGCTTTCCGAATATGCTGCGGCAGACAGCCGTGCCTTATTTTTAGCCAAAAAGTTTTGGCCGGGACCGCTTACTTTTGTGTTGCCGCGTGTGGAAGACGAGCCCTCGCTTGATTTGGTTTGCGCCGGACTGAACACCATTACCGTACGTTGCCCGAACCATCCGGTGGCGCTGGCGCTGATTAATGCTGCTGGCGTGCCGATTGCAGCACCCTCTGCGAATCGCTCGCAATCCATTTCACCGACCACGGCAGCGGCGGTTTTGGAAAGCCTCGGCGAAAGCGTGGATATGATTTTGGATGGCGGACGCTGCGAAGTCGGCGTTGAATCGACTATCTTGGATTTGACGACTAACAAAGCGGTTTTGCTGCGTGCCGGCGGTGTGACGCGCGAAGAATTGGAAGCCGCTTTAAACGAGCCGGTGTACCTTTCAGACGGCAACCCCGACAAGCCGACTTCTCCGGGGCAGCTCCTCAAGCATTATGCGCCCTCCAAAAAATTTCGCATTAACGTAATCGAACCCGCCGCCGACGAATTGTTTATCGCGTTTGGGGCAGGGTATGGCAATGCGCAGATGAATTTAAGTCCTGCCGGAGATTTGCGCGAAGCCGCTGCGAACCTTTTTGCCTTTATGCGCGAGGCGGATAAAAACCCGAATTATGCCAAAATAGCCATGGCTCCCATCCCGAGCGAGGGGGTGGGGTTGGCGATTAATGATCGCATTCGCCGCGCTTCGCGTTAAAGGGTAAAATTTTGGCATTTAGAGCGGTCTCTTCAGGGAAATAAAAATTCATGTACTTTTATGTACACTAAATTTTTTATTTCCTTCGAGCCCATCTCTATCTACTCAAAATTTTCCGCCTTTAATAGGGGGCAGGACATCCGCAGTTATTTCGCAAAATTCCGCGGTTTTTATAGGACCATGAACGGAGTGTGTTTTGCTTGCGGATGGAAACCCCACTTCAGTCGGGTCAGTGGCAGCGCCACGGGCAATTCACCCCCACCCGTCCTCCCCCCTCAAGGGGGAGGGGATAATAAGGATGAGTTTATTGTCCCCCTCTCCCTTACCTTTCTTGCTTCGTAAGGGTGCGCTTGTTGCGCGCCCTAACTTCGCTTCGGGCAAGCCTGTGCTAGGGTTCGCTTTGTTGGCGTTTTCGCCAAGTCGCTTACCGAGCACTGCTATTGCTCTCGTTCAAAAGAGCCCACCGGGCT
The DNA here is from genome assembly GCA_910576955.1 of uncultured Alphaproteobacteria bacterium. GTDB lineage: Bacteria > Pseudomonadota > Alphaproteobacteria > RF32 > CAG-239 > CAG-267. The sequence goes on along the minus strand of CAJTJB010000009.1, from coordinate 32,596 downwards.
TTTTTGATTCTGCGAGCCCCGCCAAGGGGGGAGGAGGTGTGTGCTGCGAGGGGGTTCCTTTTCTGTGGCGGGAGGGAAAATTGCGGTGAAAAAATCAACTTTTGAACGGGTTGTTTTGGGCGGGGTTGGCGTTATATTATTGATATAAAAATATTATCTGAAACGGGCGAAAAAGTTACATTCATTGCGGTTTGCGAATGTTGTTCATAAGTTGCAGAAAGCCTTTGATTCTGCCGTTTATGAGCCTATACTGCCCGCATAATACAATATATACTATGTTAAAGTTTTAAAGGATTTTAATTAAGATGGGGATTGACCACTATATCGGTATACTGGCAGATCTTTGCGGGATAGAACTTAACACCGACAATGATGTGAAAGTATCACTCTTGAAAACAATGGGAATCCTCGACCGACATTTTGATAAACATACTTCCGATGCACAACAGCAGCAGCGGAATCTTCAGTTATTGATGCAATTGGTTGAGGACAAAGAGGCGGAGGAATTTATTGATATTTCTCGCCATGTGCCGGTTTTGCGGCAAAATCATGTGGATGAAATTGTGGTGTCGCTGCCCGAGGGCGTTTCTAAACTGCGCTGGAACTTTTTTGAAGACGAAGACCCCTCCAAATATTATAAAGGTGAGGCTTGCGTTATCGGGCATGAGGAACAGGAAGAACGGATGTATCGCGGCGAAATTTCGGTTGATGATATGAAACCGTATACCGGAAAGCGCGAAACCAAAGTTATTAACGGCGTTAAATATCGCAAATATCTGTTTAAGTTCCCGTTTGACGTGAGGCTCGGATATCATCAGGTCGAGTTTGAATACGACCGTCCGGACGGCACGGTTACAGGGCAGAAAACACATCTGATTTCCGCTCCCGAGAAATGTTATGACGGGCTCGGTATCCGCGAGGGCAAAAAAACCTGGGGCGTGCCGGTGCAGCTTTATGAACAGGTGAGCGAAAATAACCTCGGTATCGGCAATTTCAGCGACTTGGCGCAGTTAGGGCACGTTCTCGGCAAACACGGGGCCGGGCTTATCGGTGTGAACCCGCTGCACGCCTCGCAAGACAATATGCCGGAAAACGCATCGCCTTACGGACCGGACAGCCGTATGTTTTTCAACTATATCTATGTTGATGTGACGGCTGTTGACGAATTTAAGAAAAATCCTGATATTCAAGACTATTACAACAGCCCCGAATTTCAGGAACGGCTGGTTAGAAACCGTCGGCGGACGTATGTTGACTATACGACAACCCAAGAGCTGGTGGATGATATTCTGCACCGCTGTTTTGAAAAGTTTGAACAAGACCGCGAAAGCGAAGAGCACAAGCGTTTTGATGTTTTTTGTGCGGATAATGACGGCATTTTGGAGATGTTTGCAACTTTTCGTGCGCTCAACAAACATTTTTCGTCCGGCGATGTTGTGCCGGTAAACTGGCGCGAATGGCCCGAGGAATATAAAGACCCGAATTCGGATGCGATTAAGCGTTTTCAGACTGAACACAGGGGCGAAATCGAATATTACAAATATACGCAATGGCTGTGTGAAAAACAGCTGCAGTTTGTAAAAGAAACCTGCAATAACTCGGGTATGAAAATCGGGCTTTATATGGATATGGCGGTCGGTGCGTCGTTTAAAGGCTTTGAGGCGTGGTATTACTCTGATTTGTACCTCAACGGAACGGCGGGCGCAGAGCCGGATATCTTGTCGCAAAACGAGCAGAAGTGGGGACTGTTGGGTTTTAACCCGATAAAACTGCAAAAAGACGGTTATGAGCCGTATCGGCGCATTTTGGAAGCCAATATGAAATATGCGGGCTGTTTGCGCATTGACCACGTTTTGCAGCTGAACCGCCTTTATATCTATCCGGAAGACGGCGGCAGAGGGTCTTACGTTTACTATAACTCGCAGGAACTGATGGCTATTGTGGCACTTGAAAGCCATCGCCACAAGACAATGGTTATCGGCGAAGACCTTGGCAACTCGCAAGAGAAATTTAAGCACGATATGGAAAACTTCGGCATTATGTCTTATAAAGTGTTGCCGTTTGAGCACAAAGAAGACTGCTGGCGCTCGATGGTGCGTCCCGAAGAATATATGCAGATGTCGGTTTGCGCAACCTCTACGCACGATACGCCGACGCTCGTTAACCAGTGGAATGTGCGCGATGTTTGGCAGAAAAAACATTTGGGCATTATCACCGAAGAGCAGGCAAATGCCAAATTCGGACAATATGCGAGCCAGAGGCAGGCTTTAAACTGGGTGCTCGGCGAATATCACTGCTGGGAAGAAGTGGGCGGAAAGCCGTCGGAAAATCCCAAAGAGGATGCCAATATCGTACCTGAAAAATATGTGCCGGCGGTTGCCGCTTATATGGCGCAATCCAACTCGGCGATTATGCTGATGCCGTTTTCCGATATTTTCGGGGCGAGCGAAATGGGCAATATTCCCGGTACGACCGAAATGGAATGGTCGGTTGAAAAGCCGATTTTGGAAATTCGCGGCGATAAATCGTTCCCGAACTGGCGGCGGAAAATGCATATTCCGGTTGAACACATTGAAGAAGTTGACAAGTTTTTGGAAATTGTCGGCATCTTGAATAAATACCGGGCGCAAGGCAATGACGGGCGCGGGCGCTATTATCAATTCAGCCGCCCCGGCAATAACCAAGCCTCGACGCTGGATTTCGGCAAGGCGCTGCGAATCTATAACATCATTAAATATAAAGAAGACTATCAGTTTTCCACGTTATTAAAAAACCGTTACAGCGAGGCCTATAAGCAGCACTTGGACAAGCGGCGCATCGAAACCCAAAACCGCTATGATGCAGTGGTGCAGGCTTGGGCGCGGTACAAGAAAGCCAACGGTCTATAGAAAGAAAAAACGTATTCTATGGTCTATTAGAGCGGTCTTGGCACTTTCCAAAAATTCACGTACGTCTATGTACGCTAAAATTTTTGAAAAGCACCAAGCCCATCTCTACTAGACTCATATAATGCGTTTTTTTTAGTGCCACGAGGGGAGTGAAGGGACATCCTCGGCTATTTCGCAAAATTCCGCGTTTTTTTTACTACAACAGCCGCGAGTGTGGTGGGGGGAAGGATTGATTGTTGTCACCCCCACCCATCCTCCCCCTCAAGGGGGAGGGGTGTTTGCAGCGAGTGTTTCCCCTTCCCGTGGAGGAAGGGGGTAGGGGATGGGGAGGAATATTTCCTTGTTGCGGGAGATCCCTTGAGTGGCAGCGCCACCTGCAACGCCCAACTTGTTGGGATAAAAAGTGATGGGGGAGGTTTTGCAGCGGGTAAAAAAATGCTTGCAAAATTTGTTTTGGGTGGTATAAATTTGGCAGTTTATGTAACTTTTTTGATGGATGTTTAAAAATGGCAGAAGAAATCAGCGAGCAAAGACAAAGCCGCCTTAATAAATTGGCAAAGCTTGAAGAAATGGGGTATAATCCGTATCCGTATCGTTTTCAACCCGATAGTTTTGCAAAAGATTTGCAGGAAAAATATAAAGATCTTGCCAACGGCGAAAACACCGAAGACCGTGTGACCGTGGCGGGGCGCGCTATGGCCGTGCGCAATGACGGAATGTTTATTGATATGAAAGACAAAACCGGCAATATTCAGCTGTTTTGCCATAAATGCCATTTGGATGAGGAAAATCTGAAACTCCTTAAATGTTTGGATATCGGCGATATTGTCGGCGTGTCGGGTTTTATTCGTCGGACACCGCGCGGCGAACTTTCGGTTGCTGCCGAAAAGTTTGATATTATCGCTAAATCGCTTGAGCCGCTGCCGGAGAAGTTTCACGGTTTGACCGATGTGGAAACGCGGTATCGCAAGCGCTATGTTGACCTTATCATCAATGACGAAGCTAAAGATGTGTTGCTCAAGCGTTGCAAAATTGTTTCCGCGGTGCGCGAGTTTTTTAACTCTAACGATTTTTTGGAAGTGGAAACGCCGACGTTTCACCCGATTATGGGCGGTGCGAACGCCAAGCCGTTTACAACGCATTATAACGCGCTCGATAACGATTTTTATTTGCGCATTGCGACCGAGCTTTATCTGAAAAAACTCGTTGTCGGCGGAATTGACCGCGTGTTTGAAATCGGCAAAAACTACCGCAATGAGGGAATCGATAAGAACCACGTTCCGGAATTTACAGGTTTGGAAGCCTATATGGCGTATGGCGACTATAATGATATGGCAGAGTTAATCTTTAAGCTGGTGAATTTTGTGGTTAAAAAAGTTTTCGGCACGGAAAAACTGGTGCTCGAGGGGCACGAAATCGACTTTTCAAAACCGTTTCCGAAAATTTCCATTATTGACCTTATCAAGCGCGAAACCGGTGCGGACTTTTTGAGCGTTGAAACCGTGGAAGACGCGCGGGCGCTGGCAAAATCTGTCGGTGTGGACGCTGATCATTGCTCAAATTGGGGCAAGGTGGTGCAGGAAGTGTTTGACGAAAAGGTTGAGCATACGCTGATTGAACCGGTGCACGTTTCCGATATGCCGAAAGATATTTCCCCCTTGGCTAAAACCCACCGCGACAATCCGCGTTTGGTGGAACATTTTGACACTTATCTGTTGGGGATGGAACTCGGGTGCGCTTATTCCGAGCTTTCAAATCCGCTTGAGCAATTGGAGCGTTTTAAGGCGCAGGTTGCCGAACGCGAAAACGGCGATGACGAAGCGCAGATGCTCGACGAAAGCTTTATTGATGCGCTGTCTTATGGTTTTGTCCCGACAACCGGTATGGGTATGGGTATGGACCGTTTGGCTAAACTTTTGACCGGCGCACAGACGCTGCGTGATGTGATTTTGTTCCCGACACTGAAGACAAAGGCGAAATAGTGCCCGCGGTGTCAGCGACACGGGCAATACTTTAGCTGCGCCTAACTTGTTGGGGTGGCAGCGCCACGGGCTTGACTTTAGCTGCGGTTTGGAGAAAGTACGTTTTTTAACGAGCGTGCTTTCTTTTTGTAGCTTTATGCGGTTCGCTCCCACCCGTCCTCCCCCCTCAAGGGGGAGGGGATGGGGAAGAGGTTGTTTTGTTTGGGTGTAAAATGTGTTTTTTACTTGTGATGGCGGAGGTTATCTGGCAAAATTCGGTTATCGGTGTTGTTTGAGGAGTGATGATGCGGCGGATTGCATTGATTTGTTGTTTGATTATCGGCAGCGTTTGCGGCTGGTTCGCTTTTGCGCCGGAGAACCCTTATGCGCTTGATTATAAGCGGATGACTATCAACCTGTTGGTGACGCATACAAAGTTTATACATCATCCCCTGTATCCGCTCGGAGAAAAATATCTGGCGGAAGATATGGCGGTCGCCCTCGGCAAACTGGGAACAGATGCGCGCCTCTATGCTATTGAAGACCTTTATTCGAACCGCAACTTTAAAGAGGGATATGCGCTTTATCTGCGCGCTTATCCGGAACTGCAGCTTTCCCGCTATCATAATTATATTGATAAAGACAAAATTGCGGTGCTTTATGAAACTATCCCTTACAAACCCGAAGAAGTCCGCAATGCTGATGTGGTGTTTACCGGCTCGTTGAAAAAGAGCAGGGAATATCGGGAGGCGGGGATAAATGCGCATTTTTTGCCGCAGTTTACACGCCTTGATAAGTTTTATTATGACCCGAAACCCGAACTCAAAACCGAATTGCTGTTTATCGGCAACCGCTATCCGGACAGTCCCAACCGCAAATCTGTTGAATATGCGCTGGCATATGGCTATAAACCTGCTATTTATGGTGCAGGGTGGGAGAATGTGTTAGTCGGAGAAAACGCGGCGTTGTATAAAGCTAATCAGATTAAAGGGGATAATCTGAAATATTTTTACTCTTCGGCGGATATTGTCTTAAACGATACGCGCGATGATATGATTGAGGCAGGGTTTATCAGCAACCGTATTTTTGACGTGACGGCGAGCGGGGGCTTTATTATCTCCGATTATATTCCCGAAATTGAGGAAATATACGGCGATGCTATTCCGATGTATAAAAACAAAGAGGAGTTTAAGGCGCTTATCGACTATTATCTTGCGCACCCCGAAGAACGGCGGGAAAAGGCTTTCAAAGCGCAGAAAATTACCCGCGAGCGGTTTGGCGCGGAAAGCGTGATGGCGGAGATGATGCGGATTTTGGAACAATATCGGCAGGAAAAGGGAATCGGCTTATAATGGTTAAGGGCGGCAAAGTTTTATTTTGGGTGATATTGGCGGCGGCTCTCGGTTTTTGTATCGGGCTTGCCGGACGTTTCGGAATGAAATTGCGGGATGCGAAAACGGCGGTTATCCGTGTCGGAAATGCACGGACGGAAGTTGACTATGATTTGCTGGCGGCGCTTAATTATATGGCTGACCACTTGGAGCAGGCGGGCTATCGGGTGCTCGGGACGGCGTATAACGGAGAGATGTATCCTGAAAAATTTAATCAGGCGGGCGTTAATGTTTTTGTGCGCGGGTTTCTGCCGCTTTATGACGTGCGGATGAATGATAAGGCGCAAAACTGGTTCTATCTGCATCGGGCAGGGGATTTTTATGAAGAAGAGATGAGAGGTTACGGGCTTTATTTATTTTCGCAACGCGAAATTTATGACGAAGTCCGGACGGAACTGCCGGCAAAGCTGTTTGAAAGCGGGGCGGTTTGGCATAAGCGGCTTAAACCGCAATATGAAAATGACGTGTTATATATTTACGAGGATGACAGTAATAATTTTGCCGGACTGCTCAAGCAAAACCTGAAAGCCGAAACTTATGGCGCGGTACAGTTTGCCGAGATGACGTCGGAAGAACGCGAGGCGGCTTTTGCCCGGGCGCGGGTGGTTGTTTATAAGATGATGCCGGACGGAGAAGATGCGGATTTTGACAAATATTATGTGCCGTTTGCGGTGTATGACATTATGAGCTATGGCAGACCGTTGGTGACGAACCGCCGCGCAGGTTTGGAACGGGATTATGCCGGTAAAGTGTGGCTTTATGATGACAGTATGGAGAGCTTTATCAGCGCGTTACAGGCGGCGTTCGGCATTGCGGACGGGCAGAGGGAACAGCTGGCAGCCGAGGCGCGGGAAAAGTTGTTGCATATGGCAGCGGCGCGTTGATGGGGTGTGTCGCGCTTTTTTAGGATGCATTGCGAACGGCGTGGGGTAGAGTAAGGATGATTTGTTTCCCCCTCTCCCTTACCTCCCCCTCGCTGGGGGGAGGAGGTACTTTGCCGCGGGAGATCCCTTGAGTGGCAGCGCCACCTGCAACGATTCGAGGGATGACGTTTAAAGAGAGGAAGGGGGCTTTTTCAGTGTCATCGCTCCGAACGTTAGTGAGGTCAAGCGATCTCGTGAGAGTATAGAGTGCACTTGCAGAGGGAGATCCCTTGAGTGGCAGCGCCACCTGCAACGATTCGAGGGATGACGCCCAACTTGTTGGGATGAAAAAAAAGCATTGCTCCGAGAGTGACGTTTAAAAGAGTGGAGCAGGGGAGAAAAATGTATTTTTTTGCGTTTGGTTTAGATATTATTAACTATATATAGCATATATATCTATTATGCAGCAGAGGATGACCGATGCGGGCATAAGGGAAAAAATATAATAAGGAATTATGAAAATGACGACAAATGCACAAGTTGAATTTTTGAACGATATTAAAGATAAAAAAGTTTCTGTGACCGTTTTTCTTATTAACGGCGTGAAATTGCAGGGCGTGATTACTTGGTTTGATGAAACCTCATTGCTGTTAAGACGCGACGGACATACTCAACTTGTTTATTCGCACGCGGTTTCGACAATTATGCCGGCAACGCCGATTGACGTGGTTGAAGATTAGTCTTGCTCGTTATCGAAAAAGATAAGAAAACAAGAACGGCGGTTATCTGCCCCGTGGTTAAAACCGGCAAGGCGTTTGGCTCGGATGAAGATATTAAAAATCAGATGAGTGAGGCGCAAGGCTTGGTGACAGCAATGGGGCAGGACGCCGTTTTCTGCTGTCCGGTAAAAATATCCAAAGTGCTGTCGGGAACGTTTTTCGGCAAGGGCGTGATTGAACGCCTGAAACGGCAATGCGAAGAACATAATGCGGAACTGCTGGTGGCAGATACGGATTTGTCGCCGGTGCAGCAACGGAATCTCGAGAAAGCGCTTAATCTTAAAGTTATTGACCGGACGGCGGTGATTTTGGAGATTTTCGGGCGGCGGGCGCAGACCAAAGAGGGTAAATTACAGGTTGAACTTGCGCATCTGACTTATCAGCGCGGCAGACTTGTGCGCAGCTGGACGCACCTTGAAAGGCAACGGGGCGGCGGCGGATTTTTGGGCGGTCCGGGGGAAACACAGATTGAACTTGACCGGCGGCATCTGGACACGCGAATCCTCAAAATCAAAAAAGAACTCGAAAAAGTGCGGCAGACGCGGGCTATTCAACGCTCGGCGCGCGTTAAGGTGCCGTATCCGGTGGCGGCGCTGGTGGGCTATACAAACGCCGGAAAATCCACGCTGTTTAACTTTATTACCAAGTCCGAGGTGTTTGCCAAAGATATGCTGTTTGCAACGCTTGACCCGACAATGCGCAAAATTGATTTGGGGCAGGGGACGGAGATTATCCTTTCGGACACGGTGGGGTTTATCTCGAATCTGCCGCATGAGTTGGTGATGGCGTTTCGGGCAACGCTGGAGGAAGTGTTGGAAGCAGATGTGATTTTGCACGTTATCGATGTGGCGAACCCAAAATATAAAGAGCAGCGGGAGAATGTGTTGGAGGTGCTGCACGAACTCGGGTTGCAGAAAATCGAATATGAGCCCGCCTATGTTGAGGTTTATAACAAAATTGATTTATTGCCGGATGAGGAAAAAGCGCATATTTTGAAGAAAAACAGCGGCAATTCCGTTGCCGTGTCGGCGCTTAACGGCGAGGGTGTGGAGGCGCTGTCGGCCTTGTTGTTGCGGAAATTTGCGAAAAAAACAGAGGTGCGGACGCTTGCCTTTGATATGGCGGACGGCAAAGGGATTGCCGCGGCTTATCGTATGGGCGAGGTGTTGGAACGGCGCGAGGATGTTAAAGGCGGAAAAGTTTATTTGGTGGTGCGTGGATAGTGCCAGCGACACCTGCTAGACTTTGGCTGCGGGTGCCAGCGGCACGGGCAACGATTTAAGCTACGGCGCCCGACTTGTCGGGGGTTACTTTGGCTGCGGCGGGGAGAGGGAGATTGCTTTATGTTGTCACCCTCTCCTGTCCTCACTTGCTTCGTAAGGGTGCGCTTGTTGCGCGCCCTAACTGCGCTACGGTCAAGCCAGTGCTAGGGTTCGCTTTATTGGCATTACTGCCAAGTCGCTCGCCAAGCACTGCTATTGCTCTCGCTCAAAAGAGCCCATCGGGCTTTTTTGACTCTGCGAGCCCCTCAAGGGAGAGGGACGCTTAAGGGGGGGCGCAAGGGATTCTTCCACCCTCAAGGGGGAGGGGTAAAGCTCGTGCATTGACTAGAGAAAAAGGGTTAAAAAAATATTTGATTTGTTAAAAAAAATAGAGTACAATGCGGTATGTGTTGGAAAATTGGGGAGATGCAAAGTGATAGAATTAGAAGAGGGATTTAGCGCTAATGACCGTTTTTTGGTGGAGGAACATCTGAAAAACGGTACTGATGATTTTTTGCTGACCGATGTCGGCAATAAAACTTTTGTGGTGCCGTATAAATATCGCAAGGCGGCAAAAGACGAAATTGAGGCAATTACAAAGTTTAAAATGGCGTTACTCGACTTTCAGCAGGCAGAGGCGGACAAATACAGTGAGGCGGGGCTTATCGCACGCACGGAAACGTATGAGGGCGTTGATTATGTTGTGCCGTTTCGCGCAAGGGAACAAGATGTTTCGCCGCAAAAACTCGCCGCTTATGTGGCGCAGAAAGCCGCCCTTAAATATGACGCGATTATTGAGGCTTATCAGAAATTAGAAAAACGCGGCGTTCGCTTGGGCGCAGCCGATTTTTCCGCCGCGGCGCTGGCAAAATATACACACCATTTGGAAAAAATAGAAAAGCAAGAGGAACAAGGCGCAGAACGGGTGCGGAAGTTTTGCGATAAGGCAAAAGGGAAATTCGGTCGGAAATCCCAAACATCTGCAGAGCAAATTGCCAAACAGGCAAAGGCTTTGGTTAAAAATGCCGGTGATTTTGCAGGCAGGCACAGCCGAGCCGTGGGTGTTACCGCTGCCGTCGGATTGGGACTTGTCGGCGCGCAGTATATTCCGCAAAGCTGCACAGAGCATAAACAAGAAAAGGTGGCAGTGCCGGCAGCGCGTGTTCAGCAAAAAGGAACGTATGTTGATTTCAGAGGTGTGAAACACTCGGACAGATATGGCAATATTGCCAAGATTATGGAGATGAAATCGGAAATTTCGGCATTGCTGGTTTCCGTGGAGGGATTTGCCGATAAGGCATATGATGACAACACCGGCGTGATGACCATCGGCTCGGGGCTGACATTTTATCTGGACGAACTCGGCAACCATCACAAAGTGCAGAAATGGGATAAAATAACGCCTGAAGAAGCGATGATTCACAAATGGCGGTTTATTGAGGCGGAAATGCTTGACCTTTTAGGCGATACCATCGGGCGCAGCTGTTCGAAAGAAGAACTTGCCGCTTGTATCGGCGCAGGATTTTGCTGGGGAAAGAACGGCTTGTCGGGCTCGGAATTTTATAAATCGGTCTGCAAAGGGGAAAGCGTTGAAATACAAGGACGTAAATTGACGGGATTTCGCACGCCTATCGGCTTATTAAAACGCGAATATCTGTTAAAAGCCTTTTTGACGAAGAAATGGACCGGCAAAGATTTGCTGGATATGCCTGTTTACAAATATAAAGGGAATTATGTCGGGTGCGGTATTTATCGTGTTGATTTTGCAGATATTATGCCGTGCAGACGCAACAAAAAAGGCGATTTGATTAAAAGAGCAGGGCGCCATGTTCCGGTTGTGGACAGTGACGATTATTGCACATATTATAATAATTTCGATGAAATCAAGCGGCAGATATGCGATGAGGCAAGGTTTACCATTGGCGGCGTGAAAGAAGTGCGCGAGCTGCTGCCTAAAGAGATGGTCGAAGAAATTAATATGATGGCAAATACGGAAACGTTTAACTTGATGCTGCAGAAAAATGCGAATTTGACACGATAGCTTATTTATTTTGGCGTTACAAGCAGATAGCTTTTTAGAGAATAAAAATAGAACAAAAAAGAGCAGGGGATTGTGCAAAACTTTGACAATGTGCTTGTCAATCGTGGGATTTGGGGCAATATAAAGCTATATGTATGTTATGTTTTGGGAGTTTGATTGATGGTTAAAACCCTTGTTGTTATTCCGGCGCGGTACGGCTCGTCGCGCTTTCCGGGGAAACCGCTGGCTAAAATCGCCGGCAAGGAAATGCTGCTGCGCGTTGTCGAGATTGCCAAGAAAGGAACTGCCGGCACCGAGGCGCGTATTGTGGTGGCAACGGAAGACCAGCGGATTGTTGATTTTTGCACGGCAAACGGCGTGGAATGCCTGTTGACGAGCGAGGCTTGCAAAACCGGCTCTGACCGCGTGTGCGAAACTGTGAAAATTTTGGGCGAAAAGCCGGAGCTTATTATTAATTTACAGGGGGATAATCCGGTTTGTCCGCCGTGGTTCATTCAGGAACTCATTAAAGCGTTTGAACAGGATAAGACGGTTGACTTGGTGACGCCGTGTACACAATTGAGCTGGGAAGCGCTTGATAAGCTGCGCGAAAGTAAGAAGACAACGCCGTTTTCAGGCACAACCTGTGTTGCGGACAAAAACGGCTATGCGCTGTGGTTTTCAAAAAACATTATTCCGGCGGTTCGCAAAGAGGCTGATTTGCGCGAAAAAAGCGATAAAAGTCCGGTGTTGCGGCATATCGGCCTTTATGGATACAAATACGATTCTTTGTTTAGATTCAAAGAATTAGAAGAGAGTTCTTATGAAAAACTTGAGGGTTTGGAACAGCTGCGCTTTTTGGAAAACGGAATGAAAATCAAGATTGCCAAAGTTGATTACGGCGCGTTTGAAGGGATGAGCGGGGTTGATTCGCCCGAGGATTTGAAGCGCGCGGAAGCTTTGTTTGCAAGATACGGCGAGTTTTAGGAGGCACATTTTTATGACGACAAGAATCATTATCGCACGCCACGGAAATACGTTTACCAAAGACCAGACGCCGTTGCGCGTGGGGGCAAGAACCGATTTGCCGCTGGTGGAAACCGAACGCGGGGCAAATATCGGCAAATACTTGAAAATGCGCGGTTTAATTCCGGCTGTGGTGTTTGCGGCGCCTTTGAAACGGACAACGGAAACGGCGCGTTTGGCGATTGCAGCGCTCGATAAAGACATTCCGCTTAAAAGCGATGCGCGCTTTACCGAGATTGACTATGGTCCGGATGAGGCGAAAACCGAGGATGAGGTGATTGCGCGTATCGGGCAGGAGGCTATGGATAAATGGAATGCCGAGGCGATTGTGCCCGACGGGTGGAATGTTTCTGTTGACAGCATTATTAAGGCGTGGAAAAATTTTGCCGCGGAAATCGAGCGCGATTATAAAGACAAAACGGTGATGCTGGTGAGCTCAAACGGAATTATCCGCTTTGCGCCGCATTTGACCGGAGATTTTCGGAAATTTACGGAAGAGCATAATATTAAAGTGGGAACCGGCGGTGTTTGCATTTTGGAAAAAGAAGACGGCGACAAGCACTGGACGGTGGCTGACTGGGGCATTAAGCCGAAAGACAAGCTGGTCGGACTGGGAATTTAACCCCAAAGCTTCGGAGGCGACTTCGGAGCTTATTTTTTTTTTATGACAGCGTTGCGGCGGAGCGTTTTTTAACACGGAGTGCGATTTTCAGCAGATGGCGTGCGGACGTTTCAGAGCGAGCTGACGTATATTTATATTTTATCGCTATTTGCAGTTGAGCTTGTTCACAGCGCGCAGATTTTTGGTCGCTATGCATAAAAATTTGTAAAATCTGCGACAGATTATCCGTTTTTAATTTTCTTGTAACATATTGAATAATCCGGCGTTTGTGGTCTTTTTCGGTATCTTACTATACATAATATATATTATGCGACAATATGGAAATAACCTTAAAGAACAAATATTTATCTGTTCTCTACTCTTTGCGTATTTACAATTTTAATATTTCATTAAGAATTAAGTTTATTTTTTCACTTTAATCATTTAACTTGTTTCTAGTGTTAAACAGTTTTGTTTAAAAAATAGTTAAGAATGAAAGAAAAATTTTTATATATGTATATAAAAAAAATAAAGAGGTACAAAAATGAATTTTTTACAAGTAGCGCAATGTGAACAGTTGTTAAACAGTTCAATGGGGGATTTAAAGGAATTGTTAAGCCAAATGAAAGAATTTGCTTTAACACACCGCCCTGCAAATCCTTTTGCCGTGAAGCAGGAACACGTTGCGGCACGATTGTATGCTTATTTGTGTAACGGCGTGCATTTCGAGGCAGCAAAAACGGCTTTAGCCGTTGATTTTGAGCTTCCCCGCGATGTTATAGACGGGATGACAAACTCAATATATGCCAATTATCAACATATTTTAAAACCGCACAAAGTCTATGCTGCACATAAGCTGAAAGCTGCAGGACTTGATAACAGAAAAATTGCTAAACTTCTGGATGTTACACCGGCAACAGTAACAAAATATTTATGCGTTAAACAAACGCTTGACTAGATTTTCTTAATAAAATGTGCGGGGTTTCCTGCCCAGATTTCGCCTGCAGGGACATCTTTTAAAACGACACTCCCTGCCCCAATTATCGCATTATCGCCAATGTGGACATTGCCGATAATGACTGCGTTGGCGTAGATGGTGACATTATCGCCTATGGTTGGAGCGTATTCACCTTTACGTCCTAATGTAACGTTTTGATATATCGTGCAGTTTTTGCCAATGATGGCTCTGTCTGATATTACGATGCCGACTTGATGCATTATTTTGAGGTCATTTTCTTTATATAGTTTTTCAAGCATTTTGGCTGGTATATCACATTTATTTTTGCATCTTTCTGCAATTTTTTTAAATTTATTGAGTTTATAACTGAATATTTTACGGCCGAAGAGGTAAACTTTTCGTATTGTTGCTTCTCTGGTTTCTATTTTCTTTTTATAAAATAGTTTCATAGGAAAGTCTCCTAAAAGTGTAATACCTTTAAGAGATTATATTCTAAATATAGGAAAGTCAAATTAAAACTTTAGTTTTAAGAGTTTAAAAAGTCAGCAAGAAAGCCCCTGCTCTTCTTTTTTCTCGTGATTTTTCTTTTTCGCGTTGTAACTCTGCGTTTTGTGGTCGTTTTTTTACGCGTAGATGTGCGTTTTTTACGTGTAGCCATCTGCTTACCCTCCTATTAAGTTAATGATTGAGATTAAAAATTCCGGTGCGGAGAGGCTGCCGCCAACCAAACCGGCAAGGGCAGTTAAAACGCCTGCCCAAAAACTTTTATTTTTTGCCTTTTCTAAAATGCTCATATATATAGCCCTCCAGCATAGATAAACGTTCGGTTAATTGAATGATTTTTTGCCCGTAGTACACCAAAACGGCGACAATGGGGCTATTTGCTAAAAGTTGGTTAAAAAGCTCTTGTGTCATAATTTACCGGCCTTTTTTAAGCATTGAGTAACCTGCTAACACGGCAGCCGTGATTAAAATCCACTTTCCCCAGTTTGCCTGCTTATTCATTTGTGCCTGTTCTGCAGCTGCAGCCTGTGAATCCTGATAAGAATCCCAAGCCCAGTCAATTCCTAAACCTGCAAGCAATGAACCGCCTAACTTTAAGAATGTTCCCCACATTGTTTTTCTCCTTTACTTCAATTTTTTGTAAACCCAATAAATTACGAGCATTTGCGCTGCTAACCCTACCAGATTGAGGCTTTTTTGTCCTGATTCCGTTGACTTATCGAAAATTGCGAACCCTAGCGCACCGCCTAAAAAACTTACTAAATATCCCATTTCCTCCCCCCTACTCTTTATAAAAAATATGATTGCCAATCTGTACCGTTTTAGTCATTTTCTTTGCCCACGCCGGCGAAACGCTGGTTGCGTGGTAGTTAGTTGCACCGCCGGTGATGTCCGGCAACGTTCCGGCCTGCAGCTGCAGCGCAATTGTGCGGGCCTGTCGCAAGTCCGCATCGGTGGCGTTCAGCATTTTCTGCCGGTTGGGGTCTGCAGCATTCCACGCGCTGAATTGATACGGCTTTAATACCACGTCCTTAATGCTTGCACCATACCAGCCGCCGCGGGATACACGGTTTAAAATGACATTGCCGACGGCTTGCATACCGCGCGCCCCCTCTCCTCTTGCTTCGCCCCAAATCGTACGGGCTAAATAGTCTGTCTGGTCGTCTGTCATATCGTACCCTTTCTTCAGTATCCTATACGCCAAATAAGCGGCGGCTATGTAACCAAGCCATTTAAGCATTTAAATCAACTTTCGGATATTTGGCCTTGATTTCGCTGATTTTTTCTGGCCAGTTATTCGTGCCGTTTACCTTATCCCAGTATATCATATCCAGTTGTTCGCCATAATCAGGGTATGCGCGCAAACGTTGTTCGATATAGTTTAATGGGTGATATGGTGATTCTTGTTCTTCAGCTTTGGCTATTTGCTCATATATCCATTTTTCGCCGTTGTATATAACTTCGTACCCCTCTTTTTGAGGCAAAGGTGCGCTAAAAGTGGCGTTATCCGGTAACATTACTTTTCCGTGTTCATTTACCAAAGCGACTTGTTCAGCTATAAGTAAACCTCTTTTATCGTATAAATAAATATTTACCATATTGCCTCCTATACTGTGCGTTGAAAAATATTTACGGTTAAATTGCTTAAAGATGCAGTTCCGGTCAAACCACTGTTTGCGGCATTAGTTGTAAATCTTAATTCTGATGACGTATCACAATTTGTATTTTGCAAAATATTGTTAGCTGCTTTAATCATATATCCGCCGCCGGATGCGCAAGAGTGTGCACAAATTAAATTTTTGTCAGTTGCATTTCCAACACTGTGCACTCCAATTGCTGCGCCATTACCTTTAATTGCAACATTACCGGACTTTGCAATTGTAAGGTTACTTCCTACCTTTTGCCAAGTTCCAAGGCCTAGAGTTTCCAAAGGGCAAACTGCAGCGGTTGTAAAATATAAACTTCCTACCGGATAAACGGCGTCGAGTGATATGTTACAATTAAATACACTCATTTTAGTAGCTCCCGATAAACAGATTAAAGGTTACAGGTGAACCGCTTAAATTTACCGCATTAAACGCAATGGAAGATGCTGAATCAAATTCAAAGCTTTGTCCGGCTTTCAAAATCATATAATTAGGATTATTCCCCAGTCTTAATTCTCCAGATGTACACATAACTGCAATTCTTTGGTTTGCGCCAACGTGTAGAGTTGTAGAGATACCATTTTCTAACGTTCTTGAGCCTATCTGAATATCTGTAAAACCTTGCGGGGTTGTTTTTGTGTCAACTTGTCCGATTAGCGTTAACCGGTTATCTTGTATTTGTCCAATACCCAAGACAAAATCAACGGTTAATTCAACATTGTTATCGTTCCAAATTTCTACAAATTGCACCGGCTCGGTTAATCTGTAACCCATACCGGCACGGAAAGGCGTATCAATCATTGAACCGCCAAAATTGACGCATAAGGCATTGGGAACGCTTGTATTTAAAAGCTGAAAGTTATCGGTCACATATTCGATTTTACGCCGCTCGTGGGGTTTAAGTGTAATTGTTTGTTCCCAATATGGTGCTTGAACCGAACCTGAATTGATGCTGTCTACCATTATTTCCCCCTGAAGATAAAATAAAAAACTGCTGCAATTGCTGCATATAGTCCCAGCGGACGGATTGCATCGATAACGTTGCGTAGTTCGCTGTCTGATTCCGCATAGGCTTGCGCCGTGGTATTCATTGCCGTTTCAGCTGTTTTCTGAACATTTGAAACATACCCATCCCAAACAGCGTTAGTTTGTTCGTTTAAGGCTGTGACTGTTCCGAGCAGCTCTTTTAGATTGTCACTTGTTAAACCTTGTTCATTGTAGGTGTAACTGGAACCGCTGCCGACCACCAGATTGTCGTGCGAAAGCGCACCGAGGCTTGCGGCGGATTCATTGTTTATCGAATTATCCGTGTAAGTGGTTGTCGTACTAGATTTTGACTTTGATTTTGAACTGAATAAACCCATTATCGCCTCGCTATCTTCTTAAAAAGCCAATAGCCTGCAAGGGCTACACCGCAAAACATTACAATTTTAGACAAGCTCATTGTCGGGCTGTCGATGTTGATGGTTGACGAGTGTGTGCCCCAGTTGCCGGCGGATAAGCCAGAGTTTGCGGTTGCACTGGACGAGCCTAATCCCGCACCAAAATTGTTTAAAAAATTGCTAGGGTTAAGAAAATCACTAAAGCCAAAACTAGCCTCCACTTCGCCAACATATCCGCCAGTGTTACGATTATAATCTGCATTATTTTGACTTGCGCTCATAGCTTTACTTCCTTAACAGAGCCACTACTAAAACGACCAGCAACGTTCCGCTGCCAATCCAAAGCAACGTATCTTTGTGTAAGGTCATACCCAAAAATGACAAAGTCTTATCGTTTGCCTGTTCTTTTGCCAGTGCTTCAGCTTGTTTCATAGCCACGTCTGCACCGAGTTTATGCTCGTAAGCTCCGGTAGCCGTATTTGCGAGCCACTGCCACCAACTTGTTGAATTTCCTGCATCGTCTGCCATTATTTAAATCTCCTGATGTGGGCGGGAGCGACCCGCCCGATTTTGAAAACCTTTTAAGCAGCAACTGCCTTTAACATTGTATCCGGTACGTTACGGATAGAAACAGCGACAAGGTCATAGTTGCCGTTTGTCGGAGCTGTGCCGAATGTGGTTTTAAGGCGAAGTTCAGTAACGCCCTGCATCGGCAAAATTTGCTTAATTGCGCCATCGCTGAATGAATAGTTAAACACACCGGAAACGGCAGCCAACCCGCGAGCGTTGACAATATAATCGTCCAGAGCTTGACTAATCGGGTCATATACCGAGTTACCATTGACAACACATTCCCCGCCAGTAATTACACCGCCGCCATTGTGAGCCATAATGGAAAGATACGCCTCGTTACTATCACGTGGCAAGGTGTCTACAGTAGAAATACCGGTCGTATTCATTGTCTGCGGATAATTGATAGCTTTGATGTATGAACCTAGCGGCTGATTTGTTGCACGGCGAATTGTGCTAACCTGACAATCGGTCAAACCGGTAACAGTTGCATTCAGATACACCTGAACCTGAATCGTCTGAATATTCGCGCAGCCATATGCGAAGAAGTCTTCCACGTCCGGAGATTTGAACAGATAACGCCCGATATTTAACCCGATGGCGTTGGTGATGTTTTGGGTGACTTCCTGCCCTAACGATGCATAAATGTCGTACAGACGGGCAATAGGCAGATTGACCACCTGTTCACCGTTGATATTGAGGGCAATTTTGCCAACACCGGCGAGGACGTTCGCTTTAGTAGCTGCAGCACCAGAGTCCAAAAACTCAAGGATAATATCGTCGATGGTATTGAATGACGGGACGTTATACGTCAAAATCGTTCCGGCACTGATGGCTTTTGATTCGTGAATAAGAACTTTTTTAACCTGTGACATAGCGATTGCTCCTAGTTAGATTTTGATGTTGCAGATTTGATGTATTCATACACATAAATACCGGCGACAACGCCTGCCATAATTTTAAGTAATGATTTCATAAGGTTTCTCCCCTGTTAAAATTAAAAAAACGATAGGTTATGTTTACCTACCGTTTATGTGTTTCGCAAGCCTCGCCTGCCTTATGTATGTATATGTACATTATGTAAGAAAATTTAGTTTATTGATTTTTCAATTAGTTCTCCTTGAATTATCGCAAATTCTGATAATTCATTTGTACGGACATAACATTCTGCCATTGACTGCGATTCAAATTCAAAAATTTGAATATCACAAAAGCTATTGTAAGTAACAACATAATATTTCATTTTATCAATCCCTCCGGGTTTTTGTAGATGTACTTAAAGTTCGTTAAATCGACAATGCGCTGCCGGTATGGTGCGCCCAACATTTGTGTTGCGGCTTTGATGTCATTAAAATCCGCTAACCTGAATACGAACAAGTCTGACAAGTTCGCGCGGAATGGCAAGTCAACCAAACTCATACGTTGGCTAATCCCGACAATGTTAATTCCATAGTGTCGGCCTCTGCAGCAAAGGAAGTAAAATTCGTTTTCAGCCATCGAGCGGCTGATATTGAGCGGAAAGCTTGTGTCTAACTCGTCCACAAACAGCGTGACAAGTGCATTGTGCCGGTTGAACTTATATCCCGATTGCAGTTCGCGCAAGAAAAGGCTGATTTCGGATAACTGCTCTTTAGCCTTGCCGAGCTCCGGTACGAACCGGACGCGGAATCCTTTCGCGTAGTTCTTCAAAATAAACTTTTTCAAGTATTCCATATCTGAAATGCGGGTTTTAATTTTCGTTAAATCGTCCAGCGGGTCAAAGGCAATTAACCGGTTGACTTTTTCGAGTAGGTCAAGTGCTTTTGTTGTCTTCCCGCTGCCGGATGCGCCGAATATTCCTATCCGGCGCGCTTGAGCGTCTTTCTTAATCATTTTTTAACCTTTACATCTGTTTTGTGAAACAACCGTTTGAATAGGCTTGTTTCTTGCACTTTTCCGCTTGTCTTTTGAAAGAAGTTGCGAATTTTTCCTGCAAGCGTTAAACCGGACACTTTCCGGCTGACTACATCCGCTTTACTCCAACAAAATACGCCAATCAGCCAGAAGTCACCAAACCAGCCGCCGGACGGCTCAATCAAAAAATGCATTAGCGGGTATTTTTGCGCGAGATTGTACAGTTTGTTTGCGGTTAGCTTTGCGCCGGCGACTTCAAGCGTTTTTTCTTGATTGATTTTGAACTCCGGTATGTTCCAAATATCGCCGCACATATCGAAAAGTTCCGTAAAACGTTGGTTGAATTCGTTGGGTGACAAAATAGAGGCTTGCGGTTTGGTTTCTTCAAATACGGTTTCGTTGATGGCAGCAAACTCCTGTTCGCTTACATTACCGCCATTGTTTAAAATATTCTCTTCAGACATTGCTTTTTCTCCTAAAATTCGTCTTCGTCATCATCGTTTAGTAATCTTTCTTCAAATTTGGTTATCGGGCGGATATAGCCTAATTTTGCCACACTTACTGCCTTTTTTTGCGCCAGTTGGGCGCGGATGTAGCGGCTTTGTTTGCTATTCAGCCTTATGCAACATCCATTGTCGCAGTACATATAAAGTTTTTGGTTTTTGTTAACTTTTAAATCTTGCCTTTCCTCGCCGCAGACGGGGCAAGTCATACGTCCTATTACTTCTGGCATTACATCCCCCTTGTTACTTCTTTGAGTTTGCGTCCTGCGTCTTTGTCGGCGGGGATTTCTTCAAAATACGCTATTGCGTCCGGATTGTAGCTTTTGGCGATTTTTTCGCCATTTGCGCGCGCCTCTTCGTCCAATTTGCCTAAAAGCTCAAATCTTTTAATTTGTACATACGCGCCCTTTTCGTTTTTGATAAAAATTTTTAAAATATACATAGCGTTAGCTCCTTATTTCAACCTCGCCTAAAAAATGCTGCTTAAAATCTACGATAATGACGTCATAGCCGAATTTATAGGTTAAGCAGTCTGCTATTGCCTGCGCTGATGGTGTTTCAGGCAGCACAAAGCCAGCCGCGGGGCGGATGGCGATTTTTCCGCTCTGCAGCTTGATAAATCTGTAATCACTTGAGTATTGTTTGGCAGCTTGTACGGCTTGGCGGTCTTGTTCCGTTACCTCCGCCTGCACATATTCGTTGCCGAGTTCCTCGCGTGCGTACGCACGCGTATTTGTAAAATTAAAATATTTATTATTACATTGCTTATAGTTCGATGCGACTTCTGTGTCGTATGGTATGCGACAATCTTGTCGTATCCCCTGCGACATATTTGTCGTATCGTTAAAAGTGTTGGTTTCGTTAGCCTTTTCGGCTTTGGGCTCTAATTTGAGATAATAACCGTTTGAGGTGTATTCCCCATCGTTTTTAATACGTTTTGAGCGGGCTATCACCTGCTCTTGTTCGAGCCGCGATAAGCTCCGCTCTACTGTACGTCGACATACGCCTAAAGTTGCTGCAATTTTAGAGATGGATGGGAAACAATATCCCTCTTGATTTGCGAATCCTTGAATTGAGAGGTAAACACGCAGGTCAGTTGAGGTTAAAATCTTGTTTGTAAATACTTTTTGTGGACATATCGAAAACATAAAGAAGCACTCCCCTTTGGGGGGAGGCTTTGAGCTTAACATATATTATGCGACAAGGTGGGTGTGGGTGCGAGAGGGGGATGGTGTGTTCCCTTTTGGGATTGCGGGAGGCTGTTTTTGAGGTGTGGTGTGATTATCGTGTTGAGTCAAGGTTTAGTTTGGTTGGTTTTGCTTGGGGATGTTGAGTTGTGCGTTGATTGAGTGATTGATTGTTTGGCGTGTGTGTGTTGTGTTTGTGATGACGGGTGTTTGGGTGGAAAATATTTTTGAGAATGGTTTGCAAGATGTTTTAGAAATATACAGCTTGCGTTAAAACTCGCCGAGCTTTTTGGGGTCTTGTCGGCGAGTTTATAATATTTTATGCGGATTTTCAGATTTTCTTGATAAAATGTGCGGGGTTGCCTGCCCAGACTTCTCCTGCAGGAACATCTTTGAGGACGACGCTCCCTGCCCCGATTACGGCATTATCGCCGATATGGACGTTGCCGATAACAACCGCGTTGGCGTAGATGGTGACGTTATCGCCTAATGTTGGCGTATATTCGCCTTTTCTTCCTAGTGTAACGTTTTGAAATATTGTGCATTTTTTGCCAATTGTGGCTCTGTCTGATATAACGATGCCGACTTGATGTATTATTTTGAGATTATTTTCTGTCAGAAGCTTATGCAGCATTTGGGTGGGAATATCACATTTATTTTTGCAATTTTTCATTACTTTTTTAAATTTATTGAGTTTATAACTGAAGATTTTATGACCAAAGAGATATATTTCACGGAGTGCTACCCCCCCCGTAGTTTCTATTTTGTTCTTTTGGTATATTTTCATATTAAAATTCTCCTGAAAGTTTGATACCTTTATGAGATTATCTGTTGGTGTTACGAAAGTCAAACTAAAACTTTGGTTTTAGCCCCCTGCTCTTCTTTATGTTGCGGAACGTACAAAAAAACCGGCGTGTGAAAACGTCGGTTTTTTTAGGATTGCAGCTATTTGTTTTCAGCTGATTTTCACTTTGAAAGCACGGCGGATTTCCGGCTCGGACAAGATGTTTTTGTAGCTGGTTAAGGCTTTGAAATAACTGTCCATAAACGTGTTGCGGTGCCACTCGGTGCATTGGTCTTCGCCGCAAAGGTTGAGGTAGATGTACCCCTTTTCCAGCAGCGGCGGAATGCCGTTTATCAACTCTTCGCCGTGCACTTGTTCGGGATGGTTGATAAAATACTGCACCGTTTCCTGATTAAACCCGTGTTTTGGGGTCAGGAGAGTTCGGCTTCCTGTTTGCAAGAGCGCGCGGGCATAAATGCCGGCATAGACTTGCCATATGCTCTCAAGCCGCGTTTTGGTATTTTCCAGCAGCGGCTGCATCTCTTTTTGCAATTGCTGTTCAAACTTGTTGAAAGCATAAACTTCGCCTGTCAGGCACTGTGTCCATAAAGCGATGTTTGCAGCTTCGAAATGCAACGTGCGGAAAACAAAATTGGCGGCGGGCGTTTCGGCAAATGCTTCGATTTGCGCGATGCAGCCCTCCCTTTCTTCCGCGGAAATGCCCCGAATGCCTTTGAGCACAAATATCAGCGCGGAGGAGAATGCAAGCCTTAATTGCCCTTGCCCCACAACTGATAATCTTTCGGTTAATAATTGTGACATAACTATTTGAGTTTTTGATAATAATATTAAGTATGGGGTTGAAATAGCATATATCGGGCGGTGAGTCAAGGCGAATTTGCTTGATTTTTATGCTTTTATGGCGTATGACTGCGATAACGTTATTTTTGGGAGATTTTACAATGCGGCATTTCGGTTTGAAATTATGGTCGAAAGATTTTATTAAAAATAAAGAGTTTGTAAAAGATGCGGAAAAAGCCTTGAAAGACGGGCATTTTGACTATTTGGAGCTGTTTGCTTTGCCCGAAACGTTTGAAGATACGAAAACGGCGGTTAAAGACGGATTTTTCGGGCAGAAAGTGATTATTCACGCGCCACACGGTATGCAGAATTTGGATATCGGCAATCCGGACGAGCTCGAAAACAATCGGCAGCGGTTGAGAGATTCGCAGCTTTTTGCCGATATGCTCGGGGCGGATATTATTATCTTACACCCCGGTATGCAGGCGGGTGAAACGTTTTTGGCAGAAAGTATCCGCCAATTTCAGGCTTTTAACGATGCGCGGTTGACGGTTGAGAATCTGCCGGCGTATTGCTCGCAGACAAAGCGGCTGCTGCATGGTATTGAACCCGCGGAAATTAAACGCATTATGGCGGAAACGGGGGCGAAGTTTTGTCTTGATTTTTCGCATGCTATTTGCGGGGCAAACAGCTGTAAACGCGATATTTATGAGGTTTTGGCTGAATTTAAGGCGCTCAAACCGGCAATGTATCATCTGTGCGACGGCGATGTGGCGAGTACGAACGACAGCCATTTGCACTATGGCGAGGGCAATTATGACCTGCGGCGTCTGGTGACGGAATTTACTGACGAAAACGCGTATATTACGATGGAAACCGGGCATGGTATTCCGACGGATGTTTCACCTTGGCTTGAGGATGTGGCGTATATTCGGCGGGCGGCATCCAATTTGTTTGGATAAAAGAGGATAAGGATATGTTGTTGTCCCCCTCTCCCTTACCTCCCCCTCGCTGGGGGGAGGGGATAGGAATGGCGCCCAACTTGTTGGGATAAGAAAGGGGCGAGGTTTTAAAGGATTATTTGGTTGTCCCCATCCCCCTTACCCCTTCCGCCGAGGAAGGGGAGGTGTGTGCGGGGCGGTTTAGGTGATTTTTTTGTTGTTTATTCTTGAAAAATGGTGTATACTTTGGTTATGGTTTGAATAAAACGGCAAAAAAAGGATGGTAATATGGGCTGTTTTTTGTTAAATGAGTTGGGGGAAGTGCTGCTGGAGTTGGCGTCCGGTTTGGATTTTCGCTCGGATTTGCGCTTGGAAATCAATGAAGAGGCGCAGTCCGCTATCTTAAAAAGCGAAAACGGCAGCTTTACCGTCGGTTTTGTGCACGAGGATTTGCTGCTGCCGCTCAAAAGAAACCGCTACCTTTTTGTGGTGGAACGCAATAATCAATTTTACGCAATGAAGAGCAAACTCGCCAAAGTGGTGTTTATCGGATAGGATTTTTTATATGAAAGCAAATGTTTACACAGGTTTCTTAACAAATAAGGTTAAAGTTTACAGCACCGAAAAAGGAGCGAAACCGCAGGAAGCTTCGGGGCGGACTTTGCGCCGGGGACTACCGATGGTGCTTGCTTCAATTATGATGGCAATGCCGGCGGCGTGCAATCCCGTTGTTGAAAAAACTGATAGCGGAAAAACTTATCATGTTGAAACCCTGCCCGCCGTAAATGATGTTCTTGGGGTGAAAATATATGAATTTTTGTCAGAGGCAGCAATTAACGGGATTTTGGCTAACCCCGCCCCTGCCCCGCTTGAAGATGTTAATTTTAACCATATGCCCGAAAATCAGGCAAACTTTTGGGAAATTGTGCGTAACGGCGTGGCTAAAACCAATGAGCTTCAAAACAGCAGCCGCCTTAATGATGACCAAAAGTCCGAATATCGGATTACAGCGCGCAAAATGTTAGCGCAGATTAAGCACGCCAAAGGGGATATGCAGAATGTGGATTTGCGTGATTACAATAACTTAAAGACGTTTCTTTATTTTGAAAAAGTGGTGCGATATGGCGATAAATATTGGAAAGTTTTAGGACGCACCGAGGGGACTATCGACGAACGGGCGGAGGCTTTCGGACGCTATTATCAAGATCAGGAAATGCTGAAAATGAGAATGGCAAACAATGTCGGTATGCAGAAATTTGCCAAAGCGCTGTATGCCTGCAACGAGCGTTTTGTGCTTAATTATAACGACAGTATTCAGGCAAATGCGATGAGCCGTGAGATTTTGAAAGATTGGCTGACAAATCAAAAAGTTAAAGACAGTAATTTATGGTATTATGCCGAAACCGATGAATATGACTATGCCAATGTGCTGGCGGTGTATAATTCGCGCGGTAATCCGGTTCGGGCGGTGCTGGGCGTGAGCCCGAAAGGCGACTTGGGCGATGGTTTTTATTCGCCGGTCGGCTCGGTGATTATTCACGAATTACAGCACTTAATGCAGAAAAAGCCCGCTTCCAAAGAAAAACCGGAGGATAATCAAAAAGAAGACGGCGAAATCCGGCGGCAGTCGAGCCATTTTGATGATTTTGCCATGGAACTCGGACCGACGCTTTATTCCCTGACCATAGAAGACCGGATGTATAAAAAACTTCACGGCATTAATGAAGATAAAATTATGGACTACGGGCATATCAATTTCGGAACGCATCATGTCAGCCTCGGGCAGACGGCGGTTTGGTTTGGCAAAATGCTGGAGAAATATCCGCACAGCAGCGTGGATAAGGTTTTGTGCGAAGATGAAGTTGTTAACCATCTGAATGCACTCGGAAATAATACGAAGCCGCTCATCTTGAACAATGCAAACGGGCGTTAAACCGCAAAATCAGTGGATAGCGTAAATTTTACTTGCATTTTATTTTGTTTGCTTTATATATTGCCTTTGTCGGAGAGATGGCAGAGTGGTCGAATGCGGTTGACTCGAAATCAATTGTGCGCGTCAGCGTACCGGGGGTTCAAATCCCTCTCTCTCCGCCAGGTGCGCGCCGCACCTGCATAACTTTAGCTGCGGTGTGTTGGAAGTATTTACCGCTACGCGCATATTATCCCCCTTTCCTCTTGTTTTTTAGAAAATTGTTGACTCTGTTTTTGCAGCCTGATAGTGTTTTTTCAGTTATTTAATTATCAATATATCATTATGGGCTTTTTATTTTTAATTGGCGCGATTTTGGCAGGATGCGGAGTTGCGCTTGTGTTGGGGCAGTTGATTTGGACCGTTGTCTTAAATTGCCGGATACTCGAAGATTTGACGCAGAATAAAACGCCGCGCTATGCCTACGAGTTAAATGTTTTGAAAGGGATGACCGATATGGTGGTCTTTTGCTGCACTCCGGATAACGATGTCCACCCGCACATTTTTGAAGTTGTGTACAGGAAAATGATGCCTAAAGAGTTGATCCTCCGGATTTGTGGCAAAATTTTGGAAATCGCCGGCGCGTTGATGATTGCCATAGCGCTCTTTCTGCCCGACGGCAGCATTCCGGTGTTGCATTTTGCGGCAGCGGCGTTTGCAGCTTGGTTTACGGCGTATACCCTCAATTTTATGATGGGGGTTGTTGTTTTCTGGTTTGCATATCTTCCCTACGAGAAAATAGTTCGCGGATAGCACTAAAAAAAGACCACGGCATTGCGCTGTGGTCTTTTTTTTTGCGGGACTATGAACTTAAATCGTCAATTTTTCGATTTTGATGGTTTCAAGTTCATAAATTTCGGTGATTCCGAGTTTCTGCGGATTCTTCAGCTGCTTTTGAAACTTTTTCCACTGGTAGGCATTGAGGGTTTTGAGCTCTTTGCCGCCGGCTGTGTAAAGTTTATAAGTGGTTACTTTCTTTTTAACCACCGGAACAGCGATAACATATTCCTCGGTGCGGGCACTCTTGATAATTGTGGATGTGACCGGGAAATTCCAGACCTTGGCACCATCGAATGCGTAAACATCCCAGCAGGCGGCGTTTTGTATGAACAGGTTTTTCGGGGTCAGGTAAGACATCGTGCTCGTCACAATCGGCTTACCGGGGAACATGTAGTAGATGTTTTCGCCTGCCGTGCCGGCATAGTAGACGCTGCCGTCTATCTCTTGTTTGGAGAAAGCCGTAAAAGCTTTCGGTTCGATGGGCTCGCCCGTGAGCGTGTAGACATCGTAGGCGGCGTCGTTGCGGGTGCAGGTGATGTAGTTTTCATCGGCGGTGATTACGGCATAAGCGCCGGCGGGAATGATCGTCTTGTCTTCTTTGCCTGATTTGTCTTTGACGCCTAAAAGGATTTCTCCGTCTTTAGCGCCTTCGGCTGTGTAGGTAACGAGGTTTCCGGTCAGCGGCTCTTCTACTGATGTGTAACCGCAGCTGGTAGCGAGCAATGCAAGCGCACCAACGAATAAAACTGAAACTTTTTTCATAATGATTTGTATTTAATGGTTAATAAAAATATGTTAACTGTGATGCAGTATAGACTGAAAAAATAAAAAATCAAGTCTTTTTTGTACAAAAATTTTAGTGGCACGGGCATTGTTTTTTTATGTGTCATTGCGTCGAGCGTTAGTGCGGTCAAGTGATCTCGTGTGGATGTGGGGAAAAACGCGGGGAGATGAGAATTTAATGTTGTCCCCCTCTCCCTTACCTCCCCCGCCAAGGGGGAGGAGGTTAAAGGAGGGTGTTTAAAAAAAAAGCAAAGCCGCGGGAATTAGAATTCCCACGGCGTCGGTTAGATTTTGTCAAAGTCGTCAGTGTCGGCGGCGTATGCTGTCGGGGTGATTTCTTTAACGTTTTTCAATGTTTTTTTAAGCTTTGCCCATTGGGTGGGCGAAAGGGCTTTGTAGGCGCTGCCGTCTTCGGAATAAAGCGGGCAGGACGGACGTTTGCCTTTACTCTCAATAGCGAACAATAGTTTGGTCGGAATTTTTGAGTTTCTGATTATGCCGATGTTTTGCGGCGCTTGCCAAAGAAAGTTGCCCTCATAATCGTAAATGCCCCAGCCGTCTGCATTTTCCAACAATATAACGTTGTACTCATTGTGGACTTTTTGGGTGGAAACAATCAAATCTTTTTTCGGGAAATAGTAGGTCTTGTTGATATACCTTACCCCGAGATAGTAGTTTCCGTTGCCTTTCCACGGTGTGAAAATTTCAAACGTGCCGATTAAGCTGCCATCCGTTTTATACGCGGTGACCATGCCGTCTTCTTCGGTGCAGGAAATGGTGTAGGCGTCGGCGGTGATTGATTTGTACGCGGCGGGTTCGATGATTACTGCGCCCGAATGTTTGTTGGCAACGCCGGTCAGAATGGTTTTGCCATCTTCAGCTTCGGTGGCGAATGTGTATAGTGCCGGGTTACCTTCCAGAGGCGCAGTTTTGGTCTGTTTGCCACAGGATACAGCAAGAATCGCCAGCAAAAATGCGGCGAAAAACATCATCTTCTTCATAATGATTTGTATTTAATGGTGAATAATAATATGTTAACTGTGGGGCAGTATAGACTAAAAAAATAAAAAATCAAGCTTTTTTTGTACAAAAACTGTTGGTGGCTTTACCGAGGGAGATCCCTTGACGGCTTGCGAGGCAAGCCGAGGGATGACGCCCAACTTGTTGGGATAAAAAAAGCGGGGTGTTGCTCCGAGGGATGGGGAGATTTAAAGAGCTAGTTGGCGGTGATGAGGCGGCAGAGCTCTTCAATTGTGGTGGTTTTGACCGGATTTTGCTGCATATTGGCGATGTATTGCGCTTTTTGGGTAAATGTGTCCTCAATTGCGGTCAGCAGCGTTTGTTCGTCGGCAATGTTCTCGTCGGCAATAATCTCGGCAAAGCCTTTCGCCTTGAAATTACGGGCGTTTAAGCTCTGCTCGCCGCGCGAAGAAGTGTTTGGCAGCGGAACTAATATCATCGGTTTATTAAGGCTTGCCAACTCAAAAATCGCGTTTGAACCGGCGCGGGAAATCACTACATCGGCTAAAGCCATCAAGTCTTTGAGCTCCTTATCGACATATTCATACTGTACATAGCCCCTGCCCTTTAAATCCGGATTAAAGCCGCTTTTGCCGGCAATATGGATGACCTGATACTTTGCGAGCAGCTTATCCAGATTTTGCTGAACGGCGTTGTTCAGGCTTTTGGCGCCGAGGCTGCCGCCGATAAACATAACCGTCGGCTTGTCGGCTTCCAGTCCGGCAAATTTGGCACCGGCTTCTCTGCTGCCGTTAAACAAGCGCGGCGACATTACCGGACCGACGCAGCGGACTTTGGCTTTTTGCTTAACCGCATTAACGGTTTCGGGAAAGGTAGTGAAAAAGGTGCTGACAAACGGCAGGCTTAATTTATTAGCCAAGCCGGGGGTGATGTCTGACTCGTGCATAAATATTTTTTTGCGGTTTACAAAGCCGCCGACGACAACAGGAAACGATACAAACCCGCCTTTGGAAAAGATTATATCGGGGTTGATCTTATGCACCAGCGCGCACGCCTCAAGGCAGCCGAGCGGAATTTTGACCATATCGACAAGGTTTTTTAACGAAAAATAGCGGCGGAGTTTGCCGGTTAAGACCGATTTATATTCCACAGCCGGGAATTGTTTGACCAAATCTTCTTCCATACCGCCTTTGGAGCCGATGTAGGTTATCTGCCAGCCGTGTTCCAGAAACCACGGAATGAGGGCGAGGTTTAACGTGACGTGTCCGGCTGAACCGCCGCCGGTGAAGATGATTTTGGGCATATTATTCTCCTGTTTGCTCGGTTGTTTCGTCTTCTAATAGTAATTCATTATCGTTTAACGGGAGGTTAATGCTTTTGTTGGTTTTAGAACCTAACAGGCGCATTTTTTCGGCTTGCGGGAGAGCACCGCCCCTGCCCTGCAGCTTGGTCATTGCCGCCGTGTAGGCATTATTCGCCTGATTGAGCCCGCGCTCGAGGGTCTTCATATCCTCAACAAAGGCGGCGAGCTTGTCATAGATTTTGCCGCCGAGTTCGGCAATTTTTTGCACGTTGCGGTTTTGGCTGTCGATTCGCCACAGATTTTCTATTGTGCGCAGTGTGGGCAGGAGTGATAACGGCGTGGCTAAAATCACGTTGCGCTTATAGGCATAATCATAAAGCGTGTTGTCCGAATCGAGCGCGGCAATATAAGCGCTTTCTACCGGAATAAACATAATCACATAATTTAAAGTAGTGTCTTTTAAGAGCTTTTGATATTCTTTGGCGGCGAGTTCGTCGATATGCGCCTTGAGGCTTGCTACATTTTTGCGCAGGTTTTGCTCGATTTCCGCCTCGTCTTCGCTGTTAACCGCAGCCAGATAATCCACCAGCGACACTTTCGAATCGACAATAATATCGCGGTTTTCGGGCAGATGGATAATCACATCGGGGCGATAGAGATTCTTTTCTTCATCGTGATATGCGCCCTGCGTTTCATAATCTATGCCTTTGCGCAGACCCGAGATTTCCAAAACGCGGCTTAATTGGCATTCGCCCCAGTTGCCTTGCGTCTTTTTGCCGCCTTTTAAGGCTTCGGCGAGATTTTGCGCGTCTTTGCTTAAGGTTTGGTTTAATTGCTTGAGCGAGGCAAGCTGTGCATCAAGCCCGGATTTATTCTTTATGCTTTCCTCACGGGCGGCAGCCACTTCGGTTTTGAAAGCTTTAAGCTGCTCGGCAAACGGCGAAATAATAGATGAAAGGGTGTTTTTTTGTTCCTGCGCAAACGACTCGTGCTGCGATTTGATGGTTTCGGCGGAGATGTCTTTGAATTTTAAGGTCAGTTCTTCTTTTATTTTCTCCAGATAAGCGATTTTTTCGGACATACTTTCCTGCTGGGCGGCGGAAGCGGCTTTAACGGCGCTGATTTCCCGTTCGGCGGAGAGAATCGCTGCGTGCAAGGCGCGATTTTCTTCTTCCTCGTGGCGAATCTTGTCTTGCGAATCGGCGAATCGCTGTTCAATGCGGGTAAAATCGGTCTGCAAAGTATGGTAATCTTGTGATAAGTATTTGTATTTTATCGATTTTCTTAACAAGAATATTAAGAGGATTGCAATGATAAAAAGAGCGACACAGTAGAACTGTATGGGCGTTAGGGCGGGCAAAAAAGTATTCATGGTAGTGCTTTCAATTAAAATTATCACCATGAGTTTAGCTTTTTACAATTTTTTTAGCAACTGCTTTTTTAGGCTTTGAACAGGCTGAAAAGCCCCCAAAAAACGGGAAAAAGTCTAAAAATGCGGGGTTCGATTTTCGGTATTACATAATATATTATGTTTTTTACTGTTTTTTTAGCTGAATAAGACGTTTTGCGGGAGAAAAAAAGTATTGCATTTTTTTATATAGCGAGTTATGGTTGAGAAAAATTGTTAATAATATTTTTTTGTTATTTTAATCTTAACTTTTATATTGGAGTTACTTCTATGAAAACAATGGCAAACGAATGCGGCAGCCGCAATAATTTTGGTTTTTATGACAGCAGAGCAAAGGAAATCATCCTGACCCGCCCTTGCAACAAAAAGTCTGACATCAACGATGTATATGTTTGGCTTGAAAATGCAACGGAACTGCGCAAACTTTCTATCGGCATCGGTCCGGTTGAGAACTTTGTGGCGGACGATTCCTCCAACGGGTTATACGCAACGGCTCGCGATACCATTAAACAAAACATTATACAAAATGTTGCGGCAGATAATGAAATTTTGAAAAACGTTTTGCTGCGCCTGACCGGAAAAGACAAACTGCGCAATGTGTCGCTTAAATGCTTTATGCTGGCGGAAGATAACTATGTGTTTGACCTTTTTGTGCAGGTTATCAGCGAGCTGCCGTCTTTGGTTTATTTGGATTTGACCGGCTGCTATTTTTCCGACGAACAACTGATTAAACTGGCGCGCGCTATTTCAAGTACGCATATTGCGCATTTGGTTTGGCCGGAAGCGAGAATGCCGCAGCTGGTAACGGATCAGGTTGTCAGAGCGCTTTCGATGAGCCGCGCTTTGGTGGTTGTGCACTGTGTACCGCTTGAAATCAGAAAAATTGCGGAAAATAACCGTAAACGGACTTTTGAAATGGTTGAGCATCCCAGCCTAATCGGTGAAACGGACGTGGCATTTATGAAAGAATATGCTGATAGTTTCCGCTTTGCAATGGCATATGAAAAGCAGCATTTGCTGGAATTGGAAAAGACCATGATGGCGGTGTTGGCTTAATTTTTGCCTTGTCATATGTCTTCGGAGCATCCTTTACGGGTGCTCTTTTTTTATGGCTGGTTTGCGGAGTAATATTCTTATTGTGAATATTTGTCTAGCTGTGAATATTTATTATTTTGTGTTGAATATTGTTTTATTACAATGGATTGTTGGTCGTTTTTGATGTGTGATGGGTTGAGGGTGTGTTATTGTTGGAATATTTTGAATGATGTGGGATGGAGTGTTTTCCCCATCCCCCTTACCCCTTCCTCCGGGGAAGGGGAGTTTTTAAATGATGAGTTTGTTGTCACCCTCTCCTGTCCTCTCCCCTCAAGGGAGAGGAATCCTTATTGACAACACTTACTTCCCCAAACCTC
>CAJTJB010000008.1:37506-49320 GCA_910576955.1 uncultured Alphaproteobacteria bacterium | reverse complement strand
CTTAAGGCGTTGGCTGGTACCATGAGCCTTACAGGCGTTAAAGCAGAACCGCCGGCTAGGCCGGCGGGTTCCTTTTTGCGGCTTTATGTTGTCACCCCTACCTATCCTCTATATATCACCCCTACCTATCCTCTATATATCACCCCCACCCATCCTCACTTGCTTCGTAAGGGTGCGCTTGTTGCGCGCCCTAACTGCGCTACGGGCAAGCCAGTGCTAGGGTTCGCTTTGTTGGCGTTTCCGCCAAGTCGCTCGCCAAGCACTGCTATTGCTCTCGGTCAAAAGAGCCCCCTGGGCTTTTTTGACTCTGCGAGCCCCTCAAGGGAGAGGAGATTCAAAGAGGGAGCTCCGCGCTGGGGGAGGGGAGGTTGTGCTGCAAGGGATTCCCCTTCCCGCGGAGGAAGGGGGTAGGGGATGGGGAGAGGAAATTGAGGTTATTTTAATTTCGCCATGAGAGGGCGTGGTTGGCGAGGGTTAAGAATAGGTTGGAACGGACGGGGAGCGGCGTGGCGGTCAGAATTTCCGGCGAGGCAATTTGTCCGTATAGGGCGGCGTTTAGGCAACGTTTGACCAGATATTTGCCGCAGAGATTGGAAAACTCCGGCTCGGGGGCAAAGCGCCGTTTTTGATTTTCCGCAGACAATATTTCCAGCACCTCCTGAACGGCTTTGAGCGTCTGCGCTTCTTTGATGCGGCAGCGGCCGGTGGCTGCATAATCGTCAAACGCTGTTTGCTGCATCGGCGACAGGCGGATGCCGTTATCTTGAAACCACATGGCGTGAAAAGATTTTTGTTCGGCGGCTATCTGCGGTTTGCGGATTTTAGAAGTCATCTCGGGATGAAAACGGTATTTATACAGCGGTTCGGCGAGGTTTGCTAGTGCGCCGTGTTTGCCCATATCATAATAAAACTGGCGGTCGTTCAGGCTGATGTAGTTTTCGTTATAGCGGATGTTGTTTGCGATTGCCGTTTTGCGGCGAAACATTATTGTCGGGTGGTGAATGGGCGATTTGAACAGCATCAGGGCGCGGATTTCGGCGTCTTCCAACGGCGGCGTGACGGTCTTAAAGCGGTTTATCTCGCCGAATTTTTTATAGGCTGTGCCGATGAGGACGGTTTCGGGATGAGTGTGCAGATAGGCAGACTGGCGCTTGAGGCGGGTGGGGAGCGCGATGTCATCGTGGTTCATCATCGCAATATATGGGGTATGCGCGCTCTCAAGCAGGCGGTTGTAACTTTTGGCAATGCCCTGCGTTTGCGGATTTTCAAGATAATTTATTCGCGGATCGCCGTAGCTTTTAATGATGGCGGATAAAGTTTTGTCTTCGGGGCTGTCGTTTAAGATATGAAGCGCGAAATCGGCGTCTTGCTGTGTGAGGATGCTTTCTATTGCCGCTTTAAGGTGGGCGGGACGGGTGCGGTAAATCGGCATAATGACGGTGATTTCGGGCATTTTCTTACTCCAATGTTGATGACAGCGTATAGATAATTGGTTTATGTGCGGTTTCAACCGGTGGCAGGGAAATTTTTTATGCGGCATGAAAAAAGAGGGGAAGTTGCGCTCCCCCTCCCGAGGTGATTTAATGTTTTCTTATGGATAAGAAAAATTTAAATCTTTTAATAATAAAAACAAATCTTATTATCATTATCAGTTCCTTTAAAAATACAGGAGCTGACCCTCTGACGGATTTTACTTGACATTTGGTAAAATCTGTTGTATCTTAACCTCGTAAAGAAGTTAAGATTAAGGCTTAGCTCCTTTGATGATTAAGAAATTTGCCGGTGTCTGCGCACCGGCATAAGTTTTATATAAAAAATCGTTTTGATTGTCAAGTTTTTGTTTTGTTCTTTTTGCTTTTAAAATAAAAATGGTGCCGTTTAGTGGACTTGAACCACCGACCCACGCATTACGAATGCGTTGCTCTACCAACTGAGCTAAAACGGCAACGAAACTTCTTATAGCAGGCGTTTTTTTTAATTGCAAGTTTTTTTTTGCGGTGGGGATAAAAATCGCTGTGATTAAGGTGAGGACGGCGGTTGCATTCTTTTTTGCCCGGGGTAGACTTGGGGTATTAATATTTGAACTTTGAGGAGAATTGCTATGATGAATGATGAATTGATTTATGCCCCGTTTTATGGAATTGTGCCGACGGCGGAAACAGCAGCCGAGGTGATTGCCCCGCCGTATGACGTGCTTTCTTCCGCGGAGGCGAAAATTAAAGCCAAAGGAAAGCCGTTGAGTTTTTTGCATATTTCGAAAGCCGAGATTGATTTTGCAGGCGAAGTTTCGCCGTATGATGAGCGGGTGTATGCCAAGGCTGCGGAGAATTTTCAGCGGCTATTAAAAAACGGCGTGTTGCAAAAATCTGCTCGCCCGTGTTTCTATGTGTATCAGATGACGATGGGCAGCCATACGCAGACCGGACTTGCCGTGGCGGCATCTGTCGCCGCCTATAACGAGGGACGCATCAAACGCCACGAACTGACCCGCGTTGCCAAAGAAAACGACCGCGTTAAACAAATCCGTTCCGTGGGGGCACAGACCGGTCCGGCACT
This sequence comes from uncultured Alphaproteobacteria bacterium, assembly GCA_910576955.1. Taxonomy (GTDB): domain Bacteria; phylum Pseudomonadota; class Alphaproteobacteria; order RF32; family CAG-239; genus CAG-267. Next base: position 46,764 of record CAJTJB010000008.1, on the reverse strand, counting down.
CTTAATCAATAAAAATCTGCCCGAGGTTAAGGCGTTTTTAGCCAAAGTCGTTTCTGAACGCAAGCCGCTGTTTTCCGCTATCGGCGATAATGAGGTGCGTCACACGCTGTGGGAAATTTCCGACCGCGGCGAATTAAGCTTTATTGCCACAGCATTTGCCGAGCAGGATGAAGCCTATATTGCCGACGGACACCATCGTTCGGCAGCAGCAGCGCGTTTGGCGGCGGAAAACGGCACATCCAACTCCGAGCGTTTTCTGGCTGTTGCTTTTTTCGAAGACGAAATGCGTATTTGGGATTATAACCGCGTCGTGTTTGACCTTAACGGTCTTTCCGATGCGCAATTTATTGCAGCGGTGAAAGCGGTGGGGTTTGAACTTGTTAAATCCGAGCGGCGCAAACCCTCCCGCAAAGGGCAATTTATGATGTATCTTGCCCATACCTGGTATGAGATGAACTACACCGGTGCGCCTTTGGGCGATGATCCGGTTTCGCGCCTTGATGTCAGCGTGTTGAGCGATAAGGTTTTGGCGGCTATCTTGGGCATTACCGACCTGCGCAATGACGAACGCATTGATTTTATCGGCGGTATTCGCGGGGCGGAAGAAATCGAGCGCGTGGTTGACCTTGCTGCCGGTCGTGCCGGTTTTATGGTTTATCCGACCGCCGTTGCCGAACTTCTTGCCGTTGCTGACCGGAAAATGCTGATGCCGCCCAAGAGTACTTGGTTTGAGCCGAAACTTGCCGACGGTGTCGTTAGTAAAGCGTGCTAAATCACGGTCATATCGCCAAATGGAAGCCTGTCCCAAAATGCTCACGTACCTTTATGTACGCTGCGCTTTGGGGCAGGATATTTGACGATAGCACCGTAATTTATCCCACTTTACTCCTACTGTATCTCTAATGTGATTTTGGGGCTCACTCGCAAAATTTCGCATTTTTCCACTACAACAGCCGTGAGTGTGTAATGAGCGTGGCAATGTATGGAAAGGATGGATTGTTGTCCCCATCCCCCAGCCCCTCTAGCTTCGTAAGTGTTGCGTTGTTCGCAACACTAACTGCGCTTCGGTCAAGCCAGTGCTAGGGTTCGCTTTATTGGCGTTTCCGCCAAGTCGCTTACCAAGCACTGCTATTGCTCTCGGCAAAAATAACTCCCCGCGTTCTTTTTGCTCTGCGAGCCCCCCAAGGGAAGGGGAGGTATTTGCAGCAAGAGATTCCCCTTCCCGCAGAGGAAGAGGATAGGGGATATTTTCTTGTTGCGGGAGATCCCTTGAGTGGCAGCGCCACCTGCAACGATTCGAGGGGGGATAGTAAAAAGTAAGAGATTGCCACGGCGACGGGGTCGCCTCGCAATGACTAAAAAATGGAGGGGAAAAGTTGGTTATTGACATTTGCCGGAGAGGGGGATTATATTGTGCGCTATGAGTAATGAGTTTAAAGTTGTCAGTCCGTTTGAACCCTCCGGTGACCAGCCGGAGGCTATTCGGCAATTGTGTGACGGATTACGCCGCGGGGAGCGTAATCAGGTGCTTCTCGGCGTGACCGGATCGGGCAAAACCTTTACGATGGCAAAAATCATTGAAGAGATGAAAAAGCCCACTCTGATTATGGCGCCCAATAAAATTCTTGCCGCACAGCTTTATGCCGAGATGAAAGAGTTTTTTCCGCATAATCACGTGGAGTATTTTGTTTCTTACTACGACTATTATCAGCCGGAGGCGTATATTCCGAAAACCGATACTTACATCGAAAAAGACTCGGCGATTAACGAGCAGATTGACCGGATGCGCCACGGGGCGACACGCAATGTGCTTGAGGAAAAAGACGTGATTATCGTGGCGTCGGTTTCGTGCATTTACGGTTTGGGAAGTATGGAATCGTATTCGGCGATGGCGTTTCACCTCAAAAAAGGCGATTGCGTTGAGCCGCAGGAAATCTATAAAAACCTTGCTGCGTTGCAATATGAGCGCAATCAGGCGAATTTTGTGCGCTCGACTTTCCGCGTGAAAGGCGATACGCTTGACATTTTTCCGGCGCACTATGAAGACCGCGGGTGGCGCATATCCTTTTTGGGTGACGAGATTGAGAAAATCAGCGAATTTGATGTGTTGACCGGTAAGAAAACCGCTGATTTGGAGGCGATTACGGTTTATCCGGCGAACCACTATGTGACACCGCGTCCGGCTCTTTCGCAGGCGATGGGGCATATTAAGGAGGATTTGGCTATCCGTCTTGCCGAGTTTAAGGCGGAAAATAAACTTTTGGAGGCGCAAAGGCTTGAGCAACGCACGAGGTTTGACCTCGAAATGCTTGAAACAACAGGACATTGCAAAGGAATTGAAAATTATTCCCGTTATCTGACCGGGCGTGCGCCGGGGGAACCGCCGCCGACGCTGTTTGAATATTTTCCGAAAGATGCGCTGGTGTTTATTGACGAGAGTCATATTTCCGTGCCGCAAATCGGCGGAATGTATCGCGGTGACCGCAATCGCAAGACCACGCTTTCGGACTATGGATTCCGCTTGCCTTCTTGTGTGGATAACCGGCCGCTGAAATTTGAGGAATGGGATAAATTTCGCGCGCCGACAATTTTTGTTTCCGCAACCCCCGGTGACTGGGAGATGGAACAGAGCAAGGGTGTTTTTGCCGAGCAGGTGATTCGCCCGACCGGCTTAATGGACCCGATTTGCGTGGTGAAACCGGTGGAAACGCAGGTGGACGACCTGATGGAAGAATGCCGCCGCGTGATTGCCAAAGGGGAGCGCGCGCTCGTGACCACGCTTACCAAAAAGATGGCGGAAGACCTGACCGAATATCTGCACGAAAACGGCATTAAGGTTCGTTATCTGCACTCGGATATTGACACGATTGAGCGCATTGAGGTTATTCGTGATTTGCGCCAAGGGGTGTTTGACGTGTTGGTGGGGATTAACCTGTTGCGCGAGGGGTTGGACATTCCGGAGTGTTCGCTCGTGGCAATTCTGGATGCCGACAAAGAGGGCTTTTTGCGTTCGACACGGTCGCTCATTCAGACTATTGGGCGGGCGGCGCGCAATGCCGAGGGGCGTGTGGTGCTTTATGCCGACAAGATGACGGATTCGATTAAATTTGCGCTTTCGGAAACCGAACGGCGGCGCAAAAAGCAGTTTGAATATAACCTTGAGCACGGTATTACGCCGAAGACGATTAAGAAAGCAATTTCCAACACGCTGTTGACAATGACCGAGGTGGAGGGTGACGGCAGCCTGCCGGTGCCGATTGCGCGCGACCGGCTCGAGAACATCGAGAAAGAGATTAAGAAGCTCACCAAAGAGATGAAAGCCTATGCGGCGGATTTGGAATTTGAAAAAGCGATGAAATGCCGCGATGAGATTAAAAGGCTGGAGAGTGTGCGGCTGCTGACATCAGACGAGTAGGGGGCGTGCTAAAACGCCCTCATTTCACGTCGGCACTCGCTTATGTACTAATTGTGTACACCGCGCTCGTGGCGGCGTTTCAAGCAGGACATTTTATCCCACCCGAGGCAAAGCCTGCGGCTTTTGGTTTTAAATGGGGGCATGCTAAAACGCCCTCATTTCACGTCGGCATTTGCATAACTTTAGCTGCGGCGGGTTGAGAGGATGATTTTTAACGAGCGTACTTTCTTTTTGTAGTTTTATGTTGTCCCCCTCTCCCTTACCTCCCCCGCCAAGGGGGAGGAGATTTAAAGTGTGTGTTCCCCGCCAAGGGGGGAGGATGTGTGTGCCGCAAGGGTTTCCCCTTCCCGCGGAGGAAGGGAATAGGGGATGGGGAGGAAATGAGCTTTTTTTGTCTTTTCTTTTTATTATCAAATATGTATTATAAACGAAAGGGATCGCACATAGAAACAGGCGGAAAGTTACGTCAAGATATTCCCATAAATTAAAATCAGCAACATCTTCTTCAATTTCTTCTTTCTCAATAATCTCTTTGCGGTTGTTGTATGTGGAGTATGGATTATCATACGATTGCCGATTTTGAGCGTTTTCCATCTGTACCATCTCCAACACATCTCATCCGCCGACTAATAGAAATTTATAATAGTCAACAGGTGTTGAGTTATTTTCAATATCTTGCAAAGTTTCGCCGTATCAATAAGACATCCGAGAAATGATGCCTGCCATAGGCGTTGGCTTGGTTATTTTTTCAAGCGGTTTTTAGATTGACAATATCAGAAAAACAGAATAAATTTGCATCATATTGTAAGGAGGAAATATGAAAAAGTTTTTTCTTGTTTTGTTTGGGTGTTTGTTAGCTTTAACGGCTGAGGCGGGAGATGTTTTGAATGGACAGAAAGCAGAGCAAATATATGATATGTGTGATAAAAAAATACCACAGGTTGAGAATAATGGCGTATTGTCAGGCAATGTTACAGATGTCGAAAGGGAAAGGCTGTTAAGAAAATGTCTGAAAAGCGAAATAATAAAAATTGCAGCAACTATGATTCGGGAGAAGAAACTGGAGAATTTTAATAAAGCGTTGGACGGCTTGGAAAACAATGCGTTTATGCTATATAAAACGGTTCTGTTTTGCAAAAAAAACGACAGTGAGGAATGGTGTCATCAATATTATAGAGAAGATACATCGCTTGATAAATTGATGTTAGAGAAAAGTATCACAGCACAGATTATGAAAGTTTTGACTGATTTGTTAGAAATAAGGTAAGACGGCTTTTAAAATTAAAGCCGTCTTGTTGTTATTCGGGTATCTATTTTAGAAAATTTAACGCTTTTAGCATTTCAGCCGGATAGCGTTTTTTCAAAATATTTTCTTTTTCGCGTTTGGTAATTTTCCCATCTCCTTTTTTTTGACTTTCAGGCAAAGATTTAACATATAAAGTTCGTTGGTTATATAATTCTTTTATCAGTTCTGCATCATCAATATGAGTTTTGTATTTTTGTTTTAAACTGTTCATTGCTCGGTTGACTATAATTGCAGCCCCTTGATGTTGGACACTTATTGAATATAAAACATCTTTTATGACAGGATGTCTGCTGTTAATATCCAGTATATTTTTTTCTTTAACTGAATTTAATAATGGAGTTAAATGCGTTTCAATAATAAATTGTTTTTGCGATTGATTAAAAGCAGGATTTTTGGATAAAGTTATCCAAGTGTTTTTAAATAATTCAGTTCCTGCTTTTGCTCCTTTTCCACCACCGGCATTATTTAATTTTTGTGCAAAATGTTTATATTCAGTAATTTTTTGCAAATAATTTATATATTTGTTCATTGTACCTACCCCACTGGCAATTTGATATTTTCCATAGCTATATCCACCAGCGTTATCGTCTCCGATAGCAGCGGGATTGCCGCGGGATTCATGTTCAGCACTTAGTGTTCCTAATTGATAGGTGTTTTTAGGGTACTGATTAGCGGAGGAAAGTTGGTCTCCCATTGTTTGCCGGATGTGTAAGGTATCGTTTTTTACCATTCTTTCGGCATTCTGGGATGTCGGGTTTTTATTGGTGGAAGTGATATTACTATGAAAAACATCCATATTTATTTTATCTTCCTCTATTTCTTCCTCCTCTTCTTCCTCAATTATTTCTTCGGAATTGCTGTTTGTGGAGTATGGATTATAATCCGGTTGTTGATTTTGTGCGTTTTCTCTTTGCACCATTTCCAACACATCGCGTCCGCCTGCCATCAAAAAGTTCATATAGTCAACAGGCGTTGCATGGTTTTCAATATCTAACTCGGTTTCGCCGTATTTAGCCATCAGTTCACGCATCTTCCGTTTATCCTCGGTTTTGTCGTGACCCTCGCGGAAAAGGCGTCTGTATTCTTCAACACCGTCAAAAGTATCAGTCATCATATTATCCTTTCTAAATAAAAAAAGAGCCGCACAACAGCGTGCAGCTCCGGTTTAGTTATGAATGAAAAAAGCCTCCGTTTCGGGAGGCCTTGTATAATGACACAGTTTGCAACTATGAAAAGTTTGATAACACACTCTGTCAGAAATGTCAAAAGGTTAGGGGAATGTTGCATAAAAAACACCCGTTTTGCGGCGGGTGTTTGCGGTATTAGTCACTTTTTGCGAAGTTGTGGGTTAGTCTTCGTCGTCGAAGCTGTCGTCCTCGTCGTCGAGCATATCGTCGTCGTAGTCCTCGTCTTCATAGTCGTCTTCATACTCTTCATCGTCGAGCATATCGTCATCCGGATTACCTCCCTCTAGTAGGAGCTGTTCGGCAATTTCCGATTTTTTGCGGCGTCCGCGGCGTTTTTTAGCCGGTGCTTTTTTCGACAGCGCGCTTATCACATAGTTGCCGACGATTTTATACAAATCTACCAAGTGTCCGTTGTACATATGGTCGCCGTCTTCTATCATCGCAAAATCAACATCGATGTGACGTTGGGTGTTTAACCGCATTGCCAGTTCCGAAACCAGCTCGGGCTCGCCGATGTCGTCCTGCCCGCCCTGAATAATCAAACCCGATGTGGGGCAGGGTGCGAGAAAACTAAAGTCTTTCTCATTTGCAGGCGGGGATACGGCTACGAAATTGTTAATATCCGGACGGCGCATTAACAGCTGCAGCCCTATCCACGCGCCGAAAGAATAGCCGGCTATCCAGCATTGGCGGGCATCGGGATTATTCGCCTGCAGCCAGTCTAACGCCATGGTTGCGTCTGACAACTCGCCGGGGCCGTCTTCAAATGTGCCCTGCGAGCGCCCGACTCCGCGAAAGTTAAACCGCAGAACCGAAAAGCCCAAGTCCTTAAAGCAGCTGAACAGAGCGTAAGCGACTTTGTTATTCATCGTGCCGCCGTATTGGGGGTGGGGGTGCAAAATGAGCGCGACCGGAGCATCGGGGCGTTTGGCTTTGTGATAGCGTCCCTCTAACCTGCCGGCGTGTCCGTTTATGATTACTTCTACCATTGCATACTCTTTTTTTTAACTTGATTTCATCTGTCGTGCCGTTTATATTAGCCGAAGATGTTTAAATTTTTCCTAACACAAGAGGGAGTTATAACAGAGATGAATTCAAATTTCAAGCAAATTCTTGAAGAACTTGACACGGTGGTGGCGAAAGACCCCGCAACATCGGGACGGCTGGAGGCTTTTTTGTGTTCTTCGGGGTATCACGGGATTTTGTTTTATCGTTTGGCGCATAAGCTGTGGCTCAAAAACTGGCGGCTGCCGGCGCGGCTTATCTCGCAGTTTGCGCGTTTTTTGACTGGTGTGGAAATTCACCCCGGCGCGAAAATCGGCAAAAACTTTTTTATTGACCACGGTATGGGCGTGGTTATCGGTGAAACCTCGGAAATCGGCGACAACGTGACGATGTATCACGGGGTGACGCTCGGCGGAACGAACTCTTTTGAGGGCAACGGCGGCAAACGCCACCCGACGCTTGAAGACAATGTGATTGTGGGGGCGGGGGCGCTCATCCTCGGACCGATTACGGTCGGGAAAAATGCCAAAGTGGGCGCAAACGCAACGGTGGTTAAAAATGTGGCGGCAAACGCAACCGTGGTCGGTACGGCGGCGCATAAGACCGAAAGTGCCAAGAGCTGCGCCTTTACGCCCTATGGTATTAACGCCAAAGATGTTGATCCGTATGATAAGCGGATTGCTGCGCTGGAGAAAGAGATTAAGCGGCTGCGCGAAGAGCTGGGCGCGAGGGAATAGGTGTTTTGATTGTCACCCCCACCCATCCTCCCCCCTCAAGGGGGAGGAGATTCAAAGCGCGAGCCCCTCAAGGGTGAGGAGATTCAAAGCGTGAGCACTGCCAAAGGAGGGAGGAGATTCAAAGCGCGATCCCCTCGCTGGGGGGAGATTAGAAGTGTGGGTATTGAGCAGGGGGAGGACGTATTAAAAAAGCCCTGCGGGGGCAGGGCTTTGGAGTTGGCTTTTTAACTTATTTTGTGAATGCGCCTTTGAGGTTGTTTAAGCTGTTTTTGGCGTCATTAACGGCTTTTTCTCTTTCGGCTTTTTTTGCGGCAGCAGCAGCTTCGCGGTCAGTGCGGGCTTTTGCGGCTTCGGCTTTTTTATCTGCCAATTTCTTTTCAAATTCGGCTTTTTTGTCGGCAGCGGCTTTTTCGCGGGCTGCTTTAGCTTCTGCGGCTTTGGCTTTTCTTGCCTCAACAGTGGCGGCGGTGTTGTTTGCGCCCTCGGCGACTTTGTTGGCAGCGCCGGCGATGTCAAATGCGTTAGCGTTAAAAGCAAATAATACGGCAAATAAGCCCAGATACAATTTTTTCATTTGAACCTCCAAAAATTATGTTACGGAGGGGAGTATATGAGCTTTTGATAAAATATCAAGAGGAACGGCGGATTTATCCCGCGGTTAAATTTTTTGCGGAGGCTATCTCTCGTAAATACGGGTGGGAGCGGGTGGCGGATTTAAAAATGTAATTTTGTTATTCTGCTCGGGGGCAATATCGCTTTTCCACATTTGCTGGGGCGAAGAGAATATGATGTGTTCGGTTATATTAAAATCGGCATCCTTGAAATTAATATAATCACATTGCGAAACATCAATAAATTTGGGGAGATTTTTTGCAGAGTCCAGATGAACTTTCGAGCCTTTGCCAAACACAATTTTTTCGCCGGTTTGAAACTCGCCGTGATTTAAGGCAACAAAGCTGCAGACGGAAAAATCCGTGTCAGCGGGGATGTTTTGCGCGTAGCCGAGGTTTAACTCGCCGTTTTTCGGGCAAAGCAATTTTTTGACCGGCATTAAATCGCAGTCGTGCAGCGAGGCTTTGGAACATTCTGTTAAATCAATTTCTTCCGGCAGTCCGGTTGCTCCCCGAAGAGAAATTTCCGGACAGCTGCCGCAGATGAGACGGGAAACGCCGGTCAGATTTGAAAATTCAAAATCGGCTTTGCGCAGTGTGGAGATGTCTAAAACCGAGGAGAAATTTTTACAGTGGCTGAATTTAATCTCCGCACCTGTTTTGAATTTAACCGATTTAAAACTGGCGAGGTCTATAAAGATTAAATTGAGTTTATTGTTGGTGCAAATCAGGTTTATGTTTTCGGGATAACGATGGAGGTCTATTGACGGGGCGGCGCTGATATACGCGGCGATTTTTTGCGGCGCGGAGGCATAAATGACGCCGTCTGTTGTGTCATTGGTATAATCATAGTTCAGGATGGCGTTCAGCTCGTTTTCAAAGCTGTGCGAGGCGGCGAGCTTTTTGCCGAGCAGGAGGGTGTCGGCTGGTTGTTCGCGATGGTCGAATGCGGCAAGGATGATGTCTTTATATTGTGCTTGCTCTTCTTTGGGGAGGG
>CAJTJB010000008.1:0-37497 GCA_910576955.1 uncultured Alphaproteobacteria bacterium | reverse complement strand
TGTCGGCTGGTTGTTCGCGATGGTCGAATGCGGCAAGGATGATGTCTTTATATTGTGCTTGCTCTTCTTTGGGGAGGGAGGCGATAAGCTCGAGCGTGTCATAGATGTTCTTTTTGTGGTTCGTGGATTGGAGGATTTGGGTGGCGACTTCGGGGGTAAAGGGCTTTTCGCCGCGTTTGTAGGGGCGGAGGGTGTTTTCTAGGCGGAGCGGGTTTTGCGGGGTGGTTATGGCGATGAACATTTGGTTGTTGCTCCTGTTGGTTGAGATTGCCACGGCTTGCGGGCAAGCCTCGCAATGACGCGTTAAAGTTGCTTTATATTGTCACCCTCTCCCTTACCTCCCCCCTCAAGGGGGAGGAGAGATAAGGATGAGTTATTGTCCCCATCTCCCTTACCCCTTCCGCCGTGGGAAGGGGAGGTATAAGGATGTTTTGTTGGTTTCACCCTCTCCCTTACCTCCCCCGCCAAGGGGGGAGGAGAGATAAGGATGGTTTGTTGTCCCCATCCTCCTTACCTCCCCCGCGCTGGGGGGAGGGGTGGCAAGGATGAGGTGTTGTTGGGGGTAGTATAGCAGGTTTTGGGGCGGGTGTCAAGAGGAGGGGGAGGGGTTAAAAGTGGGGATTAAATATTATGGGTATAAGGCTAAAATTGAGGTTGCGAATCTTGAGGCGGGGGCTATATTGAGTAGGATTTTCTGGGACTTTATTCTTTTGAGGGCGTTTGATGTATAAACTCATTTTAAACCTTATCAGTTTGGGATTGTTATTGCTCGTGGCGGCACTGGCGGGCGTGTTTATTTGGTTTAAAAGCAGCGGGTTTGATATTCCGGATTATACCAGACTTGAAACTTATGAGCCGCCCGTGACAACGCGCCTTTATGCTGGTGACGGTCAGGTGTTGATGGAATATGCGGTTGAAAAACGTATTTTCGTGCCCGAAAATAAAATTCCCGATTTGGTGAAAAACGCTTTTATCGCCGCCGAGGATAAGCATTTTTATTCGCACCCCGGCATCGACTTTTTGGGGATTACCCGCGCGGTGTTGACAAACTTTAAAAATGCGGCAACAGGCAAGCGTCTGGTTGGGGCGTCTACCATTACCCAGCAGGTGGCAAAGAACTTTTTGCTTTCTTCCGAGCGTTCCTTAACCCGCAAAATCAAAGAGGCAGTGCTTGCGTATCGTATCAGCCGCGCGTATTCCAAAGAGCACGTTTTGGAGCTTTATTTAAACGAAATTTACCTCGGCAACCGCGCTTACGGTGTGGCGGCAGCGGCGCTTAACTATTTCAATAAGGCGCTTTCCGAGCTGACAATTGAAGAAGCGGCGTATCTGGCGGCTCTTCCGAAAGGACCGAACAATTATAATCCGCACAAACGCTATGACGCGGCAATCGCACGGCGCAACTGGGTTATCGGGCGGATGGCGGAAGACGGTTACATTACCGAGGAGCAGGCAGAGGCTGCCAAGCAGAAACCTTTGCAAACCGCGGAACGGAAATTCGGCTATTTGGAAGACGGCGAATATTTCAGCGACGAAGTGCGGCGGCTGCTCTCGAAAAGTTTGGGCGAGGATGCCGTTTTTGAGGGGGGCTTGATGGTGCGCACGACTATCGACCCCGAGCTGCAAAAACTCGCGACCAAGGTTTTTCGCCAAGGGCTTATCAACTATGACCGGCGGCACGGCTATCGTCAAACGGGGCTGAAAGTTGACCTGAACGGCAACTACAAAGAAGAGCTTGCCAAAATCGAGCTGCCGAAAGGGGCAGAGAAAAGCTGGAAAAAGGCGGTTGTGTTGAGCGCGGCGGCGGATAAGGCAACGATTGAAACGATGGACGGCAGAGAGGGTATCATCAGCCTTAAAAGCCTTGCGTGGGCGCGACGGACGCTGAAAGACCAGCGTGTGAGCGAGGCGCCGAAGAAAGTTACCGACGTCTTAAACAAGGGCGATGTTATCTATGCCGAAGAGATTAAAGACGGCGAGTTTCAGCTGCGCCAAGTGCCCGATGTTGAGGGCGCGATGGTGGTGATGAGCCCGCATAACGGCAAGATTTTGGCGATGGTCGGCGGGTTTTCGTTTGACAAATCCCAATTTAACCGCGCTACGCAGGCGTATCGGCAGACGGGCTCGACCTTTAAGCCGTTTGTGTATGTGACGGCGCTCGAGATGGGCTATTCGCCGACGGATTTGATTTTGGACGCGCCGTTTGTGCTGCATCAGGGACCGGGGCTGCCGCTGTGGAAACCCTCAAACTATTCCAAAGGCTTTTCAGGGCTGACGACGTTGCGGCAGGGAATTGAAAAATCCAAAAACCTGATGACCGTTCGCTTGGCGCAGGATATCGGGATGGAACGCGTGTCGGAGATGGCAAAGCGTTTGGGCGTGATGGACAATCTGCCGCATTTGCTCTCGATGTCTTTGGGGGCGGCGGATACGCGGCTGATTGATATGGCGACTGCGTATTCGGTGTTTGTCAACGGTGGCAAAAAGGTTTCACCGTATCTGATTGAGCAGATTCAAGACCGCTATGGCAAGGGGCTTTATAAAAACAATGACAGCCACTGTGTGGGCTGCAAGGCGGCGCATTTTGACGAAAAAGCCGAGGTGCCCGAGATTACCGATGACCGCGCGCAGGTTTTGGACGAGCTGACGGCGTATCAGATGGTATCCATATTGCAGGGCGTGGCTATTCGCGGGACGGGGGCAAAGCTGGCGGCGTTGCATAAAAACCTTGCCGGCAAGACAGGTACGACCAATGAAAACAAAGACGCGTGGTTTATGGGCTTTTCGCCTGATATGGTGGTCGGCATTTATGTCGGCTTTGACGAACCGCGCACCCTCGGGCGCATTGAAACCGGCGCGGCGGCGGCGTTGCCTATTTTCTATGATTTTATGAAAGAGGCACTTGCGGATAAGCCAAATCTCGAATTTCGCGTGCCGAAAGGCATTCGCTTTGTGCGCATTAACCCCAAGACCGGAAAGCCTGCAACGCTGGATGACCGTGTGGTTATTCAAGAGGCGCTGAAACCTGATTTTCGTTTCGGCGACAATCAGCGCGTTATCGGTGACGGCGGCGTGTCGATGCTCGATGAAGAGAGTGATGAGGGCGGGTTCTCTCTGGGAACGGAATATTAGCCAAGGGGTAAATTTTGCGATTGAGTTCCCAAATGGTACTGCCCGTACGGGGGAAGCCTGACGTCGGTCGGGTCAGTGGCAGCGCCCAACTTGTTGGGGTGGCAGCGCCACGGGCACCCAACTTGTTGGGGCTTACTTTGGACTGCGGTGGGGTGAGAGTATGTACCGCTACGCACGGGCTTTGTTCGTGTGTTCCTCTCCCTTGAGGGGAAATATGGATAGTTTGTTTCCCCCTCTCCCTTACCTCCCCCGCCAAGGGGGGAGGGGAGGTTTGCGGTTGGGTTTTCCCCTTCCCTTGGAGGAAGGGGGCAGGGGATGGGGAGGTATTAGGGCTTTTTTGACTCTGCGAGCCCCTCAAAAGGGGGATAAGGATGATGGTTAGCGGGTGAATATGCTGTTTATGCGGGAGAGGAGGGGGAAGTCGTCGGTGTAGATGATGTTCCCTTGCCAGTCTTCGGGGATTTGGATGCGGCTGTTCTCTTGCTGCTGGCGGTTCTTGAATTTGAGAGAGGTAATTGCGGAAAAATCTTTTATCTCGATATCGACCTTGCTGCACATCGAAAAATCTAAATGCTCGGGGAGGTTTTGGCAGTTGAGCAGTTCGACTGTTGCGCCCTCACGAAATTTCAGCGATTTGAGATTAGAAAGGTCGGTTTTAAATAAACAGACTTTTTGGCAGGGCGAAAAATCTGTATCCGCGGGGAGATTTTGACTGCCGTATAATTTTATCGCCGCGCCCTCTTTAAACTTGAGGGAATTGACCCGCGCAAAGTCGATGTTGCCTAAATTTGCTTTGCTGCACATGGAAACGTCTAAATCCGCAGGAGGATTTTGGCAGCCGTATAAATTGACTTCAGAGCCCGCTTTGAATTTCAGCGTTTTGACCGCTGCGAGGTCGGTGTAAGATAAATCTATCTCATTACATGTCGAAAAATCTAAATCCGCAGGGAAGTTTTGACAGTTGAACATTTGGACATTTGCGCCCGCTTTGAACTTAAGGGCGGCAAATTTTGCGAGGTCCATGTGGGATAACTCCACTTTGCTGTTGGTGCAATACAGCGTGGCGTCTTTCGGATATTCGGCAAGGTCGGGCGTTTCTTTGGCATTGATGTAAGCCGTGATGGTATGCGGGGCGGAGGCATAAATGACGCCGTCTGTCATATCCAGCAACGGGTCGTGGGTGAGGATAGCGTTCAGCTCGTATTCAAAACCGTTGGAGGCGGCAAGCTTTTTGCCGAGGAGGAGGTTGTCGGCTGGTTGTTCGCGATGGTCGAATGCGGCAAGGATGATGTCTTTATATTGTGCTTGCTCTTCTTTGGGGAGGGAGGCGATAAGCTCGAGCGTGTCATAGATGTTCTTTTTGTGGTTCGTGGATTGGAGGATTTGGGTGGCGACTTCGGGGGTAAAGGGCTTTTCGCCGCGTTTGTAGGGGCGGAGGGTGTTTTCTAGGCGGAGCGGGTTTTGCGGGGTGGTTATGGCGATGAACATTTGGTTGTTGCTCCTGTTGGTTGAGATTGCCACGGCTTGCGGGCAAGCCTCGCAATGACGCGTTAAAGTTGCTTTATATTGTCACCCTCTCCCTTACCTCCCCCCTCAAGGGGGAGGAGAGATAAGGATGAGTTATTGTCCCCATCTCCCTTACCCCTTCCGCCGTGGGAAGGGGAGGTATAAGGATGTTTTGTTGGTTTCACCCTCTCCCTTACCTCCCCCGCCAAGGGGGGAGGAGAGATAAGGATGGTTTGTTGTCCCCATCCTCCTTACCTCCCCCGCGCTGGGGGGAGGGGTGGCAAGGATGAGGTGTTGTTGGGGGTAGTATAGCAGGTTTTGGGGCGGGTGTCAAGAGGAGGGGGAGGGGTTAAAAGTGGGGATTAAATATTATGGGTATAAGGCTAAAATTGAGGTTGCGAATCTTGAGGCGGGGGCTATATTGAGTAGGATTTTCTGGGACTTTATTCTTTTGAGGGCGTTTGATGTATAAACTCATTTTAAACCTTATCAGTTTGGGATTGTTATTGCTCGTGGCGGCACTGGCGGGCGTGTTTATTTGGTTTAAAAGCAGCGGGTTTGATATTCCGGATTATACCAGACTTGAAACTTATGAGCCGCCCGTGACAACGCGCCTTTATGCTGGTGACGGTCAGGTGTTGATGGAATATGCGGTTGAAAAACGTATTTTCGTGCCCGAAAATAAAATTCCCGATTTGGTGAAAAACGCTTTTATCGCCGCCGAGGATAAGCATTTTTATTCGCACCCCGGCATCGACTTTTTGGGGATTACCCGCGCGGTGTTGACAAACTTTAAAAATGCGGCAACAGGCAAGCGTCTGGTTGGGGCGTCTACCATTACCCAGCAGGTGGCAAAGAACTTTTTGCTTTCTTCCGAGCGTTCCTTAACCCGCAAAATCAAAGAGGCAGTGCTTGCGTATCGTATCAGCCGCGCGTATTCCAAAGAGCACGTTTTGGAGCTTTATTTAAACGAAATTTACCTCGGCAACCGCGCTTACGGTGTGGCGGCAGCGGCGCTTAACTATTTCAATAAGGCGCTTTCCGAGCTGACAATTGAAGAAGCGGCGTATCTGGCGGCTCTTCCGAAAGGACCGAACAATTATAATCCGCACAAACGCTATGACGCGGCAATCGCACGGCGCAACTGGGTTATCGGGCGGATGGCGGAAGACGGTTACATTACCGAGGAGCAGGCAGAGGCTGCCAAGCAGAAACCTTTGCAAACCGCGGAACGGAAATTCGGCTATTTGGAAGACGGCGAATATTTCAGCGACGAAGTGCGGCGGCTGCTCTCGAAAAGTTTGGGCGAGGATGCCGTTTTTGAGGGGGGCTTGATGGTGCGCACGACTATCGACCCCGAGCTGCAAAAACTCGCGACCAAGGTTTTTCGCCAAGGGCTTATCAACTATGACCGGCGGCACGGCTATCGTCAAACGGGGCTGAAAGTTGACCTGAACGGCAACTACAAAGAAGAGCTTGCCAAAATCGAGCTGCCGAAAGGGGCAGAGAAAAGCTGGAAAAAGGCGGTTGTGTTGAGCGCGGCGGCGGATAAGGCAACGATTGAAACGATGGACGGCAGAGAGGGTATCATCAGCCTTAAAAGCCTTGCGTGGGCGCGACGGACGCTGAAAGACCAGCGTGTGAGCGAGGCGCCGAAGAAAGTTACCGACGTCTTAAACAAGGGCGATGTTATCTATGCCGAAGAGATTAAAGACGGCGAGTTTCAGCTGCGCCAAGTGCCCGATGTTGAGGGCGCGATGGTGGTGATGAGCCCGCATAACGGCAAGATTTTGGCGATGGTCGGCGGGTTTTCGTTTGACAAATCCCAATTTAACCGCGCTACGCAGGCGTATCGGCAGACGGGCTCGACCTTTAAGCCGTTTGTGTATGTGACGGCGCTCGAGATGGGCTATTCGCCGACGGATTTGATTTTGGACGCGCCGTTTGTGCTGCATCAGGGACCGGGGCTGCCGCTGTGGAAACCCTCAAACTATTCCAAAGGCTTTTCAGGGCTGACGACGTTGCGGCAGGGAATTGAAAAATCCAAAAACCTGATGACCGTTCGCTTGGCGCAGGATATCGGGATGGAACGCGTGTCGGAGATGGCAAAGCGTTTGGGCGTGATGGACAATCTGCCGCATTTGCTCTCGATGTCTTTGGGGGCGGCGGATACGCGGCTGATTGATATGGCGACTGCGTATTCGGTGTTTGTCAACGGTGGCAAAAAGGTTTCACCGTATCTGATTGAGCAGATTCAAGACCGCTATGGCAAGGGGCTTTATAAAAACAATGACAGCCACTGTGTGGGCTGCAAGGCGGCGCATTTTGACGAAAAAGCCGAGGTGCCCGAGATTACCGATGACCGCGCGCAGGTTTTGGACGAGCTGACGGCGTATCAGATGGTATCCATATTGCAGGGCGTGGCTATTCGCGGGACGGGGGCAAAGCTGGCGGCGTTGCATAAAAACCTTGCCGGCAAGACAGGTACGACCAATGAAAACAAAGACGCGTGGTTTATGGGCTTTTCGCCTGATATGGTGGTCGGCATTTATGTCGGCTTTGACGAACCGCGCACCCTCGGGCGCATTGAAACCGGCGCGGCGGCGGCGTTGCCTATTTTCTATGATTTTATGAAAGAGGCACTTGCGGATAAGCCAAATCTCGAATTTCGCGTGCCGAAAGGCATTCGCTTTGTGCGCATTAACCCCAAGACCGGAAAGCCTGCAACGCTGGATGACCGTGTGGTTATTCAAGAGGCGCTGAAACCTGATTTTCGTTTCGGCGACAATCAGCGCGTTATCGGTGACGGCGGCGTGTCGATGCTCGATGAAGAGAGTGATGAGGGCGGGTTCTCTCTGGGAACGGAATATTAGCCAAGGGGTAAATTTTGCGATTGAGTTCCCAAATGGTACTGCCCGTACGGGGGAAGCCTGACGTCGGTCGGGTCAGTGGCAGCGCCCAACTTGTTGGGGTGGCAGCGCCACGGGCACCCAACTTGTTGGGGCTTACTTTGGACTGCGGTGGGGTGAGAGTATGTACCGCTACGCACGGGCTTTGTTCGTGTGTTCCTCTCCCTTGAGGGGAAATATGGATAGTTTGTTTCCCCCTCTCCCTTACCTCCCCCGCCAAGGGGGGAGGGGAGGTTTGCGGTTGGGTTTTCCCCTTCCCTTGGAGGAAGGGGGCAGGGGATGGGGAGGTATTAGGGCTTTTTTGACTCTGCGAGCCCCTCAAAAGGGGGATAAGGATGATGGTTAGCGGGTGAATATGCTGTTTATGCGGGAGAGGAGGGGGAAGTCGTCGGTGTAGATGATGTTCCCTTGCCAGTCTTCGGGGATTTGGATGCGGCTGTTCTCTTGCTGCTGGCGGTTCTTGAATTTGAGAGAGGTAATTGCGGAAAAATCTTTTATCTCGATATCGACCTTGCTGCACATCGAAAAATCTAAATGCTCGGGGAGGTTTTGGCAGTTGAGCAGTTCGACTGTTGCGCCCTCACGAAATTTCAGCGATTTGAGATTAGAAAGGTCGGTTTTAAATAAACAGACTTTTTGGCAGGGCGAAAAATCTGTATCCGCGGGGAGATTTTGACTGCCGTATAATTTTATCGCCGCGCCCTCTTTAAACTTGAGGGAATTGACCCGCGCAAAGTCGATGTTGCCTAAATTTGCTTTGCTGCACATGGAAACGTCTAAATCCGCAGGAGGATTTTGGCAGCCGTATAAATTGACTTCAGAGCCCGCTTTGAATTTCAGCGTTTTGACCGCTGCGAGGTCGGTGTAAGATAAATCTATCTCATTACATGTCGAAAAATCTAAATCCGCAGGGAAGTTTTGACAGTTGAACATTTGGACATTTGCGCCCGCTTTGAACTTAAGGGCGGCAAATTTTGCGAGGTCCATGTGGGATAACTCCACTTTGCTGTTGGTGCAATACAGCGTGGCGTCTTTCGGATATTCGGCAAGGTCGGGCGTTTCTTTGGCATTGATGTAAGCCGTGATGGTATGCGGGGCGGAGGCATAAATGACGCCGTCTGTCATATCCAGCAACGGGTCGTGGGTGAGGATAGCGTTCAGCTCGTATTCAAAACCGTTGGAGGCGGCAAGCTTTTTGCCGAGGAGGAGGTTGTCGGCTGGTTGTTCGCGATGGTCGAATGCGGCAAGGATGATGTCTTTATATTGTGCTTGCTCTTCTTTGGGGAGGGAGGCGATAAGCTCGAGCGTGTCATAGATGTTCTTTTTGTGGTTCGTGGATTGGAGGATTTGGGTGGCGACTTCGGGGGTAAAGGGCTTTTCGCCGCGTTTGTAGGGGCGGAGGGTGTTTTCTAGGCGGAGCGGGTTTTGCGGGGTGGTTATGGCGATGAACATTTGCTTTGCTCCTGTTGGTTGAGATTGCTTCGTCGCTTCGCTTCTCGCAATGAGTGCCAGCGGCACCTGCAACGATTTGGCTGCGGCGGGAAGAGGGCGATTGCTTCGTCGGCTGTCGCCTTCTCGCAATGACTCGTTAAAGTTGCTTTATATTGTCACCCTCTCCCATCCTCACTTGCCAAGGGGGAGGAGAGATAAGGATGGATTGTTGTCACCCTCTCCCATCCTCCCCCCTCAAGGGGGAGGGGAGGTATAAGGATGGTTTGTTGTTAGGTGGTAGTATAGCAGGTTTTGGGGCGGGTGTCAAGGTTTCGGCTTTTTTTTATCTTTTTGCTTGAAAAATTAAATTTTAAGGGGCAAATTAATGGCAAATTGTATGAATTTTTGGAAAGGATAGCGTAATGGTTAAGGTGGCGGTTGCCGGCGTTAAAGAAAGCGCAGGGCGCGAGTTTTTAAACCTGTTGAACGAAAACGGCTTTATGGCAGACGATGTGTTCGCGCTGGAGGCGAAATCTCCGCTCGGTACGATTGTTTCTTACGGCGAAGATGACGAACTCGATGTGTATTCGCTTGATGAATTTGACTTCAAAAAAGTTGATGCCGCCGTGTTTGCGACCACCAAGGAAATCGGGCGGCGCTATATCAAAAAAGCTATCAATGCCGGCTGCAAAGTGGTGGATTTGTCCGGCGCGACTTTTACCGAGGCAGATGTGCCGCTCGTTATCCCCGAGATTAACGGCGAGCTTTTGTCCGGCAACGTTAAAGCCGCGGGCGTGCCGTCGTCGGCGGTGTATCAGATTTTGCTGCCGCTTGCGGATACGATTAAAAACCACAAGCTTGAACGGCTGGTGGTTACGATGTTTAATTCCGCCTCATATTACGGGCATCAGGCGATGGACGAACTGTTTTCGCAGGCGCGCAAGATATTCTTAAACGAATCGCTTGCCGATAATCAGACGGTGTTTAAAAAGCAGATTGCGTTTAACGTGTTGCCGCAGGTGGGCGAGTTTATCGGCGAGGAAACCTCTCTTGAGTGGGCAATTAACGCCGAGATTAAAAAGGTGCTTCACTCGGATATTAAAGTGCACGCAAACTGCGCGTTTGTGCCGACGTTTATCGGCGATGCGGCGTTTGTGAACGCGACTTTTGCCGACGAGGTTGATGCAACGGCGGTGCGTTCCTCTATGCAGACGGTTAAAAATGTGGTGGTGTTTGACAAGACGGTTGATGCGGGCTATGTGAGCGTGGATGACGTGCAGGGCGAAGACAGTGTGTATGTTTCACGCGTGCGGCAGGATGTGTCGGTCGAGAACGGTATCAGTTTTTGGACGGTTGCGGACAATTTGCGTTCCGGTTCGGCAAAGCTTGCATATGAGGTGCTGACGAAGATGGTGTCCGGTTTGGAAATTCGGGGATAGGGATATAATGTTGTCCCCCTCTTTCTTACTCGTTGGAGAAAAGGCGGAAAAATAATGCTTGCATAATTGCGCGGGAGGTGGTATCGTTTTGCGCAGTTATGTAAGCATTTGTTTATTATTCGGTGCGGCTTTATATCTTAAGGCTTTAATTTATACCGGATTTTTATGGCCCTGATATTGTTTAACCCTTAATATATAAATTTATGAAACAACTTTTACTCAAATTGCGCAATGCAGGGGCGCTGTTGTGTGCTCTTGCCGTTTTGGCTGTGTTGGCGTTTAATGTTTATCTCTTCGGCAAGGGCGTGGTTAATTACGTTTCGCGGGCAGAGATGTTTCAAACGCTTGGAACTATCTGGTGGCTTAATCTTGCCGCGGCGTTCGTTTCCGGCTTGGGCAACGCCTTGTATGCGGCTGAAAAAGAGGAAAAAGCAAATGTGTTGGCGGTCAGCGGCATCTGCGGAATGTTCTCTTTTTTGGTAATTGGCGCTTTGTATGTCTTTGTCGGTTTTTGTGCCGGCGAAATCTGGAAGCCGATTGCGATGATTTTCGTGACGTTTTATGCTTGCGCATTTATTTTTTTCGGTACAAGCTATTTTGTCCGCGTGCTCCGCAATATTATGCCGTGGCGCGATGAAGATTTTGATGAGTATATCGTCGTATGATTGTAAGAAAACGGGTAAGGCTTTGGCTTTATCCGTTTTTTGTGGCTCTATTAAACAATTTTGTTGAAAACAAATATTATTATGCAAGTCATTGCGAGGAACGGAGTGACGTGGCAATCTCAAGAGAGTATGGCAGGGATTGAGTGACTGCGTCACCGGTTTATGGATTGCTTCGGTTATTGCCTTATGGCTTACCTCGCAATGACGCGCGTGGGAGGCGGATGAAGGGGATAGGGGATGGGGAGGAATATTTCCTTGTTGCGGGAGATCCCTTGACTCGGGCTGCAAAGCAGGCAGCCCGAGAGGGATGACGTTTAAAAAGAGCGAGAGGGATGACGCTTAACTTGTTGGGATAAAAAATGGGCTGGGCATAAAAAAAACAGGCTATCCTCACGGACGGCCTGCTTTACTATTTACAAATAACTATGTGGTTTGTTGGTTGTAATACGGTATGTTTTCTTGCCATATCCGTATTGTTTCCGGGGTGGCACATTTCAATAGCGCGGTTTCGGCGACGTTCGCCAGCGGGTAGCGGCTGACATAATATTCGATTTCGGCACTGTTGCGCCGATATATCAGCTCTAACTGCGCCGTGTCACACAAACTGTGGCGCGCTATGTAGAGCATAATCTCATTATGCCGCCCGCGCTGAATGAAACGCGGCTCGTTTTCTTCCGAGAAATAATGCTCTTTGATGTAAGCCTTGATTTCGCGGTGCTTGCGCCGGTTTAACAGCAGTCTTTCGCCTTTTTCGCAGAGCCGGTTTTTTGAGAGATAACCTAATATCTCTTTCGGGCTGGCGCGGCTTAAGATGACCTCGTGCATATCTTTGATGCCGTAGTGCTTGATGTAGCTGACAACAAGCGCAAACTCGCCGTGCGCGAAGAAAAACTGCTCGGCATTTTTAGAAAACCGGTTGCTGATGATGTGCCTTTCGAGCTTGTTGCTGTGGGAAAAACGGATGAGTTTCATCTCCTCATACATACGTTTTCTCTCCGCTTTGCGCTCGCAGTCAATCAGAAAGTTCACATCGTCCCAGTCGGCATATTCCATAACCGCTGTTTTCTCCCGCTCGTTTAAGCGGCTGCTTGCGATTAGCCAACGCGTCATCCCGGGGATGTTGCGGTGAATAAGCTCAAGCTTTGCAAACGGCGTTAAGCCGAAATCGTTGCCGATTGTCCGCAGGGCATCGTAGTTTTTCTCTTCAAGCAGATGTTGCTCGGGAAAAACCTCTTTGATGTTATCAAAATAACCCTCGTTATGCACCAAAGCCCAGATGAAAAGATAGTTGCCATATGCAAAAAACTCTTCGAGGACTTCGGTTTTGCCGTTTTCGCACACCAAAAGCAGGTTTATCCACTTCAGTTGGTTGCTGCGGAAAATGGCAATGCGGGCGCCGGAAAGATAGCCGTGTTGAAGCATATATCCTTCTATGGCTGCGGTTACGCCGCGTTTGATGAGCTCTTTTTCGGCTGTCACATGGGAGAAATGCGCTGTTTTGACATACGCTGCCAGTTCTTTTTCCGATGCGGAACGGATGAATTCCAGTTCCTCGTTGAGATTTTTTAATTTCATAACTATATGCCACCTACTTTACTCAGTGGGCTTTATTAGTTTATAATTCAGATGATAATTTACAAAAAAAGATTTTAATGGCTAAAGTGTAGCCGATATGATTTTTTTGTCAAGTAAAAAAAAGTGCGCGGGGCTTATTTTTCGAGATACCAGTAAGATTTGCGGCGCTCCTCGGTGAAAGAAAAGGAAACGGCGCGGAGGAGGCGCATATACTTTGCGGCATTTTGCGGGGTGAAATCGGCGGGGTAGGGCGTTTCAAGCAGCTTATGAATGTCCTCTTCGACAAAAATTTCTTCCGGCAGGTAGCGTCGGCAAAACGCATAGCGCGCGGCGATGAGGCTGGTTGTGTCGTAGCCGATGTTTTGCAACAGCTTGCTTTCATCGGTTTCTTTATCCAGACAGCGCAGGTTATACCAGATGCCGAGATTATATTGATACAGCTTTTTCCACGGAAAGCCCGCGCCGGGGTCCGGCTTGCGCGTTGGGGCAATGTCGGAATGCCCGAGGATGTTTTCACGGCGTATCTTATATTTGAGGCAGAGGACGGTCAGCAGGCTGTATAGCTTTTTCATCACGCCGACCTGATAATCTGTCGGAGATTGCCCGAGGGTCTTGGTTTCGATTTCAATGCCGATGGAGCAGTCGTTTAATGACTTTCCCTCGCTGTTTTGCCAGCGGCTGGCGCCGGCATGATACGCAACCAGCGACGGGGGCAGGACTTCGGTGGTCGTATTGTCGCGACCGATAATATAATGCACGCTCACGCCCAGATTATCCATACGCTCGAGTTGCTCTTGCGGGGTGCCGGCGTAGCAATGCAGGATGATATATTTTATCGGTTCGGTGCGTTCGCGGTAATGTTTGGAATGGACGACGCGGTCGAGTTTGAGCGGGGTTGGCATATCTTCTCCTTTGTTCTATTGTGTTTAAAATACGGCAAGATGATTAAAAAATACTTTACAAACGGGAGAATTTTGGTTATGAGAGTGGCAGCGCCCAACTTGTTGGGACGGACTTTGACTGCGGCGGAAGAGAAAAAATCTTGCTGCTTGAGATTGCCACGGCTTGTATGCAAGCCTCGCAATGACTCACTATAAAAAGGTTGGCTTTGAATAGTTGAAAATAAAGTATTTAAATTAATGGAGTTTGTTTGATGCGGGCGGAATTTTATAATTTAATTAACGAGATTAAAGACAGTGCGCTTATTCTCCGGAGGTTTCTTTGACTACGACAACGCGAAACTCCGGCAGGAAGAACTGGCGGTTTTGACCGCTGACCCGAAACTTTGGGATAATCAGGAACAGGCGCTCAAACTCACTGCCGAGAAAAATACGCTTGACGATAATCTGGCTTTTTATGAAGATTTACAAGCCGATGTTGCCAATTCTGCCGAAATGGTTGAACTTGCCGAGGCGGAAGAAGACGAGGCTATGCTTGCGGATTTGTTTGCGCATTTGCAAGAGCTTAAAGCCGCTGCCAAACAGCGCGAGCTGCTTTCTCTGCTTTCCGGCGAGTTTGACAAGAACGATACTTACCTTGAAGTGCACGCCGGTTCGGGTGGTACCGAGGCGCAAGACTGGGCGGAGATGTTGCTCCGGATGTATTCACGCTGGGCGGAAAAGCATAAATATAAAGTCAGCTATGTCGAGGAAACCGAGGGCGATGTGGCGGGGCTGAAATCTGCAACCATCAAAATCTCGGGCTTAAATGCTTATGGCTGGCTCAAGGGGGAAAGCGGCGTTCATCGTTTGGTGCGCATCTCCCCGTTTGACAGCAACGCGCGGCGGCATACCAGCTTTGCTTCGATTACTGTTTATCCGGTGGTGAACGACGACATCAACATTGACATCAACCCCGCCGATATCAAAATGGACACCTATCGTTCTTCCGGTGCGGGCGGGCAGCACGTCAACAAGACCGAATCGGCTGTGCGTCTGACCCACATTCCCTCCGGCGTGGTCGTTTCCTGCCAGACCGAGCGTTCGCAATTTGCCAACCGCGACCAAGCGATGAAAATGCTCCAAGCTAAACTCTATGAAATCGAACAGCGCAAAAAAGACGCTGCCGCCGAGCAAAAATGGGAAGAGCAGGGCGACAACGGCTGGGGCTATCAAATCCGCTCCTACGTTTTACAGCCCTACAAAATGGTTAAAGACCTCCGCACCAACGTTGAAACCTCTGATGACAGGGCGGTGCTTGACGGGGAGATTGACCTCTTTCTCTCCTCTTACCTCGCCAAGGGGTAAATTTTGTGAACTAGCTCGCAGATGGAAGCCACTCTGCAGGGCAGTCACGTACCTCAATGTACGCTCCGGTTTGTTTGCGGACATTTGACGATAGCACCGCAATTTATCCCATTTTTCCACTACAACAGCCGCGAGTGTGTCTTTGGAGAGGTTGCAAAATTTCCCGCCTTGGCGCTACAACAGCCGCGAGTGTGATTTTTTTGCTTTTTATGAGTCATTGCGAGGAGCGTTAGCGACGTGGCAATCTTTTAAGAGTATGGAAAGGATGAGATGTTCTCCCCCTCTCCCTTACCTCCCCCGCCAAGGGGGAGGAGATTCAAAGAGCGAGCTCCGCCAAGGAGGAGATATTTGCCGCAAGGGTTTCCCCTTCCCTTGGAGGAAGGGGGTAGGGGATGGGGAAGTTTATTTTCTGATTGAAAATGTCAGCGCATTTGCAACGAATAGGGCTGCAGTTTGGAGAGAGTGTGATTTTTAATGAGCGTGCTTTATTTTGATAGCTTTATGTTGTCCCCCTCTCCCTTACCTCCCCCGCCAAGGGGGAGGAGATTCAAAGAGCGAGCTCCGCCAAGGGGGGCGGAGATATGTATCGCAAGGATTTCCTCTCCCTTGAGGGGAGAGGGTAGGTGAGGGTGATGGTCAGCGGTAGCTGTAATAAATTACTCTGTTTCTTAATCTAAAACTTAAAAATTTTCTTTTAACTGATTGAATCTATTTTCTAAAGTTGTTTTGCTTTGTTCGATGGTGTCGTTGAGGTTGGTGAGCAATGTTTCGCGGTATTCCTCTGCCCAGGCGACCATTGAGTCGATGACCGGTTTTAAATTATAGCCGATGTTGGTCAGCGTGTAGTCGACACGCGGGGGAATTTGCGCGTAAACGTGGCGGATTAAAATGCCGTTTTCTTCAAGCATACGCAGGTTGGCGGTTAAAACTTTCTGCGTGATATCGCCAAGCTCTTTGCGCAGCTCGCCAAAGCGTTTGGTGCCGTCCATCAGGCATTCGATTATCTGCACTTTCCAACGGTCTCCGAGCAGTCTGATTGTGGTTTCGGCTAAAGATTTCGGCGCTTTTTGCATTGTCTTCTCCATTTTGATGTTTGCCGATAATATAAGCGGCTGTTTTGATTTTGGCAAGTGCAAAGGGCAGGGTGTGGATGGATTTTAATGGATGGGGTGTGTCACCCCCTCCTGTCCTCCCCCCTCAAGGGGAGGGACGCTTGAGCGGAAGGGGAGGTGCTTGTTGCACGAGATCCCTTGAGTGGCAGCGCCACCTGCAACGATTCGAGGGATGATGCATAAAGAGAGAAAAGTGTCGGTAAAGGCGTGCGATAAAATGAAGTATCTCTTTGTTGTGGCTTGCGAAAGAAAAAACGGAGGAATATAGCGGAAAATTTAGGGGAAAGATGTAATTTATTTTGGGGTAAAAAAGCGGATTTTTATTGATTTTTAAGAAAAAATAGTGTATACTTCCCCCATATATATGTATGTGACCGGAGTTTTTTATGTATTTGTTAATGCTGCTTGCGACGTATATGTCGGCTATTTACGGGTATAATTTATCAATACGCCCTGATTATGATCGGGATGTGGCGCATAAAAAAGCTGCGGCGGTTGCATTTAGATTTGTTCACCAACATAATGCCGTTCGAAACCTGCTTGTCAGCCTGCAAAGCGGAAATATTCCGGGGATGGCTTGGGTGCAGCCGGACGATTTAATCTATGCCAAAGATTCTAACGAAGAAAATGAAAAAAATGTGGTGTTTGAATATCGGCAGGGGACTGATACGGTTGATGTTCCGGTGCGCAAAAAAGGACTTATGGGAGAAGATATTGCCGGCGGCGAAAATGTTTTGCGCCCGGGGCGTTTTCTCTATTCGTCGGATATGATGGTCAGCAAAATTTTATGCCCGGATAAAGAAATTGACGAAACGGACGTTAACCCCAAATGCACCTCGCCCGAAGATGCCGGTGCGGTAACGGGAACGTGCTGCGGAGAAAATGCTACGGCTTATTTGGTTTCTTACAGAAAGCTGGACGCACGCTGGCTTAACCGGCTGACAAATTCGGTCAGTCCGGATTTTATGTGGACTTTCAGCAAAGAATCGTATCGCAGCAATATGGGCGTGGTCACATGGAGCGAACATAGCAAGGCATGGGAGTTTGTCGGCAAAATCCGTATGATTCCAGTTTATCGCAAAGACCGGGAAAAATATTTGGAAGACCACAAAGGCGCGGTTGACGTGGCGTATCCGACAGCGCTTATGAACCGCACGTCTTGGACGATGCCAAAGAAAGTTTTTACAAAAGATTTTTTCACTGACGCCACCGGAAAAAACAAAAATTTTTGCGAGCATGGCTGCTTATTAAAAATTCAAATGCTTTAAGAGGCTGAAAGATAAGGAGAACGGATATGTTTTTTAGAAAAGGCAAAAATAAATCGGAACAGCACGGTACGCTTATGGTTGAAGCGATTGCCATGCTGGGGCTGATTGCGATTGTGACACCGACTCTTTATAAAAAATCGGCGGAGCGGCTGCAGGAAATTCAAGACATTAACGTTGCCTCGCAGGCGCGTACGATGAGCCAGATTATTGAAACGTTTGTGCGCAATAATACCACGCAGTTTCGTAATTTTACGCCGGATTCCACGACCGTGATTGAAATCTGCCGCGAAGACAGCTGTTCCAGCCAGCCTGACCACTTGGATAAATATATTACGGTGGGGTATTCCAGCGTTGTGCCGAACGGCTTTAAGCCCGATGAAATCAGAAACTTCGGCGAGCCGCGCGTTTTTGCTGTGGCGGAAGACGGCAGCGTCGTCTTTTATATTATTTATCCGGCACAGGGCGCAAACGGCAGTATCGGCAAGATGAGAACAGCCAGACTGGCTTCGTTGGTGGGCGCAAACGGCGGTTTTGTGAAAGAGGCTTCGACGCTGGTGGAAGGAACCGGCGGCGCATGGATGCTGAACAGCGCGATGATTGATGAATTTGATTTGCCGAGAGATTTGTTGACCGAAAATTCGCTGGTGTTGACCAATAACGAGCCGATTATTACCCGTATGGACGATACGGATACTTATTTATATCGTGTTCCGCCGTCTACGCTGGAGGAATTTTACCATAACACGATGGTGACAGACCTGTATTTGGGCGGCAACGCGGTAGATTCTTCTTTGAACAGTACGGAATCTTATGAATATTTTTCAATTTTTAACGTGCGGAAAATGACCTTAAACACCGATTGCTCGGCAAACTATATATACGGACAATCAAGCGGCGTGAAACATTGCGATCCGGATGTGGCGGATTTGTATATCGGTAAGCCGGACAAGCGATTCCGCAATGAACCGCAAAAGGCTTCCGGCGTGAGCGGCAGCGGCGCTAAAAACTATGGGGCAAACACCGGTGCGGCGTGGATTTACGGTAACTTTGCGGCATTGAGCGACCGGTTTAAGCTGTTGCATACCAATTATGACAGCACAAACGGCGGGGCTTATGACCGCAAAGGGTATGACCTGATGCAGTTTACGCGTCTGAATTTGGATGACAGCACCAAAGATGAATTTTGGGACGGCAGTGAAGACAAGCTGAATTTGACGGTGTTGTCGGCCAGCAACGAGGTTGACAGCGCGTATGTTTCGATGATGAACGGTATGGTGCGCGTGGTTGAACAATTTGACGGAAAGCCTGTCGGTACGAAAGCCTTTTTGGTGGGCGGTTCAAGCTTTACTGAAGATACGGGGCATTTGATTGCTGCGTATGAAAGCGGCGGCGTGGTTAATCAGGGCGTGGTTGCCATTAACAGCGTTAAGAGCGATGCGGCAATTACCCGTATTAACGAATGGGGCGGAAACGTATGGATTAACGGCGGCGAGAGTTCTTCGAGCGAATCGGGCGAACTTTTGGCAAATACCAACATTAATGCCGCGGGCGGACAGCTTTTTGCTGGCAAGGGCGGCGATTGGATGACGGCAGGCGGTATTGACAACAGCGCGTATGTTGATATTTTGCGCGGCTCTTCGGGAACAGGACACGGCAGACACTTTTCGGTGGGTGGCAGCAGTTATGCGGAAAATATGATTTATGCCAACAGTTCGGTAACCTCACTGCGCAACGGGGCTATTCGTGCTTATGAGGGCGAGCTTACGCTGGGTAATGAGGGCGGCAGCGCGGTTGTTGACAAATATGCCGGTGTTGAGGGCAAAGGAAACCTCTTGAAAAACGGCGCGGTGTTGGCGGCTAAATATACGGATATTTTAGGCAAAACGTATATTGGCATTGCAAGCGAGATGAGCTCCGAGATTGATGGTACGCCGTTTCATCGCGACCATTGGGAATTGGGCGTTGCCGGCTCGGCCTGGGTAGACGATTTGCTGTTTGCCAACGACGCTTGGTTTAACAGTTCCGGCTTTAAAGAGCTGCATGCCGGGTTCAGCAGTTTTGCCGAATATAAAAATACGCCGCGCAGAGGCTGGCTGAATGCTTATGACGATGGCGTGGTTATCCATAACCGGGCGCAGGCGGCGAGCAATACGTCGTCGGGCAGTTCGGCTGTGGGCGGCGTGCATGCGGAATATACGAGATTTTTGGCGGATGAAGACCGCGTGTATATGGGCGATTCGTTAGGCGCTATGGCGCGTTTGGAAGACGGCGTTGCCAAATTCGGTTATACGGACAAATATTCCAGCGGGCTGCCCGAGCCGATAAACTTTGTGGGCGGCGATTCGACCCGTGCCTTTGTTGAGGGCAAAAATCTGGCAGAGATTTATACTTCCAGCAATGCCGTGGACAGCTCGGTGGCGGTTGATATTCAAAAAGGCGCAATGCTGTTTAAGGGGCATTCGTGGCGAGATGAAGATGCGCGTGACGGGCATGCATACGGCAATGAGATAGAAATGCACGCCGGACAGTTTACATTGCAGACGGCGGAAGTTCACGGCAAAGACGAACACGGAAATGAAATTGAGGGCACCGGACCGGAGGCGGCTATGCTTTATGCAGACGGACGGGAAATCCACACACGGTTTGTCGATTTTAAAGTGCAGAACAATTCTTCGGAAAATATTTTGCATGTGCGTCCGAATATGGAATCTTCCAGTATGACGGACAGCGCGAATGTGACCGTTAACGGCTCTTTCCATGTGACCGGAAACGATGTGTTCCACGCGGCAACGCACAATGCCGAGCTTAAGGCAGGCAAACCGAACGAACCGCATGCGACATTTGAGATTGACCCGCAGTTTGTACGCGTGATGGCGCGCAACGGCGCAACGTCGAGTTCGTTTATTACACAGGGCGGCGATACGTTGGCGATGTTTGAGGTGAACGCATATGATGTTGACGGCAGCTCGTCTGTGGATGCCAATAGCGGTAAAGACCCGACGGAGCGCGCATCGGTTTATGTCCGCCGCGGCGCAATCGAACTGGAACAGAGCACCGACGGCGCATCTACGGCAGCAGACGAGGGCTTTGGCTATATCAAGGCGAACCGGTTTGTTTCTAACGCACAGGTGGATGATATTCCGCTTGCTCCGGGGCAAACCAGCGACGGGCACTATGACCAATATATGGTGAACCCGGCGTATACTTCGGTGATGCATGATATTAAACTCACCACCCGCGGCGGGGCGCGTTTGAGCGACATCTTGCCGGACTATGTGCTTAAGGGCGTGTATAACGTTTCTAACGACTATGTTGAGGGCGGAACAAAGCGTATCAGTTGGAGTTGCGGCAAAAACTGCAAACAGCCGACGGTTAGTGATAAAATCGCATGGGCTGACCCGTATGTCGGTATCTTGCCGTATGCTATTTGCCCTCCGGGATATAAAAATATGGCAACGATTATGCCGACTTCTTTCGAGATGGCGCAGGCGGGCGATATGGTTAAAGCAGATGTACGTCCTCATGGGCGTGGAACGAATGCCTTTGTTATTAACCCCAAAGGGTCGCGTCAGGCGGATATTTTGTCACAAGCTACGACTACCGGCAGTTTCTCATATCCGAAAGTCGTAAAAAGTATTGCTTTGGAGCAGAACAAGGCGTATAAAAACACTGCCGGAACGACATTTGACCCTGAAGATCTTTACCTCCACCGGACACAAGGATGGTTTTACGGTTATGAGGCTATTCATGAAAACGAGTCGGACTATACGAAAGATTCCAAATCGACGATGGAACATAAGGGCGGCAAAGCATGGTATTATAATCCGAACGGTGCGAGCGGAAGCAGCAATGCCGAACCCGGTTATGTTCCCGAACCGCTGTATTTCCAACAAAATACTTATTTGAAGACTGCTTTGGAGCCGTTGGCGTTGAGTGGCGGCAGCAAAGACTCGCCGAGCGGGTGGAAAGCCAGAATGGGATTTATTTATGATAAAAGCCAATATATCGGTTATGGGGATAGCGGATTGGGTTCTGATGGTATTTTATCACAGAATGCACCGGACGGATTTAATGAAGATGATGACGACATTGAGTATCCGTTTGATGTTCCCGGCGATTGGGTATGGAACTTGTTCCCTGTGGCAACGAACTCCATTGAGGGACACGCGACCGTTTATTGCTACTTTGATAGAAAATCTTTTAAAAACAACGGTTGGAGCACGATGGTTGATGATATTGACCAGCTGAATGAATATCGTAAATTAGGCGATAAAAATGCCGTTAAACCCGAGGGATATTCGAAGCGGCTGAATGACCCGAGCAT
The DNA here is from genome assembly GCA_910576955.1 of uncultured Alphaproteobacteria bacterium. Classification (GTDB taxonomy): domain Bacteria; phylum Pseudomonadota; class Alphaproteobacteria; order RF32; family CAG-239; genus CAG-267. The sequence goes on along the minus strand of CAJTJB010000008.1, from coordinate 15,890 downwards.
GAAATACAGCGACCCGTGGTAAGACATATTTTCAGTGTCATCGCTCCGAACGTTAGTGAGGTCAAGCGATCTCGGGAGAGTATGGCGTGCCCTTGTTGCGGAAGATCCCATGACGGCTCGCTTTGCTCGCCGAGGGATGACGTTTAAAAAGGAAAATGCGAGTCGAGGGATGACGCCCAACTTGTTGGGGTAAAAGAAGAGGGCGTTGCCCGTGGGAGGACGTTTAAAAAAAGTGTTGACAAAAAAATATATGAGTGTATTGTTAAGGGCAATTACTTATAATTATCATATTTTTTTGTGGAAAATGCTTTATTATATAGGATAGCTTACGAAACCTTTTTTTTACCATTGGAACGTTTTTTTGATTTAATATCATGAAAATTTTTTTTATGTTATAACTTTGAAAGAATATTTACGCTTCGAAAACAGTTTTTGTAATTTATTTGTTCTTTATTTGTGAGAATAAGGCATCCGAATATACTTTATAATTTGAGCCTCCTCTTTTGTGAAAAAGACGAGGCTTTTTTTGTTTTTTGGGGAATAGAGTGCCGTCACCCCCACCCTTACCGCCTCCGCGCTGGGGGGAGGAGGTTTAAACCGCTGGAGATCCCTTGACTCGGGCTGCAAAGCAGGCAGCCCGAGAGGGATGACGCCCAACTTGTTGGGATAAAAAAGAGGGGGAATGCTATTCGCGGGATGACGCCCAACTTGTTGGGATAAAAAAGAGGGGGGGATGGAATTCCCCTTTCCGCGGAGGAGGGATAATCTGAACGGGGCATAAAAAATCGTAAAAAATACTTGACAACCACAGCGGAAAAGATTATCTCTATTAACGTTTGCAAACCTATTTTTTATGATGGCGCTTTTGGCGCATAAAATCGATTTTAAGGAACGAAATGTCTGATATAGATAAAGAAGAATACCAAAGCTCTGATGCTCCGCTGTTGGATTCATTCGGCGGCGCCCTCAAAAAGCTTATTGCCAAGGGCAAAGAACAGGGTTATATCACGATTGAAGAATTAAATCAGGCGCTGCCTTCGGAAAAAGAAACCTCTGACCAAATCGAGGATATTATGGCGGCGATTTCAGATATGGAAATCAGCATTATCTCGGCGGATGAAACCGATGATTATGAAGATGACGAGGGCGAATCGCAAGAAGCCGCCGCTGATGAAATGATGGAAGACGACGAGCAGGGCGGTAACTTTGACGGCAAAGAACTGATGCGCTCCGATGATCCGGTCAGGATGTATCTTAAAGAGATGGGAACGGTGGAATTGCTTTCACGCGAGGGCGAAATTGCTATCGCCAAACGTATCGAAGCCGGAAAGACGGTGATGATTGGCGGGCTTTGCGAAAACCCCATGACCTTGAAAGCTATTTCAAAATGGCGTGACGAGCTGGTTGAGGGAACAATGCAGCTGCGCAATATCATTGACCTTGAGATGATGTATGGCGTGGATGCAGCGGCGATTGTTTATGATGACGAAACCGCGCCCGAAGATGATTTGGCTGATGTCGAAAAAGATTTGGCAGAGAAAAATCTCGATGAGATTGATGACGATTTGGAAACGGATATTGAGTTTGACGGGGCGGTTGATGACGAGCCCGAAGACGATATGGAAAGCGAAGACGGATTATCCGGCGAAGAGGGCGGCGAACTTGATGACGATGACGACGACGGCAGCCATGCCGCAACATCCATCAGCGCTATGGAAGCCGCTTTGTTTGAGCCGGTGCTGGATATCTTAAACAAAATCTCCAGCTACTATGACGAATTGAGCCGGATTCAGGCACAGCGCATGAAAGCGATTCTTGCCGGACGCAAGGCGCAGACATCTTTGGAAAAGAAATATATCAATATCAAAAAAGAGCTGATTGAACTTATGAGCTCCATTCACCTGAACTCGGCGCGCGTTGAAGAGCTTGTGGAACAGCTGAACGAGCTGAACCGCCGCTTGATGGGTGTTGAGGGCAAGCTGATGCGTTTGGCGCTCGGCTGCCGCGTGAAACGTGAGGAATTTCTTGAGGTTTATCAGCATTCCGAGCTTGACCCGCACTGGATTGAAAAGCTTGAGGCAATGAAAGACAAGCACTGGAACCGCTTTGTGAACGAAAACCGCGATGAAATTGTCGAGCTGCGCAATCAGCTGGCGGAAATGAGCCGCGAGTGCGGTTTGCCGATTTCCGAATATCGCAAAATGGTGGATACCATCAAACGCGGCGAGCGCGAGGCAGAACGTGCCAAAAAGGAAATGATTGAGGCGAATTTGCGCTTGGTTATTTCCATCTCCAAAAAATACACCAACCGCGGTATGCAGTTCCTTGACCTTATCCAAGAGGGCAATATCGGCTTGATGAAAGCGGTTGACAAATTCGAATATCGCCGCGGCTACAAATTTTCGACCTATGCGACATGGTGGATTCGTCAGGCGATTACCCGCTCGATTGCCGACCAAGCGCGGACTATCCGTATTCCGGTGCATATGATTGAAACAATTAACAAACTTGTGCGCACTTCCCGCCAGATGATGCTCGAGATGGGGCGCGAGCCGATACCGGAGGAGCTGGCTAAACGCCTCTCGATGCCGGTTGATAAAATCCGCAAGGTTATGAAAATTGCCAAAGAGCCGGTGAGCCTTGAAGCGCCGGTGGGTGACGAAGAAGATTCCTCTCTGGGCGATTTTATTGCCGACGAAAACGCATTGCAGCCGATTGATTCCGCTGTGCATTCGAACCTGAAAGAGACTTGCACGCGCATTCTTTCTTCTTTAACGCCGCGTGAAGAGCGCGTGCTCCGTATGCGTTTCGGTATCGGGATGAACACCGACCACACGCTTGAGGAAGTCGGTCAGCAGTTTAACGTGACGCGTGAACGTATCCGCCAGATTGAGGCGAAAGCTCTGCGTAAGCTCAAACATCCGAGCAGGAGTAAGCGACTTCGTTCTTTCCTCGACCAATAATATCGTGTTCTACGGAAAAATTTTGCGATTGAGCTCCCGAATGGAAGCCCCTCTTCAGTCGGGTCACGTACGTTTATGTACGCTCCCCTCCTTTGGGGGACATTTGGGGTTCACTCACAAAATTTTTCTCGTAGAACACGACATTATACTGAAAATTCCGCATTTTTCTTGTGCCACGAACGGAGTAAATTTTTTGGACTTTGTGACTTCATATCTATCCATCTTAAATTTTTCGCCTTTATTGTGCCACGAACGGAGTTTGAAATTTTGCATTTTTTTGCGTCATTGCGAGGAGATGCAGCGATGCGGCAATTTTCCCACTTTTCAGAGTCATTGCGAGGGTGTTAGCCCGTGGCAATCTCAAGAGAGTATATATAATAAAGTGTGCTGTCGCACTGGTTTATGGATTGCCACGCGCTTGTGCCTTACGGCTGCACTCGCAATGACGATAAGGATGGATTGTTTCCCCCTCTCCCTTACCTCCCCCTCCGAGGGGGGAGGAGATTTAAAGAGCGAGCCCCCTCAAGTGAGAGGGACGCTTGAGGAGGAGATGTTTGCTGCAAGGGATTCCCCTTCCCGCGGAGGAAGGGGATAGGGGATGGGGAGATTATGTTTTCTTCTTTGGTTGGGATTAATTTTCCGGTTCGGCGGCGGCGGCGAGGATGGCGTCGCGCTCTTTTTTTAGCTCTGTCAGGCGGAGGTAGGTTTCTTCGTTGAAGTTTTGGCAGACTTCGGCGGTCAGCTTTTTGATTTCTTCCTCCATGCCCCGCAGTTTCATTTCTGAAAGCGATTTCTCAACATTTTTGCGTAAGTCATTGATAAACGGATTTTGTTTTTTGAGCATTCCCAGCTCCCACAGAGTTTTTACAGGTGAGTTCGGGGCTTGCTTTAACAGTTTTTCGCAGAGTTCGTCGCCGGTCAGGGGCGTTTCTGCCTCGTGGCAGATATCCGCCATCTGCTGCAGCAACTGTTTTAATCCGTCGTTTTTAATATCATCATAATATATCTGCTCTTCGTAGTCGTCTATCAGCTCCGGATATATCAGCATGGCGGCAATGATAAACGAAATGTTTTTATCCTGCTCGGCGTTTGCACTTTGGCGCAGGGTTTCGGGCGAGGCGGCAATGGTGTGGTTCAGGGCAGGGCGGGCGTTGCGGTTGCGGGAGAAGTAGGATGGTTTGTTTTCCCCCTCTCCTAACCTCCCCCTCCGAGGGGGGAGGGAAACTTGAGGATAGTGGGAATTTCTGCTGTTTGAGATTGCCGCGTCGCTGTCGCTCCTCGCAATGACGCGTGAATAAGGGGAGATTGCCGCGTTGCTTTGCTCCTCGCAATGACTCGCGAAAGGGGGAACGCTCCTCGCAATGACTTGGGGTGATGGGGCGGGGTGGTTGGCGGCGTCTTTTTGCCACGCGGTTTGGCGGAAATTCAGATATATCCGGTTTTTGATTTCCTGCGCGTAATAACTCCGCACGGTCGGGTCGGTGATTTTGGCGACTTCGCTCAACAGTGTTTTTTCTATCAGCGCTTTTTTCTCGGGCGTTGAGCTGTCTTCGTTTTCAGTGTATTTTTGCCACAAAATATCTATGAGCGGGCGGGTCTTTTTCAGCAATGCCGCAAAGCTGTCGTGTCCGTGTGCCTGCAAATATTCGTCCGGGTCCATATTATCGGGCAAAAACAAAAACTGCAGCGAATAACCGGCTTTTAATATCGGCAAAACCCTGTCCACGGCGCGCATTGCCGCTTTTACCCCCGGAGAATCGCCGTCCAAGCACAATATCGGCTCGGGGACGACTTTCCATGCTTCGGCGATTTGCTCTTCGGTCAGCGCTGTTCCCAAAGGAGCGACCGCATAGCCGAAACCGTATCTGTCCAGCGCTATCACGTCCATATAGCCCTCGCAGATAATCAGCTGCTTTTCTTTATACGCCACTTCACGCGCCTTGTCTAAATTATACAAATTACGGCGTTTATTGAAAATCGGTGTTTCGGGCGAGTTTAAGTATTTGGGCTCGATTTTTTCCATCACCCTGCCGCCGAACGCGATAATTTTGCCTTGCTTATTGGTTATCGGAATCATAACGCGGTTGCGGAAAAAGTCATGCGGGCGGCGCGATGTGTCCTCGGGGATGGCAATCAGCCCCAAGTCTTTCATATCTTTTTCCTCAACGCCCTGCGACTTTAACAGTGCCATCAGCGCGTTATTGTTTGGGGCATAGCCCAAGCGGAACTTTTGGATAATCTCTTTTGAAAGTCCGCGCTTTTCGGTGAAATATTTTAAGCCCTCACTGCCTGCGGGCATTCGCAGCTCTTTTTCAAAAAAGGCGCAGGCTTGTTCCATCACCTCATAGAGCGACTTCTTTTCTTCGTGTTCGGCTTTGTCTTTTTGCGTGAACTGCGGCATTTGCAAGCCGGCTTGATGCGCGAGTTTTTGCACCGCGTCCATAAACGGCAGCCCGTTTGCTTCCATCTCAAAGCGGACAATATCGCCGTGTGCGCCGCAGCCGAAACAGTGGTAAAAGCCTTTGCTCTCGTTGACCGTAAATGACGGGGTTTTTTCATTATGAAACGGGCAAAGCCCTTGGTATTCCCTGCCTTTTTTGGTCAGCTTGACTTTGGCGCCGACGACATCGACAACGGATACGCGAGCGCGTATTTCGTCTAAAAAACGTTGTAAGTCGTCGTTTGCCATATTTTTCCTTTCTTTTGGGGGATGTGCTAAATCACAATCATTGAGGCAAATTCCCTCCCTTATGTACGCCTGTTGTACACCGCAGTCGGGAATTTACACTCAAGCATTGCAATTTATCCCACCCATTGCAACGGCTTCGCCTTTTTATTGCTTATAACATTCCTTTAATCAAGCCGGAGGCTTTACCCATATCAATTTGTCCGGCGTAAGCGGATTTGAGCTCTGCCATTACCTTGCCCATATCTTTCATTCCTGCTGCGCCGGTTTTGGCGATGGCGGCGGCAATCGCGGCTTTGGTTTCTTCCTCGTTCATCTGTTTGGGCAAAAAGCGCTCGATGACGGCAATTTCTGCCTCTTCTTTGGCGGCAAGCTCGGGTCGGTTGCCCTCTTTATAAATCTTGGCGGATTCGTTGCGCTGCTTAATCATTGTCTGCATCATCGACAACAAATCGGCGTCGCTGGCGCATTCTTTGCCGGCACCGCGGGCGGCTACGTCTTTTTCTTTTTGTCCGGCAATTATCAGGCGGACGGCGGAAACCGTGCCCATATCTTTGTTTTTCATCGCGTCTTTAAGCGCATTTTGCAAATCTTCCCTTAACATTTTGTACTCCTTTTCAATTCATATCAGTTTATTTAGGGTTTTTGAAAGCCCAAAATCAAGTTTGCCGCTCCGTTTTCAGGGTTATACGGCAATAAAAGTTCGACAGTGGTCTGCTCGTGCCCTTTGAGAAGATGACGGGCAGGGGCATATGTTTCTTTAACGCCGCTGACGGTGACATTCGGCACGCGCGCGGTGTAAAACGAATCGTTATAGATGGTTGCCTCGACTTTTAGCATAGGCTTGTCATCAACTATGGTTTCGGTAACAAAAATATTCTTAAAGCGCAGATATTGCGGGTTATTTTGCCCCGAGAGCCGCATCTTATTATAATAGGTTTCCGCCAGAGGATAGAAAGAAACGATTTCGCGGCGGAAAAACAGCGCGAACGACAATATTGCCAAAAGCCAGAGCAGCAGCGCGGTCTTTTTATAGCCTTTAAACACCGGCTCGGGGAGCAGGCGGTCGGCGGCATTTACTTTCAGCCCATCGTCTGCGGCAGTCATCAGGTATGGCTCGGGGGCTTCCGGTTCGTCGGCAGGGGCGGAAATCGTGAACGATGTGCCCATATCCGAGGTGAGCGTGATTTCTTTTTTCTTTTTTACTTTCGGCGCGGGCGGAATATAGCCCTCGTCGCCCTCTTCGGCAATTATTTGCTTTGAAGAGCGGGTTTTGCGCCCGGATTTGCCGTCTGCCGGAACTTTAAACTCTTTTTTATTTGCCGGAAAATTGCGCGCCGGCGGTTCGGAAACCGGAATCGGCTCAATATACAATTCCTCTTCTTCCGGCTCTTCATAGCCGATGGCATCCTGACGCATGGCGTGCCAGACATTTGCACACGCCTGACAACGGAAGTTTTGTCCGGTTCGGGGGATTAAATCATCCGGAATTTCGTAAATACTGTGGCACTTGGGGCAGCTGATAAGCATTTCTATTGTTCCTTTATATCACCCCCACCCATCCTCCCCCCTCAAGGGGGAGGGGGTAAAGTGGCGGTTTTGTTTGTTATTCTCGCGTCCTAACCTCCCCCCTCAAGGGGAGAGAAGAATTAGCGGGTGTTGTTAATTTTTTGTTAGTATATTCATAAAATCTATTTAATCAAATCTTTTTTTGCTTTATGTAATGATTATTATTTGGCTTGAAAGCGGGGAAAAATGGAAACAAGACAGTTTGAACCGATTGTGGAGATGAAAAACGTGGGGCTGGCGTATGGGGATAATCCGCCGGTGCTTTCCAATATCAACTTTGCGTTTCGCAGAGGCTCTATCCATTTTTTGACCGGAAAAAGCGGTGCGGGGAAAACCTCCCTCTTATCAATGCTTTATCTCGCGCAAAAACCGACAGAGGGAACATTGAAGGTTTTTGGCAACAATGTGGCGATGACCGACCGCGACACCTTGGCGTTTTTAAGGCGGCGAATCGGCGTTGTGTTTCAGGATTTCCGGCTGTTGGAGCATTTGAGCGTGTTTGACAACGTGGCTTTGCCGCTGCGTTTGCGCGGAATGAAAGAAAAAGAAATCAAAAAACGTGTGATTGAACTGCTTGCATGGGTGGAACTTTCCGACAATATGTATGCCAAAAGTTCGGACATTTCGGGCGGTGAAAAGCAACGGGCGGCGATTGCGCGTGCGGTTATTAACCGTCCTGAAATATTGCTTGCTGACGAGCCGACCGGAAACGTGGACAGCGAAATTGCCGTGAAACTGATGAAACTGTTTGCCGAGTTGAACCGGCTCGGGACGACTGTTATCATCGCCACGCACTCAAACGAGCTGATGGAACGCTATAATTATCCAAGGTTACGATTAGAAGGAGGAAAATTGAGTTATGTCAAGTAATTGGGGGCGCGCAAAAGCACAATCATTGAGGCAAATTCCCTCCTTTATGTACCGGTTTTGTACACCGCAGTCGGGAATTTGCACTCAAGCATCGCACTTTATCGCACCCATGGAAACGCCTACGGCTTTTTGTTTTTGGGAGGTGTGTTGTGAGTAATAAAATTACACGACCGGTGCCGGACAAGGCGAAAGTGCAGGCGCTTAAACGGCAAAAGCCGCCAGCGGACAGGGGCGTTGAGCTGCCGATTGACGAGGGATATTCAAAAACGTTTTTGCGCGTGATTGTTGCGGTGTCGGTGTTTTTGTTTGCAATTACGCTGGCGGGGGTTTTGGGCATTAACACGATGTTTGAAAACTCCAAGCGGCAGGTGGTTTCCAACTTTACAATTCAGGTGCTGCCGCTGCCGGAATATGAGGACAGCCGCAAAGATTTGCTGAACGTGGTGACGTTTATGGAGAAATATCCTGATGTTGAGCAGGTGACCGTGTTAAGCGACCAGGAATTGCGCGGGCTGTTAGAGCCGTGGCTCGGCAATAATGTCGATATCGAGATGCTGCCTATTCCGAAACTTTTGGATGTGAAAATCCGGCAGGCGAAGAACTTTGACTACAAAGAACTGGCGGTCCGGCTTTCGGAAGTGTCGGCGCAGGCTTCCATTAACGACCATAACTTGTGGCTGTCGCGGCTGTTGAAATTTATCAACTCTTTGAAAATGCTTGCGGTGACGGTGCTGGTTTTAGTGGCGGGTGCTTGCGTGGCGGCGATTGTGTATGCGGCGAAAACGGGGCTTAACGTCCACCGCGAGATTATTGCGATTTTGCATACGATGGGCGCGACGGACGAATATATTGCCGTTAACTATGTGAAACAGATAACGCAGATGTCGGTGGCGGCGGGCATTACCGGAACGCTTGTTGCTATTCCGGCGATTATGATTGTCGGCTCAATGGCAAAGGGTATTGAGGCGGGGATTTTTAATGCCGTGACGTTTGGACTTGCCGATTGGACGGTTATTTTGCTGCTGCCGTTTGTTTCGGCGGCGCTTGTGGCGGCAACGGCGTATATTACCGTGGTCAGAACGCTCAAGAAAATGGTGTGAAAGGACTAAATATGTTTAAATTTGTTTGGAATAAAAAAACTAAAATCGGGGCAGGGGCTGCGGCGCTTGTTTGCGGGCTGTTTTATGCAACGGTGGAACATATGGACGCGCAGATTATGCCGGTGGAGGCTAAATCGCCCGATGAAGTTCAAAAGGTGTTGGAGGCGGGGCGCAAACATAACGGCTGCCGCAGTGCCGAAGACTTTGTGAACCTCAACATTATGCTGCGCGAGGTGGACAACCCCGATTTGTTTAATGCGGTTTTGTCCGGCGTGCGGTTTGAAAACGGAAAGCTCGTTTATCCGGCGGTTGCCGAGCAGCCGCATGAGCTGATGCTGGTTAAGCGCTTTTTTGAAAAAATCAATATTACCAGCGAAAAAGATTTCAGACGCTGTCTGATGTTTGTTAAAAACGCCAAAAGTTATCATGTTTCCCAAGTGGAGATGTATGCGTTTGCGCAGGCGGCAGAGGTTGAGGTGATGTAGCGTTTCGGGATGGGGAATATGGCAGTTCGGAAATGTTTTGATTTTATCGGGAAAGTTTGCCTGCTGTTGTCTTTTGCAGGCGGATTTTATTTTGTGAGCAATAACTATTTTATGGCGGGCGGGAAAATAACCGATTTTTCGTTTTTTGCCTGGGGCGCTATGCTTGCGCTGTGGGGCGCCGCTTTGTGGAATTGCTATTGCCGGGAAAAGCCCTTTTTGCTGATGTTTGCGCTGGCGGCTACCGCGGTTACGGCTGTTTTTGACTGCTGCCGGTTGTTGGTTTATACGGAGGGGCAAGAGTGCTATACGGTTATTTATGCCCTGATGGCTGCGGAATTGGCATTGTTTGCGGGGATGGTATATTTGCGTCGGCGGGAAGCGGCGGAATTGTTTTTGGGAAGCCTTATCCTTTCATATTTCGGGGTGATTTTTATTTTGCCGCAGTTGTGTCCGCTTCGTTATATTTATATGTTTGCCGGTGTTTATGCCTTGTTATGGCTGATATATCGGAAAACGGGGGAAAAGGCGGCGTTGTGCATTGCCGGAATTAGCATGGCGGGCGTTATTTTGATTGCAGGCGGCGTGGGCGTGATGATGTATCTGCGGCTGCCGGGGATACGTTTTTATGAGGCGAAAATTACCGAGCCTGCCAAAGAGGTTAAGGTGAGCATTGTGATTCCGGTTTATAATGCCGAGAAAGTGATTGAACGCTGTTTGGACAGTTTGCGGCGGCAGACTCTTAAAGATATTGAGATTATTGCCGTTAATGACGGCTCAACCGACGGAACAGCCGAGATTTTGGCTCGTTATGCGGCGCATGATGCGCGTATTCGCGTTATCCACCAAAAAAATGCCTATATCGGAACAGCCAGAAACCGCGGCTTGAAAGCGGCGCGCGGCGAATATGTTGGCTTTGTCGACAATGACGATTATGTATCGCCTGATTATTACGAAGCGCTTTATAAGGCGGCGAAAAAACAAAATGCGGATGTGGCGGTGACGAAAAGCGCGCAGTCCGTTTGGCAGAGCAAATCCTTTTTTATGAATGTTTCCGGCAAAAAGGCAGAATATGTTGACAGCAAGGAGATATTAGACCTTGCCAAAACATATTCCGGCTTTGTGTGGACGAAACTCTATAAAAAAGATTTTCTTTTAGGCAACAATATCTTGTTTGCGACCGAACGCACGCTGTGGGAAGATACGTTTTTTACGCTGGAGCTGTATTTGTTTGTTGATGAGATGGCGGTGGCAGACAGCGGAACTTATTTTCATACCATCAAAGAACGGCGGACGGCGAGTTCGTCGGGCGTTAAGTTTTCGGATGAGCTTTTTGAGATGATGACAAGGCTGAAGGATGTTATCCGCACCGCGCCGACGGATGAAAGCAAAAGGCAAAAAATATCGGCGATGTACAACAAATATCTGAAAAGGAATTTGTTAGGCTATTATCGGGTATTGTCTGAAGAGGACAAGCCGCAGTTTGTTGCCCGCTGCGAGCCCTTTTTCGGGGTGGAACAGTGCGCGGCGGCGGTGGAGGAATATAACCGGAAATATGAGGCGAAAGGCAATTAGGGCGTGAACAGAAAACTTGCCATATGCGGATTTATCGGGCTGATGCTGGCGTTTGTGTGGTTCGGCGGGTTTATGCTGTTTTGCAAGATGGTGTTTCACTATGCTGACACAACCGAGGCAATCGGGGCTGTTGCTGCCGAAAAGCCGGTGCGCACGGTAGTGGGAGCGGATTTTGTGCCGTATCGGGTGTATGCGGGGCATAAAGCACAAGACGTGCGGCTGATTGCGCTGTATCTGCCGCAGTATCACCAGTTTGAGGAAAATAACCGCTGGCACGGGCGCGGCTTTACGGAATGGACGAACGTGACCGCCGCCAAGCCGATGTTTGCCGGACACTATCAACCCAAATTGCCGATTGACGTGGGTTTTTATGACCTTACGCATACGGACGTGATGAAACGGCAGATTGAACTGGCCAAAAACTATGGTGTGGACGGGTTTGCGTTTTATTACTATTGGTTTTCGGGTAAAAAGCTGATGGAAAAGCCCGTCTATAACTACTTAAACGATAAGAGCCTTGATTTGCCGTTTTGCCTGCATTGGGCGAACGAAAGCTGGTCAAAACGCTGGGATGGCGGCAATAAAGAGCTGTTGATGGAGCAGCGCTTTTCTAAAGAGGATTTCTCGGGGCTTGCGGTGGATTTGCTGCCGTTTTTCAAAGACCCGCGGTATATCCGCATTAACGGGCGGCCGCTGTTTATTGTGTATCATCCGGCGCTGTTTGGCAGAGAACTGTTTAAAGAATTTACCGCGTATTTGCGGCGGTTCGGGCGTGAGAACGGCGTCGGCGAGCCGTATATTATCGGCACCAAGCAGTTTGCTTTTTGGGATAATCCCGCCGACTGGGGGCTGGACGCAGTGATGGAGTTTGAGATTGACCACATCTTCGGGCTGCAGGAAAAGGCTGTGGTAAAAGCAGACGATAAGGCGGATTTTAAAGTATTTGACTGGGCGGGCTATGTCAACGCCGGCAAAATGCGGCGCGACTATGCGTACAAGACTTTCCGGACGGTGTTTCCGCGGTGGGATAATACCGCGCGCAAGGCGTATTCAGGAGCTTTGGTTTTTGACGGCACATCACCCGAGGTTTATGGCAAATGGCTGGACTATGCGGTGGCGGCAACGCGTGCCAATCTGGCTGGCGAGGAACGGATAGCCTTTATTAACGCGTGGAACGAATGGGGCGAGGGGGCAATGCTGGAGCCGGATCGGCGCTATGGCTATGCTTATCTGGATATGACGCGGCAGGTGGCGGACGGGCGTTTTAAACCGGCAAAAGATACACCTCCTGTTGGGATTGCGGCATTAACCGGCGGACGCAACCGTATTGCCAAGGCGCTGGAGCTTTTAAACATCGGTGCGGGCGACAGACTGCTGATTTCCGGCGTGCGGCGCGGCACGAGCCTCGGGCTGATTGCGGCGCGCGAAGACATTATCTTGAAAGACGGGCAGCCGATTGACCTCGGCTATCAGGCGACCGATACCGTCGGCAACGCACGCGAGGTTAAGGCGTGGGCGGCTAAATTCGGGATGGAAAAGCTTGCGGTGGTGACTTCTTTTTACCACATTCCCCGCAGTCGGCTGGAACTTCGGCACGCTATGCCCGACAAAAAAATCGTGTTTTATGCGGCGCAGTCGCCGTATGTGCTCCGCCAATGGTGGAAGTCACCCAAGAGCTTTTGGTTTTTGATGGCGGAATATGCCAAGTTTTTAGCGGTGTATGTGCAATATAACATATTAGGGGTATGAGTGAATGGGGGAATGGGTGAAAAAGATTTTTGATTTTGCGGGGATGCTTTGTTTGCTGTATTGCGGTGCAAACTTTGCGGAACAGATTACCCGTGGTTATTATTCCGTGAATGGGAAAATCTGCGATTTTTCGCTTTTTGTATGGATTCTTTTTATTGCTTTGTGGGGTGTTGCGTTATTTAGAAGCTGTAAAGGTAAGCCAGTTTTGATGCAGTTTACTGTTTTTTTGAGTTTAACTTTTGCGGCGTTTGGTTTATGTTATTACTATTTGTTTACAGGCAATGAGGTTGAGTATGGTTCTCGGTTGCGGTGGTTGCTCACTTTTGAGTTTGGGGCAGTGGTTATTTTAGCGGTTTTACGCAGATGGCGATTGTTTTTTATGTGTTTTGCGGCGTTTTTGTTAGCTTTGTTGTCGCCGTTTTTGGTTTTTGATAAGATTTTTTTAGTTGCGGATATTTTAAAAATTTCCACATTCTTTTCTTTATTATGGCTCTGTTCCTTATATTCAGGAGAAAAAAAAGCGGGGAGAATGCTTGCTTATTTGGGGGCAGCGGGTGTTGGTGCAGTTATTCTTTTGATGATTGGAACACTTTATTTCAGGCTTCCGGGAATACGTTTTTATGAGGCGAAAATTACCGAGCCGGCTAAAGAGGTTAAGGTGAGCATTGTGATTCCGGTTTATAATGCCGAGAAAGTGATTGAACGCTGTTTGGACAGTTTGCGGCGGCAGACTCTTAAAGATATTGAGATTATTGCCGTTAATGACGGCTCAACCGACGGAACAGCCGAGATTTTGGCTCGTTATGCGGCGCATGATGCGCGTATTCGCGTTATCCACCAAAAAAATGCTTATATCGGGGCTGCCAGAAACCGCGGTTTGAAAGCGGCACGCGGCGAATATGTCGGCTTTGTGGATAGCGATGATTTTGTATCATCTGATTATTATGAAAGTTTATATCGTGCGGCAAAGACGGAAAACAGCAATCTGGCTATTATTGATAAAATAGAGATTGTGTTGGCTGATAATGATTTTCTTTTGCCGCAGACGGTGAAAAGTGTGCGTAATTTTGAGAAATACGTTTGGAATAAGCTGTATAAAAGGGATTTTTTAATGGAAAACCATATACACTTTACGACTTATCGGACAATTTATGAGGATAGTTTCTTTGCCGTGTTATTATCTCTTTATGATGCCGAGCCGGTTTTGGCAAAAGGAGGTGTGTATTATTATACCAAAAGCAGCAGAGGTTCTGTCAGCACATTTTTAAAACCAATGTCCGGTGATGACGAGCTTATTGAGATGTTAATAAATTTAAAAGCCGAGATAGACGATGTTGAAATGAATCCTGAAAAGAAAAAGGTTGCATATACGCTTTTAAGCCGGTTTTCGAAAGAAAATATTACGAACTATTATAAACTTATTCAGCCTGAAGATAGAAAACATTTGGCAGGGATGTGTTTGGCGAACTTTGATGCTGAATATTGTGATTTTTCAGGCGTTGAGATTTATTCTTGGGAAGATGAGAAAAAATGAAAAATATTTGCACTTTGATTATACAATATAACATATTAGGGGTATGACTATGAAAAATATCGGACTTTTTTTGCGTTCTTTGATTGCTAATCTGTATTTTTATCCGGCGATGGCGCTGGGATTTGTTATCAGCATTCCGGTCGGGCTGTGTTCGCAAAAGGCAATGGTTGTTTTGTGGGATAAATATCTGCACCCCGTTATCTGGGGCGGAATGCTCAAACTCTGCGGCATCACGATTGAGGTGCGCGGCAAAGAATTTATCAGCGAGGGGGTGATTTTTGCCTCCAAGCACGAATCGGCGTTTGAAACCTATGCTTATACCGATATTATTCCGCATTCGGTGTTTGTGCTTAAAAAAGAACTGACCTATATTCCGCTGTTTGGCTGGGGACAGGCGCTTTACGGGATGATTCCGGTGGACCGCGGGGCAGGGGCAAAGGCGATGAAAAGTATGCTTAAGGCGGCGAAAGACAGGGTTTCAAAGGGGCGGTCGATTATCATTTTTCCCGAGGGGACACGCTGCAAACATCTGGAGGTTAAGGGCTATAAATCGGGCATTATGTTTTTAGCCGAGGGGCTTGATATGCCGGTTGTGCCAGTGGCGCTTAATTCGGATTTGTGTTGGTCGAAAGGGGCGTTTCTCCGCCGCCCGGGAAAGGTGATATTTGAGTTTATGCCCCCGATGAGGGTTAAGGACTTTGCCTCAAAGAAGGAGTTTATGGCAGAGTTGGAGGCTAGAATAGAGGGTAAATGCGCGAAATTGGGGGGCGAAATGTGCTAAATCACAGTCATATCGCCAAATGGAAGCCACAAACAAATCCTCACGTACGCTTAAGTACGCTCCCCTCCCTCGCAGGACATCCGAGGGAGTGGTTGCTGTTAGATATTCCTCTCCCTTGAGGGGAGAGGTTAGGTGAGGGTGATAAAGATGGTTCTGAATAGGCATAATTTATTGGGTTTGGCAAAGAAAAACCGGCAGAATATGACAGATGCAGAGCGGAAAGTTTGGCAGGTGCTGCGGGGAAAATTAACGGGAGTTTCGTTTCGCAGGCAACATCAAATCGGACGTTATATTGTTGATTTTGTGTGTTTGGAAAAGAGGTTGGTGATTGAGTGTGACGGCAGTCAACATACAGAAGAAGCGGATAAGGAACGGACACGTTTTTTGGAGAATGAGGGATTTCGAGTGTTGCGGTTTTGGAACAATGAAATTTTGACAAATATTGAGGGAGTGTATGAGGTGATTGTGAAAGAATTGGGACGATAGGGGTGTGTTGTTTTCACCCCCACCCATCCTCCCCCCTCAAGGGGGAGGGAATTTAAAGAGGGAAAGATTCCTCCCCCCTCAAGGGGGAGGGGATT
>CAJTJB010000007.1 GCA_910576955.1 uncultured Alphaproteobacteria bacterium | reverse complement strand
TTGCAACTCGCTCGTCCCTGCCGGTGAAACGTCTTATAGGACACTCATTCTACAAAGTCAATAACTTTTTTTAAAAATTTTAAACTTTTTTATACTCTTTGCCTCAACTCACTGTTTTGCTGTGTTTTTAAAATTAACAACATCCTTTTGGCGCTGAAGACAAACAATACAATACACTATAATAGTGCGTTTGGCAACCTCTCCGTTTGGTCAGTTTACTTAATATTTGGTAGACTCCTGCTATCAAAAATATGGTATCTTTCCGGTTTGTTAACCTTTTTCTGTTATTCTGGAGCATATGGAGATAATATAAGATGAAAAGAATATACGCGTATATATTATATATAGCAGCATGCAGCGCCTTATTCGGATGCGCCAAAGAATCGGTTATTATGTATGGCTCGGACGGCAAAGAGATTCCGATGGTTTTTCAGAATTTCCCAGACATCCCGTTTCCGGATAATTCGTATATGAATCTGGAAGACTCCAAAACTATGGGCAATGGTGAAAGCTGGATTGGCAGCATCTGCTATTCGGCAACGTTTAATGCCGGCAGAGTCTTTGACTTTTATGTAGCTGAAATGCCTAAAAAAGGTTGGGTTGAGATTGCAGTTGTACGGGCGCACATTTCCCAGATGACCTATGTTAAAGACGGGAGAGCCGTTCAGATTCTTATTCAGATGAAAGGAGACGACTCCGCACTTGTTACAATCACTGCCGTACCGAATCAGGCAACTGTTAAATTACTTTCGAACTAGGGATGCGGGATGAACTTTGATTTTTTTACATTTGGCGGAGCGGTCTTTTGGGAAGATGTCTTTTTTTATCAGAAATGGCGAATCCAGAGGCATTGTTTTACAAAAGCATACAGACTCCTTGATTCGTGGGATATTCGCCGAGCCAGCGGCTCTTTTGAAGTTTGCCAGCAGGCATTTATCAAATATATCAGCAGTTATGAAATTACAAAACAACAGGGAAAAATGGTTATTTTGCTGCACGGATATATGGAAAGCAAAAACACCTTTAAGAAACTATGGAGAAAATTCATATTGACCGACTCGACTGTTGCTGCACTTAACTATCCGTCAGTCTTTAAAAATGCCGGCGAATCGGCTCAACAATTATTGTTTTTTCTCAATCATACCGACAATATTTCGGAAGTTTCCTTTGTTACCAAAGGGATGGGAAATATTGTTTTGCAGAAAGCCCTTAATGCTCCGACCGAGAAGCAGGCTTTCAGGGAAAAGATGCGAATCGGGAACATTGTTGAAATCAATCCAGTTATCCGGAGCGATATGATATGTGATGTTTTGGCACAATATAAATTATTTCGCTTTCTTAATAAGACATCTTTGGGCGATATGACGGAAAACCGCGTGAAATATATGCCGAATCTGCCGCCACGGTTGAATTACATAAAAATATTTTCAACTTCAAAACTTTCCCGATGCATTTATGCGCTCCTTAAGTTTTGCAATTTTCCGATACGCGAATCGCATACCAGTTCTAAAAATACAATTTTCATTAAAGGAAATACCTTTTTGACTTTAGAAAATGAAGAGATTCTCAATAAAACCGTAAATTTTATCAAAAACGGAAAAATTTAACGATATTGTAATATTTTTTTTAGTTTTTTTATGTTATAATAAGTCAGTTGAAGAACTTTATCCGAGGCGCAAATGAAATCGGTATTAGGTATGATTGTGGTATTTATTGGGCTGTATATCGTTATATACTTCGATATCTTCGGTTTTCTTGCGCAAAAATGGTTTTTGATTGTTTCTGCCGGTGCGGCTGTTTTTATGTTGGGCGTGGCATTGGTGGTTTTTCCGCCTTCTTTGGGCAGGAAGAAAGGAGGAAAAGATGAATAATATATCCTCCATTGCAAAAATTATCGCGTTTTCCTTTATTGCCCTGATTTTATGCTGCGGTTATGCTTTTGCGGATGATCCGTGCCCGACGCTGCATGACTATATTGAGTACGGGGTAGGAGAAAACTTTATCTTGAAAGAGGCATATCAAATTATTGCCGATGCCTGCACCAGTGTTGCCAATTTCTCATGGAACGCTTTTGCAAAACCTTTACAAGCGGTTGTGGGACTCGGAACTGCTATTTATATTGCCGTTTATACCTTACGGAATATCGGTACATTTTCGCAACAAGATACTTCGGCATATTTATCTAATGAAAAAAACGGCGTTATTCCGATTGCTGTTAAAATGGCTGCGATTGTTTGGCTATTGGGCAATCAGACATTTTTATATAAATATCTTATCGGCTTGGCTATCACGACCGGTATGGAAATCGGCACGCTAATCAGCACCGACGCCATTCAGACCGGTTTTAACTCTACCGGCGATTTAAAAAGTTTGTTTGTTTTGGTTATCAACCAAATTATTGCATTTAATGATGCAATTTACCGTATTGTGGCGACCGGACAATTGTTGCTCTGCATGGCGCTTTCTCCGGATTCCATTTTGGACTACTATTGGGTTGCAGCTTTTATGGGGGGAGCACTTTATGTATATGGCTGGCTGCTTATCATCGGTGTTTCTTTTTATATGCTGGATGTTTTGTTCCGTTTGGGAATCGGGTGTATCGTTTTGCCGTTCGGAATAGCCTGCGGCTTATCAAAATTAACTGCGACTTATACGGAAAAGACATGGAATTTGTTTATGAACGTATGCGTAAACTTTATTATGCTCGGCATTGTTATCAATTTTACAAACAAAATGATCCTGGCTTGTATGGGGCTGAATATTCCGGAATATAAAATTTTAAATGAAGCTGATATTAAACAAATTTCGGAAAATCTCGGCTTCAAAGCATTTGTCATTACCTCTTTGTGCTGTATGCTCGGATATCAGCTGTTTATGCAAATTGACCAAATTGTTGAAAAAATTGCCGGGTCGACGGCCGGTCATGTCGGCAAAGAAACCGGTGCAAAAGTTTCGCAGGCTGCTTTGCATGCCGCTAAAAAGCCGCTGGCCGAAGCCGGAGCTTTGGCAACTGCTGCCGCACAAGAAGCAGGCTCGCGCGCCAATAATAATTATAAAGACTTTAAAAGCTATGTCAAAGGAACTGCTCCTTACCAATATGTTGCAAACAGCAAGTTTGCACAGGCTTATCGTAAGGTCAGACACGCTTTACGCCTGGATGAGACGCAATAAGGAGGGCGATGATGACTATACTATATGCCATATTCAGACAATTACAAGCGAGCATAAAGCCTTTTATTGCTCTTGCCCTGCTTTTGCCGCTTTGCGCTTGTGATGACATCTGCCCGACCATTCAGGATTATCTTAATGAGGGTGTTGGCGTTAAAGGTGACGGAAGCGATTGTTTGCTGTGTCCTATTTTTGACATTCTTATAAAAGTTTCAGATGAAACCGCTGCCAAAGCTTGGGATGTTTTGGCTTCTGCCCTTATTCCGGTTGTGGCAATAGCTACCGTTATTTATGTTGCCATCTACACAATGAAGCTTGTCGGTTCTTTCGGGAAGCAGACAGCTACCGATTATGTTGCCGGCGATAAAAAAGGACTGATTTTATTGATGTTTAAAGCTGCAGTAATCATCTTCCTTCTTTCCGGAGCATCGGGATATAACAAGTTAGAAGTGGTTGGCGGTATTTTGGGTGATGTTTTCGGAATCGGTGATGGCACTAATAAAAACTTTTTAATCCAATCCATTATCTCGCCTCTTTTAAAAAGCGGATTGGAAATCGGGCAAACACTTGCCGTAAAAACAGGAAACGGCTTGTCTTTTGATTTTTATTCTGAAGATATTCTTTCGGTTTTACATGAGGTATTTACCCCTTGGGGCGCTGTATTCGGGATGATAAAGAAAGCCGTTTACGGATTTAATGCCGTAACTTATGAGCCGATTGCCGTTGGGCAGGCGATGATATGCAATGCATTGGAAGATACTTATAACCCGTTAAGCTGGTACTATTTGATGCTGGCATATGGCTTTATCCTGTTTATTTTCGGATGGTTGCTTACTTTGGGAATCGGTTTTTATATTATTGATATGATTATTGATTTGATGTTTGCCGCGGTTATGCTGCCTATCGGGGTTGCCTGTGCTATTTCGGCAAAAACGGCAAAATATACGCAAGCCATATGGGGAATGTTTGTTAATATCTTTTTCTACTTTGTTATGTTAGGCATTGTTTTGGGCATTACAATGCGGGTTATTGACTTGTGTCTGGGACGCGGCGTTGAAGAAATAGCTGATACGCCCAGCGCAATTGCGGCAACAGGTGGAGCTTTGGCAAACTTCCTTACGAATTATCAGCAACAATTTGATGCTAATGAAATTAAGGCTTTATCCGAGGCTTTGTGGAGCAACGGCAATCTGCTTTTAACCATTATTTGTTTGAGCGTTATTACGATGCTCGTTTCTCAAACCAAACAACTGGCAGCCAAAATTTCGGATGGCATATCGTTATCTTCCGCCGGCTCTCAAATTTCGGCAGAAACATCCAGACACGCAATGTATGCCGGTAAAAAAATGGCAAATGACGGCTATGAACGCGTTATTAAACCCGGGGCTCAAAGAAAAGGAGCTGCACTGGCCCGTATGACGCGTTTGGATCATGTTTATAAATGGGCAAACAACAATATGACGGCTGCGCGCGGTTTTCTGACCGGCGGAGGTTCCCAAGGCTATAGGGCTTGGTGGCGGCATTAACAGGAGGCAAATATGTTAAATATATTACTATCTAAATTATCAGCCTTCAGATTTTTGCGATGCTTGGGTGCTTTGGCAATGATTGTTATGTTGAGCGGGTGCGACGAAGGAGCTGCCGGCGAAGATACCAATTATTCCGCCCAATCTTCTTGCTGGCAGACTAAAATTATCGGCGCCGTATTGAAAATTATTAATAAGCTTTATGACCGTTCTTCGGCATATACCTCCAATACGCCGCTCGCGATGCATAGCGGCGGGGCTGCGGTTATCTGTATTGCCTTTGCCATTTGGCTGGCTTTTAAAATCCTAAAGATTTTGCCGTCTTTTAAAGAAGAAAATTTGGGCGAGGTGTGGACGGAAATCGGGCAGAAACTCTTTGTATGCGCGTTTTGTATGTACATTGTTTATAATCCCGAAAATATCACATGGGCCATAAAAACTTTTGTGCTGCCTATTTATGATGCTATGTTGGATTTAGCCCTCCATATTGTGAAAGGAGTAAAGCCTACCACCGTTCAAGATTTAGGGGAATACGGAAACGTTTCTTACGCACACGATTATTCCTTGTGTAAAGTTAATGATATGGTAACCGGCACGACGCTTGACCTTAAAGGCGCTGTTTCGCCGATGGCAAATTGTTTGGTTTGCGCTATCAGCGACAGGCTCAACAGCGGCATAAAAATCGGGCTTAAATTGATGTGTACTTTACGCCTTCCGGCAATTATCGTCGGCATTATCGTTATGTTTATCTTTATTGCCGCAAAGTTTTGTTTTGTCTTATTCTTGGTTGACAGCCTGTTTCGTTTAAATTTTGCTGCGTTTTTGCTTCCAATCTTTATTGTCGGCATTCCCTTTAACTTTACGCGCAAATGGAGCAAACACTGCTTTTTGATGTTCCTTAACTCTTCGGGCGTTATGCTGTTTTTGGGACTTTTGGTGGTTATTGCCGTCAGCGCTTTGGAGAGTATTGTCGGCACAATCGGACACTTATTTAAAGAAATGTATATAGAAGGCATGGGACCGTTGCTGCTTTCCATCTTGTTTATTTCTTTTATATTTGTGAATATTCCGGGAATGGGCGTTGCTTTGGCGGATAAATTTATCGGCGGAGGCGGCGGGGATGAATTCCAGAAAAAAATTACAAAGTTTGTTATCCAGACTGCTAAAAAAGCCGCATCTGCCGCATTAGGCGCCGTCACATCAAATGCGTCTAAAGCTATTACCTCAACGCTTGAAAAATATGAAGCATCCCGTGAGGCTTTGGACACGGCAAAACAGGTACACAACAAAATCAGTTCAAAACTTAATTCGCTTGCGGGGTATAACGATGATTAGATTTATTAACATATTTTCTTCTATACGCTGCAGCTATAAAGCGATGCTTTATACAATGGCTATTGTTTTCGCTTCTGCATTTATTTGCGGCAACGAGGCATTTGCAGTTGACAGCGATTATCGCACCTATTGCCTCGGCGAGGTTTTTGATGATAAGAATAAGCTTGCAGAATGTTGGTCTTGCGACATTATCAAGATATTGATTAAAGCAATGATGACGGTTACCAACAAGCTATATACGCAAATCAGGGAAATCTGCATTATCATCCTTCAGCTGGGCGGTGCAATTTGGCTTGCGCTTTATTTTATGAAGTCATTGAGTTCTTTTGCCGCGCAAGATCCGGCTAAAATTATCGACGGCGCTTTGACGTTTATGTTCAAATGGGCGCTTATTTATGCCATTATCGCCGGAGGCATGGACGTTATTATGGAATATATTGTCAATCCGCTGCTTTCTATCGGATTTGAGGTTGGCACGGAATTTGCCAAAGGTTCCGCATTATAGGGGTAAGGAGCAAAGCAATGAAAAAATTGTTACATATACTGCCTGTTATTTTAGTTTTAAGCTTTTTGCCCGGAGAAGCGCATGCCGGTATTTTGGGTATTGTTGCCCAATTTATTGTCGGACTGTTTACAAAATCTCCTTTGGATGAACTGTCACGCAATATTATCAATATAGCCCAGATGATTAACGAATCGACTTCGCAAATGATGCAGTTCGGAGATATGCTGATATGCAGCTCCCTTCACGGCGCTGCGGCAGAGGTTGATATATTGGGCGTTGTTTCTTACAAACTGTTTGCACCGTCCATCTTCTTTAGCGGGAGCATTCTCTATTTGTTGGGCTTTTTGATTTTGGTGATGACTTCGTTTTATTTGTTTGATGCGGCGTTTAACCTTGGCGTTTCCATTGTGCTGCTGCCCTTGGGGCTGGCTTTGTGGCCGTTTGGCTGGACACGCGATAAGCTGAAAATAATTATAAGCTCCATTGTCTATTACACCGGCTTATTTATCTTTCTGCCTTTAGGCGTGTTGATGGCGAAAAAGCTGGCTTTTTCCATTGTGCAAGATACATTTGTCAACGGCAGCGATTTCGATTTTATGAAAGCCTATCTTGAAGACCAATCTGATTTAATTGAAGATAATTTAGGATTGTTTTGTATGCCGTTCTTAAAGGTTTTGTTATTTTATGTTGTGGCACTGCGAATTATCCCGATGATGGCTGCAGACTTTTGCAAATATTTCTTCGGTTCCGCTATCGGCGGTTCGCCCATTATGCAACGCCTGACACAGATGTCGCAATCTTTAATAAAACAAGGTAAAAAAGCCGGAAAATTCGGTAAAGATATTGCCAAACACCAGATGGGTGGCTTTATTGCCAACCTTGGTGGCGGAAACAATACCCGAAGACACCGCGGCTTTTTCAGCAGCACCTTTGCACGATACGGCAGAAATATGGCGAGTACGCGCAGATGGGGAAAAGCCGATGATGACGCATGGCGGAGGACACACTCATGAGAAAATCAGAAAAAAATTTATTCAGCTATTTACCGCTGATTGTCGGAATTGTTGTTTTATTTGCAGCAACATCCGCCTTTGCCGATGTTGTGGACTGGGCTGTGGACAAAGCCGGACAAGCTGCCGCTTATGCTTTGGGTATTGACTCAAGAGATAACTGCGTTCCACCGCAAGCTCACAGCAGCTGTATGTTTTGCCCGCTTTTCAAGGTTTTATATAATGCCGGCAGCTATGTGGCCGGAAAAGCCCATGCTGTTTTTGCAACTGACATCGGGCGGGTGATTATTATCTTTTTAGCTGTCTGTCTGGCTTTGATTGTGCTTAAAAATCTTGCCTCCATGAATGCCAAAGACCCCGGAATGATTGTCAATGACATCTTAAAAAAAGTTTTTGTTTGTATTGCCTTATTTATTATTGT
Source organism: uncultured Alphaproteobacteria bacterium (assembly GCA_910576955.1). Taxonomy (GTDB): domain Bacteria; phylum Pseudomonadota; class Alphaproteobacteria; order RF32; family CAG-239; genus CAG-267. Next base: position 109,872 of record CAJTJB010000007.1, on the reverse strand, counting down.
TACCAAAGACTATTATAATTTAATGAACCTTACGATTGTTCCGGTTATAAAAACAGGTATGGATTTGGCGGATATGGCTTATACGGTTCCTTCATGTTCTTCGGACGGGGGAATTTTGGGCTTCACTTCCAGCGCGGGAGCAACCGAATCCTCCGGATTGCCCGCAAGCATTGGCACAATGATTGTCTGTACGGCTGAAAACATTGAAGCCAAAATCAATTTGTTATTTGAAAACGGCAGATGGGCATGGTGTTTGGGAACAGGACCGCATCGGTTGCTGCACATAATTCCGCATCCGGTTTATATTATTGATGCATTGTTCTTATATTTAGGCGGGATTTTCTTTTTTGTGGCGTATCCGTGGGTGTTAGCTGATGCCATATTACAGCTGGGCATTGCGATGTCGCTGTTGCCGTTTGCGGTTGCCGGCTATGCTTTCGGCGGCACAAAGTCTTATCTGCCTAAAGTTTTCAGCTGGATTTTAAATTCTGTATTTGTCTTTATCTTTATGGCTGTTTTGATGATGTGCATTTTAGACTATATTGCGAATCTGCTGCTCGCCTCAACAGCAGTTGTTGACCCGAAAGTCTTATTTACGGATGCAAATTCTGGCATTGCCTTTTTCGGTCCAAATATGGTGATGCTGATTTTTGTTTTGGTTATCGGATGGTCTTATATGCCGATGACTAAAGAACTTGCAGAAAACTTTGCTAAAGGTTCGGGACTTTCCGCCGCTCAACAAACAGGAACGCAGCTCACAAACGCTATGGAGAAACAAACAGGCAAAATTGCCGAAAAAACAGCGGATATGGCTTGGGAAAAGGGCAAATCCATGGGGAAATCGGCAATGCATATGGCTTCCAGACACGGCGCTAATGCTTTTGTTTCAGCGCTGGGACAAAAGGATGCTAACGGCAATGTCGTCTTAAATATCGGACCAGTTAAATTTACCAGGTTTAAAAATGCCGACGGTTCAACTTATTTGCAACGGGAATTCACATCGTTTACAGGCAGAAAGCACACTATGGCATCTGACGAGTTTATGACCATCAATTCTGAAACTACCGGCGGCACAGGAACACAAATTAAAAATACGGTTACATTCAAGAAAGAATTTGCCGAAAAATATTTGTTTAATGCCGATGGTTCGATAAATACCGGAACTTTGAATAAACTGCTTAACTCTCCGCTGGCGCAGAATCCGGCATACAAGCAGGCTATTATGGAACAAGTGGTGGTTTTGGCTCTGAAGAAAAAAGGTAAAGACATCGGTAAATATTATAAATCCAGAAACGTTACGTTTGATCCGAATAACCCGAATAAAATTACTGTTGAGCAAATTGACAACACTGGCAAAAAGACAACTTTTTCAATGGATATCAATATGGATACCGGACAGACCGCTGTCAGCTTTTCCCGCCAGCGCGATAGAAACCGGTTTGAAAATGCGGCACATAATTTAAATGTGGCACGAAAACAAGTGTGGAGAAAAGCCAAAATTGGGACTGTTAACGCCGGACTTAATTTTATGAATAACAAATTAAATTTAGGCGGCGGCGGAGAATTTAACTTTTTAGGGTTAGCGAAATATCAACTCGGCACAGATGCAAATGGCAATACATATTATGAACGCACCACAAAAAAATATTTATTCTTCGGCGCAGAACGCATTAAAACTTATAGTATGGACGGTACAACCAAGCAAAAGAATTTTGATAAACTTGCTTTTGATTTGACTGTCGGAAGACGAAAATTAGGACGAAGCCTTAAAATAGGGCTTATGAACAACCTTATAGCTTTTCATGGTCATCAAAACGCCGATGGTTCTTATACATTCAGAAACTGGCTGGGTACTAAATATCATGCCAAAGTTGATGTTAATGGCAAAGCATATTTTGAAAAAGAGCGTAAGCAGTTTTTCTTCTTTGGTTCTAATCTCGTAGATAAATATGAGGTCGACGGAACTACATATATGCGTGATTCAGCAATTGATGAACAATATAATGTTGATACTGTTTCGCGCGCTCCCCAAGTTAAAAATAAAGCAGTAGACAATCCCTACTCGGAAAATTATGAAATCTTTTTTGACAATGGCGTGGTTTCAATTGATACGACCGGTGCAAGAGATGCATCCACCGGCGCGATTACCGGAGAACAAACGAGATTTAACTATTCCGCTGCCGCCCAAAACGGACACGATAATATTTTGGCACGCGATGATAATAATCAGATAGTATCTGAAACCGGCGCAATTTCTGCCAATTTAGGAGCAACGCTTGCCAACGATCCCAGTACATTAAATGCGCTTAATTTAACCTATGGGATGGATAATATTGCCGGCGTTACCAGTATTGGCGGAACAAATATGTCTGATTTTGTTGTCAATAATTTTCTTGCTGAAGGCAGAAGGCGGAAAACCAATAAATTACGGACGTCTTTTGGCAGCACTTTCTTCTAAAATACGGGGGTATTCCGTAACATACGCGAATACAAACCGACAGAAATGGCATAAAAAACATACTTGTTTTTCCCGAAGAAATACGTTTGCAACAACAGGTCTTATCCCATCAGGATTTTAACCAACGGAAAATTGATAACGCGGATAAATATACTTTATATGAGCAACTGACCGGACAATCACTATAACACATCTGATATTCGGATCTGCTCGACAAAAGTTATACAATTTTGGGAATTTTTATTTTTTTTGGCTTGCATATTTTTCGGGTGCGATTATTATAAGTTAAAATTGTTTTAATTCAAAGGTAAGTGTTATGGAAGAAATCGTATTCCCGAATCAAATCAGAATTAACCGCAAAACCCGCGGCGTATCTATGCAGGAGCTTGCAGACAGACTAGGCATAAGCTTGTCTGCCATTTCTAAAATTGAGAAAGGCTATCGCCGGCTGAATCAAGAACAGCTGATATTGGTTGCCGAAATCTTGAACTGCTCTTTGCAGGATTTATATGTTAACGAACAAAATTCCCAACACGAGGTTGTGATGGCATGGCGCAAAGAACAGGAACGCCGGCAGGAAATCAACAAGAGCAGCGGATTAAAAGTTTTGGGCGCGGCTTTGAGATATATCCGCAATGAAAAATCTTTGACGCTGATTGAAGTTGCCGAAAATGCGGATATGACATTGTCTGTATATCACCGTATTGAGATGGGACAGCGCGAAGTTTCTGAAAAAGAATACAGAAACATTGCGCAGGCTTTGGCGATGGATGTTGACCATTTGAAAGCCGAAGTTAAACGTTTGGATGATGCAGGCGCATTGGAAGAAATTATTATCCATAATGATACCAAATATAAAATCAACAATATGCAGCACGCGGCAAATGATTACGGCGCAAATTATTTGGATTTAGAAGCTTTGAAAGTGCCGGTATACGGAATGTCCGGCGCCGATGGTTCAATCATTATTAATCGGGATATGCCGGCAAAAGATGCCATCAAACCGGCTACGCTGTTAGAAAAGCGCGATGTTTACGGCGTTAATTTATGCTCAAGAAGGCTGGGATCGACCTTATCTAACAGAGCGGTTATGTTTGTTGCTCCATCTGAAATTGCCAGCGCGGGAGATATTGCTTTGTTTTATAAAACAGAACAGCATGCTTTTGTTGTCAGCGTCAGAGAAGATGAAACAGGGCAGATGTATGGCTTGATGTGGAATCCGGAAGAGAGAATCTATTTTGACAATGATGATTTCAAAAAATTGCACAAAGTTGTTGAAATAGCTTTGTAAAAATATTTTTGAAGATATATTTTTAGGTTTAATTGTAATTTTGTATAGAGGTTAAGCTCGTGGAAAATTTAAATGATGTAGAATTTGGCAGTGACAAAGGTACTGAAGAAGCGCCGATTTTAGCAGCGCAGCGCTATTTAAATATCTTCAGGCAAATACACATTTTTAATAAAGATAAGCGCAGGCAATTTGATGACGAGCTTTTAGCCTTGCCGCAAACCATTACAGACTTTTTTAAGCGTATGCCGGGCGGACGTTTGCTTGTTGAACATATTGAAGATGTTAAAACAGAGCGCGGCATTTCGTTTGTAAAATCTAATAAAGAAGATTTTACCGATGGAGCAGATTTAGGCGATGCACCGGCACGGAGCAATGCCGGATTTGGCGGCAATTTGGTTATGGACGCATCTTTTGCCGAATCGCTGGCTTCGTCTATGGCGTCGGCTTTTAAACAAGCGCCGATGCAGGGCGTGTCGGGCGGAACCGACTCTGCTGTTTTGGCTAATTTGAATAAAACGTTTCAGCTTATTGCCGAAGAAATTAAGATGTCGCGCAATTCGCTGTTGGAAGTTTTGCGTGAAACCAGACAGATTACAGATTCGGTTATTTCTTCGCAGATGGCTATTTCTCAATTATTGGAAAATTTGTGCAGCGGTTCGCAGACAGTTTCTGCGCCGGTCTTGCCCAAAGCTACAACATCTTTCACCGAAAAAGCGCCATATCGCCCTGTTGAAATGCCGCAGGTAAACGGAACAGCTAGTAACGAGCAATATTCTTCTCCGGATGAGGCTGGTGCGTTCTTTGAAAATGTAAAGAAGAAAAAAAAGAAAAAAAAGCATAATAATATGCAGCCGACTGATAATGCAATTGCAGCAGATTCTGGACAACCCCAAATCCGTATGCCTGTCGAACCTGATTTGGCTATTAAATCAGAAAAAATAGCACCGGCATTCAGCGGCGTTATCCGTAACGCGGCATCAAAACATTTTGATGATTTCTCTAATGTGATGCTTGATGAAGCGCCGTCAGATGAGGAAATGGAAACTATTATACCGCAAACTACACATAACAGCGCCGAACATATGAGAACTGCAAATTTCTCACAGCAAGCGCCTGGTCTTATGCCGGATGAACCGCATTCGGATACGGACGGATTAGCGAATCTAATAAATGGCGATAGTTTGGATTTTGCATTGCCGGAACAGGATACTACTTTTGAGCAGTCTGCCGTTCAATCCGAAGTTCCCGATGAATTTCACGATTTAGCGGCTCGGGATGATTTAGATTTTACGCTACCGGAACAGAATGTTACCGCTGCAAAAACAGCCCCCTTATCCTCTGCTGCAGACAGCCTCGACAGCTTGGAAGAAAGCGATGGTTTAGATTTTGCTTTGCCTGAACAAGGCGCAGTGAGAAATGCACAGGTTCAGCCCACAGCTCCAGCTTATGAACCTGATAGTTTTATGAGTGGTGACGGTTTAGACTTTGCTTTGCCTGAACAGAGTACCGCAGTTGAAGAGCCGACACAAGAAACCGGTGCTAATAGCGGACTTGATAGTTTGCTCGGCGGTGACGGTTTAGACTTTGCCCTGCCTGAACAGAGCACCGCAATTGAAGAGCCTGTACAAGGAACTGGTACTAACGGCGGGCTTGACAGCTTGCTCGGCGGTGACGGTTTAGACTTTGCCCTGCCTGAACAGAGTGCTACAATTGAAGAACCGATACAAGAATCTGCCGTTTATGGCGGACTTGACGATTTGCTCGGCGGTGATGCATTACCCGAACAGGACACAGCCGATGAAGAACCAGCCAATGCTCACAAACTTGACAGTTTTGCGGATGCCGTTTCCGGACTAAATGCCTCCATGGCAGACACACCTGCCCGCCCCGTACAAAACGAAGCAGCGGAAACATCTGCTCCGGCTCGGCAAGAACAGCACAGCCGTTACAGCGAAGAATTAGATAAAATCCGCGCGGCTTTAACTAGTGATAATGTTGACATTTCTTCCATCGACCAACCTATTGCTTTAGATGATTACAGCGATGATGAGAACGTTAGCGATGAGGAAGAAACAGACTTTAGCAATACATTAGATTCCGCATTTAGCAGCCAACCCGAAACATCTCAAGAAAAAGCCTCAACAGATGACGAGTGGGAATGGGAATATGTTGATGAGAACGGCAACCCGATTGAAGGCGGTGACGGTGAAGGCGAAGATTGGGAATGGGAATATGTTGAAGACGACGGCGAAGAAAATGCGCCTGATAATAACAACCAATAAAACGTTTACAAATTAAACTCTTTATTTTAGTTTTAGGTTATACGGGAGAAAGATATGGCAGAGATTGACGAAATTGCAGCAACAAAAGAATCGCTTTGGTATATTGATAACTATGTCTTAATCAGAGATTATTACGACAGGACAGTATCAAGAATTGCTGCAAGATGCATCCGCAAGGGGAATATTGCCGTTGAAGATTATCCTTTTTTTCCGTATATTGTGGATGTTTTGGAGGAGCTTTGCGAAACCGGTGATTATATACTTGAGCATAAAGAGCTGCACCCCTTTGTTGAGAAAAAAATTAAAGGCGGTATCGAATCCCTTAAAAATAATTTGAGCCTTTATAAGCAGGAGTTGGAAAGAAATGCCTCGGTTGAGATGACGGCAAAAAAAGACGAAGATTTGAGCGCCGCAAAAGATGCTTTCAGCGGTTTTACGGATCAGGCAGATAATCCGATTGCAGGTGCGGGGCAAAGCATTGACGAAGTTGTTGCAAAACTGATGGCAGAGCAGGAAATGCTTGCGCAAAAGAAAGATGATGAAGATGAACAAATTTAACTTTAGAAAATATAAGACGCTTTTGTTTTTGTTGCTCCCGTTGGTTTTAACGGTGGCTTGCAATGCATATCAGGATGACAGCGAAACAATTATCACACACAGTGCCGCCGACGAACAAGGCTTTGATAATTTTTTGGTTTTGCCGCAACAAGACCCTTATATGCTGCGTACGACATTCAGGGCGAATGATTTAGACTTGGAAACGCCGCTGCGTTGCAATGTGAATTGGAAAACGCAGGAAATGGTGCAAATCTTGCCGCATAATAATGTTTCTTTTAGAATCGAACGCAATGATATAAACGATGTTTTGCCGGAGTTTGAAGTCAGACATTTTACATTTGACAATATCTCTGCCGAGCAGGCATTGCTGAAACTGACCGAAGAGGCAGATATTACCCTTGTTGCCAAGGATGCGCCCTACCCGACTATCTACGGCAAAGACCTGAACGGCAGTTTCAAAGAAGTGTTAGAAATGGTTTCCCGCTCGGCTGATTTATTTTACAGATATGATGCTAAAATGAACTCTGTTATTTTAAGCCGCAGAGCGTCTTTTACATTATATGTTCCGAATTCCCGTACCTTGATGATGGGTTTTCTTGATGTTTTGCGCGGTGTGGGCATTACGGATATGGTGACAAACTGGAGAGATTACAGTATCACGTTTGAAACCAATCTGGAAACGATGGATAAAATTAACGGGCTTATCGCTGATTATGAAAATAATCCGACAATGATTATGTATGATGTCAGCATATTTAGAGTTTTAGCAGATGAACCTTGCGGAATTGTATGGAAAGATTTACTGAAAGATTTTAAATTCGGCAGCATTGCAACGGCGCAAACCGGCGTTATCGGCAGAATTTTAACGGTTACCAATGATATTTCGATTGAACAGCTGCAAAAATTTGTTAGCAAATACGGAAAAATTCAAGAAATTTCCGAAGGGCGTTTTGTTGTTCCGACACGCTGGTTTTCACGGTTTGATGTCGGGCGGTGCGGCAAGCTTGATAATATGGAATATCCGTTATCCGTGTTAGCCAAAGCCGAGATTGAAAAGAATAACCGAATCTTTTCAGAAATTACGCTTGATACGACTGATGGAGAAATTACTAAATTTAAAGTGCGCAATAAATTAGGCGAGAACTTTTTGATTATCGGTTTGCCCAGCGAGATTTTTGGTTCGGCTGTGGAAGGAACAGAAACGATTGTTTATATTGTTCCACGGTTGGTCAGATTATTAAAAACTGATGAAAAGATTAAAAACAAAATTTAATGAGGATTAAAATGGCTGAAGATGATACTTTGGACAATTTTTTAGCGGGCAATACGGAAAACGGTACAGATATGCCGATGAACAATGCTATCAGCGGGGAAACGCCGGCAGCACTGCGTCCGAAATTAAAGAAAATTAAAAGGGCAAAAGTCCGTCCGGCGATTGATATACCTCCGGCACCCGAAAAAATTATGCCTGATGTTCAAGAACCGGCAGAGCAGACAGTTTCCATGCCTGCGGTTTCTGCCCCTGTTGAGGATAATCCTGCCGAAAATATCGCCGAAGATTCTTCTGCCACAACATCGCTTGTTACGGCATCTGAAGCGCAGAACTTATATGTCAGCGCCACGCAAAATTCGTATGTATTAGACGGGCTTCCGCCGGAACTTGACTATATGACGGATGAAAACGTTGACGGCGAATATATTGCTGATGGCAGCTATGTTAAAAAAAGTATTGTTTATATTGTGGCTGGCGTTTGCCTTTTAAGCGGTTTATTTCTCGGGAAGATGTTTTTTGCGGAACAAAAAGTTGAAAACTATGGTCTGGAAGGCGTGGTTGCCAATCCGGACGTACCAGCAGGGCGTGCTCGTTGCGGTTTGACAGATAAAAGCCAAGCCTGCATTTTTTATATGCTTAACTGGTATAGGCAAGAATTAAACGGCAGGGACTTTTATAAGCTTGCCGCACAGCTTACCGGACGTGAGGAATATATGATTGAAACTGATAATCTGCGCTATGCAAATGTTAAAATAAAACCGGGACATTTTGCGCAGTTAAATATTCCGGCTTTAAAATAAAAAATGCCCTTTCGGGCATTTTTTTATTCACTCTTATCATCCTTTTTATTTTGCGCTTTTTTGGCGGCAACTTTTTCTTGTGCGGCATGCGCTTTTTCTTTCAGCTCTTGTGATGCTTTCTTTCCGGCATCGACAATGTGCGGAACTTCATCTTTCAGCCTGCTCATTAACTGCGGCAGCCTTTCTGCATTATAAATAGCAATTACAACGATTGCCACCAGTATCCAAGTCATAAATTTTCTCCTTTCTTGAGCATTTGATTTAATGTTTCCGTTGCGTCATAACCGTATTGCTGATTATTTTTGCCGGCAAATTCCCGAGTATAACGCCCTTTTATATCATCAATATCCTTTTTTTCACGGGTATTATGAATAACTTTTTTGATTTTGGCAAATCTTATTAGCGATTTTTCAGTCATAAATCGCTTTTCTTGGCATAGAGCATACAAATCTTTATAAATTCCCGAACAATAACACACTGCGTCAACTCCGGCATCCCAACTTGCGCGTGCCCGATTTAAAATATTCCCCTGCAAGGCATGCATATCTATTGCATCACTTAATAAAAATCCGGCAAAACCTAAATAGCCGCGCAAAAAATCCGAAATAACTTTTGCTGACATCGTTACCGGAAATTTTGCATCAATTGATTTTAAAATGATGTGCGCCGTCATAGCCATAGGATAATTCCGGAAACGCTGCAGATATGCCGTTTCTTTTTCCAAATCGCTTACAGGCAGCTCTGTTTGCAGTGTATTGAGATGTGGATCTTCTTGTGCGGAAAAGTGGGTCGGAAAGTGTTTTATACAAGGGATAATGCCGTTATTTATATAGGCTTGTGCCATTGTTTCCGCATAACGGGCAATTTTTTCCCCGTCCGCAGCAAAACACCGACCTTTAAGTACCGGATTTTCCGGAAGACCCTGTTTATCAATCACCGGCGCATAATTAACGTTTATCCCCAAAGATAACATTTCCGCAGAAATCAAATCTGCCTGCATTCCGGCGTATTCAACCGGGCTTTGCCCTAATATTTCCGCCGATACAAAATCTGAAGACATTATCGGACGCAAGCGGGAAACACGCCCGCCCTCTTCATCTATGGCGATAAGCACGTCTTCTCTGTTGATGGCGTTTTTAATATCTTCAACCAACTTCCGCGTTTGTTCTTTGGTTAGCACATTTCTTGCAAACAGTGTTACCCCCAAGGGATTTGACGATGAAAACAAATATTTTTCTTCATCTGTCAAATGTGTTCCGGTGCAGGATAATATGGCGGACAAAATCGGTTTTGACATAACGTTTCCTAATTTTGCTTAATTATACTGCTGACTTGATTTTGTTTGAGCTTGCCGGATAGTTTTTCAGCTTCGGCACGGGTTTTGAACGCACCGACTTTCAGACGGTAAAGCGTGTTGCCATTGGCGGCGGTGATTTCTTCAATCTCGTGCGGATAATTTTTTAAAAACGTATGTTTTGAAGACAAGTTTTTCCATAAATTTTCTACGGACTTCCGGCTTGAAGACGCTATTATTTGCGCATACCATGTGCCTTTGGCAGATTTTACTGATTTGTCGGAAACCGGAGCCGATGTTTTAACCGTTTTGGTTTCGGGCGTTTGCACTAAAACAGGGCTGTTATCCTTTTTTTCAGAATTTATGCTGTCTTGCAGTTTTACGTCTATTTCTTTGATTTTCGGGGGAATCGTAACTTTTTCCCTGCCGGTGGTTTTTACTGCCGATAAATCTGTTCCGGCAACCTTAACGTTGTTTTCAATCGGGTTATTTAGAATTGCCTCGGCATCTTTTAAGCTGCCGTCCTCTTCCAAACTTTCCACCAGATTTTCGATATTTTCCGGCGTTTCGATGTCTTTTTCCACCACTAATTTCGGCATATCCGGAGCTTCGATAATATTAACCTCGCTGACGGGTTTGGGTGTATTGTCAACAATGTGGTAAATCTCACGGTTTTGATTATCTATTTCCATCCCACCGGGATCATTTGGCTGAACTTTTGCCGGTGTGAGCGGACGATATATAACGGGGATAACTTTTTCTTTATTCATATTTTCCGCCGGACCTAAAAACAGCCAGCCGACGACTCCGCCGACCACTATGCCGGCAAGCATACCGATAAAACCGTTTTTAGCGTGTTGTATTTCTTCCTGACGCTGCTCTAAACTTTGGATATTCCGGTCAGCAACACGTTGATGAAATTTATTTTCATTATTATCCTGACTGTTGTTTAAGCCATAAAGCATTGGACACCCCTTTTTTACTTTCTGTTTAAAACGATTATACTGAAAATATATTTACAATCATTTAACATTACAGGTGTTAAAGTTTCGTAAGCAAAAAATATTACGGAGGGGTTTTATGAAAATTGCTACTTATAACGTTAATTCAGTTAACGCCAGATGTGCGAATCTGTGCAAGTGGCTGCAGGATACGCAGCCGGACTTGGTCTTTCTGCAAGAAATCAAATGCGAAACAGATCGATTTTTATATTTTGAATGCGAAAGTTTGGGATATAAAACCATTGCCCTCGGACAAAAGAGTTATAACGGCGTGGCTATTCTTTCTAAATTTGATTTTACGGTGACGGCGAGGAATCTTCCCGATTTTACGGATGACGCAGCCAGATATTTGGAGGTTTTAGTTCAAAACGGCTCTTCCCATTTTTATGCTGCTTCGGCTTATATTCCAAACGGCAGTTCAACGGATAAACGAATCGAGCAGGAAAAACTTGCCTATAAATTGCAATGGCTAGATAAATTTTATGACCGTGCGCTTTTTCTTAAACAAAGCGGCATGCCGGTTATTATCGGCGGCGATTTTAATGTGATGATGTCGGATATTGACGTGTTTGATGAGCGCCGTTTCAAAGGTGGCCCGCTTTATCGAAAAGAAGTTCAAGATAAAATCAAAGCATTACAATATGCCGGATATTATGATGCCTTCAGATTTTTGTACCCTGATACCGAGGGATATACATTTTGGGACTATACTGGTAACTCTTTTGTAACTAATTCGGGTTTAAGAATAGATTATCTGTTTATGACTGCGCAATTTGCCGAGCAGCTGAAACGGTGCGAAGCCGATAAATCCCTTCGCGAAATGGAAAAACCATCTGACCATACGGCATTGGTGGCAGAAATTTGAGGAACTGAATGTTAAAGAGCATAAGCATATTGGCATTAAGCTGTTTTATGGCTGCCGCACCGGCAGAAGCATATGAGTTTGCAAAAATCGATATGCTGTTTGACACATTATCCGCAGACTATAACGGCGCGCTTAACTTCAAAAATTTATCTTTGCAAGGCGGAAAAGCTCTTAACAAAATTGACAGCTCTTTGAAACTTTATAACAGCGATTCAAAGGCATTTCTTTATGAAAAGAATAACCTTATTGCAACTTTTGACCTGCCGCAAAACGAAAATCCGCATTTATGGAAACAATTGTTATCCGATATTTTAAAAACAGGAACAACACGTTCCCACAAGCTTTCGGATAACCCCAGTTCGCTTGAAACAGAAGTTCTTGCCAACATTACGGAGAATCTGGATAAATATTCCCGCATCGAACGGCAAACTGCGCCGCATGATAAAACAAACTACCGGCTGACAGATAATATTTTATACATCAACCCGACAGCATTTTATAAAGGATTTTCAGACTATCTGCGAAAAACAATTATATCTCATCCGGAAATCAGCGGGGTAATTTTGGATTTACGCGATAATCACGGCGGAGATTTTAATGAAGCGCTGAAGACTGCCGATTTGTTTTTGGATAATGCCATTATTACTTACCGTGAAGCCAAAAACAATGCCAAACATTATTATATTTCGGAAGATGGCGATATTTTGCACGGCAAGCCTTTAGCGGTGTTAACCAACGAAGAAACAGCTTCCTCGGCAGAAATTGTGGCGGCTGCCCTTTATGAGCAAAGCCGCGCGACTCTTATCGGAACAAAGACATACGGCAAAGACTCTACACAAATCGTCAGGCAGATAGATGAACAAAAACTTTTTATCACAAACGGGCATTTTTATACCCCATCGGGCAAACGTATCAGCCAAACCGGAATCATACCGCAAATCTGCACCGGAATTGACAAGAGTTGCACCCTTTCGGATAAAAATGACCCGAACAAAGATATTTTTGTGGCAATCAATCTGATAAAAAAGGATTTAGGCTAAAAATATTGTTGACATTCCAAATAATGATTGTATAGTGCGTGTAAAGTTTTTTGTGTTTAACCTTGAATTTATAAGAGTAAAATAATGGCAAAAGCAGTTAAAGTGAAAGTAAAATTAGAGAGCAGCGCCGGTACAGGCACTTTTTATCTTGCTGAAAAGAACCCGAGAACTCATCCCGAGAAATTGGTTATGAAGAAGTATGATAAAAAATCTAAAAAACATGAAGAGTTTGTTGAAAAGAAATTGAAGTAATTTCTTTATGCTTGATAGTTTTAGAAAAAGGCATCAATTTTTATTGGTGCCTTTTTCATATTTCCATAATCTTCACAATTTAGTTCGGAAAGGCTTTTTTGTATTCTTTCTGAATCGTATCCAGATTGACGTCGGTATAACGCTGAGTCGAGTTCAGAGAGGCGTGCCCCAATAACTCTTGTATAGAACGTAAATCTGACCCCTGTGCCAGCAAATGAGTGGCAAATGAGTGGCGCAAGGCGTGCGGCGTGACAGTTGCCGGCAAATTTAAAGCTGTTCTTATTCTTTGCAGTTTGCGCTGAATTATCCTAGCTTTGACACGTTCTCCCTTTGCGCCCAAGAAAAGCGCAGCACCTTTTTCTAATTTATACGGGCAGCACTTTTTATAATTTTCAATTCGCTCAACCACCACCGGGAGAATCGGCACATACCGGTCTTTGTTGCCTTTGCCGCGGATTTTCAGAAAATCCGAATCGCCGACATCTTCCACGTTTAACCCTAATGCTTCCGATATTCGCAAGCCACAGCCATACAGCAAAGTAAACACCGCCATATCGCGTACGCCCAGCCACGGTTCACTGCAATCAAGTATTGCCCGATCCAAAATATCAAATGTTGTATTGACATCAATTGCCCGCGGCAAAACTTTTGGCAATTTGGGAGAAGAAATTTGAAAAATTGCCATATTATGAATAATATTGTTATCATCCAGCCACTTAAAAAAGTTGCGTACGGCGGATTCTTCTCGCGCTATGGATGCCTTTCTGATTTCGCTTTTGGCACGATGGCTAAAGAAATTGCGAAAATCACGAACCTCCATTTTCTGCAAATCTTCGAGCTTAACTTTTGTTCTGCCCAGATAATCCAAAAATATATTTATATCGCTTAAATAGCTGGAAATGGTATGTGACGAATAGTTGCGTTGAGTCCTTAACCATTCCGTCCACCGCTCAATGGATGCGGCCAGTTCTTTATCCGGCATTCTGTCCTCCTAAAATTAACCTCTTGATGATATTATTGCATCAAGAGGTTAATAATCGGTTATAGTTTTGATTTAATAATATTTAAAATCTGCTTCAAAGTCTTCCATTTCCTGTTCGTGTTCAAGCTCTTCCTTAAGAATTTTTCTTGATATGTTAAATGTTACAAAATCTTTACCTTGACACATCTCACAAATTTGCTGATAACGTGCCACGGCGCACCGTTCCGCTGTCAGATTTTGCGAAACCAAAACTTTTGTATCCGGATTTGCCGGCTCGTCATAACGGCATTGAGCCTGTTTTTTCCACTCATCCGGGTCTATCAGAGGCGTGCCGCCGAGTTCAATAATCCGGTCAACTAACCAATCGGCGTGTTTCAACTCTTCACCTGCGTGTTCCATAAACTCCGCAACCACTTTCGGACGTTCCAACCCTTCGGCAATTTTCGCCCCAATCCAATATTGATAATATGCGAGCCATTCTTCAGCAAAAGCACAATTCAACAGCTTTAGCAATTCCTCTTTATTTTCGACTTTTGATATTCTTTGAGCCATTTCACCCATAGTACCCTCCTTTTGATTAAAAAAAATATGACTTCCGTATAGATATGATTTAACTTTTAAATATCAATACAGCGGCTTATTTTTAATCTTTACTTCAAGTTAAACATTACGGACTATACTTTGATTAAACTTTTGCAGGAGATAAATATGGTCAAAATTGCCCCGAGCATTTTAGCGGCAGACAGCGCAAAATTCGGCTCTGAAGCAGCTCTTTTGGAAACAGCCGGCGCAGATTTAATTCACTTTGACGTGATGGACGGACATTTTGTGCCTAATCTTACTTTTGGACCTAAAATATTAAAAGATATGAAAAAGCACACAGACCTGATGTTTGATGTGCATCTGATGGTCTGTGACCCTCTGCGCTTTATTCCGTGGTTTGCAGATGCCGGAGCGGATATTATCACTTTTCATATTGAAGCGGTCGAAAATTGCCGTGAGGTTATCTCGCTTATTCATCGTTACGGCTGCAAAGCGGGAATCAGCCTTAAACCGCATACCGAGGTTTCAGCAATAGCACCTTTTTGTGATGAGGTTGATTTGATATTGGTGATGTCTGTCGAACCGGGGTTCGGGGGGCAAAAATTTATCGAATCGACTCCCAAAAAAATTAAACAAATTAAAGATATTATCGGCAATCGTCCGATTTTGACCGAAGTCGACGGCGGAATAAATATGCAGACCGCCCCAATATGCATTGATGCCGGAGCTGATATTCTTGTTGCAGGAACAGCTGTTTTTGCCAACGGCGATTACCGCCGCAACATACTTGCACTTAAAGGAGAATAAATATGAGTTTGGTGATGGTGATTGAAGATGAAGAAGCCATTTCTCTTTTATTAAGCTATAATCTTGAAAAAGAGGGGTTTGAGGTGGTGACCGTATCAAACGGATTAAATGCGGTTAGCGAAGTAGAACGCCTGATGCCGTCGGTTATTCTTTTAGACTGGATGCTGCCGGAAATTTCCGGTGTGGAGATATGCAAGCTTATACGCTCCAAACCCGACATAAAAAATATTCCGATTATTATGTTGACTGCAAAAAGCCAAGAAGAAGACAAAATTAAAGGTTTAAGCTCGGGCGCCGACGACTATGTGACCAAACCTTTTTCCATTCCTGAACTGATGGCTCGCGTTAAAACAAATATGCGCAGAGCGCCGCTTTTTGAAGAAAAAGAAAAAATATTGACATTCAAAGATATAACACTTGATTTGGTGGAACGAAAAGTAAAGCGCGGCGAGAACTATTTGCACTTAAGCCCGACGGAATTTCGCCTGTTGCGTATGCTCATTAAAGAACCCGGAAAAGTTTTTTCCCGCGAGGTGCTTTTGAAATCCGTTTGGGGAGAAAATATTTATGTCGAATCGCGAACTGTTGACGTACACATCCGGCGTTTAAGAAAATCCCTCAACAAATATGGACCTGATTATATCCGTACGGTACGGGCAAACGGTTATGCGATTGATGAGCATATGCAAAACAACAGCGACTCGGATAATGAAGAAATCACCGAAGAATAACTAAAGTTTTTTGCGCATATCAAGAGCCAGCTTGATTGTGCCGTCATCCATATAATCAAGCTCTGCTCCGACAGGTATGCCTTGAGCAAGGGTAGACACTTGCACGTTTTTATCTTTCAGCAAAGACGAAATATAATGCATCGTTATCTGCCCGTCTACGGTAGCGGGCAAAGCTAAAATGATTTCGGTTATCTGCTCGTCTTCAATCCGCTGCAAGAGCTTATCTATATTCAAGTCATCCGGCGTTACGCCCTCTATGGCAGATAAGACGCCGCCTAAAATATGATAACGCCCTTTATACAGCCCGCCGCGTTCCAATGCCCATAAATCGCTAATATCCTGCACCACACATAAAAGCCCGCTTTCCCGTGTGGAAGAACTGCAGATGGAGCACGGGTCTTCCGTATCATAATTGCCGCACACGCTACATACCTTTATGTGTTTTTCAGCATCTTCCAGTGCCTGAATGAGCTGGGGTATCAAAGACTCGCGTTTTTTTATCAAATGTAAAACAATACGCCGCGCGGAGCGTGTGCCCAAAGAGGGAAGCTTTGCGATTATTTTAATCAGCTGTTCTATATATTCGCCGGACATTATGCCCTCTAAAACGGAAGTTTCAAACCGCCGAGATTAACGCCGCCGGTCGCTGCCTTCATTCCTTCTTCTGCCAAGGCTTCGACTTTTTGGTGGGCGTCATTATAGGCAACCAACACTAAATCTTCCAGCATTTCAACATCATCTGCCGACACAAGAGATTTATCAATAGAGATTTTTTTCATTTCTGACTTGCCGTTTAAGACTATCTTTAGCGCACCGTTTGCAGCCGTTCCCTCAACTTCGGTTTCGGCAAGCTTTTCCTGCGCTTCCTGCATTTTCTTTTGCATTACTTGCGCTTGTTTCATCAGTCCTTGTATATTCAGCATATCATTATTCCTCTTCATCTATATCGGTTATTGAAAGCATTTCTCCGGTGATTTCAGGTTCTTCTTCCGCTAAATTTTCAAGATTTTTGCGGATAACCGTTTCTATTTTCGAGCCTTTGAATTCTTCCAGAATCTTTTTTACTAACGGATATTCTGCCACATTTCTTTTGGTGGCTTCAACTACTGATTTTTCTTTATCCGCAATTGTTTCACCCAGCGGACCGCGCGCTACGTCAATTTCCCATTTTTTACCGGTAACATCCGTTAAGAGCTTGTGCAGATTCATAATAAAATCCTGATGCACATTCGGGCTGATATTCATTGCAATTCGCCCGTTTTCAAAAGAGTTAATGCTGACATCATTTTTAATGGAATATTCAAGCAGCGCTTTTTTGCTTTGCTCCAAATAGGACAATAAATCTTCTATTTGATTAAACGTTAAGTATTCCTGCGAAACCGGGGTTTCAACTAGATTATTTTTTTTTTCAGCCGCCGCAGGGGGGGACTGGAATTGTACTGTTATCGGAGCATTTAAATTAGAGTTTTTTTTTACGTCGTTTAAAATTTCATATGGTGTCGGCAATGAAGCGGAAAACGCCACGCGGAGCAAAATCATCTCCAGCGCTTCCACTGCTGAAGGCGCTAAATTCAGCTCTGTTATCCCCTTAATCAGCATTTGCCAGATTTTAGAGAGAATTGCCAATGAGCAGTTTGCGCTTAAGGCGGTAAACGTCTGTTTTTCGATTTCGCTTAAGCTGGTGGAATTTAACAACGCCGGAACGATTTTGACCTTTGCCATATCATGTGTGATGTTAATCAAATCTTGCAGCACAATCATTGGCGTTGCGCCGTTCACATATTGCTCGGAAACAGAATTTAACACCGTTTCCATATTGCCTTTTACCAGATTTTCAAACAAAGCCAAAGTCTGGCTGCGGTCGGCTAAACCCAACATTTTTTTAACGACGTCGGTTTTAATATCTGCATTGCTTAAAACAATAGCCTGATCCAACAGCGATAAGCCGTCACGCGCCGAGCCGTCTGCCGCTTTGGCAATTATATCCAGCGCTTCCGTTTCTGCCGGAATGTTCTCGTTTTGCAAAATTTTCGTAAACAGCTGCGTTAAAGTTTCAACCGATAAACGCTGCAAATCAAACCGCTGGCAGCGCGAGAGAATCGTTACGGGAACTTTGCGGATTTCTGTTGTGGCGAAAATGAACTTAACGTGAGCGGGCGGCTCTTCCAAAGTTTTTAAAAGTGCATTAAACGCCCCTTTGGAAAGCATATGGACTTCATCGATGATATAGATTTTATACCGCGCATTCGTCGGTGCATAGCGGGCGCTGTCTAATAGTTCACGGACATCATCTACGCCGGTATGCGAGGCAGCATCCAGCTCCATTACATCCATATGCCGACCGGCGGCAATTGCCTTGCAGTTATCGCAGACGCCGCAAGGATGAATCGTCGGACCACCTTTGCCGTCTTCCCCGATGCAGTTAAGCGCGCGGGCAATTAAACGGGCTGTCGTCGTTTTGCCGACTCCGCGAATTCCGGTTAAAATATATGCATGGTGCAACCGATTATTTTGAATGGCGTTCGTTAACGTTTGCACCAAAGCATCCTGCCCCAGCAAATCTTCAAAATTTTGCGGGCGGTATTTGCGTGCTAATACAACATATTGATTTTCGTTTGTCGTTTCTTCTGCCATTCTCGTCAACTTTTGAGGCGAAGGGGAGCAGACCTTGTTTCAGCTGTTACGGCTGCTTTCTTCCGAACCTGACCGGATTGGCAGCAAAACAACCCTGCCCCCTTCATTTTTAATATATGTTTATATTGCGCAAATCTTATAAATTTGCAAGTTTAAAAATAACTATCAACACTAATTATTATACAGCCAGCTGATAACTTCCGAGCTGTTTTTGCCATAAAATTTCGGCAGGTTTTCGTATGATATATATCTTATATCCATTTCATTTTCAATATAGTCGGAGTTTTGCCGGTTGGCAGCTGATATGACTTTCGGTCCGTCTTTGGTTACTTCCAACACTTCAAGGCTATGGTAGCTTTGTCCGGTCGGAAGGATTTTGAAATAGCCGTTTACGCCGTTAAAGCCATTTCTGTTGGTGATGCAAGAATCCAACCCGCTTTTGCACTTTGAAGACAAGACAGATGCCAGCAATACGCTGTCATATGCAAATGAGTAAACAGTTTTGGGCTGCTCGCCAAATGTATTTTTATATTTTTCCGTAAAGTAGCTGTCATATTTTTTAGAAACCATCGGGTAAACGCCGTGATATAACATCGTTTCTTTGCTTAAATTAGTATTATCCCACGCTGCCGTTCCCAAGAATAAGACATCAGGATACAGAATATCATTATACGCAAACATGGATGCCATAGATTTTAACCGGTTGCCGCCGTCTGCAATGAGAACCGCATCAAAATCTGCCGCTAATGATAATTCTTTCACAATTGAAGAAAAATCTACACTGTCGGGATTATAAAAGCCGACTTGCGTAACAGCGGCGTCTTTGCTTAATGCAGACATCAGGGCTGATTTTAAGATATTCAGACCACTGTTATTATCGGGCAGCAGCAATGCAATGCGCTTTTTTCCTTTTGCAGCGGCATATGACACGATACGGTCTACCTGCTCGCCATTTAACAAACCGATACTGTATACGCCTTTTTGCAAAACCTGCGGCGAGGTTGTGAACGATATAACGGGGATATCATCTGACAGGGCGACTCGGGATGCGCTTTTAACCTCTTCGCTCATTAGCGGACCTAAAATCAGCTGGGCGCCGCCGGCAATTGCCTTTTCGGCAGCGTCCGCTGCGCCTATACCCGTACTTTTTGTATCATAAAATTTGAGGACGACTTTATTATTTTTCAAATCATCCAATGCCAAAAACATAGCGTTTTGCATTCCCTGCCCGATGTTTGCCGCCTTGCCGCTTAACGGAAGCAAAACGCCGACATTCAAAGCATTTTCAACTTTCAGGCTCTCGTCTAACACGTCATAATCAACAATTTCATATTTTTGGTCAGACAATGTAATACGATTATCCGTCAGGCGATTGTTACATCCGAATAAGCCGATAACAAGAAAAAACAAAGCTACTTTTTTTAACACTTGCATTTATTCCTAAAATATTAAACAATTATGTTGTTCTATTTAAAACAAAAAACTTTTTTTGTAAAGAGTAATAAGATGTCTGATGCAGGTTTATATATTGTGGCAACACCAATCGGTAATCTGGGCGATTTATCGCCGCGGGCGAAAGAGATTTTGACCAACGCAGATGTGATTGCCGCCGAAGATACGCGCGTTGCCAAAAAGCTTTTTTCGCTTTTGGGCATCCCCCTCTACAAGACTTTTATTACCTACGAAGACCATTCGGAACAAGAACGGTTTCAGGAAATTATTGACTTTATCAATGACGGCAAGATGGTGGCGCTTATCAGCGACGCCGGTTCGCCGCTTATTTCCGACCCAGGGTTTAAACTGGTGCGCGAGTGCAGAAAGCAAGGCATTAAGGTGACGACACTTCCGGGAGCTTGCGCCGTTATTTGCGCGTTGCAGCTTTCCGGACTGCCGACGAATCGGTTTATGTTTGCAGGTTTTGTGCCAAACAAAGACAAAGCCAGATGTGATTTATTTTCGGAACTGAAAAATATCAATACAACATTAGTGCTATATGAAACCGCTTTAAGGCTTGAGAAAACTTTAGCCGCTTTAGAGCAGGTTATGCCGCGGCGGGAAATCGCCGTTGTGCGCGAAATCAGCAAGATGTATGAAGAATGTATTTCCGGCTCTATCGCCGAGGTTCGGGAGCGGCTTTTGCAAAATCCGGTAAAAGGCGAGATTGTGCTGGTGATAGCTCCGCCGGCAGATGGCGAACAGGCGACTCCGGATATTGAAGAGCTGTTACGGGAAGAGTTGAAACACTCCACGGTGAAAGAGGCTGTTCGAAAAATCTGCGATACCTATAAGCTTAAAAGAAATGATGTCTATGAAAAAGCGTTGGAACTTAAAAATAAACAATAAGCAGGCAGGCAACTTTGCCGAATTTTTATGCCGAATGTATATGCGGTTTGCAGGATACAGAATTGTTGCAAAAAATTATATTTGCGGCAGCGGAAAGAAAACGCCGTTCGGAGAGCTTGATTTTGTGGCGGTTAAACACAAACAGATTGTTTTCTGCGAGGTAAAAAAACGGCAGCATAACGAGGATTTTTTGAAAGCATTAAGCTATAAGCAGCAACAGAGGATAATGCGCGGAGGGCTTTATTTTATGCGGCAGAATCCGCAATATAAACAGCATACCGTTCAATTTGATGTTTTCTTCGTGCGGCTGCCGTGGCATATTGAGCGGATTAAAAACGCATTATCCGACAATTAGTACATTACTTTGTTTAAGTATAGCCCGCAGGCGGGGGCGGTTGCGCCGGCTATGGCTCGGTTTTTGGCTTCCAGAATCGTTTTAACATCTTCGGGCGCGAATTTTCCGTCACCGACGGATTTTAAAGTTCCGACCATATTACGGACCTGGTGATATAAAAACGAGCGAGCCTCAACAATAAAATCTATCTCATCGCCATTGGTTACAATTTCAAGCTTATCCAAGGTTTTTACGGGCGATAAAGCTTGGCAGCCTGCCCCTCTGAACGAGGTAAAATCGTGATGTCCGAGCAGATATTTTGCCCCCTCTCGCATTTTATCAACATCTAAAGGATAACCTACTGTCCACACTCTATCCCGCAGCAAAACAGTCGGCGCACGGCGATTTAAAAGACGATAAATATATCCCCTGCCGATGGCGGAGAATCGGGCGTGAAACTCGGATGATACTTCTTCAACTTCAATTACGGAAACCGGAGCCTCAAGAATCCGCAAACGGGCGTTAAACGCCTCGCGGATATGAAATAAATCCATTGATGTTTCCAAATCAAAATGCGCCACCTGCCCTAATGCGTGAACGCCGGCATCCGTGCGCCCCGCTCCGAAAACATCTATGGTTTGGTGAGAAAAGCCTTTTAACGCCTCTTCCAGATAATATTGAACACTAACCCCTTCGTTTTGCTTTTGCCATCCGAAGAGGTTAGTGCCATCATATTCTATGGTGATTTTGTAGCGCATAATATCTGATTATGCTGCTGCCAAATTCAGCGTTGCCGGTTTGGAAATTGTGCGTTCAAAACCAAGAGCATCTTGAATACGCCAAATCACGCGCAGTGCATTTAAGGCATTTTCACCGGTAATGCGCGGCGTTGCCTCGCCTTTGACACAGCTGATAAAGTGTGACAGCTCGGCCTGTAACGGTTGGTTTGTCGGAATAAACAACTGCTCGACACTGCCTTTTAAGCCATAGTTCATCCATTCCGGAATTTCTTCCTGATTAACATACGGCATACGACCTTGCGAGTGAACGTTTATGCTCTGGTTAATGAAGTCCATATCAATATAGTTCGTATCTGTCGTCACAGCCAAAGTACGGACGCGCGCCTGTGTAATACGGCTCGCGGTGATGTTTGCTGTTGCGCCGTTTTCAAACTCCAGCAAAGCGGTGATATAGTTTTTGCCGCTTTCATTGCCACCGGCGGTTTTGACTGCGCTTGCCTGAACCTTAACAACCGGAGATTTCACCAAAGACTGAATAACCTCCACATCGTGAATCATCAAATCCATTGCCACGTCAACGTCGGTAATACGTCCGCTTGCGGCAGACATACGCTGTGCGGTCAAAGAGCGGAGTTTTGTGGTATCAGACAAGATTTTGCCCATTTGCTCCACTGCCGGATTAAAACGCTCGATATGCCCGACCAATAAAGTCACATTATGGTTTTTAGCAGCGCTGATAAGGCGCTGGCATTCTTCCTCGGTGGTCGCCAACGGCTTTTCAATCATACAATGTATACCGCGGTTTAAGAAAAACTCGCCGACTTCACAGTGTGCGACCGAGGTAGTTACAACGCTGACAGCGTCTACATTGCGTGCGACTTCTTCCAAAGACTTGAAAGCTTTAATATTAAACATTTCAGCAGCTTTTTCTGCGCTTTCGGCGAACACGTCGTATACGCCGACAAGCTCAACGCCTTGCAAAGATTTATAAGTCCGCAGATGGTTTTTGCCCATCATACCGGCGCCGATTACTGCTACTTTTATTAAATTTGACATACTAAACCCCTTTAAATTGTCATTTTGAGGGATATATAACACTTTTTTTCACAAAAATCTTTTAAAAAGATGTTACATTTTGTTACAAATAAAAATCCTTGCTTTTAAAAACGTTTTTATTTATTTTAGCAGCATAACTTTTAATTATTTATACATTATGATTACATTATTTATTTCAAAAGGAGAAATTATTTACACTCTCATTCTTCTCGGCCTTTTAGTTTTGTACGCATTGAGCAAATATATGATGGTCAAATTAGAAGAATGGGATGCTCTGACCAGAAATATGTCTGATGAGGAACTTGTTAACCGCTTCCACCGTTTGGTTGAAGAATATGACAAAGAGGCGACATACGAAAAGGGTCAGGAACTGTCGCATCTCCTCGCAGCAAGAAAAAGAAGAAAATTGCTTGACAAAGTGTCGGATACCGAGCTTACGGATTGTTATTATCGCCTTTTGGCGAAATATGGGCAAACACCTACCTATTGGAAAAAGAAAGAGCTCGCTTATTACCGTAAAGAAATGGAAAAAAGGCATTTACTCTGATTTTACAAAAAACCTTATACCTTTGGGTATGAGGTTTTTGTTTTAATCAATTTCTGCCAGACGCTGGGCTTGGTCTTCGGTTATCAGCGCGTCGATAATTTCATCTAAAGCCTCGCCGGATACGACATCTTCAAGTTTATATAATGTCAGGTTAATCCGGTGGTCAGTAACACGTCCTTGCGGATAATTGTAGGTGCGAATCCGCTCGCTGCGGTCACCACTGCCGACTTGGAGCTTACGTTTTTCCGAATATGTTGCGTCAATGTTGGCTTTTTGCGTGTCATATAGTTTTGCGCGCAAGTGGTTCATTGCTTTTTCTTTGTTTTTGAACTGTGAACGGTCATCCTGACACTGAACGATTATACCAGTCGGGATATGCGTAATACGCACAGCCGACTCGGTACGGTTAACGTGTTGTCCGCCGGCACCCGATGCACGGTAAACATCAATTTTCAAATCAGCCGGGTTAATATACATATCAACTTCTTCAATTTCGGGCAAAACCGCCACGGTGGCTGCCGAGGTGTGTACGCGCCCCTGCGACTCGGTAACCGGCACACGCTGCACACGGTGCGCACCGGATTCGAACTTTAATTTTGCAAACACATCTTTGCCAGTAATTTTTGCCGATGCCTCTTTGTAGCCGCCGATACCGTTTTCGTTAGCGTCCAACATCTCAAATTTCCAGCCTTGTTTTTGGGAATATCTTTGATACATCTCAAACAACACGGCTGCAAACAAAGCCGCCTCGTCCCCGCCTGTTCCGGCGCGGACTTCCAAAATTGCGTTTTTCTCGTCGTCTTCCTCTTTGGGAAGCAGCAAGACTTTAATTTCTTTTTCAAGCGCCGGCAATTGCTCTTTCAGCTCATAATATTCAGCTTCGGCCAGCTCTTTCATTTCTTTATCTAATGACGGGTCTTGCATCATTTCTCCGGCGTCTTTAAAGCTTTGCTCCTGACGCTCGTAATTATGGATTGCCTCAACAACCGGCTCTAAAACCGAGATTTCTTTATTGAGTTTAACAAGCTCGTCTGCTGAAATGTTCGGCGAGGACAACAGTGCCTGTACCTCTTCAAAACGGCTGACAACACCGGCCAATTTCTCTTGAAAATTCATTATTGTTTTTCCTTATTGTTTCATTCCTGTTGTTTATCTATCAGCTTTATTTGAAAATGCAACACTAAAAGTTCGCCTAATTGAGCGAATCGAGAGGAATGTTCATTTTCCGGCGTTTGGCAACCACGTCTTTTTCTGCCCCTTTGACATAAACTTTAACGTTTTGCGGACGACCGACAGAGATAAACAAATTATCCGTATAATCTATTTGTTTTTTATCGCCCTCGTGGAAGACACCTTGGAAATATATCTTTTTCTTATCTTTCAGCTCCACCCAACTCTCGCCGACGAACTCGATAATCACTTTATCTTCGGGGATTACCGGAGCGGGTTCTTCCACCGTCTCGGTTACGGGCGTTTGCTCTGTGATTGTTTCGGTTTCCTGAACTATGGGCTCTATCATAGCTGAAGTTTCGGTTGTCGGAATCATATCAACCGCTTGCACCGGTTCAACAACAGCAGGTTCTTCCAGTGCTTCCGGCACAGCCGTTTCTTCAAGCAGCGTTTCCTCTTTGGGCGTATTTTCAACCGGTTTGGATGTTGCGGTTAATGCATACCAGCCACCATAGACAACAGCAAGCGCGAAAATACCGACTATTATATGACGGCTGCCGCTTTTGTTTACTTCCGGCGTTTCGTTTTTTTCTTCTTCCGGTTCATTTGTCTGCTCAAAAGCCGCTTTATACAGCTTTACGGCGCGCTCGGGGCTCAACCCCAGATAACGGGCATATGTGCGAACATAGCCAACACCATACGGAACCGGAGGCAGGGTTTCATAATCCCCCTCTTCCAACGCAGTCAAATATATTTTGCGGATGCACAATTCGCTTGAAATCTCTTCCATACTTTTCTTTTGTTTCAACCGGCTGCTTTTTAAAATTGTGCCGATATCTTCAACATCTATATCTAAATCTTGTGTATTTTCCATCGTTTTGACTTCCGTTCTAAAAGTTAGCTTTTGCGTATTAAAACATACTTTTTAATAGATTTCAATAGCGTGATCGCATGCGTAGGATTTTA
The DNA here is from genome assembly GCA_910576955.1 of uncultured Alphaproteobacteria bacterium. Classification (GTDB taxonomy): domain Bacteria; phylum Pseudomonadota; class Alphaproteobacteria; order RF32; family CAG-239; genus CAG-267. Next base: position 83,905 of record CAJTJB010000007.1, on the reverse strand, counting down.
ATTGTGGACGCAGCGTTTTTCGGGAGGATGAGAGGATATTATCCAGATAATCTTCCACCCCTTGCGCCGATAATGAGCGAATCATTGCTTTGACCTTGCCATATGACGCGCTTGATACGGATAAATTGCGAAAACCCAGACCTATCAACGCCATAGCGTCAATCGGGTTACTCGCCATCTCTCCGCACACGGAGCACGGCACATTTGCCGCATTGGCCTCTTTAATGATTTTTTTCATCAGATTCAAAAACGGCGCAGACAACACGTCGTATCTGCCGTTTAAACGCGGATTACCACGGTCGCAAGCAAAGAAAAACTGATATAAATCATTGGTGCCGACTGAAATAAAATCGCAATATTTTAAGATTTCACGCAGTTGGAACACCACGGACGGCACTTCTATCATCATTCCCAAGTTTACTTTTGAGGGCAAGTCGTAGCCTTCGCGCTTTTCCCGTTCGTAAGCAAACATAAAGGTTTCTTTTGCCTCAAGAAATTCATCCAGATTAGACACCATCGGAAACATCACGTTTAACTCTTTGCCTGACGCTGCGCGGATAAACGCGCGCATTTGTTTGCGGAGAATCGCCCTGCGGTCAAGCGTGATGCGAATCGAACGCCAGCCAATGGCGGGGTTTTCTTCCTCAATACTGTTCCAATAAGGCAGAAGCTTATCCGAACCAACATCGAGGCTTCTGAAAACGACGCGTTTGCCGTCCGCCGCATTATACAAACGCTTGTAGCAATCGACCTGCTTATTGATATCCGGCATTTTTTCGGCGGACATAAACGGAATTTCCGTACGGTACAACCCGACGCCGTCACAGTTTGTGCTTTTGATATAGTCAAAATCAAAATCCATCCCGATATTAATATAGAGATTGACCCGTTCTCCGTCTTTGGTCTTGCTTTTGAGATTTTTCAGCTTTTGGATTTGCTGCTGCTCTTTTTGTTTTTCTTCAATTTTTTGTTTAATTTTTTCTATCAGTGATTTCGGCGGATTGATATTGACGCAGCCTTCTTTGCCATCCACCGCCATCAAAACGCCGTCTTTAATCTCTTTAAACAACCCTTCAATGCCGGAGATAACCGGAACATTAAGCGCCTTTGCAACAATTGCAACGTGCATTGTCGGCGTGCATTCTTCAATTATCAGCCCACGGATTTTTTTGTAGTCATAATCCATCAAATCCGCAGGTCCCATAGATGAGGCGACAATAATTATGTCTGTGTAATCACTGCCCATTCCGGCGTTGCAGTCCTCCCCGCTCAAATAAAGGCGCAGGCGGTCGGCAATGTCACGCAGGTCGTGCAGGCGTTCTTTCAGATATGCATCCGTTGCGCCGGAAAGTCTGTTCCACATCTCGGTATATGCCTGTTCAACCGCAGCCTCTGCCGTTAAGCCGGAATTGATATGGTTGGTGATACGGGTGTACCAGCCTTTGTCATTGGCTATCATTCTGTAAGCATCAAGGATTTCGACGTGCTCGCCTTTGTTCATTCCCTCTTGATTTAATTTTGCATCTAAATCCGCATTCATTTTCTGCCGCGCGGTTTCAAGATTTTGCAGTTCTTTGTCTTTATCTTTGGCAAACATTTGCGTAACGGCTTTGCGGCGGCGATGAACAACCACATTTCCCAAGCCGTAGCCAGCGTTAATGACTGTTCCTTTCAGCTTATCTTTAGAAACGATACCGCGGCTTTTGATAAACCTTTTAACATATTGAGAGATTTCTTCGCTTGCCAGAAACTCGCTTAAAAACATACAAACCGTTTCAAGCGCCTCGGCCTCCTGCTCGTCATAGCCATGCGTTTTCTTATGAGCTATCAGCAACACGCCCACAGGCTTATTCCACCGCTTTAACGGCGTTGCAATGTTAAAGGCGTCTTTGCTTTTGGCAAATGTGGCGTGATTATCCGCGCCGGCTTTGCCGACAACCCCCTCGCCGACACGCACGGCGGGTTTTGTTTCCGCATCGGAACCGACTATATGCTCCAACGTTACATCGTCGGCTTTTACAAATATATCCGCCGCAAGGGCTTTGGTTTCTTCGGCGATGATTTTTATGACAAGTTTCAGCTTTTCAGCACCATCCTCCGCGCCCAGTTCGTTATGAATCCGTTTAATCACCTCAAGTGCGAAGTTTTTTTGCTCAAATTCCATCGTTTCCCTCAACATAAATTTTATGCTTGTAATTTTTCTTATACCACTTAATATTCTTTTATTCCAGTTTATTTTTGCAGAAAAGGATAAAAAATTATGGCAACTACTTATAAAAAAGGCGACAGCGATACGCGTCCGTGGGGAACATGGGAAGTTTTGGACTCCGGCGAACATTATTGCGTTAAGAAAATTACGGTTAATCCGAACGCCATACTCTCTTTACAAATGCATAATTTCCGTGCCGAGCATTGGATTATTGCAGAGGGCGAGGCAATGATTGTTTTGGGCGAAGATACATTATACCGCAAAGCTGACGACTCCGTTTATATTCCTGTCAAGACAAAACACCGGATTAAGAACAGTTCAAACGACAAAAAATTAGTGTTTATTGAAATCCAAACCGGTGAAACGCTTGATGAGAGCGACATTGTGCGTTTTGAAGACAATTACGGGCGCGTGAACTAAACACCCGGCTGTTGAAAACATACAGATTCATTTTTACAGATTTCCGAAAGTTAATTATTAGTTAATTAAATTTAACTTTCAGGGAATCTGTAAATGTATTTGGAAGATGATTTTTCAACAGCACAAGAGGGGGGGATTGTTATCTCCGCTTATCAGGAGCTTTTGAATGAAAGAGCTTCCAATGATGAGTTTTGCTGGGGATATTATTTGCGAATCGAGAATAACTCCAATGATACCATCAGTTTGCTGGGCAAAAACATTTCGGTTACGGATATGAAAGGGCGCGCGGTTTCAGTGGCGTATAACGGGTTTAACGGCGAAACGCCTGTTTTGGAACCAGGGGAAGTTTTTGAGTTTGAGGACTATGCCACATCCAAAACAAGCGCAGTTTTGTGCGGCAGCTGCCAGATTGCAAATGCGCACGGTCAGCAGATTAAAAATATTCATCTACCGGTTTTGAGCCTGATTGCAAATGATAATGCGCAGCGGGTGCTGAATTAGTTTTACAGGAGCGGGCAGCTCCTTTTTTGTTGCCTCTTTGAAAAATTTTGTTATATTGCCGATAATTCTAAATTATTCTATTAACTACTTAAATATTTTTATTATGGTTATACTTTCAAATTCTCTCCCCGCTGCGCATTATTATATCTTGGCAGTGGCTGCTGTGGTGTTCGTGGTTCTCTTCATCTTTTGCCTTATATCAGCAATTCGTATACGCAAAGCGGCACGGCTGTTGCTTGAAAAAGGTTTTTCCTTTGAAAAAGATGTTAACACGGAGAAGATTAAACTCTTCTATTGCTACAGAGGAAAATTCGTTACTGTTGACTGTGACGGAGATGATGTTCGTGCACCGTATTTTATGAATGAAAACGGGACGGAAATCTACCTCCTTTCGGGGGTAGAGCGTGAAATCCTTATCGGTGGGCTCACTCCAGACTCTATGGTGCCAAATAAGGCTTATCGCGTGGCGGTTACCAAAACCGGTTTAAAACACAACGATGACGGCACAACCTGTATGCCGCATACGTTACAAGTCTTTTTCCGACCTGCAAAAAATGACGTCAGCCAATGGACTGTTGCCGAAGTCGAAAAACGTGATTTGGTTTTAGAGCATCCGCTGATGGGCAAGCTGCGTGTTCCCAAACGTTTTAAGAAAGATGCCCAAGCCGGGCAGCCGATAACGCTTATTTCAGAGGTTACGGAAATCGGCAATAATTATCGGCTTATGTATAAGCCCGTCGGTTAAATTGCCAACACTCACTAAAAAACCCGCTGTTTCGGCGGGTTTTGTTTTAGTCGTAATATTCTTTGACCGTATTATTATTTTTGACATACATATTCAAGTATTCGTGAATATTTTGCTCCATACGGGCGTTAAAGTCATTAAACAACTTTTGAACCATATCGTTCCAATATTTTTCCTTTTCGGCAATGCCGGTATCTGCCGGAATGCGCAGCTCACGCCATGCGTTGATGGTGGTTTCTGCCGCGGCAAGATTTGCCTTGTCGGTAATTTTTAAAACAACGGATAAATTTGCCCGATATTTCAAGCGGTCTTTTTGCAATAACTCTTCGGATTTTTCAATCTCTTCGGTTACTGATGCGTCTTTGATAATGTATTCAGCGATACGATTGGAAGAGAAACCATCTGCCTTTAAGCGGTCTTCAGCCCAAAGTTTGGCTGCTTTTTCAATGGAAACCGGAAAAAGGTGTTCCACGTTCGGGCGTGTGAAAGACGGAATAAACTCGGAAACAATGTTTACCTTTTCCACGTTTAACTCTATCGGCGCCATATCTTTGAACCGCGGTTCGCAATAGCGCAGCGGCACAGCGTCAACATCACTCGTTGTGCGGCATGCAAATAAAAACAAACCGCAAAACATCAGCATTATACATTTCAATTTATTCATCAGGCTTACCCACTTTTTTAGTTATTACACAATAAAGATTTATATCTTTTGTATTTAGTCTAGCCCATAAAGTTTAATACTTATTTAATGCTAGTTCAATTTCTGCACAATTTCGGGAATCGTAAATTCGTATTGTTCAGAACAAAAACCGCATTTCGCCGTGATTTTGGAATTTTCATCCAACATCGCCGCCAAATCGTTTTCCGAAAAGCCGCGGAGCGTTTTTAACAGCTTTTCGCGACTGCAGCGGCAGCAAAACTCATAACGGTTTTCCTTGGTGATAACCAAATTGTTTGCGTGATATAGACGGTGCAAGATTTCCTGCAGGCTTAAGTTTTCATCAAACAATTCTTCTTTGGTCAGCGTATTCATCAGCACTTCGGCTTCGTTTTTGAGCTCGGGGAGCTGCGTCATATCGACATTTTTGCCGCCCAACTCGGGGATGCGCTGCAACATAATGCCGCCGGCTTTCCACTCGCCCTCGGCATCTTCGGGAATTTCTACAAACAGCTTTAACATTGTTTCGATTTGTTCGGACTGTTTAAAATAGCGCAGAGCGCATTCTTCAAGCGTTTTGCCTTGTAAATCCACCACGCCCTGATGGTAATTGCTTTTGCCGTCATCAATCGTGAAAGCTAATGTGCCGTTGCCTAAAAGGTGCGGTGTTGCCTCAATTTCCCCTTCGTTTTTGCGAAGCGCAAAGGCTTTTTCAAGGTGTTCTTTATCATAATTGGCACAGGCGCGGAGCTTGCCCTCGGTCGTTACATCCACAACAATGGTTGAAACCGGTCCATTGCCTTGCAGCTGGAGCGTAAACAAGCCCTCAAACTTCAGGGCATTTGCCAGCATAACGCCGAGAGCGGTCGTTTCCGCAAGGGCGGCAGACACATTTTTGACATAGCCGTGTTTATTGATTATTGTTTTCAACACATTTTCCAAGCGGCAGATACGTCCGACAAAAACACCGTTATCAATTAAAAAAGATGTACACTCATCAAAATTTTTATTAGCCAATTTTTTAATCCTTTATATAATTAGAGTCCGTTATTGGTGAAGTTAATGTATAAAAAGGTAATTTTCAAGTGTTTAGCGCAAAAACAAAAAAATCAACACCGAAAAAGCCGTCTAAAGTGCGTTTGCGCAATATTGCGCTGTATTATCTGGAGCGTTTTGAAACCTCGGAAGATAATCTGCGTGCCGTATTACGGCGGCGAATCGACAAGTATGCTTTTTTTGACAAGGAATATAACCCCGCAGAGGCTTACAACTGGGCTGATGAGGTGGTGGAAGAGTGCGCGAAACAAAACTTTGTAAACGATGAGCGTTTTGCCGGGTTTAAACTGAACAGCTACCTTAATGCTGGCAAGCCCAAACGCTATATTGAGCAAAAGCTCAAGCAAAAGGGAATCGACGAGCAAACAATTGCGCATTTGTTTGAAAACACGGCATATTCGGAGCTTGAAACAGCGCTTAACTTTGCGAAAAAAAAGAAAATCGGACGGTTTCGGGAAGATGCGGAGGCGCGCGCGGCGAATCGGCAAAAAGACCTCGGCACGCTCGTGCGGGCGGGGTTTGATTTTGATGTTGCCAAAGAGGTTTTGGGTGGAGATGCGTATGACGAAGAATGAGCCGTACCTTTCATATAATCAAACTTTATTCTTTAAGGGAATCGCTATTTTATGCATTTTGCTGCACAATTTTTTCCATTGGGTTGAACCGGTAACATACCAAAATGAAATGTCTTTTACGGCAAATTCGGTTTATTGCTTTATGGAAGAATTTTCTGCTGCCGAAACGGTAAACGGTTTTTTTTCCTTTTTCGGCTTTTACGGCGTGTATGTGTTTATTTTTTTGAGCGGGTATGGGCTAACAAAAGCTTTTGCGCCTCTAAATACTGGGGGGGGTATATCGTTTATAATTAAGCATATCGCAAAAATTTATAAGCTGTTTCTTATCAGCGTGTTCGTTTATGTTTTATATAAATTTCCGAATATCAATACCACCGCGCTTTTTTACACATTATCCCTTACAAACAACTTCTTTCCGGAGCGCCTTTTTTTGGTGAACGGGCCGTGGTGGTTTTTCTCGCTGATTATTCAGCTATATCTTACCTTTTTGCCACTTTATTATTTATTGAAGAAAGATAAGGCTAATTTAATTTATATTTTTTACTTTTATCTTATATGCGCCGGATTTTTGATATATACAGACGGGCAGGTTATTGAATTTTATGCAAACTTTGCCGGACACTTGCCGGAATTTTCATTAGGGATATACATTGCCTTGTATGAAAAAGAGCTGCCTTTTTTGCATAGCCGCCTGAAAAATATTTATTTAGCGGCGGGTTCACTTGTTATTATTATCGGGGCACAATTTTTTAAGCTGTTTTTCATTCTCGGATTTGCGGCAAGCAGCATTTTTGCCTTAAGTTTCTTTTTTGCCCTAAATTGGCGAGAAAACAAATTTTTGCAATATACAGGGCGCATAAGCCCGTATCTGTTTGGGTTTAACGGCTTTTTATTCAGGCACTATTGGACGATAACAGCAGAAGAAACGAACAACGCGTTTTTGAAACTATGCTGCTGCGGCGTATGGTTAGCTATAAACTATGCCGCGGCTGCAGCTGCTTGCCGGCTTTTTAACAAACGGGCTACATCAACCACTTCAAAAGTTTAATCACGCCCATTTTGGCAACGCTGTTATGTGCCGATACATCTTTACGATTTAAAATTTCTTGCTTATTTTGATGGTAAAACTCATAAGCGCGCAGCAACATTTCTTCATTGGTAAGAGTGGGGGCGAATCCGAGTTTTTGCTTAATTTTAGCGGTGTTAAAAATAAAGTTAGAGGCAATCATTTTATATTGATATGGTCCGAGCGGCGAGATACCGAGCCAGAAACAAATTTTCATTGCCCAAACCATCGGCAGCTTGGGGAAATGAAACAGGCGGGTTTTTGAGCCGGATTTGCCGATAACGTATTCATATACTTCATTAAAACTTTTGACATTGTCCGAGCCGATGTTAAAGATGTCCGAATAATCCGCTTTGAGTGCCAGTTCAAAAGCGTTTGCCAGGTCTTTGGCATAAATAAACTGATAGCGGTTTGTTCCATCGCCAACCATCGGGAGCTTGCGGTTCTCGTCTATAAACTCAAACAAAATGCTCAACAGCCCCAAACGCCCCTCGTCCATAATGGTGGGGGAGCGAAAGATAATACTGTTGATTTTATCAGGTTTTGAGAGGAGAATCCTCTCGCCGGCAAGTTTGGATTTGCCATATATCTCAACAGGTTCAGGCGTTTCGTTTTCCGACACCGGCGAATCGAAGTTTTTTGCCCAGAGACAATTGCTGGAGATAAAAATGATTTTGCGGATGTTATATTTTAAGGCAAAATCATAAACGTTTTGCGTGCCGTTAACATTTGCCTGCCACAGGCGCTTGAGGTCTTTTTTGACGTGTGCCAACAGAGCCGCGCAATGAAAGACGGCATCAAATTTGTGGGTGGCAAAGATGTGTTCCATCAACGCGTTATCGTTAATATCGCCTTGATATGCGGAGAAATGCGGATGCGAGAAAGAATCCGGCTCTAAATCTATGCTGACGATATGCGCGCCTTTTGCCAAAAAATGTTGCTTTAAGATAGTTCCGAAAAAGCCGGCGCCGCCGGTGATAAGATAACAAGGCATTGTTTTCTCCTGCTGTTTGGCGGGAGTATAGCATTAAAAAGTAAAAGTTTTGCTAAATGTTATGCAAAAAAGTACACCTCCCTTTTTAGGGGGAGGTGTTTTCTTCTTTGGGAATTTCTGCCAAAATGAGATCATTCAATCTCGTTGCGCCATGCACCGTCGTAAGTGCGTGTCTTTACAACCCCAGTGGCGAAGTTATAGCCGTTTAGGATGTGGCTGCATTTAACCACATGAGTTCCGGCATACTCAAACTCGCCGTTCACATTTACGAAATTGTCGCATTTTTCATCGACAATCTCATATCCCTCGTATTTAACTTCACAGTTAAATGTATATTCGAGAGATTTTCCAGACTTCTCGTCATAAAACTTAACGTTTCTAACTGTCAGTCTGGATTTTGGGTTGAGATCGCATTCTCCAACACCGTTGCGGCTGTCCGAAGGACGAGCGTGGTTGGAGATTGCACTTACGAGGTAAACAACATCCTCGGACTTTTCAGTCACGATAATGCCGTTCTGCTCATAAGCCTTGTCATCGTAGGGCTCGTGATCGATGCCCTTCCAGATGACATTTTCTTCGACCTTATCATCTCTGGTGATAAAGTCATTCTTTACCTCGGTGTCGAGGTGAAGGATGTCAATCACCTCTTCGGCGATTTTTTCCTCTGTTACCTTACCGTCGGGCGTCTTGGTGACGCGAGTAACGGTGAGGAGCATTTGTACATCGGTTCCGGCATACGCCATAAGGGTATCAGCCTTAAGGGTATAGCTCGGCTCGAGATCGGGTTCTTCCATAGCATATAAGGTAGAAGACTCGCCCGAGCAAGAAGTTAACACCGAGAGAAGCATAGAGGCAGCGCATGCAGCAGCTGCAAAAAGATTTTTTTTCATTTTATTGGTTTTTTTTAGTTAATATTCTCTTTGGAAAAACATTAAGCTCACAAAAACTTAATGAAAAAAAATTATTGCACCCCAAATTCATAATAGTAAGTATAAGAAAATAAAGCACAATAATATTTTTTTGTAATTTTAATTTAGCATAATTTTTATACAAAATCAAGTATTTTTTTGCTAACGAATCGTGTTTTATGCCAAAAAAAGTGATTTTTCGGTATGTTTTTGGCGATTTTTTGGAAGTATGATGGTTTGTTATCACCCTTTAAGAAAAGGAATGCTACGCATTAGTTTGTGGATTGCTTCGGTTATTGCCTTACGGCTTACCTCGCAATGACGCTATTACAATGAGTCATTGCGAGGAGTGTAACGATGTGGCAATCTTATGGAGATACGGATAATTGTTGCCCCTCACCTGTCCTCTCGCTTGCTTGTGTGGGGGGGAGGGACGCTTAAGATGAGTATTTGCCACAAGGGATTCCTCTCCCTTGAGGGGAGAGGGTAGGAGAGGGTGATATTGTGTTATCCATACTCTCTTAAGATTGCCACGGCAACAAGTTGCCTCGCAATGACTAGAAAAAAGGGGGAGAGATTGCCATGGTGACGATGTCACCTCGCAATGACTCGAGAAAAGTGGGAGGGGGGAACGATGATAGAGAGTCTTCGGGGGAGGAGGCGAAGTTTAGCCGGCGAGATAGGTTTTGACGGCTTCGTTTTGCTCGAACAGGTATAAAAGTATTTTTAATGCTTTGCCGCGCTCTGATTCTAATTTCGGGTCAGATTTTAAAATTTGCTGCACATCATCGCGGGCTTTTATCAGTAAATCCTGATGGGAGGACATATCTGCCAGCTTAAACTGCGTAAAACCGGATTGGCGCGTTCCCAAAATCTCGCCACCACCGCGCAGCTCCAAATCTTTTTCAGCAATATAAAAACCGTTTTCGGTGCGTTTCATAATCTCCAAACGCTCTTTTGCCACTGCACTGACGGGATAGGAATAGAGCAAAATGCAGTTGCCGGCTTCAAACCCGCGCTTAATGCGTCCTCGGAGTTGGTGTAGCTGTGCCAAGCCGAATCGCTCGGCGTGCTCAATTATCATAATTGTCGCCTCGGGAACATTTACCCCGACCTCAATAACAGTGGTTGCAACTAACAGCGATTTTTTGCCGATCTTAAACTCTTCCATCACGGCGTCTTTTTCCTGCTCTTTCATTTTGCCGTGTATCAGTCCGACTTTGTCGCCGAAATATTGCCGCAACATCTCATACCGCTCGGTTGCAGCGGCTAAATCAGACTTTTCCGATTCGTCTACCAATGGGCAGACCCAATAGGCGCGCGTTCCCTCTGCCAGCTTGCGCGACAAGGCGCTGATAACATCGGGCATTTTACTGCTGTTTATTACCACGGTTTGCGCCAGTTTGCGCCCTTTGGGGAGTTCGCCGATTTTGGAATAGTCCATATCGCCGTATGCTGTTAAAAGGAGGCTGCGGGGAATCGGGGTTGCCGTCATTACCAGCACATCGCACAGCTCGCCTTTGGCAGAAAGCGACAAGCGCTGATTTACGCCGAATCGGTGTTGTTCATCAATAACGACATACGCTAAATCTTTAAACACAACCTGCTCGGTAAACAAAGCGTGCGTGCCAACCAGGATGTTGATTTCACCGGCGGCAAGCCTTTCGTATATCTCGCGTTTTTCTTTAGCTTTAAGCTTGCCGGTCAATAAACCGACGGTTACGCCTGTGTTTTCACAAAGCGCGCTTATTGTTTCAAAATGTTGCTTTGCCAAAATCTCGGTCGGCGCCATCAGGGCTGCCTGCGAGCCCTCCTCTATCACTTTAAGCATACTTAACAACGCCACAACGGTTTTGCCCGAACCGACATCCCCTTGCAGCAAACGCAGCATTTTATAGGGGGCGGTTTGGTCAGCGGCTATTTCATTTAATGCATTTTTTTGCGCATCCGTTAAAGAAAACGGCAGAGCTGACAGCACCTTATCATATAGCGCCCCCGTCCCCTTAAACGAGCGCCCTTTTTGCTGTTTTACCTTTTGGCGGATAAATGCCAGAGCGAGCTGGTTTGACAATATTTCATCATATGCCAAGCGGCGGCGCACTATTGAAGACGGCAGCAAATCTGCCATATTTTTAGGATGATGCACTCGCTCCAATGCCTGATTAAAACTGATGTATTCCAAATCCGTTAAGGACTCGGGCGCAACCCATTCCGGCAAGGGCGGCAGTTTTTTCAACGATTCTTCCGCCAAACGGCACAGCATTTTGTTGGTTATGCCGGCAGTTAACGGATATACCGGTTCTAACCGTGCGATAAGCGGCAGGTATTGCTCGGCAACAACATAGTCCGGATGGCTCATCTGCCACATTCCGTTAAAATATTCGAGTTTGCCGCTGATGGCGCGCCTTTCACCGACAGGGTAATTTTTGACAATAGAATCCTTATATACTTTGAAAAACACCAAAACCAATTCCGCCGTACCGTCTGTGCAATAAATGCGGTAGGGATGTTTGCGGCTTGCGGGCGGCTGATGCTCGGTGATGGTGACAATGCCGGTCCATATCTTGCCGTCTTTTGCTTCCCTTAAGGGCGGCGTATATGTGCGGTCGGTCACATTTGCGGGCAGGTGAAACAATATATCCAAAACTTTTTCACCGCAGAGATTTTTTATCAGCCGCGCATATTTATCGCCAACGCCTTTTAAGGTGCTTATGGTTGCAAACAGCGGAAATAAAATACTCGGACGCATTTAAAAATCTTTACAAATTTGTGGTTTGGTTTATTTATTAGGTAAGTTTAACAGAAAGTATGCAAATGTCTATCGAATTTGAAAAATACAACGAAAAAATATTAAGCGGAATCGCCAAAGATGCCGAGGCGTTTGCAATTTTGGATCTGTATCGGAAAAGCGATAAAGACATTTTATGCATTTTAAGCGACGGCGTGAGCTTAAAGCGTGTTTACGATACACTGCTGTTTATGGCGCCAGATGTTGATGTTTTGATGTTTCCGGCATGGGATACCGTGCCGTATGACAGGGTGTCGCCTAATGCGACCGTTCTTTCCAAGCGAATCGATACATTGGCAAAACTTGTGCTTGAGCCGAGCGACAAACGGCGGCGTATTGTGTTAACGAGCGTGGGCGCGGCTATCCAAAAGCTACCGCCGAAAAAGATTTTTCTTAACACCCGCAAAGCCGTTAATGTGGGAGGCAAGCTCAATTTTGACGACTTTCTCCACTATGTGACCGTTAACGGTTATACGCGGGTTGAGCAGGTGATGGAATCGGGCGAATATGCCGTGCGCGGCGATATTATCGATATCTTTCCGAGCGGCGCGGAACAGCCTCTGCGAATCGATTTGTTTGATGACGAAGTAGAACGTTTGCGCCATTTTGAAGTGGAAACACAACGCAGCACCGAAGATTTGAAATTTTACAGTTTTGACAGCGCCAACGAGGCGGTTTTGGACAAGAACACTATCAAGACCTTTCGTTCTAAATATCGCGAGGCATTTGGCGCCGTGGGGCTTAAAGACGAACTGTACGAAAGCATTTCTGCAGGCAAAAAATATCTCGGGATGGAACATTGGCTGCCTTTTTTCTATGAAGACGCCCTGCCCTGCTTGTTTGACTATATGCCGATGGCAGACGTGATTTTGGGAATTGATGCCGAAAATGCGCTGAAATCTAAAGAAGAAACGGTTGCCGACCATTATGACGCGCGTTTGGAAGCGCTTAAAATCCGCGATGTTTCAGAAGTTGACAAGTATCGCCCGATTGAGCCGAAAGAATTATTTTTAACTCAAAAAGATTTCACAAGCCGAATCCGGCAACACCGGTTTGTCAAATTTTCAAATCTGGTTATGCCGGAGGGCAAAGATAACATCAGTTTCGGCGCAGTGCCGCAAAAGGTGTTCTCCTCTTTAAAAAATATCAATAACCTGACCGTTTATGAAGACTTGGCAAATGAATTTGCGGCAAACAAGCATAAAAAACGTTTTATTTGCTGCTATACCGAGGGATCGCTTGACCGTATGCATAATATCCTTACGGAAAACGGATTCAAGAACCTCTCTATTGCCCCAAGCTGGAAAGAGGCAGAAAAAGAAGCCGCTAAAGGAAAAATTGCGCTTATCCTTTTGGAGATGCAACACGGGTTTAACTCCGCAGAATATTTTATAGTTACCGAGCAGGATATTTGGGGCGAACGAAAAAATATCCGCGCGGCAAAAAAAGTTTCGGCAGAAAACCTGATTGCCGACATTTCTTCACTTAACATCGGCGAATATGTGGTGCATATCGAGCACGGAATCGGACGGTTTGAGGGGCTGGAAAATATTGTTACCGACGGGGCGGCGCACGATTGCCTGAAGTTAATTTATGCCAACAACGACAAGCTGTATGTTCCGGTTGAAAATATTGACGTTATCAGCCGTTATGGTGCTGAAGACAGCAATGTGGCGCTTGATACGCTCGGCGGCTCGGCTTGGGAGGCAAAAAAAGCGCGCGTTAAAGAAAGAATTCGCGATATTGCCGAAAAGCTGATTAAAATTGCAGCGCAAAGACGGATGAAAGAGGCGGAAATATTTATCCCCGAACGCGGGCTCTATGATGAATTTTGCAGCAGATTTCTCTATACGGAAACAGACGACCAGCTCAATGCGGTTAAAGACGTGATTAAAGATTTGTCGCTCGGGATGCCGATGGACAGGCTTGTTTGCGGCGATGTCGGGTTTGGCAAGACAGAAGTTGCCCTGCGCGCGGCATTTACAGTTGCAGCCGGCGGCGCACAGGTGGCGTTGATTGTGCCGACAACGCTTTTAGCACGCCAGCATTACCTTAACTTTAAAGAACGGCTGAAAGGCTTTCCGATTAAGGTGAAGATGCTTTCGCGCCTTGTAACGCCGAAAGAGGCAAAGGAAATTAAACAGGAGCTGAAAGACGGCAGCTTGGAAATCGTTATCGGCACACACGCGCTATTAGCCAAAGATATTGAATTTTGCAATTTGGGACTTTTGATTATTGATGAAGAGCAACATTTCGGCGTGGCACATAAAGAACGGCTGAAACACTTGAAATCGGATGTTCATATTTTGACTTTAAGCGCCACTCCCATTCCGCGAACCTTGCAACTTTCGCTCACGGGCGTTAAGCAATTAAGCATTATCGCCACGCCTCCGGTTGACAGGCTTGCCGCGAGAACATTTGTGATGCCTTTTGACACGGTGATGATTAAAGAAGCAATTTACCGCGAGAGATACCGCGGCGGACAAATTTTTTTCGTCTGTCCGAGAGTTTCCGATATTTTACAGATTGAACCGAAACTGCGCGAACTGGTGCCGGATATTAAAATTGCCGTAGCCCACGGGCAGATGTCACCTTCGCATTTGGAAGACGTGATGTGCGATTTTGCAGATGGGAAAGCCGATATTTTGCTCTCAACCACGATTATCGAATCGGGAATTGATATGCCTAATGTCAATACGATGATTATATATCGGGCGGATATGTTCGGTTTGGCACAGCTTTACCAGCTGCGCGGCAGAATCGGACGCTCAAAGCTGCGCGGATATTGTTATTTTACCATTCCGAACAAAAAGGTTTTAACGCCGATTGCCGAAAAACGGCTGAATATTTTGCAGGCGTTAAACCAGCTTGGCGCCGGATTTTCACTTGCGAATCACGATTTGGATATTCGCGGCGCAGGCAATATTTTGGGTGTGGAACAATCCGGACACATCAAAGACGTCGGCATTGCGCTTTATCACCACCTGCTTGAAGAAGAGATTAACAGCCTGAAAGCCGGCGAACAGACCGGAAACGGCGATGCTGCCCCTGTTAAAACGAGCGACTGGAGCGTGCAGATTACGACAGGCGTGCCGATTATCATTCCAGAAAAATATGTGGCGGATTTGGGCGTGCGTTTGGGGCTTTACAAGCGAATCGGGAATTTGAAAACGACCGAAGAAATCAACGATATGCGCGAAGAGCTGATTGACCGTTTCGGTGCTATCCCCGATGAGGTTGAAAATCTGCTCAAGACGGTCGAAATCAAACAAATATGTGCGCTTGCCAATATTGAACGCATTGATGCGGGAGCAAAAGGAATCCTCCTTTCGTTCCACAACAACACGTTTAAAAATGTACCGAATCTGATGAATTTTATCAATCAGCAGCTGGGGGCAATTAAAGTACGCCCCGACCAACGCCTGTTTATTGAGCGGGATTTAACCAGCTATAAGGCGCGGCTTGACACTATCAAAAAATATGCGCAGAAACTTTATGAACTATCGCTTTAAGACATTTTTTCCAGAAGTTTTTTATAGGCAGCAGTCAAGCGCTTAAACTTTTCTTCGGCATCTTTATCTTCGGGGTGCAAATCCGGATGACAGGTCTTGGCGAGTTTTTTGTATTGCTTTTTAAGTTTTTCCAAACTGAACTCTTCGCATTTAATATCAAGTTTTTCCATTTCCGTACGGTCTTCTTTGGAAAAATATAAATTGTCCGCGACTTTGTCGTATCCGGAAAAGCCGTGCAGAAATTCTAGTTCTTCGTTCAAATCACAGCCGAATTTATATTTTATTTTTGAATGAAAACCGCTAAATCGCGCCCGTTTGCGAAAAGTTTCCTGTTCGGGCGTTTCATCATCATCAGTATAATAATTCCACTTTGCGTTATATTGCTGAACATGTTCAAGGCAAAACCAGTAGTAGCTTTTGAGCGTCCGGTCTTTCGGCGCTTTAAATTCCCCTTCCTTTTCACACCCCGGATGGTCACACTTGCGGCGTACGCCTTCGTTTTGCGGCGCAAAATATTTTCTGGTTCGTCTGGGCGTCTTGGTTCTTATCACTTGATTTCACCTTTATAATTAAAATTCGGGGCAGTTTACTATAAATTTAAGCAGTAGTCAAATATAAAACATCAAAATGGCAGTGTATAAACGTTAGTTTGTCATCGCAGGTTCTGTTTTTTATGTTTATCTTAAAGATAAATTCTAATAAGGAAGTTGCAATGCCCGAATTACCGGAAGTCGAAACCATTAAAGAAGCTCTGAAAAAAGCTGCGGAAGGCACGCTTATTCACTCCGTTACGGTAAAGAATCGGCATTTCAGGGAAATTATACCAGCAGATTTTGAAAAAAGAATCGAAAATACGGTTATTCGCCGAATATACAGAAAAGCTAAATATATCATTATTGAACTTGATAACGGGTTAAGCCTTATCTGGCACTTGGGAATGAGTGGGCGCGTGAAGATTTGCGATAGGCTTCCGGAAGCATTTGACAAGCATGACCATATTATCTTTCAGACGTCAAAAGGCATTATTATTTATAATGACGCGCGCCGTTTCGGGCTTATGACTTTCTGCGAATCACCCAATCTTGATACTCACCATTTATTTTGCAGGACAGGAATTGACCCGTTTGATTCTTCATTGACGGCACAGTACTTTCTTGAACGTATCAAGCATAAAAAAATCCCGATAAAAATCGCGTTGCTTGACCAGAGTATTATTAACGGAATCGGCAATATTTATGCCTCCGAATCATTATATGAGGCAAAAATCTCGCCTTTGCGCCTTTGTTGCGATATTTCAGAGGGAGAAGCCGAAATTCTTATAGCCGCCATTCAAAAAACACTGAACAAGGCTATTTCTGCCGGCGGTTCGACTCTGCGCGATTATCGCCGCCCGGACGGCAGCATGGGATATTTCCAACATCAGCATTGCGTCTATAACAAAACCGGCAAAAGATGCCCTGACTGCAGCTGCAATATTGAAAAGACCGGCGGCATTAAGCGAATCATACAGGGCGGACGTTCATCGTTCTATTGCGAACAACGGCAGAAATAAGGAGAAAGAAAATGAAACGACTCTATACTTTATTATCCGGCTTTTGTTTTTTGGCTGTTGCCTGTATGCCTGCCGCTGCAAAAGATTTCATTGCCGGATTTGAAGATATTCCGCTTGTTAAAGGTTTTCGGCAAATTGAAAACGACAACTTTTCTTTCGGCAACGAAGAAACGCGGTATATTGAAACAGAGCTCAAAGCAAACGGCCGCCGAAGCTTTGCCGAAGTCAAAAAGTTCTATCTAGATTCGCTTAAGCAGCTTGGGTGGCATCCCCTCAAAGATTCCGACTCCGAACTTCATTTTTACCGCGAAAACGACGTATTGGAGATTAACAAAATTTCTAAATCTCCATTGCGAATCCGCATCATTTTGAAAAACAGAACTTAATTTTAATTATTTTTTAAAAAACTTGTTGACTATCACAGATTTTAGAGTATAAGTGTTTCAGAATTTTATTTGTGTTTAACTTATATTTTAAGACAGGATAAAGAATTATGGCCAATCATAAATCGGCAAAAACAAGAATAAACAGAAACAACAAAAGAAGCGTAATCAACGGTGCACGCAGAAGCAGAGTAAGAACTTTTGTAAAAAAAGTTATTGCTGCTGTTTTGGCCGGTGACAAAGAAAACGCTGCAACTGCTTTGAAAGTTGCTGAAAGCGAAATGATGAGAGCTGCTCAAAAAGGTGTGTTCCACAAAAATAAAGCTGCCCGCACAATCTCTCGTTTAAGCCAAAAAGTAAAAGCTTTATAGTCTTTTTGTTTATTGTCTTTTCGTTACGCAAGCATCATTGCTTAATAGCAATGCTTGCGTTTTTTTGTTTATTTTTCAAGCATTTATTTCGAATCGCTTTAAAAGCTGTGTCAAGTGGTTTTATTTAAAAATAGTTAAAAAAAATATTTGTAAATTTGTTTTGAGGGCAGTAAGGTGTCGTCATGTTATGAAATGAGATTGATTGAAGTTTTCTTACAACATTCAAAATAAACGTAACTAACAAAGTGTTTTTTTGTGATACAGAAAAACGCACAGGGTTTGTTTAAGGAATTTAAAACTTTGATTAAAGGGTTTAGAGCTTCGCAATCATTATTTCGAAAGACATATGCTTTAAAGACATAATATCAGTCAGGCTGTGAAGCGAATATATTAGCCAGGTTTAAAGCAGCATATTATTTTAGGCTACGAGTACACCAGCCGGAAAGCCGCGGAGTTTCAAAATCACAGGCAGTTTTCGGAAAATGTACATAATATAAATTTGTAAATATCTAACGTGGGAGACAGATATGGCAGAAGAAGCATTTGCAAGCGATGGACGTTCTATTGATTCACAATGGAGTCAGATTTGCAGTCAGTTAAAAATGGAATTCGGCGGGACTGCATTCGACAGTTGGCTTAAACCCCTGACGGTCGGAGATTTCAATAACGGCATTATGAACATCTGTGCGCCGACTGCTTTTATGAAAAACTGGGTTGTAACTCATTATTCAGACAGAATCAATAAAATTTGGGAACAGCAAAACCCCAGTGTCAAAAAAATTAACTTTATCGTTCAAACCGGTTTTGCAGACCGCCGCAGCGTTGACACCTCTTTATTAAAGAAAATTTCCTCAACGCCTACCCCGCAGAATATTTACGGCTGCAACATCAACAGCAGTTCGTTCGGGCTGGTTGCCGGTGCAAGCCTTGCTAACGACTCCGCTAAAAACAATAACTTGGCAACACCGCTTAATCCGAATTACACCTTTGAAAACTTTGTTGTCGGCAAAACAAACGAATTTGCCTGTGCTGCCGCAAAAAAAGTTGCTGAAGCTAAAAATGTTCCGTTTAACCCGTTGTTCTTATATTCCAGCGTCGGCTTGGGAAAAACACACTTGATGCACTCCATCATTTGGCACATTAAAAAGAACGACCCGACACGCAATGTTATCTATCTGACCGCCGAGCAGTTTGTTTATAAATTCGTTAAGGCTTTGCGCTACAAAGATACGGCAGCGTTTAAAGAACAATTCCGCTCTGTGGACGTGTTAATGGTAGATGACTTCCAATTTATGGGCAACAAAGGCACAACACAAGAAGAATTTTTCCACACATTCAGCTCCTTGGTTGAAGAAGGCAAACAAGTTATTATTTCCGCTGATAAATCCCCGACAGATTTGGACGGTATTGAAGAGCGCTTAAAATCGCGTCTTGTTGGTGGTTTGGTTGTAGATATCATGCCGACGGATTTTGATTTGAGAATGGGTATTTTACAGAAAAAAGCCGAACTTATGGGAATCGAATTACCGCAAAAAGTTGCCGAGTTTTTAGCACAAAAAATCACCTCCAATGTTCGCGAGCTGGAAGGCTCTCTGAAACGGGTTGCCGCACATTCGCAACTTCTTTCCGGCAAAGAAATCACGCTTGATATGACGCAAGATGTGCTTAAAGATATGCTCCGCTCTATTGACCGCAAAACAACGATTGACGAGATTCAAAAGAAAGTCGCCGAACATTTCAACATTTCGGTTAAAGAGTTGCAGTCTTCCCGTCGCGCGCGGACTGTTGCAAGACCGCGCCAAGTCGCGATGTATCTCGCCAAGCAGCTGACCTCGCGTTCCTTGCCGGAAATCGGGCGCAAGTTTGACCGCGACCATACAACCGTTATGCATGCGGTTCGCAAAGTAGAAGAACTCATTATCGAAGACCAGAATTTGGCAGAAGATATTGAGATTTTAAGAAGAACACTCGAAAACTAATTAATATAAAAAAATTGTTGAAGACTTGTTTTTTGACTTCTGCTTTTATTGATTTGTGATAAAATGCAGAAAAATAGAAACAAGTCTTTATTTATGGGATAAAAAACAATGAAATTTACCATTGAACGCGCACACTTTTTGAAGACTCTCAGCCATATTCAGAGTATTGTTGAGAAAAGAAACACCATTCCGGTTTTATCCAATGTCCGCATTGAGGCGAAAGGCTCTGCCATTAACTTTAAGGCGACCGATATGGATATTGAAATTACCGAAATTGTCGAAGCCAATATTTCCGAGGAAGGAGCAACAACCGCTCCCGCCCATATGCTTTATGACATTGTCAGAAAGCTTTCGGACGGATCTGATGTCGAGTTGACATATCCGGATAAAAAAGGCGCTTTGAGCATTGCTTCCGGGCGGTCTAAATTCTCGCTTTCCACTATCGGTGTAGAAGATTTTCCGATTATTTCCGGTGATGATTTGCCGATTAATTTTGAAATCAGCAAAGACGAATTGAAGACTTTGATTGACCGCACGCAGTTTTCGGCATCGGTTGAAGAAGCACGCTATTATCTGAACGGTCTGTATGTTCACGCGAAAAACGAGGGCGATACAAAAGTTCTGCGGGTTGTTGCAACGGACGGACACCGTTTGGCATGCGCCGAATCACCGTTGCCAGAAGGCGCGGAGAAGTTGGAAGGCGTTATTATTCCGAGAAAATCCGTTTTGGAAATCAGAAAGCTTTTGGACGATGCCTCTATTGACAATGTTAAAATGGCATTATCCGAAAATAAGGTTCGTCTGTCTTTTGAAGATATTACTTTAACATCTAAATTGATTGACGGCACGTTTCCGGATTATGAACGTGTTATTCCGACAGATAACGACAAGATTTTGGAAGTTAACGTTAAAGAGTTGGCATCGGCCGTTGACCGTGTTTCGGTTGTGACCGAAAGAAGCCGCGGAATTCGCCTGATTACAGATACGAATCACGTCACAATTGCCGCTTCTAACGCCGAGCTCGGCAATGCTACCGAAGAGTTGGAAGCACGCTATGACAAAGACCCGATTGATACTGGTTATAACTTCCGTTATCTGTTAGACATTTTAGCGCAAATTAAAGGCGAAGATGTTCGTTTCAGCTTATCAAGCAATGCAACCGCTACGGTTATTAACGACACTTCCGACAACAGTGCTATTTATGTTTTGATGCCGATGAGAATTTAAGTGAATACTGCTGCAAGTTTTCATTTCGACTCCGAAGATACTAGGGTTAGGTCTGCCATAAGGCGCCTGACCTTAGTTAATTTTAGGAATTACCGCTATTTAAGGTTAAACTTAAATAAGCCTTTTGTTGTTTTAAGCGGAAAAAACGGCAGCGGAAAAACAAATGTCTTGGAGGCTGTATCATTTTTATCGCAAGGGCGCGGTTTGCGAAGCGCTAAACTTTCCGAGGTTAAAACATTTGATTTTTTAGCGGATGTGCAGCAAGCCCCTGTCTTTATTAACAATAACGGGTGGGCTGTTTCCGCGCAGTTGGATAGTAATGGCGAAGAGCTGACCATCGGCACCGCAGTTGAAAGTTCCGTTAAAGAAATTTCTTATAATGAAACTAAAGAAGTTGAACGGCGAATCGTTCACGTCAACAATCAGAAATTAAGTTCTCAAAACGATTTAGGCAATTTCCTCTCTGTTATTTGGGTCACACCGCAGATGGATAGGATTTTTCAAGGCGGCTCGCAAAACCGCCGCTCATTTCTTGACCGAATCGTATATGCATTTGATGTGGAGCATGCCAAGCGCCTTTCGACCTTTGATAATTTATACAGGCAATGGCTGCAGGTTTTAAAAAGCGGCACTCTTAATAACACCTGGCTTGATACGCTGGAGGAACAACTTGCAGGAATCGGGGTTGCAATTGCCGCAGCACGGCGCGAACAGGTTATCCGCCTGAACACATTTATTGAAACGAATCCGGATGACATATTTCCTGATGCTTTTTTAGAGCTCGACGGGACTATCGAAAAAATGGTTGCCGAAAAACCGGCTGTGTATGTGGAAGATTTTTACCGCGAATCCCTTTTTAACCAGCGGCGGAGCATTCTATATAACGATACCGGTGCCGGTATTAACAAAACCGACCTTAAAGCCGTGTATAAAAAAAAGAATGTTCCTGCGAATCTTTGCTCTACCGGTGAACAGAAGTCATTACTGCTTAATATTATATTGGCGCAGGCTAAAAGTTTGATTGCGACAAAAGATATTTACCCGATTTTATTGCTGGATGAAATCACGGCGCATTTGGACGAGGTTAAAAGAGATGCGTTTTTTGCAAAAATAAAAAATCTGAATGTTCAGAGTTGGCTGACATCCACCACAATGTTTGATTTTACAAACATTAAAAATGATACGCAGTTTTTTGAGGTTAGGGATAATAGCGTTTTCCCGATTACTTTCTAAAATTCAGCAGTTGAAGTTGATGAATATATTTTTATTTTTTCAAATTTACCGAAACGACTCCGAGGCTAATACAAAAAGCTCCCTGATTTATCAGGGAGCTTTTCTTTATTAAAACTGCTCAAACTCGTGTTTCAAATCTCTATCAAACATTGAGCGAATCGTCTGTTTGACATCCGCCTTTTCGTAAACAGCTTTATACAACGCCTGACAAATAGGCATATTGATATTTTCTTTGTCGGCAATGTTTTTGACGGCTTTTAAGGTATAATATCCCTCGGCAAGCTTACCGAAATCTTCACCTTTGGCAAACATTTCGCCAAACATACGGTTATGGCTATGTTTAGAAAACAGCGTTGCCTCATAATCGCCCAAGTGGGATAAGCCATAGGCGGTCATAGGGTTGCCCCCAAAATGCTTAATAAAGCGCCCGACTTCCACCGGTGCTCTTGCCATCAGCGCCCCTTTCAGACCGTACCATTCCAATCCGTCCAAAATACCGGCGGCGATACCGATAACATTTTTCAGCGCAGCACCGATTTGATTGCCGATAAAATCCGCCCCATAATAGAATCGGATTAAGTCGCTCTGCAGCGTATGAACCACCCGCTCTTTCACATCCTCTTCGTCGCTGTCGATTACGGCGCAAGACGGGACTCCTTTTATATAATCCTGAACGTGTCCGGGACCTCCTAATGTTGCAATATGAATCGGCTGGCTGATTTCCTCTCTCATAACCGTGCTTAAAATTTTAGCTTCCGGTTCTTCCAGACCTTTCATTGCGAGCAAAAATGTTTTGCCGGCAATATTATACCCGTTAAGCTCTTTTGCCAAAGAACGCAAATGCTGACTGCCGATTGAGATAATAATTAAATCGTTATCCAGCACATCCGCAATTTTCTCGTACAAAAACATATTATCACTTAATGTGAGATATTGATTCTTTCGGGTTGTTTTCAGCTCAATAAAATCAGGAGAATCGGGACGGCTGTATATTTTCACCCGTTCCATTTTGCAATGATTTGCAGCATACCATGCCAAGAAAGTTCCCCAGCGCCCGCTGCCGATAACAGAAATTTCAGCCATATCGTATTCCTTTTCAAATAAATATTATTTTATATATGCAATGTATGACGCAAATAGTTTCTTGGCAAACCAAGTTTACAAGAAATTAACAGGGAAACGGGATTTATACTATTTGAGATTTTTCTTTACTCTCTGGCGACCGATAATCGCATTGATATAATCAAACTTTGCAAATGACTTATACGCATAGTCCAAACTTTGCTTTTCATACCCGTAAAAAACTTTGTTGGCGAGCCCTTTTATGGCATCGTCAATCTTTTTAAATGCTTCGTTATAGTCTTTGCTGAAATTATTTTTGGCTTTTTTTTGGACAAGCTCATGATATGCAGCAATTACTTTTGCCGTTTCATCTGCCGAATTTGTATACCCCTTACGCTCAAACTCATGCATAATCTGTGCAGTCGTCTGGTAGAAGCACTTATTCGTCAAAATACTTTTCTGCGTTTCATTTTTGCTGTCTATTATCATTGCAAGAACGTAAACCTCCAAAAATATAGTTTATGTATAACATAAAAATTTTATTTTTCAAGTAGTTTTACTCATTACATTTCGCAATATTGTTAAAAAAGCTTAAATTATGCTCTTGGGCATATTGCATCCTTTCATCTACCGGTATCGGAAAGTTCATCGTACACTGCCATTCGGCGATTGTTTTCAAATTATAATAATGATTAAGGCACACGCAGGCATTTTTATAAAAAAGCTCTCCGAAAAACTGAAATTGTTTTGCCTTAACCGTTGCGAAAAAGCCATACAGCATACCACAACATATCACGACACCACAAATTTTTACAGCCATATATCTGGAAGATAACAGCACGGACAGCATTGCCGGCAACAGGAGAAACAGCACTTCATGATGCCGGATAAAACCGACCTGATGAGAATATACCTCTCCGTGACGCAATGCGACAACGCAACAAGTGTTAAACATCACACAAAATATTATTCCCCATAAAGCTTGCAGCTTTTTATTTTTGCATTGCTCAAAAAAGGCAATTCCTAAAAAAACAAGCAAGACGGCAAACAAAGGCAGGCAATATTGCGATGTAATAATCCCCGTCAGTGCAAAAAGGCTCAACCCTTCAATTATATAAAATGATAAGTTGGATATATAATGCATCGAAAAAACATTATCCAGTTTAATATCTTTAACTGCCTGCGAATCCTCCCTCATCCAGATAAGCGCCAAAAACACCGCAAACACCAATACCAAAATTATCATCTCTTTGGCTGTTTCCTTTTTCTGCTGCGGTGTTATATTTAATGTTTCTTTGACTATATATGCGATTATGCATCCTAATGCTAACGGCAGATTCATTGACAGCACGCTTAAAATCAGACACCCCGTAAACATTGAAAGCGTGACCGCAGTTTTATCTTTGCAAAAGCCAAAATAAACAGCTAACAGAAAAAACAATATATAGGTATGCGTTTGCACAAGGATGCTCCACAGCCAATTATACCCCAAAATCGGAGAAAGCAGCGGTAGGAAAAACAATGGATACAGAGGCAGCTTTATTTGTGATTTTCCAATAATCACAATATAAATGCCGACTACGCAGAGATATATCGCAAAATTTACAAATGCAAAATAACGCTGGTTCCAATCCGCCCATATATACATCAACTCGGAAAGAATGTTATAAAACAGTTGTAAATTTTCATTATAGAATTTAAACACACCCTTAAAATTGCCACGCGGCAAATTATCCCACACATCCCAGAAAGGCAAATCAAAGGCATATTTATTGAGCAAATAAATATCGTAACCAACGGCGCACATTAAAACGCACCATGATATCAGGCTTATAATTTTTGCCATATTGCATCCGGATATTTGAAAATTTTTTATCATCGTCCCTCATTAAATAATTCTTTCTTATACTTTACATATCAGGATGTTAAATTCAAGCAATTATTTTTGCTTAAAAAAATGTTGACTTCTTGTGAGATTGATTTTATAAAGGGGGCGTAAACCGAGAGGCTGTTTATGAAACAAGCCTTTAAATAAATAACTAATTAACCGGAGATTCATTATGAAACGTACATATCAACCGAGTAAGCTCGTCAGAGCACGCCGCCACGGCTTTCGTACCCGTATGGCAACAGCAGGCGGACGCAAAGTTTTAGCTGCACGCCGCGCAAGAGGTCGTAAAAGACTTTCAGCTTAAGCTTTTAAGCTATGACAAAAATACTTACTTTCAAAAAAAGAAAAGATTTTTTAAGAGTCGCCAAAGGTGCATATATTGCAACACACAATATGGTACTGCAGGCGGCTCCCAGTTTATCTGAAACAGATAATATTATGGTTGGCTACACCGCAACCAAAAAAATCGGAAACGCGGTTATACGCAACAAAAGCAAACGTCGGCTGCGTGCTGTGGTTGCCAATGTTTTGACCAGATATGCCCTGCCGCATACGGACTATATTTTTATTGCGCGGGTATCGACCGCAGAATGCGATTTTCAGGAATTGCAGCGTGATACCATCTATGCTATTAAGAAAATCAATAAAAACTTTTTGCCAAATGAAGAGGCTAAACCTGCTGATGAAAAAAAACCGTAATTTTTTTGCATTTTTGGCGGGAGAGCTCCTTATTCTTTTTCTTAAATTTTACAAGGCTTTTATCTCACCGTTTCTTCCCACTGCCTGCAGGTATACGCCGACTTGCTCCGAATATATGATGCAAGCTATTATGCTCCATGGCGTTTGCAAAGGAACTTATCTCGGAGTAAAAAGAATTTTGCGTTGTCATCCGTGGGGAGGCTGCGGCGCTGATCCGGTTCCCGCCCCGAAAAATGCGGATAAAGATACGGATTAAAGCGTTATAAAGCTTTACAATGGCGCTTTTTTATATTACAAAAGACGAAATATTTTCAGTTTTTAGCTATTTTAGGAGAATTTTTAAGTATGAAAGACGAATTAAAATCTTTATCTCTGGCGATTGTATTGTCTTTTATCGCAATTTATTCCGTTAATTATTTTTTCGGAATTAACAAAAAAAGCGCTGTTCAGCCGCAAGTGGCACAAGTTGAGGAAGCTGTTGCCGAAAGCATTAAAGATACAGCAACACCCGAGGTGATTAAAAATACTGATGAGGCTTTAGCTGAAGACAAGCGAATCGCTTTTCATAACAATGCCGTCGACGGGTCTATCCGCTTGAAAGGCGCTCGTTTTGATAATTTGTCGCTATCCAAATATAATGTTTCTCTTGATGAAAACAGCCCTAAAGTAGAATTATTAAAACCTGCTCATACGCAAAATCAATATTTTGCCGAATTAGGATGGCTTTCTTTAGATAAAAACATCTCCCTCCCTTCTGCCGCCTCCGTATGGGAAAGCGCAAACAGTAAACTGACGCCGGAAACACCGATTACCCTTACTTGGCAAAATAACAAGGGCATCAAAATCATCCGCAAAATCTCGATGGATGCTGATTATCTTTTCACAATCGAAGATACAGTAGAAAATAACAGCGGAGAAGAAGTCGAAGTTTTTCCGTATGCGCTTATCAGCCGTAACATTAAAGATTTAGAGGCTACGCGTTCCGTGGTGCATGAGGGCGTCAGCGGCATTGTGGACGGTACTTTAAAAGAATTTAAGTATAATTCGCTGAAAAAGAATGACAGCAAGACGTTTGAAACTAAAGGCGGGTGGCTCGGCTTTTCTGACCGTTATTGGTTTTCGGCGTTTATTTTAGGCAATAAAGATAAAGCAACGGCTACCGTGAAAAACAACAATGACACCAACTATCAAGTGGATTATTTGGGTTCGCGGATAATTATTCCGAATCACAAAAGCGAAACCTATACTTATCGCTTTTTCTCGGGTGCAAAAGAAATTAAACTTTTGGATAAATATAAGAAAGAAAATGGTTTCCCGAAATTTGACCTGGCGGTTGATTTTGGCTGGTACTATTTCCTGACAAAACCGTTCTTTTATATTCTGGATATTTTATACGGTTTTCTCGGCAATATGGGATGGGCCATTCTCTTGTTTGCCGCCTTATTAAGGCTTTGTATGTTTCCGATTGCAAACAAATCTTACACCAGTATGGCAAAAATGCGCGCCTTGCAGCCGAAAATCAATGAAATCAGAGCAAAATACGGCGATAATCAGATGTTGGTTCAGCAGGCGACTATGGAGCTTTATAAACGCGAAAAAATCAATCCCGCATCCGGATGTCTGCCGCTTTTAATTCAAATTCCTATTTTCTTTTCGCTGTATAAAGTTTTGAATTTCTCTCTGGAAATTCGTCATGCGCCGTTTATCGGGTGGATTCAGGACTTGTCTGCCCCTGACCCAATGACAATTTCGCAAATGACAAATATTGCCGTTCCGGGATTTATTGATATTGGATTGTGGCCTATTTTTATGGGCTTTACAATGTGGGTACAGCAAAAGCTTAATCCGGCTCCTGCAAGCAAAGAGCAAGCGAGAATGTTTGCTTTAATGCCGGTGTTCTTTACCTTTATGCTCGGACACTTTGCTGCCGGACTGATTATTTACTGGACATTGAGCAATATCCTTTCTATTATTCAACAAAAGGCAATTATGAAGAAAAACGGAGTTAAATAATGGAAGAGAATCCGGAAGAAGCACAACAACTGCGCCTCAAAAAAGGCATTGAGCTGTTTAATAAAAAATGCGATTTTGTATTAAGCGTGGCAAATCTTAAGCAGCTTCCGGCAGATAATTTGGAAGAGATTGCGTTTGCCGGTCGGTCTAATGTGGGGAAATCCAGTTTAATCAATGCGCTTTTCGGACAGCGTAAACTGGCTAAAACCTCTTCCACCCCCGGACGCACGCAGCAACTGAATTATTTTAACCTTGATAACAAAGTTTATGTGGTTGATTTGCCTGGGTATGGATTTGCCAAAGCACCGAAAGAAATTGTTCAGAACTGGCAGAAGCTTATCAATACCTATCTTGTCGGCAGAGCGAATTTGCGGCGTGTTTTTCTTTTGATTGACTCGCGCCACGGCATTAAAAAGATTGATGAAGAAATTATGGATATGCTGGATAAGGCCGCCGTCACTTACCAGATTGTTCTTACTAAAATTGATAAAATCAGCAATAAAGAGCTGGAAAAGATTATTGCCGATACGCAGGCAATCGTTGCAAAGCATACTGCTGCGCATATTATGGTTTTAAAAACGAGTTCCGAGAAAAATTTGTATTTGGATGAGCTTAAAGCCGAGGTTGCCGATTTAATCTAGGTTATTTCGGTAATGCCGCGGATGTTTCCGTCACGGACAATTTGAACCACATGCAGTTTTTTGCGCATTTCTTCAATGGTTTTTTCGACGTCGATATGCGGTTGGGTGCGCATAATACGTTTTACAAACGCTTCATATGCTGCTGTGGAGCTTTCCGCATGGATTGTTGCCAAGCAGTTATCGTGACCGGACCCCATAAGCTCCCATATCGCCGCGGCGTTACTGGTGGAAATCTCACCGCCGATTATGGCATCTGGCGTGAAACGTACGATTAAGTCAATCACTTTGGAATAATCCATACTGTTTGTTTGTTCGGTACGCGATAAAACTATATGGACATGGTTTGGCTGCGGAACATTCAGCTCGCGGGTATCCTCAACGGTGATAACACGTTTATGAATATCCAGCAATTTCAGCAAATTATTCAACAGGGTAGTTTTACCGGTACCAGTACCGCCGCTGACCAATATATGGTCGCCGCGACGCAACGCCAAAAGTAGGCGCTCATATGCATCTCCGGGGTCTTTGATGTTTTTCAACGGGTTTATTTCTTTTAACTCTTTGCCTTGTTCCAAGCCATAATCGCCAAACCCGAATGCAACATCATCAGCGTGCAAACGAATCGTGATGGCAATTCCGCCTGCTGCAGCGTCATCCAAATCATATTCGATATTTTTTCCGGCAACACCCGTAAAACGATGTCCGCCGGGAATTCGCGCATATACTACCGGAGAACCGCTTATCGGGTCAAATTCCTGATCATTGAGATTTGCTATAATATGCAATAAATTGGTCAGATATTCGCGGGTGAGTTTGGGGTCTTTATAATTTACCCACGGGAATGCCCGTTTGCCGCGCAAACGCAGCCAAATATCTCCGGGGTGATTGATTGCCACCTCCTCGATATTTTCCTGCTCATACCAATAGGCAAGTGGCCTTAATACAGAGCTTAAAACCTGATCTTCCAACTTTCCCATCAATATCTCCCATCAAATAATTTTTTATATTTTAACATAATTATCAGACGCCGTCAATATTTTACCTCTATATCTGTTGGTTTAGAACAACTCTATATCACCAGACATTTCTTCTTCGTCATCCGGATAATCTGCGACAGTTCCATCATATGCCGGTGGCGGTATTGCCCCTGTTGTAGTGGTTTTTTGCTGGTTTTGCGGTGTTTCGTCACCAATTAACGGGGTATTTTGCGTTTGATTCTGCGCACCTTGGTTATTCTGAATACGCTGGTTGCCGACGTTAGTATTATTGGTTTCTACCGTGGCGGCGCCGTCGTCATCAATCAAGACATCCTTATGTCGTTCGTCGACAGTTGAAGTTTCACCTTTTTCTATTTCTTTGGTGCTTCTTAACCACAAGTCCGTCATCGGATAAATGATTATCCGCGTTCCCGCCGGAACAAATGTTACCGGTTCTATTTTAGATTTGTTTTCAATGATTTCATCTAAAATTTCATTCATTTTTTCCATAAACTGCTGCCGTGCATCTGATGCAGCTTGTTGTTTGGAGGTTTCTACTTCACCCGTTGCATCTTGGTCTGCTGCCATCATATATGTTATTGCAGAAGTTGCCAGTGTGCCGACCAAAGGCATAGTGTATTTTTTAACCATCTGCTCATCAACATAGCCCAGAGCACCGCCGCCGCGCCCTTGCGCATCTCCGGTTTGACTCCGCGAATCTAAAAGGAAAGCGATGCCGTCCGGACGAATAATCCGCTGCCAAGAAATTTTAAGCTTAACACCTCCGCTGGTGCCATCAAAACGGCTTTCAATATCCATTTCGCTATCGTCATTCATACCTCCGATAATTCTGCTGCCGGCAGGTATTATGACGTTTCTTCCCATTTCTCCATATACATTTCTCTCAACAATTGCCGTTATCGGAGCATTTCCTATTGATATAAGCGAACGAGCTAACACTGCCGGTATCGGTTTATCTGCCGTTATCATATTGCTCATATCAACACGCAGGGTTGAGATGGAACGCGGAATATTATCCCAATTATCCTGCCAACCGGTATAGGCTGCCGTATCAATGTTATTTGTTACGGATTTTCCGGATAATGATTGGCGGCGGGTATTGTGCAATTGCGCAAGGATGGCAGCCCGTTTAGGATTATACCGCTCATTCGGTCCGATACCGCCGCCCGGTCCGACATTGGTCGGCTCGTTTCCTATTCCGTACGGTGGGATAACTGCCCCTTGTGTCATACTCTTCCACCAATTTTTGTTTACGGCTTTATCTTTTTGTTTATCCGGAGCTTGAAAATCTCCGATAACTTTGCCAGTTCCATCCAGAATCTGTCCGTTTTTATCCCGACTTCCGACAATGTTTCCGTTATTATCTATAACATTATTGTTACTATACACGTCGCCAATATATTTGCCTCCGGGCGTTACTGCAATACCGACAATTTTATGCTTTATCATCGTATCATTAACTTTACTGGCAGCATTATCAACCGGGGCATTATTTTCTTCGGGAGTTTCTACATTGTTGTTTGTATCTATTTCTGTCGGCGGCGTCACTTCTTCTTTATTGCCGTTATCTTCAGGAAGAGGGGCTTCCGTTATTACTTTTGCCCGATGATAATATTGCAAAGAATCGGCTTGCGCTATAACGGTATTTTCAGAATTACGGATTTTACCGTCTTCTGCCAGTTGACCTACCGATATATTTTTGTAATTTATGACCGAGCCATCCAAATTAAGATAGCCGATGATTTTCTTTTCAGCATCGCGTATAAAATAATCTCGATTTCCACGCGCTAGCAAATTTTGCTTTTTATCGACCACAAACCCCTGATATATCTTTCCTTTAACTTCTCCCATAAGGCTGTAAACAGTTCCGTTTTTAGCAATATATCCTACCGTTTTGCCTTCGTTATCATATACATACAAATCATACAGGGCAAACCCGTTTTCACCACTTTGCAGGCTAACCTCGCCATTGTAGTTAACGCGTCCGAGGATATTTCCGGAATCGGATAAAACTTCGCCGCCCGAGTTAATGCGCCCTAAATAAGCGTTATTATTATCAAAAGCAAATTTATATTTAAAAACAACGCCTACGTTATCTCCTGTCTGGTCATAGACGCCGCCGTCTACCCCGATATATGCAATCTGCTGACCGGCTTCGTTGAGAATATTTCCGGCAAAATCCGTTTCGCCTATTATCTCGCCGGCATAATCCATAATCCGTGCCTGCGGAACGACTTGACCGATTATCTCATTTTGGGAATTTCTGATGTTGCCGGCTATATCCTGACATCCTAAATTATGATTATTATAATTTAAAACACTGCCTAGCGGCGTTTCCACGCCGATAATTTCCCCTTTATCACCCAAAACAGCTTGAGGATAAATAACATAGCCTATAACTTCTTCTACATCATTTATAATTTGCCTATTTGCCAAAACAGTGCCGATATGCGCGTTATTGAAATTTCTCACATCGCCATTATCTGATACAACACCTAAAAATTTACAATCCGGCGTAACTGCTGCCCCAAAAGGCATTGCCGCCCCATAAAGAGCTCCCATATTATCCAAAATATATCCGTCAGAGCTTATTTTTCCGACAATTTCTCCGGCATTGCGTATCTGCCCGTTAAACAATGCTGCTCCCAAATAATCTCCGGTGATGCTTACGCCCAGCGATGCATTGCCGCCCATACCTTTTTGCCGTTTAGGATTGCCGGTCTGGCTGACTATCATATTATTCGGCAAAATTTTTGCATCTATTTGGTTTTGGCTGTTAACAATTAAATTCGTCGGATTAACGTATCCTAATGATGTTCCGAAAAAATCCGTGGCATAATTTGACATTACGATTTTGCCCAATAATTTATTGTTTTTATCAATTAAAAATCCGGTACCGGTCAGTTTGGATATTTCATTCAGTGAAGAATTTTCCGTATTGCCGTTGTTTGAAGCATACGACAGGATATTTCCTTCTTGAGCAATAATTCCTGCCCGTGCATTATTCCAACCGCTGATTAAATTTTTCTCGTCAAAAACATATCCGTATGGAGATAGCGTGTATTCATTGCCTTTAAACGCTAATACAGATGTTATTCCGCTGACGCCCATAAATTCGTTGTTATTGCTATAAACAACCCTATCGCTTAATATCCGTCCGAATTCTTTGCCTTTTTTATCTATTGCATTTTGTTTTTGGATATATCCGAGTTCCCCGCCATCCAGTGATACGACCTTGCCGCCGACCGCTGCATTTCCGCGTATGTTACCTAAATAATCAAACACAGGACCTACCGCATTTATGATGCCGATAACTTGTCCTTTGCTATCAATAACATCCCCTGACGCCCCTATTTTGCCGATTGTTTCCTGCGCTTTAACAATATTTCCATTAGCAATTAAGCGACCGAGATATTTTCCATCCGGCGTGTTTGCCGTTGCCCCCTGACTGATTGTAAAGCCCAAAACTCTGCCGTCTTTAGCAATTACCCTGTTGCCGATTACAGCTGTTCCGACAGATTTTCCCTTATCCAGCACATCTCCGTTGTAACTGACTATTCCGATATAACTGCCTTCAAAATTAAAGGCATAGCCATTTTCAACCACATGTCCGACAATATTGCCGTCGGCATTATATACAAAACCGTTAGCGTGCACATTGCCGATGACATTTTTATTTAAATCCATAACCTTGCCATCCGGCGCGATGCTGCCGAGAAATTTCCCCGCCGGCGTTATAACCATTCGGGAAGACATAAGCCTGCCTATGAGCGTTATTTTCTGTTCCGCTCCGGTTGGCGCAAAAGCATAGCCCGAGGCAGTAATGTAGCCTGTTTTTTCGCCGGACATATTATAAAGACTGCCATCTCCGGACACTCGTCCGACAATTTTGCCTTTATCATCGTAAACCAACCCCGGCGAAACCACTGCGCCTAAAACATCATAATTATCATTAACAACCAAGCCATCCGGCAAAACACGCCCAACATATTCATCATTTGCGGATGTGACGGTACCGTCATTATTCACCTTTCCTAATACAATGTTATTGTAAGATATGGCAACACCCTGCGGGACAACTCCGCCAATCAAAACATTATCTTCGTTTACGGTATAACCGTCTGCCGTTATGCGCCCGATTAATTCATTGTCAAAATCAATGACAGACCCGTCCGGAATAACTTTTCCAATTAAATTGCCATTAAAGTCTATTGCGCTGATATCGGCAGCTTTAGCACCGGCAGACATACAGAGTAATAAAAAGGCACTCAAAATAAAATGTTTTAATCTAGATATATTAACCTGCAAATCAGTTCCTCCGATTTTGAGCGACTTCTTCTAATACATAGCCGGATACTTGGTTTTGGGTATTGACATAAGAGCCATTGCTCTTCAAATATCCGATTTTCCCATTGGTTACGCTTAATACGCTGCCATCCGGTGCCAAACGCCCCAAATATTTTCCGTCATTGCTTAATATATTAGCACCAATTTTATATGTATGTCCTATAATTTTTCCATTGTTATCTACAACTAAATTCGCGAAAATTACTTTACCGATTGCCGAATGTTCAAAATTTACGGCTTTTCCTTCACGATTAACATATCCGATAACTTTGTCTTGTTCGTTAATGATAATGTCGCCATCAACAATTTCGCCAATCAGCGCCCCTTTTTCGTTTACAGCTTGTCCGGAGCTTAATAACCTGCCTAATTTTGTGTAATTTCGGGAAATTACCGTGCCGTCTTCTGCTATTTGCCCCAGTATTTTACCCGAATAATTAAGCACAACGCCACTTTTTATAACACTGTAATTTCGGTTTGATGCGCCGCCCGGCAACACTGTTGTTATGATATTATCATTGATATCAATAATATCACCCAGCGCATTCAAATACCCTTTGACATTTCCGAAAACATCAATAACCAAATTTTCTGAAATTACTTCACCGACAATCTTTTTATTTACATCCAGTATATGCCCGTCTGCGCAAACATATCCGCTGACACTGCCATCCGCGTCAATGACTTTGCCGCTTTTGCTGACATACCCGAGATAAGAGCCGTCATACCCGATGCCGACACCCGTTTTGACAATACCACCTTTATATTTGCCCTTATCGTCAAACATCCGCCCTTTGGCATCTATCCGGCCAAGCACTTCGCCAGATAATTTTATCACTTCGGCATTATTATTCACAAAACCGATATAATTGCCATAAAAATCAACAACATTGCCTTTCGGAAGCAACGCCAGCGGTTTGCCGGCATTAAAAGCATATCCGTTATATGAAAATTTGTTTATGCCTATTCCTTTTTGGTTATAGATATAACCATCTGCAAAGATATGCCCGGCAACCTTTCCGTTTGAATCCACTATAATATTTTTTTCCGGCATTATAACGCCTTTAACTTCCTTTTTAGCATTAACAAGGAGGCGGTTTTGCAGAATTTGCGTATCGGGAATAACGTTATTGCTTTTATGATTATATTGCGAGAGCGTATTTATAAACTCGCCATTGAGATTATATGCCTGCGTTTTATCCATAATCTGCCCGATAATAAAGCCATCCCTGTTTAATACTTCGCCATCAAAATTAGTGCACCCGATAATATTTTTTCCGTTTCGTACAGTGCCATCCGAGCCCATTTGCCCCATCAGCTCGCCGTTATAATACATTGCGTAACCGGGCTCATAGACTTTGCCAATCTGTTCGCCATCCTTATTCAGCACGCCGCCGTCCGGATTGACACAGCCGATGCCTTCGCCTTTTTCATTATACGCGAAACCATCATACCTTACCTGACCGATGATATTGCATTTACTATCCCTTACCCAGCCAAGCCGTATAATATCGCCGGCATATTTTCCGTTTTTATCGACAATGCTTCCGTCAAACAACATTCGATATCCGGTATCTTTATTATCTTTTCTGACTTTGCCGTCTTGTTCAACAAAACCATAATAGTAGCAACCCCATCCGGCAGCCATACCGCCTATTACGGCTTTTCCGATAATTTTTTTATTTTCAATATCTCTTATCAAATTATTCGGCAGGACTTTTCCGACAATTTCTTTATTGCTATTAACAACTTCTCCCCGAGTGTTTATAATACCCAAACTATATCCGTTAGGGGACATGGCAATCATATCTTTTTTTATGACCGCGCCTATTTTGATACCCTGCGAAGTAAAGACATTGCCATCTTCATCGACATAGCCGATAATTATATTATTTAAGTCGTGGACTTTGCCGTCTTTATCGACATACCCGATAATATTGCCGTTCTCATCTACCACAAGATTTGAATAATCTCCGACAACGCCGACAATATTGCCGTTTGCATCGACTGTAAATTCCATATTATTGCCTACGCGCCCGATAATATTGCCGTCTTTATCAATTATTGTGCCGTCTTCTTGCAACGTGCCGAGGATGTTTCCCTCAAAATCGCGCGGAATGCCTTTTTCATCAATATAACCGATGACATTGCCATCTTTATCTAACACGGCTCTGCGGGTGGTGATGCTTAATTTGGCATCAGTTTCAGGAGATAATCTTCCGATGATTTCGCCGGTGCTGCCATATACCGTTCCATCTTCAGCAACAATTCCTATTACCTTGCCGTCATTTCCGATAACGCGTCCGTTTTCATCAATATAGCCGATGATATTGCCGTTTTCATCCACTGCTACTTTTGCAAAATCTCCGGCATAGCCGATAATATTGCCGTTTAAATCATGTATTGTGCCGTCTTCCCCTAAATAGCCAATCAACTCGCCATTAAAATCACGCACAGAGCCATCATCATCTACATAGCCGATAACATTGCCGTTTTCATCATATGCCAGCCGCTTGCTTATTCCGGCTTTTCCCAATATTTCATCTGTTATGCAATATACATTGCCGTCATCATCCGTATAACCTAACAGTTCATCATTTGTGTGGTATATTTTTCCGTCTGCGCCAACGTAGCCGATAATATTGCTATTTTCATCTAATGCAAAATCAACGTATTTTCCTACATTGCCGACAATACGGTTATATTCGTCGGCAACTTCTCCGTTCTTTGTTATTTTGCCGATTACTTTTCCGGAAAAATCATAAGCGGTATTGTTCTCGCCGATGTAGCCGACTGTTTTCCCTTTGTTTATAACAATTTTTCCTTTTTTGCCAACACTGCCGATAACCTCATTCGTGTTTTTGTAAATTTCACCATATTCATCCATAAAACCGATAACGACGTCATTAAAATCTTTAACAATACCGTTATCGTCTGCAAAGCCTATAATTTTTTGTGCGGCGTCATAAGCCAGATTTCTTAACGAAACAGCCTTTCCGATATTTTCACCCGACGAAGAAAGTATTATTCCGTCTGTGCCAAGCTGCCCCAAGCTTTTACCGCTTATATCAACAACATTATTGTTTTTAACAGAATATCCGATAACTTTTCCATCCTCATTATAAGCTATTTTAGCACTTTGGCAGGCCGAGCAGAGGACTTCGCCCGCGGCGACAACTTCTCCTCGTTCATTCACATAGCCTATGATTTTTCCGGTCTCATTTTCAGCTATATTATCTTCGTTTTTGATGCCTATTTTTTCATTATTCCGATTTAGAATGGTTTTATTATCGTCTGCGACGTTACCGATTATATTGCGCTTAACAGACAGGATATTACCTGAAGAATCGATTATGCCCAAAATATCGTTTTCATCACCGCGCAAATATCCGTTATTATCTATATAGCCGATAATCTCATTATTTTTTTGCTGCACTAAATTTGTGACTTTGCCGACTTTGCCAAACAATTCGCCTTTTGTATTGACTATATTATTATTTTCCTTTTTGCCAATTAGCTTATTTTTGAAGTTTTTGACGTTTCCATCTTTTTCAAGATATCCGGCAACCATACCGTTTGTGTCGGTTACGATGCTCCTTTTGATGCAGCTGTGACCGATTTTTGTGTTTCCACTGTTTATTACCCGCCCTGTTTGGTCAACAAAACCTTTTTTATTTCCTTTTTCATCAACGACTATGCCGTATTCATTCACAAAGCCGATGGCTGTTCCTTCGCTGTTTACAGCCATTTTTTTCCAGCTTTCGCCAGCTTTGCCGATAATGCTCCCCTGCCGGTCTGTTATATTATTATCCGGCAAAATTTTGCCCAAAAGATTATCTGAAAAGCCTTTTACCATTCCGTCTGCGGTAATGTAACCCAGCACTTTGCCGTCTTTATCATATGCCAAGCGCTTATAATTGCCTATTTCACCGATTATTCTTCCGCATGATGCCCGAATATTGCCATCTTTATCAACCACGCCGATAATATTGCCGTTCTCATCTATTACTCGTCCCTTGTCGTCGATATAGCCGATAACTTCCCCTTTATCATTTAAGGCGAGTTCCCGCATTTCTCCGACTTTACCGATAATATTCCCTTTTGCATCCACAATATTGCCGTTTTCGTCAACGCGTCCGATGATATTGCCTTTAAAATCGCGTACCGTGCCATCCGGATCAACATAGCCGATAACATTACCGTCTTTATCATATGCCAAACGGCGCGACATACCGGCTTTGCCAATAACTTTGCCATCTGTTCCTATAATATTTCCATTTTTATCCACATAGCCCAGAAGTTTACCGTCTTTGCCGATTACGCGTCCCTTATCGTCAACATAGCCAATGACATTTCCGTTTTTATCGTAGGCTAAAGTGCCATATTCTCCGGCTTTGCCGATTACCTGACCATTTTTATCAACAATTTCGCCTTTTTCATTTACTTTGCCGATTATGTTGCCGTCAAAATCTATCACATTGCCGTTTTCATCAATAAAACCAATAACTTTGCCATCTTTGCCAATTGCCAGTCGGCGTTTTTTTGAGGCTTCCGAATCAGACTGCGTTCCGATTATATTGCCGTTTTCATCGACATAGCCGATAATGTTGCCTTTAGCATCAAAAACATTGCCTTTGTCATCAATATAGCCGATAACATTGCCATTCTCGTCCAATGCCAATTTGGAATACGCTCCGGCTTTGCCGATAATATTGCCGTCTTTATCAATAATATTGCCGTCTTTGTCCAGCTTGCCGATGACATTTCCGTTAAAATCGCGCACTGTGCCATCTTTATCTACCCAGCCGATAACATTGCCGTCTTTATCATATGCCAAACGGCGCGACATACCGGCTTTACCGATAATATTTTTGTTATTATCGTCGGCGGCAAACTTTACGATATTGCCGTTTTCATCAATGTAGCCTATTGCCTTGCCATCTTTATCATATACAAGTTTGCGGCTATCGCCGTTAGTGCCGATTTTATTTTCTGATAATTTATAGACGTTGCCGTCTTCATCGACATAGCCGACTATGTTGCCGTCTTTATCAACAACACTGTTATCCGGCATTACTATTCCCAAAACATTGCCGTTTTCATCTAATGCGACTCGACCTGAAGATGTTACCCATCCGATAACATTGCCGTTTTCATCCACGACCTCGCCGTTAGCATTTAACCTGCCAATCGTTTTGTTCGGATCGTTTATATCAACAACACGCCCATCCGGCAGTACTCTTCCGATAATTTTGCCGTTTTTATCATACACATACCCCGCATCAACAGCCCTGCCGATTATTTCTCCCTTATCATTTACAATCGTTCCATCGGGCAAAACTCTGCCGATTACTTTGCCTTGAGCATCAACAACAGTACCATCTGTCCGGACATACCCTATCAAATTACCGTCTTTATCATAAGCAAGACGCATATTTTGCGCAACACCGATAATATTGCCGTCTTTATCATATACCAAGCCATTTTTTTCATCAACATAGCCGATGATGTTTCCATCTTTATCGTGCACATTGCCAGCATCATCAATATAGCCGATAATTTCACCATTCGGACCTATTGCCAGACGATTACCGCTTTTACCATCACCGCTAAAAGAACAAGCGCCCGCGCCATCGCAAAGCTGCCCGTCATTTTCCGGAAATACGGCACTGCCGCTGATAGGAACTATCTCTGACTTGGCATTGGAACGGTCTAACCTTGTTTCGTACCAGATAATTTTGAAATTATTTTGAACTGTTCCCGGAAGATGAGGTTCCCAGCTAATTTCGACATTACAGGTTTCTTCGCCGCGCAAATCCCGATTTTTACACTTGTCGCGAAACTCAAAACCATCTTCGGTTTCTTCTGCCAGCTCAACGCGCTCAATATGGATGCTCTCGCTGCCGTCCGTCGAAATTGTCAGTATATGCTGACCTATCTTATCCTCATTGATTACAAATTTATACATATTTATTTGTTCGGGCGTAATTTTTATCGGCTTTTTGCTTTCTGTGCCCTGTTCTTCTTCAACATCAATAAACAAGGCGTCTTCCCCGTTATCCAAATCGGGCAGTCCGTCTTGATTTTCTTTATATTCCGGAGCTTCTTCCTCGGGATTATATGTTTCGTCATCCGAGCTCAAAATTATTAACCCGAACAAAAAAAGCAGACCGGCGATAATTCCGATAACAAGAATTATTCGTCTGGTTTTTTGCTCATATTCTTCAAAACGGGTATTTTCGCTCATTGTATCCTTACCACACTACAAAAGATTCCGTTTCGACCTAATTGGCTGCATATATTATCCCCGTCTTCCAAAGATTTAATCGGTCCGACGCGCAGATGGAAGACTTCTTTGCCTTGCCCGTCCGCAGCCGTATCAACCGAATAAAACGGATGATATGCACCGATTGCCGCGGAATAGCGTTTTGAAATATCATTCCATAATTTTTCGAGATTATTCACATTTTCATCTGTTCCCAGTTCTATGGAAATATTGCTTTCCGCTGTGTGCTCAAAGGCTTTTCCGCTACGATATTCTTTTAACAATGCCTCTGTTTCCGCAGATACCAAGCTGTTTGCAGCCTGCCCAGCCGCTTTGGGCGCAATCAATACCGGGCTGGAATTATTTTGCGAATTGCCGTTAAGCTGTGCTGCAGCTTTAGCTGCCTCTTCTGGTGTGATATTGCTTTGTGCCGCATCCGGCTGATATGTGACGCCTACATTAACACTCTGCCCGTTATATTCAGGGGCAATCATCTCGGCTTGTCCGGCTTTGATATCATATTGTCCGGAGAGTTTATCCGTTGATGACGGAGTGGCATTGCCTCCCTGTTGCGGCAGCCCTGTAATCGGTTTAGTCTTTGGCAGGGACTCCAACCCCGATGCGCCAGCCCCATTTGCATTGCCCGCACCACTCGCGTTTCCGCTGCCGTTTTCGCCGACACCGGAATTTAAGAAACTGCTGTTATTAAAGAACGACGGTTCAGCGCCCTGCCCTTTGGCGTTTTGTCCTTGCGAAACAGGCATTTCTGCGTCTTGACCATATACATTTTCAACAGAATCTTTTCCCCCTTTGCCTAATGACGGATTTGACGCATAGCCCGTTTGCAAATCCCATTCATTTGTTTTGGCATATATTGTGTTTTCCAATCCGTCCGAATCGGCGCGGCGCAATTTCAGGCAAACAATCCGCTTGCCGCTGCGCATAACCATATCGCCCATTCCCTCAACGATAATCAATCTGTTGTTTGGTCCGGCAGAGCGGAAGCCCACCGGCGTTTCCGAACGTTCGACAATCAGTGTCACTATCGGGCGTTGTACTGCCGTCAGCGCTTTTTCGCCTAAATCAATATATGTAAATATGTTGTCACGCCATACACGCTCCGGAGCAATTATGATGTCATCCGGATTTGGGACATAAACCTCTATATCAAAACGGAACTTGGTCGGATCTACCGGAATTTTCTCAATCCAGTCTTCTTTTTGCAGATTACGGGTAAATGTGGCATCTGCACTGGAGCCATCTTGCGCATAGCCGTTGGCGTTAATATGTCCGCCACCGGCGCCACCCATAACTCCCGGCGCATTTACGCCTTGTTTTTTTTTGACAACTTCAATATCTATAATAGCGTTTGTAATTCTATCCGTATTGATGGTTTCGCTTTGAACATAGAAAACATATTTATTTCCCGAACGCCCGAAAACTATCATATTGGTATCTACCCCCACAAACTGTGACGCTTCGGGATAAACCATCAAACTTGACGGACCTTGAATTTCAGCCGTGAATGATTGTCCATCCCCCAAATAGACATTTTCGATAACCTCCCAGCTCGGAAAGTTAATTAAGGTGTACATTCCTTCGCGCACACGAACAGGCAGCACCAATTCCGGCGTCCAATAATACTTTGTGTAGCCGGGGCGGCTTTGCCCCTCGCCCATATGCTGGAGCGGATCTTTCCAAGCGCTTTGCATCATGCCCAGCGAGCCGCTGCCCAAATAGTTTAAATTAGTTGCCGCATAATTTCCTTGTGCCTGATCGGCATGCTGGTCAAGCGAGTTTTTGGTAACTTGCGCATATGACACGCCGCCTGCCCACTGACACATGATAATTGCGGAAAATATACTAATTGCTTTTTTCATGATACAAACCTTAAATTACTTTCGTTCCACCTGACTGTATTCCTCGACCGTGAATCCCAACGGATTTTTCAGTCGTTCGCCAAACCTCACTGTTTTGTTTCTATATCTTATCGTTAAATTCGCCACCCAAACGCTTACTTGCGGCGTTTCTTTGGCAGGCATCATATCCTCGACACGGTATTCCACTTCCCATCCCATACCGCCTTTTTTCGGTCCGACTTCCGTTACCGATGAAATTTTTATGTTTCGGGTTAGATTATGTTGCCGAATCAGCTCCATCGCTTTATCAGCAAATCTTTTTTTAAAACTATCATACACGCCGCGGCTGGACATTTCCTGTAGGTTGCTGCCCGGGTCCCAACGTTCGTGCATTTCTTTTTCATCATTTATAAAGGTATTGCGCAGCAATATATATTCGCGAACAAACATTTCCGTCAGATATTTATAATCATAAATCTTTTTTACTTCTTCAATATGATATATCTGTTCGCCTTTATCCGCAAAGCTGAATAAATACGGCTCAACACGATATAAAGGCATCACTTTTATAATAACATATGTAAGAATCAGATTACAACACAAGCTGACTGCAAACACAATAGCAAAGGCACGCGCCGTCCACAAGTAGCGCTTTTCGGTAGCGTTTTCAACAACCACGTCTGCCGGCGCTTTTCGCTGCGGGCGAATCGGGTGCGGTTTGGGGGCGGCTTTTGCGCCGTTTCCCTCCAATAATACCTTTTTTGTGTTATCCGAAGA
This sequence comes from uncultured Alphaproteobacteria bacterium, assembly GCA_910576955.1. Lineage (GTDB taxonomy): Bacteria > Pseudomonadota > Alphaproteobacteria > RF32 > CAG-239 > CAG-267. The sequence continues at coordinate 41,176 of CAJTJB010000007.1, read as the reverse complement.
TATTTGTTCAGCCATTTGCCTTCCCCGAATATTAACTTACCATCTTAAACCAGTCCGGCAATGTTTTGGGCAGTTCAACCTCTATGCAGGCACACGGGGATAATTTTAACTCGTAAATATCTTTACCGATACCGACAGGTTCAGGTTCATAATAGCTTCCCAAAATATTACATGCTGCCAATATTAAGACGGCAAAAACCAAAATCAGCGCTTTATACATATTTCTCCCTCTTTTTAGAATAATCCTTTTCTATAATTAGAACTTTTATTTTTAAAAGTCTAACGAGAAAACAAAATGTCCTGACTTATCAACAGGCTAAATTGCACTATTCTGATTATAGCCCTAAAATATTTAAGATTATTTTAATTTTCGATTTCGCTTTGGAAATACTTTATGACCACAAATCCCAGCGGATTAATCAACCGGCGGTAAGAAGTTCGGCGATACGGATCTATCCGGCAGGTAATATTTGCCGTCCAATAGCGTTCGGTAATTTTGGGGTTAACATCTTGCCGGACACCGACTTTATTTTCATTATACGAATAGTCATAAGTTTTAAATTCGACTTTCCAAACGTAGCTTTTATCACCGCCCGAACGCTCTACGGACAAGATTTCAACCGAACGGCTTGCATTGGCATTAACAAGTTTTTCGGTTTCTTTGGGATATTCCTTTTCAAAATCTTTATATACTTTATAGGTTGACAAATATGAAACCAAACCGCCCCACAGCCAGCGTTTGCGCATTTCCGCCTCGTCTTTTATGAATGTGTTGCGCAGCTCAACATATTGTTTCATAAAGTTTATCATTATTCTTTCGCGAGAAACCATTTTGTGCTCGATGTATTCGCGTTTAACCAAAGACGGCGAATCCGAAATTTCAACAAAAACCTGCGGGTCAATTATCATTTCAGGCACTAGTTTTAAGATGGCGAGTGTTGCGCATATTGTATAAAATATCGCTGCGGTCGCCAATACCATCATTAAGCGGCTAATCCACTTATAGTATATCAGCTTTGCACGGCGGACTTCTACCACATCCTCCGTAATAAATTCCGGCGCACTTCGGGCTTGGTTTTTATCTGTTATTCTTAAAATTTTTTGATTTTGCAGTTGTGCCATTTGTTATTACCTTTAATAAACCGGACAATAGGCTACGGTTTGGCTCTGATTTTCCATTGATAACAGGCCTTCCTCTACCGTATCCAGCAAGACTTCTCGGTTTGCTTTTGCATTATCGACAACGGTTGTTTTATATCCTTCCACAGTTGCATCCGGACGGATTGTCGCAATTTCATTGCTATCAACAATCAATATTCCTTTCGGACCGATATATTTGTTAATTTTATCCAGACGTTCATTAATATAAGCATTATTTTCTGCCTTTATTTTACCTAATTTCGCTTTAGCATCGTTCACAAAACCATTTTTCAGCCTATCCAATTCGCAGAAAATCTGCTCATAGTATGAAGACTCCGAACAGCGTATTTTACCGAAACGGTCATTTTTGTCGTATTCATAATATGCCATATCTTTATATGTTACAGCTAATTCTTGCGTTTTACAGAACTCCACATCGAACTCTTCGCCATGGATTTTTTTCAGCTGTTCACAAAGCTTTTCCATCGAGTCTTGAATTACTGTTTCGCTCTGTTTCATATTTTGGTAGGCATTATGCTCGGTTTTTACAGCATCCAAGAAACTCCCCAAAACATTACGCTTAAATGAGGCTCGTTCTGCTTTTTGGCGGTTTATATCATTTTGAGTTATCTCTTTATCCTGATTCATCAAATATTTTTGTATATTTTCCTGAAGAGGACGATATTTTAAGTCTTTGGCTAAAAGCTGCCCCAGCTCACTATGTTTGGAATGCATTTCTTCGTTTGTTTTGCCATATGGCTCGCTATCTTTGACGTCTTTTATGCCGTGATCCGCAAGCAAGTGTTTTACCAGCTTACCGGAGAGCTCAACTTCCTGACACTCCGGCAATTCACCCGCGATTTTCAAATCTGTCGGTTTGCCGGCTCGCGTTTTGAAGTTCATATTCTTGACAGTATCGCCACCGCCCATATCGACTATTGTGCCGCTCTTTCTGCATGGATATACGCCGGCACGCCCGATTATGGCTCGATAATCTTCATCTCTGGCGTCTTTTATACCATTATTCGGCAATGTATTTGTTACCAATTCATTTAGCTTGTTTCTGCCAAATGAACGCTCAATAAAGGTTTGCTGATATTTTTTATCCGCACGCAGGTTCGGACGCGCCAATATATGCAGCCAAATCTCCGGCAAATATTCGTATTCGCATTTGTTATTTTCGTCACAATATTTTCCCAACAGCAGCTCCGTGATGACAGGTTTGCCGTTTTCTTGTGGAACATCGTCATATTCTGCCGAGCTGAAATAAAAGACTTCACGCAACGGCGGCAGGCTTGAGAGCATATCTCTGGGCGCGATATAATCGCGTCCGGCATTTTTATCGCTACCCTCTTTATTGCGATAATTATTGCCACGGGCAGGCAACCCGGCAAAGAAAGCATTGTCGGTTATTTGTCCTGCCGATTCAACACTGGTGGAGGAGGCGTCCTCTTTCTCCAACATACCCGAAAATTCTGCATCTTCCGGAATGCCAAATATATTTGGCGATTCTTCAACGCTTTCAGATATAGAGCGCAAATCATTTAACAGTTGCTTGTGGTCGCCAGACGGTTTTTCGAGATATGCCACATCCGGTTCTTCTTTTATTTCACCATTGATTTTGTGGTCTTTCGCAAAACTATCAACCTTTGTTTTTGCTCTTTCAACTGCGTTCGCAACTATTGCATCGGCATAGTTCATTTTCGAGGTTAATTCTTGTGCAGCCATTAAGATAACCGCCTCTTTTACGGCGGCTGCGCCCAGCCTGCCGTTCAGCCACGGTGTTTTATAAACAATCTCCTCGGGAAGAGCGGAGACTAATCCGTTTAAGTCTTGCCCAAATACCTTTTTAACTTCGTTTTTCATAACATCTTGCAAAGTTTTGCCATCGGCAAACATATTCTTAAATGTCATAAAGGTCGCTTCAAGATTGTTTTTCTCTATTTTCTGGGGACACTTTTCACGGCATACGCCCAAAAATCCTTTTTTGCAACAAACTTTCTTTTGCTCATTTCTCATTTGATAAGGTTGGCTTTCACCGGATGGCGTTACCATAAAGTCTTCATACTCCTGATTTTTTCCTTCTATTGCCTCTTGTGCCTCCTCTTCGGCATCAAGATATTCTTCAGCAAACTTTTCCGTCGCCTCTTGCAGCGCCGATTTAAGTTTTTCAATATTATTTTTTAGTTCGCCTAACAGTGCTCTTTTACCGGTAAGGACTTCGCTATAATACTTTTGTTTATCTTCTGCATCCGCCACAGAAATATACAGCTTATCCTTTGCCTTTTCAGTTTCTATTTCATTCGGGGTTAAGCCTTTCAGCTTGTCGCCGTCTTCTTTCACTGCCTTTTCAAGCATTCCGCCATTTGTTTCGTTCCATATTGTCAGATATTTGGAACAATCTGCCTTTTTGGCACACATTTTGAGTTTGTTGCACCCCTCATCTGCACAATTATACTGCGGCTTTTTAGAATCGTTGGGGTCGATGCAGTCATATTCATTTACCAGCTCGCCTATTCGAATATTTAAGGTGCATTTATCCTCTTTGCTGTATATTTCGTTCTCTTTTATCTTATCTTTGCGTTTTTTCAGAGCGGCAATTTCTGTCTTAATCTCATTAAGACGTTGTGTGGACTTGTTTAACTCTGTTGTTGCTGTATTTTTGTTTATTGTCGCTTTATCGATTTCCTGATTTACGGTGGTCAAATTTTCAATTGCAAGTTTGACTGCGGTTCTGGCGTTTTTAATCTTGTCTTTATGCTCTTCCACAAGTTTTGTAACAATCTGCTCTTGATCTGTCCGCTCTGTTATGACTGCGGCTAATTTATCAACAGCAACGATGCGCCCTGCACCTTTAGCTTGTCCGTAAAAAACGTCAGAATCCTGCCATCTTGTTGAAAAGTATTGATTAACGATACATCCAGGCGTGACACACCCTGTTAGCAAACCTCCTTTTGTATATGTGCAAGAACTCCCCAACGAAACATACTGTGGCTCTTGCTTATCTGGTACAGGAATAGTAACGGTATATGAGGTGCCATCTTTTTTGTATCGTATTTCTCTCCGTTCGCGTTTGATGGTGATTATACCGTCATTTTCCTTGACTGTACATTTGCTGTATCCCGGACAGTATTTCGCATTTGCTTTACTTATAGCTTGTTGTGTGCTTTCGCAATTAACGGCATTGCGAAGTATTTGTTCAGCTTCTGCGTTTACATAGCTTTCCGCTTTCTTTTTTGCAATTTTAAAGGAAGCGACGGCTTGGTCTGTTGACAAGATTATCAAACCAATGTTGCGATATTTATTGCGCAAATATTCGGCTTGCAACATTTTTTGGTCGTTCCACGGTTTGAATTTTAAATTAAGGCGTTTCATTATGTCAAACAAAGCTTTGCGCCCTAAATACCATGTAAACTCAGTGCTTTCGCGGTTGCCCTGCCCGATTTTTTCAGCTTTATTGCCTTCAATAAAGTTATCCGTATCTGCAGGATCACCTGTCGACGCATCACGCAAAATATCTAATTTTGTTATTTTCGTATTTTCTTCTTGGGAATCGCTGATTTCCTGCGTTATCATTGCCACTTCGCAAGCACACAGGGTTTTATCGGTTTCACAGCATTCGTTTTTATTCCATTCATATCCCGCAGGGCAAGAGTTTGCTTCATAAAACCCTTTGCAATCTCCGTTACTGCCAATGGTGATATCGGTTGATTTGCTGTCATAGTCTTTAATTAACTCGGCAGAAATCCCTTTACGTTTGCCGTAATCAAAACGATTCGGATCCATTGGTGCGAAATTTTGCCCGCCATACCAAGCTTGCTCAACATCTGTCGCTCCCCCCTCTTCGGTATAGTTTTTCAAGAAATTGACCACGCAATTTTCGCTTGCTTCTACTAACCTTTGAGCTCTTTCGCGTATTTCTTTTTGCAGCAAATATTGGCGATATTGGCTTTTCAGCTGCGGCAAGGTGCTTTTTAAATTATGCACGATTACCGCTTTATTGATTTTATCTTCTATCGGCTGCAAATATTTTAAATCATCCATACTGTCAATATTTTGTACTTCCGTCTTTTGTGTATTGATTTGCGGACACCTTTCTGATGCGCTTTTCCCGTCACACTCGGAAATTCGGTTTTTAAATTTGATAATCGGGGTCCCTTTGGCTGAAATATACTTTTGCGAATCGGCATAAGCAAAACGGTAGTTCGTGTTTATATATTCATCGGCGCTGCTTTGTTTCTCGTTAGCGCTAATCGGTTTGGCTATTCCCATTTGCTGTGCGGATTGGAAAATTGCTTCCATTGCCGCCAAATCTTCAATAGCCCGAAGCAGGCGATCATATACCACACTCACAATATACGCATTTCGCGTAGCGGCAAGCTGGGCTTTATTGTTCTCATCACTATCAGAGGCGGCAGAGTCTTTCGCAGTCTCGGAGCTTTTCTCCATTGTTAAGCCGAAAAACTTGCATTTGTCTGGGCTGTATTCATGTTGGCGTTGGCACTTCTCAAGCCTGTTCAACATTTCATCAACCGTTGTGAGATAGTCTTCGGCCAGTTTGGCAGTAACGTATGTATCTATGGCGACATCCTGACGATATTCTTCCGCTTTGTTTTTATATGCGGTTTCCAATAGCGCCTCACTTGCGCCCTCTATTCCTTGTGCATCGAAATCATGTGTAAAAAACAAGGTATGGTATGCGTTAAAAAACTGTTTTTCATCTACGCTCTCTTCGTCTATTCCTAAAAATGAGCTTCCGGCAACTGCGCCTTTTCCGGGCGTTTTTAATTTTCCAGGTTCATCCATCTTTTTCGGGGAGCTCTTCCAAGGTCCATCAAGAATTCCGCCTTTAAGCCCTAATAAATCTTCCGCATTGCCAGAACTTAAAACGGATTTCAACATATGCGTATATTTTAGGGCTTGTCCCCCGATTTTGCTGACGTTATTGCCGGCATCAAAAACAGGCTCTCCGGGGAGAGGCGGCCAGAAAAATGCTTCTGCCTTTTGGCAGCATGCGCTTAATATTATTGTACCGAGTATCAGACTTTTCGCTATTTTCGATAATTTTGCCATGGTCTTATTCCTCCCCGTTTTCAGCGTTTATCATTCTATTGATAACACCATCTTTGTTACTGTCTTTGACTAACTTTTCTACATATTCTTGGGTTAAAATGTATTTTTCCAGATCAAACTTGCCCAATTGGTTATCTTCTATCTTGCCTTGTTTTTTGGGTGATGTCGATTTTATCTCTTTTGCGGCAAGATATTGCAGTTTTGCTGCCTGCAGGCGGGCATAGAGCACCAGTGCGCGGGCGCTTTCTATGCGCGTATTTGCATATGTGCTGACGGCGGTAATCTCGTCTTCTTTATTTTTGGTTTGTTCAAACCAATATCTTATCTTGCTTTCGCGTATGGGCAATTCGCGGCGGATTGTTGCAGAAACTTGGAGCAAATGCGCCATGGTGTTGATTACCAGATATTTACGTTGGCGCTCAATCTTATCCCCCAGCGCTTCGTGTTTCTGCCGCTCCAGACGGAGGGCTTTGCCATCTTGCAGATTTGTGAAAGCATTATCATCCTGCTCATAAAAATATGCCCTGATGAACTTTTGATAATCCTCCTCTGATATGTTATATTTTTCCATATCGTCGATTTTCCCCCATTCCTTGTTTTCACCGCCGGAAATATCGGCTTTAACTATTATGCCAGCGTCTTCTTCTTTTTCCTCGGCAATAATTTTAACGCGGTCATCCATATCTGCATACTTTGCATCTTCCCTCGTTCCGGCTTTTTTTGCTTCGGCTTCCAGCACCGCTAAAATGTCTCCTTTGCGCTTGACAGCTCTTTTCAGCTCCTCAACATCGGCAACCGCTTTGTCATATTCGTTTTTTGCCTTATGAAAATCGCTCAACGCCCTGTATTCTTCTACTGTTCCGGTGCCGCGCAGCTGCTGATATTTCTCGGCAGCACTATCCCGCTCCAGCCTTTTGTTGTGGACTTCATTTTCCTTTTCCGCTAAAGCTTTTTGGTCTTTTTGATAATCTTCTCTTGCTATTTCAACTTTCTTTTCTCGTTCAACTTTTGATGCTTCTCCATATAACTCCCGCTCTTGCTCCAATAAGCCAATGTTTTTCTGCTTGGTGCTCTGAACCATAGGCTTCATTGTTTCAAACGCGCCATAACCCCAAAATGCGGTTTCTATCAACGACTTCCAAAAATTCAGACTTAACCCTTGCGTTGCTGCTTGTTTTATCATACTTGCGTGCTGTATTGCTTGTTGGGCGATATCTGCGATGACTTGCGTATTGCCGCCAATGCTTTGTGCTATTGCCGCGACATCAACAACCGGTCCGGCGGCCATTGTCCGTCCGGCGCCGAAATTTAATAAAACTGCCAATATTATCGAACATATTATTTTTTTCATTGCATTCCCCCGCCCCTATTTTTCTTCGGCTTCCCGATTATATTGTGTTAATTCTTTAATCGCTTGGGCATTATGCATAAATGTCCGCAGTTCCAAAATCTGAGCTATCCGTTTGCTGCTTGTTAACGTCAGCGTATTTTGCGCAAATAATATTTCATCCATATTATTTTCTTTAAACTCACGATTATACTGTTCTTGATTTTCATACAAAATGCTTTGGCGCGTCACTATCCCTTTTGCAAACAGTGTTGCCAGAATATCGGTTACGACGGCATTATTTTTAGCCGCAAATTCGGCACGGCGGTCTATATCTTTGCCCTGCCCTTTTTTGAATGTTCCGCCGGAAACGATTGCCTCAACCAAATCTTGCGGTTTTTCTTTCATCAAATCCTTATCAGGAACAAAACTTCTTATACCCTCAATGGCTTTTTCATTAGCATGTTTTATTTGTGATATATTTGTATAGCAGTCTTTCGGGTTTGCAAAACAGTTTGCGTCTATTTGAAACCCTTGCCGCAATGTTTTGGTCGTATCTGTTATCTTTTTTGCCGCTTGCTCTTTAAAATTTTGGTAATCCTGATAATATTTTAGCGTTGATTGCAAAATGCCCATCGCATCCATTACGGCATATGCATTGCCTGCAAATGCGAACAACGACAACAGCATTATTATATAAATCCGTTTTTTCATTGGTCTTACTCCTTATAGCTGTCATCAAAGAAATTGTAATCAAGTTCGGTTAAGTATTTCATTATTTCCGTTTGCAGATTTTGCGCATCTGCGTCTACGATGTTCAATATCTGCATTGTTGAATAGTAGTTAATCTGCGCGCCCGAATTATAATCATCGCGAGCCATTTTGTTTTCTTTCATATCTTGCTGCAAACTTGCTATGTTTATCTCGTTTTTTTCTAATTCCTTGGGCTTAATGTAATCTCTGCTCGATTTATAGTTATTGATTGTGGACATCGTTAATGTTTGAAATGACGAATCGTTAATGGCGGCAATCTCTTTCTGCTGCCACAAAGTCCGGCATTGCTCAAGTGTGAGATCTGTGCCGCAATAGGTTGTTCCGTCTTCTTTACGCCTGCCGCTTGCGCCTGCAGCATGACGGTATAAACATTTTGCAATGTTTTTTTCCACCGCGCTGATGGCATTTGTATCATGCTTATCTTTTTCTTCAACCGAAATCTTTTCAGCATCTAATCCGCAATTATGCAAAAAGACATGGGAAAAAATCTGCCGATCAACAGGGCCATCTTCGGTATTTATGTTTTTCTGCACGCCGGGCTTATTTTTTTGTGCCGCAGCAAAATCTGCCCATCTTGCGTCCAGATATAGCGTATTGCCGATTTGAAATTGTTGCACAGCCTCTTTGGAGCGTTGCAAAGTGTCGGTTACGCGTATCCAGCTCCACAGTTTGGGTGCTTCGAGCTCTATCATTTGCATATAGACTTGGGAGCCTCTGGCATTATCTACCGTTGCATTGCCTTGGTTTTCAGATATTTCTTTGAGCAGTTTCTCATAAGTATCTTCAAACCACGTTGTTGTAAACTGTTGCAAACGGTTATTATTTATAATGTTCGCAATTGAATAGTCTTCAATAATATGGTCATATACGCCATCCCGACGATACGGCTTATATAATTTTTCACGCCCTGAAAATTCATTTTTGGGCTCAAGTTCATACGGGTCGCATTTTTTGTCTGTGAGGGGAATTCCTTGCAGTGTGCAGACATATTCTTTTTCCGCTTTGGCAAGCGTGACGCACTCGCGAAACTGTTCCGTGTGGTCTTCCAGCTTTTTGAGATGGTCTTTTTTCATCGTGTGGCAAAGGAGTTCGTTTGACAATCCGAATATTTGATATTTCTCTTTTAACTTGGGTTTTATATTTTTGTTAAAATATATCTCTTTGGCATATGCCGCATAACGGGCGGAACTGTGGCGAAACTCATATTTCACATCCGTTTGAGTATTAAAACTTAATTTTTCACTCTCTTCTTCGTCTGAATATTCGCGGCTGTTGCTTTGGCTGTTTAAAATATCTTCCTGAAGCTTTTGAGCCGATGCCATAAACTCTTGCGCCTGCTTTATCAGTTGTTTGCTGTCAGAATCGGCTATTCCCGTTTGCAGGGAAGACATATCCTCCCGCAGCTTTTCGCCCGCGGTATCCATTTCTTCACGGGTGATTTTGCCGTCATAATAATCATTTACAGATTGGGCATAGTCCGCAAAACCAGACTCTACTTTTGCGCTATATTCAGAATTCAGCTGCTCTTGCGCCTTATTAAATGTTTCTGCGGCATCGCTTTTAAGCTTTTCAACCGAGGCTATCAGGCTTTCGGTTTCTTGCTTATATTTATTTTTTTCTTCCGCAGTCAGCTCTTCTGACTTTTCTAATGCCGGAACAATCGTTTTTAGCTGCTCGATAACTTCGTTTGTCAGCCTGTTTATGTCATTGGCGGTGTTTTTATATGTTTCATTCAGCTCCCGATTTTCAGCATAAATTTCATCTTTTGCATCTTTTAGCGTTGAGAGGGTTTCTTCCCTTTCTGCGTCTTCCTTAAGTTGCAAATTAACATTTTCAACTGCAGAATTTGCTGTTTCTTTATTGTTTTTATTGGCTGTATCGGCAGCTGCGCCGGAATTAGTGAGGGAATTTTCAACATCTTCGCTAATGCTGATTTCTGTGGGATTGATATCGCCGACTTTTGTGGTCTGCTCTCTTAAATCCGCCGCATATTTTGTTATGCTTTCAACTTGTCCGCCAACGGCATTTTTTGTTTCTGTTGCATTGTCTATCTGGCTTTTGGTGTTGGAAACCTGGCTCATACCGTTACTGACGTCCGACACAAACGACCCGACCTGCGCCACGTCTATTACCGGCCAGACAAAGGCTATAGCAGGGCGCACAGCCGCAATGCCGCCGCATATCATAATGGCAACCACACTCTTTTTTGCTATAGTCCTTATTTTCATTTCAGTTCTCCCAATAATTTCTTATTTTATACCTTAAATATATTGCTGTTTCCTTAATCTTTTTGCAAAATGCCTTTTATGTCCTTTGCTAAATTTTCGACCTCTTTGTTAATGCCTTCGGATGTTTTTTTCAGCTCTGCCAATACGGAAGAATCCGGCGTAACGTTTATTGCTGCCGTTGCTTCTTTTAATTTATTGCCCGAATCGATAACGTCTTTTTGGCTGGCGTCGCCTTTCATATATGCAATAACCACTTTGGTATAGTTATTTATGCCGTCTTTTATTACATTATTATATTCGCGGTTATAGTTTTCTTTGGCGCTCTCAACTATCCGCATTGCCCAGTCGCTTGCTTCCCGTTGTTTTTCGGCAATTTCATTAATGCGGAGATGCAGCCTTTCTTTATCGGCTTGGCTTAAGTCTGATGTTTTTTGCAAGGTATTGTCCAGTTCTTCAAAAGCGGCAATATTGCCCGCCACGATTTTGTTGAGCTCTGTCAATTGCGTTTCGAGGATATCATTTAATTCTATTGCAAGCTGTTTTTGCTCGGCCAGCGTTTCATTGCGCAGCTGATTTATTTCTTCGGTTTCATCGCCTGCTGGTATTTCCTCTTCTTCCTCCTCTTCCTCATACCCGCTGAATAAATTGTTTTTCGGCGCTTTTATCGCGTTGTTTGATATTCCCGCTACCTGTTGGGTTTGGCTCACATAGTCTTTTACAATATTATTTTGGTTATTGACCGTGTTTGCGGTTGCGTTTGAGGCATTATTTACAGCCTGACCGGACGCGCTCGAGCTGGCGGAAGAATTACTTACGGCATTATCCGCTGCTTCTTGAGCGCCCCCCTCTTTTTCTGCAGATATATCCTGACTGAAAACTGCAACCGTATTAACCTCTTTGCCAATTGCGTTCAGGGTCTTATCCATCTCTGCCATCTGTTCTTTCAGGTCTGAAACCGTATCAACACCTGTTTTGACATCTTTTCCGATGGGAACAATTTCCGTGAAATCAAATACGGGCCATTGCGCATATGCCGCATTAGCAAAAAGCAACGCGCCTAAACAAAGAACAGCAATGCCATTCTTACTCATCTTCATTTTCATTCCTCCCGTATAAAATAATAATTTCTGCGGTTTAGTATATCATAATTTCCGATGTTTGTCAATGGAATTATCCTCCCACGCCGTCTAAATACTTGGTTACAAAGCCGTCTTCGCCATACTCTTTAACCAAGCTTTCAACCAACAATACATTTTTAATGCCGGAATTATATAATTTCAGATATGGTCCTATACCGCCCAAATTAACATCCAATATAACTGACTCGCCTTCGCCGTTTTCTCCGGCATCCGGACGTTTCAACAATATAGCATAAGGGCAGTCACGGTATGAACGCCCGCAAACAAAGTCATATTCGCTGTCTGTCAGATTCCATTTTGCATATGATTCCGGCGTTGCCTGCGTGTTGCGGAAGAATATCATGGTTTTACATTGTCCGCGCACGGCGTCGCCTACGCCCAAATCATCCACAATATTCGGCTGTTGGAAAGCACAAAGGTAGGCTTGGCGTTTTTTACGCCCCTCTTGAAGCCCCTTAATGAATGCGTCGCGGAACATTTCGTGTTTTAACATCGGCGCCGTTTCATCAATCATTACCAACGCTGGCGTGCCGGTTTCCGTGCTTTGTGACTGGATACGGTGCATAATATAGCTAATTGAGGCCGCCGCTAATGTTTCATCATCAAAAATTTCGGTAAAATCAAAGGCTACGAATCTATTTGAGCTTAAGTCCAAACTATCGTGCTCGGCATTAAAAATATTGCCGTATTGATCCGGATTTATCCAACGATATAGCTCTCTGCGCATATTTCCGGTCGGCGAAAAACAGCTTTTATACAGGTTATTGAGCACCCGCTCTTCCGGACGCAGGTAATCAAACGCAGTTGTTACCGCACGAGCCGCCTCGCGCTCGGACAACGCATCTGTCGACATAGTTATGGCTTTCAGCCAGTTTCTTAAAAACGCCCGATTACTCATCGTATCTTTTGTATCAAACGGGTTTAAAGAAACGTTTTTACGTTCTCCGCTAAAACCGACATACGCTCCTTTTACCGTGTGGGTAAAGATTTCCGCACCGCGGTGACGGTCAAAGAAATATACTTTTAAATCGCCATGGCGCATGGCTTGTCCGGCTAAAAATGTTAACAGTGTCGTTTTACCTTGTCCGGTTGGTCCGACAATGCAGCAGTGCGCCACCGCAGATTCTGCTGCTGAAATATGGAATTGAAAACGATACGGCGATCCGCTCATTGTACGGAAAACGCTTATAGCCCCCTCGCCCCAGTCACTGCGCGGCAAACCGGTAGACAATTGTTCAAACGATACAGCGAGCGATACGACGCGTGACAAATAAAAATATGTTCTGCCGCACATATCGTAGCCCGGAAACTGATTAAAAAATGTTGCTTGCGCAATCCAGTTTTCACGAACCGGAGTTACGCTGTACAAACGGCAAATACGTTGGATTTCGCTTTCTCCAAACTGTATCTCCTGCATCGTATTGCCTTTTATGATAAAACTCATAGAATATTCAACCAGCGACTGGTGATCCGCATCACTGTCTTCGATGGCTGCCAAAGCTTCGCTGTATTGAGCAACAACATCGCCCGAAAAACTTGTTACTTCAGACATTTTTTGTTGTTGAACGAGAATTGCACGCGCTTTGGGCTTAAACAGCGGGTGAATGTGGTGCAGTACGGTCAGCTCGCAATCTATTGCCAAAAGCGCAGACATCATATTTTCATCCATATAATCGCCGGATTGCCTTATGCCCATTGTGAGCGCATATTTCTCGCGCCCGCCCGAAAAAAACTTTATTACCCCTTCTTCTCCGGTGAAATGGATGCCGTCCGCACTCATTAATTCTTTTAATTGAAACCCTTGGGCTCCGCGCGCTTTCGGCTGTGGCTTGCTGATGGGGTTTAAGATGCGCACAAAAGGATAAATCGGGCTCATTTCCGCAAGGCTTTCATCATCTTCATACATTACTTTGACACCGTAATCATTAAGATTTGCCATTACAGATTGGGAGGCAAAATTTAAATCTTTTACCGCATCTTTCTTATCTTCAATGGATAAGACAATATAGTGGTCGTTTTTATATACCCTGCTTAAATTTTCACGCCATACGTCATCTACGATTTTAAGCCATTTATTACCAAAATCAGCTTTGTTTTTTTCCATCGGCACACGTTCGCGAATCGTAATCACGCGGCAGGTTATTTGCAAGTCTGCCATATTATCCAGCCAAGATTTGCGGGCTTCAAACATCGACATTACCGTTTCTTCACGGGCAGATGTTAAATCTACGCCTTGTATTTTAAAAACGCGAACATACGAACCATTGTTGCATCGCAGCGTTGAACCATCGGAAAGCAAACTGTCAAACGGCAGAAAATCAGCTACGCGGGTTTCACTCGGCTGCGGCAAAATCCATGTTCCTATTTTGGAAACTAACGATACAATAATGGCGGCAGCGGTTATAATTCCTAATGCTGCAACCAAAGCATCGAAACTTTCCAATCCTGCCACAAACAGCGTATCAAACTGAAAATCTGTATTAAGGTTCAAATTTGCGTCCTTTCACCTTGTATAAATTTGTCGTTACGATATTAGTGCTGCCAAAGGCCTGTATCATTCCCGACAGATGGGGGTCTTTAGCGCCCAATGCAACAACAACAAGGTGTCCTAACACGATGGTTATAATAAAAATCAGCGGATTTAATTGCCAGATACCGACACTCATAAACATAAAAGGAATCTGTAATCCCGCATTGATTGCCGTGGGCAAGACAGGCCCCCAAAAGAGCTTGGGTGGATTAGCTACCGCTTTTAGAATTATATCTCTCATCGTGCTGCATCCCGTTGTTGACTTATTACCCTGAATTATACGGCAAAAATTCTTACAAAACTGTTAATTTTAAAAATTTTACACACTTGGTTTTAAAGGCTACTATTTCGGTTTAACTGACCTTCGCTGCGCAATGCAGCTTCATATGTATCTTTATATACCAAATCTACTTTAGCACCTGATACATATGTGATAAGGGTTGCCGTTCCGGAAAGAAAGAACAGGCTGATAACGATGTAACCGAGATGCTTAAAATTTATTTTGCCGCAAATTGCCAAAAATGTAAACATTACTATGCCAAATCCGGAAATTGCATAGGCTAAAAACCGCAACTCTCCGGCAAATTTCCCCGTTTTTTGCGCTAATTCGCTGAAAACAGCTGCCGACGCATTTGTGCTGACCAGTGTCAGCATCACCAAACAGAGGAAACTTAATATAATTTTGCTTCTCTTTTTCATGGCTTTTCTCCTATTTTCCATCCAACGAACCTTTAGGAATTACATTTGTTGCCTCGGGGGCAAACATATCCACAAATCCGACACAACAGCTGATAACGATGAGCCCGACAATAATCGCCGTCAACCATTTCCAGTTAATATTGCCGAAGAATCCGCCCATACATATCGCAATAATGCCTACCGCTGATGCCGGATAAATAATTTCCCGCAAGCCCTCAAAAATATCAGCTCCGGCTTTTGTTAAACTATCAAACGCCGCAAAAGCAGAAAACGGTATGCAAGCTACAAAAGCTGCCGCCAATAATACAAGCATTACTTTTTTATCATTTAACATACGCATAACACATCTCCCTCCAGAGTTATTAATTATATTATAACATAATTATAAAAAAAATTCCAGTAAAATGGCTTTTATCAAAATTTCACTAACATTATGTTTTTTATACATTTTATTCTGCTGTAACAAAAATTTCACATATATTCAGGCAAGCAGAAACCCGCGGTTTGACGCGCGGGTTTCTTAATATACACAGTATATGTTTCTATTTTATTATTGTACGCTTAAGCCTTCGCCGTCACCTTTACCAAAGGTATCAGTTACACTGCCGCCCGTAGCGCCTTGTCCCATCTTATCGCCTGTTGCGTAGTTAACGATAGCACCAGCAGCAGCCAAGATAGCCAAGCCTACAGCCAAGCCCGCAAACCATGTCCATTTTACTTTACCGAAAATAGCCTGGAATGCAATGCCGACCAAACCGAAACCACCGACTACGAAAATAATCATTTTAACGTGGTTAAAGATTTTTACAGCTTTACCTGCGGCAACGTTCATCAAACCGTCCGCGTATGACGCGTCAGTTAAAATCAGTGTAAATACAAGTGCCAATGAGCACAGTACCAACATTTTCTTTAAATTTCTCATTTCAGTTCTCCTAAATTCATTACACAGTTTTACTATACCTTAATTTTCATAAAAAATCAAGATTTTCAGCCCGCGCCTAAATTTTGATAACTCATTGTTTTATTTTTATTTTTATGTTCTGTAACAAAAGTTTCACATTTGCAGAGTGCGTCTTCTTTATTATTTTTCGCAGAATTTGGCATAATATGCGATTTTGTTGTTATTAGTTTATAAATATGCTTGCTAATGCTTTTGAATAATGTTTAAAATATGGTTAATATTTAATTTGTGGCAATTAAGGATTTATCCACCTATGAAAGGTGTAAAGAGTTTTATTATAGGGTTTAGCCTTTCGTTAGCTAGTGTGTCTGCCTACGGACAGCTATTTCATTTGCCAACTCCGGATAAAAACACCTCCTCTTTAGAACGCAATATCAAGATTGATTTGTTCAGAGCAGCGCCGACAGCCGATGCAAAACCTGTTAATATTTTTGCCGCCATACAAAAAACTTCTCTCACCGAGAAAGCTCCGACAGCAGCGCCGCAAGAAATACAACTGACAAATGCAGACACCAACGCCCCAGAAGACGACGAGATTTTAAGCGTCAATATAGACGGGCGGATTCCTATTGAATTAGAAGACGCAGGGCGTGCCACCACCACTGCCGATATTGCACATTTTGAAGATGATGAAATTTCAGCTATGCTCCCCACGCATATTGACAGCAACGATGCTGATTTTTCGACTGACACCCCGTGGGTGGTTGCCAAGGGGAGCAAGCACATCAAAAACAAGCAATTGCTTGAAGATTTTGATGCAACCAAGAATCAACCACAGCTTACCGATGACTTTATTCTAACCTTGGAAGACAGCGAACAATCATCATACGATGTTGCCGAACGGATTAAATCAAGTATAATATTCCCCATTCCATCAGAAATTCTTAATGACGAGAATCTGGTGCCGACTTTTATAAAAAAGACGCAAAAAACACCATCCTCCTCCGCAAAACAACAAAAGACACCTCTAACAGAGGTTAAGCAAACTCCCGACACAGCCGATAGAGGTTTGAAAATCGTCACCAAAGCACCGATACAGGAAGATGCCGGCAAAGACAATTCCAAAGGCTTATTAAACAGTATATCGTCTTGGTTTTCCCCAAACGAAGAAAGCAAGCCCGTAGCTCCGGTGAAGACAACTCCGTCTTACAGCAGTCAGGAAAAAGCCGCATATTCACAACCCGTACCATCCAATAACAACGAATTTGTAAATTTCTACAAAACCCTGCAAGAAACCAGCGCAGCACATAAAAACAATACAATCATTCCTTCCGAACTAAAGCTTTCTTTCCAGCCCGAAAGAGCGGAAATTTCCGGACAGACTTTACGCTGGCTTAAAGCTTTTTCGGAGGCTGCGCAAAATGATGGCACCTATTTGCAGGTTCGTTTAGACGTTTCAGCTTCAACCGAGCTGCAAAAAAAACGGCTGAATTTGCTGTACACTATTTTTATGAACAACGGTGTGGATTTCAAAAAAATAGACACTGTCTTTTCATTAACCGAGCCAAACGCTTTTATTATAAGGACTTTGAAACTAAAATAAGATTCTTTATACCGAGTATTTTATAAAAGTTTTACAAAACGTTTTATAAATAAAGTGTTAAGCTTGAATAATTAAATTTTAACATTTATTGTGGAATGAGATTAGATTTAACGATAGGTCATATTATGAGAAAGATTTTTTTATTACCGTTTTGTATATCTTGTGTTTGTGGCATTTCCGCGTGCAACAGCACTTACAACAGCCAAGAAGAACTCTTTATCCCCGATGAAGAAGCTGCAGTTATTGATGCAACAACAAATCCGCGCAGCAAATGCGGCGTTGACGGCATCAGCTGCAATGAAAACGCGTTGGTTAATTATACCCGAACGGAAGCCGATTACAGGGAATACGGCGAGCGGACACGGCGCGACCACCTTTACACACAAGCAGGCACAGGAAACAATTTGACAGCATCCATTCGTCCGACAATTGAGGATGATATTGTTGTGGCAGCACCGATTGCCGGAGCTAAAAAGCCTCATACGGTTTCGCATAAAAATCCGCAAATGCTTTCTCATACCGCACCACGAAAGGCTGATGACGGGGTTTTCCAAAAAACCGCGACGAAAGATATTGTTAAGCAGCCTATTGCTTACCAGGGCAAGCCCAGCGTTCCAGCAGAAAGGCTGGGACAATCCAACAATCTGAAACCGGCAGTTGCTCCGGCTAATCTAAAGGCAGCAGTTGCTCCGGCTGCCAAACAGAAATATTCTTATGAAGTTGTTTGCGAAGACGGAGAATGCACCCAAAGCCAGCCTTATGAGGTTGTATGCAACGGCAGCACCTGCACAAAGACCACTGTCAACACCTCAACGGAAACGACCGTTTGTGACAGCCAAGGCTTTAATTGTGAGAATCGTCCGCAATACAAGATGGTTTGCGATGAAGAGTGCGAAGACATTGTTAATGCCGATAACAATGTGATTACTTCCGAATTTACCGAGGAATCTTTTGACATTGCCGATTACATTCAGCCTGATGAAGAAGAAATCAGCTTTACGGAAGTTGGAAATGAAGAAACAGTTGTTGCTGATATTGATATTAATGAAATCAAAATCAGCGATGATACGGTTTTGACTTGGGAGGCTGATGAAGGCGAGAACCTGCGCGAATTGCTGACAAAATGGAGCGCGATGGCAGGGTGGAAACTTTTGTGGCAAACAAATCGCAATTATATTTTAAGCGCCGGCGTGATGTTTAAAGGCAAATTTGCCGATGTCAGCTCTGCGTTAGTTCGCGCATTTGCAAGAGCAAGACCTGCCCCAATCGCTACATATTATAAAGGTAACCGTGTTATTGTTGTTGAAACAATGGAGAATGAGAATGCATACTAATAGAAAATTTTTAATCGGATTTGCCGGATTGTTGCTTTTAGGAGTTGCTTCCTGCTCTCTGCCAACAGACTATGATGCGGCACTAGAACGCGATGTTGATGCGACTATTAAATATAAAGAGGATGCGAAAGCTCCGCAAAAGCCTGCTGACACGGATGTTATTCGCATTAAAGACGATATTTGGCTTGGCGATACAAGCGAAATCGAATATGAAGGCGACAAGCCGCTGCCGAGTTATTTAGAAACCTCTGACGGCGTTACGCTTATCAGCAACCGTCCGATTACTTTATATGAAATCGGTAATATGATCAGCCAGATTACGTCTATCAAGATGCGTTTTGCCCCGCAGTTGGAAAGCGCGGCAAAGGCTGCAGCGGATAAAAACGCGCCGACAGTAAATAAAGTGGGATCGAAGTGGTCTGATACTTCCCGTATGCTGGTATCTTACAAAGGTTCTTTAAGCGGACTGTTGGATGAAGTATGTTCTTATTTCGGCGTTTGGTGGAAATATGAGCACGGCGAGATTTATATCTATAAATATACGACAAAAACATTTACCCTTTACACTTTGCCGACGAAGCCTTCTATGACATCAAGCGTCAGCAGCTCCAAAGGCGGCGGCAGCATTTCCAGCGGCGTTTCCGGTATTGACTTGTGGGGAAATATTGTAACTGCGGTTAAATCTATGCTCGGACAAGGCTCAAGCTTGATTACCGACCCAATGAACGGCACATTAACAATTACCGCGACACCAACGGAAATCAAGAAAGTAGCGAAATTTGTGCATGAACAAAACGTCCGGCTTTCCCGCCAAGTGGCTATCAGCGTGAAGGTGTTGCAGGTTGAAGTTGATGAGCGGCATGGTTTTGGGTTTGACCTTGATGCGGCCTTTAAAGACAGAACTCAAAACGGCGGCAACATCTCTTTGATTGGGGCAAACGGACCGGCTGGACTTTCAGATGGCAACGCAGGTCTTTCTATGAAAATTTTAAGCGGTGACGTAACCATTAATGCCGCAATGCAGGCTCTGGCCACACAAGGAACGACAACGCTTGTTACCAGCGGTACGGTTACGACAATGAATAATAAACCGGCACCAATTCAGGTTATTAAGAAACAGAACTATATTTCTGAATATACCAAAACAAACAATGGTACCGTAGGCGGCGAGCAAAGCTATGATATTACGGTTGAAACGGAAGAAATCGAAACAGGTTTCACACTGGACGTATTACCGAGAATTATGGACCATGGCAGACTTATGATGCTGTTTAGTTTGAGCTTGTCTGACCTGTTGGCGTTGGAAAATGTTAACTTGGATAAGTCTGAAGAATCGGGATATATTCAAAATCCGATTACCGAAGAACGCGGCTTTTCGCAAGAGGTTGCTTTGAAATCCGGCGAAACTCTGGTACTTTCCGGTTACGAACGTGTGGAAACAAAGAGCCAAAAAGAAGGTTTAGGCGCTGTTAACAATAACATTTTGGGCGGTAAGCAATCACAAGACAAATCTCGTACGATTGTGGTTATTTTGCTGACACCGGTAGTTTTGGAATCGCCATTATTACCTGAGTCCCGTATGAAATTTTAAGGAGTAAGCCGTGGCTGAACAAGATGATTACGAAGCATTAGACGTTTCGAAAGAAGACAACAGCAAAGAATGGGGTGCCAGTTTTACAGTGGACGGCATAACCTATGCTGCAAGCATCTTTTGGGAAAGCCTGCAAAATGTGGACGCGCCGTTTTTGGACGCGAAAGAGGCAGTTGAGAACGGCGTTGCCGATGCTGATTTGTTTTGTGTTAAACACGGTAAATCGCCACAGTTAGGTTTGGCATCGACAACGCAAGGTTTTAAAAAGGGAATGAATGTAGCTGCGGTTACGGCTGTTACTTCGATGAGTGACGCCTCTTCCCTTTTGGCTGTTTTTAAAGTGGATGCCGGATATTGGTATTTATGCGTCAGAAACGATGTTATCCTTTCTGACGGCGATGTGCTCTTTGTTAAGGAAGAAGACGCCAAAGAACAGTTTATGTCGATGCTTTCCGTTCCGGATTGGGCTAAAAAAGTTGCGCCGGCGGAATGGGGAATCGAAGAAACAGAAGATAAAAATATCAGCGAAGTCTTTGCAAACGGTTTGGATGCCAAATTAGAAAAAATCAATGCCTTGCGTGGCTTTGAGCTGGTTGTTGCCATCGCATTGCCTGCCATTATCCTGCTATTTGGCTTAAAATATGTTGCAGACCTTTTTTCTTCTAACAATACGGCAGCTAATAAAGTTGTTACCAGACGTGCAAAGAAAAAGGTTGTCAAAGAAGTAGAAAAGGTTATTCCCGCACCGTGGGAGGCAATGGTTGATCCGGCTTGGATGCTAGATAATTGCCGGCAAACCATTTTGTCGTTGGTGGCTATTTCGACTCCGGGCTGGGTTAACAGCGGCGTGACTTGTTCACAATCTTCCGCGATTACATCATGGAAAAGAAACTTCGGGCGTTTGTCTTGGATTGAGATGTCTTTATCTTATTCCGGTTTGACTTTTGCTAATAAGTCTATTGATGAGAGAGGATCGACCGTTACGGTTTCTATTCCGTTCCAATCCGTGGAAAAAATAACTTCCGCACCGAAAAAATCTTCTTTAGAACTGCGTAATATGATTAATGACTTATTTCAGACATTAAATATGTCTATAAGCTTAGCTAACGGACAGGCTAAAGCAGGTAAAAAAGTTTATGAAATGCTAAACTTTAAGATAAATTCTAAATATGACCCTGAAGTTTGGAAACCTTTGTTAACAAAATTTTCAGGACTTAAGATTAATAATATACGTTACAATAAAGGCGTATGGAATTATGAGGGGACAATTTATGTTCAGTAGAGAAAAAAAGACACTTTTGTTTTTGGCCGTGTTAGCTTTGTTGCTTAATCCCGGTATCTTGAATGCTGCAGATGACGGCATGGTATCTGTGGGGGCGGAAGCTTTGCCAATTAACGTTGCGAATCCGGAAAAAGGAGACACACCTGCTGATACGGCAAGAGCTGCAAATACGCTTGTTTCCCCAAATAAACCCAGCGTAGCAGCAGAAACGGCGACAGAATCGAACACCGTTAAACAAGAAAGCGCCGAATCGGCGGCATCTAAAGAACCGGCACCGGCAGCTGTATCTGCTCCTGCTCCTGCTCCGGTTACAGCTCCTACCGCTCCGGCTGCCGCTCCCATGGCAGACAAGGCAGCGGCGGATGCGGCGCCTGTTAATGATGATTTTGATTTTGATTTGAAAATGAAATCAATCAATACGCCTTCAGCGCCGACTGTTGCAAACGTTCCGATGCCTACTGCCGAGAAAGCGGATAAGCCGCTTTTGACCGATGAAGATTTGCCGAAAGCTATTCAATACAAAACGAATCCGATTGATAATCTCGGAAATAACATTTTATCGCAAATGGACGATGATTTGTTTTCGCAGATGTCGGAAATCGAAAAAAGCACAACGCTGTTAACGCTTGAATTGCGCAGAGAGAAAATCCGTAACGAGATAGAAGCGCAAAAAGCAATCAGACAAAAGGCTTTTGATGAGCTTGAGCGCCAAAAAGAAGAGGCAAAACTCAAAGATTTTGAAAAGAAAAAACAGATTGAGGCAAAAGTGCTGCAAGAAAAACAGCTTTTGCTTGATAAGCAGCAAATGCTTGAAGTTTTAAAACAAAAGAAATTGCTAAATGCTTATATGAATCATATGTTGGTTAACCAGCAAGGGTGGTTAAAAGAAAAAGAAGATTTATATGCGCGCCTTGCCTCTGCCGAGCAGGAAAAGAAAGAGCTTACCGATTTGTTTAAATCAAAAATTGAAAAATTGGTTGATGCATCGGCAAAGAATATGCAAGCAGCAGAAGCGGCTAAAGCTAATTTTGACCGTGTTGTTAAAAGCTTAAAAGCGCGTAATGAGCAATTGCGCAAGCGTATTGAGGCGGATGCCAAAATTATTAAAAACGCGCAAAACAGCATATATCTGAAATCTCAATCCATCGAAGAATTGCAGAACAGAAATGTGACTTCTCCTGCGGCTGCAAAAACAGCTGATGCGGCGGTGCAAACCGAATCTGTTGAGCCGGCGGAAGAAGAAGAGGAAATCGAGATTCCGGTAAGATTAAGCGCACAATATGCAATTTTGGGCATTACCGGCAGAGCAGATGCTATGTCAATCGAAGTTATTGATGTTAACGGGCAGCCGATTTCCTTAAAGGTCGGTTCTACTTTGCCGTCCGGGCATGTCTTGAAAGACATCGGGTCTGACTATGCAATGTTTTCACGCAACGGCGTTGATGAATATTTATATGTAGGCAGAACAATTGACGGTGTTATTCCGACATTGGGTTTAGTTAAAGAGAAAAAATAATTATTTTGCTAATGGGTAAATAAAGATGGCAGAAGAAGTGAAAAATCCACTTAATGCAGGCGCCCCCGAAGCTCCGAAATCTAATTTTGAAGATGAAGATAACGGCGCGCAACCTGCAAAAAAAGAAAACTTGTTTGACAAGTTGTTTGCTAATGGCAATAAGTTGCTTACTGTCAGCGGTTCTGAATTTGCCATTTCAAATGAAACACGGCGGTTGTTGGCGTTATTTTCCGATGGAACATACCTTGTTTCAAAAGATAACCGTTTTGACGGTGCCGTGTATAACTTTGAAGCGAATGTTAAAAGAAGAAAAATACCGATTAAGGCGCCGCTATATGTTACCTTAAACGAAATTTCCGCTATTTACGCATATGCGGAGCGCGGTGCGGGTACTGTTGATGTGTCAGCTGAAGAAGCTGAAGATATGCAGATGCAGATTGACTTTATTAACATTATTCAACGCGCATCACAAAAGAAAGTTTCCGATATTCACGTTATTGTAGGGTCTTCTTCTACGGTTTTATTCCGTGAAAACGGTATTATGGTTAAGCAAAGCGAATATGGCGGAGAATGGGGCGAATCGTTTGTCCGTTCGGTTTTTGCATCTGCGGATATTTCCGACTCCAACTACTCGCAAAATGAATTTCAGGGCGCGCAAAAATTGGGTTCTACACCATTGCGTGGTTCAAACGGCAAGTTGATGCTGCCGCATAACGTGCTTGCTATCCGTTTACAATTTAACCCGATTGCGTTTGGTTCGCAATATTTGGTTATGCGTCTTTTGTATGCTGATGACAATCCGGAAGGAAGCTCCGATTTACGGTCACTCGGTTTGGGTTCTTATGAAGAAAACCTTTTTTACAAAATGCGCTGTATGGCGGTTGGGTTAAACGTTGTTGCGGGACCGACCGGTTCTGGTAAATCAACGACACTGCAACGTAATATGATTAAGTTGTTACAAGAGAAAAATTATCAGATTAACCTTCTGACCGTGGAAGACCCTCCGGAGTATCCTATTCCGGGTGCGCGCCAAATGCCGGTGACGAACGCTAATACGGAAGAAGAGAAAAATGAACAATTTACAAAAGCATTGTCTGCTGCGCTCCGTTCCGACCCTGACGTTATTCTCGTGGGTGAAACGCGTTCTTTGTCTACGGCAGAATTAGTGTTTAAAGGTGCCCTTTCCGGTCACGGCGTGTGGACGACTTTGCACGCTAACTCTGCGCCGGCAATTGTTACCCGTTTAAGAGATATGGGAGTTCAACCGTATTTGTTAAATGATCCGGAGCTTGTTAAAGGTTTGGTTTCGCAACGTTTGTTCCGTAAACTTTGCCCTGCTTGCCGGCAATCGATTAAAACGAAAGAGGGGACACCCGAATTTGAACGTTTGCGCAATGCATTGGGCGATTATGGTATTGAAAACGTTTACGTTAGCGGACCGGGGTGCAAAGTCTGCGGTTATAAAGGCTTTAAAGGCAGAATGGCGGTAGATGAAATTATTATGCCGGATTCACGCTTCCTCAACCTTTTGATAGACAATGAAACGGCAAAAGCCATCGACTACTGGGTCAGCGAATTAAACGGTCGTCCGCTTAAGGATGCGGCAATTGAAAGAATGATTAAAGGTCAGATTGATATGGATGAAGTTGAGCGTTGGTGCGGTTTGATTGACCAGCGTCCGGTTTATTAAGAGGTGTATCAATGGTAGAAAAGACGAATAACAGTTCATTTAACAAGGCAATGAAATCTTTGAACTCTTTAGAGGTTTCTTTTGCTCGGCTTCGCGTGGGCATGGCAAATAAAGCCCGCCTGAAAGTATATAAAAAACTGGCGTCTTTGCTGCGTAACCGTTTCTCATTGATGAATGCACTCGATATTATGTATGGCAGTATCACCGATAACGGTAAAAACCCAAGCGAACCGATGGCAATTGCGATTGCCTCTTGGGGTAAGTCGTTGCAAAACGGTTATGCCTTTTCGGATGCCTTAAAAGGTTGGGCTCCCAGCCGCGAACGCTTAATGCTTTCCGTGGGCGATATGTCTGACTTGGAAAGCGCTTTATTAAACTTAATTAAAGTTGCCGAAGGTACGGAAAAAATGTTAAAGCCGATTATCGGCGCTATTGCTTATCCGTCGTTTCTGTTATTAATGTCTGTTCTTGTTATTTACGCTATCGGCGCATATATGGTGCCGCCAATGGAAGAAGCTGCTCCTAATGCGCGTTGGAGCGGAACAGCGCGCGATTTGGTGGATGTGTCGCACTGGATTCAAAAAAACTGGTTGCTGGCTTTTTCTTTCTTTCCGGCATTATTTATTACCATATACGCGACTATCGGCATTTGGACAGGACCGACAAGAGCAGCAATTGATAATTGCCCGCCGTGGTCTTTGTATAAAATGTTTATGGGGATTACCTGGTTGTTGTCATTATCCGCGCTTATCCGCGGAGGCGTGCCGATTTCTGTGGCGCTGGCTTCGCTGCGTAAAGATTCAAACCGCTATTTGAAAGAGCGAATCGACAGGGCGATGGATTTTATTAAAAACGGTGACAACCTCGGTCAAGCCTTATCCAAGTCAAAACTGGACTTTCCGGATAAAGAAATTGTTGCAGACTTGCGTATTTATGCTGAATTAGATAACTTTGAAGAAGCACTTGATAAATTGGCCAATGACTGGCTTGACGAATCGGCTGAAGCGGTTGAAACCAAAGCATCAGTTTTAAACATGGTTGCGATGTTTGCTATTTCAGGCATTATTGCATGGGCGGTTTTCGGCGTGTTTGAAATGCAAGACCAAATTACCAGTGCTATGGGTTAATCTGATGGTGACAAAAGAAGACTTAAAAAAACATCTTTTATCGATGAAAGATTTTATCTCTGCGCAATGTACGGCTTTTATTCAATATACCAGACCGTATTTGCATGATACTGCTGCTAAAGCGGTTGAAAATAAAGAATCAATAATTAAAATATCTGTTCCTTTAGTTTTAATTTGGGCTGCTTTATACAGTTGTTCGGCATCACAGCGGCTTGTGGCGCAAAATGTATCTGATATATTTGATATTTCGGATGATATTCGTTTTCAATATGCCGGAAAACCTGACTATTGGGGATTATCAACCCAAACAGTGCTGCAAGAAAAAATGATTTCCGACTCGTTTATCAAAGATGGAAAAATTCATCTAGCCGGCGGTGAAGAAATTTTAATCGGCAATGGTGCAAATGCGGATGTTGTTATGCCCAGAGCTACCTCTTTTGACATTGTATTGCCACATTTGAATAAGGCGCAATGTATTTCTTATGCGGAAAGCAAAATATCTAAAGAAGATATAGTCAAGCTGCAACGCATCAGCATATCAAATTCGTCCGGAGTTTATGCTTTTGAATGGGGTAGCGGAAAGTATCAGCTGCCGGTCAAAAAATATGCTGGCAAAGATATTTGCACCGGTTCTGATAATACGTTAATTTGGACTATTCAATAATTATTTGCCTAGAACAAGGGTTGCCCTTGCGCCATTCTAACGGTTTGCATCTCAATAGATGTGCCGAGGTTTAGTTTTCCACTGCGGATAATCGACCGAACCTGACAGCCTTTATTCAGGTTTGGATTTGCAAATAAGGTTTCTATATACGGGCGACGCTCGAGCTTTGTGCCAATCAAATCTTGTTTGATGGCGCAGAGCAACCCGCGGGATAAAATGTCATAAGCAGAAGATTCGCTCATATTATAGCTGGCATATTTAACTAATGAACTTAACGCATCCGTAATTGAGCTACCGTGAATTGTTGCCAATACAAGATGTCCGGAGATTGAGGCACGCAGGCATTCTTTGGCTGCATCGGGCGTTCGTATCTCACCGATAAAGATGTATCTCGGTTTTGAACGCAGAGCAGATTTTAGCGGGTCGCTCCAGTTATCATTTTTAACTTCTGTTTGTTTGCAAAAACCTATTGAACCATTTACCGCATTATAAATTCCTTCCAGCGGCATTTCGGCTGGGTCTTCAATTGTGTATGCAAAGCCGCCCTGCAGGTTCAGATATTCTGCCAATAATGAGGAAATGGCGGTTGTTTTGCCCGAACCGGTTGAGCCGCTCCAAAGTATCAGCCCGCTATGCGAAGATAACGATATAAGATGTTGGATAAATTTGCGGTCATAATTCAAATCATGAATGCTGGGAACTTTTAACGGCATACGGCGCAGGCAATACAGTTCGCCGCCAACCGACATTACATATTCAATACGGAAAAATGTTCCCTGATAATTCATTGAGTATGAACTGGCTTTATGATGTATCTCGATTAAAGACTGATAAAACATCTCTTTATCCAGCGGATCAACCTTTTTCAGGCTGTTTAAATAGCGTTCGTCCGATATGTAAAAATCTTTATTTTTATCAATATATAAATCTGAAAAACTATATTCCAGCAGATTTGCACTTTCTTCTGTTTTTTTATTCATTTATCTTTATCGCCTCTAAATTTTTCAGAGAATTATTGATTATCTTCCGCTGTTCGGCTGTGCTTATTTCATTGCGGAATATATCTTGTAATATTTCTGATGTTCTGTTGCTCACAAGCATATTGATTTCGTTATTAACACGTTCAAATGCCATTTCTATTTTTGCGTCAGCTTCTATATTTTTTTGCTTGAGCATTGCCTCAAGTGCACGCATTTTGCGTTCTTTTGCTTCAGCGACAGCGGCTTGTTCATTCGCCACAATTTCATTTACTTCGTTTTCCGTGTTTATGAATTTCCGTTCATATTCGGCATAGAGTTTTTGCGCATCCAACTTCAGATTTTCGGCTGTCTGCAATTCATTTTTTATCCGGTTGATGCGTTGTTTCATCATCCCGGTAATTGCTTTGGTTACGGGTGAGACGAGCAATGCGACGACAACAACAAAAGCAAAACTTACCCAAAATTCCGTACTTTGGTAAAAAATTTCTTCGTGCTCAATGTGTTCTGCAACGGTAAGCGCCGTATCTGAAACTGTTGTGGGCATTCTAATCATCTCTCTTCGTTGAATTTGTTTGAATATCTGCCGGAGGTATCGATTTTATTCCCCATTGCTGCAATACTGTCCTTGCCGCCGTTTGCGAAAGTTCTTCGATTTTCTTTAATGTTTCCTCTTTTTCATGAAAAAGCTTTTCCTCATTTTCGGCAACTTTTTGCTTAAGCCGATTATTGATTTCTGCTTCTTCATTGGCGATAAAAGCTTTCAGCTCCGCCTCATTTTTGCTTATCTGCTGCGCAGCATTTGCTTTTGCCGCAGCTAACGTTTCCTCATACTTGTTTAGCGCAGACAATGCTTTTTTGTTTATTTCATCGGCTTTCAAGATAAATTCATTATACTTGCGTTTTCTGGCCTCGATTGTTTCAGAAATCCGCGGTATAATTATTTTATCCATTATCAGCCAAAAACTTAAAAAAGTCGTTATCAGCCAAAATATCTGGGATATGTATGTTGAAACCTCAAGCTGCGGCATTCTTTATTACCCTATTTGTAAATCATCAAAATTGCAACAACGAGCGCATACAAAGCAATAGCTTCGATAAGACCGGCAGCAATAAGACCTAATGTCTGGACGTCGTTTTTAACCTGCGGATTGCGACCGATGGTTTCAATCAGGATTCCAAACACTTTAGCCAAGCCCCATGCGGATACGGTCATTGACAAAGCGCATATACCGACACCGATGTACATCAACGCATCTGAACTAACAATATTTTCCATTTTATTTCCTTTCCTAATATAAGTTAATGACTATGTATCGCATCGCTTAAGTAGATGCAAGACAATATTGTGTAAATATAAGCTTGTAATATTCCGACAAATATTTCAAAGATTATAATCATACCGGCAAATGCCAACGGCAGCTCCCCTCCGAGCAGTCCCATCGTGACGACAAAGCCGGCAATACTTTTTAAGATTATGTGCCCGACCGTCATATTGGCGACGAGACGGACAGTTAAACTAAACGGCTTGGATATCAGAGATATCATTTCAATCGGAGCAATCAGCGGCGCCATTAAGAGCGGCACGCCTTTGGGCAAAAACGTGTGAAGATAGCCCCACTTTTTGGTTTTAATCCCGACAAAAATATTCATCAACAACCCCATTATCGCCAATGTGCCGACTGCTGCAATATGCGAGGTAAATGTAAAGCTATACGGGAACAAGCCCAGCAGGTTTCCGGTGGCAATAAACAAAAACAACGCAAAGATAAAGGAAAAATATTTCATCCCCTCTTTGCCGACATTATCCATAACCATTGAGCGGATAAACTCATAAATGCTTTCAGGGATTGTTTGCGCCATTGTGGGAACCATTGTTCTTTTGCGCAAACAAAAGGCAAAAATAACGATAACCGATAAAGCCGACAGAACCATACACAATGAAGAATTGGTAAAACCGATATCATAACCGTTTACTTCGAGCGGAACGAGTTTCTTAATTTCAAATTGTTCCATTGGCCCAGACACGTTGATACTCCCTTATTTATCGTTTTCTTCCAAGCTTTTCATATAGCGATATGCATTCAGCATACCGGCAAAACCGCCTAATATCGTGAATATTAACAGCATAACAAACTGAAAGTCAAACACTTCGTCTAAAATATACCCTATTCCGGCACCGACAATTGTTCCGGAGGCAAATTCCAAACCTAACCGCAGCCCTTTGAAAATCCCAGCGATATTTTCTTCTTTTTTATCCGCGTCATTTAAATTCTGCTGATGCTTCAGAGCAGAAATACGCCGTTCCATCTCTTTGATATCTTCAGGCACTTTTTTAGGCATTTAATCCTCTTTTCCCAGTCTGGCATTGAGGTAATTTTTCATTTCATCATAGCTTTTTGACCCTACAATCAATTCTTTGCCGTCTTTTCCCTCTATTATAAATGACGGTGTACCCTGTATGCCGAATTTTTCAATGGCGGTGTTGCGCGTTAACAAAATGTCGCTTGTGAGTTTGGCATTTTGCGCACATTTTTCAATATCTGTATCGGTCATCCCGAATTTTTTGGCATAGTCATTAAAAATATTTTCGTCTTCAGAAAACAGCCAATCCTTTTTATCATACAATTCGGAAATGAAATCATAATATTTATCCCGAGGCAGGCAATATGACAGTTTAGCAGCCATCATTGACCGTACGTCAATCGGGAAATGCACATATATAAAACGGAGCTTTCCGGTTTTGATAAAGTCGCGCTCGATTTTGGGCAAAATAAATTTATGAAACTCGCGACAATGCGAACAAGCCATTGACGAATAGCTATACATCGTCAGAGGAGCTGCAGCATCGCCCATAACACGCATTTGCTCCGCGCCAATATCTATATCCCCTTTAATTTTTTGAGCAAACACCCCTTCTTCCGCATGCGCCTGATTAGAAAAAATCATCCCGCTTTCAGTCATAACGAAACCCTTTGAGGCCAGATATCCGTATGCACAGATTACATACACGATAACCGTTGCCAATATTTTGCTTATTCGTTTAATTATCAACACTTTATTCAGCTCCTTTATTTGACAATATAACACTTTTACCTAATTTTATTAAAATTTCCCTTAATTTTTCATCTTTTATTTCAGCTGTTAATTCAGAAAGATAGTTCTGCTCGCCGGCATCAAGTTCTCGTTCTGCCTTCGGAGGCTGTTTCAACGCATCTCCGCGAAGTTTCATATTCATATTTTGGCTGATATTCAGCTTATGAACGGCCTTATAGCCAAAATAAGCGTTTATCTTCTCCAACATATAGTCTTCGCGATGACGCAGTTCCAGTGCAAAGCCACCGGGAGGAACTTCCATATACAGCGTACGTTTACCCTCTTTGACGTCATATTTTACTTTCAGCGGATTGCAAAAACCGGCAAATTCATCACCGACAACATCCCTCCAGTGCATTATAATATCCGCTTCAACAAAATCTTCCGCAGACATCACGCCTTTCATTATCGGAATAAATACATTTCCCAAACTTTCCAAGTCGCGACTGTGGCGCTCTTCCGAGATATGTATTTTTTTCTTTTTCATTCTTCCTCTTCGTTTTTCTTTTTTTGTGTCAGCGGATGATTTTTCTTGACCTCATTTACCAGTTTTTCGGTGGTAATATGGGTATAGATTTCCGTTGTGACAATATTTTCGTGTCCCAGCATTTTCTGAATTGAGCGCAAATCTGCATTTTTATTGACGAGTTTTGTTGCAAAAGAATGCCGCAAGACGTGCGGATGCACTTTTTCTTGCGCAATTCCGGCTTCCATCGCCATCTTTTTCAAATTTTTAAAAAAGCCGTCACGCGTCATATGTCCGGACAGCGAACGGATGGACGGAAACATCCATTTGCTTTTTCGATTACCTAAAAACAGTTCGCGCTGATCCAGATATTCAAAAATATCGTTAATCACTTCTTTGGTTATCGGAACAATGCGCTCTTTACTCCCCTTGCCATAAATCAAAATCTGGCACTGGTCATAATTTATTGCATTTTCAGGAAGCGACACCAACTCTGACACACGCAGCCCCGAAGAATACATCAGTTTAATCATCACGCACATCCGCACAATCGTAAACTTGTTTTTATATTTTGTTTTGGAAACATCGCATATCTTTTTTATTTCCTGCGGGGTTAAAAACAGTGGCAGCGATTTGCCTATTTTCGGCGTGCGCAAACGGTTTGCGGGATTTTCAGCCATAATTTGTTCGCTTTGCAAAAATTTGTAAAACTCACGCAATGCGGAAATTTTGCGAGAAAGCGTTTTGGGCAGACACCCGCTATCCTTAAGCTTTTTTAAATAATCTTCAATATCTTCTTTTTTAACATTTTGCACCAGCAAAGGCTTTATTCCCTTTGCATATTGCTCCAAGTCATTGCGATAAGCTTTCAGCGTGTTCAGAGCCGCGCCGTTTTCCACTGCTTTCATATCTATAAATTCGTTTATAAGTTCTCTCATTTGGCAAGCTTCAGTTCGATGTTTTGTTCAATACGCTGTTGTTCGGGGGTAATATCTTTGCATGCGGTATATGCGATGCCCAGTACCATTATTCCCAAAATCAAATACAAAATGCCTGTTTTCATAATTTGCCTCCCAAAAATATTTTACGATTTAATTTCGTATAATTAAGTATTGATTATCTAATATTAACAATATATCCTTTATTGTAAAGTGAGAATAATAAATATTAGCGAATATAATATGATAAAACCAAATAAAATAATTTTACTCGTCGGTTTAATCGGCAGCGGCAAGACCAGCGTGGGCAAGCGTCTGGCTAAAAAACTCAACCTGCCGTTTGTGGATGGCGACCAAGAAATTGAACGGGCGGCGGGACTTTCGGTTATTGATGTTTTCAAGTGTTTCGGACAAGAAGAATATCGCGCGGGGGAAGAACGGATTATGAAACGCCTGCTCTCCGGCGCACCGTGCGTTTTAGCCTCCGGCGGCGGCGCCTTTGTGGCGGAACAAACCCGAACCCTTGCCAAAGAAAATGCCTTAACAATATGGCTTAAAGCTGATTTGGACGTTTTATATAACCGAACAACCGGAAGAAAGCGCAGACCGTTTTTGCAATGCAGCGACTCCAAAATCAAAAACAAACTGCAGTCCTATATTGATGCCGAATACCCGTATTACAGCGAGGCCGATATAATGGTTGAAACGAGAAACGAAGCCGTTGATAACACTGTTGCACGAGTTGTAAAAGCAATTGAAACATATCTTAATGCCAATGAAGGAAAATAATAAAATGAGAACAGCGAATCGCAAATTTGACGAATTAAGAAAAGTTGAGATAATCCCCGATGTCAACTCTTTTGCAGAAGGCTCCTGCCTGATAAAATGCGGCAATACGCACGTTATCTGCACGGCTTCGGTCGAAAACAAAGTGCCGCAATGGCTAAAAGACAGCAACAAGGGCTGGATTACCGCCGAATATGCATTATTGCCGCGTGCCACACATACAAGAGTTAACCGCGAAACACACGGTGTCGGCGGGAGAACGCATGAGATTCAGCGCCTTATCGGGCGTTCCATGCGTGCTGTTGTTAATCTGGAAGCGCTGGAAGGCTATCTCATTACTTTGGACTGCGATGTTATTCAAGCGGACGGCGGCACTCGCACAGCAGCGATTACCGGCAGCTTTGTCGCTTTAACGATTGCGTTGAAAAAGATGGTTCGGGACGGTCTTATTCCGGTTTTGCCAATTCGCGAATCCGTTGCAGCGGTATCGGTGGGAATATGCGAGGGCAATAAACTGCTTGATTTGGAATATGTTGAAGATTCCACCGCACAGGTTGATGCCAATTTTGTTTTGACTAATCATGGGCGAATCGTTGAAATTCAGGGAACAGCCGAGGGCGAACCGTTCAGCAAAGAAGATTATGACGCTCTGATGGCACTCGCACAAAAAGGTATTAACGAACTTATTGCTTTGCAGCAGGAGGCTTTGAAAAATGCAAAAATGTAAAGATATTATTTTCGCCAGCCATAATAAAGGCAAAATCTCGGAAATCCGCGAAATTTTATCCCCGCTCGGGCTTAATGTGTTATCCGGCGAAGATTTAGAACTGCCGGATGTGGAAGAAACCGGAAAAACATTTGAAGAAAATGCATATATTAAAGCGCTGGCTGCCGCTAAAAAACAAAATATTCCGTGCTTTGCCGACGATTCGGGCTTGTGTGTGGATGCCATGGGCGGAAGACCCGGGGTTTACACGGCAAGATATGCCCCGAATCGCGATTTTGACAAAGGAATGGACAAGCTGTTAAACGAACTGGAAGAAACCAATTCAGGCAACAGGGCCGCGCATTTTTCATGCGTTATCGTTTTAGCGTATCCTGACGGGCGCTACAAATCTTTTGAGGGAAGAGTAGACGGAAGTATTGCCCCGCGCAAAAGCGGCAATGCAGGGTTCGGCTATGACCCGATTTTTATCCCAACAGGCTTTAACCGTTCGTTTGCCGAATTTGACAGTGAGGAAAAAAATAAAATTTCGCATCGCGGACGCGCATTACAAAAATTTGTGCAGTATTTAAGCGACGAATACCAATGAGCAATGAGCTTAAAAACATTTTTAATATCCGTTTAAGCTGTTCTTTTTGGGATGTATTGGCGGAACTTTATCTCGCTAAATATAAGGCGGATTTATCAGGGCTTGCTTCTGCGGTGTTTCTTGTGCCGAATCGGCGTGCCTGTCAGGCTCTGACCAATGCTTTTATCCGTAAACGCGGGCTTTGCCCGACTATTTTGCCGCAAATTATCCCGATTGCGGAAATGGACGATGACGAATTATTTTTCAGTCGGTTCGGCATTAACGGCAGCATAGAGCAACACAAGCGCGTTATCAGCAAAGAAGAACGATTGTTTTTGTTTGCGCGGTTGATAATGTCTAAACCAAATGACTTCGGGCTCACACAAATATCTTTAGCACAGGCTGTCAACTTGGCGCTTGATTTGGGAAATTTGATTGACACGGCTTGCCAACAAGGGCTTTCTTTTGACAAACTTGAAAATTTAGTGCCGGAAAAATATGCAACGCATTGGCAGGAAACTTTGAAACTCTTAAAAATCATTACCGAATATTGGCCGTTGATTTTAAAAGAAAGAAATGCAATTGATGCCTGCGACTTGAAAAAACAACTCTTAATGCAGCAGGCGGATATTTGGCAACAAGAAAACACAGCTAAAAACATTGTTGCCGCTGGGATTACTGCCGGTTTTCCGGCTATTGTCAAAATGCTTAACGTGATACAACATCTCCCTAAAGGAGAGATTTATTTTGCGGGAATCGACTGTTTGGCAGATGACGAATATTGGAATGCTGTGGATGACTCGCACCCGCAATTTGAGCTTAAAGAACTTCTTACTCTGCTTAATATTTCACGCAGCCAAATCAGCGATATTGTTCCTCCGGCTAATGTTGAGCGGGAAAAATTTATTTCCGAGCTTATGCGTCCGGCAAGCGTTTCGGACAAGTGGCGGCAACTTTCCCATAAGATAGATTTAGAAAAAGCGGTCAGCGGAATCAGTTATGTCAATTGCAACACGCAACGCGATGAAGCTTTAGCCATTGCCTTAAAAATGCGCCAAATTTTGGATATTCCCGAGAAAACTGTTGCCCTTATTACATATGACCGAAATCTGGCGCGGCGCGTTACGGCGGAATTGGAACGTTTTGAAATTAAGGCCGACGACTCTGCCGGTTTGCCACTCCAGCTGACACCTGCCGGAATTTATCTGCGGCTCATTGCCGAAGCGGCAGAAAATTGCGAATCGAGCGTTAAACTTATCAGCTTGCTCAAGCATCCGTTTACACAGTTTAAGATGCCCGTTGCCGAATTTCGGAAAAAAACTTATGATTATGAGCTGCAATTGCGCCAAAGAAACAGAACAGACTTAAGTGAAGAATCTACATCTTTTATAAATGAAATCAGAACGTCGCTGGAGGAATTACAGCAGGCATTGGCAGCTCCGGCAATTGAGTTTGCCGATATTTTGCAGATTCATATCCGTACCGCGGAGCTTTTTGCAACG
The DNA here is from genome assembly GCA_910576955.1 of uncultured Alphaproteobacteria bacterium. GTDB lineage: Bacteria > Pseudomonadota > Alphaproteobacteria > RF32 > CAG-239 > CAG-267. The sequence goes on along the minus strand of CAJTJB010000007.1, from coordinate 5,501 downwards.
GATGCGACAGACGGTAAAAACGTTTTATGGCGCGGCGATGCGGGAAAATGTGCGGCGCAATTTATTACTAAACTGTTAGATTCTGCTAATGTTTTAGGCAAAATTTCTGGCAAAGATTATATCCCGCTGTTTTGCGAATTGGCCGGCTTGGAAACCGTACGCTCAAATTACGGAACTCATCCGCGAATCCAAATTTTAGGACCGATTGAAGCACGACTTCACCATTTTGACTATGTTATATTAGGCGAAATCAATGAAGGTATTTGGCCCAAACCGGCGCAGGCAGATATGTGGATGTCCCGCCCGATGAAAAAGGATTTCGGCTTTAGCCTGCCTGAAAAAAATATAGGTATTCTCGGGGCGGATTTGTGCGGCTTTCTCGCTGCCGACAATGTTATTCTTACCCGCGCAGACAGAGTGGACGGTGCGCCGATGAAAAAATCCCGTTGGCTTTTGCGGTTAGAAACCTTGCTAAATGCCCTAAATTCTGATATCGATACGCTTAAAGATGATGATTTCTTTATTTTGGCAAACCAGGCAGACAAACCGGCAACCTATACCCCGATTAAAGCCCCTGCCCCCTGCCCGCCGCTTGATGCTCGCCCGCGTAAGCTTTCGGCCAGCGGAGTTGATTTGTTGGTGGCAGATCCGTATTCGGTTTTTGCAAAATATATTCTTAAACTATATCCTCTTAATGAGCTTGATATGCCGATGGACCAACGGGATTATGGTACGCTCATCCATGCCATAATAGAAGAATTTAACAATACATATCCGACGGCGCTGCCTGAAAATGCGCTTGATGTTTTAGTTGAAATCGGCAAAAAACACTTTGCGCGTTTGCAAATTGATGATGACAAACACACATTTTGGTGGCCGAAGTTTGAAAAAACCGCCGAATGGATTATTGCACAAGAGAACAGCTATCGCGATAATGTTTCTGCCGTGCATAATGAGGTTAGCGGGGAAATCACTTACAATTTAGCCGGCGGCGCTTTTTCCTTTACGGCAATTGCCGACAGAATCGATGAGCTGAAAGATGGCAGCGTTAATATTTTGGATTATAAAACCGGACGAATCCCCAGCCAGAAACAAGTTGACAGCGGACACGCCTTGCAGCTTTTGCTGGAGGGGCTGATTGCGCAAAAAGGCGGTTTTACCGGAATCAAGCGCAAAGATATCCGGCAAGTAATCTATTGGCAGTTGGGCTGTAAAAAGCTGGAAATTACGCCTGAAGAGGAAAAAAGACTTATTGAAAAATGCGAAGATTATTTGTTGCGGCTGATTTCTACTTTTGACTTTGAAACAACCCCGTACCACGCGCGCCCCGTTCCTAAATTTATTCCTAAAAACAAAGACTACGAACATCTGTCACGCATAAAAGAGTGGTCTGTTCAAGAAGATGGTGAGGGAAGTGATGCCTGATTATACTGAAGAAAAGCAGAAACTTATAGAACTGGCAACACGGCAACAGCTTTCTGCTGCCGAGCCTCAAAAATCAATCTGGGTGGAAGCTTCTGCCGGAACAGGTAAGACTAAAGTTTTGTCGGACCGCGTTTTGCGCCTGTTGCTTGCGGGAGTTGATCCGGCAAAGATTTTGTGCTTAACATACACCAAAGCTGCAGCTGTTGAGATGAACGAGCGTATTGCCAAGCGTTTAAGTTCATGGGCGGTTGAAGAAGAGCCCGAGCTTGAAAAAGAACTGCGCAAACTTTTGGGAAATAGTTTTGATGAAAATAATAAAGCAAACATTTTAAGCTTTGCCAGAACTTTATTTGCGGTTCTTTTAGACACACGGGGCGGGATGAAAATCCAGACCATACATAGTTTTTGCCAAGATATATTAAAGCGTTTTCCACTGGAAGCCGGCGTTTCTCCGTATTTTGAAGTTTTAGACAACCGCAGCGCAAAAGAAATTTTGCAAAATATTAAACTGGATTTACTTAAACAGGTTGATACTTCCGATAATACAGATTTAAAAGAGGCGGTTATCTTTCTTACAAAGCATATCAGCGAATTTAAATTTCCGGAAATTATGAATATGATAACGGAGAATCGCAGCAAAATCAGCGTGTTATTTCAAAAATATCAAAATAATCTCTCCTTTCTTATCTCTGCGCTTGAAGACAGGCTCGGGGTTGCTTTAGAAATGTCTGAAAATGATATTAAACAGGAATTTATGGCACAGATTAATCGAACCGCGTTGTTATGCGCTATGGGGGCTCTTGCAAACGGTAGCAAAACTGATAAAAATTGCGCTCAAATATTTGCAACAGTCGGAGAGTTACAATTTTCTCCATCCGCATACGATATATATAAGCAAGCATTTTTGACTAAAGAAAATGCTATCAGAGCAAAACTTGCGACAAATGCTGTGGTGAAAGCTTATCCGGATATTTTAACATTTATGGCGGGGCAGGCGGAACTTCTGTTAGAGGCGGAAAACAAGATTGTTTCTTTGAACGTTTTACGTTCCACTTCCGCCGTTTTACATATCGCAAAACATATTATTGACAGTTATAATGCATACAAAGAAATTTATGCCACGCTTGATTACGAAGACCTTATTGTTATCACGCGCAGATTATTAGAAAACAATGATGTTGCCGATTGGGTTTTATTTAAGCTTGACGGCGGTATTGAGCATATTTTGATTGACGAAGCGCAAGATACCTCGCCAAACCAATGGGCAATTATCCGTGCGCTGACTGAAGAGTTTTTTGCAGGAATCGGCAGCAGAGAAGATGAGAATCCGCGTACGGTGTTTGTTGTGGGGGACAGAAAACAGTCTATATATAGTTTCCAAGGCGCAGACCCGAAAGAATTTGACAAGATGTATCATTACTTTAAGGAAAAAGCACAAGAGTTTTCCAAAGTGCAGCTTGATGTTTCTTTTCGCTCCACTAAAGCGGTGATGGACTGCGTTAATATATTATTTGAAGACGCGCACGCTAAAAAAGGCGTTATTCCGGCAGACGAACACATTAACCATCGTCCGTTTCGCCTGGGTGACGGCGGCAAAGTCGAGATTATGCCCCTGCTCCACCCAAACAAAGACGAGCAGCCAGAGGATTATCAATGGCATTTGCCGGTTACCCGCGTGCAAAAAACATCGCTTTCCAACCAACTCGCTCGGTTAATTGCGCAGAATATTAAAAATATGGTTTCTTCAAAAGAACTTTTAGCCTCAAAGAATCGACCACTCCGCTATGGTGATTTTATGTTTTTGGTGCAACAGCGCAACTCGTTTGTGGAAGAATTTGTCCGCGCGTGCAAAGACCTTGGCGTGAATGTTTCCGGCGTTGATAAATTGAAGTTGCTCGACCAAATCGCCGTGCAGGATTTGATTTCGCTCGGCAAATTTTTATTATTGCCGTCTGATGACCTTGCTTTGGCAGAGGTTTTGAAATCTCCTTTATTTATGTTGGATGATGATGACTTATTTAACCTTTGCTACAAGCGCAAGGGTACACTGTTTAATAATATTTTGCGGCAATCACAGTATAAAGAAACAGCAGAGAAACTGAAATTTCTCACTAATTTCAGCGGATTTTCGCGTCCGTTTGAACTGTTTAATTATGTGTTGGTTAATCTTGAGGGGCGGAAAAACTTTATTGCCCGCATGGGGAATGAAGTTGAAGACGTCCTGGATGAGTTTTTGAACCTGACGCTTGCGTTTGAACAAAAGCATACGCCCTCGCTGGAGGCTTTTATTAACTGGATTGTTGAAGATGAAGTTATTGTTCAAAAAGAAATGGAGCAAGGCGAAAACGACACGGTCAAAATTATGACTGTTCACGGGTCTAAAGGCTTGCAGGCGCCAGTGGTCATTTTGGCAGATACAACAAGGATTAAAAGCAAATCTTCTAAAAGCGAGCTGCTATGGGACGATGATTTAGTGTATTTTCCGACCGCTGCGGCAAATTATGATGCTAACTGTAAAGCCGTGAAAGAAAAAAAATCAGAAGCCGATTTTGAGGAATACCGCCGGTTATTGTATGTTGCTTTAACGCGCGCTGAAGACCGGCTTTATATTGCAGGTTTTACCAAAACGGCAGAAGCGGATGACGAATCGTGGTATAAGCTGTTGGAAAATAATATCAAACCAAATGTTTTACTTCAGCCAGATGATAAGCGAATCGTCTATGAAATTCCGCAAGAGAATCCATTTTCTGAAAAAAATTTTGAATATTCCTCTTCCCGCGAACTTCCTGATTACAGCCATTTATTTACGCCAGCACCAGCGGAAAGCCCGCTTTCGCGCCCGTACGCGCCTTCCAGAGATAAACTTGATGAAGAAGATACGGCAGCCTCGCCTTTGGCTGATAATGGACATTTTTATAAACGCGGCACAGCCATCCATAAATTGCTGCAATATATTTGTACATTAGATGCAGCAACACGCGAATCGGCTGCAATAGAATTTATCCGCCAACAGTTACCGGAAATGCCCTCTGGCGGTCATCAGGCGATTGTGAAAGAAGTTTTAGCTTTATGCGATGCTTATCCGGATTTATTTTCTCCGCAATCTATGGCTGAAGTTCCGATTATCGGGGAAGTGGAGGGCAAAATTATTTCAGCCAAAGTTGACAGGCTGATTGTTTCAGCTGACAGGGTTCTTGTTGTGGACTATAAAACGAATCGTCCGGCTGCCAAAACTTACAGCGATATTCCGCAATTATATTTAAATCAGCTGCATACTTATAAACAATTACTGCAAAAAATCTATCCTGATAAAGCAATAGAAACATACATATTGTGGACTAATACTTGTAATATGATGAAAGTATAAAACTTTCGGATTAATATGTGGGTTAATCTTTAATAGTTCAAAGATGTTACTATATTATTGGCACAACATTAAACGAAAGGGAAACAGATGAGAGCAATAAATGACAGTCAGTTCGAAGATGAAGTTCTAAAATCTAAAGGTTTGGTTTTGGTTGATTTTTGGGCTGAATGGTGCGGTCCTTGCCGCCAACTTGGTCCGGTTTTGGAAGAAGTAAACAAAGAATACGGCGAAAAAGTTAAAATTTGCAAAATGAACGTTGATGAAGCCCCAGCAACTGCCGCCAGCTTTGAAATCAGAAGCATTCCGACGATGTTTCTTTTTAAAGACGGCGAAAAGATTGATTCCAAGGTTGGTTTCAATTCGCAATCTTCAATAGAAGCATGGTTGAACTCCCATATTTAAGTAAAAATTCAGCCGTTAGGACATCTTTAACTTTTCAAGGTTAGAGGTGTCCTTTTTCTATGGCTAAATTGTATTTTTGACTAAATATAAAAGACACCAAGGAGAAAACGGTTTTATTTTCCATCTCACACCTACTATTAATTGAATAATTGAAGATTTTTTGACCCCCGAATCGGGGTTACTCGGTTGTATTTAAATAACTATTTGATTTTACTTAATTTTTATCCCTTGTCGCATAATAACTCTTATGAAGACGAGGCTTTTGTCTTAAGTAATATGTCCAGCTTGGAGTTGGGTACTTGCGGCG
>CAJTJB010000006.1 GCA_910576955.1 uncultured Alphaproteobacteria bacterium | reverse complement strand
GTATTTGGCGAAAGTTTGGGAAAGTGCTGAATGGCATCGGGCTTTCATTTGCTATCCTCTCTTGTTCTCACTTGCTCCGTAAGGGTGCGCTTGCAATGACTTGCGTGGAGCGAGGGAGGAGGTAAAATAGCGGGAGATCCCTTGACGAATGGCGTTGCCATTCGAGGGATGACGTTTAAAAAAGATGGGGGGGGGACATTCGAGGAATGACGTTTAAAAAAGAGCGGGGAATATTCGAGGGATGACGCTCAACTTGTTGGGGTGCCAGCGGCACGGGCAAGACTTTAGCTGCGGTGAGGGGGAGGGTGTGCGGTAAGGTGTCCCTCTCCCTTGAGGGGAGAGGATAGGAGAGGGTGATAAAAAAGGGAGGAAGTGCAGAGGGCATAAAAAAACCTTGAAATCCGGGGCGCTTTGTGGGCGGGGATTTCGTTATGTTTGTGCTATGAATTGTTGTCCCCATCCCCCTTACCCCTTCCTCCGGGGAAGGGGAGGTGCGGTAAGGTGTCCCTCTCCCTTGAGGGGAGAGGATAGGAGAGGGTGATAAAAAAGGGAGGGAGTACAGAGGGCATAAAAAAACCTTGAAATCCGGGGCGCTTTGTGGGCGGGGATTTCAAGGAGAGAAACGAGGGGGTTAGTCCTCGTTGGTGAAATAATCATTTTCGGGCTCGGTTGTGAGCTTTTTGATGATTTTTTCGGTTTTGCCCGGGGCGATGATGTCGGCTATCATATAGCAGAAGGTTGTGACGGCACCCACTATCATTCCGTAGAAGATGAATGTAAGTGAACCGAGTATGAAACCGAAGAAACCGGCGTCATATAAACCATCGATACCTGCTGCGATTAACATGAATGCCGCAATTCCCGAAACGATAAAGAAGCACTTTGCCTCTTTACTTAAATTTTTAAAATTTTCCATATTGTCTTATTTTTTTTGTTTTTTGATTACTAAATAAAAAAAGCTTATTTCAATAATCAGGGACACAAAGCGTAAAAACACTATGGAAAAAGCGACCTAATTATAGAAATAAACTTATTAAAACATTTAAACTATACCATATTTTTTAAATAACGTCAAATAAAATCGTACCAAGATATAAATATACATACTTGTATGTATAAAATGCTTGCATTTTGTTTTATTATGCGCTAAATAATAAGTGTAACCGATTGATGGAGGTGCGTTATGGGAAATATCAAACAGATAATTGAGGTTTATCCGTTTTCGTATAACAAAATTTTGGGCGGACAGCGCAAAATTGATATTCGCCCGTATTCCGAACGGTTGCATCGCTTGCGTGTTGGCGATATTGTCGAATATGTGAATGCGGAAACGCAAAGCCGTGTGGCGCGGGAGGTTAAAGGAATCGCCCTTTTTCAAAATTTTGATATGTTAATCAAGGTGTTGCCGCCGGAGCTTATCGGGTATCACTCGCGGGAGGAAATCCGGCTGCGTATCGAGCGGATGTATAGCAAAGAAGAGCAGGGGCAATATGGCGTTTGCGCGCTGTTTATTGACGAGCCGAGCGTCAGGCGGATGATGAAAGTGAATAATCTGGAGCGGACGGCTTAAAAGTGTTTGCGAGCGGATGCTTTCAGCTTTTTACCGCCGTGCCCGAGGTCGGCAATAATCTCAATTTGAGCATTATTCATCGAGCGGTATAGCTCCCACGCGCCTTGCAGCGGGCAGCACATATCCAAGCGGTTATGCACTATCAGTGTCGGGATGTCTTTAATCTTATTGATGTTTTTTAAAATCTCGTTGTCTTCCAGAAAATAACGGTTGGCAGCATAATACAGGCTGATACGGGCGGAATTTATCGCAGCGTTATCAATGCGCACGTCATTAAAAGCGGCGTTTGTGCTGCCGAGCAGGTATTCGTATTGCACCATATATTTGAGCGCGGTTTGAATAGAGCCCAAGTCGTCGGAAAAAATCTTTTTGGCATAGTGCGTATATGGGTTTTCGCCCTCACTCTGGCGATAGATTTCTTCCAACAAATCGGGATAAAAAAGTCCGCTTTGCTTTAACATCCAATCTCGGTCTTCTTTGCGGGCGAGAAAGACGGAAAAAACGCAAATTTGTTTGGTCAGCTCGGGGTATTTCTCGGCAAACAACAGCGCTAGGGTCGAGCCCCATGAAACGCCGGAAACTATTACTGGTTCGTTGATATTTAAATATTCGAGCAGGCGCTTGGCGTCTTTTATCAGGCGTCTGGTATCGTTTAACGCCGTGATGTCTTCGGATTCGGAGCGGTTGCAGCCGCGCTGGTCAAACATAATCACGCGTTGTTTCTTGAGGTTAAAATATTCGGCGTGGCTTGTTTTGCAACTGCCCCCGGGACCGCCGTGAAAGTTTAATACGACCTCGCCTTGGGGGTTGCCGACTTGCTGATAATAGATTTTATGCCCCTCATATTCGGGGAGAAAGCCTTTATCAAAAATTTTGTTGTTGAAAAATCCGAACATTTTTTTCCTTTTTTCAATATTTTTCTTTAGTGTCGTGTTTAAATGCTTAATATTTAATTAAATTTGGGGATAAAAAATATGAAAATCGTCGGAACGGCTATTATTACAGATGACAAGGGCAGGATTCTTATCGGGCAGCGTCCGGAGGGGAAAGCGCTTGCCGGATTATGGGAATTTCCGGGCGGAAAGCAGGAAGAGGGCGAAACGGTGGAGCAATGCATTGTTCGTGAAATCAGCGAAGAGCTGGATGTGCATTGTGTGGTCGGCGATTATATTATGAGCGTGTCAAAGGTTTATCCGCACGGGGAATTTAAGCTGATGGTGTATCTTGCCAAAATTGCGGATGTTGAAAATTTAAAAGCGCTCGTTCACCAAGATTTGCGCTGGGTGAGTGCGGCAGAGCTTAAAAACTACGAATTTCCACCGGCAGATGTGGAAATTATCACCTATTTGCAAGAAAATTTTTAATATGGGCATTATTTAAATCTTTTTTAGGAAATATCGTATATTCTGTGGTAAATAAAAGTTTATATGCCGGAGAATATTATGAAAATTGTGCAGAAAATTGTGGCTGTGGGAACTGCGTTTGGCGTGTGCTGGGGGAGTGTTCCGGCAGCGTATGCGTATTCCGTGACGGCGGCAACAACTTATCAGCAGGCTAAAAACGGCAATGAGGAATATTTTCGCCTGCTCTCACGCTATGACGGCGCGATTGATTTGAAAGACGGCGAGGGTAACACCGCGTATTGTCTGGCATTGAAAGAACAAAATTATAAGGTGTTGGAATATTTGGCGGCAAGAGGGGCAAATAAAGCTCACGAATGCGTTGAAAATGTGCAAAAACAAAAAGAATTACAAAAACAAGCCAGCCGACAGAGAAAATTTCGCGATGAGAAATTTGCCGACGACAGCAATGATGTTTATTGGTGGACCGGTGCGGGGCTTTTGACTGCCGGCGGTATTGCTGCTTTGGCGGCAAGCGGCGGCGGTGGCGGCGGACACGGCGGCAGCAATAATAACGGCGGCAACGGCGGAGGCGACGGCGGCGTGGTTGATGTTCCGGTGGTGGATGACAAGCCCGAACCGCCTCAAAAACCATCTGAACCTGTCGGCGATTTAACTAATCCGTCAACGGCGATTTTTAAAACCCAAGAATATAATGCCGGCAACTTTTTAGCGGGTATTAAGGCTGCGGAAGCTTACACCCATATTTATCGGACGGATGATGACGGCAATGTTTGGGGGCATCAGGCAGGTTCGGATGAGGCAATAGCCAAAATTAAGGTCGGCGTGTTGGACGGCGGCGTTTATTCAAACAAAGATTTAAGCGGCTCGATTACTAAAAAATATGATATTAACCGGTTTAGCAAAGACGGCAATATTTGGGGGCTGACATATCCGGGACTTAAAGACGACAACGGAAAGCCTAAAGGTACGGAAGCTTATATTGTTAAAAAAGACGGTTCTTATTATCTGTTTCACGTGCACAAAGACTGGAATGACACGCGCGGCGAAATGGTGACGACGTTTGAACCGGTTATGAAAAGTCTTCCGAATGGAACGGTTGACTGGGCTATTTCCCAAGATGAACTGGATTCTGCGCTTGCAGCAGTGTGGAATGTGAAGTTTGACCAGTTTACGCTGATTAATTCCGGTGCGGGAAATCCGGGAGAAGATGTATCCGCCTTGATTACCGACCTTGGCGATGAGGACGGAATTCTCAACACTTTTTTAAATCTGGCGGGCGGGGTCAGCCACGGAACGCATGTGGCAGGCATTATTGCCGCTAATAGAAATGACTCCGGTATGCACGGCGTGGCATTTGACAATGCGGAAATTATCGGCACGAGCTGGGATATGAAGCAGGATATGTACGGCGCGGTTAAAAAAATGGTGGACGACGGCGCAAGGGTGTTAAATAACAGCTGGGGGTTGGACGGCTTATTTTTAGGGTCTGTTCCCGCTACGGAAGAATTTTATAAGAAAAATTTGCCGGATGCGTGGAATTCGTATGTCTATGCCGCAAAAAACAAGGCTGTGTGGGTGCAGGCAACCGGAAATAACGGTCATAAGCAGCCGGGGGCAGATGCCGGTATGGGCGGGATAGATTTATCCGCCTCCGGATATCATAAATCGGCAACGGAAGTGCCGTATCTGGCGGTGACCGCGCTTGACTACGGAAGCAAGTCGGCTAATGCGACATCAGGGTATCTGGCCGGTTATGCCAATGCCTGCGGCGATGCGGCGGGGTATTGTCTGGCGGCACCGGGAACGGATATACTTTCCACCTCGCCTACCGCAAACGGGCATATTTATCTTTCCGGAACGTCTATGGCAACGCCGGTGGTTTCAGGTAGCATTGCCCTTTTGAACGGCTACTATCCGTGGCTTAATGCGCAAAATATCGCTTATCTTTTGCTCGAAACCGCAAATAAAAGCGGCGTTTATGCAAACAGCGCCATTTACGGACAGGGTGCGCTTGATTTGAATGCGGCGGTAACCACGCCGGTCGGGGATTTGAAACTGCCGGAAAACAGCACGTTTGATTCTTTAAAATCCGTACGGGCGAGCAGACTGGCACTTTCTGCACCTCTGCAACAGAAAATGCTCAAAGCCATGCCGAAAACAGTTACGGCGTTTGATGTGTTGAACAGACCGTTCCAGTATGATACGGAAAAAATGCTTAACACCACGCACGCCTCAAATGCAAACCTGCGCAATGCCGTTTCGCATATGGCAATGGGCGGCGTTAAAAAAGTGATTAAAGATGAAAACACCGGTTTTCAATTTACAACCTCTGACAGCCTTAACAACGGCGGACAGGCTAACCTTGCCGTGGCAGAAGTGACCAACGAAACAGACAGCGGCGCAACGCGTTTCTACTATGCGGCAAACAGCAAATATGCCGCGCCGGAAAGCGTGTTGACAGCAACTTCCAACCCGTATTTGGCAATGAATGAGGCGTATGGCGCGGAAAATATGTTAAAATTAAGCGATACGTCACGATTGAAATTTTCTATCCAGACCGGCGAAAACGGACTGTATGAACGCGACTATGAACAGGATAAGCATTCGTTTAACGAGCGCTCGTATGCGCTTTCGGGCGAATACAGCTTTAATATGACCGATTATTTGGAAGTGGCGGCGTTGGGCGGTATGCTGTTTGAAAACGATGCCCTGCTGGGGATGAACGGAACGGGCGCGTTTGGTATCGGCGACAGCGCAACTTATTATATGGGTGTGCGTGCCGCATTGAACCTGACGCCGGATTTCTCGCTGATTGCGGCATATTACCGCGGCTATACCGAGGGGAGCGATTCGGCTATGTTGGCAATGTCTGACCTTGAAACTGAAAGCTTTATGCTGGCCGGAGAATATAAACTTAATAAAACCGATAAGGTCGGGTTGAGCTTGTCATCGCCGCTTTCCGTGGTGAAGGGGCGGGCGTCTTTGATGTATGCCGGCGGGCGCGACAGCCACTCGGATACAATTTATATGCAAAAGCTCACAACCTCTTTAAAACCGCAGGCAAAAGAATATGACCTCGGGCTATATTATCAGGGGCAGCCGAAAGAAGACGTTAACCTGATGGGAAAAGTTGAGGCGCGTTTTAATGCCGATGGCGAGAAAGGCTTGACTGACTATATCGGAATTGTCGGTGCCGGCGTGGCGTTTTAAACAAAAAAACATCGAACTCGAGGGTTCGATGTTTTCTTTTGCGGGTGTTCCTTTTTAGCAGCACAGAACATAGTAGCTGTCAGCAAATGACGGGGAGGGTGCGAAACGGAGCAGGCTGTATGTGCCTTTCGTTTCCTCAAGTTTCTTTTTTTCTTCAAACACATGATAAGCTTGAGCGGGAATAATACAGCCGTTGTGCCACGGAATATAGAATGTTCCCTCTTCTGTTTCCACGCTCCAGGCGATACTGCGCAGCTTGGGGCTATGCAACACGCCTAACGTCAGCTTAACGCGGTTGAATACTTCGCCGAGCTTTTGTGTCAGCTCATCCCGGCTCAAAAAAACGTAGTGTTTTTTTGTTTGCAGGTGGTGCAGCTCATACAACGGCACGAACTTGCCGTTTTTGCGGTAGAAAACCATCAGCGCGTTGCTTTGGGTCAGCCTTTTTTGGTGTTTGGAACAAACATAAGACTGCCCGACGAGCGTTAGGCGCATAAGGTCTTCCGGATTAGTCGCGCGCCATGTGAGGCAGGATTCCGAGAACACGGTCAGAAACTTATGCTGTTTTTCTTCATATGTACATTCGGTAATCTCTTCGAGTGCCTTTTCGGCAAAGGTGGGCGAACGTTCAATGTAAGCTCTTCCGCTATCGCGCTCTGCATCCATATCAAGAACGCGCATAATTTGGCCATTGTAATAAAATGAGTCCATTGTTTTTTTTATTAATAATTAAACATATTTTTATTTTATTGAGATTGGTTATATCATTATTTTGTCCATTCGTCAAGTAAAAAAGATAATAAAACTAAAAATTTATGTTTTTTCTTGCATTTTTAAAGAAATCTTATAAATTGCGCGCTATACTGAATTTAATGTAACTAATCTTTAAGGGGACTATTTATGCTGCCTGCAAAAAACTATGTGTCGCCGGTGCGTGCGGAAATTATGAAACGCGTGGCAAAATCTTTTATGGAAAACGAATTTTCTGACATTAACGCTGTTGCCGAGGAATTGGCTCAAGGGCAGACTGCCCGCCGCAATCCCGAGGCGGAAAAAGCCGCTGTCAAGGGGCAGATTTTGGCGGCAATGGGCTTTTTGGCGCAAGAGGTGGACGCAACTCGCGGTTTGGATGAAATGGCTCGGGAAGCGTTGGCTCGCACAAAAGCGCCGAGAGCCGGTTTATCGGTGATTAAAGGGGCTTGCAATGCCTGCCGTGCAAAAATGTTTGAAGTGACGCCGATGTGTCAGGCTTGTGTGGCGCGCCCGTGCGAGGCTAACTGTGCGAAAAAGGCAATTACGGTTACGGATAAGGCGTTTATCGAACAGGATAAATGCATTAAATGCGGCTTGTGTGCAACAAACTGCCCGTATGGCGCTATTCATAAATCCGTTGTGCCTTGCGAAGAGGCTTGTCCGGTTAATGCCATCAGCAAAGACGCCGAGGGCAGAGAGCAAATTGATATTGAAAAATGCGTTTCATGCGGCAAATGTTTGCAGTCTTGCCCGTTTGGTGCGATTGTGTATAATTCGCAGATGGTTGATGTGTTAAACGCAATTAAAAATCCGGCAAAAAAGGTTGTGGCGATGGTTGCTCCGGCAATTTTGGGGCAATTCGGCAATGATTTGGGCAAGGTGATTGCCGCTTATAAGGCGCTGGGGTTTGACGATGTGATTGAAGTGGCATATGGCGCGGAATATACCTCTAAATATGAGTCAGCCGAGTTTGCGGAGCGGATGGAAGAGGGCGCACCGTTTATGACGACTTCGTGCTGTCCGGCATACGTTAAAACCACACAGGTACACGTTCCGGAGATTGCAAAGTTTGTATCCAACACCGGCAGCCCGATGTATTATACGGCAGAGATTGCGAAAAAGCGCTATCCGGATGCGGTGACGGTGTTTGTCGGACCGTGCTTGGCAAAACGTATTGAGGCGGAAAATAACCCGAATGTGGATTATGTTTTAGTGTTTGCCGATATTCAGGCAATGTTTGAGGCAAAGGGCGTGGATATTAACGCGCTGGACGCTTCGGCATTTGCGGACGAAGCGTCGACACAGTCCAGACGTTATGCTATTTCCGGCGGGGTGGCTGCGGCTGTGGCAAATTTGCTTGAGGGCAAGGCGGATTATCGCCCGTATGCAATTAACGGATTGAACAAAGACAATGTGAAAGCATTGAAGAAATATGCACTCAAAGGGCTTGATGACGGTTGCAATATGCTCGAAGTGATGTGTTGCGAGGGCGGCTGCATTGCGGGACCGGGGTGTGTTTCTATGCCGAAAAAAGCAGCGGTTGTATTGGAGAAATATGCCGCAGAGGGTAAAAACCAGAAAGAACTTGAGATTCACTAAAACGTATTTCAAGGCTGGAAAGGGGGCGGAATGCTCCCTTTTTTGTGTGGAGGAAATATTTTTGTTTGTCTGCCGCAAAGTATTGACTTTTATGACATAATTTGTTACTGATTTAGGCATAATGGCATAAGTGCCGTTATAAAGGCTCTCCAATGGAGGGCTTTTTTGTTTTGGGGCTGCCGGCTGTTGCGGGCGGCTCTTTTTGTTTTTAAATTTTAATTTTAGGAGAAAAATAATGTCTAAATATGACATAAATGAACCATTGAACGTTTGGGAAGATGGTTTGAACAACAGCCGTAAACGCAAACAAGAGTGGATTGACAGTCTGATTGAAAAATATGGCTTTCCGGTGCGGGAGGAAAATCTGCTGAAAGAGGATTTTGCTTTGCACGATATGGTAAAAGACGATTTGGCAAAGATGGAAAAGGACTATTATGCATATCAATCTCAACCGCACGGTTCGTCTTTGGATGATGGGGATATGGAGAAAAATGCGGACAAACTGAAAGAGCAAAAAGATATCATATCTAAAACAGATGCGGATGCTGAACTTTTGGAAAGAATTCGGGAGAAAAGTAACAAACCCAAAAAATATGATAATAACTTAAATGCCAAACAGCGAGAAGAAATGTTACGTAACAATCAGGAACTACTTTTAGATATAGATGATAACCCTAAAGAAAATGGAGAATGGAAATGGTGGTGTAATCATAATATAGGGGCTGAAGCTGTTCGTAAATATAATAATCTTATTGAAAAATATACTCAACGGTATAATGTTGATTCAAATCTTGTTAAAGCTATTATGTATACTGAAAACGCCTGCGGTCATTATTATGGTGGTAATGCTATTGCAGATTATATAGGAATATCCAAAAGCCAAATGCCAATGAATATTAGAAGTAATATATGGAGTAATTTTCAAGGTAAGCATTATGACACACGTAATCCGGCTCAAAATATAGAATTAGCAACTTTACTAATTAAGCAAATTTCTAATTCTATTGTTAACCCAACGGCTGAGAAAATAATAACTATATGGAATAGTGCTGGAAAAAACAAAATCAGTTCTTTTGGCTATAGGGGTGGGATGGCATATAGAAATAAACTTTGGTTAAGAGAGATAAAATAGATATGAAACCATATCAAAAAATTCTTTTTAAACATACAAGTATAAGGCTTTTTTTATATGCCTTATGGTACATTACTGTCACTTTTCTAGCGACAAATATTTATCAAGCGGGGCTTGATACCAATACGCAAGGCGGGCGGTGTATGCCTGATGAGTGGCAAATTGGAATGATATATCAATGGGTGTGGGATAGTCAGCCGTGTATTTTTACTGGGGATTTTTTGATTGGATATTTGTTTTATTTTACCTTATATTTGATATTCAATTATATACGCCAACTGATATTAGGGTTTAACATTTCTATCGGTTGGCGATGTATTGAAGTTTGTATATGGTTTATTCTTAATTGGGGATACCTTTTATGGCTAACCCAAACAGAATACGGCACTCTTAATTTAGTGATGATTAGAACATCATTATTAGGTACGTTGCTTTTCTTTGCTCCTTTTTTTGTATTAGCTATTGTTACTAAATTATGGCAAAAAAAAGACGCAAGATTAGGCGAATAGCCACGGCTCTTAAGGAAATCAATGGTAATTTTAGATAAGAGGTTATTTCTGATTATTGGTTGGATGACTTAAAGACGCCAATCAGGAAACTTGTAGAATAAACAAGGTGTCCTCGGGTCTTATTAGCCACCGTTTTCCCAGCTAATAGATACTGACCGAACGATTTCATGCCTATTCGTTTCCGGTAGCCGAGGACATAAAGCCTCAAGGTATGATAAGGTGTCCTCGAATCCTATTAGCCGCATCCAAGCGTGCTAATAGATACTGACTGGGCGATTTCGATTTCGTTCCCAGTAGCCGAGGACATAAAGCCTCAAGGTATGATAAGGTGTCCTCGGGTCTTATTTTAGGGATGCCGCCCTAATAATAGATACTAATTGGGGGATTTCGCTTTTTCTTTCCCAAAAGTCGAAGATATTAATATATCTTCGAGTCCTATTTTAGAGAATCCGCCCTAATAATAGATACTGACCGGACGATTTCCATTCTCTTTTCCGGTAGCCGAGGACGTAGTTTGTATATTCTTTGTTGATGAAAATGTCAAGAGGATGTTTTTGCGTGTATTTAATTTTATATATTAAAAATATTTTCTTGACATTTCATCAGTGCTGTGTATATTTGAACAAAAATAGAACAAAAGAGATTAAAATGTTGGATGGAATGTATAAGTTCGTACTTTGGGGGATGGTTTTGGCTGTGTTTGGCGTGCCGTTGTTTTTGGTTTTGAGTCGAGAGTATGAAGAATGGAAAATTATACACGATTGTAAAGAAGATGGGCATTCGCAGCAATATTGCGAAAAATATTTGGAAGAGCTTTTGCCTAGTTGAGGTGATTGGAAAATTGGGGTAGATGAAATGAATGTAATAAAGAAAATCTGGTCAATTTTAGTTTTAATATTTCAGATAATAATTGTTCCGAATTTACAATTTATATTTGGAGGTTTTACAATTATTATGCTGTTTAGCACTTTGTTTGAATATATATTCAATCCGCAATGGATTGTTGGTGTTTTCCTCATTTTTTGGAGTTTGAGTGTTGTTGCATTTTGCGGCGTTTTTTGGCGCTATAAACAAAATAAATATGTGCTTTGCTATCGGATGTTGAGTGTAATTGCTTATTTTTCGTTGAATCATTTTTTATTTTGGCTTTTGAGAACTTATGGTATTGAGGTGGGGTGAAATAAAAAGTGCGCTATGCTTAATTGAGATTGTTACGGGTCTTGGGGGAGAGTAAGGGGTGTTGTGTGCTGTCGCACCGGTTTGTGGATTGCCGCGGCTGCTACCTTACGGTGCGCCTCGCAATGACGCAGGATAAAGGGAGTTTGTGGATTGCCGCGGCGATATGTGACTGACGTCACGCGCCTCGCAATGACTCGGGGGAGTGTGGTATGCTTCTGTGATGCGAGATCCCTTGACGAACGGCTACGCCATTCGAGGGATGACAGAAGAAAAGGGAGAAACCCTTACGGGGCTTTTTCCCGAAGGATGACATTATAGGAAGAGAAAAGCTTTGTGTTGCGGTTTTTCCTTAGGTGGGTGTGGATTTAAAAATAATTAGACAAAATGCTTTACAAATAAAATTTTTTGTGTCATATTCTGTCATATTGAAAATTTTTGATAAGGATTTGTTTGATGTTTTATGCAATGAACACAATGTATCGGGTGGTGGTGAGTCATAATCCGGAGCATCCGAATACATATTTTATTGATATTTGCCGCGATGGCTTTTGTTCGCATGATATGATTTTTGAAATGCAGAAAAAATATTATGAAGACGATAATTTGCAGCGTGTTTTTAATGACAGCCGCGGTATTATGCTGGTTGTTTCCCGCGATGGAAACGATCGTCATTTGCGGTATACTTGGCATAATGATTATATGGCGCGGCAGCATCAGGCGCTTTTGCGCAAAAAAATTGATCCGCAAATTATGAATGTGTTCGATAAAATGATTGAAAAAGGGCGGATGCAGACAATTTCCGTTCCGCTTATTGAGGTTGAAACAGATTTGCAGCGCGTTTGCAAAGAAAAAGGATATGCCGAAAATCTGCAGGAAGAAGAAGCCCTTAAGGCTGCCGCACGAGCGGAGCGTTTGCAACAGTTAAAGAAAATCCGTCATAAATATTATCTTAATCAGAAATATGCAGCAGCACCGCATTTGCGTTTGATGCTTGCACAGGCAGAACGTTCGGGTGACTAAGATTTTTCTTGCATTGGTTCATAAATTGTGTTATGTTGTATGTAATAAACAATTTTATGAGAGGAGAAAACAATGGCGTCAAAATTAAAATCAGCGCTTTTAACCGCAGAAGAAAGAACGAAAGCAGGGTTCGGCAACGATGTTGATTATGCTGTTCAGTTTACAAATAAATCCGGTGAAGTTTTGTATGTGTCGATGAGGGAGACATTGGCGCATGATATGGATGATGACTATTCCAGAAGAGTCGAATTTAAATTATATGACAGTGGTTTGCAATGTTTGGAAGAGACATCAACGCATGATTGGGAGCGAGGTGGGTATGTCCTTTCGATTTCTCAAGCTTTAAAAAAATCGTCAGACATTGTTGACGGGGAAGGAAAGGAACTCTATGCAAAAGCGGCGCAGATGGCTGCAGATATGGAACGCAAAAAAGAAGAACTTAAACAAAAGCAAACAATAGCTGAACAAAAGGAACAAAGAGAGAAAAGTTTAGCGTTTCAGGCTGTTAGAAATTTTTTTAACAGATAAAAAATTCTTTGTTACTATGAGAAAGGACAGTTTGGATAGTTGATAAGAGGAGAAAATTATGTTTTCAAAAATAAAAACCGAAGTCTTAACCGATGAAGAAAAAGAAAATTTAAACCTGAAAGATAATCCGCATTATGCAGTTCGTTTTACGAATAAGGACAACGGCAAAGTTTTGTATGTGGGTGTGTCAAGAGTGCCTTTTTATGACCGAGAGGTCTCATTCAGGCTATATGACGGTGACGGTAAGGTTGTAGAACGTTCATTGGTAGAGGTTGGAAAATATTCTGCATTAGGCAGGTATGAGTTCGATTTTTCGACAGCAAAAGTATTTCGCAAAGCTGCTTCATGTGTTGAGGGTGACCGCAAAAAACTTTATAAAAAAGCAGCGCTGGCAGCAGCGGCTGTTGCTGAAAAAAGAGATGAATTAGAAGCTAAACGCAAGAAAGCCGCTGAAAAGCTGCGAAAAGAGCAACAGCCGGTTTTTAAAGCAATGCGGGATTTCTTTGGTAGGTAGAGCTAATCTGCAAGCTTTTTTATCATCTTATAAAGTTTTTCGGAAGACCAGTCGGCTTCACCTTGGATGGTGGCAACTTTTTTGCCGTATTTATTCATGATGACCGTGTAGGGGGTGGAGCCTATGCCGAGTTTTAACGAAAGCGTGTTATCAACGTCATTATAAAACGGAATAGTCGGTGCGCCGTATTTGGCAAGGAATTTGCGTTGTTGGGTGTTGTTTTTCCATTCGGAAGCCGGTGAAATCAGCATAACTTTGATGTTGTCTTTCGCGGCGGTTTTGTAAAATTGTTCAAGCGCTTTCATCTCGCGCAGGCAGGGGGCGCAGGTTTGTGCCCAAAATATCATAATAGTCAAATCGGCGTTTGTGTTCAAAATCGGGGTGTCGGCATTGTTTTCAGCGATGACCGATACATCGGGCATATTAACGGGATATTCCAAAACGTACAATCCTCTCGGTCCGCTATATGCGGCGGCGTTAAACGAAACGAACATCAGCATTATGACAAGGCGGTAAAATAAAGACATAGCGTTTTTTCCTGTTAATAAATCAATTGAGTTTTGTACAAACGGCGGTTTTGATATATGCTCTAACCGTGGTTAATGCAATACATAGGGCAAAAAATGAAATATTTAGTTAAATTTTTAATGATTTTTTCAGTATTTTTTTCCATTCTATATATAAGCGGGTGCGGGCGGATTTCGTCGCCGCAGCCGATTGAGGGGAGCGGATATCCGCATTCTTATCCCAGTTATGAGTAATGCCAAGAAATAAGGAAGAAAATATGAGCAGCAATAAAGACGAAGATTTTTCCGATGTGATGATTCCGTATGTGGAGTTTGCGGAAAATGCCAACGAACGGACACCGTGTATTTTGGTGCTGGATTGTTCGGGCTCTATGCGCGGCGAGCCGATTAAACAGCTGAATATGGGGTTGCAGGCGTTAGAAAAAGAACTTAAAGAAGATATTGATGCCAGCTCGCGTGTGCAGCTTTTGGTGATTAAGGCATATGGCAAAGACGATGCGGATGTTTCGGCGGACTGGGTGGATGCAATGAACTTTACCGCGCCGGTGATGGAAGCGTCGGGGCTTTCGCCTATCGGTAAGGCAATGGAAAAAGCGCTGCATAAAATCGAAGAGCAAAAATGTTTATATGACAGCTGCGGCATAACCTCTAAACGGCCGTGGATTTTCTTAATCAGCGACGGCGAGCCGACAGACTACGGCTGGGAGCTTGCAGCAGCAAAATGCCGCGAGGCGCAGCAAAATAAAAAAGTGGTGATTCACGCGGTCGGTACGCAGGGGGCTAATCTTGACAAGCTCGCGAAGTTTTCGCTGATGGCGCCGAAACGGTTGAGCGGGCTGAAATTTACCGAGTTCTTTTTGTGGCTTTCCCGCAGTGTTTCCTGCATTTCCCGCGCGGCACCGAATATGCCCGATATTTTAGACGATATTGAGGGCTGGAATGAAGAGAACGCCTAAAAACATACGCGTGATTGCCACCAAAATTACGGGCGGTTTGCATACGGCAAAGAAAATGCCGTGTCAGGATTTTTATCAATATGCGTGTTCGGGCAATAAGCTGGTGGCGGTGGTGTCGGATGGCGCAGGCTCTGCCAAATACGGTAAAATCGGGGCGAAAACTGTGTGCGAAACATTGGTTAACGTGTTGATTAACACGCCGCTTAAAGATATGGAAAAAGCGGTAAAAAAAGCCATTGAAACCGCACGCGGCAGGCTGGTTATTCACCGGTTAAACAAAAGCAAATCCGAAGAAGAAATTTTGAATTTTTCGGCAACGGTTGTGGGGGTGGCATACCACAAAAACCGCGGTATATTTTTTCATATCGGTGACGGGGCGGGGATTGCGCTGCATTATGAAGACGGCGGCAAGTGCGGATATACATTGTCACGTCCGGCGAACGGGGAGTTTTCATGCGAGACGTATTTTTATACAATGAATAACTGGGCAGAAAGCCTGCGTTTTACCAAGATAGAAAAAGCAAATGCTTTGTTTTTGATGACGGACGGGGTGACGAATTTTGCCCTGACCGAAGATATGTGCAAACTTAAAAGCGGATTTATCGAGCCGATATATCAATATCTTAAAAACGAACCGAGCAAAACACGGGCGCTGACGGCATTAAACAATACATTAAATACCGGCAAAGCGCGCAAGCTGAACTCTGATGATAAGACCTTTTTATGGGCGGAACTGTGATGACGGATACGACTGAAACTTCTGTGCTGCAATTTAATGCGATTTACGCCGACCGGCACTTTGAGCGGTTGACTTTAGGTAAGCTTTTGAACAAAGGCGGCGCGGCGGGCAAAGTGTATGAAATTGTCGGGCAGCCGGCAAAAGTGGCGAAGATTTTTCATGAGCGGCAAAAAAGCAATACCAACCGCTTAAAGCTTGAAGCGATGGTGATGAACAACCCGAATATTCCGAGCGTGACGGCGGGCGGGGTCGAATATGTGCAGATTGCATGGCCCGAGGCGGTGCTTGAAGATGACGAGGGGTATTGCGTGGGGTATATGATGCCGTTTATCAATACGGCGGAGGCAGTGTCGCTTGACCATCTGATGCAGGGGGCGGTGCGTGCCAAGCTGGGCTTGAGCGACAAATACGAATATCGGGTGATGGCGGCGTATAACGTGGCTTTGATGGTGGCGTCGCTGCACAAATACGGGCATTATATCATTGACCTTAAGCCGTCTAACGTGTCGATTTATAAAAAGACGATGACGGTGGCGGTGTTTGACTGCGACGGCTTTTCGATTCAGGGAGAACAGGCGCGCTTTCCGGCGGAGTTTGTGAGCGAAGAATACATCTACCCCGAGGGAATGCAGCAGGCTTGCGAAGAGATGGGCGAGGAGCAGGATAAATTTGCGCTCGCGGTGATTATCTTTAAGCTTTTAAACAACGGTATTCACCCGTTTTCGGGCGTGGTGAAGAAAAATGCCGACAGTGCGCTTTCTATTCAGGAGCGTATTGAGCAATATCATTATGCATACGGAATGTGGGGCGACAGTTATCAGGCGCCGCATCCATACAGCATTCACGCCTTTTTGCCGCAGAATACGCTGAAGCTGTTTGACCGTGCGTTTGTGAAAGGGCAGAAACGACCGACAGCGGCGGAATGGCAGGCAGAGCTGGATTATCTGTTGCGCAATCTTAAGCACTGTAAGAAGAAGCCGAACCACGCATATTTTACCAACAAAGGCTGCGGCTTGTGCGTGGCGGAAGAGCGGTTGAAAGCGAATCTGAAAACGATTAAGGAAAAGCAGGCCGAGCCGAAAAAAATTCGCGGATTCGGTTTGGACGAACTCTCTAAAGAAAACTTAAAACAACACGTTCAAAGCGAGCAGCGGTCGCAGCGCATTACCTACGGTTTGGTGATGTTATACAGTCTTTTGATGACATTTTTTCCGCGGATTATGATGAACTATGAGCTGGCGCTTAAGGAAATCGGTATTTCGGTGCAGCTGATTGTGTATATCTTGTTTTTTAATTTGTTGCATTATTTGGTTAAAAAATATCGCCATTTTTTGGTCAGAAAAGTCGGTGGTGTGACAATAAATGCCCTCATTACATATACTTATTGCTGCGTAGCAGTGGCGCTTGCAGTTAGCAACAACATAGAATGGGCAAGGCTGTTCAAACCGTTTTAGCCAATAGTATCGTTGAGGATACCTGAATACTTTGAAGTTCCTACTTTTCTTTTTAAAAAACGGGTGCTATAAATGCGGTATGTTGTTTAGATAATAAATAAGGATAGGCTTGTGATAAATTTGAAGAGTATTGTGCTTTCGGGCAAAGAGGTTTTGCCGATTATCGAGGGCGGAAAAGGAATTAACGGAACAGACGGCAGAAGCAGCGGACACTTTGCCAAAGAAGGCTGTGTTGGGACAATCTCTCTTGTTTCGGCAGATTGCTATGACAATAACGGCAAGGTTATTATGGAGCGTTCAACCCGCTTGAAACGGCAGGAACGCCACGAAGACCTGATTGCGATGGCTATTAAAGGCGGTATTGCGCAGGCACAGATTGCACACGAAATTGCTGGCGATAACGGGCGAATCCACGTTAATGAACTCTGGGAACTCGCCGATTCCGAAACGGTTATCACCGAAGTTTTAAAAGGGGCAAAAGGGCTTATCCACGGCGTGACCTGCGGGGCAGGGCTGCCGTATAAACTGGGCGAGATTGCGTCTGAACACGGCGTTTATTATTACCCAATTGTGTCGTCTTCCCGCGCGTTTCAGATTTTGTGGAAACGGTCTTATTCGAAATATGCTGCGTTTTTGGGCGGTGTGGTTTATGAAGACCCATGGCTTGCCGGTGGGCATAACGGCTTATCTAACGCCGAAAACCCTGAAGAGCCGCAAGACCCGTATAACCGCATTAAAGAGCTGCGCGCAACTTTGAATAAGCTCGGGCTTGGCGAAACGCCGATTATCATTGCCGGCGGCGTGTGGTGTTTGAGCGATTGGGAGAATTATCTTGATAATCCGGAAATCGGCAAGGTGGCGTTTCAGTTTGGCACGCGCCCGATGATTACCAAAGAAAGCCCTGTCAGCGATGCTTGGAAAAAGGTGATGCTGAATACAAAAGCGGGTGATGTCGTGTTGCAGCGTTTCAGCCCGACCGGGTTTTATTCGTCGGCGATTAAAAACAAATTTATGGCGCGTTTGATGGCGCGTAAAGAGGGCGAGATTGAATATCGTACCGAGGCGGCAGATGGGTTTGACACGCCGCTTAACTTGAGCAATGTTAAGACGGTTTACATCAAAGCGGCGGATTTGGCAAAGGCTGATAATCAGATTAACGCTGGTTTTACCGTTATTCAGGAAACGCCGGACAGCACAGTCGTGTTCCTCACGCCGGAGGAATGGAAAGTGATGAAAGAAGACCGCGCGAAATGTTTGGGCTGCTTGTCGCAATGCCAGTTTTCGGCTTGGTCGGGTGCAACTGGCACAACAGGCAAGCTTTGTGACCCGCGCACTTATTGCATTCATAAAACATTGTTTGACATCTCACACAACGGCAGCACAGATGACAATTTGCTGTTTGCCGGACATCAAGTTTATCGTTTCGGGCAAGACCCGCTCTATGCGAACGGATATATTCCGACTACGCACGAGTTGATTGAGGCGATTAAAGCCGGAAGATAGGGGCGCGCAAAAGCACAATCATTGAGGTGAATTCCCTCTTTATGTACCAATTTCGTACACCGCAGTCGGGAATTCATACTCAAGCATTGCACTTTATCGCACCCTTGGCTTCGCAGGCTTATTGCCTGCTTTTTGTTTGTATGATATTCGAGGTTTCTTTGCAAGGTTCCACGGTTTTTATAGGACCACGAACATAGTTTGATTTATTGTGCGTCATTGCGAGGAACGTTAGTGACGCGGCACATGCAACGATTTGGGCTGCGGCGAGGGAAGAGTAAGCCTTTGCCGCCAGAGATTGCTTCGTCGTTTCACTCCTCGCAATGACTCGCGGTTAGGTAGTCATTGCGAGGGCTTTAGCCCGTGGCAATCTTATGCGAGTATAGATTCTATATTGTCCCCCTCACCCATCCTCTCCCTCCAAGGGGAGAGGGGGCTTTGAAGCAAGTACTTGCAACAAAGAATTCCTCCCCCCCCCTAGAGGGGGAAATATACTATCATAATTAACTTGACTTTAACTCCATACCTCTTATACTCCTCAATGTCGGCAGAGATGCCGTCAGGGCTGTAGAAGGCTCTCCAAAATAATTTATCCTTGATTAAAGTCAGGGAGCTCTTGGTTATATATTGAAGACCAAGAGAGTCATATTTTGGTGATTTTCTACCTCCCTGGCGCTAGGATAACCCTTGCGCCAGTTTTGTTTTAACATTAAATTGGAGTTTTTACTATGGAAAATCAAGAAGTAAAAAAAGATAGAGATATCGGATGTTATATGAACCGTGTGCTGAAAGTTAAGCTTGCAGGTTTACTCAGAGCGGAGCGGTTGAAATGTGGTTTGACGTATCAGGAGATTGCCAAAGGTGCCGGTTTGAAAGTAAAACAGATTTATCAAACAGAATATGGGCGAGAGAGCCTCAAATGGGCTGTTGCTGGATTATTGTTGCGCTATTTCCACAAGCGCATTGTGATAACGCTTGAGGACTTGGGCGATGACGGGCGGAATCTGGTGTTTGCGCGGATGAAAGACAAGCCCGCGGGGTATCTTCTGGATGTGATTGATGATTAAAAAAATGCCCTCTCTTGCGGGAGGGCTTTTGCTTTTTTTTCGGGCTAATGACAAATGGGTTTTGCAATGATGGATGGAAAAAGCTACAGCCACTTGATAACTGCGAAGCCGCCGATTAGGAGCAGGAGGAAGAGGATGGAGAGGAGGTTTAAGTTTTTCTCGATAAACTCTTTCATCGGGGCGCCGTAGCGTTTTAACAGCCATGCTATGAGGTAAAACCGAATGCCGCGGGCAAGGACAGAGGCAATGGTGAAGACTGCCAAATCCAGATGAACCGCGCCGCTTGCAATCGTGATTATCTTGTAGGGGAAAGGGGTGATGCCCGCACCGAAAACAATCCATGCGCCGTATTCGTGATAATAGTTTTCAAACTTCATAAACCCGTCCATATAGCCGTAAAATTCCAGCAGCGGGCGGGCAATCAGTTCAAAGCCGTAAACGCCGATGCAATAGCCGAGGTAGCCGCCGAACACGCTTGCCACCGTGGCGACGCCAGCAATTTTATACGCTTGTTTTGGGGTGGCTAAAACCATCGGAATAATCATAATATCCGGCGGGATGGGAAAGAACGAGCTTTCAATAAACGAAATCGCAAACAGCCAGACAAGAGCGTTTTTCTTGGAGGCGAGGTTTAGCGTGCAGTCATAAATTTTGCGGGTTAAGTCTTTAAAAGCCATTATTCATTCTTTCGACAATAGTTCATAACGGCTTTAGGTTTACTGCAAAAATTGTTCGACTTCCTTAACATTTTGCGTGTTTTCCACATAAAATGTTTTGGGGTGGGCAAAGATTTTTTGGGATTTGCTTAATGCCGGTTCAAAATTGATGCAGATAATCGACGGGGTGTTTTTTGCCATATAGGCTTTGGCGGAATTGATGTTGTGCACCTCAAACATCGTATAGCCGGCAAGTTTGACGGATTTTGAAAAGTCTGAACGTTCGTAAGGTTTGAGGTTAATATATAAAATCTGATGTTTTTTATTGCCGGTACAATAGCTCTCCAAAATGCCCAGCAGGCTGCGTTTGGCTTCGTCGTGCGTGAGGTAATGGCTGATGGCGGGATGATATATCAGCGCGTTCGGGGCTTCGGAAACGACCACCAGCGGAATGGTGGAGCGTTCGAATTTGCGTTCCAGCGAGGCAATAAAATCTATTGGCGTGTTGCGCTCAAAATCAAACAGCAGCACATTCGGGGTGATTTCTTTGTGATAGAGGGTGAATTTATGCAGGTTGTCGGTATCAAACAGGAAGTATCCCCGTTCTTCCAAGTCTTGATGATAGAGGGCTTTGTTGATGTTGTTATTGTTATATAAAAAGATGTTGCCCAGATGATGCATATATTTCCTCCCTTAATGATTGTTGCCGTCTGTCTTTATATAATGCGGCGGGAGGGGGATTTTAAGGGCGGTTTTGTTTTAAATATGCCGCAACGGTATTATCCAAAAGCATAGCAATCGTCATCGGACCGACACCGCCGGGGACGGGAGTGACATAAGCGGCGGTTTCGAGGGCGTCGGCGAAGTTGACATCGCCTTTTAAGCCGTTTGCAGTGCGGTTTATGCCGACATCAATAATGAGCGAATCGGGCTTGATGTATTCTTTGGTAACAAGCTCCGGTTTGCCGACGGCGGCAACGAGAATATCTGCTGTGCGGCAGAGTTCGGGGAGATTTTTGGTTTTAGAATGGGCGACCGTGACCGTGCAATTTTCATTGAGCAGCAAGTGGGCAACGGGAAGCCCGACAATTTGCGAGCGCCCGATAACAACTGCGTTTAAGCCGGTTATATCCGGCTTGGCGCTTTTGATAAGTTTAATAATGCCTTTCGGGGTGCAGGGGATAAATGTTTCGGTATCTTTTTGCAACAGCTTTCCGACATTAACCGGATGAAAACCGTCCACGTCTTTTTCAGGAGAAATCAACGGCAGAATTTCCGCGGCGTTTAAATGCGCGGGGAGCGGAAGCTGGATAAGAATGCCGTTAATGTCGGGAGTGTTATTCAGGCGTTTAATCAGCGCGGCAAGCTCTTCTTTGGAAGTTTCAGCGGGGAGCTTGTGCGTTTGCGGAGCAATGCCGACGGCTTGGCAGGCTTTTTCTTTGTTGCGGACATAAATTTCGCTGGCGGGGTCTGTGCCGACAATGATGACGGCAAGCGCGGGTGCAGAGGGGAGGGCGGCGATTTTTGTTTTCAACTCTTCCTTTACGGTTTGGGCGAGCTTTTTGCCATCAAGAATTTGCGCTGTCATAGGCGTTCTCCGTTTGTTGTAAAATCTGTTCGGTTGCGGCAAGGTTTGTTGCTGTCAGCTGCAGCCGCTTATAACGGTCGGTTTCGCCGCTTATGAGTGTAAAGGCGGATTTGCTTTGTTTGAGCCATTTCGATAAAAACTTTATCAGCTCTTGGTTGGCTTTGCCTTTTTCGGGAACGGCGGTTAAGTTTATTTTGAGATAATCCTGACCGGCTGCGTCTGTAAATATGCCCGAAAGCGCACATTTTGAAGAGTTCGGTGTTACCCGAACTCTGATAATTATACCATCGGATGTTTTGTCATAAAACATTCAGGACTATCCGCCGATGAGCGCCTGCCGCGTTTTTTCTAAAATGTGCAAAACAAACATCAATGAAACAATAAGAACATACGGCGAAATATCAAACCCTTGAACCGGTTTAATCTTTTCACGCAGTTTGGCATATACCGGCTCGGTAATCTGGTGCAAAAAGGCAAGCAGCTTTTTGTATGCGTCACCGCCCTGACCCATCAGCCCAAAGTGCATACACCAATACAATACGATGTTGACAATCGCCAGAATAAAGTAAATCTCCAAAACTCCTTCTATGCACCAAAGGATTGATTCGAGCATAATTTCCATAATGTTACTCCTTGTCTAATATATTGCCTCAACGCGTTTTGCCGTGGCGCCGGCGAGGGTTGGCGGCGTTTTCATTCCGTTTTTCCGGAACCTGCTGCACATCGCGGGGGTCGCGTTGATGTTGAACGGCACAATTTTCAAGCTTGCGCATCATATAAAGGATTATCCTTTTCAGATGGTCAAGATATGAAAAATCGTCGTTCGTATCTTCTTCTGTATTATCATTGATAATTACACTTAATTTTAAGTTAATATCATTAAAATTATTTGCAGCCTGACCTAACAGCTCATTGCAATATTTGCAGTATAGGTGCAATTTGTCTTTGTTGGGCTTGACACGGTCGGTGGTGTTGCTGACGATGCTGCGCATCTCACGCAGGCGGGCGAGCTTGAACTTCAGCATTTCGATTTTTTCTTTGTTGTTTTCCGCACCGGCTGCCTCATACAGCGCGAGGCAAAGCAAAATTTCGGCTTCGCGGGTATGCGTCATACCGATGAAATCGCGGCGGTCGCTGATATCCTGCTCGGTGACGTCGCCGTCTGACGTGTTGCGCACAATTTCCGCCGTGGCGCTTATCCAACGGTAATATTCGTTCATGGATGAAGTTTCGCAGTTGGTGTTTTCTATCAAATCGGCAATTTCAGCATCCAGCGAATAAGGGATAAAGCTTTTTTCTGCGCCGTCACGCTCAATGTAATCGGCGAGATTTTCCCTGACGGCAGAAATCTTTGTTTCTTTGCCGTTTACTTCAATCGGGTAAACCTTGGGGGCAAAAATCACCTCGCGGCTCAAAACGGCGGTTTCTCCATCCGAAGCAGACGGATATTGCTTTTTTAAGTGCTTTTTGATGATGTTGTAGTAATTCGGGTTTTGACTAGCGTTTGTTTTGGTCATAAGAGCCTCCATGGGTTGCCGGGGTTTCTTCAAAAATCAGGGCGGCTTGTTCGAGCCAGATAATGCGGTCGATTATCCAAGAGCTGATTTCGCTTACTTTTTGCGGTTCGATTTTCAGGGCTTCGGATATCTCGCAGATGAAATGCCCCTCCGAATCGGTAAAAATATTGTCGGTGTAGGCGAGTGCGAACATATTTTTCAAAAGTTCAAGCGCAAGGCGGCGGTCTTTTATCAGTGCGGCTTTGCAGACGCCGAGCTCTTGGGGATAATTAAAATAGCTGGGTTTGAGCTCCGCTTCCATTTGGGAGGCCAGGTCAGTGATGTATTCGATTTCTTCATCGCGGATGTTGCCGTCTATGGCAGAGAGCATACATAAGATGGTGAGGAAGGCGGCTTTCTCCTCTTTGTTGATAAATCTGAAATTGCTTTGGTTGGCGACCATGAGTTTCGTCATAGCTGTTTCCTCCTTTATGTTATAATTCTGACAGAAAAACAATTAACTTGCAATAAGAAAACGCACGGATTGAAGAAAATCAGACAGCGGGCAAAAAATTATTTGAAAAAATTAAAGAAAGGTGTTATACTATCGGGCATTAACAAGAAGTTTATGTTTATAGATACAAGGATTATGGTTAAAAAATATTTTATTAAAACTTTCGGCTGCCAGATGAACGTTTATGACTCGAACAGAATGGCGAATATGCTGGAAGAAATGGGGCTTAAAAAAGCAACCGGCGTTAAAGACGCTGATGTTGTTATCTTTAATACCTGCCATATCCGCGAAAAGGCGGCGGAAAAGGTTTTTTCCGATTTGGGCAGGGCATATCTTATCAAACAGGAACGCGCCCTTGAGGGCAAAGACACGATTATCGGCGTGACCGGATGTGTGGTGCAGGCGGAAGACAAACAGATTTTGAAACGCGCGCCGTATGTTGATTTTGCGCTCGGACCGCTGCGGTATTTCCGCCTTAAAGAAGTGGTGGAAGAAATTTTTAACAAACGCGAGGCGCAGCTTTTGGATACGGAATTTTCGGCAGTGTCGAAATTTGACTATCTGCCCGAAAACAAAGCCGAGGGCGGGTGCTCGTATCTGGCAATTCAAGAGGGGTGCAACAACTTCTGCACTTATTGCGTGGTGCCGTATACCCGCGGGGTGGAGGTTTCCCGTCCGGTGGAGGAAATTTTGAAAGAGGCGCGGCGTTTGGTGGCAACCGGCAGCCTTGAACTTAACCTTTTGGGGCAGAATGTAAACTCTTATCACGGCGAGGACGCCAACGGCAAAGAGCGCAATCTGGCGTATCTGCTGAATAAAGTTGCGGAGATTGACGGCTTAAAACGCATTCGTTATACGACGTCGTATCCGGCGGATGTGGATGATGATTTAATCCGCTGCCATAAAGAGCTCGGCAAACTGATGCCGTATCTGCACCTGCCGATACAATCCGGCTCGGACAGCGTGTTGAAAAAAATGAACCGGCGGCACACGCGGGATGACTATTTGCGCGTGGTAGAAAAATTAAAAGAGGCGAATCCGGCTATCGGGATGTCATCGGACTTTATTGTCGGTTTTCCGGGGGAAACGGATGAAGATTTTGCGCAGACCCTTGATGTGGTCAATCGTGTGAAATATATTCAGGCTTTCTCTTTCAAATACAGCAGGCGGGCGGGAACGCCGGCAGCGGTGATGGAAAACCAGATTGAGGAAAAGGTCAAAAAAGAACGGCTGCAGGTATTGCAGGATTTGCTGTTTGACTATCAGACGAAGTTTAATAAAGCAAGCGTCGGCAAGGTTATGCCGGTGCTGTTTGAAACCAAAGGCAGGCACAAAGGGCAGCTTGCCGGCAGAACGCCGTATATGCAAAACTTATATGCAACGGCAGATAATTCGTTACTTAACAAAATTGTTGAGGTGCGGGTGACCGAGGCTTCAACTAATTCTTTGGGCGGGGAGGTCCTTTAAGATGGCTGAATTAAGTTTTGAAATGTTTAACAACCAGCTTTTGAAAGTGTTAGTTGGTGTGAATGACGAGAATATCCGGCTGATTGAGCGGATGCTTAATGTCGAGATTTTGAGTTTTGGCAACCAAATTACGGTTCGGGGCTCGTCAACCGATATTGAAAATGCCAAAACGGCAATAGATATTTTGTATGAAAAAGCCAGCAAGGGGCATATTATCGGCGAGCAAGAAGTCAAAGCTGCCGTACGGATTTGCGGCGGCAGCGGCTCGGCAGATGAAAAACAGTCGTTAAGCGAGATTGTGCTCAAAACCAAAAAACGCTATATCTACCCGCGGTCTGCCACGCAAGCGCAATATATTACCGAGATGATGAAAAACGAGTTGGTGTTCGGCTTGGGTCCTGCCGGTACGGGTAAAACTTATCTGGCGGTGGCGCTGGCGGTTTCTATGATGTTGGAGGGCGCTGTTGATAAAATCATCTTGTCGCGTCCGGCGGTTGAGGCTGGCGAAAACCTCGGCTTTCTCCCCGGCGATTTGAAAGACAAGGTTGACCCGTATTTGCGTCCGCTATACGATGCGCTGTATGAAATGCTGCCGGCGGAGCAGGTGGATAAAAAATTGGCTTTAGGCGAAATCGAGATTGCCCCGCTGG
The DNA here is from genome assembly GCA_910576955.1 of uncultured Alphaproteobacteria bacterium. Taxonomy (GTDB): domain Bacteria; phylum Pseudomonadota; class Alphaproteobacteria; order RF32; family CAG-239; genus CAG-267. The sequence continues at coordinate 117,273 of CAJTJB010000006.1, read as the reverse complement.
CGTTTATGCGCGGGCGGACGCTTTCGAACGCTTTTGTGATTTTGGATGAGGCGCAAAACACCACGCCGATGCAGATGAAAATGTTTTTGACCCGTTTGGGCGAGAACTCCCGTATGGTGGTTAACGGCGACCTGAGCCAAGTGGATTTGCCGCGCGGGGTGATTTCCGGTTTGCGCGATGCGTTGGATACGCTTAAAGGAATCGGCAATATCGGGTCGGTGACGTTTTCGGCAAATGATGTTGTCCGTCACGGGCTGGTTGCAAAAATCGTGAAAGCATATGAAGAAAAGAGCAAGAAGGCGCAAGATGAAAAGTAAAGTGATTTTGAATGTGGTTGAAGAAAACCCGCAATGGACCGAAGCGGTGGACTTTGACGCGCTTAAGGTGGCGGAAGAGCTGAAGGACTTGGCGTTTGAATATGTGGCGGACGTTGCCAAACACGCGTTGCTGATGAAAGATATGACCTATGCTGTTAATGTGTGTTTGAGTGATGATGCGGCGGTGCATAAGCTTAACCGCGAGTTCCGCGGTATGGATAAGCCGACGAATGTTTTGTCGTTTGCCAATATTGACGATGACGAGTTTTGGGACGCGCTTGATGATATGGAAGATGCCGAACTCGGTGACATTATTCTGGCGTTTGAAACGTTGCAACGGGAGGCTGAAATCAAACATATCAGCGTGTATGCACACTATTGCCATCTGTTGGTGCACGGCTTTTTGCATTTGCTCGGGTTTGACCATCAAGATGACAAAGAGGCGGAAGAAATGGAAGGGCTGGAAACGGAAATTTTGGCGCAGTTTTGCATTGATGACCCTTATCAGGAAACGGAAGAAGCCTGATGTGTGGCGCGGGATTACTGCAACGGTTTCGTATCGGTTTTAAAAAGCAGGTCGTGCTTTCATTTTTTGCCGGTGCGGCAGCGGCGTTAATTTTTCCGCCGTTTGAAGGAATGTGGCAGGGGTATGCGGCGTTAGTGCTTTTTTTGGCGCTGTTGCTGGGCGGCGAGCGGTCTAAAAAGCAATTGTTTTGGCTTGCATATTGGTTTGGTTTTGCGTTTTATGCCGTTGGGTTTATCTGGATTAACAATGCCCTGCTGATTGATAACAATAAGTTTGCTGAATATGTGCCGCTGGTCTTTTTGGCAACAGGGCTGTTTTTCGGGCTGTTTATGGGGTTGCCGGCATTGGCAGCGGCGCGGGGCAGGAATATGTATGCCCGCGGGATGTTGTTTTGCTGCGCGTTTGTCGGGTTTGAGTGGATACGGAGTTTTATTTTTACCGGATTTCCGTGGAATTTGCTTGGGACGGCGTTGAGTTTTGACCCGCGTTTGATTCAGGGGGCGGCATATATCGGCACATACGGTTTGTCGTTTATGCTGCTGTTGCTGTTGTGCGGTGTTGCCTTTTTGCTCTATGGGGCAGTCAGGCGGCAGTTTTGCGCGGGAGCGTTAGGATTTATTTTGCTGCCGGCGGCGTTTTTATATTGGGCGGCGGGCGCCTATCTGCCAGCGGAACAGGGCAACTTGACGGTGCGGCTGGTGCAGCCGAGCATCCCGCAGACGTTTAAGTGGCATCCGGCGTTGGCGTATAAAAACTTTCGGCAATATATTGATTTGAGCAAAAGCAAACCGCTTGACGGCGTGGCGATGGTGGTTTGGGGCGAAACCGCGTCCCCTTATTTTCTGGACAGGGACGGCGAGCACCGCAGCGAAATTACCGAGGCAATACCCGAGGGGGGATTTTTGGTGACCGGACTGCTGCGGGCAGGAATTGCCAACGGTGAAGTTGTGCCGTATAATTCGCTGTTTGTGCTGGATAAAACCGGCGATGTTAAAGACTATTACGATAAGGCGCATTTGGTGCCGTTTGGCGAATATCTGCCGTTTCGCAGGTATCTGCCGGATTTTATGGCGCCGGTTGCAAATGTGGTTGGCGATTTGGGGCAGGGTGTGCCGTTTAAAAATATTCAGGTTCAGGGATTGCCGCTGATGGGCGGGGCTATCTGCTATGAGAGTATTTTCCCTAAAGGCGTGGTGAATCCGAAAAACAAACCCGAGATTTTGTTGGTGCTTGCCAATGACGGATGGTACGGCGTGAGTGCCGGACCGTATCAGCATTTGGCGGCGGCGCAAATGCGGGCGGTGGAAGAGGGAATCACCGTTATCCGCAGCGCAAACACCGGTATCAGCGCGGTGATATTGCCAAACGGCGACATTGTCGGGGCATTGGGGCTTAATGCGGTCGGGATATCCGATGTCGTGTTGCCGAAAGTTTTGGCGCGGGATACTTTGTACGGGCGTTTTGGTAATCGGATATTGCTCGTTTTGCTGCTTGCCGGATTGCTGGTTGCACTCGGGATTAATACACTTAACGGTTGTTTGAAAAGGCGCTCGGCGTTCCGCTCATAAGGACATATCTAATAACGGTTGTAAATTTCAACGAAAAGTTGTTGCTTTTTTAAAAAAATGGTATATAACAGAGGTATCAATTAACTTTTTTAGGAGAAAAGAAATGCCTCGTGGAAGGAAGAAAAAAAGCGATTTAATGGTGCAAGCCGGCGGCGAAATGATTGATTCGGGCATTGGTCCGATGGATGCTCACGTCGGTGCGAGAATTTGTGCCAGACGCAGACTTTTGCAATTAAGCCAAAAAGAAATGGCAGAGGCTCTGGGGATTACTTTTCAACAGGTGCAGAAATATGAAAAAGGCGTGAACAGAATCGGCGCCGGACGGTTGTTTAATATTGCACAGCTTTTGGGTGTGGATGTTGATTACTTTTTTGAAGACGTAAAACCCGAAATTTATAATATGCTGCCGTTTTATAAAAGAACTTACTGCACCGGAACAGGCTTGTTGCAAGAAGACCAGGTGGAGCAGAGTTTTGACCCGATGACCGGTTCTGAAGCAACAATGTTGTTAAAAGCGTTTTATTCTTTGCCGGCAAAATCGCGAAATGCCCTGTTGCTGATGTTAACCAGCCTGCGTGAGAAAGATGACACCGGTGTTGACCAATAGTTTGGCAAATGCGGCGGTCGCAAAATTTTTCGGGCGGCGCAAAGGGCGGGTTGTGCGTAAGGCAAAACAGTTTTTGCTTGATAATCTGCTGCCGCAGATGAAAATTTGCGATGCGAAAGATTTTGCAGAGGGCGCTTTTTTTCACGACAGCCGAAAAGAACGCTGTTTGGAAATCGGGTTTGGCGACGGGCAACATCTTTACGGGCAGGCAAAAAATAATCCGGATACGCTTTTTGTCGGGGTGGAGGTTTTCCAAAACGGTGTGGCGAATCTGCTGACGCTCATCAGCGGCATCAAAGACGGCTGCTGCCTGCCGGATAATGTATCCCTTGCGGATTGTGAGGTTACTAACGTCCGCGTGTTTGATGATGATGTCCGGCTGCTGTTTAAAAACATTCCCGATGGCTTTTTTGACAAGGTGTTTTTGCTGTTTCCCGATCCGTGGCCGAAGAAAAAGCACAGCGGGCGGCGGTTTGTTCATCCGGACAACCTTAAAGAGGTTGCGCGGGTTTTGAAAAAAGGCGGCTTGTTTCGCATTGCAACCGACCATCCGGTTTATAAACGCCATGTGTTGCGGACAATGCATGAGTGCGCGGCTTTTTATTGGACGGCAAAATGCGGCGATGACTGGCGGAAAGAACCGGCGGACTGGGTGAAAACCAAATATCAGCAAAAAGCTCTTCGCGAGGGGCGGCGTCCGGTCTTTTTTGATTATCGCAAAGTGTGATTTTTATAAGAGAAAAGCGGCTTTTCAGCCGCTTTTTATATGGAGCTTTTCAGGGCTCGTCAGCGATACTTTTTGCTGTTTGCCAGCTGTATTGCCAAATCATAATGTATCAGCGTTTTGGCTTCTGCGTGGACAATCGCCTGCTGATATTCGCGGGCAAGCTTTTCTGCGCCGGCAAGTTCCAGCTGCTGATATTGCTTAATTAAAAGCGGGGTTATCATATTGAGTTGCGAGAGCTCGTTCACGCCGTATTGGCGGCTTTTTCCGCAAACCCAGGTTTTGGTTGCGGTTTTCAGATAATCCATACCGTTTTTCCAAGATTGGCGAAAATATTCACGCATTTTATTACTGCCTGCCGAAGACAGAGCCTCTTTGCCGTTGCCATGCCAGTTAATAGAACTGACAGAGGCGGCGATGGCATAGGTCGGGATGCGGGTTGCGTCCAGATTACCGTTTTCGTCTTTGAGGTTCATACTTAAAGCCAATGCTAACATAACTTGCTTGGGTTTACCGGGTCTTCCCAATGAAAATGAGGTCAAGTTATAATCTTCAAGCGCTTGCTTCAGCCGTTCTTCGTTAGGAAAAGTTTCGGTCAGGCAAAAGAAGTTTTTGGCAGTATCGGAAAGCCCTTTTTTCCGCTTGCGGCTTTCTGTGCTGATGTAATTTTTTAATTTTGATGACGCAATTTTACTCCAGTTGTTGCCGTCGAAACGGATGCTCTTATACAGTTGCTCGTTAATGAGGGCGTTGCGCTCGTCCATGGGAAGCATCTTGCCGTCTTCGGCAAAATAGAGCTTTTCGAGTTTGCTTAAAGCAAACTCGCACATCTTGTCTGCGCTGATATTTTTTTCGGACATTTCCTGCATCAGTTCTTTTTTGAGCTTGTTGCCGGGCTTAAAACTTATCAGCGGCATAATATATTTTCTGGTGTTTGGATCAGCCGCCAAATATCTCGCAAAAGAAACGATTGCGTCATCATTCATCTGCATCGGGCCTTTGAACGTGCCGGTGGAATTGATGAGCAGCATATCCACATCATAACAGGTTATCTGGTCTTCATTTTCCGCGGGGGCGTATGTGCCGCATTCGCTGCGAAAGATGAGCCCGAGCGCGTTTGCTTTGGTGACTTCGGCGGTTAACACGCGTTTTAATTCGATTTCACCGGTTTGCTGATAACGCTCGGCGTTGATGATATAGGTATATTCGCCTTTTTTATATAAGTGGGCATCATCGTCAGAAATTTCGGGAATTTCCTCAAAACGGTGGTATACTTTTTGTGCGGCTCTTTTCTTTAACATACTGAACATATGTTTTTCTTGGGAGACAGGCATATCGTTGTCTGTCGCGGGAGAGTTTGTTGAAAAAGCCCCGCTCGCAACTAAAATGCCTGCGCTCATTATTGCTTTTAATTTAGACATTTTTTGTATTCCCGGATGGTTATTTAAAGATTCTCTAAAATATAGCACTTTAATTCGGGTTTGTCCAGAGGGGAAAACAAAAATTTATACATTTTAGTATGTATGATGCATTTTGCCGTATAAACATCTTAAAAAGCAGCGTTGTGAGCGCGGAAAAACGGCATTGCCTTTAAAAGGCGGTGGAAAAAACTACTTTTTAAAGGCAAAATTAAATTTTATGTATTAAGTTGTGGTGAAAACTGGGAGAAATATCTCCTTTTGTTTGCTCAAAAGTAATAATTTTAAGGAAATAAAAATGGTATCATTAGCAGAAAAAATGGCGGCGAATATGGATGCGTCCGTTTTCAGCAAAGCGACGGATTTGAAAAAGCGCCTGTTATTTACGGTTTTGGCACTGATTGTCTTTCGTTTGGGAACGTTTATCCCGCTTCCGGGAATTGACGCCCGCGTGCTTGCGGAGGTTTTTGCCAGACATTCAAACGGAATCTTGGGAATGTTTAATATGTTTTCCGGCGGTGCGTTGGAGCGTATGACGATTTTCGCATTAAACATTATGCCTTACATTTCGGCGTCGATTATTCTGCAACTCGGCTCTTCGGTTGTTCCGTCTTTGGCGGCGCTTAAGAAAGAGGGCGAAGCCGGACACCGCAAAATGACTCACTATACGAAATTGTTGACGGTTTTGATTACGATTGTTCAGGGTTATGGTATTGCCATCGGCTTGATGAGCATTGCCAACGGTGATGGTTCAAGCCCCGTTGTGATTGCGCCGTATACTTTTATCTTTTCGACCATTATTTCGCTGACCGGCGGCACGATGTTTATCGTATGGCTCGGCGAGCAGATTACTTCCCGCGGTGTGGGCAACGGTTCGTCGCTCATCATTACGGTCGGCATTATCGCCAATATTCCGGCTGCGATTGCACAGACTTTGGAATTAGGGCGAATCGGCTCAATGTCGCCGCTGGTTATTTTGAGCTTGTTTATTATGAGCGTTGCACTGGTCTTCATTATCTTGAAAGTTGAAATGGCACAACGCAAAATTTTGGTGCAATATCCGAAGCGTCAGGTCGGCTTGCGTATGACTTCTGCAGAAAGTTCGCACCTGCCTTTGAAAGTTAACCCGACGGGCGTTATTCCGCCGATTTTCGCGAGCGCCTTGCTGTTGTTGCCGATTACGGTTGCGAATATCTGGTCTGCTAACGGACCGGAATGGGTGCAGACTTTGAGTCGTTATCTCGGGCACGGACAGCCGCTGTATCTGGCTTTGTATGCGTTTTTGATTGTGTTCTTTGCGTTTTTCTATACCGCTGTGGTGGTTAACCCGGAAGAAACGGCGGATAATCTGAAAAAGCACGGCGGTTTTATTGCCGGTATCAGACCGGGCAAAAATACTGCGGAATATCTGGACTATGTGGTTACCCGCTTGACGGTGTTGGGCGCGTTTTATCTGGCAGCATTGTGCATTTTGCCGGAAATTCTGATTGCCAAACTGTCTGTTCCGTTTGTTTTGGGCGGCACGACATTGCTCATCGTGGTTCAGGTAACGATGGACTTTATCACACAGGTTCAATCCCATCTGATTGCTTATCAGTATGAGGGATTGTTGAAAAAGGCGGCGCTTGTGAACAAAAAGCGCAAGTAAAAAGCCTTTTTATGAGGGAGAGAGCGCCGGTTTTTTCCGGCGCTTTTTATGTTTGCGAATCGGTGAGGCAAAAATAGTGCCTGTGCAGCGGTTTATCCGGAAAAAATATTTAAAACTATTTGTTGAATCGGTTTATAAGTGCGATTCTGCCCGACGGGCGGAAAATATTTTCTAATAATTTGTTAAAAAAACTAAAAAATTTTGATTTTTTTTAAAAGAATTGTTGACTCTAATAAATTATGTTTTATACTCCGACATAATTTTGAAAAGTGGTGATCAACTTTTTGAATGGTTTAATTGTTTAATAAATGGAGAGTAAATTTGGCTCGTATAGCTGGTGTAAACATTCCTACTGCCAAGAAATTAGAGATTGCTTTGACCTCTATCTATGGTATCGGGAGAGAAACAGCACAGAATATCTGTGCAAAAGCGGGCGTTGCCGGTGAACGTCGCGTACACGAATTGACCGACGAAGACATCGCAAAAGTTCGTGAAGTAATTGATAAAGACTACCTCGTTGAAGGTGAACTTCGCCGTGAAGTCGGCGTGAACATTAAACGCTTGATGGACTTGGGCTGCTACCGCGGTCTGCGCCATCGTAAAGGTCTGCCTGTTCGCGGACAGAGCACAAAACAGAATGCGAGAACCCGCAAAGGTAAGCGCAAGACTGTTGCGAACAAGAAGAAATAAGTGAGGTAGCAATGGCAAAAACAGTTATTAAGAAAAAAGAAAAGAAGAATATCACATCCGGTGTGGCTCATGTAAATTCTACATTTAACAACACCAGAGTTACAATTACGGACGCACAGGGAAATACGGTATCTTGGTCTACTGCAGGCGCACAGGGCTTTAAGGGTTCCAGAAAGTCTACGCCTTATGCTGCGCAGGTTGCTGCTGAAGAAGCCGGCAAAAAAGCACAGGAAAACGGTATGAAAACTCTGGAAGTAGAAGTTAAAGGACCGGGGTCAGGCCGCGAATCGGCTATCAGAGCTTTGCAGGTTATCGGATTTACGATTACTTCTATTCGTGATGTAACTCCTATTCCGCATAACGGCTGCCGTTTAAGAAAACGCCGCAGAGTTTAATTTTTGAGTTTTGAGTGGGGAGCAGAGTTCTGTTCCTCCCTCGTTTTGTTGTAGCGTATAAACTAGTAAAGAGGGTATTCCGGTGATTCAGAAAAATTGGCAAGAACTTATTAAACCGACTAATCTAGAGGTGGCTTCCGGCGAAGGCAAGAATGTTTCCAAGATAGTTGTTGAACCTTTAGAGAGAGGCTTTGGTTTAACTCTGGGTAACGCATTGAGGAGAGTTTTATTATCTTCTTTGCAGGGCGGCGCTGTTACCGCGATTAAAATTGACGGTGTTTTACACGAATTCTCAATTGTTGAAGGAATGCGTGAAGATGTTACCGATGTTATCTTAAACATTAAAGGCTTGGCTGTTGCCGTTCATTCCGAAGGGCAAAAGACAATGCGCCTCAAGGCAGAAGGTCCGATGGTTGTTACTGCAGGTATGATTGAAACAGGGCATGATGTTGAAATTATGAACCCTGACCATGTTATCTGCACATTGGATGCCGGCGCCTCCATCAATATGGAAATGATTGTCGGAACGGGCAAAGGCTATGTGCCGGCTGTTCAAAACAAAATGGCTGATGCTCCAATCGGGATGATTGCCGTTGATGCGATTTATTCTCCGGTAAGAAAAGTATCTTACAAAGTAGACAAGACCCGCGTTGGTCAGAACACAGATTATGACAAACTGACGATGATTGTTGAAACAAACGGCGTGTTGACGCCGGAAGATGCGGTGGCTTTGTCTGCAAGAATTTTGCAAGACCAGTTGAAACCGTTTATCAACTTTGACGAGCCGGAAAGCGAAGTCGAAGATGTTAAGGAAGAACTGCCGTTTGACAGAAATCTGTTGCGCAAAGTTGATGAGCTTGAACTTTCTGTTCGCTCTGCAAACTGCCTGAAGAATGATAACATTGTTTACATTGGCGATTTGGTTCAGAAAACCGAGGCTGAAATGCTCCGTACGCCGAACTTTGGTAGAAAATCTTTGAACGAAATCAAAGAAGTTCTGTCAAAGATGGGCATCCACTTGGGTATGGAAACGCCGGGTTGGCCGCCAGAGAATATTGAAGAATTGATTAAAAAATGTGATGACCATTTTTAGAAATTTCTAAAATATTGTGAGAAAGAGCCGCTCCGTTTGGGGCGGTTCTTTTTTGTATTCTGAAAACTGCCGACTTGGTTGGTGGGACAATTTTTTGTTTGCTTTTTGCGGTTATTTTTAATAAACTTAATATGTGTGTAACTGTCTGTTTTACAGTGGGGTTTTGTGTGATGAAAAAAGCTATGTTATATTTGTTTGCGGGGTGGTTAGGTTTATTTGCAGCAGCGGGGGCGAAAGCGTCTGTGTTTATCGGAGAAGACAGATATACAATTAAGGAAGAAGTGGAGTATACCATTCTTTTGTATGATTATACAAATTTATTGATATTAAGTTTTTTGGGCAGTGACGGGAAATTGCCGGACCAACGGCTGGAGATTGAGCAAATTCGGGCAGGACGTCCGGATGATGTTCGGGATGCAGAGTTGCGGGTTGCTTTAATAAAAGGAAATATGAACCTGCCTGAATTTAAACAGAAAGTTATTGCAGGATTTAGAGAAAATAATGTCAGTATTTTAGAGGGAAAATACGATTTACAAAAACTCGGATATGTAGGGGATTTGTTTGCACGTGAGGTCGAGAAAGTTATGGCGGCGTTTCGTAAACAGGGTGGAATTAACTTTGAAGACGCATTGCTTGCTTCGTATATGTTTGACCCGGCGATAGATTATGACGCGTTGCCAAAAGACGCTGTGGAACGCGATATACATAGCGCGGTTGATGTTGCGGTTTCCCGTCTTGATAACTTACAGCAGAGGGATGAGATTCAGGCGTGTATGCGCAAAAACGGTGTTTCGCTGGCGGATGGAATTATTAAATGTGCAGATGATTACAGCGCAATAGTGACGATTGAGACAGTGCTCGTTCTTAAACAGATGAAGACGCTTAAAAAATATTTTGAGCAGATTAAACCCCTTTCACCGGAAGATGAGATGGTTAAGATTGAAGATGAGAAAGGCCACTCCCTTTGGGGAAGAAAAAAGTGATTTAGAGGGGATGTAACGGAATATGCCTTTTATAAGAGGAGGGCTTGCGATTGGAGAGTGGAATTAGCGGGTGAAGATGGACTTCAGGCGGGAAAGGGGGGATTGTTCATCGGTGTAGGTGATTTTGCCTTGCCAGTTTTCAGGGATTTCCAATCCGCTTTTTGTTTGCTGTTGTTTGTTTTTAAAAGTGAGTGTTTTGGTTTGTGATAAACCAGCTTTGGATAAAGTTATATTATCGCACATTGAAACATCTAAAGTTTCGGGGAGGTTGGGGCAATTGATTAAATCAGCTTTTGCGCCTTCTTTAAACTTCAGTGTTTTGACAGTGGAGAGGTCGGCGTATGATAAATTAACTTTGTCGCACATTGAGAGGTCTAGGGTCTCGGGGAGGTTTCGGCAATTGATTAAATCAGCTTTTGCGCCTTCTTTAAACTTCAGTGTTTTGACCGTGGAGAGGTCGGTATATGATAAATTAACTTCATCGCACATTGAGAGGTCTATGGTCTCGGGGAGGTTTCGGCATTCGATTAAATCAGCTTCTGCACCTTTTTTGAACTCCAGTGTTTTGACAGTGGAGAGGTTGGCTTTGTAAAAATGGATTTTGCTATACATCGGGAGGTCTAAGGTTTCGGGAAAGCCCCAGCTGTTTCTAATATCAATGCTTGCGCCTTTTTTGAACCTCAGAGATTTGACTTTTGAGAAGTCATAGAAGAGAAAAAGGAGATCATCGTTCGTGCAGATGAGGGTTATATCTTCGGGATATTCAGAGGGGCAGGGCTTCTTGTCTACGGAGATAACAGTGGCGATTTTGTTTGGGGCGGAGGCGTAGATGATGCCGTTTTCCGTATCTTGCATCGGGTCGTGGGTGAGGATAGCGTTCAGCTCGTCTTCGAAGTTGTGGGAGGCGGCGAGTTTTTTGGCGAGGAGGAGGGTGTCGGCTGGTTGTTCGCGGTGGTCGAAGGTGGAAAGGATGATGTCTTTGTAATCGGCTTGCTCTTCTTTGGGGAGGTTGGCGATAAGTTGAAGCGTGTCGTAGATGTTCTTTTTGTGGTTGGTGGATTGGAGAATTTGGCGGGCGACCTCGGGGGAAAAGGGCTTTTCGCCGCGCTTGTAGGGGCGGAGGGTGTTTTCAAGGCAGAGCGGGTTTTGCGGGGTGGTGATTTCGATGAACATTTGGTTGTTGCTCCTGTTGGTTGAGATTGCTTCGTCGGCTGTCGCCTCCTCGCAATGACTCACGAAAAAAGGAGAAACGCCTCGCAATGCCTCGTTAAAGTTGCTTTATGTTGTCCCCATCCCCCTTACCTCCCCCGCCAAGGGGGGAGGGGAGAGATAAGGATGAGTTATTGTCCCCATCCTCCTTACCCCTCTAGTTTCGTTAGGGAGGAGAGATAAGGATGGATTGTTGTCCCCATCCCCCTAACCCCTTTCTCCAGGGAAGGGGAGGTATAAGGATGAGGTGTTGTTGGGGGTAGTATAGCAGGTTTTGGGGCGGGTGTCAAGTAAGCCGAGAGATGATGGGAAATGGCTGCTGTGGAATGGTTATAGGAGGTGAAATAATAATCGGGAAATAAAAAACACCCCCTTGAAATTTTAAGGGGATGTTGTGCGGATTAAAGTAGGTTCAGTTCGTTTGCTTTATGTCTGGCTTGGTTGCAGAGCCCGTAGGTTTCAGCATAGAGGGAAACTAATTCTCCGGCATCGGCAAAATCTAACATCTTGAGCTCCGCCGCGTCAGTTAAGGCGTAATTTTTTATGTAAGATTTTATCAGTATATCGGCATGAGGCATTTCCATCATTTTTAGTTCCGCCTCTTCACATAGCGACCAGCATTCTATGTAAACCATGAGCAGTTCTTCAGCGTTTTGAAGGCTGAATATTTTTAGTTCATTGTCTTTTTCCAGCGGTTTGCCGGCGATGTAAATCTTGAGCAGATTTGCGGAATGCGGCTGTTCGAGCAGTAGCGCTTCAGCCCGAGGGCAAAGATTATTTTGTTTGATGTATCCTGCAATCCGGCTTTCGGCATCGGGCAGCTTAAACAATCGGCATTGTTCGTCGGGGTTAAGTATTTGCCCGCTGCGGATTTTTTCAATAATATCGGTATCCATAAAATAAAAATTAAAAGGTTAACAATAGACATAATACGTTATTTTCTGACTTAATGTATGGTATTAAAAAGAAAAATGCAATATTTTTGTGACTGCTAAAATATCTTGACGTTGGGTTAAATGTGTGGTATAAGGTATGCTAATTACTTCATTATTAATATAAATATTATGGAAAAAATTATTGAAAAACGCCTTTCTTCCAAAACAAACGGGAAGTTGGGTCTTGTTCGGCGCGTTTATGGTGTTGTAGACAAGCATGTAGAACTTGTTCAGCTGGGATTTCTTCTCCCTATTTTGGGCTTGTTTATCGGGATGCCGCTTTTGCTGGAGGCAATTAATTTTAATCACGCGTATATGGAAATCAGCTTGTTTGCGGTGGTTTGCGTCAGCGTGGTGGTTGTTTTGTTTCTGCTGGCACCGTGTTTCATTCTTTCTTGTATGTGCGAGCGTGGTGATAGGGATCGCTATACACTGTCATACCTCGTTTGCTGGATTTCGTTTATGTTTTACGCCGGATGGATTTTCTGCGGAATCTGTTGGCTTTTTACGGACGGCAGCGGAATGAAACTTTATGCGTGGTGCGCTCTTGCCTGGCTGGGTTTGTGTTGGGCGTGCGCGTATAAGTTATGGAAAAAGCTTTTGGATGAGTTTTGACCAAAATTTTATAATCAGCGGGGAGTAATCCCTGCTTTTTTTATGCAATAATATCTGCAGCGGGTGATGTTTTTTAGGGTTTATGTTTAGCAAGAGAATATTTGGGCTTTACTTTTTAATATTTTCGACTAATATCAGAAACAGCAGGGGAATTCCTGTTAGTGCCAGAGGTGGTGCGGGACTTTGAACGGTCTTAACAGTATTGATGATGATAAACATCATTAGTTGTTTATTACCAAAACAACATTTATCCCCGACTGTTTGGTCGGGGAGCTTTTGGTGTATGTCCAGAAGTTTGCTTTAAAGACCAAAAGAGTCATTTATACTGTTATGATTGTTCAACTCCCTGACCGCCTTCAGAGGTGGTTTTTTTATTATCAGGGGTTTGATATGAAAAGAGTTACAGAAACCGGACGGTCAATGATTGAGATGTTAGGGGTGTTAGCGATTGTCGGCATCTTGTCAGTGGGCGGTATTGCCGGTTTTGGCAAAGCAATGACGACGTATCGTTTGAATAAAAGTGTTGAGGAGTTTGTGGTATTTATTCGCGATTTAATGGTGTATCATGATTCATTGATTGAATATACCAATGGGTCATCAGCTAATTTAGGGGTAACCTCTAACGTTGTTAATATGGGAATTTTGCCCGATAGCTGGACAATGGACAAAGGGGCTATTATTGACAGTATCCAGCATATTATAACGGTGACTGTGCATGGCGGCGGTATTACCGTTAATTATGAACTTAAAAATAAAAACAGGGGGAAAAGAAGCAGTAAAGACGTGAAAGAATATTGCCGGTTGATGTTTTTGAATGGGGCAATGCCCTATAAAGACATTATAAAGAGTTTATGGATACATCGTTATGGCGAGGGCGAGGGGAGCGGCGATGCCGGAAAATTTTACGGCAGCAGGTATTGTATAACAGGGAAAAACTGTTTGCACACTGCTGAAATGGCGGAAATTTTACGCTTTTGCGAAACGTGCGAGAGCTATGAAAACTGTACGCTGGTGTTTAGTTTTGATTAGCTTTTATGCAATAATATCTGCAGCGGCAAGCGGAATGACGGACATCAGGTCCGCAAGGGGGAGTTCGACTTGGTAGCCGATGTGTCCGGCTGAAAAGATGATGGTCGGGAAGTCTTGCGCGGTGGTGTGGATGACGGTTTTGAACTGTTTTTTCATCCCGATAGGCGAGCAGCCGCCGTGTACATAGCTGGTTAGGGGCAGGAGGTCTTTTTGCTTGAGCATTTCGACGGATTTTTCATTAACGGCGAGGGCGGCTTTTTTCAAATCCAGCTCTTCGGCGACAGGGAGCATAAATACATAATGGTTGCCGGATTTGGCAGTGGTGACAAGCGTTTTGAAAACCTGCGCGGGGTTTTGGTTTAAGGCGGTGGCAACCTCAACGCCCGAGATGGCGGAGGTGTTTGCGTAACAATGGGTTTTATAAGCAATTTTGTGCTTGTCTAATATGCGCATCGCATTGGTTTTTAAATTCGGCATTTGTGTTCTCCTTTGAAGACGTGATAGCGCACTCCTGCAAAGATGTAAAGTGTTTTTAAACGATTTGGTGCTATGGTAGGTGAAATTTAATAAGAGGAGTTTTGTGATGTTTAAGGCAAAGCAATTGGACAAGCTCGTTAAGGCGGGGATTATCTCGGGCGAGCAGCAAAAGCAGATTTTGGCGTATGATGACGGCGTTGGCGGCGGTTTTGTGATGCGGGCGCTGAATTTGTTGGGAATTTTTACGGTTGGTATCGGGGTGATTTCTCTGGTGGCGTCTAACTGGGAACTTTTCAGTGATAATTTGAAACTTATTTTGATGTTTGCACTGTTGTTTGGTGCGGCGGGTATGGCGGTTTCAAACAAGCTTAAAGGACAAGACGAAAGGTCAGAAAAATGGCTCGTAGCGCTGTTTTTGCTCGTGGGGGCTGCTATCGGGCTCGTGATACAGGTTTATCACTTGAGCGGCAATATTTATCACCTGCCGTTTGCGTTTTGGTGGGCGGCGACACTGCCGTTGTTATTTGCAGCAAAGAAAAAATATGTGGCGTGGTTTTGGGTGCCGCTGTTTTTGACGTGGTGCGCGATGTATGCCGGCGGGAGGTATTGGTTTGAAGCTTTGCTTGCGGTTTACGCGGCGTTATATGCCGGCGGTTGGGCTTTGAGCAAATATAAGCCGGATTTTGCTGTGGGCGGCGTGTTTAAGCGCGATGCCTTTTTGGCGTTTTATATTGTGTTGGCTATTTATATTTTGTCGTACAAATTTTCACATTTGGTTATCAGCGCATTGATTTTGCTGGTTACTTCGTTTATTTATCAATACTTTAAAGAGTATCGTAAGGTACGTTTGAATGTCAAATTTGCGGGGCTGTGGGTGTTTAGTTTGTATATCTGGCTTGGTGATAAAATCGGGCTGTTCAGCACAGGTATCGGAATGATTATCAGCGGCGTGGTGTTGCTTGCGCTGGTTAAAGGTGTTTCCAAATGGTCAAAACTTATTAAAAAAGAGGAGAAGAAAAATGCTTAAGAAATATGGCTATGCGGTGTTGGTGTTTTTGCCGGTGATGATTATGCTGGCGTGGGTCGGCACAATTGAAACCGAGCGCAATATGGGGCGCGAGGTGGTGGTGCGTCTGCAGGGATATGATCCGCGGGATTTGCTCTCGGGACATTATATTTCATATCAGATAAATTGGGATGAAACGGATTGCGAGCAGTTTGAAAACGGTGTTTGCCCGCGGGCAGCGTTTGAACGGCGGGGACGTTTTTATGTGCCGGAAGATAGGGCTGCGGCGCTCGACAAAGCGGTGCGGAATACGAACAACACAGCAGAAATGGTGTTTTCGTATAAACGCGGATTTAAGCCGTATGCGCTTAAACTTCTCGTGAACGGGGAAGAATGGAATGCGCGGGCAGGTAGATAGAAAGCTCTTTTAAAACGGTTTCAGGGCGGTAAACAATGCCGTTTATGCCTAGCGATTGCGCAGCTTTTACATTGGTTTTTTTATCGTCAAAAAAGAGCGTTTGTTCGGGGGCGGCGTTTAGCTTGTCCAACACAGTTTGAAAGATTGCCGAATCGGGTTTTAACAGCCTTAAATCGTATGAGGTGAACGCATATTCGGGGCGGGTTATATCTGCGCCAGTGTCTGCAAGCATAGGCAGGGCATTTGATAAAAGGCAGATTTCCGTGCCGTTTTGGCGGAGAAGATTCATTGCTTTTATGGTTTCGGGAAAGCGCTTGCCGCAGCCCTCGTGCAAGGCGGTGTTGATTTCCTGCAGCCGGTTTTCGTTATATGGCACGCGGCAGAAAAAACACAGCTCTTCGGCAAATTCGGTATTTGACATTTCACCTTTCATATACGGATTATAGTCATAAAACCGCGGGGAATGATTGCGGGCAAAAACTTCCGGTTCGGCGGTTTCATGCTGCATACAGGCTGTCAGCGGTTTGAGCGTGAACGGATAAATCGTATTGCCGACATCAAATATCGCATATTTTATCTCGGGCATTGATTATCTTCCGAGGCTGTTGCCGGTTGCCTGTGCCAAAACATTAAGCAAGGTGTTGTTATCCATCAGCTGGCGTTCTTTTTGGAGGGCGCGGATGGTATCTTGATATTTAATTGCCATGGCGGTGATACGGTCAAAATCTTTGATATCCGCGTCGGTTAAGTTTTCCCACGCTTTGTTGATGTGCACTTTCGCGTTTTTGCCGAGCTCGTCAAAACTTTCAGGCAAGATGCCGACCATTTTTAAGTAATGCGCTTTGTTGAGGTATTCGTTCGGGTTCGTTGTGAACGCCGTAGCACCGTTAAACGGTTCGTAACTTTCAACAATGTAGTTGCGGCGCAGCGTGTCTACCGAGTGCTGGTATTTGCCGTCGGCACGCTCGGGTTTGCGATGCAGCCCGCGGGCGTTGTCATCGAGCCATAAGAGCTTATGCATTAAATACATATTGCTCTGGTGGACGGCGTTGCGGTGAATGCGCAGGCAAAGCTCGCGTTTTTCATCCCGCTGTTTTTTGAGCTGGGCGGTTTTGGTTTTCATTTCCGGTGTGGGTTTCTTTTTCTCGGCGGCATCTTTGGCGGCGAGATATTTTGCATCTATGATGCGATATTCCTCATACGCGCTATGCGAGCGGATGTGCGCAAAAAACATATTGGTCTGCTTAAACTGAAACTCGATGTAAAAACAGCGGTTGCTGTTTGGGATGTTGATACGCGCGGTTTTTTTGATGTCAAAATAGTTGCGCTCGTTTTCGCTTAAGTGTTTTTTATAGAGGTTGCGTTCGCCTTTTTCAAACGTGATGTAAGGCGGAAATTTCTCTTCCAGCTCGTGAATCAGCTCTTCCAAATCGCCGGGGTATTTGGAGGTGATGGAGAGGCGGTAAATATCATGCGGGAGCAGGTCTTTGGTGAGAATGTTTGTTAAGGCGTGCTCGGTTTTTTGAGCGCTTTTCTGCTCTTCCAGCAGGCGGAGGGTGGGGCACTTGGATTCCGGAAGTTCGGTCAGGCGCGGCAGTGGGGCGCTTGTGGCTTTTGCCGGAAAAGAAAACGGAAATTCCGGCTCGTCTTCCGGTGTTTCAAAAGCGCCTTCGGCAAACTTGGCAAGGTTTTTATTTCTGTTAACATCATAGTCGCGGCGGCATTCGTCGATAATTTTTTCAACTGTGCGTTCGGCGCTTTTTATCGGCGGAATAACGACATATACGTCATTGCACTCGCTGTTGATGTAATGCAGCATTGCGCTGGTGCAGGGAGCTAAAATCTCGGTGGAATAGCTGATGCGGCGGCCGTTGCGGTCTGTTTCAATGCTGCCGTCTTTAAGGTTTACATTATAGATAAACTCCGGAAAGCCGGGCTTTGTGGGGGTGGAAAAACCCGACACAATCGCCTCGTACAGCAAGCGGTATTTTTCCATCGTGTCAGTAAAATATTCTTTTAAGTGGTTCAGCTGTTCTTGGTTTAAAAATGACAATTCTTCCTTTTTGTCGTTGATATGCTCAAGAGCTGCGGTGTCGTTTGATTTTTGGAGAATGTCGATTTCATCGGAATTTAATTTGACAAGCTGGTCTGGGGTGTAGGTTAGCATTTTTTAGAACTCCCGCTTTTATTCTTTTGGTTACATTAACGGCAGTTTAACATATTTTTTGCGGGATGGCAAACAATTTTTTTAAAATCTTATTGACAAATGCCAGCCGTTTGTCTATATTCGGCGGAGTTAATTTTTAAGGAGAAATATCGTGCATCCGTGGCATCAGGTTAAGCATTATTCGCAGTTTCCGGATATTGTTCCGGCGATTATCGAAGTTCCAAAAGGCTCGCAGGTTAAATATGAGCTGGATAAAGAAAGCGGGCTTGTGAAAGTTGACCGCATTTTGTATTCTTCCGTGCATTATCCGGCAAATTACGGGTTTGTGCCGCAAACATATTGCGAAGACAACGACCCCTTGGATATTTTGGTTTTAGGGCAGGAGGCGATTGTGCCGCTTTCGATTATGCGGGCGCGCCCTATCGGTGTGATGAAGATGATTGACTGCGGCGAGGCAGACGACAAGATTATCGCTATTCATGAAGATGATCCCGAGTATAATGTTTATCACGATATTTCGGAAATTCCGCCGCATATTTTGAAGATGTTGCAGCGCTTTTTTGAAGACTATAAAGTGCTGGAGAAAAAGCAGGTGACGATTGAGAGCTTTTTAGGACCCGATGAGGCGAAAAAGCTGATTGAAGAGGCGCGCGACGCCTATGAACTGAAATTCTGCGGCGAGCACTAACCGGCTGTAATTGCGGCAGTTCACATTGGAATGGGTGGATGTCTTATTCGCCGGCATTCATCCTTATCAGTTTTATTATAAAAAATGTTATTTTGCTAGTGTTTTTAATTTAATAAAACTGTAAAAATCAAAGGGCGGAGTTGACAAACCCCGCCCTCGTCTTGATTATCGTTTGATAGTCAAGAAAATTCGGAATTTCCGAATAACAATAATAAGTCTTATTATCATTATTTTTGCCTTTCAATAATATTGAAAGGGGAAAAACCTTGCATAAATATCTTGACAAACAAGAATAAATATGCTATCTTCAACTCAAGAAATGAGTTAAAGTTCGGTTTAACCCCTTTCTGTTGAAGAAATTTGCCGGTGTTAGCGCACCGGCATAAATTTTATATAAAACTTATGCCTATTTGTCAACGAATAATCAAAGGGCGGAGTTGACAAACCCCGCCTCATCAGTTATCTTATAATGACAATGATGATTTTAAGCACTAATATCAGGATGCTTAAAACTTTGACTAAATCAAACATCTTAATCCTTTCAGCCATTAAGGCGGTTAGGAAAGAAGCCAAGGAGTCGTAACCTCCGAGGCTTTTTTGTTTATATAGCGGTTAAAATAATTGTCAAGAAAATTCGTTCTATTTTTGTTTTGTTTCGCCGTCTTTTATCGGGACGGTGCAGGGGTGAGATATAAAAATCCCCTCGTTAGGAGGGGATTTTTTGCTACTGCTTATTTTTATTGATGATTTTAAGCATATCGCCCATTCGCGCAAAGAAAGTGCCTGTATCTTGAAAATATCGGCTCTTTAAATCATTTTGCCGGTGGATGTCACTAATGCCGGGGGCGCTGTTATACATCCCGAGGTAGAAAATGCCCGAAACGGCAAAGATTATTAACCATAACAACTTTTTACCCAACACGAAAAACAGCAGCGATAAAAAAGTGCAGATTCCCGTGACCAGATAGGTGGAGTAAATGGCTGCGCTAGCATTTTTGGTCAGCTCCAAATCTTCAAGGAAGAAGAGCCCGACCACGCCAAGAGCCAAAAACTTCAGGAGGAAAAGCCCGAGGGTTATGAGTATAAACATTTTGCCGTTTCCTTATGTGTCCGGTTATGCGCCTTTTTTGCCGATAAGCATTTCTTTGATGCCGTCAACAGAGCTCAAAACCGCTGTGGCCTCATACGGCATATAGACGATTTTGTTGTCTTGTCCGGAGGTCATTTCTTTCATTGTTTCAAGATATTTCATAGCGATAAGGTATTTATCTGCCTGACCTTTGGATGACAGGGCTTCAATGATGCGGTTAATCGCCTCTTTTTCAGCTTCGGCCTCCACCATACGCGCTTGCGCGATACCTTCGGCTTTTAAAATGGCGGATTCTTTTTCGCCCTCTGCCTGACGAATCGCTGCCTCTTTTTTACCTTCGGCGATACGGATGGAAGATTCTTTTTCACCCTCTGCCTCATAAATCATAGCGCGTTTTTCGCGTTCGGCTTTCATTTGCTTATCCATTGCGCTTTGAATGTCTAACGGCGGGGTGATGTCTTGCAACTCGATACGGTTGACTTTTACGCCCCATTTGTCTGACGCGCTGTCAATGGTTTCGCGCAGTTCGGTGTTGATTTTGTCACGCGAGGTTAAAGTTTCCTGCAATTCCAATTTGCCAATCAGCTGGCGGAGTGTGGTCTGGGTCAGTTTTTCAATTGCTTCGTAGAGGTTTTCAACGCCGTAAACCGCCTTTTCAGGGTTAACAATCTGAAAGTACAAGACCGCATTGATAGAGATGGAAACGTTATCTTTGGTAATCACGCTTTGGCGCGGAAAATCGCAAACGGTTTCGCGCAGGTCAATACGAGTGGTCTTTTTCATATATGACGAAGAGCCGCCATCGCGATAATTCACGGTTATCTTTTTGTAAATGGCTTTAGGTTCGTCAAAAAACGGAACGATGAAATTCAAGCCGGCGGTCAGCGTTTCTTTGTAGCGCCCGAGGCGTTGAATAATAACGACTTCCTGCTGTTCAACGATGATGCAGCCTTTAATCGCGATGTAGAGTACCAATATGATGATAAGGGTTAAAAAAGTAGTCATTATTTCTTTCCTTTCTTTTCAACAAACATAGTTAAGTCGTTATGACGGACGATGGTTACTTTGGCGCCTTTTTTGATGTCGGCGGCGTCTTCCTCATTTAAGCGGGCTTCCCAATCTTCGTCATAGATGTTAATGCGTCCGCTGAAAGCTGTGATGTCGGTTATGGCTGTTGCGATTTTGCCGATATATTGCGATTCAAAACTGTGCGTTTTGTCTTTGCGCGGGTTAATGTTGATAAACGGGCGCAAGAAGAGAATGAAGAGAATCGACAAGACAGCGAAAATCGGGATTAAGATGTTATAATTTTCCGTTCCCAATGCGATGAGCGTGCAGACAACCGCGGCGGCGCTGAAGTTCATAAAAAACATTGTCATTGAGTAAATTTCGGCAATCAAAAAGAGAATTGCGACGATTAAAAAAACAAGCCACGCAGACATATAAAAATTCCTTTTATCAGTTACTATATGCGAGAGAGTATAGCTGGGATTGTTTTATTTTTGGTTAAGAGAATGCGCTAATTTGCAGCGGCGTTTTTGCGGCGGTAAATTTTGTATAGCAGAAACGCAAACGCTGCGATATAAAACGCGCCAAACGCGGCAAATGCGGCAGAAAAACTTAACCCCTCACCGCCGTTTGCAGGGGCAACGACAAACTTAAACAAAATAAGCGACAGCCCCGATATGGTCTGCTGGAGCATATTGTTGACAGACGAGATGGTGGCGCGGGTTTCTTCAATTGCAAAGGTGTGGATGTGGTTGATGTTTGCAATCGCAAATGCAAGCTGGAATCCGATGCCGATGCAAACAAACACCAGACACATTACCGCGAGATTCGGCATTTTGAAATAGAACCCGAGAATCATACACGCAAAAGAATATAGGCACAAAAAGGTGGTGACAACCAAAAGGCGGTCGAATCCGAAAAACTTTTTAAGCCGGTTGACGTGGTAGGAGAATCCGGCGCGCAGAGCGTGGTTGATGACAGATACGAAACTGAACATAAACACGGGAGCTGCGGACATTTTTAACAGCGGTTGGAAACACCAGCAAAACAGCGATGTGGTGGAGAATAAAAGGGCGGAAAAAATGATGTATAAATTGATGTTTTTATTGGTGAGCGTGGCGACGGCGGTTGCTTTGATTTCCGCAAATTTTTGCATAATGGTAACGCCGTGCGGTTTGGCAGACGGCGGGTTCGGGAGCGAGGTTAAAAGCAAGATGCTCGTTAAGGTCAACACCAGCTCGAGAGTAAGCAAAATGACCGTGCCGAAATGATTATACAAAACGGCGCTGAAGAGGGCGGCAAACATCGCACCGCCGGACATTGCAAAGTTTGTGCGGCCGCATTCTTTGAGCATCCGTCCGGTCTTGTTTTTGCTCTTTAAATAATCATAAATATAGCTGTCATAAACGCCGGATAAAAAGGCGCGGGAAAGCGCGTTAAAAAGCTCGCCCAAAAGGACGATATATACCCCCGAAAAAGAGAGCCACAACGCGGCGCGGAGGAAGAAACAAACGAACGCCAAAATCAAAACTTTTTTCTTGGAGATGAGGTCGGCGATGTAGCCGCAGGGAACTTCAAAAATAATTCCGGTGAGCTGAAAAATCCCCTGAAACATCACGAAGTCGGCAATTGTCAAACCGTTTTGCTGATAGAATAACAGCAGCACCGGCGCAAGGTATAACTGCGAGCGGAGGAAGCAGGCAATGTCAAGCTTTTTTAAGGGATTCAGAGATTTCATTTCAGTCGCCTTTTTTAAGTTTTGTTGTTTGATTTTAAACGGCAGAGTTTAAGATAAAGTAAATGGTGCGAGGGGTATATTTTTTTATGTGTCATTGCGAGAAACGGAGTGACGAAGCAATCTTGTGAGCGTATGGTACACTCTTGACGAATGAGATTGCCACGGAGCTAAAGCTCCTCGTATTGACTGTAAGGGTATGTATTATTCCTTTTTTATATCTGTTAGTGTGATGGTTAGTTGCTTTTTGTAGTGTTTGAGTAGCAAAGCGAGGATGGTCCAGCGGGATTTGCCGACACCGCATTCGGCTTTGTCGACAAATTTTTCGGTGATGTTGGTTTGGTGTGCCGTCATTGAAAGAGTATGTCCGCGTTTGCGTCTTTCGGCAAAAAGTTGCTCGCCTATACTTTCAAAAAAGTATTTTCTTAAAGCGATGCCTTGTTTGGTGTATTCGTTTAGTTTGTTCATTTTGTAAACTCCTTGTTTTATTGTTAAAAAAACGTTGGCGCTAGAAATCCTAGCGCCAGGGAGTTCAACAATCACAAGAGTATGACTCTTATAGCCTTCAATATATAACTATAAGCTCCCTGACTTTAATCAAGGATAAATCTCTTGAGAGCCGTTGAAAGCCCTGCCGGTATCTCTATCGGCATTTGGAAGTATAGGGGATGAGGGGTTAATGTCAAGTTAATTTTTGGATGGATTATTTCCCCCTCTCCCTTACCTCCCCCTCGCTGGGGGGAGGAGATGTTTGCTGCAAGGGATTCCCCTTCCCGTGGAGGAAGGGGATAGGGGATGGGGAGGTGTTTTGCCGATTTAGATTGCTGCTGGATGTCGTACCTCGCAATGATGTGTAAAAAAAGGAGGAAGATGCGGGAGATCCCTTGACGAATGGCTGCACCATTCGAGGGATGACGCCCAACTTGTTGGGGTAAAAAAAGAGAGGGTTTGCCACACAGTTTTCCTCCCCCTTGAGGGGGGGAGGGTAGGTGGGGGTGATGGCTGATTAAATAGGCTTTTTAAACACAAAAAAACCACCTGAATTCAGGTGGCTTTTTTTAGCTCGAATAAATCTTATTTCTTCGATTTGGATTTAGAAGAAGATGTAGATTTTTTAGCAGCTGTTTTAGTAGCTGTTTTCTTTGCAGAGCAAGAAGAGCTGCAGCAAGATTTTGTAGCTTTAGAGCCATAAATCTGCTCGATTGCCATGTTCCAGAATTTTTCATCCTGACCGAACGGGCAGCCAGCATTTTGCCAGTTGTAATAAGCAGCTTCTCTGATTAAATTTTCATTGAATGTCATTTCAAATCTCCAATAATTTTGTTATAAAACAATGTTAAGTATAAGTATAAAATTTTTTTTGTAAATACGATTTTGCAATCGCATTTTCTTTACGTCCTGTATATACATAAATAAATTAAAAAATGATTAAAAAAAGAGGGGAAATGCAAAATTTTTTTTGTGGTAAAAAAACGCTTTGAAACGGGGGCTTTTTGAGGGCAAAAAATGCAATGTAATTTCTTGAAAACAAAATATAAAATTGTATGTGCTTTTTTGTTTCTTCCGTGTTGAAAAATGCACTGCGCCGCGCAAAAAAATGACAACAAAAATTTTTTTTTATTTTTTTCTTTTGCTTGTGTAAAAATCAGAACGGAGCGTTATATTCAGAGGTGAAAAATCCGCGTTGGAAAATTGCTAAATTTTTGTTTTGTTTTTAAAAACGGTTTTAAAACAAGATGTTTTTGATTTTAAAAGAAAAAACAAACTAAAAAAACGATTTTTTTTTGACAATTTTCTTGCTTTTTTTTTGTTTTGTTTTTATAGATATTCAGTAACCTATTTTTTGTTTATATTTTGGAGTTATAGTTATGGCCAACACAGTTAAAAAACAGACTGTAAAAAATGAGGATAAAGGGCAGGCGCAAAACTTTGCGATTTTGAGCCCGATGGGAGAGAATATGAAAAATTTACTTTCTAAAAAAGACATGGAATGCATCATCAACGGCGATTATGAAAATGTGATGGCTGTGCTCGGAATTCACCGCGACAAAGGAAGCAAGGAAGTTTATATCCGCGCTTACAAGCCGAATACAAATTCAATTGAACTTTTGGACGGCAACGGCAATTCTTTGGGGATGATGACCAAACTCGACTCCAGAGGTTTTTACCAGATAAATCTGGGTGTGACAAACACCGATGGTTTTAAACATAAATTTAAAATCACCAATGATAAAAACGAATCCTATATTGAAGAAGATGTTTACTCTTATCCGTCTATTTTGGGGGATATTGACGAGTATCTTTTTGCCGAGGGGAATCACCTCGATTTGTATAAAAAACTCGGTGCGCATTTGATGGAAATTAACGGCGTTAAAGGTGTCGGCTTTTCGGTTTGGGCGCCGAATGCCAAACGTGTTTCCGTGGTGGGCGCGTTCAACAATTGGGACGGGCGCGTTAATGTGATGCGCAAGCACTATAACTGCGGCGTGTGGGATATCTTTATTCCGAACATTACCGAGGGCGAGTATTATAAATTTGAAGTCAAAACGCACGAAGGATATATTTTGACCAAGAGCGACCCGATGGCGTTTTATGCAGAGGTTCGTCCGAATACGGCATCTATTGTTTATGATCTGAACCACTATAATTGGAGCGATGGCGAGTGGATGAAATACCGCGCGGCATATAACAGCTTTGATAGGGCAACGAGCATCTATGAAGTGCACCTCGGCTCGTGGCGCAGAAAAGGCGAAAACGGTTCGGAATTTTTGAACTATCGCGAGCTGGCTGATACGCTTGTTCCATACGTTATGAATATGGGCTTTACGCATGTCGAGTTTTTGCCGGTGTGCGAGCATCCGTTTGACGGTTCTTGGGGATATCAGGTGACGGGGCTTTTTGCGCCGACATCGCGTTTCGGAACTCCGGATGATTTCCGCTATATGATTGACAAGTTCCACCAAGCCAATATCGGCGTGATTATGGACTGGGTTCCGGCACACTTTCCGAAAGACGGGCACGGCTTGATTGAATTTGACGGCACGCACCTTTATGAACACGCAGACCCGCGCAAAGGCGAACACAAAGACTGGGGTACGAAGATTTATAACTACGGCAGAACCGAGGTTAGCAACGTGCTCTGCTCCAGCGCTTTATATTGGCTTAAAGAATATCACATTGACGGGCTGCGCGTGGATGCAGTGGCGTCGATGTTGTATCTGGACTATTCGCGCAATGACGGCGAGTGGATTCCGAATATTTACGGCGGCAATGAAAACCTTGAGGCGATTGCTTTTATCCGCAAGATGAACGAACTTTGCTACGGCAACAACGAGGGCATTATGACCTGTGCGGAAGAATCGACGGCATGGCCGATGGTTTCGCGTCCGACGTCGATGGGCGGTTTGGGTTTCGGCTATAAATGGAATATGGGCTGGATGAACGATACGCTTTCTTACATCAGCAAAGACCCTGTTTACCGCAAATATGAACACGGCAAGCTGACGTTTGGTTTGCTCTATGCCTTTAATGAAAACTTTATCTTGCCGATTTCGCATGATGAGGTTGTTCACGGCAAGGGCTCGATGTTGCAAAAAATGCCGGGCGATGAGTGGCAGAAGTTTGCAAACCTGCGCGCATATTACGGCTTTATGTGGACACATCCGGGCAAGAAATTGCTGTTTATGGGCAGCGAGTTCGGACAGGATTGGGAATGGAACGCCAACGAGAGTTTGAGATGGCACTTGCTGCAGTATCCGATGTATAAAGGAATGCAGAATTGCGTGCGCGATTTGAACCTGATGTATAAAGGCAACTCCGCTTTTTATGAAGAAGATTTTGATGGCAAAGGGTTTGAATGGATTGACCATGCCAATGCAAACGACAGCGTGATTTCTTACATCCGCCGCGGGCATGATTATAATAACTATATGATTGTGATTTCAAACTTTACGCCGGTGGTGCGCCATAACTTCAAAATCGGTGTGCCCGATAGCGGCGTTTATCAGGAAATCTTTAACAGCGATGATAAGAGCTATTGGGGCAGCGGCGTTAAAAATGACGGCGAGATTTATGCAACCGATGAGGGGATGCACGGGCGTCCGCATTCGATTGAGCTGACGTTGCCGCCGCTTTCTACCATCGTGTTAAAGCACATCAGATATTAAGGCAACACTTAAGCAAAGAGAGGGTATATGCCGGATATTAAAATTTGGGAAGGGCGTTCGTATCCGCTGGGGGCAACTCCGGACGAGTGGGGCGTGAATTTCGCCTTGTTTTCCGCCGGGGCAACGCGCGTGGAACTGTGCTTGTTTGACAAGAGCGGTGTGACGGAAACGGCGCGGTATGAGCTGCCTGTCCGCGAAAACAATATCTGGCATATTTACCTTGAGGGCGTTCAGCCGGGGCAGGTATACGGCTATCGTGTGTACGGACCGTATGATCCGGCGCGAGGCAAACGTTTTAACCCGAATAAGCTGCTTATTGACCCGTATGCGAAAAAGCTTGTGGGGCGGCTGATTTGGAACAAGGCAATTTTCGGATATGACCCGGAAAGCCCCGATAAAGATTTGTCTTTTTCAACCATTGACAGCGCGCCGTATGTGCCGAAGTCTGTGGTTGTGGGTGAAAACGAGTTTGACTGGGGGGGCGATGTGCCGCCGCAGATTGACCCTGCAAAAACGATTTTTTACGAACTCCATGTCAAAGGCTTTACCAAGGCGCATCCGAAAGTGCAGGATAAAAAGCGCGGCACGTTTGCCGGACTTGCGAGTCACAGCGTGTGCAGCTATCTGAACTGGCTTGGCGTGACATCGGTGGAATTGCTGCCGGTGAATGCGTTTATGGGCGAGCGCAATGTCGGGCTGCGCGATAATTTTTGGGGCTATGAAACATTAAGCTTTTTTGCGCTCGAACCGAGCTATCTGGTGGGGGCGAATGTTGATGATTTTAAAAAGATGGTCAAGCGTTTTCATGAAAACGGGATGGAGGTTATCCTTGATATGGTGTATAACCACACCTTTGAGGGCAACCATATGGGACCGACGCTGTGCTATCGGGGAATCGACAATGAGAGCTATTATACTTTAGACGGCGCTAACAAGCGTTACTATTATGACAGCACGGGGTGCGGGGCATCGTTTAATTTGCAAAATCCGTACGTTTTGACGCTCGTTATGGACTCAATGCGCTATTTTGTGGAAGAGATGCACATTGATGGGTTCAGGCTTGATTTGGCAACGTCGCTTGCGCGCGTGCGGCAGGAATTTACACAGCACAGCGGCTTTTTAATGTCTGTGCGCCAAGACGAGGTGATGCAACTTGTAAAAATTGCTGCCGAGCCGTGGGATATCGGAATCGGCGGGTATCAGCTGGGGGCGTTTCCTCCGGGGATGATGGAATGGAACGACCGTTACCGCGATGTGGTGCGGCGGTTTTGGCGCGGCGATGAGCGGCAGGTCGGGGAACTGGCGAGCCGGATTGCCGGTTCGAGCGATATTTTCGGACCGTCTCACCGCACCATCTGGAGCTCGGTCAATTATATTACCGTGCATGACGGGATGACGCTTAACGATTTGGTGACCTATAACCATAAGCATAATTTTGCCAACGGGGAAGATAACCGCGACGGAACGGATGCCAACTGGAGCTGGAATTCCGGTATTGAGGGAATATGCACCGACAAGCAGATTTTGGAAAACCGCAAGCACCGGCAACGGGCGATGATGGCAACGCTGCTGCTTTCGTTCGGAACGCCGATTATCCGTGCGGGCGATGAATTTTTGAATACACAGTTTGGCAACAACAACGCCTATTGTCAGGACAATGTGATTTCGTATCTGATGTGGGAAACGTTTTGCGCGGATGAAATCAACAATATCCGCTTTGTGAAAAAGCTGATTAAACTGCGTAAGCGGATGGGCATTTTTAACCGCAAAAACTTCTTTACCGGAACGGTTATTGACCACAGACAAGGGCTGAAAGACATTGCGTGGTATACCGACAAGGGAACGGAATTTACGCAGGCGGACTGGTATCTGGCGAGC
Source organism: uncultured Alphaproteobacteria bacterium (assembly GCA_910576955.1). Taxonomy (GTDB): domain Bacteria; phylum Pseudomonadota; class Alphaproteobacteria; order RF32; family CAG-239; genus CAG-267. The sequence continues at coordinate 88,883 of CAJTJB010000006.1, read as the reverse complement.
CGCAAGAGTTTGGCTTATGTGGTGCTGGCGCATGAAAAAATGTTTATGGTGATTTTGAATGCGAATGCGAATAACTTAAAATGGAAGTTGCCAAGCATTAAAAAATCTTATAAATGGAACTTGTTGATGGACAGTTCAGAAAAGTTTGAGGCCGAGCGTTTGGGCGCGGGGGCTGAAATTTGGGTGCCGGCATGGTCGGTCTTATGTTTTGAGATAAAAAAGTAGGAGATTATATATGAGTGAACTTTTGAAAAAACTGGCAGATAAACTGAATATTTGTACAAGTTTTACATATGGATGCGGAACGATTAAAACCACAGAGGTTTCAGACGAGCAACTCCGCTTTTTTATTGAGAGTTTGGGCTATGACGCGAAGAACGATGACGACATCTGCCGCTCGCTCGAGAGATTGGAGAAAAAACGCTGGCAGCAGGCGCTTGAAGCAATTTATGTGGTGACGGAAGACGACAAGGCGTTTGATGTGGTCTTGACCGAAGAAGAGGCTAAAGGCAATATTTCCGTGAGCTATGCCAAAGAGGGCGAGAAGAAATTTGCCGCTCTTGACGTGGCGTTTAATGAAGAAGAAAAAAGGGCAGAGGGACGTTCGGCTTATGTTAAATTAAAAGCCGTTATTAAAGCCGCGCTTGCACCGGACTATTATGACGTTATTGTTAAAACGGCTAAAGGCGAATATAAAACCGTGTTGGCAGTAGCACCGGCGCAATGCTATGCGCTGGATAAGAAAGGCAAAGAAAAACTTTTCGGTTTTGCGGTGCAGCTGTATTCGCTTAAAAGCCGCCGCAACTGGGGCGTGGGCGATTTTACTGATTTGGAAAATATTGTTGATGTGATGGCAGACAGCGGCGGCGATATTATCGGTTTGAACCCGCTTAACGTGTTGCAGCATGATTTTCCGGAAACGGCTAGCCCGTATGCTTCAGCGAGCAGATTATTCTTAAACCCGATTTATATTGACGTGGAGAAAGTGCCGTTTTATGAAGAGGGCGACAAGGACGGGCAGGCTATCTGGTTTGCCAAAGAGAAAGAAAATATCGACTATACGGCAGTGTATAATGCCAAAATTCGGGCGCTCCGCAATATTTATGCGCGCGTTAAGGCTAATGACGGTTCGGACTATGCAAAAGAGTTTGAGGCGTTTAAGGCTGCCGATACCGGCGAATTGCACCGGTTGGCGGTGTTTCAGGCAATCGGCGAGGAACGTGTCAAGCTGAAAGGCAAAGCCTCTAAACAATGGGAAGAGTCTTTGAGTTCGGCGCTATCAAGCGGGGTTGAAAAATTTGCGGCTGAACACCAGTATGAAGTCGATTTCTTCAAGTTTTTGCAATTTGAGGCAGACAGACAGCTGCGTTTGGTGGAGAAGAAAATCAAAGAGCGCAATTTGGTTATCGGGCTTTACCGCGATTTGCCGGTCGGCGTTTCTAAAGACAGTGCGGAAGTTTGGGGCGACAAATACCTCTATATGCAGGGCAGCGGTGCCGGCGCTCCGCCGGATAATTACTTCCCGACCGGACAAAAATGGCAGCTCGGCGCGTTTAATCCGTTTGAACTGAAAGAGCGCTGCTATAAGCCGTTTATCCGCATTTTGCGCGCGAATATGCGCTATGCCGGCGCAGTGCGAATCGACCATGTGATGGGGCTGTCGCGTTTGTACATTATTCCGGATAAAGGGCAAGAGGGAACATATATCCGCTATAACGAAAAAGATATGCTTAACATTTTAGCGTTGGAAAGCCATTTGAACAAGTGTGTGGTTGTCGGCGAGTGTATCGGCAACGTTGCGGGCGGTTTTAAAGAAATGCTTGCGACACGCAATATTTATTCGCTCGGCGTTTTGTGGGTGGAACGCAAAGATGATAACGGCACGCTTAAAGCGCCTAATGAATATGAAACCAAATATTTTGCCTCTGTCGGTACGCACGATATGCCGCCGCTTAAAGCTTGGTGGTACGGAACGGAAATCGGCATAATGAAAGATTTGGGACTGTTTACGGAAGAAGAAGCCCGCAATGGTTACAGTTGGCGCGAGCATGAACGCAGGCTGCTTTTGAGCGCGCTTGATAACGAGCATGTTTGGCCGGAAGATAAATGGCGGCATTCAGACTATCTTTACGGTGACGGCTATCCGGAGGGAATCGAAGAGGCAGTGCATTCGTATATGGCAAAGACCAACAGCGAAGTGTTTATGCTGCAGCCCGAGGATATTTTCCAGTCTATGAAAGTGCAGAATCTGCCGGGGACGGATATTGACAAATATCCGAACTGGCGCAGCAAGCTGCCGGTGGATATTGAAGATATGGCTTCAAGCGAGGCATATCACCGCAATATCGGCGCAGTCAAGAAATGGCGCTAGAGCCTATGGGCAGCAAATAAGGAAATGCAGCAGGCAGAAACAATTGTTTCTGCCCGTTGCGGTATTAAAGGCAGGGTGCGATGAAGTTAGGGCAACGGTTAAAAAATGCGGGTTGGAAAGGCTTTTTTTCGGAGTGGCTTCCGTATGCAGGAGTGGTTTCGGATTTGGTGCTTGTGGCGGTTTTTTATGCGTTGGCGCTGGCTTATGTGCCCACACAAAACGGCGACAACATCGAGCATATCCATTCCGGTTTTCTTGTTGCTTTAGGGCAAGTGCCGTACCGCGATTTTTTCCAGCACCATAACCCGCTGATGTGGTATTTGTTTGCGCCGGTTATGAAACTTTTTGCTTATGACGCAACGGTTGTTGAGGTGGTGTGCCTGATTTCGCTTTTGGTGTTTCTTAAATCTTTGGTTTATGTGTATCGCATCAGTGCGGAATTTTTGAGCAACCGGTTTTGGGGATTAGCGGCTGCTGCTGCGGTTGCCGTGCCGGGGCAGAAGCTTTTTGCGGTTGATTTTAGACCCGACAATTATATGATTTTTGCGTTAATCGGGGGAATTTATTATCTGTTTTCTTACCTTAAAGAAAAGAAACAGCGGCATTTGAACGCAGCGTTTGTCTGGTTTTTTATCAGCTTTTTATTTGCGCAGAAAGCATTGTTTCCGCTTTTTTGCCTCGGGCTGTGCGTGGTTTATTTTTGGCATAAAAAAGAGATTGGAACAAAGGCGTTGTTAAAGGCTCTGGCGCTGCCTTTGCTCGGGGCTGCGGGGTTTGTTTATTACCTGTGGCATTATGATATGCTGGAGCTTTATTATGTGTGCAATTACACCTTTAACCTTAATCTGGTTAAAGGGTTTGACTTTCATCGGATTGCGCTGTTTTCGCCGGTGATTGTGATGTGGGTGTGCCTCGGGTTTGCAGGGGCAATTGCGGCGGTTTTTTCGGGCAATAAATATTGGCAGGTGCTGGCGTTTTTATTTATTGCGGAGTTTTTGCAGCGGCGGTTTTATTTTTCACCGTATATTTATTACTATTGGCTGCTGGTGTATTTTGCCGTGTTGTGCGGCGTGCCGCTGCTTGCGCGGGTTGATATGAAAAACCGGATTGTCCGCTGGCTTTTTGTCGGCGTGATATATTACTTTTTCTGCTATGCCGTGTTGTTTCATTGGCTGCGGTATGAGGAGAGGACGAGCCGCCCGTATCTGCCGGATTATATTACGCGGCAGATTACCCCGTGCGATTATGTGTTTAACGGCGATGGATATATGTATAACCTGTTTGGCAAAGACCCCGCTTATTATTGGCAGCTTATCGGGCAGCTGGATGTTATCGGCGAGGAAACGGGTATCAGCCCGCGACCGGATATGAACAGGCTGATTTTGGCGTTAAAGCCGAAATTTGTGTACGGGCGGAGCTATTTTAACAAGTTTTCCAAAGAAAGCGGGCGGCTGGAGATTGTGCATTATATCAGCCCCGAGATTATTGCGCGGTATTATGAACCGACGGGGTTTGGGAATGTTTATCGCTTGAGGAAAGAATTTGACAATCGGGTTTGCGAGAAGGATAAAACGAGCGGAAAGTGGCGCTATAAAAATTAAATTGCAGCCGTTAAATAAGTTTTAAACAAAAACGGCTAAACTGATTTAAAGCAAAACAGGAGGTTTTTATGGCTCACGGAAAAGAAAGAAGTTCGTTATTTAAGTTTTTTTATACGGTATTAAAGGTTATTACTTTTCCGATATTCGCGGTGTTGTATGTTTTGAAACATCCGTTGTGGGTGGCATCGCTGCTGTTTGTGTTGTTTTGTCTGGCGATTTATTATCCGCTTAAAAACGGCGTTAAGCTTGAGGGCGTGCCGGAGTGGTATATGAAAAAATTTACCGAAGTTAAATATGAAGCCGGCAAAGCCTTAAAAGACGAAGGCGTGGAACTCTTTTCGGACGACAAACTTGATGAGCTGGCTGATGAGATTGAGGCGGATAAAGGCTTAAAAGGCGAGAACTATAATGCGAAAGTTTCTCGGGATAAAACAATGGACGAGGTGGCATCCGGGCTTAAAAAACGCGGCGGATTTAAACGCAAGGGAAATCCGGCTGCGGCAGCGGAAGAAACGCCGAAAGCAGAAGAACCGGCGGCATCCGGTATAGAAAATGTTTCTGCCGGCGGGCTTGAAGCCGTGTTAGGCACTGCCGCGGAAACATCAAAGCCAGACGTGCAGCCGGAAAAAGCCGAATCGGGCGTTTCCGAGAGCAAGCCGGTTTTACCGAGCCCCGAACCAGCAGCGCAACCCGCTCCGGCGCATAATGCCGAAAACCCGGCAGAAGATGAGTTTGATTTGTTTTAGGCTTGTTTAAGTTTTTCTTCCAGCGATTTAAGGATATAAATGCGAATCGCCGAAGAGAGGTTTGCCGTTGTGCGTTCTTTATCAATTTCGGTAACCAGTTGGTTTATGGTCGTGTTTTTTTCACCGGCTATTGCCATCAGCGCGTTATAAAACTCTTCTTCCAGCGAAAGACTTGTGGCGTGGCGTCCGGCAATCAAAACGGAAACTTTTTTCATTATGATTTATTCCGAAAGCTGTCAAAAGAAATAATCTGCGCGGTTTCGCCGGAAACCTTTTTCTCGGGTTCCAAATCGTCGAGCGCGTGAACATCGCCGTTTTCATAAAACGAGAAACTTAAGCCGAATTTGGCATATGGGTCGGCGAAGTAGGTGATGGCGTCAAACGGGATAATCAAACTTTGCGGACGCCCGCCGAAACTTAACTCTACCGAAAAGCACGTTTCACTGACAATCAGGTTGGAATATTGGTGCTGCAAAACGATGGTCATACTCTCGGGGTATTGGATTTTTAAGGTTTCGGGGATGATGGTGTCGGGATGGTCGGTTTTGAAAGTGATGTAAAAATGATTTTCGCCAGGCAGACCTTGCGTTTCGGCAATTTTTAAGGCCTCAACCACAACCTGCTTTAAAGATTTTTCAATCAGCTTATCATAGTTTATTTCACTTACAAATTCTGTCATTTTCCATCTGCCATAAACATTGTTGCAACAAAATGAGCCGTTCTGTTGCTAGGCGGCTCCTTCCCCACTTTAGGCTAACCATAGTCTAAAGAATTTGAGTTTGTTGCTTTGCCTTAAGCAGCTACGGCAACAGGTGCAAAATTATCATTTGCGTTTATTTAAGTCGAACCGATAACGGTGGTATCCCGCCGGATACAGCCCACATATCTTTACTATACACTGTCAAACCTGTTTCGCCCCCATATAAAAATCTGGTGGAGGCGCCGGGTACCGCCCCCGGGTCCAATATATCTATTTCATACGGCTTTTCGTATCATAGTTTAAAAGAAATCTCTTAAACTGGGTTCAGTATAACGGCTAAATTTAAAATTTCAAGCCATATCATTTGTTATATTTTTATCAGGGGGATTTTTTTAAGTTTTTATTTAACAATATGCGATAGGGTATGTGTATGGAAATGTTTTTTGAAGAGGAAAAGATGACAGAGCCTGTACGCCTAAACAAAAAGAAAGAACCCAAACCGTTTCAATTTCTGTTGATTGCGACGAATCATTTTTATGACAGAATCCTGCGGGCGATGTTTGTGACGCTGCTGTTGGTATTTGATTTTGTGTTGTTTGTATATTCCATTAACGGCAGGATGATGGAAAACGGCGTTGTAAACGAGGCGATGCTGTATATTGCCGGCGGTATTTTCGCGGTGTTTTTGGTGCTGATGATTTTGCTGTCTTTTTCCGGCGTGGCGCAAGATGCGCTGTGCGCTCTGGTTACGCTTTTGGTTACTCTGTTGTATTTTGACCAGTTTGCCTTGTTTGATACCAGCAATTTTATTGAACTCTGGCTTGAAGAGCATGCCAGCTTTCTGACTTTTGTCGGGGCTGTTCCGTCAAATTGGCTGATTGGGATATTTTTTGCCCTGATTATCTTTTTTGCTTTCAAATATACGTTTGTTATTTTTCTGACGCTGCTGTTGGTGGCAGGGTCTTTCGGCATTTGTTTGTATCAAACCGAGATGGCGGTTGCCGATAAGAATGAATATGGCAGGGTTAAAGAATTGGCGGTGATGAAAGAAGATGCGCGCAGCAATAACGTTATTTACCTGATGGCGCCGAAATTGCCGTCGTACCATTTTTTGAGCACGATTAAAGATGTTAATTTCCGCGATTTGCGCGATATGATTATCGGGTTTTACGCGGTGAATGATTTTGAAGTTTATCCTAACGCGTTTGTGCAAAAAAATGACACGGTCAGCAATATTGTCGATATTTATAATCTGGTTGACTACGGCAGCACGGCAAGCGGTATTCGGGGATATGCGGAAATCTTGAATGATTGGGATTTTGCGCATGGTTCGCTTGATACGATGGCGCTTGAAGATAATAAACTTTATGCGGCACTGGGCAAAGAGGGGTATAAAACCAGCACTTACCCGATGCCGTTGTTTAACTTCTGCTACAAAGACGGCAAGTTGGTGTCGGATCGCTGTGTGGTGAAACAAACGCGCCCGATATCGTTATATGACAAGAAAAGTTCGCTTGAGAAAAATATATTTGCCCTGCTCGGCGAATGGGTTATCAGCTTTAGAAATAAAGAGCTGAAACCGGTTGCCAAGATGTTGATGGATATGTCTTATATGAAAGGAATGCGGGTTATTTCCGATAACCGCCGTTTGTCCATTGAGGGTGCGCCGGCGGTGTTTGACGAAGTGTATAAAGATTTTGCCAAAGATAAAAACGGCGTGGTTTATATGGCGTTTGCCGAGCTGCCGTCCGATTTGTATATTTTTGATGAATTTTGTAATCTTAAGCCACGCAAAGACTGGGTATCTTTAAAAGATAATCTGCTTTATTCGGGCGGAATCGACCTTAAACGCAAGGCGTATGCCGACCAGACAAAATGTTTTCTCGGTATGGCGCAGATGTTTATGGAAAAAATGTATCAAAATGACAAATTGCAGAACACCGATATTATCGTGCAGGGCGTGAGCGTGCTGCGCGAGCTGGCAGGAATGCCTGCAGGGCAATATGGTACATTTGTAGCAGATAAGCTTGTCAACCTCGGTATTCGCAAGGCAAAAGCTCCGGCGTTTGTGGTGAATACGGAAATTTGCCTTGCCAGCGATGTGACGCGGTCTTATCTGTTAGGCGAGCAGCACTGCTATACGATTGACAATATGAAAATGTCTACCGAAGAGGCGCTGAACTTAAAACAGAATCTGGTCAACAACTCGGTTATCCGCGGCAGCAAGATTACGAATATCGCGGCGGATTACCGCGACTGGTATGAGGAATTTCGGAAAAAGAGCCCGTATTATCAAAAATGGCGCGAGCAGGTTAAGGAAGAAAGCAAGCCTTTGCCGGAAGTCAAAACGCCTAATCCGGTAAAAGAAGTACCGCAGGCGCAAACGGAAGAACCTTTGCCCGAGCCGGTCAGCGAACCCGCACAGCCGCAAGTTGCGGAAAGCCAGCCGGAAACCGCCGGAGCAGAACCGCAGGCAGATACAGCCGAACCGACGGAAACTGTTGCGGAACAGCCGGCAGAAACTGTTGGGCAACAGGCGGAGAACGTTGAACAGCCGCAAGAAGTTTTAGCAGAAAAGCCGCAAGAACAGGCTGTGCCGCAAGATGTTACTGAACCGGCACAAGAGGCGGCACAACCTGTCGAATCGCAGCCAGAGGCAGTTTCTGAACCAGCGGAAACAACAGAAACGCCACAGGCGGAAAATGTTGAATCCGTCATAGCGGAAACAGCGGCAGAAAGCACAGAGGGCGCGGCAACAGAACCCGCAGAGGAACAGTCGGCTGCCCCGATTGTGGAAGAAAATGCCAAACTGGCGGCGGATGCAGAAGAAGCAGCTCCGGTGGAGAATGCGGCAGAGGCGGCAAGCGATACTCCGCAGTCTGAAACGGCAGCACCGGTGGAGGTAAATCCGGAACAAAATATTGAGGGGAATGCAGTTGCGGAAGAAACAACGGCTTCGGCAGAAGAAAATCCGGTTAATTAGTGATTAAACACTTGTCAAAACCTGAAAACCGTGTTAGCTCTTTAACAACGGTAACTGTTGGATTTATAAAATTTTATGCAGTCGGGCAGATATATTAAAAATAAACGTTCATGGGCGGCACTGTTTTTTTTAGGGATAGTGTTGGTTTTGTCGTTGTTTGCAGAGCTGATTGCCAATGATAAGCCGATTGTGTTAAAATATCAGGGCGAATATTTTTTTCCGATTGTCAAAGTTTATACCGACGCGCGGTTCGGCGGCGATTTCCCGACCGAGGCAAACTATAAAGACCCGTTTATCCGCGGCAATATTGAGGCGGAGGGGTATATGGTTATGCCGCCTGTGGAGTTTTCGTATAATACGGTGGATTATGAATTGAACGAGCCGTTTCCGGCAGCGCCGTCTAAAAGGCACTGGTTCGGGACGGATGAAGAAGGGCGCGATATTTTGGCGCGGCTTTTGTATGGCATTCGGCTGTCGTTTGCGTTTGCTTTTCTTTTGACTTTGCTTTCTTCGCTTATCGGCGTTGCCGTGGGGGCGCTGCAGGGGTATTTCGGCGGCAAGGTAGACATTGTGTTGCAACGCGTTATCGAGATATGGGATTCAATGCCGCAGATGTTTGTGCTGATTATCGTGGCGAGCGTGTTTGTGCCGAGTTTTTGGACGTTATTGCTGATTTTGCTGCTGTTTTCTTGGACGGAGCTGACCGGTATGGTGCGGGCAGAGTTTTTGCGGGCGCGCAATTTTGAATATGTTAAGGCGGCAAAGGCTGTCGGTGTCAGCAATTTTCGCATTATGTGGCGGCATATCCTGCCTAATGCGTTGGTGACGACGGTAACGTTTGTGCCGTTTATTCTTGCCGGTGCGGTGGTGGCGCTGACGGCTCTTGATTTTTTGGGCTTGGGGCTCGGGTATAACTATCCATCTCTCGGCGATTTGGTGCGGCAGGGCAAAGATAATCTGCAAGCGCCGTGGATTGGGTTGAGCGTCTTTTTTGTGTTGTCAATGCTTTTAACGGCGCTGATTTTTATCGGCGAGGGCGTGCGTGACGCGATGGATAAGAGGAAAAGATGAGCGAACCGGTTTTAGATGTCAAAAGTTTGAATGTACGCTTTATCCGCGAAGACGGCGGGCTGTTTTCGGCGGTGTATAACAGCAGTTTTGAAGTTTATGAGGGCGAAGTGCTGGCAATTGTCGGCGAATCGGGTTCGGGAAAGTCGGTGACGGCTTTGTCGCTGATGGGGCTGATTGACCCGAAGAAAGTTTTGTATAAAAGCACAAACTCAATTGAATTTGAGGGGCGGGAAATGACCGCTCTTTCCGAGGCAGAGTGGCAGCAGATTCGCGGCGATAAAATCAGTATGGTTTTTCAAGAGCCGATGAGCTCGCTTAACCCGCTGATGAAAGTCGGAGCGCAGATTGCCGAGGTTATCAGCGTGCATAAAAATGTGTCGGAGAAAAAAGCCTATGCGCGGGCGCGCTATTTGCTGCGGATGGTCGGAATTGAAAATGCCGAGGAGCGTATGAACGCGTTTCCGTTTGAGCTTTCCGGCGGGCAGCGGCAGCGGGTGATGATTGCGATGGCGGTGGCGAATAATCCGAAAATTTTGATTGCCGACGAGCCGACAACGGCGCTGGATGTGACCGTGCAAAAACAGATTTTAGAGCTTATCCTGCGGCTTAAAAACAAGCTCAATATGGCGGTGATTTTTATCTCGCATGATTTGAACGTGGTGCGCAAAATTGCCAACCGCGTTATCGTGATGCGCCAAGGGGTGATTGTGGAGCAGGGAACAGTCGGCAATATTTTTAACGCGCCCGCACATCCGTATACCAAAGAGCTGCTGGCGGCGTTTAACAAAACCGCAGCGAATGAAGATTTTAAGGCGCGCAAGCTGATGGAGGCGCGGCATATTTCGGTTGTTTTCCCGATAAAGAAAAATCTGTTCGGCAGGGCGGTTAAAGAAATAAAAGCGGTAGACGATGTTTCGCTCTCCCTTTATGAGGGCAAAACGCTCGGGGTGGTCGGCGAATCGGGCTCGGGGAAAACGACGCTCGGGATGTGTCTGGCGAATCTGATTAAATACCGCGGGGAGATTTTGACGGCAAAGTCCGTGCATATTCAAAATGAAAAAGATTTTCGCAAAAATGTGCAGGTGGTTTTTCAAGACCCGTATAATTCGCTGAACCCGCGGATGACAATCGGCGAGATTGTCGGCGAGGGGATTAAGGTGCATTTTCCGAAACTTTCCAAGAGCGAACAGCAAGACAAAGTGATGCAGGTGTTAAAAGCCGTGGGGCTGGGCGATGAGGAGATTTTGAGCCAGTATCCGCACGAATTTTCCGGCGGGCAGCGGCAGCGGATTGCCATTGCGCGGGCGTTGGCAGTTGAGCCGAAAATTATGATTTTGGATGAGCCGACCTCGGCGCTTGATGTGACAGTGCAGGCAGGGATTATCCGCCTATTGAAAAAGATTCAGCGCGAAACGGGAATCGCTTATCTGTTTATCTCGCACGATATGCGGGCGGTGCGGGCGATTGCGCACGAGGTGGCGGTGATGCGCAACGGCAAGATTGTGGAGCAAGGGACAGCGCAAGAGATTTTTAATGCCCCGCAGAGCGATTATGCCAAAGAGCTTATGAAAGCCGCTATGTAGGATTATCGGAACGTAACCACCACAATTTCCGGACGGCAGTTGAAACGCAGCGGCAAAATGCTGGTGCCGAGCCCTTGGGTGACAATCATTGTTTTGCCGTTTTCAGAGATGAGCCCGTTATTATAGCGCTGTCCGTAAGCGGAGTTGACGACCGGCGCGCCGATAAACGGGAGGCGGATTTGCCCGCCGTGGGTGTGTGCGGCAAGGGTGAGCGCGGTTTTGGGACTTTCGGGAAAAGTATCCGGCGAGTGGGTTATTAAAACGGCGGGCGCGGCGGCATTCCGAAAGGCTTTGATGAAATCCGGCTTGTCGGTGGCGAGGTCGCTGATTCCGACGATGGTTAAGTTATGATTTTTGATTTTTATCCGGCGGTTTTGATTGTCTAATACGGTGATGTTGTGATTTTGCAGGGCGGCGGTGACGGCGTCTTTGCCGTACCAGATATCGTGATTGCCCAAAACGGCATATATGCCGGCGGGCGCTTGCAGCTTGGCAAGGCGGGCGGCAATGTCTGCGACAGGCATTGATGTATATTGTTTGTGCCCTTTGACATAGTCGCCGCCGAGGATGATGATGTCCGGCTGTTCGCGGTTAAGGGCGGAGATGGTTTTTTCCAGCCGTTTGGTATCATCAGGGGCGATGTGAAAGTCGGCGGCAAAAGCGATTTTGATGCCGGCAAGCTCGGGGTTATTTAGCGTATAATGTGCGGTTTGGAGCGTGTATGGCTCGTATAAGCCGTATGCCAGAAGCAAGGCGGCGAGTAGCGAGCAAAAGATAAAAAGGCGGCGAATTAGTTTTGTCATAAGGTTCTCCCGTGGTGCTCGGCTATTTTAGGACGAAAAATCTAATGTCGCAAGTGAAATTTATGCTTGCAAAATTCTGCGGCTGCCGTTATAAAAGGGGGCAGGTTGGCGGCGTAGCTCATCAGGATAGAGCAACAGTTTCCTAAACTGTGGGTAGTGGGTTCGAGTCCCGCCGCTGCCACCAATATTTTCAAAGGGTTAGATTTTTCGTCTAACCCTTTCATTTTTCTCAGGGTCACTCTTGGGTCACTTTTGAAATATATTTTTGTTAAAGTTTGTAAACGTTTCTACCTCTGATTTAGAGATAGAAACAAACAATTCTCTCTTCCTTATTGATATAAAAAGCATCGTCTATGACGCGGCGGATGAAATTGTCGTCTGATTCGTTGGGGTGTTTGTAGTTATCAAAATCGCCGTAGTCGCCGTTGATGATGGCGTTATCTACTACGTATGACGGATTGGTATTGCCTGATATACCGCAAGTTTCTATCATATCGCAAAAATAATCCCATAAACAGTCAGGAATTTTCCAGTCATAATGGCTTGCCACAAAATCTCTGCGGTCGTTTAATAAGGCGATGTAGTCGTTAATATCTATTTCAACTTTTACTGTACAACACATTGTTTTACCTTTCAATTAGATTAAAAAAAATACTCATTTGCAGACGTATTTTTTTTATTTTTGAAAGATAAAAGGCGGGTGATAGTGGCAAATTGCCGATTAGACGTCGGTTAAATGTCAGTAAAAAATTAACAACTCACGCATAGTTATCGGGTTTTAATTAACAAAACAGAAATAAAAAGTAACACCTGTTTGGAAAGCGTGCGGTATTTTGTAATTGTTTTATAACGATTTTTTATCAGAAAGCATATCGGGTGAGCTGTATTTTGTTGGTTTATTGGTATAATGGTGTTACTTTTACCACTTTGTTAGTTTTTAACGTCATACACTCCCCCCCCTATTTACAAAAAGGGGATAGGGATATGTATATCACGGTTTATTAGAGATTAGATGCCCTCGGGATTTTAGTTTTAACCCCTCAACTGTCTGTGTCCAGTATATTTATATATAATATACTGGACAGAACAGATTGCTTAAAAGGGAATATCTATGTCATCGCGTTTAAATAAATCAGAAATCTTTTGTTTAACAGCCTTTAACAACATTGTTATTTTTTGTGATGATGTTGCTTTTTTGAAGTTATCCAGCCAAATCTCTCTTGTGAAAACATCATTAGGAACGATGCTTATACCATATTTTTGGCGCAACAACCGCATCCAATAAAAAATCTCATCCAAATTTGCTTTGGGATAATTTGCTTGCAAAATTTCACGCATTTGCCTTTTTATCACGTCTTCTGTTAAATCTTCGTTTGTTATTTCAAGCTCTTTATTTTCCTCAGCATAAACGACATCATCAAGAGCTACATCATCTACATAATCATCAGGTTCATAGTCATCATATTCGGCGATTTCATTCTCATAGTCTTCTGGATTATCAAATAAAGACATATATTCTCGCTGATTTTTGTTCATTTCACCTACTCTGTCCTCATCATCTAATATCGGATGAGTTTCTGTTTGATAGACTTCGGCTATATCTTCTTTGGGGGATTTAGTCATTATATCTCCATTTATATCTTCCTACATTAGTTCTTCTTGTTTTATTCTCCAAACCCACTTTATTGTTTTGGCAAATTCTTTGTTTAGATATGTATTCATTTACATTTAGCTCATTAGCATAAAGAATCCCCGCGTAATATTCTGTTACACAATAAGGGTAGCTGAAAACTGTATATCGTTTCGCACACATTTTTTTTACTTTTTTCTGTAAATCTTCTGGACGTTTTGAGGCTGTATATTTTGATGTAACCTTCAAATATAAATTATTAGGATGTTCCTCTATAATACTCTCTAAAATCCTTCTTGGTTTATCTATATAATTTAGGGCAACTCCAATGGGAATACTCGGGATAAGATTCCCAGCCATTTGCACAGTATAAAGATTACAATTAACGCCATCTAGTGTAATAATTACATAATCTTTATCAATGATTCCTGCTATTGTTTTTTCATCAATCGCATATACTGATTTCACTTTAACTCTGAGTAAATCTTCATCTGCGTAACAGATGTGTCCAACAATTAGCAATATGAATATGGTAGCATATGATAAAATTTTTTTAGCTTTACGCACTTTTATTCTCCTTTTAAGCACTTGCCGTCAGCTATCATATAGTCCGTGATGTTTAAGTCTTTGATATAAAGAGTTCCTAAAAGCCTACCCCAACCGTCATAATGCGGAAGGTATTTGCCTTTGAAATAGAGTTCTTGCTTGTGTCTATTTAATAAATCTGCTAGGATTTGCTTTGATTCTTTGCCAATCTTTACAACTTCTTCAACTGTTATACCCGCTTTTTGAGCTTGTTGACGTGCTTTATCTGTTCGTCTTATTTCATAGCAGTCAATGTCTAAAAATCTGACATTTTGTACCGTGTTCAGATTACCATTCCATTTTTCAAAATAGATTTTAACAGTATCGCCGTCAATAACTTCAAAATCATAGATTTTTTGCAGACGTGTGTTGTAAAAATATATAGAAATGAGGCTTAGAAATACCACTATTCCTAATACAACACCACAATTATTTTCTAGGAACTCTTTATATTTATTCATTCTGAATTTCCTTATCTGCGTTAGTCTTATTTGTTTTCTTTTCTAGCCATAGCCCTATTGTCGTTGTCGTCCACACAAGAAACTTTATAACAACCTTAAAAAACAGATAAACAATCAGCAGAACAATAATTAGTTCAAAAAAAGATAATGGCTCTTGTGTCGTATGAGTTGGTGTATCTATTTGCTGTTGTGATGTTACACCAGATACAACGGATTTTTTCGCAACGGCTGATTGCTTGGCTAATTCATCCTGGTGTTTTAGATACATCCGTAATGGTTTTGCAAAACTACCTATCATTATTTACTGTCCTTGTGAGATATTGCAATAGAATTACTTATCCGCACAACTAAACGGGCGGCATTTTCCCTCTTTTAGCATAAAGTCGTTGACGTTGATGTCTTTGGCGTAAACTATGCCGACCAATCTGTCGCCATTGCCTGTTTTGCATACTTTTTCTGGTGTTTCCGTAAAATAAATTTCTTCTTCATACAATTTTAGCAGACTGCTTAGCTTTGTTTTAGATTTCTTACCTTGCTCAACGATTTCATCTGGTAACATTTTCCATTCAGTTGCTTGTTTGGATAATTTTCCATTTGATTTTTTACTAAATTCTGGACAATCAATGTCTGCTAGGCGAATTGTTGCATAATTTTTTCCGTCTATAACACCTTTTATGGTATCGCCGTCTAAAACTTCTGTGACAATCAGTTTAACTTTGGCTTTTGGTGCGACAGCTTTATCTGTTGCATACACGTTTGTGAACGCGGCGCTTGCGAATAATAAGGTGATGAGTGGTAAAAAATACGATTTTTTCATGGCGATTGCCCTCCGATAGTTCAAAAACAAGAAAACCACCTTTAAGATAAGGCGGTCGGAGAGTTCGTAAATCATATTGCTCAAAATGATTCTTTTAGCCTTTCAGGTGTTATTTCAGAGATAAAGACACCTTTGGACATACGCTAAAAGCTCCCCGACCTTTTACAGTCGGGGATATGTGTTACCATAAAGATAACTAACGATGTTATCCGACACCGTGAGCAATAAAGAAGCCTACGACAGCTCCGCACCTTTCTCAAAGTGCAAGGATAGGATAAGAACAAAAGTGGAATTTGTCAATGGATTTTTGGTTAAAATGGGGTTAAAAAATACATGTACTTGTAAAGGTATGCATATCTAGGATATTTTTATTCGGAAAAAGAATTTTATCTGTCTTTCTTTGGAATTTCTAAAATATTCTTTCTTGCCTCTAACATCATATCCCTTTTAAATTTATATTCATCTTTACGCACATTAAAAATGCCTGTATGCCCTTTACCTGTGTGAATGACATCTAAATCCATATCATACTTTTTTCCTACATTCTTTATTCTGCTAACACTAACACAACAAAGCCTGCTTCTTTCGTTGATTTCTATTTTACATTTTTGCAAAGCTCTTATCACTTTATCTATATTTTTCTGCCAGTATTCCCACCATTGCGCGGAAATACAAGGTTTTTTCTTCTTTTTTTGAGCTTCTTCTATATCTTTTTTACGCAATTTAAATGCATCAAGACCTATCTCTCCTTGCTCTTCATCAATTCGGCAATGTCTTATAATGTGTTGGTCATCTGATAAAGTTTCATTTCTAGGCCAAGATAAGATTTTCGGAAAAGTCTTTAAAAAAGTCATTATAAGTACCCAAATTCGTAATATCTTTGTTTTTAACCATAATATTATAAAAAATGTTATTATCTTCTAAAAACTCTATAAAAACAAAACCATTTTTATATGTTTTTTGTAAGTTTGCTCTACCCTCTTCACTTATCTGTAATGAAAAATTATATAGTTTAAAACTATCTAGTTGCGAAAAATTATACAAACCAACGAATGATTTATCATTCAATGAAAGTTCTGGTTCATCCTCTAATATATTATGCAACCTATTACTTAAATATATGTAATAATCCCCTTTATCCCGTAACATTTCAAACATATTTAAAATATTGCTTGTTATATCCACTTTTTGAATTTCAGAGACAACCTCATAATTATCATTCATTTTAGTATAAATCATCAGTGAATTATCTAAATTTCTAACGTAATTCTGGTATATTTTTCTCCATTGTAAAGCTTCATTGCCAATATGCTCAGAAGAATAGCAACACACAATAGGACGCTCTAATTCCTTTAAAATATCTGCATCATAAGAACCATTATCCGTTGGAGCTATGCTTGACATCTTAAATATTCTCCTTTTGTGGTTTTAAAACTTGATTCTTGAATTTTTCTGTACACATTCCAAAAAATATTTTCTTCACTGATAAATGGCTATAATTTATAATATCAATTATATTGTTTTTATCAATATTTTTATTATATACAACATCTATATCAATAGCTAACGCATCATCACCTCCTGATTGTGAATTTCCATCATCATCAAAATACTTATATTTTACGCGATTTACGACTGAAACTCTGGCTTTTCGTTCATCAATAGGAAATTCAAAAACAGATTGCATAGCATAATCAAGTAAACTTTTATTTTTTACTTTAAAATCAAATGTGAAGTTTTCAACATCGGAAGCTGGGGTATTAAAAATATTTACATATCTTACTCCAACTCGAGTAATTCCAGTTATATTTTGCTGAATAATATTATGTATATGATCAAAACCCTCTATAAATTCTTTCCATGTATTATATTTAAAATTACCTAATTCCATACGAAATATCCCATCGCCAATTCCTATGGTATAAGTAAAGTCTTTGCTTGGTATAGTATAAAGAATTTGTCCAGCAAAATCGGGATTGCTAGCTCTAACTTCACGCGGCACTTGTCCATATGGAGTAATTTGTGGAATGTTAAATTTTTCTTTTAAAGCTTCATATAAAGGCCATACAATTAATTCAGCTGGTCTGTCTGATGTAAACCTAACCTCAATAATTGCATTCAATATACTATTATATTCTATTTTTGATGGCAAATCGCTAACTCTAACATCATCAAACAAACTCATATTTTTAGCCCTTAAAATATTTACTATTTGTTAACTATTTTAGTACAAAAAGTACTGTTGTCAACTTATAAATATAAGTTAAAACATCAATATTTAAATAATCATTAAGACCATAAGTAGATTCTTTGTCCCTTAAAACCCTTTTATAACCTGTCCACCTACTTTATATATAAGTAGGTGGACAGTATAAGTTGTTGCTAATAATTATGATAGATTTCAGATACTCTGGATTTTGAAATACCTGTCAGCTCTTCAATTTTCCGACAACTTAATCCATCTTCTTTCAGTTGTTTGACAACAGCGTAGATGTCAGCCCACATAATAGAGCCGTCATCCATATCTAGCAACTGGATGCCGAAGTTGGTTAGTTTGTTTTTACCGCCAATATTGCGATTTTTTTCAAACATCACCTGACATTTGCCGCCAAAACAATCATCATCTTCTTCGTCAATATCTTCTAGATTTTGGGGTTTGTTAGACGATGTTTTTTTATTGTCTTTGGGCTTTTTAGTGGTATCTCTTAGTGAAATAACCAAGTCCAGTATGTCCTCTCGTTTAGAAATACCACGTTGACCGCCATTTTTACCAGAGTGGTGTATTAATAGAACGGCAATATTCTTTTTGCGTAAACTGATTAGCCATTCTTGAATAGGTAGCCAAGCCGCAGAATCCAGCTCATCTATGGTGGTTAAAGATGAAATGTTATCAAAAATAACCAGCTTAATCTCATTCTCTTCAATCATTTGCTCTATTGCATGCTTAATTTCGGCTTTCTCAATATTTATTGAGGGAAATGTTTGCACATCAGCCGCGAATAAAAAGAGATTTTGGGTATAATCGGCTTTTTTATCCGCAAATAAAGAACATCCCGACAATTTAGTAAAGCGTTCTTGTAATGTGAAAGCGGACATTTCTCCGTCAACGTATAATACTTTTGCGGGGTGAGGAGCTTTCCACCGCAAAAATTTACCACCATTTGCTACCGCTAATGCTAATGACATCGCAAAGAAACTTTTGCCAATGCCACGAAAAGCATGCAACATTGATAAACTACCTTCTGAAATAATCGGGTCAAGTAGTGTTGCGGGATGGTGTAACTTCAATTCCATAAAGGATTTTAGGTCATAAATTTTGCATTCTTCACAAAAAGCTTGCAAGTTTTCATTTTCTTTTGTATTATCAGCGTAGTATTGATTTTGATAATACGAGAGTTCGTTCTGTTCCAGCAGCGCGGACTCATTTTTTATATTTACATTATTCATCGCTTTTTTCCTTCGTGCGTTGATTAAGCCATTTATCTAAGTCAGATAACCTGTATTTAACAAGTCGTCCGACTTTTATATACGGCAGTTCATATCGTCTGGTTGTTCGCCATACAGCCAATGTATCTCGCGTAACGCCAAGATATTGACTAGCTTCGGATGTGTTTAACAGTTTCTCTGTCATGTGCATCTCTCCTAAAAATTATTTATCATTGACAAACCGCGTCAATGATTTCTGAAAATGACTGTATCGGAGAAAAACATAAAATCAACTGTGCAAACAAGCCACTAGCAAGCTAATTGCGTAAAAATGTGCAACTAGCTAGTTACTTACCTTTTTTTCTTTTTCTAAATTCTGTGTGCCATTTTTTTAATGTATTTTCAGACTTTTTTACGCCGTTGAAAAAAAGAAAGCCGTCCTTTCTTGTATAAAGATTTTTCTTCACACCATACCTTATGATGTTTTCCAATAACGTTATCCCCTCATCATAAGCAGGACTCCATATATTCTCATAAAACCATTTTTTCTGTTGTTGTTTTACTTCGGCAGCTTTTTTTGCTCCTTTTTGTCGTGGCAAACGATTTTTTTCAGATAATTCTTTTATCTGATTATCTTTCTCTTGTACCTTATTTTGTCCTATATCTAAAAATCCCTCTACTTCTTCTTGGGTGTATGTAATTTCTGCTGTCTTATTCATTTTACTTATCCTTTGGTGTTTGTTGGGCGTATTGGGTTATTTTGTCGCAGGCTTTTTGTTGGGTTTCTCTGACTGGGTCCATTGTTAACCGTGAATAAATTTCAGTTGCTTGGGTACTTTTGTGTCCGAGTGATTTACCGATAATTTGCAAGCTTGCTCCTGTGATGGCTTCATAGCTGCCTAACGTTCGTCTGATGTCGTGGATTCGGAAATCGGTTATGTTTGCATTTTTTAGAATCGTTTTTAAGGCGTATTTAGGTTCTTCTATATGTCCTGATTTGCTGTATTTACTTGGAAATACCCATTCGGATGTTGCTGTTTTGCGTAGTGTGTGTAATATTTCTAATGCTTGTGTGACTAATGGTACATTAAGCGGGTCGCCGTTTTTAGTTTCTTTAATTCGCCATATTTCGTTGGCAAAATCTATACAATCCCACCGCATAGATAAAACGTTTGTTCGCCGTTGTCCTGTGTATAGTGATAATAAAAAGTAAGAACTTACGATATTATCAGGGTGGGCGATTACTGCGTTTATGAAACGTCTGATTTCATCTGAACTTAAAAATCTCTCGCGGGATTTTATAGTATATTTTTTTATGCCTAATGTTGGGTTAGGTAATTCTAATCCCCATTCATTTCCTTTATTAAACATATGGCGCAACAAAACTAAGGCGCTGTTTGCTACGAATTTGCCTTTTTCTTTATATAAGGTTATAATGTATTCTTCAATTTCGCCTCTGGTAAAACTGTTGACAATGCGATTATCCCACTTTTTTAAATAACGATTATAGACTCCTAGATTTTCTTGATAGGTGCGGGGTTTCGTGTGTATTTTGGCGTGGTTGTTAAAGTATTTTTCGGCTAATGCTTTTAAAGTTGTGGTTTTAGAGAGCTTTTTCTTTTCATCATTCGGATTTTTGTCTGTTGCCATTATATTTAAATTACTTTGAGCAGCCTTTCTGGCATTTTCAACTGTCATTACAGGATAATCTCCTAGATGTACTCTTACAGCTTTGCCGTTTAGCTTTTTTCGGATATAAAAACTTTTTTTGCCTTTATCAGTTATGCGGCAGCAGAGTTCTTTTATTTTTTCATCATAAATTTCATAACGTTTTATCTTGCTATCAGCAGGAGAAAGTTTGCTGATAAAACTTTCTGTAAAGTTTTTTCTTTCCATTTTATTTATCCTTATGTTTTTCTTTCAGGGTCACTCTGGGGTCACTTTTTATGTTAAATTTGATAAATTTTAAGTGTTTTTGCTTAAACTTACTTTAATTATAACATATTGATTTGTCAATGCTTATTTTGTTTGGTAAAGCTGTATAAATGTGGGTGCCTGGTGATTCCTAAACTGTGGGCAGTGGGTTCGAGTCCCGCCGCTGCCACCAGTGCTAGCAGCACCTGCATAACAGTTCCCCTTAAGGGGGAGCTTTTTTTAATGGTGATAATGTGTTTTTGGCGTAAAGATGGTGCTATTGCCGTTTGTGGAAAAATTGCAAAATAAAGCTTGACTTCGAGTATACTCTAAAAATTATAGTATTTTTTACAAAAGCCGATAAAGTTTTTTTAAGTTATTATTTATCAGGAGTTATATTATGCTACATAAGGTTTTGACAACGTTTATGGCAGGGACAATGTTATTTTTGGGAGGTAATGCGATGGCAGAAAATGTGTTGACTTTGAAACAAAAATCTATTGCCGAGGCGGCGGCATATTCGGCGCGCGGCAATCAGGATGGTTTAAAACAAGCACTCGCCAAGGGGCTTGATAACGGCGTGAGCATGAATGAATTTAAAGAGCTGTTGGTGCAGGCGTATGCCTATTGCGGTTTTCCGCGCAGCCTGAATGCGTTGAATACCCTGATGCAGCTTGAAGAAGAGCGTGGCAATAAAGACAATGCGGGCGCATTGCCGAGTGCCAAGCCCGAGGGAAACAGCCTTGATTATGGTACGGAAAACCAGACCAAACTTGTCGGCGGACCGGTTACAGGCAAGTTGTTTGAATTTGCACCGGCGATTGATGAGTATCTGAAAGCGCATTTGTTTGGCGATATTTTTGCCCGCGATAATCTGGATTGGCAGACACGCGAGCTTGCGACAATTGCGATGCTTGCCTCGCGTGAGGGGGTGGAAAGCCAGTTAAACAGCCATATCACTATCGGAAAGCATAACGGACTAACCGATGAGCAAGTGGCAGCCATTTTGGAGATTGCCGGAGAAACGGGGGCAAAGGGCGTTTTGTTCGGGTTTGGAACGGAAAACACCGAATATGCTAAATATTTTATCGGCAAGAGCTATCTGCAGCCGTTGTCTTCAGAGGGTGTTCAGGCTGCAAATGTGACGTTTGAACCCAAATGCCGCAATAATTGGCACATTCACCACAAAGGAGGGCAAATTTTGATGGTTGTCAGCGGGCGCGGCTGGTATCAGGAATGGGGCAAACCGGCGCAGCAGCTTAAAGCCGGCGATGTAGTTCATATTCCGGCAGAGGTTAAACACTGGCACGGAGCGGCAAAAGACAGTTGGTTTACACATATTGCGCTGGCTGTTCCGGCGGAGGGAGCGACCAGCGAATGGCTTGAGCCGGTGACGGATGAAGAATACAATAAGCTGAAATAAGCCGTTTGCCTACATGCCCGAGAGATTGATTTCTTTCGGGCTTTTTTTCTTGCACCTTGCGGGAAAGTGTGATATAATCTAAATGTATTTTAAGAATTATGATATTACTGTGTTGAGTTTTTTAAGCGGGTTTCGTTTAAGGGAGTTTTCGCACGGTATTTTGTTTCATTTCGTTTCAGAGGGCGGATATGGTGCTAAAGGACATCTCCTCTTTAAAAAATCCGAATGTGTATGAATAGAAAACTCGAAATGGCTTGGTGGGTATTTGTGGGTATTGCAGCGGTGGCAATAGTTGCGTTTTTGATTTGCGGATGCAAAGGCTATATGGATGCAGCCGCCGTTTCTGTTGTTATTGCCGGCATTGCAGCGAGCGTTGCTCTGGCAGCCATGGGGCTTAAAGCCTTGCGTGAGCGCAACGGCTCGTTTGAATAACAGCCTTTACTCATCATCAAACAAAAAAACAGCTCCTTTGCGGGGCTGTTTTTCTGTTTGTGGTTTTTGTTACGGAATAGGATATTTGGCAATATGAACAGGCTTCAATTTCTGTATCTTGTCAAGCAATCCCATTCTTTTTTCTGCGGGGCAGTTCTCATCTTTCAGAGTTTCATCGAACTGGTGCAGCAAATCATCTATTTCGGTGACGGAATGGATGTTCGGAATTTCCAACACGGTCTGTTTTGCCTCGTGTGCGGAGTTCGGATTGCCGCTGACAAGCGGATGATAGTCCGGGAGCTCTTTGCCCGCCAATAACAGCCGATAGGCACAGGTTTCGGGCAGAAGTTCCGGTTCGGTTTGGAGCAGGTGCATATCTACTTTGACGCAAAACATACACAAGCGTGTGGCATAACGCGAGCAACAGCCGGTTTTGAAATCGTATCCGTCGCACATTTGGTTTGTGAAACAGATGTGATTGTTTTCTTCTTGCTTGAATAAACAGCATTTGCCGCAGCGCATACAGACGGCTTCCCATTCTTCTTCCGTGAAATCAGAAAGAGGTTTGTTTTTCCAAAAATTGTTATCCATATATCTAAATAATTTGATTTTGCAGATATGTATAGCACAGTTTTGAGTAAGAGTCCAGAAAAATTTAACGAGCGAAAATAAGGATGAGATGTTGTCCCCATCCCCCTTACCCCTTCCTCCAGGGAAGGGGAGGTTTAGGGAGCGTGTCCTTTCGCCGAGGGAAGGGGAGGTTTAAGGAGTGTGTCCTTTCGCCGAGGGAAGGGGAGGTGTGGGCGGTAAGGGGGGCCCTTTCTCTAGGGATGGGGAGGTGTGGGCGGTAAGGGGTTCCCCTTCCCGTGGAGGAAGGGGTTAGGGGATGGGGAGGTTTTTCTTGCCGCATTTTAAATCTTTTTCAGGTGCTTGAAAACGGGTTTCGGCATCCTATTTTGGAGGGAGAAAAGGAGATTTTGATATGGCAAAAGAAAAGTTGTTTCGTGACGTTAAGATATTTGTTGATAATCTGAACGAAAAAGGCGGCAAGCCTTTGTATGAGCTGACGCCGCAAGAGGCGCGCCAAGTGCTTTTGGACGTGCAGAAAACCGAGGCGGAAGTTCCGGGAGTGACCGCCTTAAAAATTGATGTGCCGGTCGGCGAGGGGCGCAAGCTCAAGCTGCTGCTTGTTAAACCTGCGGGTTTAACCGGCGAGGTCGGGGTGATATATTATATTCACGGCGGCGGCTGGGTGATGGGCGATGACGTGACGCACCGGCGGCTTATCTCGGAGCTGGCGGCGGATATTCCGGCGGGCGTGGTGTTTCCGATTTATACGCAAGCGCCGGAGGGGCAGTTTCCGCAAGTTACGGAAGATTTGTTTAAAGGGCTGCAATACATTGCCGAACATGGCAACGAATATGGGCTTGATACCAAACATCTGGCGGTTGCCGGTGACAGCGTGGGCGGCAATATGGCGACCGTGATGGCGCTGATGGCTAAAGAGCGGGGCGGAAAGCCTGCAATCTGCTTCCAACTGTTGCTCTATCCGGTCACATCGGCGGCATTTGACACCGAATCGTACCAAACGTTTGAAAACGGACCGTGGCTCACCAAAGAGGCGATGAAATGGTTTTGGAATCAATATCTGCCGGATGAAGAAAAGCGCAAGGCGAAAGAGGCGAGCCCCTTGATGGCAACGCTTGATGAGCTGAAAGATTTGCCTCCGGCGCTGGTGATTACGGGCGAAAACGACGTGTTGCGCGATGAGGGCGAGGAATATGCACGGAAACTTGATGAGGCAGGGTGTCCGGTGATTGCGGTGCGGTTTAACGGCGTTATTCACGACTTTATGATGTTAAACGCGTTAAGCTCAACACCGGCAACGCGTGCGGCAATGTCATTGTCAAAGGCTAAACTGCGCTGGTTTTTATATGGTACGAAATAGATATGTGTAATGATTTGCGGTAATTGCGTCATTGCGAGGAGCAGAGCGACGTGGCAATTTCGCGAGAGTATGGCATACTGGAGTGTGACTGTGTCACCAGTTTATGGATTGCCACGCGCTTGTGCAGCTGACGCTGCGACGTTCGCAATGACACGCAGGGGAGTGGAGAATTTTTTTTGTAAAAAGTGTTGCATCAATTCTCAAAATGTGGTATTCTCTTTTTTAGAAAATGTATAACTTAAATATAATTGTGTTATGGAAAATTGGAGAAATCTTTTCTCTTGGACATTCTTTTTCGGAGTTGTCCTTATGTTTATCTTATCCACTATCGTTCCGGAGATTGTGGGTATCATATTAGCTCCGGTCGGTATTGTGCTTGCCGTTATTACAGCCATTCTGGACTGTTTCGGCAAGTTTAACCTCAAAGAACAGAGCATCAAGTGGTTTATCTACTCGCTGCTTGTTCTCAAACTGGGGCAGTTGTATGAGCTCAACAGTCTTATCTACATAGCAACCGGAGTGGCAGTGGTGCTGATACTCGTCTTCATTGTTCGCAGCTCGCAGAGCTATGATAAAATGCTTGACGAGGCGCGTAAGATAGACAATTTGTAACATTATCCCCCAATTTCTGCTTTTAGCTGAATTTGGGGGATTTTGTTTGCGCTTTTTTGTTGCAGTGCATAATAATCTGTGTTATACTGTTTATAAGATTAGAAATTTATGGCAGGAGACGTGTTATGTCTGTCAACTCGAGCGATTTTGAAAGATTTTTATATGCGAACTATCCGGATGATTATCGGAGAGCGACGGCAAGCAATGTGCCCGAGGACGTATTGACCGCAATCGTTTCCCGCCACAGCGCGCATTATGATATTTGGCGGCAGATTCCCGAATGGATTAAAACCCGCTATCAAGACCGGCTGCCCAGAGAGCTTTTGAACGGCAATGACCAGGTAAAAGATTTTATCAAAAACGAACAAAAACAGGCGGCAAAAGAAGAACAAGAAACAGTTGAGCTGCTTGATTTCAGCGTGACGATGCTGGCACTCGGATATTCGGCGGAAACCGTCAAAGCGATGGCGGAAAACCGCGGGCTGCGCGAGAAACTGCTTAAATTGGCACGGGGCGGTGAACTTTCTGAAGAGCAAAAACTTTTGTGGCGGCAGTCGCGTGAAAACGACAGAAACGCTATTGCGCGCGACTGGCAGACTAATCAGCCCGAAAAATATTTATTCCACTTGGTTAAACAAATGAACCGCAGCCAAAAACGCGGTGAAAGAACTGACCCGCAAGTTATGGCGGAATTGGAACAGATGTTGCCGCTGTTTGGCGACAGGGCAAACCGCAAGAAAATGGTTGAATATCTGCGGCAAAAACCGCAACAGGCGGCGCTCGGGCATTTGTCACCGGAAGTTTTGGGCAAATTCAGCGGCGTTTTGAAAGAATGCGGCATCAATATTTCGCCTGCAAAAAACAAAGGCGGCGAGATGGAAATCAGCCGTGACAGTCTGGTCGCGAGCCTTAAAAAACATTTCCAATGGCGTGTTAAGATGGAAGAAATGCTCAAGCAGCAATATGCACAGCGCAATATTGATTTTCAAAATGTTTCGGTGCGCGATGTGC
Source organism: uncultured Alphaproteobacteria bacterium (assembly GCA_910576955.1). Classification (GTDB taxonomy): domain Bacteria; phylum Pseudomonadota; class Alphaproteobacteria; order RF32; family CAG-239; genus CAG-267. The sequence goes on along the minus strand of CAJTJB010000006.1, from coordinate 62,766 downwards.
TTAATGACGGCATTAAAAAGCTGATGCCGTTTAAGAAAAACAAAGTGAAACAAGCCGAGCGGGCGTGATAATCCGATAGTTATACCGAGCGTAATGCGCTAATAGAAAACACTTGCTTTTTAATGTGTCTTTGCGAGGCAACTTGTTGTCGTGGCAATCTCTCCCTTTTTCTCTAGTCATTGCGAGGAACGGAGTGACGCGGCAATCTTTTGAGAATATGGTATTTATGTGTGCTGCGCACCTGTCTGTGGATTGCTTCGGTTATTGCCTTACGGCTTACCTCGCAATGACAATTTAAACGCGCGTCATTGCGAGGCAACTTGTTGCCGTGGCAATCTTTTGAGGGTATGGTATTTATGTGTGCTGCGCACCTGTCTGTGGATTGCCACGCGTTTGTGCCTTACGGCTGCGCTCGCAATGACTCTTGGATGGGGAGGTATTGGGGCAATAAAAAACGGAGCTTGGTGCTCCGTTGGTTTTATTTGGGTTAGCGCCCGCCGCGTTCAGACAGTTTAGACAGTGTTAAATTTTGCTCATCTTTGGAACGCGTATTATCATTTTCACGGTCGTTCAATTTCTTATACAATTTATCAGCATTTGATAATTCGTAAGCTTTATTGGCAAATGCACGCATTTGCTCTTCTGATTGGAATACCGGAATGTCTTTCGGGGTAACGTTTTCCGGAGCTTTGTAAACCGCTTTGCCTTCTTCTGAGTAAAGATTTTTTAATGATGGTAAAACAGCATTTTCTTTGGTTTGGTTGGAAATTTGCGGTTGCGACATTGCTTGTCTTGTCTTGTTTACCTCGTTGACGCCTTTATTATAATTGTCAATTGTGTTCATAACCTCGGTAATGTCTGTTGCAACTTCTTGCCCGTTTTTATCTTTGGTAACAATTTCCCATTTGTTGGCGTGTTCGACAATGTGGGCACCTTGAGGCAATGAAATGGTGTTAAGAATTTCACTTTTTTGTTTTGGATTATTTTTCGTGTTCTCTTTTTCTTTCTCTTTTTTCTTCTCGTCTTCTTTGGCTTTATCGTCTTTTTCTTTGCTCGGGCGGGTGAAATCTATGCCGGCTTCTTTGGCCTTCTTTTCCAACGCATTGCCCTTTTTAGCCAAGCCGTCCAATCCTAACGGTTTAGATTTGTCTTTTTTGTTTTCAACGGCCTTTGCCTCTTCCGGACGGGCTGCGAGTTTTTCATATTTGCCTAATAAGGGTTCATGGCTTTTCGCTTCGGCAATGTGCGGGCGCAGCTTTTTCAGCGCGTCTTCCAGCTGTTGTTTTAACTCCTCTTCGCTTTTTACTCTTCTTTCAGCCATTGTCTTTCTCCTTAAACGGTATCTGTTTTATTTAAATATAACACAAAATTTAGCTCTCTGCAACATATTTTGCGCCGAGAAATCTTAAATTTTTGTTACAACGCGGCATTTAAAAAAATGATTAAATACAAAAAAATGTTGTTGACATTCTCAAATCCGTACAGTATAAAAGCTTTCAGTTGAGCGCCAACATAGCTCAGTTGGTAGAGCTACTGATTTGTAATCAGTGGGTCGGGAGTTCGAGTCTCTCTGTTGGCACCAGTTTTAAACCCTCGGTTTTCCGAGGGTTTTATGTTATCTGCAGCAGGGTTTTCAGCGTTACATCGCGACGCACGAATTGCCGCTCCACTGCCATGAGGTGACGATATTGTTTTTGAGGTAAAACTTGGTGTTGCAATAATCAGTGACGATTTCGCCCATATAGCTGCCGACAGGGATGGCATCGCCGCCGTAGGTAAACGGGGCAAACATTTCGTCTTCGGTCATAAAACCGTTGTTAAAATAATAGTTCGGGTTGGGCAGAACCTGCTCGTTTATGCTCACATAAGAATAAATCTCATCACCGTTTGCGAGGCGTTTAACATGGGAGGGTGTGCCGTATTTGGCAGTAAGCTGTGGGGCGGTTTTGCCGACTTCGCTGTTTAGCTGCGCGGTATAGTTTTCTGATGTGGCGCAGGCGGAAAGTCCGAAAATGAGGCTTGCGAGTAACATTATATTTTTGAACATATCTTTCTCCTTTAACTGTTTTGATATGGAGAAATATATGCGTGCGAGGCGGGAGTTCAAGTGGGCTATTTTTTTAATTCGCGGTCGCGGTTGGCATAAAATGAGAGCATAATGCCGAAACTTGCCATCACCGAGATTATCACCGTGCCGCCGTAGCTCATCAGGGGCAGGGGAACGCCCACCACCGGCAACAGCCCGATGACCATGGCTATATTGATAAACACATACAGAAAATAGTTGGTATTCAGCCCCAAAATGACCATTTTGCCGAAGTAGTTGCCGTTATGGATACGGAAAGCAAACCAATAGCCGTAGCTGATGAGTATCAGGTTTAAGAACAAGATAAACGCGCCGCCGAGCATTCCGAACTCTTCGGAAAACATCGTAAAGATGAAGTCGGTATGTTTTTCGGGCAAAAAGTTCAGGTGGCTTTGCGTGCCTGAAAGATAGCCTTTGCCGGAAAGCCCGCCCGAGCCCAGCGCGATTTTGGCTTGTATGATGTGATAGCCGGCGCCCTGCGGGTCGCGTTCGGGGTTTAGAAAAGTCAATATGCGGTTTTTCTGGTAATTATGCAGAAAGTGCCACAACACCGGCGCGGCGGCGGCAATTGCCGAACCGGCGAGCGCGAATTTCCACCACTGGACGCCGGAGAGGTAAAACAGCACGACAGCGCAAAACAATATCATCAGCGAGGTGCCTAAATCCGGCTGAATCATAATCAGCCCGACCGGCGCGCCGACAATGGCTGCGGGGATGATAAGCCCTTTGAGGCTTCTGATTTTTTCAAGCGGGGTGGCGCTGAAGTAGCGCGCGAGCTCGAGTACGATGGCAATTTTCATCAGCTCCGAGGGTTGGAGTTTGAAAAAGCCCAAGTTTATCCAGCGTTGCGCGCCCATACCGGTATGTCCGGCAAATTCGACCACCACAAGCAGCAGCAAGGTGACGATGTAAAACGGCGTGGCGATTTTGTAATAAAACTCGGGTTGGATGAGCGCGGCAACCAGCATAATCCCCAAGCCGACACAAAAGCGGACAGCCTGATTAAGCGCCCACGGCGAGATGTTGCCGCCGGCTGCGGAATAAAGCGTGAGGCAGCCGATGGCGGCTAATAAGATGATGATGCCGATAAAAACGAAATTCAGATTAAAAAAACGTTCTTTGAGGGTCAGTTCCTGATTTTTGTTTAAGATGATACTCATTTTTGTTCCTATCTGATGTCGAGTTTAATCGCTTCTTCCAAAATCTTGGAGGCTATCGGCGCGGCGACGCCCGAACCCGAACGCCCGTGTTCGACAATTACGGCAACCGCATATTTGGGTTTGTCGTGCGGGGCATATGCCATAAACCACGCGTGGTTGCGGAATTTCCATGGCAGATCTTCGTCGCGTTTGATGCCAGTGGCGCGTTCTTGCAGGCTGATGCGGCGGACTTGCGTTGTGCCGGTTTTGCCGCCCATCTTTATATTTTTGAGCTTTAGTTTGGCGCGGGCTGCCGTGCCGCCCAGACCATTGACAACCTCAAACATTCCCTGTTTGACAAGGGCGATGTTTTCGGGTTTGATATTCAATTTTTGCGGGGTATCCGGCGTGTCTTTTTTGATAAATGTCGGGGAGATTTCTTTGCCGCTGACAACGCGGGCGAGCATGGTGGCAAGCTGCAACGGCGTGACAAGCACATAGCCCTGCCCGATACCGGCGATAACGGTTTCGCCTTGCTGCCACGGGGCTTTGAGTTTTTGCCGTTTCCACTCTTTATCGGGGATAACGCCGGGCTTTTGGTTTTCCAGCCCCAGTTCATAGATTGTGCCCAAGCCCAGACGGCGGCTCATGGCGGCAATTTTTTCAATGCCCAGTTTGAGCGCTACTTCATAGAAGTAAATATCGCAAGAATTTTTGATGGCATCGACAAGGGTTTGCCGTCCGTGTCCGCTGTGTCGCCAGCAGTGGAAGAGGTGGTTGCCGAATTGCATTTTGCCCGAGCAGTAAACCGAGGTTTTGGCATCTATTATCCCCTCTTCAAGGGCAGCCAGCGCAACGACAATCTTAAACGTGGAGCCCGGGGAATATTGTCCGGAAACGGCTTTGTCGGTCAGGGGCGTTTTTTCGTCAGATTGCAGGGCTGTCCAGTTTTTAAGCGAGATACCGTCCACAAAAAGGTTGGAATCAAACGCCGGAACGGACACAAACGCCAATATCTCGCCGGTGTGCACATCCAACACCACGGCGGCGCCCGATTCATTGCCGAAAGCATCGTAGGCGGCTTTTTGCAGGCGGATGTCTATGGTCAAATCCAAATCGTTTCCCTTAAGCCCGTCCTTTTTTTCTATCTCGCGCATAATACGCCCATAGGCGTTGACCTCAAGGGTTGAAATCCCCTCGGTGCCGCGCAGGCTTTCATCATAGGTTTTTTCAAAGCCGGATTTGCCGATTTTGAACCCCGGCACTTGCAAAATCGGGGCGTCGGACTTTTGCAAATCCTGCTCGGAAACCGAACCGACATAGCCTAGCGGATGAGCGGTGTATTCCTTAAACGGATAATATCTTGTCAGCCCCTCGTCTATAATCAGCCCCGGGAAGCGGTGGTTGATTAACATCAGCGCGGAGACTTCTTCCCAACTTAAATTATCTTTGATTTTGACCGGAACAAATCGGCGGTGGCGGGAAATTTCTTTTTTGATGCGCGTGATGTCGGTTTCGTTGAGGTTGAGAATCGGGGAAATGCTTTGCAGCATTTTATCAATATTGCGCACTTGCTCGGGGATGAGCATAGCCTGAAAAATCTGATTATTGGCGGCAAGTTCGATACCGTTGCGGTCGTTTATGCTGCCGCGCGGCGGAACAAGCAGGCGTTTGGAGGTGCGGTTGCTGTCTGCCATCAGCGCATATTTTTCGCCCTGATAGATTTGCAGGTAATATAATCTGCCGACCAATGTAAACAGCAGCAGGATGTTGATGCTAAACATCACAAGCGAGCGTTTGAGCAAAATGCGGAGCTTATGGTTAGATTTTTTCATAACGCTCCTCCAGATGGATGTATCGGCGCTCCGCCCAGATATAAAACCTTGCCCAGAGCGGGTAGAGTGTGATGGTCAGCAAAATTTCAAACAGCAGGGAATTTAACGGGACGAGCCGACGGTAAAATATGCTGACGGCAAGTGCTTTGAATAAAAACGTGGCGAGCGTTGCTGCCAAAAACAACAGCCATGAATAGGAAAATTTTTTGACATTAAACCACGATGAAAGATATACCGATAAGATATATAAAAACAAAAACGCGGCAATGTTGACACCCAGCGGCGTGCTGCTCAAAACATCGGCAAATATGCCCAAGACGAACGCCGACACCATATTAAACGCATCCGGACGCTGGCTCTGCCAGAAATATATGCCGGCATAAAACGGGGTGAGGCGCATAAAGTTCCAAAAACCGCCGGAACGCGGAAGATAAAGCAGCAGCTCAAGCGCAATAATACTTAATATCGGAACCAGAAAAATGCCGATGGTTGCAAGAAAGTTTTTTATAGCGCTTTTCATTCCAGCCCCTCGGAAGTTTCGGCATCCGGCAGCACATCATAGGCGATGATTTTGACGATTTCCAACTTTGAGGGCGTAAACAGAGGCGTTGCGATAACGGCGTCCATATCGGCTTTTTTGATGCGCGCAATCGGCAAATCCGGCGGCAGCCCTCCGCCGACACCCGATGTGACCAGCAGGTCGCCTTTGTGAAGTTCGGCTAACAGCGGCGTGAAAATGAGTTTCATTTCCTCTTTGTTGCCGCCGACCAATATGCCGCGGTCACGGCTCTTTTGCGAGATGACGGGAATGTTTGAGTTAATATCCGTTACAAGGCTCACGCGCGCATAGCTGCCGCTCACGATGTCTATGCGCCCGACCATGCCGGCTTCGTTGACAACGGCATAGCCGGTTTTGATTTTGTCGGCATTTTCCCCGAGATAAAGTATCAGCGCGTTGGCAAAGGCACTGCCGTTTTCGGCAATCACGCGGGCGGTGTAACTTTGTGTCGCGGGCGTGTCAAAATGGTGCAGAAGTTTTTTTAAGAGCGTATTTTCGGCTTTAAGCGCTTTCATCCGGTCTTTTAGGAGAAACAGCTCCGCGTTTTCTTTTTGCAGGCGCTCGTTTTCGGTGTAGACATTCAGCACGTCGGAGGCTTTTTTGTAGCCATAGCTTAAGCCCTCGGCAGGGAGCGTTACAACGTGTATTAACGGGGCGGTGATGTAAAAAACGCCTTTGGAGATGCCCGAGATAATACCCAAATCAATCTTGTGCACCAAAATCAGCAGCAGGGCTATAACAAACAGCCCCGCCAGCATAAAGTTTTTGAATAAGCGCAAGACATAATTTTCTTTGAGGAATAATATCCGACGGCGTTTCATCCGGCCTCCTTAAGATTTAGTCATACAATACGCCGCGAAATTCCTCGAAATTATCCAACGCTTTGCCTGTGCCGCGGACAACGCAGGTCAGCGGGTCTTCCGCCAAAGATACCGGCAGACCGGTGGCGTTGCGGATGACGGTGTCGAGGTTGGCAAGGATAGAACCGCCGCCGGTCATCATAATGCCTTTGTCAACAATATCGGCTGCGAGTTCGGGCGCGGTATTTTCAAGCGCGACTTTAACTGCCTCCACGATTGCCATAACCGGTTCGGCAAGGCTTTCCGCAATCTGGCGTTCGGTGATGACAATTTCCTTCGGAACGCCGTTGACAAGGTCGCGACCTTTAATTTCCATCGTGCGACCGTCGCCTTTTGCCGGAACGCAAGCCGAGCCGATTTCTTTTTTGATGCGTTCGGCGCTTGATTCACCCACCAAAAGGTTTAGGTTGCGGCGGATGTAGGAGATGATGGCGCTGTCCATTTTGTCACCGCCGACGCGGATGGAGCGGGAATAAACAATGCCGCCCAAAGAGAGCACGGCAACTTCTGTTGTGCCGCCGCCGATATCTACCACCATAGACCCGGTGGCATCGTTGACCGGAAGCCCCGCGCCGATTGCCGCTGCCATCGGCTCATAAATCAGCCATACGCGTTTGGCGCCGGCATTAACGGCAGATTCTTTGATGGCTCTTTCTTCCACCTCGGTTGCGCCGGAGGGAACACAAATAATGATGGTCGGGCTTAACAGGCGGCGGCGGTTGTTGACTTCTTCAATGAAGTATTTAATCATTGCCTCGGCAGCTTCAAAGTCTGCAATTACGCCATCGCGCAGCGGACGGATGGCGCGGATGTCGCCGGGGGTACGCCCGAGCATCTGTTTGGCTCTGGCGCCGACAGCCCAGACTTCTTTTTTGCCGTTAATATCTTTAACAGCCACAACGGACGGCTCGTTTAAGACAATGCCTTTGCCTTTAACGTGCACGAGCGTGTTAGCCGTGCCCAAGTCAATTGCCATATCGGCTGAAAATAAACCCAGTAAATTCTGAAAAAACATATTTTACCCCCGTTAAATTACATATTTCTTTTCTTTTTAAGTATAAAACGCTTATTTTGCAAGATATTTATGCGCTTTTTTAATATCATCAACAAATTTTTTCGCCGAATCTTCTCCCGCATTGAAATAAACGTCCGGTTTGTAACGGTTATTAAACCATGTGCACTGGCGTTTGGCATATTGCCGTGTATGCAGTTTGGCGTTTTCAACCGCCTTGCTTAACGGGCATTCGCCTTTGATGTAAGCCTTTAACTCCTGCACGCCCAAAGCCCGCATTGCCGGCAGCGAATCGGGCAGATTGCGGCTGACGAGCTTTTCCGCCTCTTTAAGCGCGCCTTGTTCCATCATCCGGTCAAAACGCGTCCGCGCGCGGATGTCCAAAATTTCCCGTTCGATTTTGATATAGCTTAAAATAAACTCTTCGGGTGCAAAAACGGTTTTGAGCGGCAGGGCGTGCCAATAAGAGAGGCTTTTGCCGGTGTGCCGCCGGATTTCCACTGCGCGGCGAATGCGCGTGGTGTCGTTTGCGCTCAAACGCGCGGCGGTTTCGGGGTCGCTTTTTTGCAACTCCCGATACAGGCTTTCCAGCCCGCCGGTTTTCAGCATTTCATCGACTTCTTGGCGAATTTCCGCGGGCGTTTCGGGAATCGGCGTGACGCCTTTGGTCAGCGACTCGATATACATTCCCGTGCCGCCGACAACAACCGGCGTTTGATTGTGTGCCCGCGCCGCGTCTATTTCTTGTTTGCAAAGCTTAAGCCAGTCGACAACATTGCCCTGATATGCGGCATCATATATGCCATAGAGCTTATGCGGCGCGCGGGCGGCGTCTTCCGCGGTCGGGGTGGCGGCTAATATCGGAATATCTTTGTATACCTGCATCGAATCGGCATTGATGACAACACCGTTCAGCTCTTCGGCAAGCATAAGCGCCAGAGCGGATTTTCCGGAAGCCGTCGGGCCGGCAATGACGATTATTTGTTGAGCGGTCTGCATGAAGCCTCTTCCACCAGTGCGGCGCACAAATCTTCGTAGCTGATGCCGATATGTTTGGCTTGTTCGGGAACGAGCGACAGCGCGGTCATTCCGGGGTGCGTGTTTACCTCGAGAAAGACGACGCCGTCTTCGGGGTTATAGCGAAAGTCGGAACGCGAAACGGTTTTGCAGCCGAGTTTGTTGTGGATGGTTTCGGCATATGACAGGCAGAGTTCGGCAATGTCATCGGGGATGTTTGCCGGTATTATATGTTCGGTGCAGCCCGCGGTGTATTTGTTGTTATAATCATAGAATCCGCTTTTTGCCCGCATTTCGGTCACAACGTGCGCTTTGCCCTGATAGCACATTACGGTCAGTTCTTGTCCGGCGATGTATTTTTCGACAATCAGTTCGGTGGCGGGGTCATCGTAGCGGATTTTGAAGATGTCTTCGGGCTTTTCAACAATATATACCCCCACAGATGAGCCGTCGGAAACGGGTTTGACAACAAACGGGCGGGCAAGCGTTGCACCGATGGTGATAAATTCTTTGGCGGTCATTTTGCGCCCGAATGCGGTTTTAATGCCGGATTTTTCGGCAACCAGCTTGGTCAGATATTTGTTCATTCCGACACAAGAGGCGGTCACACCGGAGTGGGTGTAGGGAATCTGCAGCAAATCCAACAGCGCGGGAATCGTGCCGTCTTCGCCCCAGTTGCCGTGCAGCGCGTTAAAAACCGCGTCCGGCTGCTCTTGATTTAAAACTTCTATCAGCTTGCGGCTGTCGGTCAGGTCGTGTTTGATAACCTCATAGCCTTTTTTCTTCAATGCTTTGGCGATGGATGTGCCGGACTCGAGGCTTACTTCGCGTTCGGCAGAAAAACCGCCCATTAAAACCATTATTTTTTTAGTCATTATTTAACCTCTTATATTTTAAGTTATGGATATGATTTTAAAAGAAAAAAATTAAGAAAGGTTAAAGGTCTTGCTTAAAATTTCGGTTTTGTCGGCGATGATGTTTTGGAGCGTTGCGGCGGAGGCGGCGGGGTTTGCGCAGAAGATGGATGTGGAAATCGGCGTGTTTGACGCAGCGGCGATTACGCTTGAATATAATGAGGGCGGCGGACGATATGACATTAAAGCCGCGGTGGCAACGGCAAACCTGTTTGATACGCTGTATCCGTTTTCCGGGCAATATCAAAGCGTCGGCAAAGTGTTGAAAAACGGGGAGTTATTGCCCGAAGAATATAAAACCTCCAACAAAACCCGCAGCCATACGCGGCGCAAAAATGTGTATTACGATAAAAAAGGCAAGGCGTATAAAAGCGTTTCTGCCAAAGACGAGCGGGAGAAAGTCCGCCTTTTGGACAATGTGCCGCCGACAGCCGATGCGGCGGATTTGCAGACGGTGTTTGCGGAGCTCGTTAAAAATTTTCGGGCAAAGCGGAGCTGTGCGCTGGTGCGTGAGGTGTTTGACCGCAAAAAACACTATAAAGTTATCATTAAAGACATCGGGCGGGAGAATCGGCGCTTTGAGGGGCTGAACCGGACGGAAAACGCGTATCAGTGCTCGATTTATATTGAAAATCTGAAAAACAATAATGACAATATTTTGTGGGATGTGAGCGCCGAGAAGCCGATTAAGGTATGGATTGGCTATGACGACAAGGCAAAAATGCCATATCTGCTGCAAATAAAGATTGACTCCACGCCGTTAGGGGAGCTAAAAGTAACGCCAAGAACTTTGGACTTTAAATAAGGAACGGAAAATATGCATAAGTCAGAACTTTTATTGCCGGCGGGCTCTTTGGTGAAACTTAAAACAGCGCTGTTATATGGGGCAGACGCCGTGTATGCCGGAACGCCGGATATGAGCTTGCGCACGCAATCCAAATTTTCGCTTGAGGAGTTGGAAGAGGGAATCCGCATTGTGCACGAGCAGGGCAAAAAAATCTATCTGACTTTGAACCTTTATATTCATAACGAAGAGGCGGCGAAACTGCCGCAGTTTGTGGAAACGCTGCGTCGGCTCAAGCCGGATGGGGTGCTTGTGGCAGACCCGGGGGTGTTTTATTACCTTAAAGAACATGCGCCGGAGCTGAACCGTTTTGTTTCCACCCAGGCGAATATCTGCTCGGCGCAGACGGTGAAGTTTTGGCAGTCGATGGGGGCTAAACTCTGTGTGCTCGGGCGGGAGGTGACGTTTGCCGAGATGGAGGAAATCCGCAAGCAATGTCCGGATATCGAGCTTGAGTGTTTTATGCACGGGGCGATGTGTATGTCGTATTCAGGGCGGTGCTTGATTTCGAACTTTATGGCAGACCGCAGCGCCAACAAAGGCAAGTGCGCGCATTGCTGCCGCTGGCACTATAAACTGCACATCAAACTCAAAGACGGTACGGTGCGCGAGCTTGAGATTAACGATGAAAACAAAAATAACTTTGAATATCTGTTGGAAGAGGATTTTCGTCCCGGAGAGCTTTATGAAGTGGTGGAAGACGAACACGGCAGCTATCTCTTGAACTCGAAAGATATGTGTATGATGCCGCGTTTGAATGACCTCTTGCGAATCGGGATGGACTCGCTTAAAGTAGAGGGGCGCAACAAAACCGAATATTATGCCGGAACAGTGGCGCGGGCGTATCGTCAGGCGATTGATGATTATTATGCAGACCCCGAAAATTGGGATTACAGCAAATATATGCCGGATTTGATGGGGCTGCAAAACCGCGGCTATTGCTTGGGCTTTCATGACGGCAAACTGACGAACATCAGCCAGAACTATGAATATACGCGCACGCTCGGCGAATGGCTTTTTGCCGGCTCGATTGTGGAATGGCAGGGCGATGATGCGATTTTTGAGCTGCGCAATTATATTGCCGGCGGTGAGGCGATAGAATTTCTTATCCCCGGCGGGTTAGATAATTTTCCGCTGATTTTGAATGAATTTGAAGATGCCGATACCGGTGAAGTCACCGCGAAAGTTTCTGCCGGACAAGGTAAGAAAATCCGCATTAAACCCGAGGCATGGGGGCGCGATATTGCCGAGGTTAAAAAACTGTTGCCGCAATATGTGATTGCCCGTAAGTTTCAAGGACTGAAAGGCGAAAATGCGGAGATGTATCAGCATAAACTTGCCGAATGGGAAATTCTAAAAGGATAAGCGTGGTGAGTTAAAAATCTTTATTGCTCCTGCAGTTTATGAGAAAAATCTTGATTTTTGCGTAAAAATTGTGTAAAATCATTGTTGAAGTTGTTACATATGCCGTATTAGGTCGGAAGATGTTTAAGAAGTGATATGGTGTGGCAATCAGGCAGAAGGCCGGATATAATTTATTATTTTTGGGGGAACGAAGATGACTGAAGAAAATACGGATAAATGGCAACCGATAACAAATGATGCAGGCAAAGTTGTTGCCCGTTTTGAAGAGAAAGCCGGGGTAGTGTATGAGGGGTTGCCCACAGATGCCGATAAATCGGTTGTTACTCGTTTTATTGATGAAAAAAATAAAGAAATTGCAGAAGATAATGCGAAAAAATTAGCAGAATTTCAGTCTACGGAGGCATATGCACAATTAAGTGAAAGAGAACAAGTCCTCTCTTCATATAAATTTCAGAGGGAGAATTTTGCCGGAAAATATTTGGGCGGAACCGAGGGCGCGGGTAATGTTTATGACGAGCTTGTTGACAGCTATCGCAAAACATCAGAATATCAATCGTTAAATGCCGCAGAACGGATTATTGCGGAAGGAAAGATTAAGGCAGATTATACTTGTTCTGATTATAGCAAAGAAACAGATTTATTTGCAAAGATGGAGCGAAGTGTTAATGATGCATCTTATCATACCGTACAAGTAATTAACACCGGAACATATCTCAACTTAACAGAACATCTTGAAAATGGGGATTTTAATGCCAAAGAAGCGGCAGAGGCGGCGAATTGGCTGCGAGAAAATTATGATAGCGGATTTGATTTGGACGGGGTTAAAAAATCGGCAAAAGAGGATTTGGCACTTAACGGCGAAACAGTTGATGAAAATGCTCCTAATGCTGTTCCTGTTCGCGGAATGTTAAACGGAAAAGTTATAGCATATGTTGATGCTGATGAGGCGGATAAAGCATTTTTGGATGATATGAGAGGAAAGCAGAACAGCGTTGATGCGCGTGCAACCAATGGTGTTATTAAAGCTATTGATAATGATGCCAGCCTTTCAGACGAAGATAAGAACAAAAGGGCGCTGGATGAAGCTCGAGGTTATTGTGACAGAGTGGATAAAGCTTATGAAAGTGACCACTCGGAAGCGCAGAGAGTGGGTATTAAAGGAAATGTATTGAGATACCATCCGGAGCTTGCATCGCAGCTTGAACGGGAAGATACTTCCGATAAAATGCATGAAGACCGCTCAAATGCTGATAATTTGGAAAAAGTTATGGCGATGAACCCTGAACAAGGCGCCAAGCTTGTTTCCAAAAGCGTGCGTGAAGGAGCGGAAAATGCCGGCGTTGATACGTCGATTAGTGAGAATGCCCCGAAAATGAATGAAGGCGTGGAGGCAAAAACTGTTGTTAATGAAAAGAGCGAGCAACAGCTTGATACAAATCATTCAGCCGTTAATATGACAGCGATGACGGTAACAAAAGGAATGTCCAGATAGCGGATTTAAGCTGCTGGATAAAAAACTCTTTACAAATAAAAAGATATAGTGTATAAGCCGTGTCAGATTGTGAGAATCGGGGATTCTGCGTGGTGTTTTGCTGCAGGGCTTGCCGGTTTTCCTGTTGGTTCGCATTCATGAAGGTGGTGCGGGCGTTAGTAATTATCCGCCTCGGGTGCCGAGGCACAGAAAAAAGATGAAAGGAATCTGATATGAGACACGGTGACGCACATAGACGTTTTAATATGCCGAAAAGCCAAAGAAGAGCATTGTTTGCCAACTTGACAAACGCTTTGTTGACACATGAACAAATCACAATCACTCTGCCGAGAGCTAAAGAATTAAGAACTTTTGCAGAGAGCATGATTACATATGCGAAAAAAGGCGATTTGAACTCCCGCCGTTTGGCTTTGTCTTTCTTGCGCGACAAGGAAGTTGTTTCCAAGCTTTTTTCTGTTTTGGCTGAACGTTACAAAGAGCGCAACGGCGGTTATACCCGCGTGTTGAAGTCCGGTTTCAGATACGGTGACTGCGCTCCGATGGCTATCATTGAACTGGTTGACAGAGATGTTAACGCTAAAGGTTTGAAAGATATTGAACGCGTTAAAGCAGAAAAAGCTGCTGCAGAGGCTGCTGCAAACAACAACGAAGAAACAGCTGCTTAATTGCAGATTGCAAGATAATAAAATCCCCGTGGATGAGCCGCGGGGATTTTTTTGTGAGGGGATTCCGCTTTTTTATAGTCATTGCGAGGAGTGGCAGCGCCACCTGCATGACTTTGGCTGCGGTGTGGGGAGAGCTTGTACCGCTGTGCGCGGGCTTTGTTTGTGCGTTCCTCCCCCTTGAGGGGGGAGGATAGGTGAGGGTGATATTATTTTTTCATTTTTATATCTGTCAGCGTGATTTCGATATCTTTTTTATAGAACAGCAAAAGGCGGGCGAGAGTGTGCCATTGAATACGGTCTATACCTTGTTCGGCGTTATGAATATTTATGGTTTTGGTGTGTAGGGTGCGGGCAATGGTATCGATGTCCAGATGGCGGTTTTGTCGCTCTTCTTTTAGACAACAGCCAAGGGTGCGTTTGAACCATTGTTTCAGGTGTTTGCCGCTGTTTGTGTTTTGGGGTGTTGTTTGCATTGTGTAAACTCCTTGTTTGTAAAGTTAAAACAAATGGCGCAGGATAATCCTAGCGCCAGGGAGTTCAGAAATCACACACGTATGACTCTTATAGCCTTCAATATATAGCCATAAGCTCCCTGACTTACATCAAGGAAAAATCGCGTGAGAGCCTCTGACAGCCCTGCCGGTATCTCTATCGGCATTTGGGAGTATAGAGGGTGTGGGGTTAAAGTCAAGTTAATTTTTGGATGGCTTTTGTGGGGTGAGATTGCCACGTCGCTACTGCTCCTCGCAATGACTCACGAATAAAAGATAATCCTCGCAATGACTTTCTAAAAGGAAAAAAATGCCACGGGCTATGGCTCTCGCAATGACTAGCAGGAAGGGGAGAGGGGAATGTTGGAACGGGATTTTGCCAGAACAAAACAAGAATCTGCTGTTGACTTTATAAAACCAAAGTTATATAAAAGAAAAACCGGTTGGGGAAACAACCGGTCTTTTCTAACATTGGAAAGAAGTTGCTATCTAACTTCAACCCTATGGTTAGATATTAGCTCATAAATATCTAAAAGTCAAGTGAAATTGATATAGTGGATAAAATTTGAGTTGTCAGCTTCTTTCCGCATTTATCGGAAAGGAACACACAATAAAAACAATCCAGTGAATTGTTTTTATTGTGTGTTTGTAGTTACTGTTAGTTTGCGTGCGGCAGTGATGCCGTGTTAGCAAACGTTATCAGTAATTTGACCGAAGCGCAGTTGGTGAGATGAAGTCGAGCCTTACGAAGCAAGAGTGCAAGGATGGTTAAGATAATTACGATTATCAAGATTATTCTTGAATTGATTATTACGATTTTGAAGTAATGATTGAGGAAAGCGGAGCGGTGGTGCTCCGCTTTTCAGTTTTTTTGCGTGTTGTCGTTAGTTTTGCGGTGTGGCAGTCGGGTTGGCGGCGGTGCTGGAGTTTGCTACGTTGTCGATGGCTGCCGCGGCTTCCTTTTTCATATCGCGGATGGTTTCCACACTGCCGTTTTTTACCTCTTCGGCGGCCTCACCGATTGTTGTGTCGGAGTTAATCGAACCGGTGTAGGCGGCGCGGATTAAAACGTATATGGCGACAATAACCAAAAAATATATGATGTAGGTGATGATTTTTCCCATATTTTCCTCCTGTTGCAGCGGCTCGGGCTAGATAAACGAGCGGATAAGCCAGATTAAAATAACGGCGATTAAGATGTAAATAAGATAGGTGATAACTCTGTTCATAGCTTTTTCCTTTATAAAAATTAACGGTCAGCGTTTAGATAATCCTTACCGGCGGTTTTTAAAGGGAATGTGTTTGACTTTGGCAAAATTTTTATCTATAACAGAGGTAATTAAATAAAAATATGTGAATTATTAACTCTAAAAATTATGTGATATGGAAACAAACTTTGTTATTCCTTCGCTGATGCCGTGTGTGGTGATGAAAAAGCAGACCCGTAGAAAAATCGGCGTTTATGACGGGGCGCGCGTGTTTGATAACAATTATTACGCGCTCTTGAAAAACGGCGTTGTAACGCTGTATGATTATATTGACCGGCAGCTTTTTGCCGACAGCGTGTTGGAAGATGTGTGGGTTGCCCCGAACGGATACCGCCTGATTAAGAAAAAAGGTGCAAACGAATGGGAGCTTTATGACGAACTCGGTCAGAAAACAGCAACGGGTGAGCGTGTGGCTGTCTTTAACCAAGACGGTTGGGCGCTTGTGTTTTTGAAACAGCGCGGAAAAGCCCAGTGGCATTTTTATAATGTTGATAAAAACAGCTATCTGCCGTCTGTAAAGAGTGTCGACGCTGATGAAGTTGAGGTGCGTTATGATGTATTTGCTCCATACAGCAGCCGTTTGATGTTTATTTTGACATCCGGCGGCAAAACGGCATTGCAGTTTATTAACTTGCTTTCTCTGAAACCGTATAGAGAAATTCGGAATGCGGCTTATTATGAGTTTTTGCCCGATGGCAGTATTGCCGTGGCAGAAAAGCCGCTGACGCGCTGTGAGGGGCTCGGCTTTGCGAGGGTTGTGCCGGAAGAGGGCGGCTTGATGACAGTGTATTCCGCGGACCACAAAAGATATTTTGACAGTCGGGGAATCGTGATGTTTTCTTCGGGCGTGTTTTTGCGTTACGACGGTTCGTGCTGGCGAACTTATCTTGCAGACAGGAGCCAGTTCGGCAAAGAGGTTTACGGGATTGAATTGTATGCCGGCCTTATGAGCTATCATATCGGCGTTAGCGGGAAAACCGCCGACGGAAAACCGGTTAAGATGACGACATATTCGGAAAAGGATAAAAAAGTCCTTTTAGAATATGTGGACAAATGGTTATTTATCGTTGGGGGCAAAATTCTTGTCGACGCCGAGACAGGGCAAGATGTGTTTCTTATCTGATTAAAAAACGGAGGGCTTTTTGCTCTCCTTTTTTGTTTAACTCGCTTTGTGTTTGCGGCGTTCCTGTATGTCATTATAGGCATTCAGTGCAGAGATAGCCACATAGTCCAAAAGCTCGATTTCCTCGCCGGTGAGTTTGGCGGTGAAGAGCTTGCGGTCGGTATCTATCATCTTGGCGGTGACCGGCTTTTTGCCGCGGTCCAGCGTGATTTTTACACTTTTGCCGCGTGCCTCGGATATAAAAGCGTAGCTTTCAACCGGATGGTCATATTCATAGGTTTCGCGGAAGGTGAAGTCGCTCGCGGTTTGGTATTCTTCTTCGTCTTCAAAAAACGGGATGATGTTATAGATGTTTTCATCAAACTGCAGCAAGCCGCCGATACTTTGCTCTTTGAAATGCTTGAGCGAGTTGATGACGAGATAATTCATATCGTTGTAAGTAACAATCGCGACAAAGTTATGGGTTAAGCTGGTTTCGTTATATGCGGTTTCGTTTGGGGCTTTGATACGGAGCTGGTTTTCTTCTTTGGCGACGATGTTGTCATAGAGCGGGTGTCCGGGATGGATGAAATTTACCGTGCAGTTTTGGCGCTTGAGGTCAACAAATTTTTGCGGCTTGATATAAGCCGGCTCGGCGTTTTTGAGAGCTTTGAACCAATTTAATATTTTATTCATCCCATTCTCCTTTGCTTTTTATGAGTATAGCATAAAAAACGGCGCTATGCAATTATATTTGACAATAAGGGCAAAAATCCTAATTTTTAGTTTAGAAACCTAAAAAATTATTGATAAACGAAGTGATGCGGCGGGAAAAGGCGGCAGGGCTGCCGTTTATGCTTTGGATGGCGGCGAGTTTGCGATAGCCGAATGCCGTGCCATCTGATATGCGGATAATCACGAGGTTGAGCGGACCTTTAAGCTTAAAGGCGGAGATGAACTCGGGGTGGCGCGCGGTGTCTATCAGATAGGCGTGGAGCTTGCCCTGATAATTTTGTTTTAAGACGGCGATTAGGTTATCAATTGTTTCGGGGCAGGTTTCGCAGGTGTTGGCAGAGCTGTAAAAAATGACTGCCTCGGGGAGGCGTTTGCCTGCGGGGTTAATGTACAAGTTTTGCAAAGTTGCCGGAGCGGCGCGTAATGCGGCGGGCAGCATTAAAAACGCTGCGAGGAGCAGGGCAATAAAGCGCATCGGGTTTGTTCCTTAAATCTTGTTTAAAGCGGGGCGCAGGCGTCTTTCAGCCATTCCAATTCCTGCTTGGTCAGATATTTTTTCAAGCTCAAAAAAACCTGACGGTGGTAATGGTTCAGCCATTTCAGCTCGTCTGCGGTTAAAAGATATTTATTGATGAGCCGTTTATCAAGCGGGGCGAGCGTTAAAACTTCAAACTGCAAAAACTTCGGGTTTTTGGCGGGCTTGACATAATACAGGTTTTCGATGCGGATGCCGAACGCGTTTTCTTTATAATAGCCGGGTTCGATGGAGGTGACCATTCCGGCTTTTAAGGGGGCGGAATGTTTGGCGTGAATGGAAATGCGCGCCGGTCCTTCGTGCACATCCGAGAAATAGCCGACGCCGTGTCCGGTGCCGTGTTCATAATCCAACCCCAGCTTTAACAACGGCTCGCGGGCAAGGAGGTCGAGTTCGTTGCCGGCGGTGTGTTGATGGAAAACGGCGCTTGCCAGCGCAATATGTCCTTTGAGCACGAGGGTGTTTTTTTCTACCATATCCGCAGTCGGGTCGCCGAGCGCAATGGTGCGGGTGACATCGGTGGTGCCGTCAAAATATTGTCCGCCGCTGTCTAACAACAAAACCGAGCCTTTTTTGAGCGTGGCGGCGCGTTCGGGGCAGGCGTGATAATGCACAATTGCGGCGTTTGTGCCAAAACCGGCGATGGTGGCAAAGCTTTCGCTATAAAAATTTGCTTCTTTTTTACGAAAGTCCAAAAGTTTGGCGGCAATGTCTGTTTCGGTTTTGCCTTTATAATTTTTTGAGAGCCAATACATAAACTTGGTGAGGGCGATGCCGTCGCGCAGGTGGGCGGCGCGCGTGCCTTTGAGTTCGGTCGGGTTTTTGACGGCTTTTAAGTTCATTATCTCATCGGGCGTGTTGATAACATCCGGTTTGAGGTTTTTAACCATTGCCGGAGCAGTCGCAAAGTCTGTGCCGAGTTTGGCATATTGCGGGAGAATCGCAGCTAATTTTTCAAACGGCAGAGCCTCTTTAAGGTCGGTATGTTCGGCAAAAATTTTGTATGTGCCGCTTTTTTCCACCAGCACATACGCACGCAAAACCGGCGTGCAGGGCAGGGCGTTGGAGCGGAGGTTTAACAGCCACGAACAGCTTGCGGCAGAGGTGACGAGAAAGGCAGCCAACTTGCGCTGTTTGATATAGGCGCAGACAAGCGAGAGTTTGTCTTTGGCGGACAGCCCCGTAAATTTTTTTTGATGGGCGAAAACTTTTACTTTTTTCGGGCTTAAACATTTATCGGGGGAGGCGGGAATAAACTCGGCTTTCGGCAATTGCCTTTGCAGGCTCTCGAGCGTGTTTTGCGAAAGCTGCCACGGGTTATAGCTGATACGCGCGGCGGTTTTGGCAAAGCTTTTTTTGAGCCAGTCGGCAAAACATATTTCGGCGAGTTTGACAATTTCGATTTGCTTTAAGTTCACTTCTTTTTTGGCTTGCAGCTCGTAGCGCCCGTCCACAAACAGAAAGGCTTTGGCGGGGGTGATGAATAATAAAGCATACGAGCCGGAAAAACCGGTCAGTTCCCGAATACGGTTTTCTTCGGGCAAAATGTCTTCGTCGATAAACATATTGCCGAGGGTGAAAAGAGCGCCGGAGAGGTTTTCTTTTTTCAACTCTTTCTGAATGCTTTTTATATCCATTGCAATTCTCCTTTTTTACTTTTGCAAGAGGGCAGCGCGCCAGTTTTCTTCCTCATAAACTTTGATAAGCTTAAAGCCGAGGGCGGTATGGCAGCTGATAACGTCTTCCAGCTGGTTGGCAATAAAACCGGAAATCAGGTAATATCCGCCGTCTTTTAAGGCGTTGTATGCGTCGTTGCCCATTGCCTTGAGCGGGTTTAAGAGGATGTTTGCCAAAATGAGGTTATACGGGGCGTTGTTTTTTACCATCGGGTTATTGTAGCCGTCGCTTAACAGCGCGGTGATGTTTTGCTCAACATCGTTGGTGATGGCGTTGCTGTGTGTCACCTCCACCGACTCGGGGTCAATGTCTGCGGCGATAATAAACGGCGCTTTTTTCCAGACTTTGGCAGCGGCTATGGAGAGAATGCCCGAGCCCGTGCCCATATCAAGAATGCGTTTGGGCGCAAAGTTGCGGGCGTGCAGCTCCGAAAGGGCTGTCAGGCACATACGGGTGGTTTGGTGCTCCGAGCCGAAAGCGGTGGCGGCATATACCTGCACGGGGATTTTATCTGTTTTCGGGCAGGCGGCTTCGTGAATGCCGTAAACCATAAAACTGCCGATTTCATACGGGGCAAATTTAATTACGTTTGCGGTGAGCCAGTTTTTGTTTTCAAGCGTTTCAACTTTGTAGGGCGGGAGCGTGAGGCTTAATGCCGCAACGCGCGTGTCAAAGGCTTGGGCATCAAAGTCGAGCGGGGCATAGCAAACGTATTCCTCAAGCCCGTCATCGGTATAGTTGACGGCAACAACATCAAAGGTTTCATCCAAAAACTCCGCCTCGCGTTCGGGCATTTCCGAGAGGGGCATGAAACGTACTAATTTGCAGCAATCGGTGCGGTTATGCATAGGTTTACCTCAAAAATATTTTTTTTGTTTACAAGTTTTAAATAACGTTGCATAAATATAGTGAGGAAAACGTTAAAAAGAGATTATCTTATGAAAAAAATATTTATCGGTTTGGCACTGCTTGCCGTGTGTTCCTGCTCTTCTTATCTGAAGGGGAATTATACTTTGGGCAGGCGGAATACGTTTAATGACTTTTTTTACACCTATAACATCCGCTATTATGCCGTGGATGAATTTGCCAGTGTAAACAAAGAAACGGAAACTATCAGCGATTATGAAATCGGCATTGTGCGGCACGCTGTTCCCGGCGGAATGGTCGCTTCGTCGAAGATTTTGCAAAAAGAAGTCTATTCGGATGAGTTTGTGCGCCCGAATATGAAAGGCGCGCTGGTTTCGTATACCGTTCCGGTCGAGTTTTCGGATGAGAGAGTTTACCGGACAATCGGCGAAACGGTAATTGACGGCATCACATACCGCTTGATTGAACCGAATCGGTTTGACGATATTGTTTTGATAGACGGCAAAGGAAATATTTATCCGCGTATCGGGAGAATCTTTAATGACCGTCTGGCACTGTTGGCAACATCTTTTGTGTTGGAGCCTGACGGGTTGAAGTTTGAGAACGATATGGAGCACAAAATCGGTGAAGAAAACCTGATTTCGGGGTTTGAAGTGCGCTATGCCGGCATTAAAGACTATCGGATGGTGTTTGACTTTACCTCCACCAGACCCGAAGACGGTATGCCGGTGGAAGAACACAAAACGTTTACATTCCCGATGTATGACAAGAAAGTTTCGATGGACGGGATAACGCTGGAGATTTTGGATGTCAATGACGGCGGAATCGAATATCGGATTTTGAACGTTTAGCCGAAAAATGAGAAAGTGAAAGACGGCTGCTCGCTCGGGCGGTCGTTTTTTTTGTGGTGCGGACGGCGGCAGGCGCGTAAAACTAAAATTGAGGTTTAATCAAATGCTATCGGGCTTATGTTAGGTTATGGTATTAAAGGAGGAGCTTATGCGTTTTGTGAAACCCGAAAGTTTGGATAAAGATTCGATTATTCTGGATGTCCGCGGCGAAACGGAATACGCGCAGGAGCGTCTGGCTTTGCCGCATATCACAATTAAAGCCGATGAGGTTGACCCCGATAAGTTTATGGCGGAATATAATCCGGCAGGCGAAAAGCTTGTGAATATTCTCTGCACGTCGGGCGGCGTGGCTTCGGAAGTGGCAGAAAAATTTGAGGCGGCGGGGTATCCGAATGTCGCGGTGATTGTCGGCGGCATTATCGAGGCCGAATATGAGGGCGTGAAAGTGCTGAAAAACTGATTTAAGGCTTGTTTTTTAGCTCGGTATCAGGCATATTAACCGGAGAAAAGGAGTGTTAATATGCCTGATTTTTTATTAGAAGACGAAATAAACGGCGTTGCCGCCGGTGTGGACGAGGCGGGGCGCGGACCGTGGGTCGGTCCGGTGGTGGCGGGCTGCGCGGTGTTTTTAAGCCGCGGGGTGGATGAACGGTTGCTGCAAAACTTAAACGACTCGAAAAAACTTTCAAAGAAAAAACGCGAGATGTTGTATGATTTGCTGCAACAGGAAAAAGCCAAAGGGACAATGCTTATCGGCATCGGCGAGGCATCGGCGGCTGAGATTGATAACATCAATATCCTCAACGCGTCGTTTTTGGCGATGAAACGCGCGATTGCGGCAGCGGGGGCAAAGCCGGATTTGGTGCTGGTGGACGGCAACCGCGAACCGAAAGATTTCGGCTTTAAAACCAAAGCGGTGGTTAAAGGCGATGCAAAGTCGTATTCGATTTCCGCCGCGTCGATTTTGGCGAAAGTTTATCGTGACCGGCTTTTGGAAGAAATGGCGCAAAAATACCCCGGTTACGGGTTTGAAAAAAACGCCGGTTATGGTACAAAGGCGCATATTGAGGGGCTGAAACAATTTGGCGTGACACCGGAACACCGGAAGTCTTATGCGCCGGTGAAGGAGTTTTTGAAATGACGGTTGTGGCGATGTGGTGCAGGCACGAGGGAGATAACCTTATCGGAATCGGCGGGGCTATTCCGTGGCATATTCCGAGCGATGCCGCGCATTTTTTGGAGGTTGTGCAGGGGCAGACGGTGGTTTGCGGGCGCAAAACATATGAGAGCCTGCCTGCCCGAACCATTGAGGGCTGCAAGATATATGTGATGACTTCTGATGCGGCTTATGAAACGGCAGATGCTGCACACCATTTTGTTATCAGCGGGCAAAAGGCGCTGGCTGATGCGGAAGAAGATATTTATGTGGCGGGCGGTGCGGAAATTTATCAGCTGTTTATGACCGGCAAAGAAAAGCTGAAACCGCAGATTGTGGTTGACTGCGTGTATAATGGGGCGGTGCAAGAGCTTGAGGGCGCGCGGATTGACATCAGCGGCAGTGTGGCGGTGATGGCAAAAAATTACCGGCGGATTTCCCCTTTTTATTGCCAAGAGGGCGTGTCTTCGGCACTATGGGTGCGCAAGGGTGAGTTTGTGGAGCAGAGCGTTTTGAAACGAATCGCCGCAATTTTGGAAAAAGGCGCAGAAATCAAATGGTAAAAAGATACTTTTTTGAACTTTTTATTGTTAATAAACGTATCTTTTTGCTTATGCAGTTTATAACCGCGTGTATATTGAAAACAGTTTGGGACTTTTTTTGAGGGACGTTATGTTAAAGAAAATATTTTTATCTCCGTTTTTTATGCCGGTTGCATTTTTGACGCTGTGGCTGTCGTTTATGGGTGTTTTGTATTTCGGGTATCCGGCGGATGTGCTGCGTTTTACCGAAGAGGGCGAGGTTATCGAGATTATTACGCATTTGGGCTATATTGTGCTGATTGCCGTGTTGCTGGCGGTGGCGGCTGATTATCAGGATAAAATCAAGACTTGGGGCATTTATCTGTTTTTGGCATTGTGCGCGTTATTAAGAGAGCAGGGAATACAGCACCATCTTTCTAAAACCGATACGACGCCGTTTAAATCCCGCTTTTTCCTGAACCCGAATAATCCGCTGGGCGAAAAAATCGTTTTCGGGGCGGTGCTTTTGGTGGTTGCCGGTGCGGTGGTTTATCTTGCTGTTAAATATTCCAAGCATTTGGTGCGCTCGTTTTTTAAGCTGAACACGGTGACGTGGTCTGTTGCGGTGTTGTGCACGGTTGGCGTGTGCGCGAAGATTATTGACCGTTTTCCGTCTAACTGGCGCAAGGCGCATAACGGCGTGCCGCTTTCAGATGAGGTATATACAATTTGCCAGCTGTTGGAAGAATCGAGCGAGATGTTTTTGCCGTATATCGCCGTAATTATCTTGTGGCAATACCATTTGCTTAAGAAAAATTAGCTTAAAGAGGGCGGTTTGACCGCCTTTTTTTATTTTTTTAGAAAAAAGACTTGAATAACGTTTTTTTGTGTGTTAACTTATAGTAGTTTTAGTAATTACTATCTGTTGTATAATTAAGTATTTTATTTTATGGTAAAAGAAGAAGTGATGCCTCAAACAGCATCCCGCAGTTTTTCAGCGCAGGGTTTCAACATCGAGTCGGCGACCGAGTTAACCATCGACGAAGAGTACAATCTCGTCAAGGGAAATGCGCTGAACGTTACAAACCCGTCCGGAAAACTCATCCACGAAGGTGTGCGCGGCTTTATGCCCCTCAACGACACCTATCATCTTGTTCGCATGGCGGACGGAAGTTGGTGGTATTGCACCGCTGACGGACTACCTAAAAGAAAAAGCGCCTTGTGCAAGAAGAACCTCCGAATCGGTTCTCTGGCGCTGATGTTTGATGAACGCGGCAAAATCCGCCTCGGTCAGCAGCATCTGCACTATCCGATGTTGGTGCTTCGTTAACGAGCGCCCCATCCGCAAAACAAAGAGCAAACCCTAATCGGTTTGCTCTTTTGCGTATATAAGAAAAACCCCGTTCCTTGCGGCGCGGGGTTTTTGTATTAGGTTAAATATAGCTGTCATCGTTCCGAGCGAAGCGAGGTCAAGCGATCTCGGGCGGCAAGAGAGTGCCATACTCTCTCGAGATCCCTTGAGTGGCAGCGCCAGTGCCAGCGGCACATGCAACGATTTGGGCTGCGGTGAGGGTAGAGTATGATTTTTAACGAGCGTGCTTTCTTTTTTTACAGCTTTATGTTGGCCCCCTCTCCCTTACCTTTCTTGCTTCGTAGGGCTCGCCTGCGGCTTGCCAACTGCGCTACGGTCAAGCCAGTGCTAGGGTTCGCTTTGTTGGCGTTTCCGCCAAGTCGCTCACCAAGCACTGCTATTGCTCTCGGCAAAAATAACGCCCCGCGTTCTTTTTACTCTGCGAGCCCCTCAAGGGGGAGGGGAGGTTTGGGGAGGGGGAAATAGCAAGCCCCCGAGTTTCGGGGGCTGTGTGATTAAAGCTCGGGGATGGACGCTTTGGTGCGCTTTTCTTCGGGCACGGGGGCGTCTTTGCTTTTATCTATCTTCTCGCCGGCAATGACGGCTTTTATCTCGTCACCGGTCAGCGTTTCGTATTCGATAAGCGCCTCGGCTAAAGTTTCCCAGTCTTTTTTGTGTTTTTGGAGAATCTTCTTTGCCTCTTCATAACCATCGGTAACAAGGCGTTTGATTTCCGCATCCACCAAGCGGGCGGTTTCTTCGCTCATATTTTGGTTTTGGGTGACCGAACGCCCGAGAAAAACCTCATTGGAGTTTTCAGAATAACGAATCGGTCCTAACACATCGCTCATTCCCCATTCGGTGACCATCGCCCGAGCGAGGTTTGTGGCGGCATTGATGTCTGACGATGCGCCGGAAGTGACGGCGTCATAACCGAATTTCAGCTCTTCTGCCACGCGTCCGCCCATCATAATTGCCAAGCGGGAAAGCATTTGCGCACGGGTGTAAGAATATTTGTCTTTTTCCGGCAGCTGCTGCACCATACCCAACGCTCTGCCGCGGGGGATAATCGTGGCTTTGTGGATGGGGTCGGTGTCTTTTACGTTTAACGAGCAAATTGCGTGTCCGGCTTCGTGGTAAGCGGTCAGCATTTTTTCTTTTTCATCCATCGCCATAGACTTGCGCTCGTTACCCATCAGCACCTTGTCTTTGGCGGCGTCAAAATCCGCCGAGCTCACTTTGAGCTTGTTTTTGCGGGCAGCCAAAAGTGCCGCCTCATTAACGAGGTTTGCCAAATCCGCGCCGGAAAATCCGGGAGTGCCGCGGGCGACAATGCTCAAATCGACATCTTTGCCCAAGGGAACTTTGCGCGTGTGCACCTGCAGGATTTCCTCTCTGCCTTTAACATCCGGATTAACGACCGTGACTTGGCGGTCAAAACGTCCGGGGCGGAGGAGCGCGGGGTCAAGCACATCAGGGCGGTTGGTGGCGGCAATTAAAATTACATTTTCGTTTGCATCAAAACCATCCATCTCGACCAAAAGCTGGTTTAAGGTTTGTTCGCGTTCGTCGTTGCCGCCGCCCAAACCGGCGCCGCGGTGACGTCCGACAGCGTCTATCTCATCAATAAACAACAGGCAGGGTGCGTTTTTCTTGGCTTGCGCAAACATATCGCGCACGCGGGATGCGCCGACGCCGACAAACATCTCGACAAAGTCCGAACCGGAAATCGAGAAAAACGGGACATTTGCCTCACCGGCAACAGCCTTTGCCAATAAAGTTTTGCCTGTTCCGGGAGGACCGACAAGCAAAACGCCTCTCGGAATTTTGCCGCCCAAACGCTGAAACTTTTGCGGGTCTTTTAAGAAATCAATAATTTCTTCCAATTCCTGTTTGCTTTCGTCTGCACCGGCAACGTCTGCAAAAGTTACTTTTTTGGTATTTTCTATCAATTTGGCGCGGGATTTGCCGAAACTCATAGCCTTGTTGTTGCCGGAGTTTGCCTGCCGCATAAAGAAAATCCAGACGCCGACTAAAAGCAGCATCGGAAACCATGAAATCAAGATGCCCCAAAACGTGCTTTCGGACGTGTCTATCGGGCGGGCTTCAATCTTGACGCCGAGCTTGCGCAGGTCTTCTATCATACTCGGGTCAAACGGTGCGTATGTTTGGAATTTGCTGCCGTCGGTATATGTTCCCTGAATGTCGTTGCCAACAACGGTAACGGACTGCACGCGGTTTTCTTCCGCATTATCCATAAACTCGGAAAACGCAATCGTATTGACCGAGCCGTTTTGGACGTCGGGGTTAAAGCCATTGAGAGCAAGGCTCAAAAAAATAAAGGCGACAAGCCATAATAAAATACTTTTTCCCTGTTTCATCTTATTTCTGTTTCCTAATGATATAAGGTGTGAACCGGCGGTTTGATATGTGCCGGACTGACTATTATACTATATAGGGTGGATTGTCTTAAAACTCAATAGGTATTTTTGTTTTGAGGGTATAAATTTATTTTTGTTGAAAAGAATATGGATGGTTTGTTGTCCCCATCCCCCTTACCCCTTTCGCCAAGGGAAGGGGAGAAGTAGGGGATGAGCGCAAGGGAAATATGTTTTTTTAAGCGTGGCGGAGTTTGAAAACGCCGTCTTCATAGCCTTGGATGGTGTTATCTTCTTTGGCGCGTTCAAGCCTTTTTTCGGCAACGGCAACATATTCCTTTTCGCGCTCGATGCCGATGTAGTGGCGTCCGAGCTTGGCGGCGGTGACCGAAGTTGTGCCCGAGCCTAAAAACGGGTCAAACACCACGTCGCCCTCGTTGCTGGAGGCGAGTATCAGTTTCGCAATCAGCTTTTCGGGCTTTTGGGTGGGGTGCGGCGTGTTTTCTGCCATAGACCAAAACGGAATCGATATATCCGTCCACAGGTTTGAGGGCGCGGTTAAGCGGAATTTGCCGCCCTCCGCCTCTTCGTCTTCCTGCCAATCTTTGGGGATGCCGTTATCGTCTTTATATGGCGCTAACACCGGACGTTTGAGCTTAACGGCGTCCAAGTTAAATGTGTATTCCGGCGATTTGGTGAAAAACCAGATGTCTTCCATACAGTTTTTCCAGTTATTGCCGGCACTGCGCCCTTTTTCACGCTCCCAAGTGATACGGTTTTTCAGCAGGAAATATTTGCCTGCGATTTCGGGAATCGCAATCGAGGTGTTCCAGTCCGAACAGATATATAAGCTGCCGTTGGGTTTTAAAGAAATAAAGACTTCCGCGAGCCATTTATCCATCCAGCGTTTATATTCGTTCCAGTCCATAGACTTAAATTCTTTGGTGCCGAATTTTTTGGTGAGATTATACGGCGGGTCTACCACAACCAAATCGGCAAAGTTTGCGGGGAGGAGCTTTAAGGCTTCAAACGTATCCTGCCAGATGGTTTTATCCAATATGTCTTTCAGCGCGGCTTTTTTCTTAAGCGTAACTGCGCGGGAGGAATATTCGTTGATTTCCTCTTCGCTTAAGACAATCGTTTTATTACGGGGGGCAGGCGTCCTGCTCATTTTTCCTCGCCGAATTTGTTATTGATAAGGGTGGTCAACGCGGAAATGGCTTTTTCGGCATCGTGCCCGCTTGCGGTTACTTTGATGGTGGTGCCTTTGCCCGCGGCTAACATCATCAAGCCCATAATCGAGCAGCCGCCGACGCATTGTCCGAGGCGCTCAACTTCAACGGCGGCATCAAGATTTTCGATGGTCTTAACAAAGTTGGCGGCAGCGCGCGCATGCAGCCCGCGTTCGTTGATAATTTGCAATTCGGTGCTGATTTTATCGCTCATTTTTATTTTCCCAACAGTTCAGAGGCAATGGTGATATATTTAATGCCCGCTTCTTTGGCGCCGGTAACGGCTTCTTTGAGGCTCTTTTCCTTGCGCAGGGTGTTGAGCTTAACGAGCATCGGCAGGTTGATGCCGGCGATAACCTCAATGTTTGCCTTGTCCATAATCGAGATGGCAAGGTTGGACGGCGTGCCGCCGAACATATCCGTCAGCACAATCACGCCCTCGCCGCTGTCTACGGCTTTGACTTTCGCCATAATATCTTCGCGGCGCTCGTTCATATCGTCATTCGGACCGATGCAGGCAGTGGCAATTTGATCCTGATGTCCGACAACGTGTTGCATTGCCGACAAAAATTCGTCAGCGAGCTTACCGTGCGTTACTAACACAATACCTATCATTATTTTTCTCCGCTTTTCCAGATTTTGACAGCGCCGAATGCGGCTATGATTTCGCTTTTGCTCTTAATGCGCTCGAGTTCGTCGGCGCGGGTCGGACGCCCTTTGAAAGAAAATTCCTCAACGGTTTCAACCGGAACGCCGTAAACGCTCTCCACGGTTTCCCCTTTTAATTCGACAACCATTATAAACTCCGATTCAGCCAAAACAGACGCGGTTTCGGGGTTTATCCCCTCAAGCTTTACGGCAAGGTTGGGGTCGCGTTTCAATAAGGCGGTTTGTTTGCCGTCAAATTCGACCATCGGTGCAACGGGCGAGCCTTTGCGCGCGTCAATAAAAAGGGCTAATTCGCCGAACTTGTTTTCTATGATTTCGTAAAAATCCTGCTTTTCGATTAAAGTATAATACTGGTTTTCCATAATTGCGCCTTTGTTTTGCGGTTGTCAACGCTATTCAGGATACCACAAAGATTTAAAAGTGTCAATTATGTTTGTTATTCTTACGCATTTTCTTTGTTATTTGTATCGCCGTTGTCAATATTTTTAAATTGATTTAGCCCTTTAGCAATGTCGGATAATTTCTTTTTAGGACCGCGGCGTCCGGATTTTTTCAAAATAAGCTTTGCCATATCCTCTTCATCCAGCTCGATGATGTTTTCAAGCTCATCGGCGGGAAAGCCCTGCAATGCGTCTTCGGGCAGCTCTTTTTGCGCTTTTTTGATGGCTTTAACGGATTTTGTCAGGTTTTTCTCGGGGATTTCCCCTTTTAAACCCAGCGGTTCTTCAACTTTTTTACGCATAGTTTTGCGGCGGATGGTTTTGACATCATATTCGGCAGAGTTGATGAGCTGTATGTCATCGGCGGTCATTTTGGGGCTTAAACCGGCTTCTTCGGCAACCAGTGCGGTGCTCATTATGGTGTTAAGCTTGCCTGTCAGCAGCTGCTGTTTGGCGATGTCGGCAATGTTTTTTTGCTCGTGGTCGCGGCGCTCTTCTTCCTCGCCTAAAAGGTCGATATTAAACAGCGGGGTAAATTCCTCTTCGTCTTCCTCGTCATAGACTTCTTTAATTTTTTTGCGTAGCCGCAGCAACGGCAGCCCCACGGCGCGCGGGGGGAGCTTTTTGGCGGCATCGTTTTCGGTGGAGGCGCTGTCTGCCAGCTCGGCGCGCTGCTCCATCCGTTTGGTGATACGGCTGCTGTCATTGCCGGATTTTTTGTTCCAGTCGATTATTTTGCGTTTTTTCGGGGTTTGCTTTTCGGTCATTTTTTCCTCCGTCCTTTTATGTAATTATGACAGCACATTTTTTAAGACGCAACACTTTTTATTGGCGGCGATAGGTTATCATCAGCGACGTATCGGGCAATACTGCCGGTGTGACGCTGATTTTTTGCTTGTTTTTGAGCTTTAAGGTAAACGGCGTGCA
This sequence comes from uncultured Alphaproteobacteria bacterium, assembly GCA_910576955.1. Taxonomy (GTDB): domain Bacteria; phylum Pseudomonadota; class Alphaproteobacteria; order RF32; family CAG-239; genus CAG-267. The sequence goes on along the minus strand of CAJTJB010000006.1, from coordinate 32,778 downwards.
GGCGGTGACGTGTTTGAGCATATCTTCACGAAAAGCGTTCCAGTCTTCAATTTCCGGCAGGCGGACTTTTTGCAAATCCAACACATCGCGCAGATAGGGCGCGGTGTCTAACGCGGTCGGGTTCAGCTCCCACAGCTGCAGGAACGCGATGTTATAGGTTTTTAGCTTTAAGGTGGGGGAGAAAATCACAATCGACTCGCGGATGTTGTCCAAGATACCCTGCTGGACGGAAATCAAATCGCTTAAACGGCGTGCGTCTGCCAATCGTTCAGAGATGTCTTCATAGGCAATCAGCGTGCCGTCGGGGTGTGGCGCGCGAATCCGGCGGAATGTGCGCCCGTCGGGGATGTAGAGCAGGTCTTCGCGCTGTTCGGTCAGGGCGTCAAAGGCTTTGTTTTCTTCTTCTTTGTAGGCTTTGAAGTCGGAAACTTCGGGCAGATTTTTCTTTTCGCGGATGGCATCTAAAAAGAGGTTATAATGCGGGGCGTTGTCAATAAAGTTTTCAGGCAGATTCCAGAGCTTTAAAAACGCCGCGTTGCCAAACGTGAAAACGTGTTTGGTGTTTATAATGCAAAATGCGGTGTCGAGCGAGCTTAAAATATCAAGGTGCGAATCGAGATGCACGCGATAGCTGCGCTTTGCCTCGTCGAATCCGGTAATATCAACCAGCGAGCCGATGGTACGGGTGGTTTTTAAGGACGAATCGTAATGCGGCTGCTCGGTGATTTCGTATTTTTTAAGGTCGCCGTCAGCCAAAATGTTAATCTGCTTTTTCTGTGCGGTGTTTGATTCTTTGGCGTTTTTAGCCAGTTCCAAAAGGTTTGTGGTGTTGCCCAGGTCGTGCAGTGTGGCGTTATCGGGCGTTATGTCTTTAAAATCTTTCAGCCCGAGCAATTTCAGATACGGGCGGTTTAAGAGGGAAATTTCGAGATTTTCGTTTCTTAACCACACGGGGCAGGGGATGTTATCAATCAGAATCCGGTAGTCTTCAAGCTGTTCGCGGCAGAGGCAAGCCTCTTCGGTGACACGGTCGATAAAATCGGTGGCTTTGCTGATGTCCCGAAACCACAGGCAGTTGCTGCTTACTTCCGAATCGGCGGAGTTGATGCGCGTGCCGCTGACGGTAAAGGTTTTGCCGCTTTTGGTTTTGACAATGGTTTCAAAGCTCAAGCCGTTGCGGTTTAAGCCCATAAAAAAAGCATTGATTTTTTCGGCGTCTTTGCGGTCAAAAACGCTCAACACCTCGGCGAGCGTGCTGTTTTCGCCGTTTTTGAGGTTTAAGAGCGTGGCGAGGCGGCGCGAGCAATATTGATATTCCTTATTTTTGTAATAGGAAGAAGTCAGATAGCCGTCTTTGGAGGCATAGAGCATTTCTTCATAATATTTATTGGCGCTGCTTTGTTTTTTGAGCTCGTTTTTGAGGCGTTTGGCGCGCATGATAAGCCATATCGCAAGCGCCGGAAAAACAAGGCTTATGGTCAGCCATACATATAAAAAAGCCGTAATGGTTTCTATTGTCATAAAGTTTTCTTTCAAAAGCCGAAAAATAAGGGTTGTTTGTTTATTTATTTTGGTATATAGCCAATTTAAAACATAAGTCTTTTGATAGCAAATTAAAAATTGAAAGAGTGAACAAGGATGTATACACTGGTTTTTGATACAACGGGTTTCGGCGTCGGAATCGGGCTTTACCGCGATGATACCGTGGTCGGAAAAATCGAGAAAACAATGGAATTCGGGCAGGCGGAAGAGCTGGCTTGCGGTGTGCAGGCGCTGCTGGAAGACGCGGGAATCGCTTTTGGCGATGTGGAACTTTTGGGTGTTTGCACCGGTCCGGGGTCGTTTACGGGCGTTCGGGCGGGGCTGGCGTTTGCCCGCGGGCTCGGGCTCGGCGCGCCGGAGCTTAAGATGACTGGCGTTTCGGCGTTTGAGGCTTATGCGCGGATGCTTAAAGAACAAGACCGCGCCGTTTATAATGCGGTGGTAATTGAAACCAAACGCGAAGACTTTTATTTTCAGCTGTTTGACCAAAACTTGCGTAAGCTCTCCGAGCCGGCTGCGCTCACACGCGAGGAAATCGTCAAAAAGCTTAAAAACCACCAGACAAGTTTTATCGGCGACGGCGTGGAGCGGCTGTTATCCGTTTCTTCGGGGTTGCAGATTAAACAGGTGGAACTTGCGGAAATGATTGAGGTTTCGGCGCTGTTTGCCGCTACAAAGCAAAAATATTTTGAGAAAAGCCTTGATTTTCCGAAGCCGCTGTATATAAGAGGTACAGAGGCTTGTGTAAAATAAGCAAAAATTTATGGCGATGTTATAAATTTGATGTTATGTTCCAAGCGAATAATGTTGTTTTATTGAAAGAGGTATATCGTGACTAGATCTGAATTAATAGAAAGCGTTGCTAAAAAAAATCCGAACCTGATGTTGAGTGATATTGAGAGAATCGTTAATGTGATTTTTTCAAGCATTACATCTGCTTTGGCAAAAGGCGACAGAGTGGAATTCCGCGGGTTCGGCGTTTTCTCTATTCATAAACGCGCTCCGAGAATCGCCCAAAACCCGAGAACCGGCGACAAGGTGAAAATCGGCGACCGCAATATCGTGCATTTCAGAGTTGGCAAAGAACTGCATGAAAAGCTGAACGGAAACTAAAATCTGAATTGTTTTTGAGGAGACGGATATGTGGCTTTTAAAATGGTTGATTGCACTTCCGCTTTTGATGTTTTTTGTGGTTTTTCTGGCGCAGAATAACGAGCTTGTGCCGCTGTGGCCGCTGACGGATATGGAAGATTTTCCGGTGCAGCAGGTGGCAGTGAGCGTGGTGTATTTTGTGCTGTTTTGTTTGGGCTGGCTGTTTGGGCGGGTGGCTGCGTGGTCTGCGTATGCGCCGCTGCGGGCACAATTGCGCAAGCAAAAGAAAGAGAATAAAGCCCTTTCGAAAGAACACGAAAAACTTAATCATGAGCATGAAAAGCTGAACCAGCAGGTTGCAACCTTGCAGGAAGAAGCGGCAGAAAACCATAAAAGCGGCTTTTCGCTCAACCAAAAAATCAAAGGGTGGTTTTCCAAACCCTCTGTTGAAGACAAATAATAAAAAAATAGCGAGGTACTAAATGAATTGGCTAACAGATATTGTCAGACCGAAAATTAAAAAGACCACTCCTAAAGAAATTTCCGATGATTTGTGGGTGAAATGTCCGGAATGCGGGCAGATGCTGTTTTCTAAAGAGTTGAAACAGTCGCTGTACGTGTGCACCAAGTGCGGACATCACCTGCGTTTGTATGTTGATAAGCGGTTGAAACAGCTGTTTGACGACGGAATTTATATGACTCTGGCTCTGCCGGCGGTTAAGGAAGACCCGTTGAAGTTTAAAGATACGCAGCGCTATACGGACCGTCTGAAAGTTTACCGCAAGAAAACCGGCAATAATGACGCCATTAAAGTCGGTGTGGGCAAAGTTGGTGGCGTGGATGCCGTTGTGGCGGCGATGGATTTCTCGTTTATGGGCGGTTCGATGGGAACGGCTGTGGGCGAGGGAATCGTGTCGGCAGCGGAATATGCCTATGAACACGCTTGTCCGCTAATTATTGTCAGCGCGTCCGGCGGGGCGAGAATGCAGGAAGGTATGCTCTCGCTGATGCAGATGGCGCGCACAACAGCGGCAATTAACCGCCTGAAAGAAAAAGGGCTGCCGTATATCTCGATTTTCTCTGATCCGACCACCGGCGGTGTTTCGGCATCGTTTGCGATGATTGGCGATATTCATATTGCCGAGCGTGGCGCGATGATTGGTTTTGCCGGCAAGCGCGTGATTGAACAGACCATCCGCGAAAAATTGCCTGATGGTTTCCAAACCGCCGAATACTTAAAAGAACACGGTATGGTGGACATTGTGGTTGAGCGCAAAGATTTGAAAGCGACGGTGGACAGAGTTCTCTCGCTCTTGATGAGTAATGTTAAAAAAGAAAATTTGAGCGCATAAAAACTGTGTAATTTTGTGAACTAGCTCGCAGATGGAAGCCTGTCTTCGGTCGGGTTACGTACGTTTGTGTACGCGCCCCTCCCTTGCAGGACATCCGCGGCTATTTCGCAAAATTACACGTTTTTTACAGAACCATGAATGTTGTGCAGTTTGAAACTTTGAAACGGGCTTGCAGCTCCGTTTTTTGTGCTTATTATGTGGATGCGAGACCGACGGTTAACCGTCGGTGCACCGGCGGTTAATCGATGGTATTAAAAGAAAAGAAGCAAAAGAAAATATATATAGGAATTATATAAATAAAAATAATATTTTTTTTATTGGAAAATGAATTTGCAAAAAATGTGCATATTTTTGAAAAAAGTGCTTGCATTTTATATTTAATTATACATATTAGTATGTATGTTTAATTTAACAAGAGGTGAACTTATGAAAAAAATGGTTTTGATGTTGATGTTATCTTTGTGTGTTGCTGCTAATGCACAGGCGGAATCAATTGTGGTGATAGACGGGGACGGGCGCGTGGTGCGGCAGATGTTTACCGTGCCCTCAACGTTTGAAACGCCTGCTGTTGCCACAACCCAAACAGTGACTACAACGACAACGGCAGCGCAGCCGCAGGTGATGGTGGTGCGCGAATCGCCGGTTGTTCAAAACAGTTATTACTATGACCGCGGCACAACCAATGCGGCGTTTGCTGCCGGCGTGACCACAGCAGTTGTCGGCGGGCTCATTTATGATGGTTTCCGCCGCCATCATCACCATCGCCCGCACTGGCGCAGACCCCACCACCGTTGGCATTGGTAATGTGATGAAGTTTGGCGCAATTGTTTTTTTGGCGGCAGCGGTGGCAAGTCCGGCTGCTGCCAACAGCTATCTTAAGATGATTACCACGCCGCCGGAGGGATATGTTGAGGAAACTCTTTCCGTGCCGGTTGCCGAGCGCGCGCCGTTGTGGTATGATGACCGTATCCAAACCGTTTCGCCGGTGGTGGTTTCTCCGCTGCCGAAATATCTGGCGTGGCAGCGTGCACAGGCGTATGATAATGATTTCAGCATCGCACGGGACGAACTCCAAAACGCAATCTATTTCATCAGCGGGGCGGCGTTGGCGCGGTTGGCTTATGACATCTGGGGACCATATCACAAGCACCATCTGGCAGACTGAAATTTGCTTATTTTTGCGTAAATCCGCCACAACGCTTGACTTAATCGTTTTTAATCCCTAAATCTATGTCAGATGATAAAATTTATGCAGAGGGAAAAATGAGTTTTGAGAACGAAAAGTTAGAAGAAAACCAACCGGAAGAAGAAATTTTGACCGAAGAGGAAAACACAGCCGCACCCGAGGCAGAAACTGTTGCCGAGCCGCAGGATGACCGTGAAAAACTTGAGGAAGATTTTAACAAACTGAAAAATGACTATATCCGCCTTTATGCAGAAATGGATAATATGAAAAAGCGCACCCTGCAGGAAACGGAAAAGACTATCAAATTTGCGATTTCTTCCTTTGCCAAAGAGCTTTTGGGTGTGGCGGACGATATGGAGCGCGCCATTGCCGCCATGGCGGATAATCGGGAATCTTGCGCCGAACTGCTAAAAGGCGTGGAACTGACGCAAAACGAACTTACGAAAGCCTTTGAAAAATTCGGTATCAAACGTTTTAACCACATCGGGCAGAAATTTGACCCGAACTATGAGCGTGTCGTTCAGGAAATCGAAGATAAAAAAGCCGAATCAGGCACGATTTTAGCCGAGCTCCAGGCTGGGTATACCATACATGACCGCATCCTCCGCGAGGCAATGGTTGTCGTTGCCCGATAAATTGTGAACTAGCTCGCAGATGGAAGCCACTCTGCAGGACAGTCACGTACCTATTTGTACGCTCCTGCCCTTTGGTGGAGTGGCAGCGCCACGGGCAACAGTGCGGCTATTTCGTAATTTCTCGCACAACGACCTGTTGGAAAGAGAGTGCGAACCGGCTTGCGGATGGTACTGCCCGTACGGGGGAAGCCTGACGTCGGTCGGGTCAGTGGCAGCGCCACGGGCATAACTTACTACGCTCCCCTCCCTAGCAGGACATTCGACGATAGCACAGCACTCTAACGGGCAACGACCTGTTGGAAAGAGAGTGTGCTTATTGATGTTGCTTGCCGCAGGGGTTTCCTCCCCCTTGAGGGGGGAGGGTAGGAGAGGGTGATAGTATTGTTTGTTTAAAATTTAATCAGATGTTTGTGAAAGTATTGACATTTTAAAAATTGTATATTAGAATTCATACATAAAATTAAGGGACTTCTTACTGTTTAAAGTTTTGAAGTTCTTTTTTTATTAACGGCGGACTCGGGACTTGGTTGTTTCGGGTCTTTTTATTTTATGGAGTGATTTTAATGTACAGTTTAAAAGATGATTTTGAGGAAATGTTTTCGAATAATCCGAGCAAGGTACGGGCGAAGAACAAGCTTAATGAGCTTTTTGACAAATATGGCGAGAGCAAGCGGGCAATTGAGAATGGAACGGATAATGTTGAGTATATGGAATATGTGATGGCATCGGCTTTTGTAGATGAGGTGTTGGCGGAGCGCCGGCTGAAGCGGAAAGAACAAAACGTTCAAAATGATGATAGAGATGAATATAATCCATACGCTCCGACAGATGTTGAAGAGGAAGAAGAGGAGGAAGAAGTTGCAACAGAGGATGTGCCGATATCCGAGCAGGTTAAAAAAGTGACGGAGGATAAGGAATTGGCGGCAAAAAAGAAAGCAGCAGAGAATGCGTTATCTTTATATAAAAAAGAGCGTGAAAATTATATTCCGAAAGATATGGATGCCAAAAAAGAACAAGTTAATTTGCTGATGGATAAATATGGGGAAGATTTGAACAGAGCAAATATGACTATGGCGGATTATAGTACATATTTGAATGTTAGTAATTATATAGACCAAGTTAAGCGGGAACGAATGTCTGATGATGATGCAAAGAAATATAAAAATTTAGAATATGGAATGATTGACAATTTTACGCCTTTAAAAACTAAATTGAAGGATGATGAGGAGTTTAAAAAGGTTTTGGTTGATGCGGAAAATGTTATTGATTATCCGTATTTTGATAATAAAGGTTTGGAGACATCAGGAATTGGATATTTAATGGATGAACGGTCAATTTTTCTTCGGCAACCGTGGTTGTATGTAAATGATGACGGAACTTTAACTGATGCAACAAAGGAGCAAAAGGTTGCTGCTTATGAAGATTTAACAAAATTGCGAGCTCAATTAGTGAAACAATATGAGGAGGAGCGTCGGAAAAATCCTGATAAAGAGGACAAAGGACCATTTAATTACAAGCATACATTTTATCAGGATAAGACAAGGTTACGTCTTCCGCCAGAGTTTATTGAAAAAGAGTATAAACGTCAAGTCGATGAGGCTTTAAATCGGGTTAAAACCAGTTTTATAAGGTATAATAAAAGTCATCCGGATAATAAAATTATTTATACAAAATTACCAGAGGATGTTTTGATTGCTCTTACAGAACTCTCTTATAATGTTGGACATTTGGATAAGGAATATCCTGATATGTTAAGAGCTTTGGCTCGCGGAGATTATGATCAAGCAGCTTTAGAAAGTCATCGAATAGAGAAGTCTAAAAATGATATAAAACGTAATAAATATGTTTTTGATATCTTAAAGAAGTATGCTAAAAAATAGCTTGATAAAACAAAATAATAACCTTAAAGTAAGGCATAATTTAGGAGTGATGATATGAAAAAATTATGCCTTGCTTTTTTGCTTTGTTTGTTGAGTACAAACTCATTTGCGTTGGTTTGGCCGGTTTTGAAGGTAGACTGTGTGCCGGAGTTGAATTTTTTTGAAGTTCGGTTGTTACGGTTTGAACAGATCCCCGGTAAGGAAAGTTTTTTGGATAAATCTGCTTCTATCGGCAGTTCGGAATATAAGTTTTTGAAAGAGAAATACGGTATTATACACGAATATGGTTATGTACGGTATAATCCTCGTACGCCGGATGATAACTATATGAGCAAAGAGTGTGCTATCGGTGAAGATAAATACACGATTAACATTGACCACCGGGGGACGACAATATCTAAAGGGAATGTTGTTTTGGCAAAGGAGCTGTTTTTTTCTTCCGCGTGGACAGATTGGACGATTTGGCGGTTGATTTATAATGCGAAACAACAAGAGTTTTTGGTATCCGGTGAATTTACATTTAATCTTCCGCTATTGTATTTTAGATTTTCAACCAAAGATGGCGGTGTTCTTGATGAGAATGTTATTAAAGCTAAAGGTCAAGAGTTGGAGCAGAAAGTTGCAGCAGGGAAGAGGTTGAACGCGGACGGCGAATACGAAGACAAAAATATGGCAGGTGAAACGCTTTATCGTTTTGATGAGGCGTTTTTGCCGTTAGTGATAGATTTTAAAGAGCGGAATGGAGAAGAGTAGCAATATGAAAAAATTATGCCTTGCGGTTTTGTTTTGTATGTTGGGGATGGCAGATGCGTATGCGATGCTTTATTCCAAATCTATGTATAAAACCAGCTGTTTGCCGGAGATGAAAGAATTTCGGGCTGATGTGAAAGAGTTTCTTGTTGAAAGTAATGATTGGGATTGGAGGCGCATAGCAAAAAACTATGGATTATATGAGCTTAATGTTCATACGACTCAAAAAAAGCCGCAATCATATGAAGAAACCTGTGTTATTGATAGTATTGAATATAAAATGAAGTTTACGCCGGTGTTTGTCCGTTCATATTACGGGGATTATAAAATGGCGGTTCAATTGTTTGCCGAAAAGAAATATTTGGGAGTTTTGTTTCCGTTTGGTAAGGAATATGATGGAATTTATGATTCTGTCGGTATAAAAAAAGGTAAGATTTTTGTGTATGGGTGTGCTTATGAGGGGGCAAACCGAAGCGAGTGCCGTTATGATTACAAAGAGTTGGATATGCCCGAAGAAACAAGCTATGAACTATCACTTGTGGATGAAGATAAAGTTGTTATGCAAAAGTTCAATGTGATAGAATTCAATTGTTATGAAGAACTGGAGAAAGCGTATGTCGATTTGCGCTCGTATAAAGAGGGGAGCGTGTTGCCGGATAATTATTATTGGCTGAAAGACAATCCGTTAGTTAAATGCGGTGACGTTACTATAAAGTTTGATGCAGACGGCAATGTCAATATTCGAAATAATAAGAAGTTTTTTAATGAGTTTAATCTCTGCAACAGTGATAAACAAATTTACCGAATAATGTTTAATCCGGTAAAATTTTCTGATGTTTATATAGAATATTTTGATAAAAAAGATTTGTATCAAGGCGCGAAAAGATGTTTTGAGAAGAAAGATTGTTTTAGCAGTAATGGCAGTGGGGATTAAACTGTATGAAAAAATTATGCCTTATGGTTTTGTTTTGTATGTTGGGTGCACCGGTGCAGGCTCTGCCGCAGGACTGGCCTTGTGATGAGGTGGTATTGCAGAAAGTGGGAGAAAATGAGGATGGAAAGGGTGTTTTTCGGGGGCAAAACGGGGAATATCAAATTGAGATTTCTTCGTTTGATGAAACGGCGGAGCATCCTTTTTTATATAATTGCGGAAATGGCGGCTGTTGGGGGATTTTTAAAAATCTGACGACTGGCGTTGAAGAGGAAATGCGGTTTGATTGTTTGTTAGCGGAAGATAAAGAAACGATGTCTTGTTCGCGGATTTCGGGCGATGAGTATTTATTTGGCAAAGTATCAGACAATGAATATAGGGTAGAGCTATGCGGTGAATATTATTTGTCGTTGGATTTAAATCAATGTGAAGATGAAATTTGTGTGGTGCGAGATTCCCGCGGGGAGGAAAAAGGCAGTTCGGTGCGGAAGATGAATTGCACGCAAGAGGGGGATGATAAGGTCAGATGTGTGGGAGAAAATTACTTTGACAAAGAAGAAGCGTATTTTGATTCGATAGATGAGGTAGCGGAAAAGGCAAATTTAAAGCGTGTGAAAGAGATGTATAAAAAATGTGATAGCGTTGGGTCGGATGATACTTCAATAGCGGGGGTGCATAAGGCTTATCAAGCTCAATATGAGTGCTATAAAGATGTTGTGTTTTATTTGATAGATACTTTTCAGCCGCGTGTTGCCGATAAAATAAAAGAAGATTTTCAGGCGTATTTGGATGCGTATGAAAAAATGGTGTATAATCAGTATACTTCGTTAGACCCGTGCAGAGGGAGTTGCGGGACAATAATTGAAGATTATATTGCTGTAGATCGTGCAGAGATGATAAGTAAATTGGCTGACCAATATATTTCTGCTGTTTCCGGTTATGTTAATATGTGATTGAAAATTTGTTGAGGGCAGGGCGCGGATGTTTTTTATGCGTCATTGCAAGGCAGCCAGTTGCAGTACCCATTTTTGAGAGTAGGGATTCTATATTGTCCCCATCCCCCTTACCCCTTCCGCCAGGGAAGGGGAGGCTTGGAGCGAGTGCTTGCAATAGGGGATTCCTCCCCCCTCAAGGGGGAGGGGCTTGCGAGAGGGGATGGGGAGGAAAAAAGGCTCTTGATGGTTGAGATTGCCACGGCTGCTACCTTACGGCTACGCTCGTAATGCCTCATAATAATTCGAAATATTTTGTGTTGGGAGCGTTGGTTTAAACGTCTTGTTAATTTTTTAAATGCTAATATGCTGGCAATAGTGGTTAATTTAAGGAGTGATATTAGCTATGGCAAAAGAAAAAGAGGTTCAAGTGACCGAAGAACAAGAGAAACAATATATTGACGCGCTCGTTAAAAAGGTGGCTGCCGCACAGAAAAAATTTGCGGAATATACCGAAGAGCAGGTTGATTATATTTTCCGCAGAGTGGCTTTGAAATTAAGCTCTCTCCGTATTCCGCTTGCCAAAATGGCAGTGGAAGAAACCGGTATGGGCGTGGTGGAAGACAAGGTGATTAAAAACCATTTTGCCTCGGAATATATCTATAACAAATTTAAAAATGTGAAGACTTGCGGCGTGCTCGAAGAAGACAAAGCCAACGGGCTTATCAAAATTGCCGAACCGCTGGGCGTGATTGCCGGTGTTATTCCGACGACGAATCCGACCTCGACCGCGATTTTCAAATCTTTGATTGCATTAAAAACCCGTAACGGCATTATCTTTTCGCCGCACCCGCGCGCTAAAAAATGTACGGTTGAAACCGCACGTTTGATTTTGGAAGAGGCGGTTAAAGCCGGTGCGCCGGAAGATATTATCGGTTGGATTGACGAACCGTCGATTTTGCGCACGCAATATTTGATGCAGCATCCGGATGTGGATATTATTCTTGCAACCGGCGGACCGGGGATGGTGAAATCCGCATACAGCTCGGGCAAACCGGCTCTGGGCGTGGGCGCGGGCAATACACCGGCGCTGATTGATGAAACAGCAGATATTCAGATGGCGGTTTCTTCGATTTTGATGTCCAAGACATTTGATAACGGTATGATTTGCGCTTCCGAGCAGTCTGTTACCGCGGTTAAAGACGTGTATGACGCGGTTAAAGAAGAATTTATCAAACGCGGCGCGTATATTCTTTCGCCGAAAGAAAAAGACAAGCTTGGCAAGGTGATTATGATTGACGGGCATTTGAACGCCGCTATTGTGGGGCAGCCTGCACACAAAATTGCCGAGATGGCAAAAATCTCCGTGCCGGTTGAAACAAAAGTTTTGATTGCCGAATGTTCAAAAGTTGGGGCGGAAGAGCCGTTTTCAGCAGAGAAATTATCTCCGGTGTTGGCACTGTATAAAGCCGATGATTTCAAGAGTGGTGCCGAATTGGCGAAGTCTTTGGTTTCTCATGGCGGCAAAGGGCATACATCCGTGCTTTACACCAACCCGATGAACGATGACCGCATTAAATATTACGGACACCTGATGATTACGGGGCGCGTGATGATTAACTGTCCGGCATCGCAGGGCGCTATCGGCGATATTTATAACTTTAGGCTTGAACCGTCGTTGACATTGGGCTGCGGCTCGTGGGGCGGCAACTCGGTGAGTGAAAATGTGGGAGTAAAACATCTGATGAATATTAAAAGTGTGGCTAAACGCGAGGAAAATATGTTGTGGTTCAGAGTTCCTCCGAAAATCTATTTCAAACCCGGTTCTTTGGGCGTGGCTTTGAAAGAACTCAAAGGCAAAAAGAAAGCGTTTATCGTGACCGACAAGCCGTTGTTTGACTTGGGCTTTACGCACAGAGTTACCGACGTGTTAGACCAGATTGGCGTGCAGTATAAAATCTTCTCGGATGTTCATCCTGATCCGGATTTGACAACCGTTAATAACGCCATCGCTGGTTTGCGTTCGTTTGAGCCGGATGTAATTATTGCATTGGGCGGTGGTTCACCGATTGACGCCGGCAAGATTATGTGGATTATGTATGAGCATCCGGAGCTGAAGTTTGAAGATCTGGCAATGCGCTTTATGGATATCCGCAAACGTATTTTTGAATTTCCGCAGCTGGGCGAAAAGGCGATGATGGTGGCTATTCCGACAACGTCCGGTACGGGTTCGGAAGTGACGCCGTTCTCAATTATCACCGACGATGCCGAGGGCGTGAAATATGCAATTGCCGACTATGCGCTGACGCCGTCGATGGCAATTATTGACAGCGATTTGGTGCAGACTATGCCGAAAGGGCTGTGCTCGGCATCGGGTATTGATATTTTGACACACGCTTTGGAATCTTATGTTTCTTCGATGGCGACCGAATATACGCGCGGATTGTCATTAGAAGCCGGAAAACTGGTGTTTGACTATCTGCCGCAGTCGTATGCAACAGCAGACAGCTATGCGCGTGAGAAAGTACACACCGCGGCAACGCTTGCCGGTATGGCGTTTGCAAATGCATTCTTGGGCGTTTGCCACTCGATGGCGCACAAGCTCGGTTCGCACTTTAACATTCCGCACGGCGTGGCAAATGCGTTGCTGATTTGTCAGGTTATCCGCTATAACGCGACCGATAAGCCGACCAAGCAATGCGCGTTCCCGCAATATAAATTCCCGCACGCAAAAGCAGCATATGCCGAATTTGCGGCAGCAATGGGCTTTAAGGGCAAGACTGATGATGACAAAGTCAATGCATTGGTTGAGGCTATTAAAGAGCTGAAAGTCAAAATCGGCATTCCGGGGTCAATCAAAGAATGGTTTGCTATCCGCAACGAATACACCGAAGAAGACTTCAAAAAAGCGATGGAAACGCTGCCGACATTGGCATTTGACGACCAATGCACTGGTTCTAACCCGCGCTATCCGCTGATTGAAGAAATCCGCAAGATGTATGAGTTGGCGTGGGTTGGTGATACCGACACTGCTTTCTAATAAAAACCGTGAAATTATTGTGATTGAGCTCCCAAATGGACGCCTGACGTCGGTCGGGTCACGTACTTCTATGTACGCTCCCCTCTCTAGCAGGACATTTGGGGCTCACTCGCAAAATTTCGCAGTTTTTACAGGACCATGAACGAAGTGTGGTGGTTTGAAAAAAACGCTCCTTATAAGGGGCGTTTTTCGGTTTTAAATTGTTGGGGGCGAGTGTTCTGCTACGGGCAACAAGGCGGCTCACTCGCAAAATTTCACAGTTTTTACAGGACCACGAACGAAGTTGGTGGTTTGAAAAAAAAGCTCCTAATAAGGGGCGTTTTTCGGTTTCTATTGTTGGGGGATGGGGCGTTTTTTTGTGGCAGAATAAATGTGATATCTGATTTTTTAACCCGATGTTTACATCTTTGTGCTAGGCTTATTTAAAATAGAGCTTTAGGAGTGTATGATGAAAGACAAAGGGATGAAATGGGTGATTGTGGCCGATGTGCTCGGGGCAATTGTTATCGGGCTGTTGGTTTGGGCTTCAATGATTGACCGCGAACTTGCCAGAGAGGAAGAAGAAAAAGCCGCAGCTGTGCAAAATTATGATTTTGATTTGAAGCTTGCTCCGCAAAACTGCGAGGGAGTTTCGGGTGTGGCGGATATTGTGTTAATCACCGATGCGAACTATATGGATTTTACACGCGTGGCGATTAACTCGGCAAAGCAGACGAAATGCCCGGCATCGCAATATAACTTTCATGTGATGACACTCGGCGTTTCAGAGGCAGACGAGGCGGCGCTCAAGGCGCTTGCCGGCGAAAATGTGACAGTTTCGGTGCTGCCGCAGGAAGAAGTGGATTTGTTCTATATTCGCGATACGCACGTTTCCAAAACCTCGCTGTTGAAGTATTATATTCCGAAAGCGCTGCCACAGCTGGACAAAGTGCTTTATATCGACTCCGATGTGCTGGTGCTGCATGATTTGAACAAAATTTACAATACGAATATTGACGGCAAGTATCTGGCGGTGGTTAAAGACCCGTCGTGGTTTTTTGAAAATATGCACGTTGTGGAGCTGAACCTTGATGCGCGCGGATTTTATTTTAACTCCGGCGTGATGTTAATGAACTTAAAGAAATTCCGCGAGGACGGGTTAGAGCGCAAGCTTGAGGACTACACAAATAATAATTTCCGTACCTATATGGACCAAGACGCGCTCAATGTGGTTGTCGGCAATGACGTGGTGTTACTGCCGTTTGAGGCCAACGCGATGAACTTCTTTTTTGAGCACAATGATTTGCAAACAATGGGGCAGTTTTACGGTCGCAATTGGCAAAATTATGAAGATGTTTTTGCACCGGTAACTATTTTGCATTTTGCGTCTTCCAAAAAGCCGTTAGGGGCGGTTGCGCCGAGCACAGACTTCTTCCGTATGTTGCAACGGTTGTGGTATAGATATTATCAGGGATTACCGGCACTTGAGTAAAAAATGTGTCATTTTGTGAACTAGCTCGCAGATGGAAGCCTGTCCCCAAATGCTCACATACCTCAATGTACGCTGCTCTTTAGGGCAGGATATCCGCGGTTATTTCGCAAAATTTCGCATTTTTTGAGGAAGAACTTGACATTTTATAAGGAATTTCACTACTATAAAAAAGTGATTTCCGGATTATGGCAATGGAGAATAATCAATGAATAAGCTTTTTAAAACTCTTCTTTTGGCGGCAATGTTTTTTGGGGGAGCGCAGGCAGTGCCGATGTATGCGGTTGCGCAGGATGCGGCGGTTGAAACCGAAAGCGCCGATAATGCTGGCGAGCTTGACTATAAGCAGGTGTCCGCCCTTTTGCAGCAAATGGAAGAGGAGCTTAAGGCTAATAACTACACGCGCCAGAGTTTGGAAGAAGACCTCAATATCTTGAGCGAAAGGGAAATGGCGATTGATGCGTTTATCCGCTCTGTCGAGAAACAGTCCAAATATGCGCAAGATGCGCTTGCCGCCATCGGTGAGGCACCGGCAGAGGGCGAAATCGAGGATGATTCTATTGCCGAAATGCGCGAGAAATATGCGACTGCGGTTGCCGGCTATAAAAGCAAAATTATTGAAGCGAACCTTTTAAAAACGGAAATTGCCCGCCTTAATGCAATGATTGCCGAAGCGCGTAGCCAAGTCCTTTTGGGGAATCTGGTGGCGGAAAAAAATATGCTGATTTCGCCTAAAAATTTCTTTAAGGCGATTAACGACGCGATGATCTTTTTGTGGCAGGTGACGCGCTCGCCCGTGGATTGGTATCTGGGTTTAAGCGTGGCGGGGCGGCAGGCTTTGCAGCATAATGTCTGGTATGTGCTTTTGATATTGGGTGTTGCCTTTACCGTCGGCTTGTGGCTTCGGCAATTTATTATCTGGCATTGGGGCTATAAACACACCGACGAACAGCCTCGCTACGGGCAGAAAATTATTGTGGCGTGCGTAACGGCGCTGGCATACGGCGTGATTCCCTCCATCCTTATCGGCGGGTGCCTCTTGTGGCAGATTACAAACGAAGAGTTGACCAGCAGCCGCTTTGGCGTGGTGCTCGCGAACGTGTTGTGGTATTCGCTGTTTATGACGTTATCGCGCGCGGCGGTGCGGGTGGTTTTAGCCCCGTGGAACGGGCGGTGGCGGCTGTTTAATATCTCGGACGAGCGGGCAGAACGCGTGTTTTCGGGCGTGACGCTGTCTATCATTTTGCTCGGAACGATGGAGTGCCTGCGCAACATCTCGCAATATTTTGAGGTTTCCGAGCAGTTGAAACTGCTGATTGAGGTGTCGGTGGATGCGGTGAAAGCGTTTGCGATTATTTTAATTACGGCACAGGTGTTTGGCGAGATTAAAACCAAAGACGAAGAATCGGCTTCCGCGGAAGATTCCGACAGCGCGGGCGCGCCTGCTCCGGCGGAGGAAGAAGAGGGCTTGAGCCTGTCGTTTAAGGTGATTATGTTTGTCTCTTTGTTTGCGGTGGTGACGTTCGGGGTGTCGTTATTCGGGTATCCGGGGTTGGCAACGTATATTTTCAACCGCTTTTTCTTTTCTATTTTGCTGGTGGGCGCGTTTGTGATGGTGCGGCTGTTTATCTCTGACTTGTTGCGCCGCAGTATCGTTTTTTGGATTAAAACGTTTAAAATGCGCCGGCGGCTGCTCTCAAAGGTAGACTTTTTAATGTCGCTTATGGTCACGCCGGTGTTGGTGATGTTTTTGATTTATTCCCTGCTGCGCCTTTGGGGCGTGCCGAGCAACTTTATGCTTAACGGCATTAAAAAGCTGGTGTTCGGCTTTAAGGTCGGCGGTATTCAAATCTCGCTGGTGGCGATTTTTACCGGCGTTTTGATTTTCTTTATTTCGCTCACGCTGGTGCGGGTTTTGAAACGGCGTCTGGCGTCTAACCTGTTGACGCGTATCAATATGGACGAGGGCATTAAGCATTCGCTTGTTTCCGGTTTTGGCTTTACGGGCTTTATCATCTCGGCAATTTTGGGGATGGTCGCGATGGGCGTTGACCTTTCGAACCTCGCGTTTATTGCCGGTGCGCTGTCGGTTGGTATCGGTTTCGGTTTGCAAGACGTGATTAAAAACTTTGTATCCGGTCTTATCATTTTGTTTGAGCGCCCGTTTAAGGTGGGTGACTGGGTAATTCTCGGCGGCGAAGAGGGAAAAATTAAGCAAATCAACATCCGCTCGACCGAGCTTGAAACGTGGACGCGGCGCAGCGTGATTATTCCGAACGCAACCTTGATTTCCTCTTCGCTTGTGAACCTTACCCATGGCAATAACTGGCAGCGGCAGACCGTGGCAGTCGGCGTTTCTTATGACTCGGATGCCGAGCAGGTGACGCAGATTTTGCTTGAATGCGCCAAAGCCTGCAAAAAAGTGGCGAAAGTTCCCGCGCCATATGTCATCTTTAAAGAGTTCGGCTCGTCTTCGCTTGATTTTGAGCTGCGGTTTTATGTTTCTAACATCTGGGACGGCTGGACTGCCGGCAGCGAGGTGCGTTATGAAATTTTGAGCCGTTTCCGTGAAGAAAATATCAATATTGCTTATCCGCAGATTGTGGTGCATCAGGGGAGTGAGGATACTTCTGTTAAAGGCTGGCAGACTAACGTGTAAAAACCGTGTAATTTTAGCATTGAGCTCCCAAATGGAAGCCCCTCTTCGGTCGGGTCACGTACGTTTATGTACGCTCCCCTTCCTTGGGGGACATTTGGGGCTCACTACTAAAATTACGCGGTTTTTATAGGACCATGAGGGGAGTGTGATTGGCTCGCGGTGGAAAGTACTGCGCCCATCTCTATCTGCTCAAAATTTCCCGCCTAGATTGTGCCACGAGGAGGGAAATTGATTCTTTAATTTCCCCCTCTCCCTTACCTCCCCCGCCAAGGGGGAGGAGATGATAAGGATGTGTTGTTGTCCCCATCCCCCTTACCCCTCTAGCTTCGTAAGTGTTGCGTTGTTCGCAACACTAACTTCGCTTCGGTCAAGCCAACTCTAAACTCACTTTGTTGCTTTTGCAAGCAAGTCGTTCGTTAAGAGTTGCTATTGCTCTCGGTCAAAAGAGCCCACCGGGCTTTTTTGACTCTGCGAGCCCTCCAGGGAAGGGGAGGTTTAAAGAGTTGGCTCTTTCGCTGGGGAAAAGGGAGGTTTAAAGAGCAGGCGCTTCCGCCGGGGGGAGGTTTAGAAAGCAGGCGCTTTCACCGAGGGGAGGTTTATAGCAAAATATAAAATCTGTTTACATTCTAAATATTTTAATTTAAATGATTTTCTTAATGAATTTTAAACACAGTGATACTAAAAATAAAGTTTGAAATTTAAGTTTTAATAAGATAACTTAAGGTTTATGAAAAAATTAGATATTTATATAACCAAACAGATTATGACTGGCTTTTTGCTGGTGGCGCTGTCGTTGATGTCTATGCTCTGGCTCACGCAGTCTTTGAAGTTTGTGGAGATGGTGACCAATAAAGGGTTGCCGGTTTATCTGTTTGTGGAGATGACCTCGCTTTTAATGCCGCGGGTTTTCGGCATTCTATCGCCGATTGCGCTGTTTGTGGCAGTGATGTTTGTGTATAACCGGCTCATTACAGACAGCGAGCTTATTGTGATGAAAGCGGTAGGCATCAGCTCGGTGGTGATTGCGCGGGCGGCGATTTTTATGGGCGTTGCATTGGCGCTGTTTAACGTGTTTGTGCTGAATGTCGGTGTGCCGGCGGCGGAAAATAAGTTTCGCGAGCTGGAGTTTGAGGTTAAAAACAGTTTTACCAAGATGATGCTGCGCGAGGGAATGTTTACCTCGTTTAAAGGCAATATGACGATTTTTATCGACAAGTTTTTGGATGACGGCACGGTTAAGGGAATTTTGGTCAGCGACAGCAAAAAAACGACCGAAAAGGTGGTGACGGTGGCGGAAACGGGAACGCTTGAGTATACGGAAACTGGTCCGAAAATCTTGCTCAAAAACGGTACGCGGCAGACGATGAACCGCAAGAGCGGGCAGTTTTCTTCCATGACGTTTGATGATTATGTGGTCGACTTTGGCGATATATCCAAAGCACGCAAAAAAGACAAGGGTGTGCGCGAAAAGAGTATCAGCGAGCTTTTTGCCGAGGCGGATAATCCTAAAATTGCCCCAAAAGAGGCGCGGCGGTTCAGAGCCGAGGCGCACCGGCGGATTTTAACGCCGTTTTATAATCTGGTGTTTGCCCTTTTGGCGTGTACGGGATTGCTGATTGCAAACTTTAACCGCCGCGGGCAGGGCAAAGTGATTACGATTTCGATTTTGGCGATGATAGTGGTGCAGGTGTTGGATATGACATTTGCGAATATGGCGCGCAAACACGAATGGATAGTGTTTTTGATGTATGCAAACTGCATTTTGCCGCTTATTATCTGCGGCGGGCTGTTGTATAAAACGCCGGTGTTGCATAAGAAAAAGGCAAAGGAGAAAGCTGATGAGGTTTAGTCTGTATGTTGTGGCGGCGGCAATGTTGTATCTGCCGGTGGCAATGGCTGCAAATGAGCCGTATGCCGGCGCAATTGTGCGTAAAGATACTGCCAAAACGCCGAAAGCGGAATTTAACCCCGGGAATATGACCGATATTATGCCTACGCTTGAGAAAAAGCCCGCAAAAGACGAAGAGGTCGAGATATATTTTTCGGCAGATGAGCTGGAAACCAACGAAGCAACCGGTGTTATTTTAGCCAAAGGCAATGTGATTGTGACGCGCGGGCAGATGGAGCTGAAATCTGACCGGTTGTGGTATGAGCAGCAAAAAGACGTGATTGTGGCGGATGGCAACGTGGTGTTGACAGAGGCGGACGGCAGCGTGCTTTATACCGATGAAATCCGCTTGTCTGACAAGATGAGCCGCGCGGAGGTTAACAAAGTTAAGGTCTTAATGCGTGACGAATCGCGGATTTGGGCGGATACATTTGTTAAGAAGTCCAATAATAATAAGCAAATGCGCAATGCCTCGTATACGGCGTGCGATATGTGTGCGGGGAAGTCGCCCTTGTGGCAGATTGACGCGCGCAAGGTGAACTATGATGCCGAGGGGCAAAACATTAACTATAATGACGCCGTGCTGCGAATTAAAAATATTCCGGTGTTGTATCTGCCGTTTTTGAGCCATCCGGCGCCGGAAGTTAAGCGGCGGTCGGGCTTTTTGATGACCTCGATGGGCAGCTCGTCTTACTTGGGGCAATATATCCAGCCGACGTATTTCTGGGATGTTTCCGACCATACGGACGTGATTTTGTCACCGTATTTTACCACAGACAGAGGCGTTGTGTTGGGCGGGCAATACCGGCAATATGTGTATAACGGGCACATTAAAGCCGAGGGAACGTATCTGGAAGATAACGGCGCGGACTATAATAACCGGCGGGGGAAGAAATTTAACCGTCCGTCGCACCGCGGCAATTTGTTTTTAGACGCACGCTACGAGCTGAATGATTTGTGGGTGGCAAACCTTGATTATAACTATGCGTCAGACGTGTTTTATCTGAAAGATTTGAACCTGCCGTACCGTGATGACGCGTGGCTGACGTCGCGTTTGGCGTTTGAGCGTTTTAAAGGGCGCGATTATGCGGCGATTGAGGGCTATTATTACACGCTGACAAGTTATAACCTCAAAGAGCGCAATGATAAGGAATATCGCAGCCGGATGAAGAATATGCCGACGGTTGCGCCGTTTGTCGAGTATGAAAATATCAGCGACCCGAGCAAGTACGGCTCGTATTTCAAAACCAACATCAGCACGGCGTCGGTATATCGCGAAAATGATGAAGAATCGCAGCGCCTTTCGATGATTAACTCGTGGGAACTGCCCTATACCAGCCGATACGGCGAGCAATATAAATTTGTGGCGTCGGTGAAGTCGGATATGTACTATGTGGATGACTATCAGTATATGCCCAACAGAGAGTATGACGGCACGCTCGCGCGCATCTTTCCGCAGGTGGGTGTGGAGTGGCGGCTGCCGTTTGTGCGGGCGACGGATTCGACACGGCAGATATTAGAGCCGGTGGTGGTGGCAGCGTTTGCGCCGGATAATAAAAACGATGTGGAGAAAATTCCGAATGCGGACAGTGCCGATGCGGAGTTTGACGACGCAAACATCTTGAGCCTTGACCGCTATGCCGGTTATGACCGCAACGATGACGGCAGCCGTGTCAGCTATGGCTTGAACTGGAGCTCTTATGGCAACATTATGGGGCGTACGTCCGCTTTTATTGCGCAGACATACCAACTTTCCGACGAGAGCACGTTTATGCGCGCGGTTGATGAAGAGGAGCGACTGTCGGACTATGTGGGGCGTGTTTATGCCAGTCCGAATAAATATCTGGATTTGAACTATCGCTACCGCTTGGATAAAGATGATTTTGAGCTGAAATACAGCGAACTCGGCGCACGGTTGGGAACGGATATATTCAGCGTTTACACATCGTACATCTATTTGCAGCCGAACCAGAATTCGTATTACACGACCAACGAGCGCAAAGAGTTGTATTTATCGGTTAATTCCAAACTCACGAAAGATTGGTCGGCGGGGATTTATGACCGAATCGATTTAACGCGCGGCGGCGGCTCTTTGGAGCACGGGGGGCATCTGACATATGAAGATGAGTGCTTAAGGCTTGCTTTTGTTGCCAAGCGGTATTATTATGACAACCCGAGTATGGACAATGACTATGAGTTTGGCGTAACGTTTTTCTTTAAAACGCTGGGCGGTTTTGGTTCTGAATAAACAGGAGAAAATGAGATGTTGAAAAAATTATGCGCTTTCGGACTTTTGTTTATGGCTTTTAATGCGACGGCTCAAGATATTGATATGTCTAATCTTGACAGCCGGCTGCGCAGCACAACCTCCAAGTCGATTATGTTTCGCCGCAATAATGCCGAGGCCGAAGAACAAATGCGCGCCGAGGCGGAGGCAGAAGCCAGAGCGCGGGCAGAACGGGAATCAAAACTTAAAAAAGAACAGGCGGCGTTTCGTCCGTATAACCTTTTTGGCAACGGCTTAAAGATTGTGGCAACCATCAACGGCGAGATGATTTCCAATAAAGACCTGCAGGAGCGGGCGAATCTGTTTGCCCTCACAACGGGGATTAACATTAATGCCAAAAACAAGAAAATGATTTCCGAGAAAGTGTTGCAAAACACGATTGATGAGAAAGTCAAACTGCAAGAGGCGGAAAAACAGGGTGTCGGCGTGACCGATAAGGAGATTAAAGAGGCATATCGCAATTTTGAAAAATCTAACGGCGTGCCGGCAGGAAAGTTTGCCAAAGTGCTGAAAGAATATCACGTCAGCCGCGATGTGTTTTTAAACCAGATTAAGGCTAACCTTTTATGGAACAAACTGATTAACCGCAAGCAGGGGCAGAATGTGGCGGTGTCGGAACGCGAGGTGCAGGCGGAGTTTGAACGCATTAAAAAAGATATGAACACGCCGAAATATATGGTTTCGGAAATCGTGATTAAGAAAAAAGACGCCGAGCATATTGACGAGCTGGTACAGATTTTGCGCAATGACCCGCGGTTTGAGCTCTATGCGGCGCAGTTTTCGCAGGCGGCAAGCGCGCCTTCGGGCGGCAAGCTCGGCTGGGTGGCGGCAGGGCAGCTGGCAGCTCCCTTGGATAAAGCCGTACGGGCATTAAAAGAGGGGCAGGTTTCGGCAGCAGTGCCGTATCGGGCAGATTATTACATCTTTAAGATGGACAGGGTGTATGACCCGAAAAAAGCCGAGCAGAAAGTGCCGGACGACGATGAAGTGCGCAAGTTTATCCAAAACCGCAAAACCGACGAGCTGGCGAATAAATACATCCGCGATTTGCGCAACCGCGCCGTGGTTGAGAAAAAGTTTTAGGAACTTTCAGCAATGGCGGACGGTTTGTTAAGCACAAAAGAGTTTGTTGAGAAATACGGGCTGATGGCGAAAAAAGCCCTCGGGCAGAACTTTTTGCTTGATGGCAACATTACCGACAAGATTATGCGGCTTTCTATGCAGGCGCAAGGGCTTGAGGATTTGACTGGCGAGCGCTTTGTTGAGGTTGGTCCGGGACCCGGGGGGCTCACGCAGGCGGTGTTGCGGCAGGCGCCGGAGAAACTGACAGTGATTGAGATGGACGAGCGCTGTCTGGAGATTTTGGCAGAGATTAAGGCTTATTATCCGCAGCTCGAGATTTGCGCGGGCGACGCGCTTAAATTTGATTGGCAGGCTAAAGTTGCCGCAGAGGGAAAACTCAATATCATCAGCAATCTGCCGTATAATATTTCCGTGGTGTTGCTGACAGGCTGGCTTGAAACTATCGAAAACTATAAAAGCCTTACGCTGATGTTTCAAAAAGAAGTTGCCGACCGGATTTTGGCGGATACGGGGTCAAAAGAGTACGGGCGGCTGTCGGTTATGGCGCAGCTGCAATGCGATGTGATACGGTTGTTTGATTTGCCGCCGACGTGTTTTGTGCCAGCGCCGAAAATCTGGTCGTCGGTGCTGTTGTTTAAGCCGAAAAAAGAGCCCGTGCCCGCGGCGCTTTTGGCAAAGATTGAGATGTTGACCGGGCTGGCATTTGGGCAGCGGCGCAAAATGATTCGCCAGAGCCTGAAAAGTATCAGCGGCATTTTGGCGCATTTGGAGGCTTTGGGCATTGAGCCGACGCTGCGGGCGGAAGACCTTTTGCCCGAGCAATATCTCGATATAGCCAAAAGGCTAATTTGAATCGCCTGATATTTAAAACTCTCAATTAAGGGTTATTTTCTTTCCTGTTTTTAATATCAATTTTTACAGGAGAAGAATATGACAGAAGGCGTTAGATATCCGACTTTAGCATTTATTACCGGCGGTACTGGGCAGGCAAATGAGGGAATTCCGCCGCAGCCGTTTGAAACTTTTTGCTATGACTCGGCATTGCTTGAGGCAAAAATCGAAAACTTTAACGTTGTGCCTTATACCTCCGTTTTGCCGAAAGAGATTTACGGCAATATCGTTCCGGTGGACAAGGTGGTTAATCAATTTAAGCACGGTGCGGTTTTGGAGGTGATTATGGCGGCAAACGGGGCGAGTCGCGATGAACACAAAGCGATTGCTACCGGTTTGGGAATTTGCTGGGGCAAGGATAAAAACGGCGAACTTATCGGCGGCTGGGCAGCGGAATATGTGGAATATTTTAACACGCAGATTGATGATGAAATTGCCAAAGGGCACGCCGAGATGTGGCTTAACAAATCGCTTAACCACGAGCTCGAAATCCGCGGCGTGGAAAAGCACAGTGAATTTCAGTTATATCATAATTATCTGAACATTGAACAGCAGTTTGGCTATTGCCTGACCTGTCTGGGGTTTTTGAACTTTGAACACGCTCCGGCTGCCAAAGTTTAGCTTTTCTTTCAGCTGAAAGAGATTCTGATTTTAATTTCATTTGAGGATAAAAACAATGGCAAAACAGAAAAATGTTCCAATTATATCTGCCTCAAAGCCTGCGCCGGACACAGCCCCGGATGAGCGGGGAAAACTCGGCGTTTTGGCGTTGGCGGGCGTGGTTGTCAGTTCGATGATTGGCGGCGGAATTTACAGCCTGCCGCAAAATATGGCTGCCGGTGCATCGGTGGGCGCGGTGATTTTGGCGTGGATTATCACCGGTATCGGCGTGTATTTTCTTGCAAATACATTCCGCATCTTATCAGAGGTTAAGCCGGATTTGACCGCCGGTATTTATATGTACAGCCGCGCCGGTTTCGGACGCTATGCCGGTTTTACCATCGGGTGGTCGTATTGGCTGTGCCAGATATGCGGCAATGTCGGCTATGCGGTGATTACGATGGATGCGCTTAATTACTTTTTTCCGCCGTATTTTGTGGGTGGAAACAACTTGTATTCCATCATCGGCGGGTCGCTTTTAATCTGGGGCTTTAATGCGCTGGTGTTAAAAGGGATTACGCAGGCAACGGTTGTTAACCTTATAGGAACGGTTGCAAAAATCGTGCCGCTCTTATTTTTTATTGTGGTGACAATGATTTACTTTAATGCCGATAAATTCTCGTTTGACTTTTGGGGCGAGCGCGAAACAAACCTCGGCGATTTGACCAAGCAGATTGAGGGGACAATGCTTGTTACCCTTTGGGCGTTTATCGGTATTGAGGGCGCGGTGGTGATGTCTAAACACGCGAAAAACCCGAAATCGGTCGGCACGGCAACACTGCTCGGTTTTGCGGGGTGTTTGCTCGTTTATGTGCTGCTGTCGGTTTTGCCTTATGGCTTAATGACGCAGGAACAGCTGGCAAGACTTCCGAATCCGTCAACCGCGGCGGTGTTGGAAGCGGTTATCGGCAAATGGGGCTCGTATATTATGAATATCGGTCTGCTGATTTCGGTGTTGACAAGCTGGCTTGCCTGGACGATGGTGACGGCGCAAATTCCGCAGGCTGCGGCGGCAAACGGCACGTTTCCGCGCGAATTTAGCAAAGAAAACGCAGCGCAGGCTCCGTCTGTATCGCTTTATGTCACCAGCTTTTTGATGCAGCTGTTTATGCTGATGGTATATTTTTCGGGCAATGCGTGGAACACGATGTTGAGCATTACGAGCGTGATGGTGTTGCCGGCGTATTTTGCGAGCGCGATGTATTTGTGGAAACTCTGTGAAGACCATGAGTATCCGGCAAACTTTTACATTCGCCGCAGCGCCGCGTTGTTTTCCGCCGTTTTGGGCGCGCTTTATGCCTTGTGGCTGATTTATGCGGCGGGGTTGAACTATCTGCTGATGGCGCTTGTCTTTATGGCGGCAGGAATTCCGGTGTTTGTTCACGCCCGCCGTCAAAATGCCCCGTATGAACCGGCGTTTACGGCAGGCGAACGCTTTGCCGCAGGCGTGTTGGTCGTGGCTGCTTTGTTTGCGATATATGCAATGTCAACCGGTGTCGTAAATGTGTAATTTTGTGAACTAATTCGCGGATGGAAGCCTGACCCCAAATGCTCACGTACTTCTATGTACGCTCCGCTTTAGGGCAGGACATCCGCGATTATTTCGCAAAATTCCGCATTTACTATAGGAGCATGAACAAAAATTTTGTGTGACAGAGATAAAAAAAGAAGCTCTGTTTCGGCAGAGCTTCTTTTGTCTGATGTATTTCTTAAACGTTTAAGGCTTTGCGGTAGGTTTCGAGCAGGAATTCCTGTTCGTCGCGGTCTGCCTGATTCATTTTTCTTAATTTGATGATGGTTTTCATAATCTTGACATCAAAGCCCACGCCTTTGGCTTCGGCATAAATATCGCGGATATCCGAGGCGATGCCTTTCTTTTCTTCTTCCAAGCGCTCAATGCGTTCAATCAGCGAGTTTAATCTGGTGCTGTCGATGCCGCCAACTTCGTTTTCTGACATATTGTATCTCCCTTTACATCATAGTTACAGAATCTGTTCGGGGAGAACTTTAGCAAAGATATTTTTTTTTGACAAGAAATAATTGCACGGCGGCAGAAGATAATAAGTTGTTAAACATTTCTGTTATATAGGTAAGGAAGCGAAAAATGGAATGTAGATTTTGGAGAAATATTATGCCCAGCACGACGCGTACAAAAATATTAGCAACATTAGGACCTGCTTCAAACAGCGAAGAGAAAATCGAGAGCCTGATTGAGGCGGGCGTGGATGGTTTCAGGCTTAATTTCAGCCACGGAACGCATGAGGAACACCAAAAAACGTTTGAAACGGTCCGCGCGGTTGCCAAAAGAAAAAATGTTCATACGACAATTGTGGCAGATTTGCAAGGTCCGAAACTGCGAATCGGCACGTTTAAAGCTGGCAGCGTAACCTTGAAAAGCGGGCAGAAATTTACGCTGGATATGAAAAACGAAGAGGGCGACGAAAACCGCGTTACCCTGCCGCATAAAGAGATTTTTGAGGCGTTGAAAGCTGGCGATACGCTGTTGGTTAATGATGGCAATATTATTCTTAAAGTGTTAAAGTGCAGCCCGCAGGCGGCCGTTACGGAAGTTGTTATCGGCGGCGTTATTTCCGGTCATAAAGGGGTGAACCTGCCGAACTCCTCGTTGAATATTTCTCCGCTGACGCCGAAAGATTTGGACGATTTGAATTTTGCCTTGAAACTCGGGGTGGACTGCGTATGTCTTTCTTTTGTGCAGCGGGCTTCAGACATCAAAGAGGCGCGCAAAATTATCGGCAAAAAGGCGTGGATTATCTCCAAACTCGAAAAGCCGCAGGTTTTGGACGAACTCGATGCGATTGTTAAAGCCTCGGATATGGTGATGGTGGCGCGCGGTGATTTGGGCGTGGAATGCCCGATTGTGACCGTGCCGGTGCTGCAAAAGCGCATTGAGGCAAAATGCCGCCTGTATGGCAAACCGGTCATTGTGGCAACGCAAATGCTCGAATCTATGATTTCCGCGCCGATGCCGACGCGGGCAGAGGTTTCGGACGTGGCAACTGCGGTTTATGACGGCTGCGACGTGGTTATGCTTTCTGCCGAAACGGCGGCGGGCGCTTATCCGGTCGAAACAGTCAAAACCATGCGCGGCGTGATTGAAAATGTGGAGGCTGACCCGAAATATCTCGAGAGTGTGCATCATTTTGCAGAAACAGCAAGCTATAACAACGAATCTCACGCCATAACCCACGCGGCGAGCGAAGTGGCGAGCACCTTGAGCAAGGTTGCCTGTATCGCAACGTTTTCCGTTTCTGGCGCAACAACTCTTTTGATGGCACAGGAACGCCCCTGCCTGCCGATTATGTCCATTAACCCCAGCGAAGAAATTGCCCGGCGCTTAAACCTCGTTTGGGGGATTAAGACGTTTATTGACAAGAAAGTGTTTGAAAGCTTTGATAATATCGAAACCGTATCTCGCGGGTTTGCGCGCATTTCCGGTTTGGCAAAGCCCGGCGAACATATTGTTGTTACCGCGGGCTATCCGTTCGGAAAGGCGGGGATTACGAACGTTCTTCACATTGTTAAATCATAAAACGCGTTCTATACCGTGTAATTTTAGTATTGAACTCGCGGATGGTACTGCCCGTATGGTGGGCTGTTCCTATATGCTTAATGTTGTCCCCATCCCCTATCCCCTTCCTCCGAGGGAAGGGGAAGACTTTGCTGTACAGACCTCCTCCTCCCTCAAGGGGGAGGGGATAATGTACAGTAAAATAAAAAAAGCCCGCGATTTTCAAGGCGGACTTTTCTTTTAGGAGAAAGTTGTTTACAGCATTGCCAATGCTTTTTCAGTGTATTCTGCGAGGGTGGCAGCGCTTTTTTCGAGCGCTTGGCGTTCGCTGTCGCACATCGAGGGCATTAACGCGCGTTCCACACCGTTTTTGCTGACAATCGAGGGCATGGAATAGCATATATTGTTATGTCCGCCGATACCCTCGTCATGGTGCGAGCTGACGGTCAAAATCGCGTGTTTGTCGCTGATTATCGAGCTTAAAATGTATTGTGTGGCGGCGGCAATGCCGTAATACGTCGAGCCTTTGCCTTTGATGATGGTGTAAGCGGCGTTGCGCACCTCATTATCTATCGAGCCTTTAATCACATCATCCAACACAACATCGCATTCTTTGGCAAAACGCTCAACGCACGATGTGCCCGCCACGGCGCTTGACCACAGCAAAACTTCAGAATCGCCATGCTCGCCGATGACGTTGGCATGAATAGACTTCGGAGAAACGCCCAAATGACGCCCCAATATGCTGCGGAATCGAGCCGAATCGAGAACCGTGCCGGTGCCGAACACGCGGTTTTTCGGAAAACCGGAAAGCTTTAAGGTGACTTCGGTCATAATATCTACCGGGTTGGCTGCGATGACCAAAATGGCGTTCGGGGCATATTTTACCACCTCGGGGATGATGCTTTTGAAAATGGCGACGTTCTTTTCCAACAAATCAAGGCGGGTTTCGCCGGGTTTCTGATTCGCTCCGGCGGTGATGAAGATAATTCCCGCTTCGCTTAAGTCTTTGTAATCTCCGGCAATTACCTTTGCGCCAAAGGTAAACGGCGTGGCGTGCGAGATGTCCATCGCTTCGGCTATCGCGCGTTCTTTGTTGGCGTCTATCAATATCAATTTTTCGGCTGAGCCTTCGCTTGCAAGTGCAAATGCCGCGGCGGCGCCGACCATTCCTGTTCCGATAATTCCTATCTGCATTGTTTGTTCCTTTAAAATATCAAAAAAAATCTAAAACCTTTAATTCATTGGTATATATAGTGCGGGTTTTTTTAGAAATAAAGTGTTATTTTGGGGAAAAGTGTGATTTTTTTTGAGGGTGTTAACTTGTTGAAAAATAAATATTTATGGGCTCACAACGGGGGGATGGGTTGAAAAGTTTAAAAAAAAGCTTGTCAAATAAAGTTTTTGTGTGTAGCGTTCATATCAGACGTTAGTCTAAATTTGTTTTAATAATATTTAGAGGTTGAATTTAATGACTGATACCGCTGATCGTGTTAAGAAAATTGTTGCTGAACATTTAGGTGTTGAAGAAACAAAAGTAACAGATAATGCAAACTTTATTGATGATTTGGGTGCTGACAGCTTGGATACCGTTGAGTTGGTTATGGCATTTGAAGAAGAATTTGGTTGCGAAATTCCTGATGAAGCAGCAGAAAAAATTCTTACTGTAAAAGATGCTATTGACTATCTTTCAAAAGCTGCGTAAGTCTTTGGAATTATCATAAGTTAGAACTCGCTCAAAAGTTTTAAGCGAGTTTTTTCATATTAAATTTATCTGCCGCGGCGGGATGCTCCCGAAATAAGCGCAGATAAGCGTGAAAGAGGTTATTTAATGAGAAGAGTTGTCGTAACAGGTATGGGCGTTGTTTCGCCGCTTGGAAGAGGCGTTAAGCATAACTGGGAGTCTTTGCTTGCCGGAAAATCCGGTATCCGCCCGATTGAGGGTGTGGATTTGAAAGATATTCCGGTGACGATTGCCGGACAAGTTCCGTTTGGCGAAAATGAGCCTGATTTTAATCCGGATACGGTTTTGCCTCCGAAAGACCAGAAGAAAAATGATAAATTCATTATGTTCGGTATGGCTGCTGCTGGCGATGCGTTGAAAGACGCTGGCTGGGATGCAGAAACTGCGAGCGATGAAGAAAAAGACCGTGCGGGCGTTATGATGGGTGCCGGTATCGGCGGATTGCAGGGAATTTATGAAAATGCGATTTTGTTTAACGAATTCGGCATGAAAAAAATTTCCCCGTTCTTTATTCCGTCGGTGCTCATTAACCTCATTTCAGGCAATGTGTCAATTAAATATGGCTTGAAAGGTCCGAACCACGCGTGTGTGACGGCTTGTTCGACAGGCACGCACGCTATCGGCGACGCGGCGGCAATGATTGCCCGCGGCGATGCGGATATGATGGTGGCAGGCGGTGCAGAATCTGCAGTAAACGTTTTGGGTATTGCCGGTTTTGCACGTATGAAAGCCGTTACTTCCGACTATAACGATACGCCGGAAAAAGCTTCCCGCCCGTGGGATAAAGGCCGCAGCGGCTTTGTGATGGGCGAGGGCAGCGGTGCGCTGGTGTTGGAAGAACTTGAACACGCCAAAAAACGCGGTGCGAAGATTTATGCCGAAGTTGTCGGCTATGGTATGAGCGGTGACGCTTACCATATTACCGCGCCATCGGGCGACGGCGCATACCGCGCAATGAAAATGGCTGCTGACCACGCTAAAGAAAACGGCGTTGAGCTTTCTGACATCGGCTACATCAACGCGCACGGCACATCGACTCCGGCCGGTGACGTGGGCGAGGCGATGGCGGTTAAACGCTTGTTTGGCGACGAGGGCATTAAAAATGTTTCAATGTCTTCCACCAAATCCGCTATCGGGCATTTGCTCGGCGCAGCGGGCGCTGTTGAGGCTGTTTATACGATTATGGCTTTGCAGGAACAAACCTGTCCGCCAACTTTAAACCTTGAGAATCCGGCAGACGAACTGGGTGATTTTGACCTTGTTCCGCTCAAGCCGAAGAAGAGAGAGATTAAAGCGGCGATGTCCAACTCGTTTGGTTTCGGCGGCACAAACTCTTCGGTTATATTCAAGAAATATAACGGCTAACTTTCAGGCGTTTTATGAAAATGTTTAAGCGGCTCTTATTGGCAATGTTTGTTTTGTTGCTGATGGGAGCTGCTTTTTTTGTGATTATATCCAAGAAGTTTACGGAAAATTATGCGTTGGCGGCACCGGCAAATGTGATGATTCCGAAAGGGACGGGGTTGAACCGGACGGCGGCGCTTTTGGAGCAAAACGGCGTTGTTTCCGACGCGCGGTGGTTTATGCTTTATGCGCGGCTGTATGGTTTGGCGGGCAAGCTTAAGGCAGGCGAGTATGCGTTTGCGGGCGAGGTATCTTTGGCAGCAATTGCCGATAAGCTCGTGGGCGGCGAGGTGATTGTGCGCAGTTTGACAATTCCGGAGGGGAAATCGCTTGCCGAGATTAAAAAAATTGTGTCGGACAATCCGTATTTGGAGGGCGAGATTACCATTGCGCTTAAAGAGGGGGAAATTTTGCCCGAAACCTATCATTTCACACGTGGCGAATCTCGTGACAGCATTTTGAAAAAAGCCCGTCAGGCAATGAAAAAAGAGCTGGCGGCGGCGTTTGCGGAGCGGGCGGATAACCTACCGGTGCAAAACGAGCAGGAACTTTTGACGTTGGCAAGCATTGTGGAAAAAGAAACCGGCGTGGCGATGGAGCGGGCGAAAGTGGCGAGCGTGTTTGTGAATCGCCTGAACCTCGGGATGCGGCTGCAGACAGACCCGACGGTGATTTATGCGGTAACAAATGGGCAGATGAACCTCGGGCGTCCGCTGTATCGTAAGGATTTGGCGTATGATTCGCCGTATAATACTTATATTTATGCAGGACTTCCGCCAGCGCCGATTTGCAGTCCGGGGCGCGAGGCTTTGCTGGCGGCAGCACATCCGGCGCAGACGAAATATCTTTATTTTGTGGCAGACGGCATTACGGGCGGGCATCGTTTTGCGAAGACTTTAAGCGAGCATAACGCCAATGTGGCGCTGTATCGGAAAGCTCGGCAGTAAGTCAGATATATTTCAGCAGTTCTTCGGGCGTGTCGATTATCGGGTTAGCGCCGCAAGATTCCAGAAATGCACGGGAGCGAAAACCCCAGCTGACGCTGATGCAGGGAATGCCGGCGTTTTGGGCGGTGTTGATGTCCACATCCGAATCGCCGATGTAGATGTTTTTTTCTTTTGCGGCATTTAATTCTTTGATGAGGGCGAAGACGGCGTCGGGCGCGGGTTTCTTTTTCACTGTTTCCGATGTGCCTTGCGCGTGGTCTATCAAACCGCTGAAATATTGGCGGGCGAGAGCTTTAACGCCCTCGTCGAATTTGTTGGATACGATGCCTGTTTTGATATGGCGCGCTTTCAGCTCTTGCAACAGCGGGAGAATGCCGGTATACGGGGTGGTGTAGTCGTTGAGGTGGCGCGAGTAATATTCCTTGAACGTGGCGTATGTTTCGGGGAATTTCGGGTTATTTTTGCCGTTTGGGATTGCGCCGGCAACGAGAACGTCTATGCCGTTGCCTAACAGCATTTGCGTTTCAGCTTCCGTCTTTTCGGGGAAGTCGTGGGCTTTCAGCGCATAGTTTAAGGCTATGTGCAGGTCTTTGATGGTGTTCAGCAGTGTTCCGTCGAGGTCAAATATCAGCATTTTTGTTTCCTTTCGTCGGGTATTTATTTAATCCATTGAATCGGTTTTGTATATAAAAGATGATTGCCATCAACATTTTTATGTGTTTTGGCGCAAGGGAATGGGGAGGATATGGATGGTATATTGTCCCCCCCACCCTTACCTTTCTTGCTTCGTAAGGGTGCGCTTGTTGCGCGCCCTAACTTCGCTTCGGGCAAGCCAGTGCTAGGGTTCGCTTTGTTGGCGTTTCCGCCAAGTCGCT
>CAJTJB010000005.1 GCA_910576955.1 uncultured Alphaproteobacteria bacterium | reverse complement strand
CGTTCTGAGCCAGGATCAAACTCTCATGTTAATTATGAGTTAGCCTCATCCTGTCTATTCTCAAAGTATTTATAGGTTCCTTGATATATAGACTTTATATTTCTATCGATATATACTGCCTACATATCCTCTTTTGTTACTTCTTCACTATTTCTTATAACCGCTCCTCATCGGAGCTCTTTACTTTTCTTTCAACCCGCAAGGCCTTATCAAGTTTTTGCAACTCGCTCGTCCCTGCCGGTGAAACGTCTTATAGGACACTCATTCTACAAAGTCAATAACTTTTTTTAAAAAAAATCATTTTTTTCACATCAAGTTTCACAAATCGTTGTTTTATTAAGATTCTTTTTAGTTATTGCACTTTGCCATCAGCCCAACGATATGCACTATAACAAGAAAATCCGGCTTTTGCAACCTGGCTTTATGGGGAGATTGTATAACAAAGAGTTTAAAAAATTTTGATTATTGTATTGATTCTATTTAAATTTTATACTTTTTCACTTGAACAGATCTTAAAAATGTGGTATATTATTCTTATATAAGAACAAGAATAACTCCTAAATATATATTCTACCTTAACAAACCCTTACACCGCCGCCCTCCCACACGGCGGTGTTTTTATTTGGATTCTCTAGGAAATCTTTTGCAACGCACTATATATTATATATAAGGAGGAAAATATGAGTATGTCACACACTATTTTTGCCGCCGGATGTTTTTGGGGCGTACAGGCGGTTTTTGATGCTGTCCAAGGAGTCGTTTCAACCACCGCAGGCTACACCGGCGGGATTGTTGAGAATCCATCGTATGACAGAGTCTGCACAGGAGATACAGAACACGCCGAAGCCGTTTTGATAAATTATGACGATTCGATTGTCAGTTTTGATGAACTTTTAGATATTTATTTTGCCAACCATAATCCGACAACACCGAATCGGCAGGGGGCGGATATCGGTACACAATATCGCTCTGCCATCTTTTTTGCTGACGAAGAGCAGGAAGCGGCAGCGTTACGCAGAATCCGCGAGCTAAACGACTCCGGCGTTTATAATGCGCCGATTGTTACACAGGTATTGCCGGAAACAATATTTTACCCCGCAGAGGAATATCACCAGAAGTATCTCGCTAAAAAAGGAGTCGCCACTTGCAATGCCAAATCTTTTTCCTCACAAATTATGGATATATAACAAGTTCGACTCTGATCAAGCAACGATATAGCGCTAATTCCTGCGTGATACGATTTGAACAGAAATAAAGTATTGCATCCTAAAAATGGAAGTGATATGTTAATTTTGTTTTTATAAATCTATTTAAATTATTTTGTTATGTTTTATTTTCGAGAAGATTTTGTCCCCCTATATCTTTGGGCAATAGGCGGTATTATTATTTGCTTGTTTTTTCTTTTCCGCATCTGCTATGTGCGCAAAAAGTATAAAACCGAGCTCGCAGCAAAAGAAACAGCCATTTTTGCAAGCTACCAGAAAACATTAAGACTTATGTTTTTTGCAGTTACTTCTTATATGTTTCTTGCCCTCCCTCTTCTGGGATATTTAACCAAAGAAATTTGGCTTTATTTTTTGGGCAGCGGATATATAACTATTTTTGCCGTATGCTTCTTCATCTTTGTTCAACGAAAATAATCAAAAGTGCTGGTTTTACCGGCACTTTTTTATTTGCAAAAATAAATTTTTGCACCATATATAGAGATATAAATAAAGGAGATACAAAATGAGCGTTTTATTTATTGAATATCCCAAATGTTCCACTTGTCAAAAAGCCAAGAAGTGGTTGCAAGAGCATCAGATAAGTTTTAATGACCGGCATATTGTGGAAGAGAATCCAACGGCTGAAGAGTTAAAGTTTTGGCTAAAGATTTCCGGCAAGCCGCTTAAAAGCTTTTTTAACACCAGCGGGCTGCTTTATAAATCCATGGATTTAAAAAACAGGCTTCCGCAATTGAGCGAAGATGAGCAAATTCAGCTTTTGGCGAGTAATGGGATGTTGGTTAAGCGCCCGCTGATTATAGGTGAGAATTTCGTTCTTATCGGATTTAAAGAAAGCGAATGGCAGACCCATTTATTCAAATAGCGGATGTCCTAATTTCATTTTGCTTCTTTGTTGCTCAATAATTGTATTTAAGCTCAATTTTCCGGTTCGTATCATTCCCCGCACCGGACAGCCGCTGTTCAGATTAGGATTTGCAAAAACCGACTCCACAGATAATCTACGCGGCGAGCCCTCCAGCTTTTGATGGATACAACCTAAAAAGCCGTTGGCAATCAGCTCATATGCCATTTCTTCGGTTATACCGCTTGAGGCTGCATATTTTCCCAATGCATTAATGGCATCCGTTACGTTATTACCATGAATTGTTGAAAAAACAAGGTGCCCTGATGTGGCGGCGCGTAACAGTTCAACGGCAGCTTCCGGCGTGCGGATTTCCCCAACATAAATGTATTTTGGTTTTGAGCGCAGAGCAGACTTAATCCCTTCGCTCCAACGCCCTTGCGGCGGCACGGTCTGTTTACATAACCCCAAATCGCCTCTGACTGTTTGATATACTCCGTCAAGCGGCATTTCTATCGGGTCTTCAATCGTGAAAGCATACCCGCCCTCTATTTGCAGATACTTTTTTATGAGCGAGGCGATGCTTGTGCTTTTACCGCTGCCGGTTGCTCCCGTAAAAAGAATCAATCCTGTTTTTCCGGATAATGACAAAAGATGGTTATAAACGCCTGACGGCAAACCCAAACGCTCAATATCCGGAATGCTTTTCGGCATTTTACGAACACAATATTGTTCCCCTTCCAGCGCAATAGTGCGCTCTATGCGATAATTGCCGTCATTATAGTGCAAGGAGTAACTGCTGTTAACGCCATCAAATTTATTTATTACTTCATTAGTAAATTCGGTTAAATCTGTATATTTGGCGACCATTAAGCCGCTGTTGCTTTTGCCGCTCCAGACATAGCACGTCTTATCCGGCGTAATATATAAATCTGAAAAATTTGCAGTGCTTACTGATAATTGCGGTTCGTCTTCTTCTGTCTTTTTCGGCACAATAACCGCTTCATTTTTCAATAGCTGCGCACTGCTCATCGCGCCGCTTCTTGCGTTTGTTTCGTTACGCGGA
Organism: uncultured Alphaproteobacteria bacterium; assembly: GCA_910576955.1. GTDB lineage: Bacteria > Pseudomonadota > Alphaproteobacteria > RF32 > CAG-239 > CAG-267. Next base: position 183,747 of record CAJTJB010000005.1, on the reverse strand, counting down.
GCTGTTGCTGATTTGTTTTCCGGCGTTGACGTTTTATTTTCGTTTTTATCTTTATTAAATATTCCCATTTTAACCCCTGCTTTACAATATTGTTTTTCTTTTAGCCGGAACTGTATTGAGATTTCGTTAATTTCTGCGAGTTTTCTGATGTCAACAACATTTATTCTGAAAAGGGCTTCACCCGTCCAAATCCTCACGCCGCTTACCAATTGAAAAAGCCGCCCATAAAGGACGGCTTTTTTAATTGGAGCGGGCAATGGGATTCGGACCCACGACATCAACCTTGGCAAGGTTGCGCTCTACCCCTGAGCTATACCCGCATCGTTTAACGAGGATGTTTTATAGCATACTTTTTTATTATTGCAAGAAAAAATTTTACTCTTTTGGGATTTTTACATTATCCTTTTGTAATTCCGTAAATAAATTTATTTCCGCAAATTTTGCACAACGGGATTTCTTTAACAAAATATATAGAATTTTGCCGTATATAAATATGTATTGATATTTTAGGAGCAAACTATGGGAAAGAAAAACAAACAAAATCAAGATATCCGTTTTGAAAAAGAGGCAAAAGCCCTTAAAAAGAATCTGGAGAAACGCAAAAAACAAGAACAGGAATTAAAAGCAGCCAAAGAAAACAAAAAAGCTTAACACATATTAACAAACCATTATTGAGAGGAACGGCAATGGATAAAATAAAAATCATCGGCGGAAACGCGTTAAACGGAAAGATCTATATCAGCGGAGCAAAAAATGCAGCTTTGCCTTTGGTCTGTGCAGCTTTGCTCTCGGAAGAACCTGTTACACTGCAAAACGTTCCGGCTCTTTCGGATATTACTTTTTTAAACAGCCTCCTGCAATATATGGGGATGAAAATAAGCGAATCGGAAGAATTGCATGACGGATACCGTTCCAAAACTTACACTTATCAGGCAGATAACATCACAGCGCTTGTCGCTCCGTATGATTTTGTGCGCAAGATGCGGGCATCTTATTATGTTTTAGGACCGTTGCTCGCCCGTTTTAAACATGCGGAACTTTCACTGCCGGGAGGATGCGCAATCGGAGCACGACCGATTGATATTCACCTGACATCTCTTGAACAGATGGGCGCAACCATTGAGATTAAAAACGGCTATGTGGTGGCTGATGCGCCAAACGGCTTGAAAGGCGCGCATGTTATTTTTCATAAAGCCTCCGTTGGCGCAACTTGCAATATTTTGATGGCAGCAACTTTAGCCGAAGGGACAACGCGAATCGAAAACGCAGCCAAAGAACCGGAAATTGCCAACTTAATTGACTTATTAAATGCAATGGGAGCGAAAATTACAGGTCGTGACACCTCTATCTTGACGATTGAGGGAGTGAAAAAATTACATAAAGCCACAATTGCCGTTGTTCCGGATAGAATCGAAGCTGGTTCATATGCCATTGCCGCGGCCATTACCAAAGGGCGAATCGAGCTTATTAATGCCCAAGCCGAACATCTGCAACAACCTCTGCGCACATTGGAAAAAATGGGGCTTGATGTCGAAACTACGGATAAATCCATTATTATTGACGGCAGAAACAAGACCATTTGCGGAGAAGATATTTACACGGACTATTATCCGGGATTTCCGACAGATTTGCAGGCGCAATTTATGGCGCTGATGACGGTTGCAGAAGGGGCGTCGCTTGTGACGGAAAGCATTTGGGAGAATCGGTTTATGCATGTTCCGGAACTCTGCCGGATGGGCGCAAACATTAACATTCACGGGCATGCTTCCGCCATTGTCCGCGGTGTGAAAAAACTTTCGGGTGCTCCTGTGATGGCAACGGACCTGCGCGCCTCATTTGCACTGGTTTTAGCAGGGCTTGCTGCAGAGGGCGAAACGATTGTCAACCGTGTTTACCATCTTGACCGCGGCTATGAAAAGCTTGAAGAAAAGCTGAAAGCTGTCGGCGCTAATATTGAACGGATTAAAGAAGAAGACTAACCCCTCTTTTTTGCAAAAAGCTTTTTAACTTTTGATAATTCCGGCAGGATTTGAGCTCTTCCTGATTATAGCCCTGCATCTTTTGCAGGGCATTGTAAGCATCATCTATTCCTTCCACAAAAGGAACATTATGACGCTGCATATTTGCGAATCCCAATGTTATCAAAAAAAGCCAACTGTCATTGATTATCATTTGAGTTCTGCGATTTGACTGCTTAAATTCCGGCGTATTATGCATTGCAGCCAAACTTACAGACGCATTTTTAATAATATCCCGGCTTTTGGATATGCTGTCTGCACGATTACGATAGTTATGCAACGGTTCGGGCAGAACGGAAATCAGCGGGTTATTCAAATATGCCCTAAAGGTAAAAACCGCGTCTTCATTACAATTTATTCCCAGCGGAAAATCTATATTATGTTTTTTAATAAAATCATTTTTGAAAAAGCGTAACCGTACGCCACCGCTCGCATAATATAAATCGCTATGCGCCTCTTTTCCATAAAACGGCGAGAACAGCGCCAGCCGGTCTAAATCCCGATTGAGATATTTATTTTCTTTCGGCACTTCATTTACATACTCCTCGCCTTTGACATCTCTGACCCATTCGCGGTCATAGACATCGTAATATCCGGTTAACAAAATATCCGGTTTATCTTTTTTCAGCATTCGGATTGCCTTTGCAAAAGCATCCGGCTCTAACCAGTCGTCGGCATCCACGAACGTTATATATTTATTTTGAGCCGCCTCTATTCCGGCATTGCGGGCTGCCGATACGCCCTTATTAGTTTGATTAACAATGCGGATGTTCGAATGTTTTTTTGCATATTCTTTTATTATTTTAAGCGAATCGTCGGTGGAACCGTCGTTTATGACCACAACTTCAAAACTGCCGCTTTGCATCATAATGCTATCCAGACAACGTGTCAGATAGCTTGCGGCGTTATATACGGGAACAATAATGCTAATGGTTATTTTTTGTTTTGAATATTGCCACGCACCCAGCGCGATTAACGAAATTGCACAAATCAACAGTGATACTTTTTTCATAACATTCTCCCGTAATTTTGAAAAAATTGTATCCTTAAACTTCAAATTTGCAAGTATTCTTCTTATAAAATTTTCAGCTGTTTATATAATGGGCGGTCTGTACGGATATTAAGGTATTGGCAACCGAAACGTTTGCAAAAGTTTTCCATTGTTTTGCGTTTTTGGGCAAAATATTGATAATATGTGTCTTTGAAAGCCTCGGGAGTGGTATTAAAAATAAGTTTTTCACCATTATATTCGGCAAGATATTCGCCGCTTTCCGGCGGGATTTCCTCAATATAATCATATACATTAACGCAGTAGACACGGCAGCGTTTGGTTAAGGCTACTAATGTTTTACGAGCGGTTTCGGTCATATTTTTAAAATCGCTGATAACAAAAACCATTGCACGGCTTTTGATGCTGAATTGCAATATTTGCAGCGCATCGGTTATATCCGCTTTTTCAGGAGCGGTTGATTTCAAGACATCCGCACTTGCCGTTGAAACTGCTTTGAATATTGCCATCAGATTTTTTTGATTATTTTGCGGCTTAAACACTTTTGTTTCGTTGCCGTCATACAGCAAAAGCCCGAATCGGTCTTTATTCGCCTGGCTTTGCCAGCCGAGTAACGCTGCAAGTTTGGCTGCTGCAACCGATTTTAATTCCTTTTTCGTGCCAAACAGCATATATGGAGATAAATCTAACACCACATAAACTTCGCGGTCTTTTTCTTCAGAAAACACCTTGGTATAAGTATCGCCTTTGCGGGCGGTTACGCGCCAATCAATATCGCGCACATCGTCGCCAAAACCATATGCGCGCACTTCTTCCAGCTCCATCCCGCGCCCTTTAAAAGCGGAACGGATGTCACCAGCCCTATCTGATGTTATTGAATTGTGGCGGCGCTTGATGTACGGCAGATATTTTTTCTGTTCTATCAAATCCTCCAGACTGGCGGATAATCCGTCAGATGCGGGAAGTTCGGCTATTTTCTTTTTGAAGAACATTTAAGTACACCGTTTTATTGTTTATGGCAAAGGAACAGATTTGAGCAAAGAGGTTATGACGTCATCTGCCGTTATTCCCTCTGCTTGTGCCTCAAAGCTCAAAATGATACGGTGGCGGAGAACATCATAAACAACCGCATGAATATCCTCGGGAGTAACAAAATCTCTCCCATCAAGCCAAGCATTGATTTTAGCACATTTATCAAGCGCTATGGTTGCACGTGGACTAGCCCCGAATAAAATGCTGTCTTTTAACGCCGCATCATATTTTTCCGGATGGCGGGTAGCAACGATAAGCTGAACAAGGTATTCTTCTAACGGTTCGCTCATATGCATCGACAACACATCTTTGCGGGCGCGCAGCACATCTTCAATTTCCAACTTGCCGACAGTTTGGGCAAACTCTTTCCAAGCGGGTTCCTGCTCTTTTGTTCCCAGCTGTTCGCCCCGGACTAACCTTAAGATTTTACGTTCGACATCAGCCCCCGGCTGGTCAATTTTGATATACATCAAGAAACGGTCAAGCTGCGCCTCCGGCAGGTTATATGTCCCCTCCTGCTCTATCGGGTTTTGGGTGGCAAGCACCATAAACAGCTCGGGCAGGCGATATTGTTTGCCGCCAACGCTGACCTGACGCTCTGCCATAGCCTCTAACAGCGCAGACTGGACTTTTGCCGGAGCGCGGTTTATTTCGTCTGCCAACACCATATTAGCAAAAATCGGCCCTTTACGAAACTCAAACTCACAACGGGAAGCAATATAAATATCACTGCCGGTAATATCCGACGGAAGCAAATCGGGAGTAAACTGGATGCGGTTATATGTAGCTTTAACACATTCGGAGAGCGTTTTAATCGCTTTGGTTTTAGCAAGCCCCGGAGCTCCCTCGAGCAATGCGTGACCGTCTGCCAAGAGCGTGATAATCAGCTTTTTGACAAGCTCTTTCTGCCCGATAATCCGGCTATCCAGATACTTTTGCAAAGCAATGATTTTTTCCTTAACGTCGTTCATTATACCCCCAAATGTTTTATTTCTGTTCTAAAAGCAAATAAAATACTTTTCATTGTGAAAATATATTGTATAAAGCTATATATAAGATTCCACTGATAAAAATACAAGAAAATTTGCAAGATGAGTAACATTTTTGATTTTGACGATGAAAACGAACCCGATAACGCGCCGATATACGATAATATCAGCGCTTTAAAACCCGTGCCAGACTTTTTGGACGGATTAAATCCCGAACAAAAAGAGGCAGTTATGAAAACCGAAGGTCCGCTTTTGGTGCTTGCCGGCGCAGGCACAGGAAAAACTAAAGTTTTGACGACACGCCTTGCGTATATTTTAAATAATAACAATGTACGACCGTGGAATTGTTTGGTCGTAACGTTCACGAATCGGGCGGCGAACGAGATGAAAGAACGCGTGCGCCAATATATCGGAGATACGGTTAATTCCGTATGGCTCGGAACTTTTCATAGCATTTGCGCGAAGATTTTACGCAAATATCCGGAGCTAGCCGGTTTAAAGCCAAACTTCACGATTTTGGGAGAAGACGATCAAAAACGGATTATCAAAAAAATTTTGCAGGATAATAATATTGATGATAAGCAATATACGCCGCAGGATATTGTGGAGCGGATTTCACGTTATAAAGACAAGGGGCTGACCATTCAAAAAGTGGTGAGCGACTATAAAAGCAATATTACCGTTTTTTTGTATAAAGAATATCAAGCCAGACTTATTGAGCTGAACTGTGTCGATTTCGGCGATATTTTGCTTTATGTGCTTGATATGCTGATGAAACCGGAAAATAAAGCAGTTTTGGAGGAATATCAGGAACGCTTTAAATATATTATGGTGGACGAGTATCAAGATACTAACGTAACACAATATTTGCTTTTGCGGCTGCTTTCACAAAAATATCGCAATCTTTGTTGTGTGGGGGATGACGACCAATCCATTTATTCTTGGCGCGGCGCAGAAATTGAAAATATTTTGAAATTTAATGACGACTTTCCTGAAGCAACAACCATCCGGCTTGAACGCAATTATCGCTCCACCGCAAATATCTTAACGGCTGCGTCGGCAGTTATCGCACATAACTCCAAACGGTTAGGAAAGACGTTGAAGGTTGCGGAGCACAGCCCGGTTTCAGAGTGTAAAAATGAAAAAATACAGGTTGTCAGTACATACAGCGGCGATGACGAGGCAAAGTTTATTGCGCGCAAAATCGAAGATTTGCATTATGAGAGTTTTTCGTATGAACAAATGGCTGTGTTGGTACGAACTGCCTCGCAAACACGCGCATTTGAAGAGGTGTTTATCAAAGAATCGATTCCATATAAAGTTGTCGGCGGATTAAAATTCTATGAGCGGGCGGAAATCCGCGATGTGCTTGCATATTTCAGGTTGATTTTACAGCCCAGCGATGACCTTGCTTTTGAGCGAATCGTCAACAAGCCGGCAAGAGGTATCGGCGAGAAAACGATAGATAAGTTTCGCGAACGCGCGCGAACTGACCGTATTCCTCTTTATCAGGCTATGGCAAATCTGGTTGAAGACGGGGAATTTAAAGGCAAAACAAAAGCCGCGCTCGAGAGTTTTATGGCAAATATTTCCGAATGGCGCAAGACAATGCAGGCGGTATCTCTTGGTGATTTGGCAGAACAGGTTTTTGACGAATCGGGCTACAAAGCAATGCTTGAAGCGGATAAGTCTGTGGAAGCGCCGGGGAGAATCGAAAACATCAAAGAACTTATCAGCGTGATGAGCGATGTAGAAACTTACCCGAGCCTTGCAGACTTTTTGGAGCACGTCAGCCTTGTGATTGACAATGAATACAATGACAACAGCAATAAAGTTATTGTTTCGACGTTACACGCGGCAAAAGGTCTGGAGTTTGACGCGGTTTTCCTGCCGGGGTGGGAAGAAGGCATTTTCCCGCACCAAAAGTGTTTGGACTGTGGCGGCGAAGAGGGAATCGAAGAAGAACGACGGCTTGCATACGTCGCCATCACGCGCGCCAAGAGGATTTTATATATTACAATGGCATTTAGCCGTAAGCTTTACGGGCAATGGCAAAACAATCTACCCTCGCGCTTTTTGAACGAATTGCCGCCCTCGTGCATTGAACTTTGCAACAACACCGGATACGGCGCATCAAAAACAAATGCATACAGCGGGAACTATGGCGGCGGCAAGGATTATTACAAAAAAGACTATGACGGCTACCGCAACAGCGGCTCAAAATCGGCTTGGACTGATAATTCGTATTCAAAAAAAAGCAGAACCGGCTATTTTGACAGCTATGAAAGCGCGGCATATGATGATTATGCCGATGAAGATTATGACACAGGCTATTCATATGGGCGCAAGCAATCTTCGGATTATTTTTATCAAAGCAAAAAAACTTCTCCGCTTGTGGGGGTGCGTGTTTATCACCCGAGTTTCGGCTATGGCAAAATTATCAATGTTGAAGGCGATAAGTGCGAAGTCTTTTTTGATAAGTTCGGCAAAAAGAAGATTATGGGGAGTTTTTTGGAAAAATGCTAAAAAAACAGCTCCTGCCATTTGGCGGGGGCTGTTTTAGGATAAGCATCAGAGATATAATATAGCGGGGCAGAATGCACTTAATGCCCCTAAATCGTATTTTACTACTCTCTAATTCTATTTTTCTTTAAATCTGACATAAGTGCATCCATTTTTTGGTCACTTTTCTTTTTAGCTATTTGCGCCTGTCTGTTTTTTTCTTTAATTTCTTCCAGCTGGCGTTTCTTTTCAGCTTCCTTGTTTTTAAGACGTTCATCCTCTTTTTGTTGATAGTCTTCATAAATAGTTACTAACGCATTTTGACAAAGCGGATGTAATTTACGAAATTCTTTTGTGCTGAAAGACTTTTTTACTGCCTCATATTCTTTCGGCGCATAATTATGTTTGATACCTGTGCAACGTATCGTACCGTGATAATATGTATACTCTTCATCTTGGGCGTCAAAGCGGATACTGGATAAAATTGGTTCCTGCTCTTTTAAATTTTCATCCAGCAATTTAAAAGAAACAATAGTGGAATCGCCGTCATCCCTATATTCCTGCTTATTTTCCGTTAAGATGTAAAAACGTTTATTATCCTCATTTTCATAGCGAACCAGCCATTGACCGTCTGTAAACCATTCATTTACTCCGTAGTCTTTATAAATGCCCAATTCTGACAACGCTTTTCTATCCATTGTCGCAAATTCATCATCGTTGACAACAGTTCCTCTAATATCTTTTTGCTCCTCTTTTATTCTTTTTATTTCTTTTTGTATTTTATAGTGCCCTCTTTTATTTTTAATTATTTCTAAAACACCCATAACGACCTCCTATTTAATGTTTTATTGCCTGATTATTTAAAAGGTATCACTTTTTAAGAATTCAGTCAACTAAAAACAAAACATATTTGGCTGCGGTCAGCGTTTAAATAAGTTTAACAAAAAAACAGCTCCTACCATTTGGCAGGGGCTGTTCATATTTTTAGTGGTTACATAAAAAGCGCCCAGATGATTTTCATAGCCACCCAGAAGACGCAGAAAGCGCCCAGGACAACTATTAACAAACCTACGAGGTGCGCTACTATGTTCCCAATTGTCATCATAAAACTCTTCATAACTTTTTGTTTTTTTAACGAGGTTCGAGCCTAATCTCTAATCCTTCGCGAAACAGCGCTTTCAGCAACCGTTTCTAATATTTTGTAATATTGTTAATTCTAAAGAAAAAGCAATATGCCGTATAACTTGCTTAAAGGATTAACCTCAAAAACAAAATTTATGAAAAACTTTTACTTCATAAAAATACGACATAATGCTTATTTGAACGTTTTAAATATACCATATTTTTGAACGACTGTCAACGAAAAACAAGAACGCCAAATCAATGTATTATTATGCTTTTCGGAATGAGAAATATTTGTGCACGAAAAAGGTGATTATTGTTATGATACAAATACAACAGAGTTGGGCAATCGCTTTGTTTAGGTTGGGGACCTCCTGTAAAAAGCTGTCTGCCGGCAGGGTTTGCTGAATACGGATTACGCGAACGAAAAACGCCAATAACGCCGTATTTACAAAATATAACACGATGTATGACGAAAAAGCTTTGGCGTATTCTTTATAAAAATTACCGTGACTCTGAAATACATAATAGCGCATTGTGGCAATCGAAACATTTATGTTTATCAGGTTCATTAAAAACAGCGACAACTGCTCCTTGCCATTAGTTACATATAAAAAGCCGTAATAAATCAGAAACGACAACGCAGTATTAAACCCGCCGACCAGTAAAAAGCGGATTTTTTGGTTAAGCTTAAACCAGATATTCTCGAGTTTTTTATATGTTGCGATAATCATAATTGTTTCTCCCTGCTGTTTATCTGCCAACATATTCCCTTATTCGCTAAAATGCAGTAAAAATTTGCAGATTTTTCCGATTCGGCAAATTTAAACTTGCAAAAAAGTTGTTTCGTGGTAGTAATCTAGAGTATTTTGTAAGGAGATAAATGATGTCTATTGATAACGACACAGTACGACGCATTGCCTTTTTGGCAAGGCTTAAAGTTGAGCAAGATAAGCTTGAAGAAACAAAAGAAGAATTTAATAAGATTTTGGCTTGGGTGGAAGAACTCGGCGAAGTTAATACTGACAATGTGGAGCCGTTGGTTTCGGTTAACAGCGAATCGCTGACATTGCGACAAGACGAAGTGACTGCCGGACATATCAGCGAAGAGATATTGGCAAATGCGCCGGCTAAAGAATATGGCTATTTTGTTGTGCCGAAAGTTGTGGAGTAGGATATTATGACGGAATTAACAGATTTAACAATCAGCGAATCGCTTGCAAAATTAAAAACAAAAGAAATTTCGCCCGTGGAGCTGACACAGGCTTATATTAAGAAGATGGGCGAAAATGATAAATATAACGCGTATGTGACGCAAACGGCAGAACAAGCTCTTGAGCGCGCTAAAAAATCTGAAAAAAGATATGCCGACGGAACAAACCGTCCGCTTGAGGGAATCGCTCTGGGCATTAAAGATTTATTTTGCACCAAGGATGTGCGCACAACGGCTTGCTCCCATATCATAAATAATTTTGTTCCGCCATACGAATCGACCGTAACGCAAAATCTGCTTGATGACGGCGCATTGTTTTTAGGTAAGCTTAACTTGGATGAGTTTGCGATGGGCGGCAGCAACGAAACAAGTTGTTTCGGACCGGTGGTTAACCCGTGGAGCAAAGCAACAAAGCTCGTTGCGGGCGGTTCTTCCGGCGGTTCGGCGGCGGCTGTGGCGGCAAAGATGTGTGCTGCGGCAACGGGAACTGACACCGGCGGCTCTATCCGCCAGCCGGCAGCTTTTTGCGGCGTGACTGGTATCAAACCGACATACGGGCGCTGCTCACGTTACGGAATCGTGGCGTTTGCTTCTTCTTTAGACCAAGCCGGTCCGATTTGCAAAGACGTAACGGACTGTGCATTGCTGCTTAACTGTATGGCCGGGTATGACGCAAAAGACTCGACCTCTTCAAAAGTTGCTGTTCCGGACTTTACCTCATTTATCGGGCAGGATATTAAAGGCTTGAAAATCGGCATTCCGGAAGAATATCGTCCCGACGGATTAAACCCCGAAGTTGCAGCCTATTGGGATAAAGCTGCGGAGATTTTAAAAGCGCAAGGCGCGGAGATTGTTCACATCAGCCTGCCGCATACAAAATATGCCTTGCCGACATACTATGTGATTGCTCCTGCGGAAGCCTCTTCCAACCTTGCAAGATATGACGGCGTGCGTTATGGCAATCGCGTGGATGGAAATGGCTTGGATGCGCTTTATGTCAACACGAGGACTGCCGGTTTCGGCAAAGAAGTCAAGCGCCGTATTCTTATCGGCACATATGTTCTTTCCGCCGGATATTATGACGCATATTACCTGAAAGCGCAAAAAGTCCGCCGCTTGATTAAAAATGACTTTGACGAAGCATTTAAGAAATGTGATGTTATTTTAACCCCGACAAGTCCGATTGAACCTTTTGCAATCGGCGATAAGAAAATGTTAGAAAATCCTATCAATATGTATCTGAACGATGTGTTTACAGTATCGGTTAACCTTGCGGGGCTGCCGGCTTTGAGTTTGCCAATCGGCTTATCGGCTAACGGGCTGCCGTTTGGAATGCAGCTTATCGGCAAAGCTTTTGACGAGGCAACAATTTTCAAAACGGCATATCAGCTTGAACGCGGCGCAAAATTTGTGAGGATGTAAGAAAATGGCAGAGTATATTATCGAAACAGAAAAAGGAAAATGGGAAGTTATCTGCGGGCTGGAAATTCACTGCCAGATTATTTCCAATTCAAAAATCTTCAGCGGTGCGTCCACCGAATTCGGCGATGATGTGAACGAGAATGTGTCTTTTGTGGATGCGGGGATGCCGGGAATGCTGCCGACATTAAATATGGAATGTGTTCATCAGGCGGTTAAAACCGGTCTGGGGCTTAATGCGGTTATCAATAAATATTCGGAATTTTCGCGTAAGAACTATTTTTACGCTGACTTGCCGCAAGGGTATCAGATTACGCAATTTGTTCACCCGATTGTGGGCGAGGGTGCGATTGATATTGATTTGGCGGACGGCTCGACCAAGACCATACGCATTGAAAGAATGCATATTGAACAAGACGCAGGCAAATCCATTCACGATATTGACCCGAAGAAGAGTTTTATTGACCTTAACCGCGCCGGTGTAGGGCTGATGGAAATTGTGACAAAGCCGGATTTCAGAGCACCGGAAGAAGCCGGTGCGTTTTTACGCAAACTCCGCTCGATTCTCCGCTATCTCGGAACGTGTGACGGAAATATGGACGAGGGCTCAATGCGTTGCGATGTTAACGTTTCTGTGCGTCCGCTCGGTTCTGATGAATACCGCACGCGTTGCGAGATGAAAAACGTCAACAGCGTTAAGTTTGTGATGCAGGCTATTGAATCGGAGGCTAAACGCCATGTGGAAGTTTATGAGAACGGCGGAGAGATTTGCCAAGAAACACGGCAGTTTGACCCTGTCACACTCAAAACAAAAGTTATGCGTAAAAAGGAATTTGCGCATGATTACCGCTATTTCCCCGAACCCGATTTACCGCCTTTAATTTTAAGCGATAACTATATTGCAAAAATTAAAAGCGAATTAGTGGAACTGCCTGACGCCAAAAAAGCACGCTTTGTTAACGAGCTGGGGCTGACACCTTACGACGCAATGGTTATTTGCGAAAACAAAGAAGTTGCACAGTTTTTTGAGCAAGCTGCGCAAGGATGTGATGCCAAGAAAGTGGCGAACTGGCTGATGGGCGATTTCTTTGCTATGCTGAATAAAAAGAATCTGGAAATTAAAGATTCACCGGTCAGTGCTGAAAATCTGGGCAAACTGGTTACACTTATCTGTAAAGACGTTATCTCGGGCAAAATTGCAAAAGATGTGTTTGAGATTATGGCAGAAACAGGTGAGAATCCGGAAGAGATTGTTGAGAAAAAAGGTTTAAAACAGGTGACGGATACTTCAGCAATTGAGGCGATAATTGATGAAGTTATTGCTGCGAATCCGGATAATGTGGCAAGCTATAAAGCTGGTAAGGTCAACTTAATGGGATGGTTTGTCGGGCAGGTGATGAAACAATCGCAGGGTAAAGCAAACCCCGGAATGGTGAACAAGCTGTTGAAAGACAAGCTCGGTTAGCTTATATTTTTAGAAAATATTAAGTATTTATAGAACTTTAGGTATAAAAATAAGGGTGTAAAGGCTAAAAACACCCTTATATACATAGACATTAGTTTTATACATCTTTATTTTGTAAAAACAACACTTTATATTGTGATTGCAATGTAAAGAGGAGTTTTGTTATGAGTAAAGTCAATATTGCAAACTATGTTGTTTTTGACCTTCAAAATCGATTTAACTGTATTGAAAACAACGATGTGGATAATGAAATTGTCGGAATGGTTGCCGAACACTGGCACAAAAAACATTTTGTTTCCGGTCCGAGAGGTGTTGAACATAATCATAGCGATAAAATCCGCCAAAATTTTTTGATTTAGACTCGGCAAAATACAGCAAAATTATATTGTCAATATAGCATTATTAGGAGCTTTAAAAGAAATTTTTTATTCATACTTTGCATGATGTTCGATTTTATAATTTATGTGAGGTATAACAATGGATAAAGCGAAACAGGATAAATTAAAAGACAATATGATTTTTGTCGGAACAATTTATGATAGTTTTGAAGCACTTGAAGAAACTCTCGGAAAGCTCAAGCTGGAACGCCCGCTCTTTATTACACACGTTGCTAAAATGGCTTTTGCCGAAGAGGTTTTCAAACGTGCGGAAGAAGCTCCGGAACTCTGTCACTTTACCCCTCCCAATGTACAAACTAAACACTCTCAATCACATTTATATAATTAGCAAAAAGCCGCTCAAAAGAGCGGCTTTTTGTGGTTTGACTTTCAGACCTTAACCGATTGTTCCGAAGAAGTTATCTTCATCTTTTTCATTAACAGCTCTTAAATCAAATAAGTTTAAGAACGCTGTGCAGACATAAATGGAAGAATAAGTTCCGATAATCAATCCGACTAAAATGGTGAAAGCAAAGCTTTCCAATGCCTCGCCACCCCAGATATACAACGGAATTACAGCAATTAAAGTTGTAACGCCCGTTAAGATGGTACGAGAGAAGATGTCGTTGATACTTTTATTCAACAAATCCAACTGCGGCATTTTCTTATATTTCTTCAGATTTTCACGAATACGGTCATAAGTTACCACCGTATCGTTAATCGAATATCCGACAAGGGTTAAAATAGCGGCAACCGTGGTCAAGCTGAAATCAAACCGGAAATATGACAATAGCCCAACCGTGATAATGATATCGTGGAACAACCCTACCAGTGCGCCGAGGGCAAACTGCCATTCAAAACGCATCCAGATATAAATCGCGATTGCAATCATTGCTAACACAGAAGCAACAATACCTGCCGTTTTTAACTCGTCCCCAACTTGCGGACCGACTGTTTCCGTCCGGCGGTATTCATAGCTGTTTCCTAAAATCTCTTTGATTTTTACAATAGCTTTTTCTTGTGCTTTGCTATTTGCATTTTCGGCTTGCGCGCGAATCATCAATTCATCACCTTTTTCACCGATTGTTTGCAGATTTAATTCATCCAACTTCAAAACACTTAATTTGGAGCGAATTTCCTCAACATTTATCGGCTGTTCGGATTTGACTTCCATCAGCACGCCGCCGGAAAAATCAATACCAAAGTTAAAGCCTTTGAAATACATACTCAAAAAAGACAAGACCACCAAAATTGCTGACAGGGCATAGGTAAACCCGCGCGCCTTCATAAAATCAATATCAGTGTCTTTTGTTATCCATTTTAACATTGTCATTTTATTTATCCTTATTCAAATTAGAGCGGAAGCGCTTTGGGTTTATAGTGATTATACCAAGCCGTGATAATCAGGCGTGTTACCGTTACTGATGTAAACAGCGAGGTCATAATGCCGACAGCCAATGTTACGGCAAAACCGCGAACCGGTCCGCTGCCGAAATAGAACAACACAGCAGCCGCAATCAGGGTTGTCAGGTTAGAGTCAATAATTGTTCCCCACGCAAAGGAGAATCCGGTTTCAATCGTATCTTTAATGGAGCGTCCGTTTTTGACTTCTTCACGCATACGTTCAAAAATCAAGACATTCGCATCCACCGCCATACCGATTGTTAAGATGATACCGGCAATACCGGGGAGGGTTAAGGTTGCACCCAACAGGCTTAACGCACCTAACATCAAAAACAGGTTTAAGAAAACGGTAATTGTTGTGAACAAGCCAAACAAGCCATACGCCAGCAGCAAGAAAACAACGACGCCGATAAAACCAATAATTGAAGCAAATACGCCGGATTTAATCGAATCCGCACCCAAACCGGCACCGACCGTTCTTTCTTCTTGAATACTTAACGGAGCAGGCAACGCACCGGAACGAAGCAGTAAAGCTAATTCTTGAGCGCTTTCAGACGTGTAGTTGCCGGTAATAACACCAGAACCGCCAGTAATTGCAGACTGAATGGTCGGCGCGGAAATTACTTCGTCATCCAAAACAATTGCCAGCTGTTCGCCAACATTGTTTTTGGTTACTTCGCCAAACTTTTTAGCTCCTAAATTATCAAACTTGAAACTAACTGCAACACCGCCGTCTTGGAAAGATACGCCCGCATCGGTTAATCTTTCACCCATTACAGCCGGTCTTCTGTTAATTACATATTGCACGCCATCCGAACCACGGATAACGCGGGAAGAACTTTTGAGTTTGCCGCGTTTTGCCTCGGTTACAGTCGTCGAACTGTCTACCAAATGGAACGTCATTTTTGCAGTTTTGCCGAGAAGGACTTTTACTTCTTCCGGATTTTGCACACCGGGGAGCTGAACAAGAATTCTACCGCTTCCCTGACTTTGAATTATCGGTTCATTTGTACCATATTCGTCAATACGTTTGCGAACAATCTCAATAGAGTGGTCGACAACTTTGCGATTAAAATTCAATTGTGCCTGCTCATCATAGCTAACTATCAATAAGCCGTCTTGTTCGGTTACCTGCAAGCCATCATCCAATCTTCTTAACGGCGAGATAGCTTTGGCTCTTGCGGAGGCGCTTTCAATTTTGACTTTCAAGCCTTTTTCATCGGAACTAATGCCTTGATAGCGTATTTTTGCATCTTTTAATGCAGAACGCGCCGTATCTTCCAATGATTGCATTCTGTCTTTCATAGCTGTTTTTAAGTCTACTTCCAGCAATAAGCTAGACCCGCCCTGCAAATCAAGACCAAGATTAACAGGCTGCCACCAAGAGGGCAGAGTTGTTTTTGCGTCTTTGACAAAGTTCGGCACGGTAAAGAAAATACCGAGCGCGCACACTGCCAAAATCATAATTACTCTTTGTAGTGATAATTTATACATTTAATTACTCTCTTTAATTATTTAATATCGTTTATTTGGTTTCAGAAACTACTTCTCTGACGCTTGAACGGGAAATTTTGATTTCCACGCCTTTGGCAACCTCGACCGTTAAGATGTCATCATCTGCCTTAACTACTTTGGCATATACGCCGCCGCCAGTGATGATTTCATCTTTCGGCTTGATTGCGTTCAGCATATTTTCGTGCTCTTTCATCTTCTTTTGTTGAGGACGGATGAGCAAAAAGTAGAAAATAGCAAAAACAAGTACGAGCTGAACAAAGAAACCCGCCATCGGGCTGACTTCTGCCACCGGCGCTGTTTCCGTTGCTGCAAGAGCTTCTGTTATAAACATTTTATTCTCCATTAAAATTGATTTATGCTGTTTGGATTTTAAGCAGAAAAAATTGATGATACAACACTAAACTCATAGATTTACCACGAAAAATTATCATCTGGAGAATATTTTTGCGCTTATACTTTGGTTTAAGGCAAATATGAGCGCGGATTAACAGCTTTTTTGCCAGCGCGTACCTCAAAATGGAGCTGCGGCGAGTTGACACTGCCGGTGCTGCCGACTGTTGCGATTTTTTCACCGCGGAGGACTTTCTGCCCTTTTTTGACATACAGTTTTTCATTGTGGGCATATGCGGTGATATAGCCGTCAGAGTGTTTAATCAACACAAGATTTCCGAATCCTTTAAGTTCGTTGCCGGCATATGCCACAACGCCCTTATCCGCCGCCTTAACGTTTGTGCCGATTGCGGCTTTAATATTGATACCATCGTTTTTACGCCCTTTGCCGACAACGCCGAAATTTGACACGACTTTGCCATTAACCGGCCACATAAATTTAGTTTTGCGATACGTTGAAACATTTTTGCGCGGCACTGACTTGGTGATTTTTTTTGCAGTTGCAGCGGTTTTAGCCGAAGTTTTGGATACCGCTTTGGCTGCGGCAGGGGCTTTTTTATATGTATGGCTTGAACCGCCGCCGTTTGTTGGGGTCGTCTGCGCGACTTTTGTTGTTTCCGCTAATGTTTCAGGCAAAGTCAATACCTGACCGACATTCAGCGTATACGGCGCATCCAAATCATTTAACCGGCTTAAAGACGTGATGTCAACGTTATATCTTTTGGAAATGCTGTAAAGCGTATCGCCTTTAGCCACGGTATGCGTTTGGCGAACCGGCAGGCGGAGAGTTTGCCCGACACTTAAGATATACGGCGCGGACAGATTATTTTCTTCTATTAACCCACGCAACGGCACTTCATATTTGCGTGATAGGCTGTATAACGTGTCGCCTTTGCGAACGATTACGCTGCTCGGCGTTGAACCAAACCCGTAGAAATTAAACAAAGGAAAACCGCGGCTTCCGGCAGAGCAGCCGGCAAGCGACAGTATAATCACTAATACAGCGAGAACCTTTTTCATAGTTTCTTCCTTTGTTATTTATGCTTGATTTAGCACGAAAAGCCTAAAGATTCGTTAAACCGGCAATTTATCGGCTTGATTTTTAGATTGGTGTGCATTATAAAACCTGTGATAGGAAAAATTAGGATAAAAATAATGAGCAATATGCCTGAAATTGCCGACGAAAGCGGTGACAAATATAAATTCGGTTTTGTAACCGATATTGATTCCGAAGTTGTGCCCAAAGGTCTTAACGAAGATATTATCCGGCTGATTTCAGCAAAAAAAGAAGAGCCGGAGTGGCTTTTGGAATCCCGCTTAAAAGCTTATCGTAAATGGCTCTCAATGAGCGAGCCGACTTGGGCAAAAGTTACCTACTATAAAATTGACTATCAGGATTTATATTACTACTCCGCGCCGAAACAAAAAGCCGCTCCGAAAAGTCTGGATGAAGTTGACCCGAAACTTTTGGAAACATATAATAAACTCGGGATTCCGCTTAAAGAGCAGGAGGCGCTTGCGGGCGTGGTGGCGGTTGACGCGGTGTTTGACAGCGTTTCGGTAGCAACCACATATAAAGCGCAGCTCAAAAAACAGGGAATTATTTTTTGTTCCATTTCCGAGGCAGTTAAAGAATATCCAGAGTTGGTGAAAAAATATCTTGGTTCGGTTGTTCCTTACACGGATAATTTTTTTGCAGCGCTAAATTCAGCAGTGTTTACGGACGGCTCATTCGTATATATTCCCAAAGGCGTGAAGTCGCCGATGGAGCTTTCAACCTATTTCCGGATTAACGCCAAAAACACCGGACAATTTGAACGGACGCTCATTATTGCCGATGAGGGAAGCTATGTTTCGTATCTGGAGGGCTGCACAGCGCCGCAGCGCGATGAAAACCAGCTGCACGCGGCGATTGTGGAGATTGTGGTTCATAAAGATGCGGAAGTAAAATATTCCACCGTGCAAAATTGGTATCCGGGGGATAAAGACGGCAAAGGCGGCGTTTATAACTTTGTGACCAAACGCGCACTTTGCGACGGGGAAAATTCCAAGGTATCGTGGACGCAAGTGGAAACCGGTTCAGCAGTCACATGGAAATATCCGTCTTGCGTGTTAAAAGGCGATAATTCCTCGGGTGAGTTTTACTCTGTTGCCATCACAAACAATCACCAACAAGCGGATACCGGTACAAAAATGATTCATCTGGGCAAAAATACCCGTTCGAAAATCATATCCAAAGGAATTGCCGCCGGCGTATCCGACCAGACGTACAGAGGGCTGGTTAAAGTCAGCAAAAATGCTGACAACGCGCGCAACTACTCGCAATGCGACAGTTTGCTTATCGGGCAGACGTGTGGCTCACACACTGTGCCGTATATTGAAAACAGCAACAAATCTGCCATTTTGGAACACGAGGCAACCACCTCGAAAATCAGCGATGAACAGTTATTTTATTGCAAACAGCGCGGTCTTTCCGAAGAGGACGCCGTGAGCCTGATTGTCAACGGTTTTTGCAAAGAGGTTATGCAAAAACTGCCGATGGAATTTGCAATTGAGGCGGCAAAACTGATTGATATCTCGCTTGAGGGCAGTGTAGGGTAAATTTACCAAGTAAAATCAACAGCTAATACGCAGGTACCCTCCTTACAAGAAGAACAAGTTTGTATAATTTCGGAGATAGTACGTTCGGATATACAAGGTTTTGATTCTTTATTACAATAACTTGTTCCATAACTTCTCAATGCATAACTTCCCTCCGACATATACACTCGATATAATTTATCCGCATGAGGTTTTAAAATATCAATCCATATTTTTTGGCATAATAATTCATCTTCCTTTGACGCCATATCATTTTTTGAACTTTGCATATAATAATCAAAAGCAAGATATTTTTTATTTCTGGTAAATGGTGCCAACCTTCTTCCAAATGAATCTCTAATCATTCCCACCCCATCTCCTCTTAAGGTAAAACTCCAATTATTCGGAATGACATTCCATTGATTTAAATATACTCCAATATCTGTTTGAACACCTGTGACATTTGCCAAGCAGAGCTCCTTAATATATGGTTGCAGTTCTTGAAAAAATAATGCGTATTCTTCTGCCAACTTATTTAATTTATATTTGGTCATAGCTTTAGAGTATCCAACAATTCCCGCAACAGACAGCACGCCGACAATTGCCAACACGCCTAACATTTCAATCATCGAACGCCCTGTTTGCGATATATTCATATTTTCTCTCCATAGTTTATGTTATAAAAAAAAACGCCTTAAACAGGCGATCGGAGAGTTAGAAAATCATATAGTCTGAAATGATCATTCCGCCTTTAAAGCTCTAGAGCTTCTGAACATACGCAAGAATCTCCCCGACCATTTATATAGTCGGGGGATATATCTATTGTTTCCTATTACAGGCAACAATATAACGATGCCATACCCAGCACCGCAGACTATAAAGAGTTTTCTAAGACTCCGAGCTGCCTCCAGCTCTGACATATTTGTTTTTGCAAATATGCTATTGTTAGGATATTAGATTTTTAAGATTAGTCAAGTTTTAATTATCTAAAATATTAAGCCGCCCTTTCGGGCGGCTTTGTGTTTATTTTCCGTTGTTTATAATTTTTATGGCGTCATCGAGCGTTATCTCGCCGCCTTTGAGGGCGGACGGGATGCGGTAATTATTTTTGCCGCATTTGATATATTCGCCATAACGTCCGGTTGCCAATTGTATATCTTCTTTGGTTTTCGGGTGCTTGCCCAAAACCTTTGCCTCGGCTTTGGCAACCACATTTTTCAGCAACTCTTCGGCACGCTCAAGCGTGATATTAAAAATATTATCGTTGCCGGTCAACGAACGGGATTTCGTGCCCTGTTTGATATATTGCCCGAACTTGCCAATGTTTACGCTGATATCATTGCCTAAATCTTTCGGCAGGCTGATTAGCGTTTCGGCTTGTTCGAAAGTCAGCTCTGCCGGATTAACAAATTTCGGCAATGCCACGCGTTTGGGCTTTTCGGTGGTGGCGGTTGCATCTTCCCCCAGCTGAACATAGAATCCATATGGACCTTTTTTAAGATAGATATTTAATCCGCAATGCTCGCCCAGCACTTTATCTTCGGGATTAGGCTTTTTCTCTGTTCCCTGCTCTTCTTCCTCTTTAGCGTCTGTCAGCGGCATGGTATATTTGCATTCCGGATAATTCGAGCAACCGAGGAAAGCGCCGAATTTACCGAGTTTGATGCTTAAATGCCCTTTGCCGCATTCCGGACACAAGCGAGGGTCTGAACCGTCTTCTTTTTCCGGAAACAGGTGATATGACAAGACTTCATCAATTTTATTGATAACCTCACTCACCTGCAGCGGTTGGACGGCTTGGATATTATTATAAAACTTCGTCCAGAAACCGACTAACAGTTTTTTCCACTCCATAGAACCGGCGGAAATATCATCTAAAAATTCTTCCATTTGCGCGGTAAAATCATATTCGACATATTTCTTAAAGAAATTCTCCAAGAAAATTGTCACAATGCGACCGCGGTCTTCAGGAATAAAGCGCAGTTTTTCAACTTTAACATATTTGCGCTCTTGCAAAACTGCAATAATCGAGGCGTATGTAGACGGGCGTCCGATACCCAGTTCTTCGAGCTTTTTCACCAAGCTTGCCTCGGTAAAGCGTGGCGGCGGCGTGGTGAAGTGCTGCTCGGGCTTGATAGCCTTTTTGGAAACAGACTCGCCCTCGTTTACATTCGGCAACAGGCGGTTTTCATCATCGCCGTTGTCATCGTCTTTGCCCTCTTGATAGAGTTTTAAGAAACCGTCAAAGGCAATAACCTGCCCGTTTGCACGCAACAAAATCTTTTTATCTGCCGAGAGCGAATCGATGGTTACCTTATCTAGTATAGCCGGTTCCATCTGACAGGCAATCGTACGTTTCCAAATCAACTCATAAAGTTTATATTCGTCGGCATCTATTTTGCCTTCCATTTTCTTTGGCGTGTTCATCACATCTGCCGGACGAATCGCCTCGTGCGCTTCCTGTGCATTTTTCGATTTGGTTTTGTATTCTTTGGCTGTTTTCGGCAGATAGCTCTCGCCAAAATATTTAAGAATTGCCTCGCGGCAGGCGGCTATTGCTTCAACCGAAAGATTTACCGCATCCGTTCTCATATAAGTTATATAACCGGCTTCGTATAAATGCTGCGCGACCTGCATAGTTTTTTTGGCAGAGAATCGCAGTTTGCGGGCTGCCTCTTGCTGCAAAGTTGAGGTTGTGAACGGCGGCGCGGGGTAGCGGTTGGCTTTTTTGCGTTCGATTTTGGAAATTGCAAAATCCTGTGCCTCGATTTTGGCTTTTGCCTCTTCGGCTTTTTCTTTGGTGTTTATATCAAATTTATCGAGTTTTTTGCCATCCAGATTGATAAGATGTGACGGGATGAGCGAATCGTCTTTTGTGCCTAAATCGACATCAACCGTCCAATATTCTTCGGGCTTAAATTTTTCAATCTCCATCTCTCGTTCGCATATCAGCCGCAAAGCAACCGACTGCACGCGTCCGGCGGATTTTGAACCGGGGAGTTTGCGCCATAATACCGGCGACAGCGTAAAGCCCACCAGATAATCCAATGCACGGCGCGCCATATAGGCTGATACAAGATTTTCATCTATCTGGCGGGGATTTTGGATAGCCTCTGTCACCGCGTGTTTGGTAATCTCGTGGAAAACAACACGCTCTATCTGCTTACCTTTTAATTTCTTTTTAGAAGACAATTCTTCCAATATATGCCACGCAATAGCCTCACCCTCTCTATCCGGGTCGGATGCGAGGACTAACGTATCGCAATCTTTGAGCGCGGTGATAATATCATTTAAGCGTTTTTTACCGCCGGAGCTTAATTCCCAAACCATTTTAAAATCTTCGTCGGGATTGACCGATCCGTCTTTGCTCGGCAAATCGCGGATATGACCGTAGCTTGCTAAAACTTTATAATCTTTGCCAAGGTATTTGTTAATCGTCTTTGCTTTTGCCGGAGACTCTACTACAACCAATTTCATCTTAACACCCCTTAAGTTTTAGCCACTTTATTGCCCGGAAGACGGATTATTTTATCTTCGAGCTCCAATTCCATAATCATTGTCAACACTCTTTCCGTCGGCAGAGAGCTTGCGCGGATTAAAGCGTCTATATCCTCACCACTTTCCGAAATAAGCGACAACAGTTCCGAATATTCGTCTGTCTGCCCTGATATATCAGAATTATTTTTGTCATTGTCAAGCGAATATTCAAATAAATCCGCGATTTCCGGTTCACGCGGTTTTTGCGGCGTGAATATTACCGGCGAGAAATTATAGTTTTCGACGATGTCTGCGGCGCTTTCCACTAAAACCGCACCCTCTTTTAAAAGCTTGTTACATCCCGACGAGCGCCCGTCATACGGCGAACCGGGGACAGCATAAACATCCCTGCCCTGCTCCAATGCCTGATGAGCCGTAATCAGCGAGCCGGACTGTATGCCTGCCTCAACGACCAAAACACCTTTACTCAAGCCGGAAACAATACGGTTGCGACGCGGAAAGTTGGAAGCTTGCGGCTGTGTGCGAAACGGATATTCAGATAAAACAAGCCCGTTTTTGATCAGTTCCTGATATAGTTTTTCATTTTCTTTCGGATAAACCACATCCACGCCTGTTCCGACAACAGCAATTGTTTTGCCGCCAGACTGCAAAGCGCCGGTATGTGCGGCAGCGTCTATTCCTCTTGCCATTCCGGACACAATCACAATATTTTGCTTTGCCGTTTCAGCAGAAATCTGCCCCGCCAGCCGGCGCGCACTTAATGAAGCATTACGCGAGCCAACCACCGCCAACATATTATCATTTTGCAGCAGAGTTACGTCGCCCAATGCATAGAGAATCGGCGGTGCATCTTCGATTTGTTTTAAGTTATACGGATATTGCTCGTCTTCGATTGTGATAATTTTAACATTTTTAATTTCCGCCGTCATCAGCTCTTCTTCAGCTTTTGCCATCGGAAATACTTTTCTTTTACGGGAGATTTCAGCCAGAGCTTTTTCCACACCTCCAAAACGGGAAACCACCTTTTTAAAATTAACAGGTCCGATCCCCGGGGTATTTATCAGCTGGATGTATTGTATAAGCTTCTTTTTATCCACTTTCTTTTCTTCTTATTGCTTTTTTAATTTAATTTTGCTTTCTTCGCCTTTAAGCAAGCGCTTAATATTTGCGTGATGTCTGACAATAACCAATACAATTATTGCCGTATAGAAATATGTATATTCCGCAGCAGGTGCAAAGAAATATGAAAATAAAGGCACCAAAGCAGCAGCCGTTAATGCCGACAATGACGAATATTTAAATGTAAGCGCCATAACCAGCCATACAGCCAGCGCACATAATGCGACCGGATAGCAGGTTACCAATATAAAACCGAATGCGGACGCCACGCCTTTGCCGCCTTTAAATTTCAGCCATACAGGGAAATTATGCCCTATCACGCCAAACGAACCGGCAATCAGAGCGGCGGCTACGGCATCCACATCACCAGCCATTTTGCCAGCGACTAACGCGGCAGCACCGGCTTTAAACGCATCACACAGCACCGTCAGCAGTGCCAATGTTTTATTACCTGTACGCAAAACGTTTGTTGCGCCGATATTACCCGAGCCGATTTTACGGATATCGCCATACCCCGCCATTCTCGTCAAGACCAAACCAAACGGAATTGACCCGACAATATATCCAAATAATGCACTTAAAGCATAAACCGATTCCGCTGACATTTCAATCTCCCGATATAAATTATTTTTCTTTATGTTAAATAAAAGAGTTAAAATTTCAACTCATTTATGGCAGATGTGCATTTAATGTTGTATATTAGAGCGAAAAAACTAATGACAAAACAAATAAATTGTTTAATATACACCCAGATAATGGCATATTTAAATGAGGAAAGAATGGCAAAGAGCTATAAGCGCATACTATTAAAGCTTTCCGGCGAAGGGCTTATGGGCAACCAACAATTCGGCATTGACGAAACGGTTTTAAACACCTTTTCCGAAAGCATTAAAAAGGTTCACGACAAAGGTATTGAGCTTTGCATTGTTATCGGCGGCGGCAATTTTTACCGCGGCGTTAACAATACAAACAAAGCTGTCAGCAGACCCGTGGCTGACCAAGCCGGTATGCTTGCCACCGTCATTAATGCCTTATTCCTTAAAAGCGCTTTAAACCATAAAGGCGTGCCCGCGGAGATTTTGTCCGGCTTACAAGTGCCGCAAGCTGCCGAAACATATTCTTACCGCAAGGCGCAGGAACTTTTAGAGTGCAAGACTGTCCTTATTTTTGCCGGCGGCACAGGCAACCCTTATTTTACGACTGACACCGGCGCAACATTAAGAGCGCTTGAATCCGGTTGCGACGCCCTATTTAAAGCAACACAGGTGGACGGCGTTTATGACAGCGACCCGAAAAAGAATCCGAAAGCTAAAAGATATAAAGAGATTTCGTACAATGATGTGATTGCAAAAAATCTGAAAGTTATGGATATGACTGCTATTTCCATGGCGCGGGAAAATAATCTCCCCATCATTGTATTTAAACAGGAAAATGAAAATTCGCTTACAAATATTTTAAGCGGCAAAGGCAATTTTACAACAATAAAGTGAGGCAATATGACTGATTTTAATGACATTAAAGCTGATACGCTTTCTCGTATGGAGAAAACATTAGATACCTTAAGAAACGATTTTGGCGGCTTGAGAGCCGGTCGCGCACATGCAAGCCTTTTGGATAATATTATGGTTGAGGCTTACGGCTCTGCAACTCCGATTTCACAAGTCGGAACAATCAGTGTTCCGGATGCAAGGACTTTATCGGTCAGCGTATGGGATAAGGGATTAGCCAAATCCGTAGAAAAAGCCTTACGCGAATCGGATTTAGGGTTAAACCCCGTATCTGACGGGCAGCTTATCCGTATTCCAATTCCGCCGCTTTCAGAAGAAAGAAGAAAAGAGTTGGTAAAAGTTGCCGGGAAATATGCCGAACAGAATAAAATTGCTATCCGCAACATCAGAAGAGATGCGCTTGACGATGTTAAAAAACTCAAAAAAGACAATCTTATTTCTGAAGACGATGAAAAAAGATACGGTTGCGAAATACAGAAATTAACGGACGACTCCATCAAAAAAATTGATGATTTGTTGTGCCAAAAAGAAAAAGACATTTTGCAAGTATAGTTAAACGCGATGTCTGAAACTTTATGCAAACATATTGCCATTATTATGGATGGAAACGGGCGATGGGCAAAAAAACGCGGAATGCCGCGCAGTTTTGGTCATAAAAAAGGCGCGGAAAACGTTGTTAAAATTACGCGGGCGATGAAAGAATCTGGCGTTAAGTATCTAACGCTTTATGCTTTTTCGACCGAAAACTGGCAACGCTCTGCCGATGAGGTCGCCGCGCTTATGCAGCTTTTGCGGGATTATCTTGATAAAGAATTTAAAGAGATTATGGAAAATAATGTCCGCATTATCTTTATCGGCGAAAGGGATATGTTAGCTAAAGACATTCAACAAAAGATAAACGAAGTCGAAACAAAATCTGCCGGAAATACTGCCCTTACCCTTTGTATCGCTTTATCTTACGGGTCTCGGCAGGAGATTTTAGCCGCAACCAAACGCGCAATGGCTTTAGCTGTGGAAGACAAGCTTTCTGCAGATGACTTGTCCGCAGAAGTGTTTTCCTCCTTATTATACACGGACGGCATCCCCGATCCGGATATTTTAATAAGAACAAGCGGAGAGCAGCGTATCAGCAACTATCTTTTATGGCAGCTTGCTTATACGGAATTATTTTTCACAAACACGCTATGGCCGGATTTCGAAAAAGAAGAACTTATGGATATTATTGCAAAATTTAACAATCGGGAGAGAAGATATGGTAAAAACTGAACTTACTTCACTGCAAAAACGAATCTTAACTTCTTTAGTTATGATTCCGTTTGTTATCGGGGCGCTGCGCTCTGGACATCCTTATGTTGATATTTTAGTTTTTGCAGTCGGGGCACTGCTCTCGTGGGAATGGTCAGCAATGATTCCGAATAAAAAAGCAAACCTTTATGCCGTATGTTATGTTTTTGCTTTAGGATGTTCCCTGCTGATTTTTAATCGGATTGTCCTCTTTAGCACTATTGCAGCTTTAACCGCCTTTGTATATTATAAAGCACGAGAAGAAGAGCACCGCAACTTATTAACTTTAGGCGTTGTTTACATTTCCATCGGGGTGGGCGCTTTATATTGGCTCTATTATTTATTTGATACTTTCTTCGGCAGCCTCCCCGGGGAAAAAGGCAGCTTTGTGATGACGCTTTGGTTCATTTTTATGGTGTGGAGCGTTGATATCGGCGGATATATTATCGGTTCTTCCCTGAAAGGTCCGAAATTAGCACCGCGTATCAGCCCCAACAAAACATGGTCAGGCTTAATCGGCGGCGTTATTTTGGCAGTGTCTGTCAGCTTTATTTATATGTATGCAACCAAAAATATTTTTAACCTGCCGATGCCGCTTAACGAGCAATTGCGGTTTGCAGAGTTAGGCGCTTTTATTGCGGTTGTTGCGCAAATCGGCGACTTAATCGAATCGGCAATTAAAAGATTTTTAGGCGTTAAAGACAGCAGCAATCTTATTCCCGGGCACGGCGGTGTGTTTGACCGCATTGACGGGCTTATTTTTGCCGCTCCGATTGTTTATTGTTACTTTTCTTTGATTTAATCAATTTTATAAGGAAATCCCATTATGGAAATGTTAGTTAATATTGTGTACTACGTTGTTCCTTTTTTAATCCTTTTAGGAATATTGGTCTTTGTTCACGAATTCGGGCATTTTATCGTGGCGCGAAAATCAGGCGTCAGCGTCAGCGCATTTTCTCTCGGCTTTGGCAAAGAGCTTTGGAGCATTACAGACAAGAAAGGCACAGTATGGAAAATTTCTGCAATTCCTTTGGGGGGATATTGCCAGTTTTTGGGCGACGCCGACGAATCGTCTTCTACCGCGGAAGTCGATTTAAGCAAATACACGCCGGAAGAACAAAAACATTTATTCGCACTTCAATCTCCGATTAAAAAGCTGGCGATTTCCGTTGCCGGACCTTTATTTAACTATTTGTTCGCTTTTATTATTTTCTTCGGGCTATTTTTCTTTATCGGAAGCTACGATATTCCGCCGGTTGTATCGGATGTGATTGAAAACAGCCCCGCCCAAAAAGCCGGTATTATGAAAAATGATAAAGTTTTGGAAATTAACGGCGTTAAAATTGAGAATTGGTCTGACATCCACAAAGAAATCAGCGTGACTGTCAGTGAGGCGACGTTGAAAATCGAACGTAACAACGAGATAATAAATGTCGTTATTCCGCTTGAAACAATGGATTATGCGTATGATGACCAAGAAAAGCCGATTAAGCGCAGAATGATCGGGATTAAAGGCGAAGCAAAACAATTCAGAGAAATCAAAGACAATTATAAATTTATTGATTCAATCAAAAAAGCGGCGATTGAGATTTATGACGTTACGGATATGACACTGCGGGGCGTTGGACAAATGATTATCGGCGAACGCTCAAGCGAGGATGTCGGCGGAATTATCCGCATTGCAGAAATGTCCGGCGATATTTCTAAAAGCCGCAGCTTTTGGGACTTCTTATCTTTTATGGCGTTGCTCTCAATCAATCTGGGATTAATAAACTTATTCCCAATCCCCTTATTAGATGGTGGACATGTTATAATTTATTTGTTAGAAATAGTATCAAGACGCGAACTGAATAAAAAATTTAAGGATTATTTATTCCGGTTTGGTCTTGGGTTTATTTTGTTTTTGATGGTGTTTGCTACTTGGAATGACATCAAACATTTGATAACAAGATGGTTTGAATAATTAAAAGGATTTTTAAAATGAGGTTTAAATTAGCGGGAATTTCATTACTGGCTTTAGCAATTTGCTCGCAAGCCATGGCGCAAGGGACTATCAATAACATCAATATTCAGGGACTGAAACGCGTGGAACGCGAAACGGCATTGTCGTATGCCGGAATAAACACAGGTGCGCCGGTTTCTGCAGAAGAATTAAACAATGCGCTAAAAAGGCTATATGACACGGGCTTATTCAGCGACATCAGTTTTGACACTAAAGGCAATACGCTTATCATTAATGTTACGGAAAATCCGGTTATCGGCATACGCGCATTTGACGGCAATGATAAAATTGATGATAAAATTTTGGAATCCGAAGTACAATCCGCTCCTCGTTCGGTTTTCAGCAAGGCAAAGGTTCAACAGGATGTTCAGCGAATCCTTGATGTTTATAAAAGAGCTGGTCGTTACGGTGTTTCCGTAGAGCCGAAAATTATTAAAAAACCTGAAAACCGCGTTGACCTGATTTTTGAAATCAATGAAGGTCCGGAAGCGAAAATTGACACCATTAACTTTATCGGCAACAAACACTATACCGGCAAAGATCTGCAAGGCGAGATTATGAGCAAAGAAAGCCGTTGGTACAGGCTCTTTTCCAGCGCAGAGAATTTTGACCGCGAAAAAATGAACTATGACCAAGAATTGTTACGCCGTTTTTATAACCGCCACGGTTATGCCGATTTTGCGGTTATTTCTGCCATTGCAGAACTCTCCAGAGATAAGACATCGTTTGTTTTAACCTTTACGATTGATGAGGGTAAACGTTATAAAATCAATGACATCCAAATCAAATCTATGGTTCGCGATGTTGATGCAAACCAATGGTATCAATATATTACATTCAATACCGGCGACTGGTATAATTCAGATGAGGTTGAGAAGACTGTCAATGCATTAACCGAAGAACTGGCTCGCAAAGGCTTTGTATTTGTCGAAGTTGTGCCGAATATTCATAAAGACAGAGAATCCGGCAAATTAAGCGTTGTGTTTGACATTAAAGAAAATGCCAAAGTGTTTGTGAACCGTATTAACATTACTGGAAACACCAGAACGCTTGACGAAGTTATCCGCCGCGAGTTCCGTATTGCCGAAGGCAATGTTTTCAACGTTGCAAAAATCAGAGAATCGAGAAGAAATGTTGAACGTTTAAATTACTTCAGCAAAATTGATATCGATTCGGAAAGAGTGGATTATGACAAGGCTGACATTAATGTTAATGTTGAAGAAAAATCTACCGGTTACTTTAATGTCGGCGTCGGATATTCAACAGTTAACGGCGCATTGGTCAGAGCCGGCATTACAGAAAACAACTTCCTCGGCAAAGGGCAGCAAGTCAGCTTGAATGCAGGCGTTTCGCAACGTTCAACGGATTACAGCTTCAGCTTTACCGAACCTTACTTCCTTGATAGGCGGTTAAGCGCAGGTACAGACTTATTCTACCAGACAGAAGATTATCAAGACGAAAGTAACTATGATATGGACACCATGGGCGGCAGAGTTCGTTTTGGCTGGAACTACACGGATGATTTGAGCCAATATCTCCGCTATACTTTGAAACAGGATAAGATTAAAAATGTCAGCTCCGCGTCTAAATATATTCAGAGCGAAGAAGGCAACTCTATTGACTCGGTTATCGGACAAACCATTGTTTATGATAAACGCGATAATATTATGAAACCGCGCGAGGGATATTACTTATCATTCGGTAACGATGTTTCCGGTTTGGGTGGTGATGATAAATATTTGAAGTTTGACGCAAAAGCATATCAATTCTATACGCTGTCTGACTATTATACCTTTAAGTTCTTTATTAACGGCGGATATGTTGCCGGTTACGGCGGCGAAGATGTCGGTTTGTCGCAAAGATATTTCCTCGGCGGAAATACAATGCGCGGTTTTGAAACCGGCGGTATCAGCGCTCGCGATAAATATACAAAAGACGCACTGGGCGGCAACTGGATGTTGTGGGGCGGTGCCGAATTGGCTTTCCCGATGGGGTTAGACGAATTGGGAATCCGCGGACGCACCTTTGTTGATGTCGGTACAACCGGTAAACCTGATAATATTGACACGTCTGATGTTGATTACTCTGCTTCACCGCGCGTTTCTGTCGGTTTCGGTTTTGAGTGGACTTCACCGATGGGCAAGATTGACATTGACTTCGGTTTCCCGATTGTTAAGCAGAAATATGATGAAACAGAAGTATTCCGTTTGAACTTTGGTACAAGTTTGTAATTAAGAGGAACAAAAATGGTTGATACAGTTTTTTATAACTATTCCGGTGCTAAAAAAATTGCAGAAATTGCCAAGATTTCACATTCTGTTTTAGCAACGGAGGGCAAGGAAAATGAACTGATTGAAAATGTCTGCTCAATTGAATCTGCCGGCAGCGAGGATATTTGTTTCTTTTATGACAAGAAAAATAAGGCAATGGCGCAGAACATTAAGGCAAAAGCCTGCATTACGACTACAGATTTGGCGGCTTTTGTTCCTGACGGCGTTATTGTTTTGATTTCTGAAAACCCTAAATTGTCTTTTATTGAGCTGGTTTCCGCTTTTTACAGCGAATTTAAGCCTGCCACCAAAATTGAAGACAGCGCCTCGGTTTCTAAATCGGCGCGAATCGGCAAACATTGTTATATCGGGCACGGCGCTGTTATTGGTGATGATGTTGTCATCGGCGATAATTGCGTTATTGAAGCAAATGCGGTTATTGCACGGGGCTGCCAAATCGGCAACAACTGCCGAATCGGCAATAATGCAAGCATTGCATACTGCCTGATGGGGAATGACTGTTACATTTATACCGGCGCGAGAATCGGACAAGACGGCTTTGGCTTTTCGGTTGTTGAAGGCAGACACAAGAGAATCCCGCAAATCGGCAGGGTTATTATCGGTAATGACGTGGAAGTTGGTGCAAACACCTGTATTGACCGCGGCGCGCTGGATGATACGATTATCGGCGACGGCTGCCGCATTGATAACCTTGTGCAAGTGGCGCATAACGATAAAATCGGGCGGTGCTGCATTTTGGTTGCGCAGACCGGCATTGCGGGAAGCTGCACTTTTGGCGATTATGTTGTGTGCGGCGGACAAACCGGTTTTGCAGACCACCTGAATATCGGCAGCGGCGCACAAGTGGGCGCACAATCCGGCGTTATGAGAGATATTGAGGCGGGAGCGATTGTGATGGGAACACCGACCGTTCCGTTTAAAGATTTTATGCGTCAAGTCGCATTTTTACAAAAAAACAGCAAAAAGTAAGCAAAGGAGACTATCATGGCTGAAGAAATTAAAGTATATCACATTGAAGAAATTATGAAAATGCTGCCGCATCGCTACCCCTTTTTGTTGGTAGACCGTCTGGAAGTGGAAGTTCCGGGCGAGAAAGGCGTTGGTATTAAAAATGTTACAATGAATGAAGAATTTTTTCAGGGGCATTTTCCGAATAATCCGGTAATGCCGGGCGTTTTGCAGATTGAAGCTATGGCACAGGCTGCCGGCGCGGTTGTTATTTCCCAAGACGAGAACTATGCAAACTCCAAACGCAGCGTTTTGTTTATGGGCGTTGATGGCGTTAAGTTCAGAAAACAAGTTAAACCGGGCGACCAATTGAGAATGCATGTTGAAAAAATCAAGGCACGCCGCAATATTTTTGTTTTCAAGGGAACAGCGATGGTTGATGGTCAGGTTGCCTCGGAAGCTGAATTGACAGCGATGATTCTTGAATAATCGCCCTCTTGATTATTTTTTAAAGTTGAAAAAATTAGAGATAGGATTTATCTTATCTCTAATTTTTTGAGGTGAATAATATGTTTGATGCGCAAAATATACGAAAAGATTTTCCAATTTTACACCGCTTAATTGAGGGTAAAAGAAATACATATATGGATACGGCAGCGTCTGCACAAAAACCGCTGTGCGTTATTGAAAGTATCAGCAAGGCCTATCTTGAGGAATATGCCAACGTGCATCGCGGCAGCTATTGGCTTTCGGAAAAAGCTACCGAGAATTATGAAGATGCGCGAAAAACAGTTGCTCAATTTATAAACGCCAAAACACCTGACGAAGTTGTTTTCACACGGAATGCAACAGAGGGTATTAACCTTGTTGCGGCAACGTTCGGCACTTGCCATCTAAAGAAAGGGGATGAAATTTTACTTTCCCGCGCGGAGCATCACGCTAATTTGGTAACATGGCAGCAATGGGCTTTGAAAACCGGTGCAACATTAAAGTATTTTGATTTGGCAGAAGACGGCAGTTTTGTTATGGATTTGTTTTTGGCACAGCTGACCGATAAAACCAAGATGGTTGCCGTTACAGCAATGTCTAATGTTTTGGGAACAGTTTTTCCGATTAAACAAATCTGTGCAGCAGCGCACAAAGCCGGAGCTTCGGTGTTAATTGACGCTTGCCAGTATGCCGTTCATAAAAAAATTGACGTGCAAGATTTTGACTGCGATTTTCTGGCTTTTTCAGGGCATAAAGTTTATGGTCCGACGGGAATCGGCGTGTTATACGGAAAATCAGACCGGTTAAGCTCGTTGCAGCCTTACCAATTCGGCGGGGATATGATTGACCGCGTCACTTACGAAAAAACAACTTTTGCCGAACCGCCGGCGCGTTTTGAAGCGGGAACGCCAGCTTTTGTTCAGGCTGTCGGGCTGGGTGCAGCGCTTAAATATGTTATGCAGTTTGACTTTAAAGAAATTGAGGATTATGAAACGCAGTTGACAGCGTATACGACCGCACGTTTACAGGAAATTGAGGGACTGAAGATTTTGGGGACAGCAGAGAATAAAGGCGGCGTCTTCTCTTTTGCCCTTGCTGGCATTCACCCACAAGACATTGCATTTGTTTTAGGCAAAGAAGGCGTTGCCGTGCGTACCGGACATTTCTGCGCCGAACCGATAGTAAACAAACTGGGATATACTTCACTTACGCGGGCTTCTTTGGGATTATATTCGACCAAGGAAGATGTTGATGAACTGATTAAAGCTCTTCGCAAGGCAAAAGATTTTTTGAGCTAGGACGATTATGACTGAAACTATTGAACAAACGCAACTTGATGAGAATGAATTGCAGCTTTTAGAAGCAATGAGCCTTAATGACGGCGAACTTCCGGTATATAAAGCCTATGCCGGCAACGAATTGGATTCTGTGGTTACTTTGGCCAAAATGTATGATATTGTTGAGGCAATCAAAACTGTGTTTGACCCTGAAATTCCGATAAACGTATATGATTTGGGATTAATCTATAAAATTAACCAAGCTGATAACGGCAATATTCATATTGATATGTCTTTAACCGCTCCCGGTTGCCCGGTTGCAGGCATATTGCCCCAACAGGTTGCCGATGCGGTTGCCGGCGTGGACGGCGTGGGGACGGTCGAGGTCGAAATCGTCTGGGAACCGGCGTGGTCTCTCGAACGTTTGAGCGAAGATGCAAGAATGATGTTAGAAATGTTATAATGTGGAAACAAAGGAGAATTTATGATGAGTATCGAAAGCCTGATTGAAGATTTTTCTTTTTTAGACTCGTGGGAAGACCGTTATAAATATCTTATTGAGCTGGGAAATAAAAACCCGAGATTCAGCGATGAGCAAAAGATTGAGCAATGGAAAGTTCAGGGCTGCCAGTCGCAAGTTTGGATTATTCCGCATTTTGAAGACAATAAAATATGGTTTGAAGGCGATAGCGATGCCATTATCGTACGCGGTATTATTGCCGTCGTTTTGGAAATTTTTAAAGATAAGGCTGCACAAGAAATTTTAGATATTGATGTTGAAAAAATTTTTGATAAAATGGGGTTACAGGAACATATTACCCCTAATCGGCGCAGCGGTATGCTCTCGATGGTGGATAAAATAAAATATTATGCAAAACAGTCGTTAAGGAAATAGGATGAATATTCACGAATATCAGGCAAAAAAAATTTTTAAGCAATTTGGTATTCGTGTGCCTGACGGGCTGATAGCATATACCCCCAACGAGGCAAAGGCTTCGGCACAGAAAATATCTGAAACCGGACCGTGGGTTGTTAAGGCGCAAATTCAAGCCGGTTCACGCCACATCGGCAAGTTTTCGGATAAGAGAGCCGGCAAAAAGGGCGGTATCCGCCTTTCCAAAACAATTAACGAAGTTTATGAAAACGCTGATGAGATGTTGGAAAACCTGTTGGTTACAAACCATACCGGCGCTAAAGGGCGTTTGGTCAGCAGAGTCTATGTAGAAGAATTTATCAAGACTGTTCAGAAAATTTATTTCGGGTTGGTTGTTGACTGGGTTTCTGCCTCGGTGATGCTTTTAATTACGCCGATAACGGAAAATAACGAAGACGATATTGTTAAACTGGCAACACAGAATCCGGAAAGCATTTTGAAAATCAACCTTGGTTTGCAAAAAGAAATTACAGCAGCGCAAATTAAAGAAATTTCGCAATTTTTGCACACTTCTGCCGATGTTAAAGAGCTGAAATCTTTTCTGAATAAAATGCTGAAAATTTTTTACCATTATGACGCGACAATGCTTGAAATTAATCCGGCAGGAATTGGCAAAGATGGGACAATTTGGGCTTTGGATGCCAAAATCACTTTTGATGCAAACGCCCTTTACCGGCACACGGATATTCTGAAACTTTCAGATGAGGCGGAAATTGACGAACGCGAGCAAACAGCCTCCAAATACGGGTTTCAATATAAGGAATTAGAAAGCGGAATCGGGATTATTGTGAACGGAGACGGGCTTGCTTTAAACATTATCGCTGAAGCAAACAAGCAAGGGATGAACACCGCGTGTTTTCTCAATTTGAAAGGCGGCGTGGACAGAGATAAGATTGCGGCAAGCATTAAACTGATGATGACGAATCCGAAAGTTGACGGCATTTTCATCAATATTCTCGGCGGCTTTTTGCGTTGCAACCTGATTGCCGACGGGATAATTTCGGTTGCCAATGATTTAGGGCTGAATATTCCGCTCGTTGCCAGATTTGAAGGAACTAACAAAAAAGAGGCAACAGACATTTTGCAAAATTCGGGCTTATCCTTATTGCTTGCAGAAGATACCAACGCGGGGTTGGAAATGCTTAAACATGCGATTGAGGAGGACTTATAATGGCGGTTTTGGTCAATAAAAAAACTAAAATTATGGTGCAGGGCATTACCGGCACACAGGCATCATTCCATATCCAACGCGCCATTAACTACGGAACTAAAATTGTTGCGGGCGTTGTACCAAACAAAGCGGAAGAAACGCATTTGGGCGTTCCGCTTTTTAACACGGTTGCAGAGGCAAAAGAAAAGACCGGTGCGGAAGCTTCGATTATTTTCGTGCCGGCAAAATTTGCAAAATCTGCAATTTTAGAGGCTATCAGGGCAAATTTACGACTGGTTGTGGTTATTACATCCGGCATTCCGGTTAACGATATGATTGAAATTCGCAAAGAGCTTGAAAACTCGCAGACAATCCTTATCGGTCCGAATACGCCGGGGGTTATTACACCGCAAGAGGCGTATATGGGAATTTTCCCCGATAATATCCACCAGTCCGGCGAAATAGGGATTATCTCCCGTTCTTCAACGTTGACTTATGAAGTTATCTTGGAAATCAACAAAACCGGACTCGGCGAATCGACAGTTATCGGACTTGGCGATGATTTTATTATCGGAACCGGATTTTTCAGAATCATCAAAGAATTTAATGATGATAAAAAGACCAAAGCAATAGTTCTTATCGGCGGAATCGGCGGCAATTATGAAATTGAGGCGGCGCGCCTTTATCAGACCTTGAAAAAGAAAAAACCGGTCATCGTGCTTTTAACGGATGATATTATGCCGTTATCGCCGGATAACGGGCTTGCTCCCGAAATCTTATGCCACGGCATTACGACTATGTCTGAAAAGAGGAAACAGCTTGAAGCTGCCGGAATGACGGTTGTTGACAGTATTTATGAGCTGAAAAACGAACTTCTAAAACTATGATACATTGGCTGAAACCTGTTATAGACATTATCTTGCCGCCGCGATGTTTATTATGCGGCAAAGCTATTCATTCTGACAGCAGTTTGTGCGCTGATTGTTTTTCTAAAATCAATTTTATAAACAAGCCCTATTGCAAACATTGCGGTATGCCGTTAGACGCGGATATTCCCGATGGGCTTTGCTGCACCAACTGCTTAACTGCAAAACAAAACCTTCGATTATGCCGCTCTGCAATTAAATATGATGAAATTTCTAAAAGGTTAATTCTAAACTTTAAGTTTTCTGACCATCTGGAAAATAAAAAACTGTTGTGCAACTGGCTTTTTATGGCCGGAGAAGATATTTTCAAACACGGGATTGATGTGATTGTTCCTGTGCCGTTGCACTATGCAAGGCTATTCAAACGGAAATATAATCAATCCGCAATATTGGCGGCAGGTTTGTCTGAACTTTGCAATATTCCGGCGGATTATGCCTCGCTAAAAAAGATAAGGCATACGACACCACAAATACAATGCTCCGGCAAACAAAGAACCCAAAATGTGAAAAATGCGTTTCAAGTTGTTGCTCCGCAAAATATTAAAGGAAAGCGAATCGTTTTGATTGATGATGTTTATACAACCGGTTCAACCTTAAATGAATGCGCAAAAGCCCTTAAAAAAGCAGGTGCTAAATCTGTTGACGCCCTAACTGTTGCGAGAGTTTGCCCATAAAAAAAGCTCTTATAAAAGAGCTTTCATTCTATTTATGCAAGGATAACAATTTGGCATATTTTTGCAATATGCATTGTGCGACTCCGGCTAACTCGCCCGACTCGTTTTGATTAAACTTGTATTCATCTACCAACATATCGGATGTCAGCTCAAAAACTTCGCCGCTATAATCGCGCACATAGCTTTTTTTGGCTTTTGTTTCGACAATACTTTGCCGCACCATATCGGTTACATCCATATCTTTATCCGGTTTTGCCATTTTTTATCCTTTATTTTTTATCTATACTTGTTGACAACCATTTGCCTGATGTTTCTTCATATTTAGCATTTGCATCGTATAAATCAACATTTAATTTTAAATCTTTGGCGGTTAGCTTGCCCATTGCCTGAAGAAGATTTAAACCCGAAACATAGTAATCGTGTCTGGTGGTTACTTCTTCCACTTCAGAATTCAGCAGATATTGGTATTGGTTTAACACGTCAAGAACGGTTCTGTTGCCGAGGGCTTCTTCTTCGCGTACGCCGTTTAACGCCACCTGATACGCTTTAATCTGGGCTTTAACTGATGTTATTTTTGCCTTATTTGCGCTTAAATATTCCCAATAACTGGTAATGTCGGAATACAATGCATCCTGCGTGTTTTGCAACTCTTCCTGCGCCTGCCAGCGATAATGTTTGCTTTGTCTGATTTTGGCGCGGCTCGAACCGGCATTATAAATCGGCATACTGAAATTTACCCCTAACTCAACAGCATCATTTGTCGGATTTTTATCATACGCCCAATTTTGGCTTTTAATACGCCCTGCTTGAGCATATGCATTCACCGACGGCAGCAAATCTCCCTCGTTGGTTTTAACATCATATTTTTTTGCCTTTAAATTATGGCGGGCAGCTTGCAACGCATAGCTATGATTTTCAGCATAGTCTGTTGCGCTTTTTAAGCTGTCGGGAAACAGTTTTTCAATCTCTTTAGGGTCAATAATATTTTTAGGCTCATCACCTATAACTTGCTTATATGCCGCTTTCGAGGCTTCCAAATTACCCTCGGCGGAAATGCGTTGCGACT
Organism: uncultured Alphaproteobacteria bacterium; assembly: GCA_910576955.1. Lineage (GTDB taxonomy): Bacteria > Pseudomonadota > Alphaproteobacteria > RF32 > CAG-239 > CAG-267. The sequence continues at coordinate 145,546 of CAJTJB010000005.1, read as the reverse complement.
GCGCGGAGGCATAGCTTGCTTCTGCCTGCGATACGTCGGTGGTAGTTACTTCGCCCACATTAAAGCGTTCTCTTGTTTCTTCCAGTTCTTTTTTCAGCAGTTTTTCATTATTTTTTTGCAGTTTAACAATTGCCTCATCACGCAACACATCAAGATATGCCACGGCAGCCTCTAACAAAACGTTTTGCTCTGTTGACATTAACGCGGCATATGATGCTTTGCGGTAGCTTTTTGCCGAGCTCACCGAATTGATGGTTTTGAAACCGCTGAAGACAGGCTGATTGATGGTTGCAGTTAAGGAACGATTATAGCCGTCTACCGGCTTTATCGGCGCGTTTGTGTTAATTTGAGAATCCGAATATCCTCCTTCAACTGACAATGTCGGACGAAAACCGGATTTTGCAAGCGCAACATTTTCATCCACAGCCTGAGCGGCAGCTCTGGCCGCTTTTAATGCCGGATTATAATCATAGGCTTTGGCTAAAGCTGTTTTTAATGTATCCGCATTTGCGGTTATTGCTGTTGAAACACTCATCAACAACGCCAGAATAAATTGCTTTTTCATTCTCTTTGTTCCTTAATAAGTCATAGTTCTTCAGGCTCTTTTTAGCATATAATTGTTAAAAAAATGCCAATCCTTGTTTTTATTTTTTAAAATAATCTTATATTATTAACTAAAATTCAAACTATTTCACTATAGTTTTGTGAATAGTAAAGTATGTTTAATTTGGGAGATTGTGTATTGAAAAAAGCGAAATTAGAAATCAGCGATGAAATGAAAAAAGCTCGGTTGAAGCTTTCTATTGAGCATTATATCAAATACTTCATCGGCAAAAGAGCTTGCGAGTTGACTAAAGAAGAGGCATTGTATGCCATTTCTCTGGCGGTCAGAGAATTTGCGATGGATGAGATGTACAGCACTATCGCCCGCTATAATGAAAAATCAGCCAAGCGTATTTATTATCTTTCTATTGAATATCTTATCGGGCGTTCTTTGGAAAATAATTTGCATAACCTCGGGTTATATGATTTATTGAAAGATATTAAACTGGATGACTTTCCGGACTTTTCAATTGAAGAAATTTTTGACACCGAATATGACCCTGCACTCGGCAACGGCGGTTTAGGACGTTTGGCGGCTTGCTATCTGGACTCGATGGCGTCTTTAGGACTGCCGGGATTCGGATATGGCATTAACTATCAGTTCGGCTTGTTTAAGCAGAAATTTGAAAACGGTTGGCAGGTTGAACAAGCCGATGATTGGTTTTCGGATTTCTCGCCGTGGGAATTAGCCCGCCCGGACAGACAGGTGACTATTCCGATGTTTGGCAATGTGGAAACCTATAAAGACGCTAACGGCAAAGATACATACGTTTGGGCAAATACGCACACGCTTTACGGCGTGCCGTATGACTTCCCGATTGTTGGTTATGCCGGCAAGTCTGTTAATTATCTGCGTCTGTTCTCTGCTAAAACAGATGACGAGTTCGACATTGATATCTTTAACAAAGGCGGTTATATTGAAGCCGTTGAAGATAAAATCAAGACCGAATCGATTTCAAAAGTGTTATACCCGTCTGACGCAATGGAATCGGGCAAGGCGCTTCGTTTGTCGCAGCAATACTTCTTTGTTTCTTGCGCCATTCAAGATATTTTCAGAAGATTTTTGGAAAAGAGCAATGACTTTGACAAATTGCCCGACCAAGTCTGTATTCAACTGAATGACACGCACCCTGCATTAGCTATTGTTGAGATGGTGCGGCTGTTGGTTGATGTTTACGGGCAGGAATGGGAATCGGCTTGGAGCATTGTTACCAAAGTCTTTGCTTATACCAATCACACTTTGTTGCCGGAAGCTCTGGAAACATGGCCGGCTAAATATTTTGCCCATATGTTGCCGCGACACTTGCAGATTATTTATGAAATCAATCGCCGTTTTGTGGAATTTGCTAAAACAAAATTTGGCGAAAACAGCGAAAAACTTGCAAAAGTTTCAATTGTTTCCGGTGATGGCGATAACCAGATAATCCGTATGGCGAATCTGTCGATTGTCGGTTCTTTCTCGGTTAACGGCGTGGCTAAAATTCACTCTGAATTGATTAAAACCTCTTTGGTTCCGGAATTTTATGAGCTGTGGCCGGAGAAATTTACCAATATTACCAATGGCATTACCCCCAGACGCTGGTTGTTGCATGCCAATACGAATCTGGCAACGCTTATTTCTGATAAAATCGGCAAAGACTGGATTGCGCACCTTGAGATGTTGAGCAAAATTTCTGATTTTGCAACCGATACGGATTTTGTAAATAAATTTATCAAAATCAAAAAGGCAAACAAGGAGCAACTGCGTCATGAAATTTTCAAACGGACTAATGTTGCCGTAACAACAAACAGTATGTTTGTGGTTCAGGCAAAGCGAATCCACGAATATAAACGTCAGCTGATGGCGATTTTGCAGGTTATTGGCGAATATTTGGCAATTGTGCGTGATAATGTGCGCCCGATTTGTCCGAAAACATATATTTTTGCCGGAAAAGCTGCGCCATCTTATACATTTGCGAAACTGGTCATTAAGTTGATTAACAATGTTGCTAATGTTGTTAACAATGACCCCCGCGTGGGAGACGCCTTGAAAGTGGTCTTTATTCCGGATTACAAAGTTTCCGTTGCGGAAGTTTTGATTCCGGCTGCGGATGTCAGTTTGCAGCTGTCAACCGCCGGTTTTGAGGCTTCGGGTACGGGCAATATGAAGTTTGCCTTAAACGGCGCTTTGACTGTCGGCACATATGACGGCGCAAATATTGAAATCCGTGAGGCTGTGGGTGAAGATAACTTCTTCCTCTTCGGCTTGAAAGAAAATGAAATTCAGGCTATGCGCCCGACGTATAACCCGCGGAAATATTATGAGGAATCGGAATACATCAAGCGGATTTTGAATGCGATTAACTCAAATATGTTCTGCGAGAAAGATACGCCAGCTTTGTTCAAACCGATTTTTGATGAGCTTCTTAACCGCGATTTCTTCTTTGTTTTGGCAGATTTGGAAGCCTTTAACAACGCGATGAAAGATGCGGAACATTCTTATCTGAACAAAACAGAATGGGCGAAGAAAGCCATCTATAATGTCGCGAATGTCGGCTACTTCTCAAGCGACCGCGCCGTTTCCGAATATGCTAAAAAGATTTGGCATGTTTGCGATGTAACGACAGAAAGTTGTGTGGAAGAAATGCCGGAAGCAAAGTCGGCATAACGGTATTACCGCTGAATTTAAAAGCCTGAATAGATATTCAGGCTTTTTTTAATGATTGTTCCATTCATCTTGCTGTTTTTTGCGGCGGATAGCGGATGCTACTTCATAATTTGAGGCGTGCGCCAGAGTATTTTTCGCAGCCCGTTCAAAACGCCGCGCTTCATTATGTGCTTTTTCGATTTCCGTTTTATTTGTGCCGTCTATTGCTAATAACGATTTCGCCACACAGTGCCACAAGCGGCTTTTAAGTATAAATTTATCTGACCGGTTATACTTATCTTGCGGCAATAAATCAACTACATTCAGCGCCAGAGTATATAATTCCAGTTTTGCAGGGCAAGGGGCAATGCCTTTTATTTCTGCGTCATTGGTTATATTTTTGAAAAAATGCAGCGCATAGCGTTCATAATCTTTTGTTGCGGCTTGCTTGTTTCTTTTTGCTTTTTGATAGCGTTTTCGTTGTTCTAATACAAACAGAGCTTCTTTACGATATTCTTCCATCAGGTATTGCTCGCGAAACTCCGGCAAATTCCGCCTTGCGCCAGCTTCTATAATTTCTGATTGAGCGCTGTTTGCAGCAGAGATATGCTCGCGGTAAGTTTCCATCCCTTTAAGCAATATACGGCAATTATATTCGGAAAGCGGCGGCGGATCTTTGGCATCTACATCCGTTGCCAGATGATATGCATACAAAGCATCGCAAAAATCCATTGCAAACGCTACTTCTTCAATCAGCGGACGCCGTTCATCAAACAAACTTTGCTGCGGATAATGAGATATTAGATACGCATAGCGCTCTTTGTACAATTGCATTTCTTTATTTATCGGCTCGCCGGTATGCTTATCAACTTTTTCCATTGTCCGGTTGATTACCTGATAAAGCCCTGATACATCCAAGCTATCCATTTGCGGCTGCCTTATTTTATTAACATATCTTATTGTAGCATACTTTTTAATGAATTGCAAAGAAAATAAAAAAGCGGCCGAATCGACCGCTCAAGACTTGAAATGAAAGGCTTTTATTCAATTTCAAGAATAATCTCGCCGGTTTTCTGAAGCAAAATCTTATCCAGAACCCATTTATTGATTTGTTTGATTTTATCGCTTTCAACGTTTAGTTTTTCAGCCACATCAATAATAAAATCAATTTCGGCATCATCCAACCCGCTGTCAGAATTTGCCAGATAGCATAACTCTTTTACCAGTTGGAGCGCTTTTTTTCGGTCGGTAATTTGGGCAACTTTATCCAAAACTTCATCACGCTTCATACTTTTGAGGATTGCAACGATTTCTGTTTCCTGAATATCATACATTTTGCCAATCCCTTTAAGAAACTCTATTTCTTCTTTGGCAACGTTTTTATCCGAATAAACCATACAGCAGAAACTCTCAACAAAAATGCGCTTTTCGTTACTATCCAAAGTTGGGATATAGTTATATTCCGTATTCATCTTTTTTCTCCAATCTGACTTTATTTTTGATAAAAATACTCCAATATGTTTAAAATGTGGTAAACAGATTTTACATTATGCACTATATTTAACCGCCAAAACTTAAAAAAACTGTTGACGAGAGAAAAAACATCATATAAATAAGATAAACATTACGGAGTGTTGGCAGAGCGGTAATGCAGCGGATTGCTAATCCGTCATCCCGAATAAGGATGCACAGGTTCGAGTCCTGTACACTCCGCCATTAGAAACGGCTTGATTTTCAAGCCGTTTTTTTCGTATAAACCAAATATTTTATTTTTTTAGACAAAAGTATTCATTTTCTTTACTTTAATTTAAGTTTTTGGCTGATATATATTTATCAGATTTTTTTGTTTGGATTTTTCCAAAATAAATATTGACAAAAAAGATTTTATCTGCCATCTATTATGTCAATAATAAGAAAGGAAACAAGTATGATTAAGGCAACAATTAGCAATACGACGAAACGTGAAACATTTGCCAAAGCCGGCGGGAAAAAAATTGCGGGCGGCACTTGCAGCACCAAAACAGCGGTTCGCGGTCTGGTTTTGAATAATTATAAAATAATCGCATCCGGAACGTGCACCGAACAAAAAAACAGTTTTGACCTTAATAATGTTATCGCGTTTAAGAAGCAAAGAGAAGTTGCTTAAGTATTTAATTCTTCGTACGAGCTCGCTTTATGCGGGCTTTTTTTATGGTAAATTTTCAGAAAAATTACTTGCAAATCTTTGCTAAACTTATATATTCGTGGTGAGAATAATACTTTTAATAAGGAGAATATTGATGCCTTTAGTTTCTATGCGTCAAATTTTAGACCACGCTGCCGAAAACAACTATGGTGTTCCGGCGTTTAATGTTAATGATATGGAGCAGATTTTAGCCGTTTTGGAAGCTGCGAAAGAAGTTAATGCTCCGGTGATTATCCAAACATCCACCGGCGCAAGAAAATTTGCCGGCGACCCGATGATTCGCCATATGATTGCGGCGGGAATCGAGATGTATCCCGAATTGCCGATTTGTTTGCACCAAGACCACGGTTCTTCGGTTGATATTTGCCAGTCTGCTTTGGTTAACGGCTATTCTTCCGTGATGATGGACGGCTCTTTGGAAGCCGACGGCAAAACTCCGTCTTCTTTTGAATATAACGTTCACGTCACCAAAGAAGTTGTTGCCCGCGCACACGCTGTCGGCGCATCGGTTGAGGGCGAGCTTGGCGTTATCGGTTCTTTGGAAACCGGCAAGGGCGATAAAGAAGATGGTCATGGGGCAGAGGGTGTGATTGACAAGAAACGTTTGGTTACTGACCCTGATGAAGCTGCTAAATTTGTGGCAGAAACAAACATTGACGCTTTGGCTGTTGCTGTTGGCACATCTCACGGCGCATATAAATTTACCCGCAAGCCGACAGGCGATATTTTGGCGATTGACGTGATTGAAAAAATCCACGCTAAACTGCCGAACACGCATATGGTTATGCACGGCTCTTCTTCCGTTCCGCAAGAATTGCAAGACCTGATTAACGCTTACGGCGGCGCAATTCCGCAGACATTCGGCGTTCCGGTTGAAGAAATCGTCCGCGGCATTAAATCCGGCGTTCGCAAAGTAAACGTTGATACAGACTGCCGTATGGCTATTACCGGCGCAATCCGCAGACTCTTTGCCGAGAATCCGAAAGAATTTGACCCGCGCAAATATTTGAAACCGGCAATTGAAGAAATGAAAAAGGTTTGCATTGACCGTTATGTTGCATTTGGTGCAGCAGGCAATGCGGACAAGATTAAGCCTGTACCGCTGTCTGTTATGGCAAAAAGATACGCTTAATTGATGTTTTTAAGCAATAGGAAAGCCCGTTTTTCAACGGGCTTTTTTTTGTTGCGGATTAGATTTGTTTTTCATACCCTAGAGGCAAAACGCCTTTCAGACCTTCGGTAGGGACATCAACCAAGCGTAATGCCATTGTTTTACCATAAAAATCAAGTAAAATTTCTATAGCTCCCCAATGGGGTCTTTCTTTTGCCAATTCTATTTCTTCTATTGTTTTATCAGAAATGCCGACCAATTCACTCAAGTACGGCAAAGGATAACGCTTCTTTTGCCGTTCAAGAAATAATGCCTGCCCGATTAGTTTGCGGATTTGTTTACAATAAACTTCACCGTTTTCCATAAAATCTTTAAATTCTTTACTGTTCATAGTATAAACTCCTATTTAATTTAAGTTAAAAATACTGGCGCGTGTCAGCGACACCGGCACAACAAAAGCTCTGATAAATAGAGAGATATTTTTCCAACGAGCATATTATGTTGCGGGGGCTTTACAGCGCCAGGGAGTTCACAAATCACAAAGTTAATGACTCTTCCAGCCTTCAATATATAGCGGGAAGCTCCCTGACTTAAATCAAGGAAAAACTTTGAGAGCTTGTGACAGCCCTGACGGTATCTCTACCGACAAGAGGAAGTTTAGAGCGTGCGGGGTTAAAGTCAAGTTAAAATTTTGGTTTGCTCTTGCGGGTTGAGATTGCCACGTCACTATACTCACTCCGTTCGGGCAAGCCAGTGCTAAACTTTGCTTAATTGCTTTTACAAGCAAAACGCAAAGTAAGCACTGCTATAGCTCTCGGCAAAAACAACACGCTGTGTTGTTTTTGTTCTGCGAGCCCTCGCAATGACTTGCTAAAAAATTGAGTGAATGGTGGAGATATATAAAAACGGCTGTTAAATAAATAACAGCCGTTTTCTTTTGCGTTTTTTAAGTATTTACGCCGGGGAAACAATCATAAACATTTGTTTGCCCTCAAGTTTTGGGGCTGCGTCTACTTTGCAGATGCCATCCAAATCTTCAAGCAGTTTGTTTAAAATTTCTTTGCCCATATCGTTGGCGCTCATCTCGCGCCCTTTATAGCGCATTGTGAACTTTACTTTGTCGCCCTGTGACAGGAACTTTTTAGCCTGTTTGACCTTAACTTCATAATCGTGCGTATCAATCATCGGGCGCAATTTTAGCTCTTTGATGCTGACAACTTTCTGGTTCTTTTTGGCTTCGTTCTTTTTCTTTTGTTGTTCATATTTATATTTGCCGTAGTCAAGAACTTTGCATACCGGCGGGGTAACCTGCGGGGAGATTTCTATCAAATCCAACCCAACCTCTTGAGCGATTTTCAACGCTTCAGTGAGGGACACAACCCCCATATTTTCTCCGTTATAGTTAATTAACCGTACTTCTTTTGCTTTGATTTCACGGTTGATGCGCGGTCCGTCTTCAGTGCGTACTGGCGCATTATTATTTTCTGTAGCTATTGTTGCCTCCAATAAAAATTACATTATCGGGGGTATAATAGATTAACCATTTCAAAATCGCAAGAAAAATCTGCTTTGCCGCGCGTTTTTTAGATAGCATAGCCGTTTTTATGCGCCATTGCCGCAAACAGCATATTATTGTTTGTGCGAATCGGCTGATAGTACGAAGAATGCGCAAACGTCACTTCCTTTTTGGCACGGTCAAACTCAACGCCGATAAAGCCCTTTTTAATCAGATTATCTATCAGCTCAAAACGGTCATACGGTAAAGAAATTCTGCTTTTGAAACACGACAGCACTGTTTCCTTTTCTATCGGCTTATGCAAAAGCGAGATTTTTCCGCCGTCGGACGGATCAATTGCCGTTTGGAACAAATTAAACCGGCAGGCAAAATACGGTGTCATATTCCACAAATTGCTACGGTCTACAATTGAGGTGCAATCCGTGCAGCCCATCTTGCGCGCCTGCTCCATACGATATTCAATCATTACCGTATTCAACGCATTGCCGCGATATGCCGGCAAAACCGAATCGGCACCGAACGAAGCGACACGGCTGTTGCCATAATGACGGGCTGCACTGAAAAAGTCATATTCCGCATTCGGCAGCTCATCTTTCAGGTCTGCGGCATTATCGCAGATTTTCAAATATGACATTCCGACCAGCTGACTGCCCACAAAAACGCCGATATAGTTAATTTTCGGATTTTGGAACACATCGTAATAGTATTCTTTTGAGTGCTTATGGATAAAGCATTCCTCGCCGGCGCGGAGGTTATTATAAATATTTTCTGATAACTGCCCCATCGCGGCTGCGTCATTCACATTTAAGGGGCGGATGTAAAAATGAACCGGTTTCTCCTGACGAACGCCGTTGATTTTGGAGAGCGAGCCCTGCCAAACCATTTCGCCGTTTATCTTGTATCTGTTTAATTCCGTATTCATTTTATCCTCTCGTTAAAACATTAAAAAAAGCGGGTTAATTCCCGCCTTATGATTTGATTTTGCGAATATGCATTCAACAACACAAAACCAACGGCGGAAAAGCTGTTTCCGAACGTTTTATCTTGAGCTGTTTTATGGTCATATTCGTTTGCATTTGTTTCTTTCATAAAAAAGTTGCGGGTAGTATGCCATTTTTATAGAAAATTGTCAACTAATTTTATATATAATATGTTTAAGCAAGTTTTGGAGGGCAATATGGTTGATATTAAAAATATGACAGAATTGGAAGCGGCAGAACAGCTTGCTTATCTTGCCAAAGAAATTGAAAAAGCAAATATTGCCTATTATCAAAATGATGATCCATATTTGGATGATGCACAATATGATAAACTCCGGCATTTAAACGATGCGATTGAGGCTAAATTTCCGCATCTCATCCGCGAAGACAGCCCGTCAAAACGAATCGGCGCAAAAGTTAAGAGCGAATTTAAAAAAGTTGAGTTACAAGTACCGATGCTCTCGCTTGCTGATATTTTTAACGAAGCGGAAGTGCATGAGTTTATTATGAGCGTTAAGCGCTTTTTGAACAGCAGCGATGATATTATTTTTAGCGCAGAACCAAAGATGGACGGCTTGTCTTTTTCGGCGCTCTATCTTAACGGCGTGTTTATGCGCGGCTCTACCCGCGGCGATGGTAAAATCGGGGAAGACATTACTGAAAATCTGAAAGCGATTAAAGGTTTTCCGCTGTTTACTGACAAAGACGTTCCCGAGGTGTTTGAAGTGCGGGGCGAAGTGTTTATGTCTAAAGCGGACTTTTTGGCGCTGAACCAGAAAAATGAAGAAGAGCATAAAAAAACATTTGCGAATCCGCGAAACGCCGCAGCCGGCTCTTTGCGGCAACTGGACGCGCGGATTACTGCCGAGCGCAATTTGAGTTTTGTGGTTTATACCTGGGGCGAGGTTTCGGATGTGGTTTGGAAAAGCCAAGTTGAGTTTTTGGAATATGTTAAAAAGCTCGGATTTCCGATCAACCCGTATAACACTATCTGCCACTCGGAAAAAGAATTGCTTGCAAGCTATGAAAACCTTATGGAGAATCGGGCGGATTTACCGTATGATATTGATGGAATTGTTTATAAAGTTAATGATTTGGAATTGCAAAAACGCCTCGGCTTTTTGACTCGCACACCGCGCTGGGCCGTGGCACATAAATTTCCGGCAGAAAAAGCAATTACGCGCTTAAACAATATTCGCGTGCAAGTGGGGCGCACAGGCGCGTTGACTCCGGTTGCGGATTTAGAGCCGGTTAATGTGGGCGGCGTTATTGTGTCGCACGCCACATTGCACAACGAAGACGAAATCAAGCGTAAAGACGTGCGAATCGGCGATATAGTGGTTGTTCAACGTGCGGGAGATGTTATTCCACAGATTATTGAAGTTTTGACCGACAAACGGGCTGAAAATGCGCCGGAATTTCATTTTCCTGACATTTGCCCCGAATGCGGCGCACACGCAATTCGTGAAGAAGATGAGGCAGTACGACGGTGTACGGGTGGGCTTTCCTGTCCGGCACAGGCTGTGGAGCGGCTGAAACACTTTGTTTCGCGCGAGGCCTTTAATATTGAGGGGCTGGGTGATAAGGTTATTGATGCGTTTTATCAAGAAGAAATTATTCGCACGCCTTACGACATCTTCACGCTTGAAGAACGCAACAAACCGGATGATTTGTTTTCGACTTCTCCATCGCTTAATCTAGAGAATCGGGAAGGCTGGGGCAAAAAATCTGTCAGCAATCTCTTTGAGGCTATTCACAAAGCTCGAAAAATTACATTGCAAAAATTTATTTATGCGCTCGGTATCCGGCAGGTTGGCACGGCAACAGCTTATCTTATCGCCAAACATTACCACACATTTGCCAACTTTATGAATGCGATGGTTGCGCAAGATTTAGAACTGCTTGTCAGCATTGATGGAATCGGTGCGGCGATGGCGAAAGATATTGTTGAGTTTTTTAAGGAAGAGCATAATCTTGAGGTGATTGATAACCTCTTAAAAGTGGTTGAGATAGAAGATTTTGAGCAGATAATCAACACCGAATCGGAATTATACGGCAAAACCGTAGTATTTACCGGCACCTTAACAAACTTAACCCGCAGCGAGGCTAAAAGCAAAGCGCTGGCGATGGGCGCAAAGGTGTCAGGCTCGGTTTCTGCCAATACGGACTATGTGGTTGCCGGAGAAAACGCCGGTTCTAAACTTAAAAAAGCGCAAGAGCTCGGGGTAAAGATTATCTCGGAAGAAGAGTTTAATCAGATGTCAGCTTAATTTTGGGTTTGCGTTTGTAAAAAACCTTGTATATGCCGATAAAGACAACATTAAAATATACCGGAAAAACGGACATCAGGTATATCAGTGTGTGCAGGTGATAAATCGTGTCTATATAATACGAAACCATAAAAATGGAACTCATAACGCCGGCGCATAATACAAAATTCCAATAGTTATTATGCGTTCTTTTATAGGCATCCATAATGGAACGGCTTTTGCCGATAAGCGAAGAAATCCACGCCAGATACGGACGGCTGATGGTATAAGGCGACAACAGCAGCATAAAGAGATAAAACAATGTTTTTCCGGGAAGCGAATCGTAACTTTGCAAGACTTCCATATATCGCTCAAAAAACTCGAGATATTTATCGCGAAAGCCCATAAACAGCGGGATGTACGGGAGGATTACAACTATCAGGTATATACTGATGTTAATAAACATTATTTTACTGGCAGGAATCAGCCCGTTAAATATACGCACCAACGAGAAATACGGCGGGTGTTGCTGGACATAGCGGATAAAAACGCACCAATACACATAATAAGCCACAAGCCAGAGGATGCTTAACGAATTTCGCCACCCGTTCGGGATATATTCAAAAACAAATAAAAAGGTAAAGTTTGCCAAACACCATAGCAAAAAAGTGCGCCGAAAGAGCAGCACAAACTTTGCGCTGCCCCTTAAAACGGCGGATAAAGCAAAACTTCGCGTTTCTTTCAGTTTTATTTTTTTAGACTTCGTCTTCTTCAAACTCTTCCCCTTCTTCTACGGCGTTCGGGTCATAGTCTATGCCTAATTTAGAAAGAATATCCTCATTTTCATCGGCTCGCTGCGCTACAATCCAATCCGGCACCCAGGGCGAATGCGGAAGTTTTGCCTGCGCTAACATCTTCTTATCCAGATAAAAACGCGGGGCGTCTGCCATAATCGGCGTTTCAATCGCTCCTTGCATCAGCACCACCTGCTTTAACATCGGCAAACTCAACAAATCGTTTGAACTGATGGCGGAAACGCCTTGCAGCTGATAGCTCACGTTTTTCGCAAACGGGTTAAACTCTTTGCTCATACTTCCCTCTTGTCGAGAATATGATGTTGTCTGAACCGTTTTGTTACCAATCATTTTAGAAAAACGCTGGGCGGTTTGCTCGTTGTTTTGCGACAAGATAACTTTGCAGGCGGTTGTTGAGATAACGGTTTCAAGGTCATCTTTACCATATTTACCGGAGATTTGCCCTAAATCTTGTCCGATAAGCAGGTAAGACACTTTTTGACCACGACCAACCGCCGGTCCGTCAATCACCGCTTTTAATTTTGGCATTTGCGGGAACTCGTCGAGCACGAACAGAACGGGGAATGGTCCCATTTTGCCGTCTGTCTTATTAACAAAGTTTGGCGGGTTAGAAATCAAATACGCACTCATTAAGTCGACAAACGTTGCACTAATCGGGTTTAAGGCTTGGGCGTCTGTTTGGTTTACGGACAGGTAAACGGAAATCGGTTTCCATTCGCCAGTGACGGGGTCTTTCATCCCGCGCAAGTCTTTAAATTTAAGGTCAGAAAAACTTGTTCGTGAAACCACCGCAGAGTTTTTAAAGATACCGATACCGGTAAGACCTGTGGACATAACAGAGCCGCGCTCTTTATCCGGCATTGCGCTCAAGGCACTTAATTCCGTTACGCAACGGCGGGAGTAGCCATAGTTGTTTGCCTCTTCCACAGCGGCATCAAGCAAATCACGCATCGGGTCTGCCATTGCCGCCATTTGGTCGCCTTCTTCCAGACGGCGTTTAATCTCGTTTGTCTGCTCAATCTGTGAGGTGGTAATCCACTCTAAAATCATCGCCATACAAGGCTCGTGGTTAATCCACTTTTCCGGCAGCAAATTCCACGTGCCGATTGGCAGATAGTTTTCGATAGTCAGATTATCGCTCTGCAGGTCTTGAATTGCTCTTGCCGCATTAGCTCGCAAACCGCCGATACTCATATCTTCATAATATCTGGTTAGCTCTGCTTTGTCTTGAGCAGTCATTGAACCTTCATAGATTTTTTGAATAAACTTTTCGTTCGCCAAAGCGCGTTCACATTTTGAGGCAACAAAGTGAATGAATCCGCAAAGCGCACTACGACCGGTTTTTGACCAGTGCGGGTCTGCACCGCCTTTCGGGTCTTCAACAAGCGTGTTACACATTGAGTCAACATACAAATCGCGTTCCGGACCGGGGGCGGGCAATGCTCCGGGGGATAATGGATTCCAACTCGGGTAATACTCTCCTGTTTCCGGATTATCTTCCTTACCCCAGTTAATCACAAACACCGGACCAACTTTTGCCCTTGCGCCGGTTGTGCTGAAACACAACTCCGGTTTCGGGTCGTTCACGATAATACTTAACCCTTCAGAGTTAAAAATTGTCGGGATAACGACCCCGGCTGTTTTACCAGTACCCGGAGGAGCGCAGCATAAGGTTGACAAGGTTTCTTTTAATTTCAACATCTTGCCCTGAAAGCGCCCGACAACCTGACAAAAGCCGTCAAAACCCAACAGCGGCATTCTTTCAATATCCCGCAGCGTGGCTATATGCGCCGAACCGTGGATGTTTGATTGGAAACGATACGGGCATTTGACACCGCCGACAAGCAAAATGACCGGAAACGAGATAAACGGCAATATCGGAATCCACTGTGTTAACCGGAATGCGCCATTATAGTGGTATATTTGCTTAAACCAGCGGACATAGCGGTCATATAAAAAACCGGGGTCACTGAACGACCGTTGCAAAAACTTGCCGACTATATCCACGCTTTTTTTAGATATGCCGTTTTGCAACAGAAAAGCTAACGGCTGCGAAAGATATGCCAAGGCTACGGTTACGATAACAGATACAAAAAATGTAATTGTCATCCACCGCACGGCATTATCATATTCTTCCCACTCTTTTCCTCTTTCTTTTGCCATTTTTCCCTCTAATACCTATAAAAATTATGCCAAGCTTCTGATAAGCTTTTTAAGTTTTTCAAGATTACTGCTATCTGTTTTACCGTCACAGCTATCTATGGTTTTGGAAAACAGCCGGATCTCTTTCGGGCTGCCGCGGTTTATGCGCGTTACGTTTATGTTCATATTGCTCCAAATTTCAAACATATCTTCCGCATTGATGATGTTGCCGGCCTGAATAATCACATATGCAACAATTTCATATTTCATATCAGTAACCGCAAGTTTGGTTTTGAGAATATCCCTTGCCACATCAACCTTTCGTACCGGTGAGATGCGATGGCTGCTTTCAGAGAACCACAGCGGCTCTTCGTCATTAAACTTCTCTTCATCGGCAAGCCAATCGCCAACCTCTTTGTCTATCAAACATAAAATCAGCTGATTTTTAGAGACGGCGACATAGTCAATTTTGGTATTTTTAATAATTGCGGATGGAATGACATCATAGCCTTTTTGATTAAGTACATCCAATACCGGCGTATGCGATTCTTTAATTGGTGACGGTGCCGGATGGTTTTCAGATTTGGGCGGTCTGTTTTTATTATTTTGCTGCTGCCGTTCCTCTGACCGCGGTTTTGAGGTATCTGCTTTTTCCGCTTTGACATCTATGACATTCGGCTCGTCTGCTATTAATGCGGAGGGAATACTCTCTTCAACAGCCTCGGGCTTTTCTTTTTTCTCAAAATCGAAATCCAAATCAAAGTCATCATCGTCAAAATTAAATAATGCATGGTCAATCGGCGCATCCTGATTTTTCTTGCCCGCTATATACGGCGAGGCGCTTGGACGCGATGACGTCAGGTTATTATTTATATTTGACTGGAGCAGGGTTGCCGAGGGCAGCGGCGGACGTTTTAACGGCACTTTTTTAATTACCGGCGTTTTTTTGACTGCTTTCACTTCTTCATTAATGGATTTTTTCTTCACGACAACCGGCGGTTTGGTTTTCAGGGTAAGCTTTCTATATAAATATAGCGGGCTGAAAAACACCTGTTTGATAAATCTGCCCCATTTGACAAGGCATAACCCGACCCAGCCTGCCAGCCACAGAGGAATCGCGCTGACAACAATTAAAAGAAAACCTAATTCAGAGCGGCTCATCGGTACGCCGCTGTTCCATTTGTAACTTAATAACGCCCAGTGCTCTTTGAAAAAAATATCAAAATGCCAGTTAACCAACAATACCACTCTTATTCCATCTATGAAGACGATGCTCCACAGACAGCCGATAAAAAGAGTTTTTAATATTATTAGCAGTGGTTTCAAGTTGTTCTCCGGTCTTTTTATTTTATTATTATAGATGCCTATTAGTTAACAAGAGCTTATTCTTTTTCATTTTCCTCTATTTTTGCGGCAATTTGTTTCCTTATATTAGCGGAAGTATGGCTGCCGCCGATATTTCCGTTTTGTTCTTTAATTTTATCAGTAATGATTTCATCAAGCGTCTTATCTTTTCCGCCTATGTTTTTGAGTGATACGTGCTCAATTTCCAAACTTTCCGGACGGGTCATTTTGCGGTATGATTTATCAATTATGCCCAATATGCTTTTCCAAAAGCCTTTTTTATATATCTTACGGCTTATCATCAGCCAGATTACCGGCATTAAAAGCAACGACGCACCTAAACTGCAATCGCGGAACGTGTTGAAAACGCCGCCTTTTTCCCAATAATCATAGAGTACCTTATATGATTTTTGGTCAAGCAAATCAAAATTCCAAAACAGCTTAAATATTATTTGCCCAATATATGCCAGTACGACTAAAACAAATGCACTGATTATCATAAATCTGAATAAATTTGCGATTTTTTTCATTTTCAGCCCTTTTTCTGTTATTTACTCATAATATTGCTTTTTATAAACCGGAGAACATCCAATTTTGAATATTTATCATTCATTTCCATATTAATAACTTCATCTTTTTCAGCCGGTTTATGATCTTTTAGCGGCTTATCTTTAACCTTGAAATCATTTATTGCGGAAACCACTGCGGCAATGCTCGCCTGCGCACTTTTTTGTGCTTTGCTGCCTGTTGATTTTTCTTTATACATATGGACATACACATCCTCGCGAACGTTTTGCATCGCCTTGGAAATTCCTTCCATATATTCTTTCAAAACTTTTTGCAATTCAGCCGGGTTATCTTTATGCAACACTCTGATTTTATTGATATTTTTAGACAAATCAGCCAGATAATTTTGACTACGCTCGGCTATTCCCGCTTTTATTTTTTTCTCGGGATTTTTATATAATTCTTCAATTGCGGCTAATGTTTCTTTTAGTTTTTCGGGATTATCCTTATACTTTTCTTTGGCGGCTTTGATTTCCGCCTCTTTGTTTTTTGTGGACGGATTCAAATATTCCTCCGAAGTTGCTAACACATCGGCAATACCGGTTAATTTTCTATAATTATTAGATGTTTTCTCTAATTCGGCAGAAATTCCCTCCCACCGTTTGATTATTTCCGCTTCCGGCGAGGTCGGATCTTTCTGCGCCTTTTTCTTTGCTTCTACCAAACGGGCAAAAAGCGCCGGTTCGGTTTTAATCAGCGGCCATTCTGTTTTTTCGCCGGCCATTGCATTATCTATGTTTCGATTTATTTCCGCGCAGACATCCGATGCAAATTTATGGGCTTTATCAATCTTTTCAATGTTTTCTTTTCGGTGTTTGCTGCCTATTTCGATAACGTCGATGTCTTTTTTAACCGGATCTTCGCTTTTGTGAGATGTCGGATACAGAACAAATGTCAGAAAATCAAACGCTAAATCAACCGTTCCGTCAATAACGCTGTCGCAAAATGCCCAAAACTCGTTCCAGACTACCTCCATAATATCTTTACCACCGGCAACTTTAGGCGATTTTCCACGCTCCGGCGGTTTGGGAGCATTGGATTGGGATTTTCCTTTTGTAACAGTTTTTTGCGGTGGCATATCTTCCGCATAAGCATGCGATATTCCATCGTTGACTGCAGGAATATTTTGCGCAGGCGCTTCGTCTTCTTTCGGCTTATCATCTTTTTTAGGGTCGGCCGTTCCCGTATCTGGTTTATCCCCGTCAGGCTTATCGTCTTTTTCGGATTCCGGCGTTTTCGTTTTAGATTTATCATTATCCGATTTTAGATTCCGGTCTATTTGATCTTGTATATCCTGTTTGTTTTTATTCAGATCTTTATCTAAATCTGCAATTATCGGATTTGTACTTTCAACCATTGTTTTTCTCCTATGTTTTTTTAATATTAACACAAAAACATCGGTTTGTCCACTTTAAAGCTACGCAAAACCGGCAAATATTAAACTTTTAAGTTTTTTACGAATTTACCGATTTTTTGGTTTGCTTTTATGCCATCTTCCGGAGTTACTTTTATCAAACCGAAAAATTTCGGTCGGATTTTATCAAATTCTATCGGGGAAAACATTGCCGGATTTTTGGTTAATGCCTCAAACGAACCGTCGGGGTCTTTTTGCGCAACACGGAAATAATTGTTTATCAGGCGCTCGGCATCAATCGGAAAATCTTTTTCTTTCAATTTCGAGATGAAGAGCTGTTTTCTTTCCTGAAGTTCCATATATTCTTCGTATAATTCTTTTTTAATACGATTTTTTTGCATTATTTCTTTTTTTTGTTCGTATTTTACTTCGCAGATTTCCAGATTTATCAGTATTTCCACATATGAGATAATAGCTAACTGCATATCCGTATCGCTTAACGTTTCGGCAAAAGCCAGATATTCCTCATCTGTTGCCTCTTTTGACAGGCGTTTCATATTTTCGGGATCGGCTTTATTGATTATATCCCAACAGCTCAACATATATTGCGCGACTTTTTTGCCTACACTGGGTTTATAATTCGGGCGCAACATATCTTCGGTATAGTCCGTTTCCGGAACTTTTAAATTTTTCTTATCTGCGATGGAATATATACCGTCTTGAAAATTGGCTATTGCCCGTGCCAATTCCTGTTCTTCGGGCTTTAAGCTGTTTTCCGGCTCTGATACTTTTTCTGCCGGCGCGCTGCTTGTTGGGGCGGCAGGGGTGACAAAACTTTCTAACCCGCTATTTCCCGTTTCGGCTGGCGCTGCCGGTGCTGGCGCAGTAATAAAACTTTCCAGACCATTATCCGCCCCCGATTGTGCCGATGAAACCGTACTTTGCGAGGGGGTGATAAAACTGTCTAATCCGGCTGACAGCGCTTCCGCAGCTTGCGGCGAAACGTTTTCCGATTCTTTTTTAGGGGTATCTTGTCCGATAAAATCATTTAGCAATTTAGCAAATTCATCTTCAAGATTTACCGTTTCAACCGTATTTTTCTGCGCGGGCGCAGCGGTTGGCGACGTGATAAATGCGTCTAAAGAGTTTTCATTTTCAGCCATCGACTTTCCCCTTATCGTTTGTTTTATTCATTATAGCCTTGATTTTATGTTTTCCTTTGGTGTATTCTAACTTTAATTAGTGAAAATATGTTTAACACGAGTTAATATGGATAGCGAAAATAATAATAAAATTTTTTATACAAACCCCGTTAGCGAAACAACCGCCAGCGAGCGTATTGACAAGTTTATAGCAACCGAAATTGATGCGTTTTCCCGCTCCCAAGTTCAGAAATTGCTTGAGGACGGGTATGTTTTTGCCGACGAAGAAATTATTGCCGATAAAAATTTTAAAACCCGTTTGGGAGATGTTTATCAGATTACGCTTCCCGAACCGGAGGCGGCTACGCCTGTTGCCGAAGATATACCTCTTGACGTTTTATATGAAGATAATGACCTGATTGTGGTTAATAAACCTGCCGGAATGACAGTTCATCCTGCGGCAGGCGCATATAACGGTACACTTGTCAATGCGTTGCTTTTTCATTGCAAAGGCTCGCTTTCAGGCATTGGCGGCGTCGCCAGACCGGGGATTGTTCACCGTATTGACCGCAATACCAGCGGTATTTTGGTTGTTGCAAAAAATGATATCGCCCACAGAGGTTTAGCCGAACAATTTTTTAAACATTCCATCGAACGAACCTATTTTGCTTTTGTTTATAATGTTCCCGCCCCTTTAAAAGGAACTATTGAGGGCAATATTGCGCGCAGTTCATTTGATAGAAAGAAAATGGCACTTGTGCAACAAGGCGGGAAAACAGCCGTAACGCATTATGAAACCGTGACCATTTATAACAATGCCGCTTCTTTAGTTAAGTGCAATCTTGAAACGGGGCGCACCCACCAAATCCGCGTGCACCTTTCGAGCATCGGCTGCCATTTGATTGGTGATGAGGTTTATAAAGGCAAAAAGAGCATTTTAAAACTGCCCGAACCTGTTAAGAGCTTTGTCAACTCTTTTCCCAGACAAGCGCTGCACGCTGCCTCGCTGGGTTTTATTCACCCCCGCACCGGTAAAAAACTTACTTTTCAGGCAGACTTTCCAGAGGATTTACAACTGTTGAAAAAACAGCTGGAAAATTATAGACTTTAGTTTATTAACCCGTTGTATTTTATTAAAAAATCATTAATAACAATAGAACTAATGTCTAGATTGTGGAAAAAATTTTAAGCTATAAACTCTCCTCTAGTCAACTTTTAGGAGAGAAATTATGAGTGAACAACCTATTCTAAACGGACTTGACTTTTCACCTGAAGAAAATCTTTCAAGGTATCTGCATTCTATCAAAAAATATCCTATCTTATCTCTGGAAGAAGAATTTGATTTGGCTTCACGTTATCAGCAAACCAAAGACAAGGAAATTGCCTATAAACTGATTACCTCACACTTGCGGCTTGTTGTTAAGGTGGTGTCAAAATACCGCGGATACGGTCTGCCGGTGGGGGAAATGATTTCGGAAGGAAACATCGGGCTAATGTATGCGATTGATAAATTTGCACCCGAGAAAGGGTTTAGATTTTCAACCTATGCGCTTTGGTGGATTAAGGCTTCGGTGCAAAAATATATTCTTAATTCATGGTCTTTGGTTAAATTAGGAACAACCGCCGCGCAAAAAAAACTGTTTTTCAACCTGCGCAAAATCAAAAACCGCCTTAATCTGATTGATGACAGAGAACTTTCGCAGCATATTTTGAAAGATATTGCAAAGTCTTTAGATGTCAGCGTGCAGGATGTAACGGATATGAATATGCGCTTAAAATCTCATGACGGTTCATTAAATGCCCTGATAGACGGTGATTCGGACGGAGCTACCGAATGGATGGATTTTATTTCTGATAACAAACCGAATCAGGAAGAGAGCCTTGCCCATGCCGAAACAATTAAATATCGGCGCAAAATGTTTAATCAGGCGTTATATGTTTTGAACAAGCGTGAAAAAGACATTTTGTTTAAACGGCGCTTATACGAAAAGACTATCACGCTTGATGATTTAAGCAAAACGTATAACATCTCTAAAGAACGCGTCCGGCAAATAGAACTTAATTCCATAAAAAAAATAACTAAAGCCATAGAACTTATGCAGTAAGCCTTGAAAGCGAAACATCTCTTATTATCTATTCTGCAAACTTTGATAGAAAAAAGGTTAGATTGAGAGATGGAAAACAAAAACGAACGCAAAATTTATATTTTCTTATTGTTGGTATTGTGTCTGATTTCTTTGGGGATGGGATATTACATCTATCAAAAGGAACATTCCGGAGAAATCAGCCCAGTACCGGTTAATGACAGCATTACTTTAAATGTTATGCCGATTATTGCCCAAGATGTGATGGTAGCAACTAATTATGTCGGATATGTTGAGGCAATTAACCAAGTGCAAATTATCCCATATATCAACGGCTATTTGAAAGAGATTCCGGTTACTGCCGGTCAAAATGTGCGGGAGGGGGAGTTGTTAATTGTTATTGAACCCGAAGAATATAAAGCGCGGGTGGACGCCGCAGATGCTGCCGTTTTACAGGCGCAAGCTTCTTTTGCATATAACCAAAATTATTATGAACGCGTACAGAAATCCGGCAAGCGGGCATTTTCGGAAATTGAAATTGACAATGCTAAAAACAATTTTTTGCAGGCACAAGCTAACTTAAAAAACACTCAAGCCAACAAGATGCTTGCCGATGTCAACTATAATTACACTATTATTAAAGCTCCTATTTCCGGACTGGTCGGAAACTTCACTTTAAGCCCCGGCGATTATGTTGCACCAAACAGCGGCTCTTTATTAAGCATTGTGCAAACAGACCCTATCAGGGTTGTTTTTTCGCTTACGGATACCGAATATCTGAATATGAAAGGCAGCGGAGAGCTTTTTAAAGACAGTGTTATTAAGCTTATTTTACCAAATGGCAAGCAATATGCCTATGACGGAGAATTTAAATATACCAACAATGAATTAAACAAATCAACGAATTCCCTTGCTGTTTATACTTATTTTAAAAACCCGCAAAACGAACTTTTGCCCAACGCATATGTTACCGTTCAAATCAATCGTGTTTTTAAAAACACCGTCTTAATTGATAAAAGTTTCGTGCACCTGCTCGCCGACGGCAATTTTGTTATTATTGCCCGCAACAATCAGATTACACGGCAAAAGGTAAATATTTTCGCAGAAAAAGGCAATCAATATGTTTTGGAAAATACCTTTGAGCCGAATGACCTGCTGCTATTAGAAGATACGGGCAATATACCGCAAACTGCAAAGTTAGATTTCAAGATTGTGAAATAATTACAGAGCAGGAGAAATAAATTATGTTTTCCAAATTTTTTATAGACAGGCCTCGTTTTGCAATGGTTATTTCCATCGTTATGATTATTTTGGGCTTGCTCGCTATTAAGGTTTTGCCGATTTCCCAGTTTCCGGATATTACGCCGCCGCAAGTCAGCGTTAAAACAACCTATCTCGGTGCTAACGCACAAGTTTTGACAGATACGGTTGCCGTGCCGATAGAAAACCAGATGAACGGGGTGGAAGATATGCTTTATATGTCTTCAACTTCTGATGATAACGGTTCTTATAATCTGACCGTGACCTTTGATATCGGGACAGATCCTGACATTGCGCAGGTTAAAGTGCAAAACCGATTGCAGCAGGTTAACAGCGAGCTGCCCGATGAGGTTATTCAAAACGGATTGGATGTATCTACTGAAAACGCGGATATTTTGGCGCTGATTGTGTTACGCTCCCCTAAAGACACTTACGATGATTTGTATTTGAGTAACTTTGCTTATACAAATATTAAAAATCCGCTTTCACGCCTATATGGTATCGGACAAGTGCAGATTTTCGGTCCGCAATACAGTATGCGGATTTGGCTGGATATTGATAAAATAACCTCTTTGGGCTTAAACAGTTCAGATGTTATTGCGGCGGTTAAAAATCAAAATGTGCAGGCAGCGGTGGGGAGCATCGGTTCAGCCCCGAGCAGCAAAGACACTAATCTGGTATTATCTTTAACAGCTAAAGGATTATTAAACAGTGTGGAGGATTTTTCAAATATTGTCATAGCAACTTCCGACAATGGCGGTACGATTTATTTAAAAGATGTGGCAAAGGTGGAGCTCGGACGCGATACATACAATATCAGCTCCAAATATGATAATGCATCCGCCGTGATTATCGCCCTAAACCAGACACCAAACACTAATGCGCTTAAAACAATGGAGGTTGTCCGGCAGGCTATTGATGAACTTGCAAAAACATTTCCTAATGATATGGAAATCAAAATAGCCTATGATTCAACAGACTATGTGCAAGCCTCTATTACCGCTATTGTTGAAACGCTGTTTATCACTTTTGCTCTCGTTATTCTGGTTACTTATTTGTTTTTACAAAAATTCAAAACCACGCTCATTCCGCTGATTACTATCCCGGTTTCGTTGATTGCCACGTTTATCGTGATTTATATTTTAGGCTTTGATATTAACATTTTAACCTTATTTGCGATGATTTTGGTTATCGGGCTTGTGGTAGATGATGCGATTATTGTAGTTGAGCGCGTGCAATATTTAATGCTTAATGAAGGCTTGAATTCATATGATGCGTCGGTTAAGGCTATGCAGCAAATCGGTAGTGCTGTTGTAGCTACAACATTTGTTTTGCTGGCAATTTTTGTTCCAGTCGGGCTGATGGCGGGAATTACCGGAAAAATTTACCAACAATTTGCCGTTGCTATCGGAACATCGGTCATATTTTCAGCGTTTAACGCCCTGACTTTAAGCCCTGCCCTATGTTCGATTTTCTTAAACAAAGAGAAAGAGGGCAACGCCCGCGGCTTTTTCAAATGGTTTAATGACGGCTTGGATGTTTTTAAAAATATCTACACAAAGATTGTAAGCTTTTTTTCGAAATATCTCTTATACACCGTTATTGTTATTCTCGGCGTTATTGCTGCTATTGCGTTATATTTTAAATACACTGCTACATCTTTTTTACCGGAAGAAGATCAAGGGATTATTTTTGCCAACGTGCAGCTTAACAGCACGGCAAGCATTAACCAAACAAACGCGGTTTTGGCAAATATGAGCAAAGATATTTTAAAAATGAACGGTATTAAATATGTTATTACCGTTGCAGGATACAGTATGCTCGGTGGAGGCGGCGAAAACGTTGCTTTAGGCGTTATCGGGCTTGATAACTGGGCTGAACGCACCACAAAAGATTTATCTATTGAGGGGATTACAAAATCTCTGACGCAAAAATTCAGCGCTTATAAAGGAGCTGCGTTAAACTTTTTTGCCCCGCCGTCCGTTCCGGGAATTGGGCAAAGCAACGGGCTTTCTCTGGAACTGGTTGCAACAGATACCAAACTTTCGCCACTAGACGTTGAGGCGGCATTAAAAAAATATCTTGCGGCAGCAAATAATTCTTCAGAAATCGCATATGCATTCAGCACTTTTACAGCAGATACGCCGCACGTTTTTCTTAATATTGACAGAACCAAACTCCAATCGTTCGATATTCCCGTTTCACAGATGTTTGCAACGTTACAAAGCAATTTAGGCGCAACCTATATCAATAACATTACCTTAAACGGTCAGGTAAACCGCGTTATTTTGCAGGCTGATTTTGACTATCGCAAAAGCCTTGAAAGCATTAAAAACCTTTATGTCAAATCCAACTCCGGAAATCTAATTAAAGTTGACAGTTTCGCATATGCCACTACTGAAATCTCACCTAAAATTATCTATCGATACGACCTCTACACCTCCGCGTCCATCACGGCTCAAGCTGCAAACGGCGTCAGCAGCGGGCAGGCTATGGATAAATTTGAAGAATTGGCACAAACGGTTTTGCCGAAAGGTTTTGCTATTAACTGGACTGCATTATCCTTACAAGAAGCTGAAACAAGAGGCCTTGTCGGAGCATTGATTGCGCTTGCGGTTGTTTTTTGTTATCTTTTTTTAGTTGCCTTATACGAAAGTTGGATGCTGGCGTTTTCGGTTATGTTTTCAACGGTTTTTGCCGTATTGGGGGCTTTTATGGGACTGCATTTATTTGGTTTGCCCTTAAGCATTTATGCGCAACTCGGCATTGTGCTTCTTATCGGGCTTGCGGCTAAAAATGCCATTTTAATCGTTGAATTCACCAAAGACTATCGCGAACAAGGATACAGCATTTTAGAAGCCTCTGAAAAAGGTGCAGGCGAGAGGTTTCGTGCAGTGCTAATGACAGCGATGACTTTTATTTTGGGCGTGTTTCCGATGATTATTGCGAAAGGACCGGGCGCAAGTTCGCAAATTTCCATTGGCGTTACGGTATTTTTCGGAATGATTATGGCAACATTGGTCGGCATAATTTTTATTCCGGCATTGTTTGCTTTATTTGAAAACATTAAAGAATATTTTTATCCGGCATCTACTATAAAACAAACTCCCTTACCAAAGGAGGAGCGCGACAATGTTTAAATACATCGTTTTAAGCAGCATCTTTATTCTCTCCTCCTGCTCCGTGGGAGAAGAATATTCACACCGGTATTTCTTTTCCGACAAAGAGGCTCAACGCAATTTAAATATTCTGCCAAATGAATATATTATAAACAATAATTGGTATGAGATTTTTAACGACACAGATTTAAATACACTGATTCAACAAGCAATGACTGATAATCTTACATTGCGGCAGGGGATTGAGCGATTGCAGCAATCGCGTTTAAATTATATGATTCAATCTAAAAACAACTATCCGATGTTTAACGCAAGCGGAGAATATAATTACAGCAAGGCAAGCGACAACGCAGATTATTCTTATGACGTGAATGCGTTTAAAGCGGGTTTTGACGTTTCGTGGGAGTTAGATATTTGGGGAAAAGGGCGCTATATTTCCGAGCAATATTTTAATCTGATGCATAACACCGCGTACTCGCTTTTAAATATCCGCGTGTCTATTACCGCTGAACTTATATTTAACTACATTAATTTAAGACAGGCACAGGAAAAATTACAAATTGCAAATAAAAACCTGCGATTGCAAAGAGATATTATGCAGACGGTTAAAGACAAATATAATGCAGGCATAGCAGACCCTTTAGCGCTCAATCAAGCCGAATATGCCGTGGAAAAAACCAAATCCGGCATTCCGCCGCTTAAAACTCAAATCGAAAACTATAAAAATGCTATTGCCGTTCTTTTAGGCGTTTTGCCGGACAGGCTTCCGGTTAATTTAGATAAATATCAACGGAATATTACTAATACCGCCTTTAAATACAATGTTCAAAAATTGTATAATTTGCCATTAGGCGTTATTCGTTCGCGCCCTGACATTATGGCGGCGGAAATGTCTGTTCGGGCGCAAAATGCTGCTGTCAATGCGGCTCTTACAAACTTATATCCGTCTATAACTCTCAATGCGACATTCGGCTTTATCTCAAACAGCGGACATTCCCTCTTTGATAAAAACAGCCAAGTTTACGGCTATGTACCCGGGATTTCGCTGCCAATTTGGCATTGGGGACAGCTGACGAATAATATTGAATTGCAAAAACATATTAAAGAAGAATATCTGCTTAATTATAACGAGGCAATGTTGACAGCTTTGACCGAACTTAAAAACGCGATTACAGCCGTTGAGCAAGCTTATAAAACAAATGCGTACACACAGACATCGCTGAATAAAATGCGCAATGTTATGGAATTAACACGCAATAAATATGAAAACGGGCTGATTGAATTTACCGATGTCGCAATTGCCGAACAAGATTACCTTAATGCACAAAATGCGCTAGCTGAAAGCAATGCTGCAATATTGCAATATCTGACTGCGTTTTATAAAGCAACCGGCGGAGGCTATAACTTAAAAGCTTGCAAATAGTTTTAATAATTATACGTATCATCCAGCGGGGCGTCTTGATTAACGCTTTGAGGCTTGAACACAAATAAATTGCTGGCTTCGGGAATATCCGTTGTTCGGTTCACATATCCTTTTTTCAGCATACATTTTTGATATTTTGCCGGATTGGAGCGGCTATCATCCCGCACAGAGTTTACCATTATCGGCATTGCTCCCGGATATGGCACAAAACTCGCCCAGATACCATGTTCTTTATGCCATTTTACAACAGTTTCATAGCGTTGCTCTTCGGTATAAAACCAACTGCGGAAATTTGGCATTAATTTTAATGCTTCTGCCTGACGCATACATTCCGAATGGTCGCGGGCAAATTTTATACCGCCGGTGTTATATCTGTCCCAATGGAAAACCACCTGCCCTTTCGGGCTGCTGCAGGCGCTTAACAAAAGCATTATTCCGGTTATAAATCGTATCTTCATTTTAAAAATCCAAATTTGTATAGTTGCCGGACGGGCGAATGCCGCGAATCGTATCTTTAAGAATTTCCTTAAAACTCGGGCGGGACTTAATTTTTGCATACCATATTTTTGCGTTTTTATAATCGTTCCACGGAATGTCGCCCAGATAATCGATTATTGAAAGATGAGCCGCCGCCGTTAAGTCTGCCAGACTTAATTCTTTACCAGCCAGATAATTATTTCTATCTGCCAGATAGTCTATATATTCCATATGAAATTTAAGATTATTCAGCCCGGCTTTTAATATTTTTGAATTCGGCGCTTGCTTGAGGTGAAACCTTTTAATGATTTTTTCGGTAACGATATATTTATATACTTCGTTATAAAACTTTAGGTCAAACCATTCCTCCAAACGCCGGACCTCCGCCCGTTCTAACGGATTTTCCGGCAGAAGTTTATATTGAGGATTGCTTTCTTCAAGGTATTCCGTTATGGCATTATTGCCGGAAATAACCGTTCCGTCAAAAACCAAAACCGGCAATTCTCCGGACGGATTAATATTTTGCATTTCCGTTGATATGTTCCACGGTTCTTCCTCTTTTAAAACATACAGCATTTTCTTTTCTGCCATAATCAGGCGAATCTTCCGCGATTGCGGCGAAATACTGTGATGAACCAAAAGAACCATTTTATTACTCCCTCAAATTTTGTTGTATGCTAAACTTAAAATTTATATTTTTCAAGATTTTATTCTTCATCCATATCTTCTTCATCGCTTTGGGCGGTTGATGTTCCGATGTAAGTCGGCGGCACTTTGCCTTTTGTGTTTTCTTCATATATTTTTATTAATTCTTTAAACGCCTCTTCTCTTACTTTTTTGTAGCGGGAGCTTTTGAGATATTTTTTTATATTCTCAATACGTTCATCATCCATTGTTTGCGGCAAAACCCGGAAAAACATAGGCGCTTTCCATACCGGAGCTTTGCTGAACGAAACATATTTGCGAATGCCTTGTTTATAGCATTCAATCACTGCAGGATAATAACTTGAGGCAATATAATCCGCCTTTCCGGTTAAAAGCTGTTCAAAGGCGGACGGCAAATTTTCCACCGCCTCAATGCCAAAGGAGGAAAAATCTTTTAATATATGAGAGGGCAGCCTATCTGTTTTAGAATATATGCCTTTATAATTTTTAAGGCTGTTTTTCCCTTGCAGGTCCAGCTTTTCACCCGCGCGCATAATTAAGTGAACTTTATTTTCAAAAAATGCAGGATATAAATAGCTGTTTTTTGAAAAAGGGTATGTTTCATAATATACGCCGAAACGGGCGTTAATATCTTCGCCTATGATAAGCGCCCCGCGTTCAAACTCTTTTACCTTTTCGTCATACCCGTCTTTTTTGTATCTAATGGTTATTTTGGCGTTTGTCGCATCTTTCAGGTCTAAAAAGATTTTGCTAAATATAGAGCCTTGCTCATATGAAGAAAACGGAAAATTATCAGAATCTGCCAATGCTGATATATTAAAAATGTATCTTCTGTCACCTTCTGAATAATCTTCCTCATATTTAGGCTGGTCAAACCCGTATATATCTTTTCCGTACATCTTCAAAACAGCCGAATCAGCGGTTAAACCATAGACAGACAATATCAGCGCAAGTAATACAGTTTTCATAAATAATCCCCGATTTTAAAAAGAATCTTTGATATTTAAAGTATAGCTGCTATTATGTTAAAAAATGATTTATCTTTAATTTTAAAGTTTTTCAGGGTGGCATATTGTTGTGAGTGATAATGGAAATTTAATTTATAACCGTTTGTTTCTGAAAAACGGCACACACAGGCATATATCGGTGTTTATTTCGGGGGCGGAAAATATCGGCACATCTTGGTGTGCGTTGACAATGGCCCATGCGTTTAATCTTGAAAAAAAGAAAGTTTTGCTGGTTGACGGCAATGGCGATTTTTCAAATATTGCCTCTTATTTGGTGTTGCAGTCGCCGCATTATCTTGAGCAATATATTGCCGGACAGAAAACACTCAACCAGCTCATTTGTGCTTATAAAAACAAAGATTTTAACATTCTCACCGGACAAACCGGAAACGGTTATTTAGACGAGCAACCGCTCGGGCGAATCCATCTTTTTGCCGATGATTTGAATATTATTGCCGAAAATTACGAACAGACACTCATTGACGCCGGCACAAATATCTCCGAAAAAACTTTAAGCTTATGCCAGATTGCCGACAATATTATTTTAATGTGTTCCGAAAATAATGCGGATTTGGTGAAAACATTTGATTTGATTAAATTTATGAATGAGATTAACCTCTCTGCTAATTATTATTTAATAATTAACAAAGTAATCTCGTTTGAAGACGGATACAAGGTTTATGAAAAGCTTAATAAAGCCGCAGACAGAAATCATCTTAAATTTCCCGAGTTGCTGGGAATTGTGAGGATTGATACCAGAATACGGGATACCATAAAAAACAAAGAGTTGCTGCTTTCCCGCTATCCGGCATCCGAGGCAGCTTTAGATATTTGCAGCATTGCTAAAAAATTAGGCAAGGAGAACGACTGATGGCAAAAGACTTTCAATATGACAAGCTGGGGTATTATAAAATTTTAAAAGTTACGCCCCAATCTTCCGAAGAAGAAATCAGGCAAAAATACCGCGATTTGGCAAAGTTTTGGCATCCTGACCATAATACCGACCCGAAGGCTGTTGATATGTTTCAGCAGCTGTCGGTTGCGTACGATGTGCTTAAAGATCCCGCCTCCCGCCTTAAATATACTTTGCTTTCGATGATTTATGATAAAGCAAATTTTCCTGATATTAATGCTATTTGCATTCTTCGCAATATGCACGGGCAGGAAGATTTAAACCTTCGCGCCTTTCACCTTATTGAAATTACCGGCAAAGGTATCGGGCATTCTGCCATTGATAAAATCTATTATTGCAGCCATTATGAGGCAGCCGGCGTTGTGAGCAGTATCGCACGGCATAATTGGCTTAAAGGTTTCTGGGGAATAAGCGCTTTTTTTGCGAATATTAAGGCGATTATTCAAAACATTTCCCGCATTAACGGCAAAAAAGAGAATTTTATGCTGTTGCTGCATAATTCTCTGGCGTATAAAGATGAAGGAAAAATGGAAGAGGCTGCCACGCTGGCATTACTTGCAAAAGAGTATGCGACCGCCGATGAGCTGGCTTATCTTAATCATTATATCGGGTCTTTGGGCAATATCTCTTATTTGAGCGTAAAAAAGTGGAATTTTCATAAACTTAAAATGTTACAACTTTTTTATCCGTTTGCTTTGCTTGCGGGGATTGGTATTGTTTGCGGTTTGTGCTATCTTAATGAAAGGAAAATGCAGAATTCCAATAGCGCACATTTAAAACAGGTGGTCACTTTTATGGATGGGCGGCAAGCATTCAGCGATGTATCTGTCGCAAAGATTTTTAATATTCCTGTTGACGTATACAGCAAAAAAGAATTATACCATACAACAAAAGCCGTACAGGCGATGCATGGCGCAGATAGAGATTTCGATGTTTATAAAACCGTAGAACAAGGAACAACTGTCAGACTGACCGGATATACCGCAGATAAAAAATGGTACAGGGTAATGTTTGACAACGGCGAGATGGCTTTTATTGAGGCGGCGGCATTGGCACAGGGAATCGGCAATACAATCCCGTTATGGAGCAAGATTTATAAAGAATAGGAAATAAAAATGGCACTGAAATATGAAGTTTTAAAAAAGCATAATAAATCCAGATTAGGAAAACTTTATACCAAGCACGGCGTTGTTAATACGCCGGCGTTTATGCCGGTGGGCACTTGCGGAACGGTTAAGGCTATGCTGCCCGAATCGGTGGAGGCAACAGGGGCTGAAATCCTTTTGGGCAATACCTATCACCTAATGCTGCGACCGGGAGCTGATTTGGTAGAAAAAATGGGCGGTTTGCATAAATTTATGAACTGGCATAAGCCGATTTTGACCGACTCAGGCGGTTTTCAGGTGATGAGCTTAAAAGGCTTGCGCAAAATTACGGAAGACGGGGTGAGCTTTAAGTCACACGTTGACGGCAAGCAATTTTTCCTCTCGCCGGAAGAATCTATCGGGATTCAACATAAACTCGATTCTAATATTACAATGTGTTTTGACGAGTGCACGCCTTTTCCGGCAACTTATGATGAGGCTAAACGCTCAATGCAACGTTCTATGCGCTGGGCAAAGCGCAGCCGCGAGGCTTTTCAAGACCGTGACGGATATGGCATTTTCGGAATCCAGCAAGGCAGCGTGTTTGAAGACTTGCGAAGCGAATCGGCTGAAGCACTTAAAAATATCGGTTTTGACGGTTATGCTATCGGCGGGTTAGCCGTGGGCGAGGGGCAGCAAAAAATGTTTGAGGTTTTGGACTATGCTACCCAAATGTTGCCCGATGACAAACCGCGCTATTTAATGGGGGTCGGCAAACCGGATGATATTGTCGGCGGCGTGTTGCGCGGCGTGGATATGTTTGACTGCGTTATGCCGACGCGCTCGGGCAGAACCGCGCAAGCCTTTACGGAATTCGGACCGGTGAATATTCGCAATGCCCGCCATCGCGAAGACCCACGCCCGATTGAAGCCGGATGTGATTGTCCGCTTTGCACAAACTATACGCGCGCTTATATTCACCATTTGCAGAAATGTAATGAAATATTGGCGGTTATGCTGTTAAGCTGGCATAACATCCGTTATTATGAACGTTTGATGCAAGGCATCCGCAAGGCATTAGCAGAAGATACTTTTGATGAGTTCGTCAAAGAGTTTCACCGCAAGCAACAAATGGGAGATATTGAGGAGATTTAGCAATGGCTGAAAAAAAAGGTTGCAACAGCGATAAAGAGCTTTTATCCGCATTTATTAAAGAAAACAAAAAAGACGGTATCCGCGTTTTTGTGGCAGGCGGATCGCGCGGCGGACATAACCCAATGTATGTGCAAGAAACCTATAACCTCGGCAAAAAGATTGTTGAGATGGGGTTTAAGCTTGATTTCGGGCTTTCTAACAGTGGTATTATGGGGGCGGTTGCGCGCGGGGTGATGGATGCGTGGAACGAAAAGCAAAACTGCGTTACACCGGAATTTCCCATTCAGGGGATTACAACTGAAGAGTATTACAAGCTTTATGACTCTGAAGATACGATGCTCAAGCGCATTAACGTTATTTTTGCCAAGACACTGGAAGAACGCAAGCAACGTTTGCTCAATGCGGATTTTGTCGTTTTCACTCCCGGGGGAGTTGGCACGCTTGATGAGCTGGCATACGATTGCGTGGCAATGCAAGACGGGTTGCTGCAAAAAAAGCCGTTTATCCTTTATAATATCGGCGGATTTTTCCATCATTTGCTCGAATTTTTAAAATCTATTGCAAACAAAGGCTTTTCTGACCCGATTCCGTTTGTGGTGGTGGATAATGATTTTGAACTTGAAGTTGCGTTCAGCCTTTTGAAACTTAAGTATGGCAAGTGCGATTGCAGCAATGATGTATATGACAATGCACGCGAGCTGGTTTATGAACTGCCGTATTTTATCAAACGGCGGCAAGAGAGCAAGCTTGAAGTGGTCGATATTATCCGCGATGTCTGCGCCATTAAAGCATTTGGCTCGGATGAAGAAAAGGCTGCTTTGAGCAGCGATATAGAAACAGCATATCTCGAAAAAGAGATTGAGCGGATGTATGACCGCTTGGCAAAAGCCGGACGAGATACATCGGTTGTCAGTTATAAACTTTCGCGCTTAAAGAACAGAAAGCGGAAATTATAACGGTTTATTACCATAAAGCTTTTCCAACTCTTTCATTTCTTTCCGGTGCTTGATTTCTGAAAGTTTAACATCTTCATCCTTTGCAAGGTTAACTACATTTTTGTTATGATGCGTTGCCAGCTTAAAAGCCTCATATGCGCCGCCATATTCTTTGGTGATGTAACAAATAAAGTAATCGGCATATTTTACTTCATAACGGTTACGATAGGTAATAGCGAATCGTTTCGGGACAGAAAGCAACTCTTCGGGATAGTCAATGCTATCATATCCCAAATTATCTATAACCGGATTTCCTATCGAATCCGTTTGCCCCTCTTTCGGATGGAGCTGTGTCTGATAAGGTACAATCAATATACGTTTTATATGCGGGTATAATTGTTTTTGCACATTACGAGCCGCACTGTTGGCGTAGAGGTCAAAATCACCATTTCCGCCAAACCAAAACGTATCAACATCTTCATTTTCGATTAAAGAAATAATCGCGCGCTCAATATGTTTATTTTCCAATAAGTAATATGGCGCAGTCCTATGCCCAAAAAAGGCGCAGATTTTCCCCACACAAACACCTCATAAAAAAAGACCGCCTTTTAATTAAGGTGGTCGGGGCGTTCAAGGTCTTCCGTAACAGAGACTGGGCGCTTTTAGATACAACAAAGTTGTCTCTTGAACATATGCTTACCCAACCCCGACTATTGAGAAAATCGGGAATATATGATATTCGCCCCATCGGAGCTTATAACTTTGGCGCTATATTAGCACCGTTACGGAAAGGCTCTTGAAAAGCCTCGTACCTTTTCAGTACTGCTTCAGTAAAACTGACATAAAATGATGTGTTACATATTTTTTGCTATTTTGCAAGTAAAAAAACCGTTTGAGGTGGCAAACGGTCGGGGAGTTTCAAGAATCACCGTAACATGACTCTTCCAACCTTTAAGTCAAAGACTCTGGACATTCGTTGGAAGCTCCCCGACCATGTTGCCATAATCGGGGGATATAATCATCATAAACAAAGTCTTGAATAGAACTCAAAACTTTATCTAATATGTCAGGGCGTAAATATCAGACACCCGTTACGGTGGCTCTTGAAAAGCCAATTAGATTTTATGAAATAAAAACTATTTATGCAAGTGAAAAGTAAAAATATCTAAGATGATCGGGGAGTTCAGAAACCAACCTTATAAGTGGTTCCCTTAATCTTGGTTATACATTAAGGGCTCCCCGACCATAAGCTGATTAAATTTTATATATAAAAAGCGTCTTTGCAAGCTAAAAAGAATATCTTTTTTTTCTTAAGCTTAAAATAAAGTCGGTATGTTA
The DNA here is from genome assembly GCA_910576955.1 of uncultured Alphaproteobacteria bacterium. GTDB lineage: Bacteria > Pseudomonadota > Alphaproteobacteria > RF32 > CAG-239 > CAG-267. The sequence goes on along the minus strand of CAJTJB010000005.1, from coordinate 111,450 downwards.
TCTTTATTAACCAACACTGTTGCGGCGGCACGAGCTTCTTTGGTGATTTTTTCACCGGCCAGCATTCGGGCTATTTCCTCAATTTTTTCGTTTTGTGCCAGTTTTATCAGGTTGGTTGTCGTTATATCCGCAACTGTTTTCTTTTCTACCTTAAAATGCTCATTGCTGAAAGCTGCCACCTGCGGCGAGTGGGTCACAACCAAAACTTGCTCGTTTTGCGCTAATCTGGATAGGCGTTCGCCGACTGCCTCTGCGGTTGCACCGCCGATGCCGGTGTCTATTTCATCAAAAATCAGCGTTTCCTGACTGGACTGCTGCGCCAGATTAACCTTTAGTGCCAACATAAAGCGGGAAAGTTCGCCGCCGGAAGCGATTTTATTTAATGCACCCATCGGCGTGTTAGGGTTGGTGGAAACTTCAAAGCAAACAGAATCCCAACCATTTTCACCCCACTGGTTTTCATCTTTCTGAACAAGGGCGGTTTTGAAAACGGCTTTTTCCATTTTTAACGGCGGCAGCTCTTTCATTATGCTTTTATCCAGCTTTTGCGCGGCTGCTTGCCGTTTTTTGCTTAAGTCTTCCGCATTTTTGATATATTCTGCACGCAACTTTGCAACATTTTGACGCATTTCCGCCAAGCAGTCTTCCCCTTTTTGCAAGCTGTTTAATGCATTAGAAAGCTCCTCCAATTTTTCAGGCAGCATATCAACTTCCGTTTGGTGCTTTTTTGCCAAATCACGCAGCATAAACAAGCGGGTTTCAATATTATCAATCTCGTTTTGGTTTAGCGATATATCGGCAGAATTATTTTCTATCTGCTCCACCGCATCGTTTAAGGTATAAAGCGCATTTTCGAGGTTTTGCTCTATGTCGGCATATTTGCCGCTCACTATTTCATTGGCGCGCGAGATGGCGTTGCGTGCTTTTGATATTTGCTCTAATACCGAATTACCGCCATTCAGTGCGGAATATGCCGCGTTTAACTTTTCTATTATTTTTTCGGCATTCATCAATTCGCTGCGACGACTGCGTAATTGTTCCTCTTCGCCTTTTTGCGGCGCGGCTTTCTCCAGTTCTTTGACCCAATGGCAAAGATTCTCCTCGTCTTCTTTGGCTTTAGCCAACTCCTGCTCTTTGGTTTTTAGCTCATTATTCAAAGCCTTATATTGCTGATACGATTGTTTTGTTTTTGCTGTTATTTCTTCATAACAGCCGTAATTATCCAGTATATCGCAATGAGTGGCGGGGTTTAAAAGCCCCTGATTATCGTGCTGCCCGTGAATTTCTATGAGGTTTGAGCTTAATTCTTTTAAGAGTTTTAAGCTGATTATCTGGTCATTAAACCATATTTTGTTTTTGCCATCTGCGGTTATGATGCGTTTGATGATGATATCGCCATCTATATCGAGGTCATATTCTTTTGCCAACTCAAAAATTTTATTACCGGAATTAACTTCAAAAACACCGGTCACGGAAAGCTTATCGGTACCGCTGCGGATAAGCGACGATTCGGCTCGGTTGCCTAATAACAACCCCAAAGAATCAAGCAAAATGGATTTACCAGCACCGGTTTCACCGGTCAGCACTATCAGTCCATTGGAAAAATCTATATCCAGACTGTCGATTAAAACTACATTTCTGATTGATAGCGACTTCAGCATAGATAACAATTAGTCCTTTGCGACAAGCTCCGCAGCACGGGCAGACCATTTGCTCTCCGGATAGTTTCGGCGCAATATTTCTTCTTTTTTCCGCGCTTCTTTGGTTAAACCGAGAATTGTATAAATCTCAACTTCGCGATAAAGAGCCTCTTCTATTTGGGCGGTTGTCTGATAGTGGTCTGTTACGGTGGAGAATCTGTTTAGTGCAGAAATGTATTCTTTATTTTGCAGATAATAGCGCCCCACGTTCATTTCATGACCGGCAAGATGGTCTTCTATCAGCGCCATTTTGCTTTTGGCATCTGCGGCATATTGGCTCTCGGGAAACATCGTTATAAGCTGGGAAAATGTTTCATATGCATCTTTGGTGGATGATTGCTCTTTTTGCGAGGGGGCTATCTGGTCATAATAGCAAACGCCTTTCATATAATAGGCATAGGCGATATCTTTATTGCCGGGGTGCAGGCGGATAAAACGGTCTAGAGAGGCGATTGCGTCATCATATTTTTCGTCTTTATAATAAGCATAAGCGCTCATCAGCTTGGATTTTGTTGCCCATTTGGAATATGGATGTTCAAGTTCCACCTTATCAAAAGTTTCGGCGGCTTTCTGGTAAGATGTTTTTTCCAGATACTCATACGCTTCATTATACAATGTTTCGGCGCTTTTATCTTCGTCATTTATTTCAGCCTCATTTCCGGCGCACGCTGTTAAAAACATTAAACCGGCAGCTGCAAACGTACATAAAACCTTTTTCATTCCTATTTCCCTTCCAAAACTTCATAATTATCACTTGATGCAAATAACGCTTTCAAGACTTCGTTATTATGATAGTGTCCGCTCTTATTGGCAACAACTTTTGCTAATATATAATACCCGGAAGTATATAAATCACCTATCGTGTCTAAAACTTTATGGTTAACACATTCATTCGGCACACGAAATCCCTCGGGATTAAGGATGGTTTCGCCATCTAAAACAACGGCATTTTCCAGCGAGCCGCCTTTAATTAAGCCGATTGAGCGGAGATAATCCACTTGGTATTTTTCACAAAACGTCCGGCACGGGGCAATTTCCGCGGCGAATTTGTCTTTTGTGATTTTCCCGTCAAAACTTTGTTTGCCCACAATTTTGGAGGGGAAATCAATATCAAAATGCACGCTAAAATCTTCTGCAGGCAATAATGTGACGCTTGCGCCTTTATCATCCGTAAATTTTATTTCTTTTTTCACCTTAAGGAATTGGCGCGGAGCGTTTTGCGGCTGTAGCTCGGCTTTGCTCAATATTTCGTAAAAAACTTTGGCGCTGCCGTCGAGAATCGGGATTTCGGGATTATTTACACTTATTTCAGCATTATCGATACCCAAAATATATAATGTTGCCATTAAATGCTCGATGGTGCTGATAATATTTTGCGGAGATGTGCCTAAACAAGTGCAGTTTCTGGTATCTGCCACATTTGAATACAAGGCGCGAATCGGCGGTTCTCCGTTCAAGTCGCCGCGCTTAAAAACTATTCCGGTATTTTCAGCTGCCGGTTCAATCTTCAAAACCGACTCGCAGCCGGAATGCAGCCCTATTCCTTTAATCTCAACGCTGTTTTTAACTGTATATTGCACAAAAGCCTCCCTTTATAAATAATTCAGGTGGTCTGTAAGCCGAGTTCTGTACTTGTCATTTGCTTCATAAAAATATGAAGATTCAAAGCGATAGCTATTCATCTGGTCCAAATGTTGCCACTTGGCTCTAGCGACCTACCTCTGGAGCAGAGTGGAAACGCTCCGTTAAACGGCTGAAAGCCGCCCTCCTAATTTGGTCTTGCGTCAGATAGGGTTTACCTTGCCAAAGCGTATTACTACCTTTGCGGTGAGCTCTTACCTCGCCTTTTCAACCTTACCGAATCGAGTCGGCGGTAATTTTCTGCGGCACTTTCCCTTGGATTTCTCCAGCCGGACGTTATCCGGTATCCTGTTTCCAAAACGCTCGGACTTTCCTCACCAGCTTATTACTGGCGCAGCTATCCGACCACCGTGGCTTTACGTTTAGCACATTTTGTTAAAAAAGCAATGTTTTTAAGGCGAAACATCTATTTTTTCATAACATTGTATTGCCTTATTTAAATTTTTTTTACTCTTTTTTAACTTTTCACTTGTTTTGTCAAAATTTTGTGTTATGTTTGTCAACGAATCGATTCGTAACTTTCAGAACGGAGCTTAATTTATGAAAAAAATAATAAAATCAATTTTGCTTATAACCGCTATTTGCACTTTTTCTTTTAACGCGGCTTATGCCGAATGTGACGGCTTTTATCTTGCCGGCCGAATCGGACAGGCAAAATATAAATTAGAAGATAAACACAGCGGCATCAGCAAAAACCACTCTGATTATGTGGTGGACAAGAAAAGGCTTTTATTAAGCGGCGCTATCGGATACAGATACGAGCACTACAGAGCCGAGCTTGAATATGTCTGGAGAAAGAAGAACAGCAAACAACTTACAGAATTTACCAAGGGCAGCTTCAAATCCCCTTCATATATGCTTGTTGTTTACTATGATTTCTTCCCGTATTACTGGTTTTCACCGTTTGTTAACGCCGGTATCGGTTATACGCGTAGCAAATTGTCTTTCAGAAATTCCTCGGTTGATATGAATTACAGCATTAAAGAAAATGTTTTGACATGGTCTTTGGGCGCCGGTGTTACGGCTAAAGTTACCAACCGTTTTAATGTTGACCTTGGGTATCGCTATTATGATATGGGCGAACTTGAAACGCTTAACGGCAAAACTGACCTTGATGATCACGAAATCTATTTAGGTTTGCGCTACGTTTTATAAATTATTGGAAAACCAAAGATAACACTCTTGCATTATCTTTTTTATCTGCCTATTGTAATATGGTTAATAATTGATTTTGGAGTTTGTTATCATGGCTAACAAATTATTTGGAACAGACGGTGTTCGCGGAACAGCTAATGTTTATCCGATGACGGCAGATTTTGCTTTTGAGCTTGCGGGCGTTTTAAGCTGGCTTGTCTGCAAAGAGAAAAAAACTGTGGCTATCGGCAAAGATACGCGAATTTCCGGAGATATGCTGGAAGCTGCTTTATGCGCCGGTTTTACGGCAAACGGCGTTTCCGTTATTTCTTTGGGCGTTGTTCCTACTCCGTTAGTCACCCTTGAGGCAAAGAACCTTAATATTGATATGGCTTTGATGATTACCGCATCACATAACCCGTATCATGACAATGGCATAAAGCTTATCGACAGAAACGGCAATAAATTTTCGGATGAGCTTTATGCACAAATTGAAGGGCTTTTGAACCAAAAAGACAGCGATTATAACAATAAGAATAACGCTCATAATAACAATAACAACGGCAAAATCGATAATAACAACAAACCAAACAAAAGCCCTTCACCCCTTGGACGAATTATCAAAGACGAAAATGTTATTGAAAATTACATCCATAAAATGCGCAACATTGCCCCGAATTATAAAGCTTTACAGGGCTTAAGAGTAGTATTAGATTGCGCAAACGGAGCTTATTTTTCCATTTTGCCACAAACTTTTAAAGATTTGGGAGCGGGCATTATTGCCATAAACAACACTCCGGACGGCTTTAATATCAATAAAGACTGCGGCTCACAACACACCGAATCGCTTTCAGAAACCGTTCGCAATGCGCACGCCCATTTCGGCATTGCTGTTGATGGAGATGGCGATAGGGTTATATTGGTTGATAATAACGGCAAGGTAATTGATGGCGACCAACTGCTTTGTTTTCTAGCCCAATATTTGAAAAAACACGATAAACTTGCCGCAAATACGGTTATTAGCACCGAGTGGTCTAACCTCGGGCTGGGCGAATATTTTGAAAAGCAAGGCATTGTTTATTACAAGAGCAAAGTCGGCGAGCGATATGTTATTGATTTAATGAAAGAAAAGAAGGCAGTTTTGGGCGGCGAACTTGTCGGGCACATTGTTTTATCGGATTATGCCGTGAGCGGTGATGCCCTGGCAACCGCGCTTATACTCTCGCTTGCCTATCTTGAAGACGGCAGACAAATGAGCGAGATTTTTCCGATTTTTAACCCCTACCCCTGCATTATAGAAAATATACGGTTTTCTACCAGCGAATATATGCAACAGAGCGTGGAATATGAGGATGTTAAAACGGCATTAGCCGCCGCAAAAGACAAGCTGGGCGCAAACAGCAATCTTATTGCGCGCAAATCCGGCACTGAACCCGTTATAAAACTGCGCGTTGAGGGAAAAGATGAAAAGCTGGTTCGGGAACTTGCGGAACAATTAAAAGCGCAAATCATCAAATATCAAAAATAAACTGTTGCTAATTAGTTATATTTTCTAGATCTTGCAGACTGTGATATAATTGCTCATCCTTAAGCGTTAGCACATCTGAACGGTTTAAGCCGTTTTCGATTTTGCTTTTAACGTTCTTTTTATTAAGGTCTTCATTATCTTCTTCTTGCTTGAGTGCACGTTTCCACTGGAAAACAGCTTCATTTTTGCGTCCGCCCAACCAATATGCATCCCCCAGATGATCACTGATAACAGCGTTTTGAGGGTTTAATTCAGAGGCTTTTTCGAGATATAGAATTGCATTTTTATAATCTCCGGTTTTAAAATAAACCCACCCCAAACTATCTATTATCACGCCGTCATTCGGCTCTTTTTCATATGCCTCCAAAATCATTGAGGCTGCCTTATCAACATTTATATTGTATTTGAGCCAGCTATAGCCCAAATAATTTAATACCTGCGGGTGGCGATTGCTTAATTTCAGCGCTTTTTCCAAACTTTCCTGCGCTTTTACCCATTCTTTGTTTTTATCATACGATACGGCAAGGGCATAATATACGGGCCAGTATTTTTCACTTTCGTAAAAAATCGAATCAATTGCCTCATTATAATATTTTATCGCATCCGTTTGCTGATTGTTTATGCGGAGGACATCCCCCAAATTAAATAGCACCTGAAAATTTTTAGGATTATCACGCAAGAGTTTTTTCAGCACTTTTACTGCGGCATCATATTGTTTTTCTTCCGACAGATTATTGGCTTTTTTAATTTGCGCAGGATAAAACATTTCAGATTTTTTGCTGACCGAATCGTAATATTTATTGGCATCTTTATACATTTGCCGCTCTTCAAAGATATCCGCCATAGCAATTTTCGTGATATCATTATCAGGGTTAAAATATTCTGAAACGGCCATATACATTTGCGCATAGTCATATCCGGCCGGAATTGATTTAAACAGCAATGCAACTTCCAAAAAGACTTCCGCCGCACCTTTATTAGCCGAATCGATTAACAACGGAACCGACGAATCGCTTTCTTTGATTTTTTTATTTAAGCTTGAAAGCATTTCTTTGATATTACTTGTGCCATAATATTTTGATACCAGATTTTCGGCTTTGCCCTTATTGCCGCTGCGAACAAAAAAATTAGTTATTATCTGCAATGCACGAAATGACACATCTCCACCGCGGTCATTTATAACTATATCGTAGCATTTTTGTGCCGTATTAGGGTCTTTAAAATATTCGGCAATCAACCCTTTATGCAGATAATAAACCGTTTTTATCTCTTCGGTTTGCGAAAGTTTTTCGAGTTCTGCCACTGCCTGATTATAGTTTCCCTCGCCCGTATAGCTCCACGCCGCAAACAAAGGAGTTATCAGGTTTTGATATGTTTTCTCCTGTATTTGGGTTAGCCTGTCGCGGGATTCTTTATATTTGCCGAATTTAAAATCCCGCACGGCAAAAATGACATCGATAAATGTATTATCATCCCCATTTTTGCGGGCAATCTCGGCATATTTTGCCGCTTTATCAATCTTTCCTTGGGATGCTAAAATGATATAGGTTTTGCCTAATAAATCTTTATTTACCATTCCCTTTTCAAGGCTTTTAACATAGTAATAAGCGGCATTATCATAATCTTGCCTGATATGGGCTATTCTTCCGGCAAGATAATTGCCGTAGACCGTTTCTTGTTTTTGCATATATGCGTATTGCTTGTCATACTCTTGCATATTGAAAAAGTTTGCCGTGCAGGAATTAAATATCCCGATACCGCTCAATAATGTTATTATATAGCCTGCTTTTAACATTTACCGAAAGAATCCTGTTATAATTAGTTTTATATTATCATTTTTTGCTTAACTTTAAACTAAATTTATTATATTTGTGTAAATAATTGCTTTATATTGCAATAAAAAGTGTAATATGTATAATTTGATAGAGATGGATAAACAAATTAACATACAAGAGGCTCTTGACTGGTATTTATGGGCAGGCGTGGATGAAACCTGTTCCGATTTGCCGTGTCTTACAGCGCAAAAATCCTTTAAGGTTTCTGTTCCATCTCCGGCTGTTGCTCCGGCAGTTTCAGCCAAACCGACAATCTCTGTTCAATCTTTTTCCGCCGTTTCAAAAAATGCCCGCGAACTGTGCGCCAAAGCGCAAAGTTTACAAGAACTGCGCGATATTATGCTTAATTTTGAAGGTTGCAATTTGAAAAAAACCGCAGCTTCAACCGTTTTCGGAGATGGCGCGGACAAAGCCCGGGTTATGTTAATCGGCGAAGCTCCCGGCGCAGACGAGGACAGAATCGGCAAACCCTTTGTCGGCAGATGCGGCAAGCTTTTGGATAAAATGTTTCAAGCTATTCAACTGGAACGCTCCGAATGCTATATTACAAATGTTTTGCCATGGCGCCCACCGGGGAACAGAACGCCTACTGATGATGAAATTGCCGTATGTCTGCCGTTTTTAAAGCGTCAGATAGAATTGATTGAGCCGGATTTTATTTTGCTTTTGGGCGGAATATCTTTAAAATCTGTGATGGATACAGCGGATTCGATTTCCAGAACGCGCGGAAAATGGCTTGAATATACAATTTCATCGGGCAAAAAAATTAACGTTCTTGCCACATATCACCCCTCCTATCTTTTGCGCAGCACAGCGCAGAAGTCTAAAGTGTGGGCTGATTTATTGCGCTTAAAAATAAAAATCAAAGAAATGCATAATATTTGATTTTTATTTCTGATATTTAATAAAAAATAAATAATCTTTTTGTATTATGACCTCACAAACTAAATGCTAATTGGGGTTTAAAATGAAGAAATTTACAGGATTTTTAACAGCTTTATTGTTTAGCACAGGTCTTTTGACGTCTGGTTCTGCAATGGCTGCCACGGCAAAAAAAACCGATACTGTTGAGCCTACAACCAGAAATGATGCCGTTATTTTTAAGATTCACGACATTGAACCTGTTTCCAAAGAAGGAATTGTTACCGGATGTGATTTTACTGTTACTTTATATAACAGAACTGCCGTTAATTTTAGAAATTTCACTTTAAACCTGAATTGGAAAGATACGGTGGATGAGCGTTTTAAATTTGATGCCTATGTCAAATCCGTTTTGGGGGAAGGAGCAACAATCCAAGAAAGCGACCTGCTCGGCGAGCAAGCTGTTTCCAAACCTCTTGCTACGGCGTTGACCGTTAATGCATTTGGTACAAATAAACAGATTTCCGTTAAAACACACGTTGATAACGAAAAATGCTATTTGTTGCTGACTAATGCAGATTACAGCGTTACCCCTTGCGACATTGCCAGAAATATGAATGCAGACAACAAAAATGTTATCAATACGGATGGTAAAGATTGCACTGCAATGTTTCAGTTAGTTGATACTGCAAATCCCGAATATTTCGGAGAATTTAAAAGTATTTCCGTTACGGAAATTGCCGCGCAAAACCAGCAATTGCATAACGAAGAGCTGTCTGACATTGATGATGTTATCAGTAAGATTGTTGAAAACCTCGGTGTTTCCGACAAAACATTGACTGATATCAATTAAAGGATAGAAATGAGAAAGCTTACGTTTTTTGCTATTGCTTTTATCTTATCTTTGGGCTTCGTTTCTCAATCTTATGCGCAACTTTTAGAGGAAGACGAAGCTCCGGTTTCTTCTTCAACTGAAGATGATGCTTTATTTGACGAGATGTTTAGCGAGTTTTCCGATACGGAAAAAGATGTTACCAAAGTTAAAACATTTGATGATGCAATTGAACGCCTTTCTCAAGAAGTAAAAAAAGATAGCGCCACCGAGGAAAGTCCTCTCCAACCTGTTCCGGTTACCCCTCTTAAGGGAGAGATGTTTGTCGGTATACAAAAAGGCAGCTTTAAGATTTTCAGAGATATGGGCGGGCGTTCAAGATGCTCTTTTAATGTTGTCTTAAAATCCGAACTTGATAAAGATATTAAAGCGATGGCACTCAATCTGGTTTATTCCAAACGGGTGTTTGCTTTTGTCTTCAAAGATGTGCCGGCAAAACAAGCACAAATGCGCCGTATTACAACGGCAGGAGATATTTGTTATAATATGGCAGGCGCGCCGGATATCAGCATTCATATTTGCAAGATTAAAGGAACGCTTGCGTCGGATTGTATTAACCATATTAAGTGGTCTGATACTTTGGAATAAAAATTAAAGCCTCTGTTCGGAGGCTGTTTTTTTGAAAAAACTTGCTTTTTGCTTAAAAATGTGATATACTCTTTTTAGTAAAAAATTTTATTATGAAAGGAATTATTTTTAATTTCATCTGGGCTGCTATATGCGCTTGGATGGCAGTTTGGCTTGTAGGTTACCTCAACGCCAAAACTGATTTTTTGCAGGACTTTTGTTTTCCTGCAATCATAAATTTTATAGGAGGCTTTGGCTTATCTGCAAAAACCGTGCTTTATCTTGTGTTGTTCCTCATCTTTTGGGCAACCGGAATGCACAAATTTGTCGGGCGCTGGCTGCTCTCGCTTATCGGGGTGCTTGCTCTCGTTATTGTTGCCGGTGCGCTCCTTTTAGGCGGTTATCTGTTTTTAAGCTGGATGATAAGCCTGTTGTAAATAAAAAAGAGTTGTTTTTGGGGTTAAACCTAAATAACAACTCTTTTTTTGTTTTGATTAGTTGATTTTTCATAATTATATGATAAAGCTACATTCAGAGGTTTATTTTTTTTACAATAAGGAACAAAATAATATGGAAACAGAAGTCGCTACAGAAGCTGTCAACCAACTTTCTATGTGGAGTATGGTGTGGTCTTCAGACCTTATTACTAAAGCAGTTATGATTGGTTTGATTGCTGCCTCGGTTTGGTCGTGGGCAATTATTTTTGAGAAATTTAACACTCTGCGGCAGGTTAAAAGGCTTTCCAAACTGTTTGAAGAGCGTTTTTGGTCCGGCGGCTCGCTTGACAAACTGTATGATTCTATCGGGAATCCGCAAGACCCGATGTCGGCTATGTTTGTGGCTGCTATGAAAGAATGGCGGCGGACGAATATTATGAAATCTAAAACCGACAGGGGACTTCGAGGCGTTTCTTTACAACAGCGAATCGAAAAAGCTATGCTGGTTTCTATGGATAAAGAGTTGGATGATTTGGATAATCATTTGGGCTTTTTGGCTTCTACCGGTTCGGTTGCACCTTTGGTCGGGCTATTCGGAACGGTTTGGGGCATTATTTCCTGCTTTAATGCAATTGCCGTTACGCAAAGCAATTCATTGACTTCTATTGCTCCCGGTATCGCCGAGGCGCTGTTTACCACCGCATTTGGCTTGATTGCCGCTATTCCGGCATATGTTGCATACAATATCATAACCTCGGATATTGAACGCTATACCAAAAAGCTTGAGAATTTTATGGCGGAGTTTTCGAGCATATTATCCCGCGAGATAGACGATACGGCGATTAAAGCCGAATTGGCCGGAGAATAAAGAAATGGCGATTATTAACGGGCGAATCCAACGCAGAAGCAGCAGACGCAATGCAAACATCAATATGACAAACCTAATGGACGTTATGATGGTGCTGTTAGTAGTGTTTATGGTTGCAGCACCTTTGATGACTTCCGGTATTCCGCTTGACTTGCCGAAAGTCGGTGGCGGAAACCTTAACGGCAAGGAAACCTCCATTAACATCAGCGTTGACAAAGACGGCGTCTATTATATCGGGCAAAGTGCAATAGAGCCTGATACCGTTATTGATAAGATTATGGCGATTAAAGGCGAGAATAAAGACGTTACTATTACTATTTCCGGTGATGCCTCTTCCGCATATGGCAGCGTTATCGGGCTGATGGCTATGTTGAAAGATGCCGGTTTCAGCAAGGTCGGATTAAAAACAGAAGCACGGAAAAATACAAAATAGAAAGTTGCCTTATGCAGAAAAACTATGTTTACAAATCGATTATTCTTCACACAGCCGTCTTGCTGCTGTGCGTGACGGATATATCGTTTTTTTCCGGTAAGCATGAGTTTGATGAGCAACCGCCGATAATTGTTAATCTTGATGATGTTGTTATTTCGGATATGACAAACATTCCCGAAAAAGCGGTGAGAGGCGAGGAACGAAAGCCGGCAACGCGGAAAGAAAAGCCGGTTGAAGAAACTTTTACTCAAAAACAGCCTGCTCCCACACCGGAAATTAAGGAAGAGCCGAAGCCCGAACCTGTCATTGAAGAAACAGACATCAAAGCACCCTCTTTGCTTGAAGAAGCTCCGAAATTTGAAGAAAATAAAGACGAGCCCAAAAAAGAATCGGAGCAGCCGAAAAAGGAAAAGAAAAAGCCGGCGCCTATACCGCAAAAGAAACCACAATTAAAGCCGAATAAAAAGCCTGAACAGAAGAAAAAGCCGGAGCAGGCAAAGAAACCGGCTGCTCCGACCACCCAACCGAAGAAGAAAGTGCCTGCTGTTCGAAGTACAAATCCGCTTGAAAGCCTAATGAATTCTGTTGATGATTTAGAAAAGCAAATCGGTGAAGATGACACGCCGGCGCAAATTCCACACGATGAACCGGTTACAAATATGGGAATCGAAGGAGGCAACAGCAAAGGCTCTTACTTTAGCGAACTTTCAGTTTCGGGAATCGACTTTGTTAAATCAAAAATTCAGGAATCGTGGAAAACAATTGCCGGTGGCAAAGATGACCGTAATATTGAAGTGATTATCAATGTATCGCTTACCAAAGAGGGTGGCATTAAAGACGTGCAAATTGAAGATATGGGGCGCTACCGTTCCGATATGTATTTTCAAGCTTTAGCAGACAGTGCCGAGCGAGCCATCCGCATTGCCCAAGAAGTCCATAACGTCTTTACGGTTTTAGCTACGCAAAACGGTTCGCGCTATAATGACTGGAAAAATATTCGTTTTTCATTTACGCCGCTCGGATTAAGCAAATAAATCAGATATTCAGCCTGTAACCGTTATTTTCGGTAATTATCAGTTGGCTGCCTCCGTCTTGTTCCACTTTTTGACGCAGGCGGTAGATATGCGTTTCAACCGTGTGAGTGGTCGCATCCGCGCTATATCCCCAAACGTTTTCAAGCAAGTCTTCTTTTTCGGAAATTTGAGATGCGTTTTGATATAAATATTTCAAAATGGCGACTTCTTTTTCCGTCAGCTTAAACTTATTGCCGGTAGTTGCCGATATGATTTCTTTTTTTATCGGGTAAAGGCTGTATTCCTTAAAATTCAAGCATTCTTTGCGGCGAATCTTCGGCAGCAGGGTTTTATTTTTTACGGCTGATAAAAAATCATTCAGCTTAACAGGCTTTTTAATAACAATATCTGCATATTGGGAAGATTCTGCTTCTGAAGAAAAAAGCGCTATGGGCAAATCTGCATATTTTTCCGCGATTTCCTTAACTTTGTTTTCATCTTCATCAATAAAAACAAGTTCTGTCTCTTTTTCCGGTTCTCCTATTTCGGCGTATTCATTCCCGAGATAACGGTTTAGCTGTTCGGCTATATCTTCTGCGAACATCCGGTTTGACGATATAATATTTATCTTGTTCATATGCTTAACTCCAGCCCCAAAATAAAGGCATAGCCTTTGCTGTTATTTTGTATTTCTTTATCTTCCCCTCTTGACTGCAAATGTGCTGCAGTCAAAGAGAATGTGATATTTTTATTATATTGATAACTATTTGAAAAACTGATGATTTTATCGTGATTTTTGCTATTATCTGCTTTAGAATCGAAATACGCGATACCGGTTGTGAACGGACCGATGGCATAGCTTAACCCGATATTATACGCCCTGCCCTCACGATATGCATCAAACAAGCTTTCTTTATTTATCGCATAATCTTTTTTATCGGTTTTTGTCTGCCGGTATGATGCGCCGAGCGTCCAGCCTTTGCGATATATACTTATCCCTGCCGAATACTCTTTATCATTTTTATGATAGTCGGCAAATCCTAATGAGGTTTCAAGTTCATAACCCAGAACGTCCCAAGCTCCGTACGCGCCTAAAACATATGCACTTTCATCTTTATACGACGCTTTTTTGGCAACCAGTCCGGATTGGCTATATGTTTCCGGAATATAGGTCGCGCCAAGTTTTATGCCGGCGTATTGCGGCGTGACATAACTTGCTTTCAATGATGCACCGTCGGTGTTAATATAGGTGGAATTTAAGGTTTTATAAGAGGCTCTGTGCCCTTTTTTATACCAGTTCGGATTAGCCATAAAATTCACTAACTCCGTATTGTTAATATGGTAAGAACCGACATTCGGCGCACCAACGGCAAAACTGTATGCAACATTGCTGTTTTGCCCAAGCAAAATATCACCATATGGGGTTTCCTGCGCCATATATATTTCTTCTCCCCATATTCCCTGACTGTAATTTTCAACTTTTTTTGCCGAATCGATTGCCGCATAGCCGATAAGCGATGTGGCGTAATCTTGATTATATTCGTATGTTGCCCTGCCGTATAAATTCAGAACAGAGTTAAAATTATTTTGTTTATGCAGGCGGCTGTATGGTTTAGAATAATCGGCATAGCCGTAAAAACCGCCTAAAGACAGGGCGTAATCCGTATCCACAGGTGCAGCCAGTGCTTCTGCTGATATAACACTTAAAACCGATAAAACGGGCAATATTTTCATTTATCTTACCTAAAATAATTTCATTTTAATTTTAATATAAAGCTATCTTTTTGTCTTAACAAGACTTATATTGTTTATAACCTAAAAAAATATGGATAAATATAATGCTTTCTGTTTTATGCTAGGTTTATATTAGGATTGTTAATTTGATATGGAGTATAAAAATAATGCAAAAACCTGTTATGCTTTTGATTTTGGACGGCTGGGGATATAGAGAAAAAGTGACGGCGGATAATGCCATTGAGCAAGGGCATACGCCAAACTGGCATCATTTGCTGGAAACCTGCCCGCATTGCTTTGTGGAAACTTCCGGCTACGATGTCGGTTTGCCGGACGGACAAATGGGAAACTCTGAAGTCGGGCACACGAATTTGGGCGCAGGACGCGTTGTTATGCAAGATTTGCCCAAAATTGACCTTGCTATAAAAGATGGCAGCATTGAGCACAATCCGACTTTAGTGGAAATGATAAATAAGCTCAAAGAAACCAAAGGCGTTTGCCATTTAATGGGACTGATGTCTCCCGGAGGCGTTCACTCCCATCAAAAGCATATTGAGGCTATGTGCCGCATTTTGCAGAAAAACGGCATTAAAGTTGATGTTCATGCCTTTTTAGACGGTCGCGATACGCCGCCGCAGTCTGCCAAGGGGTTTTTAGGCGAATTTGAAGAAAATATCAAAGATTTACCTGATGTTAAAATCGCTACCATTTCCGGACGCTTTTATGCGATGGATCGTGATAAGCGTTGGGACAGAGTAGAAAAAGCCTATAACAATATTGTTCTTGCCGACGGCAAACGTTTTGCAACTGCTGATGAGGCAATTACGGCATCTTATAATGACGGCGTAACAGACGAATTTGTTATTCCGGCTGTTATCGGAGATTATCAGGGCGCTAATGACGGCGACGCGGTACTTATGATTAACTTCCGCGCAGACCGTGCCAGAGAAATTTTGTATGCACTGGGCGATAAGGAATTTACCGGTTTTGAAAGAAAGAAAATCGTTAATTTCGCAATGCTTGTCGGCATGGTTGAATATTCGGTTGACCATAACCGCTTTATGAAAACCATTTTTGCACCGGAAGCATTGAAAAACATTTTCGGCGAAGTTGTTGCCAACCACGGTTTAACACAACTTCGAATCGCCGAAACAGAAAAATATGCGCACGTTACATTTTTCTTTAACGGCGGCGAAGAAAAAGAATTTAAAGGCGAAGACCGCATTTTGATTAACAGCCCGAAAGTGGCAACTTATGACCTGAAACCGGAAATGAGCGTTTATGAGGTAACAGAGGCGCTTACCGACGTTATTGAAAAGAAGAAATATGACGTTATTATCTGCAACTTTGCAAACGGAGATATGGTCGGACACACGGGTATTATGGATGCGGCGCTGAAAGCGGTTGCAGCTGTTGACGATTGCCTGGGCAAAGTTATGAAAGCAATTAAAGATGTTGACGGTGTCTTGCTGGTTACTGCCGACCACGGCAATGCCGAAAAGATGGTGGATGAGAAAACCGGCGAACCCTATACCGCGCATACCGTCGGCAAGGTTCAGGCGGTGCTGTATAATGCAGAGCCTCCCGTATCAGCAATGAAAGACGGCAGACTTGCCGATATTGCGCCGACTCTTTTGAGCTTAATGAATATCGAAAAGCCGTCCGAGATGACTGGTAATTCTTTAATTGTCAAATAGGGTTATATGAAACGGATATTATTCTTTAGCATAGCAGCATTTTTTTGCACATTAAGCAGTTTTGAGAGCTGTTTATGTTATGCTAAAGATGTATCCGAATCCGAAGTTAAGCGAATCGAGGCAGAAGCTCAAAAGAAGGCTTTGGAATCGAGAAAGTTTCAAGCGCAGGCAATTCAGTTGAATTTGGAACTTTCAAAACTTGATAAGACGGTTATTGAACTGGCAAAAAAAATCCAAAACAACGAGGATTCCCTTTCCGAACTGGAAAATACATTAGCGCAGCTTAAAACTGACCTTATTCGGAAAGAGGCAGTGTTTGTGAAAGAAAACAATTCTTTGGTGCAAACGCTTGCCTCGTTGCAAAATATGTCGCTTAATCCGTCCGAATCGGTTATTTTGCAGCCACTATCGCCAGTGGAAATTATCCGCAGTGCTATTTTATTGAGAGAAACCGTCCCGGTTCTTAACGAAAAATCTTCTAAACTTAAGGTCGATTTAGACAGTGTTTATGCTCAAAAGAAAAAAGTTGAAGCAACGGTTGAGGCAACTAAAAAGCAAAGAGGCATTTTAGAAAAGCAGCAAAAGGATATGAGGGCACTCCTAAAGCGTAAATCACAATTGAGGCAAGAGATTGAAAATAAGGGCAGCGAATCGCAAAAAATTGCCGAAAACCTTTCTATTAAAGCTAAAGATTTGCGAGAATTATTCGAAGAAATCGAAAAACAAAAAGAATTAGAGCGCCGAAAAAGGGCAGAGGCAGAGAGATTAGCTGCACAAAAGCGCAATGAAGAATTGCAACGCCTGAATAAGCCTAAAGGATTGGATGCTGAAACCTATGAAAGCGTTAAACAGCAAATTAAAGGCGGCAGGTTTGCACGCGCTAAAGGAACTTTATCCCGTCCGGTCAGAGGAAATGTGATAACCGAATACGGGCAGATGATATCTAAAGGCGTTACAGCGAAAGGAATTACTTATAAAACAAGACCGAACGCCCAAGTTATCTCGCCATATGACGGAATTGTCAGTTTTTCCGGTCCATTTAAAGGATATGGTAATATTATTATTGTAGAACATGGTGACGGATACTTATCTTTACTGGCCGGATTGGGCAGTATTGATTGCGAGCTCGGGCAAATGTTGTTAGCAGGAGAACCTGTCGGGACAATGCCGGATAATAACAATGCCAAGCTTTATATCGAAATCAGAAAAGACAGGCATCCGATAAATCCAGCGCCGTGGATAGCCGGTTAATTTTATTTGATAGGAAAAAAGATGAGAAAAAATAAATTGTTGTTTATTTCTTTGTTTGCAGGTTTGATGTTAGGTATCGCGGACGTTAAAGCCGCAAAATCGACAGACAACGAGGCAAATACATACGAATTGCTGAATTTATTTGGCGAAGTTATGGAAAGAGCTAAACTTTCTTATGTGGAAGAAGTTACTGATAAAAAACTTATCGAATCGGCAATTAACGGTATGTTGACTGCACTTGACCCGCATTCTAGCTATTTGGATGCTGAAAGCTTTAACTATATGAGCGAGCAAACCAAAGGCAAGTTTGGAGGGCTGGGTATTGAAGTTACGATGGATAACGGATTAGTTAAGGTTGTTTCTCCGATTGATGATACGCCGGCAGCTAAAGCGGGTATGAAAGCTGGCGATTATATTACCCATATTGACGGCGAAACCGTTGTCGGGATGAATTTGAACGAAGCTGTCAGCAAATTAAGAGGGAAAATCGGGACAAAAGTCAAACTATCTATCAGACGCATTAACTCTAAACCGATTGAACTTACTCTGAAACGGCAGGAAATCAAAATTCAATCAGTTAAAAGCGACATAAAAGATGATGCTGTCAGCTATATCCGCATTTCGTCATTTACGGAGGATATTGACAAAGCGATTGAAGAGGCTGTAGCGAAAGCTCAAAAACAACTTAAGAATAAACTTTTGGGAATTGTTATTGACGTGCGCAACAACCCCGGTGGTTTGCTTGATCAGGCAGTTGCCGTGTCTGACCTGTTTTTGGAAAAGGGAGAGATTGTTTCTACCCGTTCACGCCACGAAAGCGATACGGATAAATTTATGGCAACAGAAGGCGATATTGCCAAAGGGCTGCCGATTGTCGTGATTATCAACGAGGGGTCGGCTTCCGCTTCCGAGATTTTGGCAGGAGCATTGCAAGACCATCACCGCGCCATTATTCTTGGGGAAAAATCTTTCGGTAAAGGCTCTGTGCAGACTGTTATTCCTCTGCGGGATTTCGGGGCTATGCGCTTAACGACAGCGCGCTATTATACCCCTTCCGGACGCTCTATTCAGGCAAAAGGAATCGAGCCGGACATTGAGGTTAAGCCTGCAAAAGTTGAAGAATATGAGTCTTACGCGCTTAATCTCAGCGAGGCCGAACTGAACAATGCGCTTAAAAATGACAGCGAAGATTTTGACATTAAAGATCAAAAGAAACAAAAAAATAAAGAAGATTTAGCTGACTATCAGCTTGTTCGTGCATTAGATCTGGTTAAAGCATTATCTCTGTATTCAAAATCTTCGGCAAATTAAGAGGAAAAATGGCAAAACAGTTCAGATTATGCGCCGCGGCAGTTGTTTTTAATAATCAAGGCAATGTCTTGTTAGGCAACAGGATAGAAACCGAAACAGACGCTTGGCAATTTCCGCAAGGGGGAATTGAAAGCGGAGAAACACCTGCCGAGGCTGCTAAACGAGAGCTCAAGGAAGAAACGGGCGTTTCTTTGGTAGAATTGGTTTATGCTGAAGATATGCCCGTCCGTTATGAATTTAGCGAAAATATAAAGAAAACGCTCAACAAACGCGGCATCTTTAATGACGGGCAAGATATTTATTTTGTATTATTCCATTATACCGGTGATAACAGTGACATAAATATTCACACACCGCAGCCTGAATTTAAGGATTATAAATGGGATAGTTTTGACTTTGCGGTTAAAAATATTATCGGCTTTAAACAGGATGCTTACCAGCAAGCATATACACGCCTTACGCCCGTTATCAGACAATATCTTGACAGTATCTCTTGATATTTGCTGTTTTTTAACATAAATTCAAGGTTAGGTTATATTCTTTGGGAGAGAACAAGAATGAACAATTTGCCGGAAATACGGGATATACATATTCCTGACGGAGTGTCCGTTTTTCCGTTGGCCTACGGATGGTGGATTATGTCGGCGGCGCTTATTGTTTGCGCACTGTGTTTTTGGGTGGTAATGAAACAGATAAAAACAAGCCGAAAACATTACGCCTTAAAAACGCTTAACAGCATTGATACGCAACTTCCGATTTCAGCTGCAATTCAGATATCTGAATTACTCAAAAGAATCTGCCTTTCCAAATATAAAAATGCCTCTGCATTATATGGAACAAATTGGATTGATTTTCTAAACGGGCACGCCTCGGAAAAACTTACGGGAGCGGCAGCAGAGCTATTAGTTAACGCCCCTTTTATCGGAGAGCAAAGTAAAACATATACCATAAACGAAGCTGAAACCCTGAAACGCTTTGCTAAAATATGGATAGGAGAGAATCTATGAACCATTTTGCCCTGCCCGAAGCGTTTGGATTATTACTATTGCCTTTTGCCTTTTATTTCTTTTTACCCAAAGCAAAAGGCGCTCACGGCGACGCCTTGCGAGTTCCTTTTATCGGCGATTTGAAAAATATTAAGAATAAAGCGGAACATTTACATCTTCCTTTTGTCAGCAACAGCGTTTTATTTTCATTAAAATTTATTTATCTTTTTTTGATTTGGACGTTATTAACCCTTGCTGCCGCCCGTCCGCAATTTGTCGGTGAGCCCCACCGCTTAAAAGCTGAAAACAGAGATATTATGTTGGTTATTGACATTTCAACCTCAATGCTGCAACCGGATTTTTCTGCAGCAAACCGGCGTATTGACCGTTTAACAGCCGTAAAAGCGGTTGTCGGAAGTTTTGTGGAAAAACGAACCGAAGACAGATTAGGGCTTATTTTATTTGGAACGCACGCCTATCTGCAAGCCCCGCTAACTTTTGACAAACAAGCCGTGAGCAATATTTTGTTTAATGCAGATGCAGGTATGGCCGGCAACTCGACATCCATCGGCGATGCGCTGGGATTAGCACTTAAAAATTTAAGAGATGAAAAAAACAAAGAAAACAAAGTTATTATTCTTCTCTCTGATGGTGAAAATAATGACGGATCTTTAAGCATGGCGCAAGCTATTTCCCTTGCCGAAAAAGAAAAGATCAAGGTTTATACTATCGGCGTCGGGGCGGAAGCAAGCTTTTTGGGGTCGCTTTTCAGCCTGCAAAATAATGAACTTGATGAAAAGAGCCTTAAGGAACTGGCTCAAAAGACAAAAGGTAATTATTATCGCGCAACAGATTTGGATTCTTTGGCAAGCATCTATCAAAAAATTGATGCATTAGAACCGCAAAGCAATGAAGGGACGGTTATTCAGGAGCGAAAAGAGCTTTTCTACATTCCGCTTGTTTGTGCTTTAATATTGGCTCTATTGCTGTTGTTTGCGCCGAGGAGTGTTTTAAGATGACAGAATTTATTCAGAATTTTCATTTTCTGCGTCCGTGGCTTTTGCTTTTTTTACTTTTGCCGCTGGCAATTTATTTGAAAAAAATTAGGTTTTCAACAAGCACTTCTTCGTGGGAAGATATTTGCGATGCGCATCTGCTTAAATTTCTTTTGGTACAGGATAATGGGACGAAAAGGATTTCGGCGGCAAAATTTATATATACCGGTCTGATATGTGCAACACTTGCCGCTGCCGGTCCAAGTTGGAAAAAAGAAGAAATGCCGGCGTTTACAATCGAAAATCCCAATATGTTTGTTATCAGTTTAGCACAGGATATGCAGCTTAAAGATGTTGCGCCCTCCAGACTAGACAGGGCAAAGTTTATGCTTTCCGACATTACGGACGGGCTTAAGGACGGGCAGTTCGGATTAGCGGTATATTCGCACGAACCGTATATTATCAGCCCGCTTACGGATGATTCGAAACTTATAAAAAGCCTTTTGCCGCAAATTGTGCCGGATATTGTTCCCGATCAGGGCGACAGATTAGACCGTGCGATTGATTTGGCGATAAAAAGGTTTGAGGCTGCCGGATATACCAGCGGCAACATTATCCTGTTTGCGTCGGATGTTGGACAACGCTATGATTTGGCTTTAGAAAAAACGAAAGATGCAATTGCCCGCAATTACAATATTTATGTTGTTGATACGTCTTATTCCGGCAATGAAAAATTAAAGCTTTTAGCTGAAACCGGCAAAGGCGTCTATATCAATGTTCAGGAAACATCACCGCAAAAAATCTTGCGTCGGATTAACGACACCAATCAGGAAAAAATCACCTTAAGCAACAATGCGCGCTCTAACGACATTGATTACGGCTATTATCTGATTATTATTCCGCTGCTTTGCACCATCGTTTTTTTCCGGCGCGGATTGCTTGTTTTGGCTGTTTGTTGTATGGCAACGCAAGCCTCTGCAGGCTTTTTACAAAACAATAATCAAGAAGGGTTTTCATTATTTAAAAACGGAAAATATGAAGAGGCTCTTCATAAATTTACGGATACAAATTGGCGGGGGATTTCTCTTTATAAACAAGAGAAATTTGAAGACGCATTAAAGGAATTTTCGAAAGCTAAAGATAACGAATCGCTTTATAACAAAGGCGTTGTATTGGTTAAATTATGCAAATACAAAGAAGCTGCCGATGTTTTTGACATTATATTAAAAGACAACCCGCAACATCAGGATGCTTTATATAATAAAAGCATTTTGGATGATTTGTTTGAAAAGAGCAAAACCGACCCGAATGTTTTAAATTGTGACAATCAGCAACAAAATAATCAAAACCAAAATCAGGATAACCAACAAAACCCCAAACAGGATAATCAGCAAAACAATAATTCTGCCCCAAAGCAAGATAATAAAAATTCCGAGCAGCAAGACCCTGAAAAGAATCAAGAAAACGGCAATCAGGATAATAACGCTTCCGAACAGCAAGAAAACGCTAATGAGGACGCCTCTGATTCTTCACAAAATCAGGATACTCCTCAACAAGACCAGCGTTCTGACAATACCCCGCCTGAAAATCAAAAAGAAAATACGGACAGCCCGCAAAACAACAATGAAAACGCGGATGACTCAGAAGATAATCCGGCGCCGGCGAATAATGATAACGGACCGGAAAATAAAAGTGATAATGAAAAAGGTGAAGAGGATAATGGGCAGGAACAGCAAAAAGCTGAACAAGAAAGCCTTTTAGCAAATGCACGAAAAGGCGATGAAAATGAAAAATACGACGAAGAAGCTCTCGCTATACAGCGCAGATACAGGGAGATTCCGGAAGATGCTGGCGGATTGCTGCGAGAGTTTATAAAAAAAGAATATATGAAAGGCAGGTATAAAAATGAGGATATGTAAATTTTTATTGACGCTATATATCTTTTTCGCTGCTTTGCCGGTTTGGGGAGCGGAAGTTAATATTGCCGTTGATAAAAAGACGATATCAGACGGCGATACTATCCGGCTTACGATTGAATATAACGGCGATGACGGGAACAAACCCGATATATCTCCCTTGCAGCAAGATTTTAACATTGTTTCCCGCTCTTCATCCAATTACATAAATTTTATTAACGGACAACTTTCCCAGATGCAAAAATGGACATTGCAGCTTAAACCGAAAAAAACCGGCAAAATTACCATAAAGCCGATAAAAATCGGCAATATAAGTTCCAATTATGCGGAAGTTGAAGTTAAAGAGCTGACAAATGTTGCATATGTTCCTGACAGTAACGAAAATATTAATTCTCCGTATTTTCAGATTGAACAATCGCATTTTCCATCGACGCCGTATGTTCAGCAGCAGCTGACTATTTTGGTTACAGTGTATGACAGTATCGGTTTACAAAACGGCAATATGCACATCAGCGAAGACACACAAAAAGATTGGATTATCACGCCCTTGTTAGATAAGCCCCTCATTAAACAGGATGTTATCAATAATAAAAAAATGAATGTGGTGACATTTGCGTTTGCTGCTTTTCCACAAAAAAGCGGAAAGCTGTTTGTTCCGGAATTTTCTTTTGAAGGATATTATCTGAAAAACAATGATATGGATTTGACGGATTTCAATGATTTTATGGCGTTCGGCATTAGTTTTCAAAATCTGATGGGACAACAAGTTCCCGTGCGGATGAAAACAAAAAAAGAAGAAATTACGGTTATGCCGATACCGGACAATTTTACCGGACAACATTGGCTACCGTTAAAAAATTTGCAATTACGGGCGGAAATTTCTGATAATGCCGATTTTAAAGTCGGTGACGCCATTAGCAGAAAATTACATATTTCTGCAACCGGTATTCAGCAAAATATGCTTCCGCCCATTGCTTTTGCAGAATCTGCAGCGTTTAAGCAATATCCTGAAAAGCCGGAAACAAGCGAACAGGTTATAAACGGAGATATGATTACAAATGCAACCGTTAACACTGTTTACATACCGGTTAAAGCAGGAAAACAATCTCTCCCACCGCTTGAAATCGAATGGTTTAATGTTGAAACGCAGCGTTTTGAAAAATCAACCCTTCCAGCAGAAGAAATCTATATACACCCTAACCCCGCCCTCCGGCAGGAAGAAACCGAACCGACAATTAAACCTGCGGCAGTTGCCCCCTCCTCGCGCGTTACCAAAGATTCCGAAAAACCAGCGTTGAAAAAGCATACTCCCCTTTTGAAAAAAGCTCACTTTTCTTTAGAGCAATATTTGATATTCGGCACAGGTCTTGCCGTTTTACTGATTGTTATTTTTCTTGCTTTAAGAAAACCCAAGAATCCATATTACGGTTTGGTTATTAAATATCTCAAAAACCGAAATTACAAAGAGGTTCGTTTTGCCCTTATCGAATGGGCTAAAATAAAGTTTATGCGACCGGACATAAATAATTTTAATATGATTGCGGAGGTTGCCCAAAATAAGGATTTTTCCGAGCAGCTTTCGGCTTTAAATAAATTTTTGTATTCGGGAGCAGATGATTTTTTCAATAGTGCAAAATTTATTGAAAATTTTAAAAAGATTGATAAAATCAGGTATAATGTGCAGAAAAAACAGAAGATTTTACCAAATCTTTACGACTAATATGCCTTTGATGTTATAAATATTTACATATTGGAGATGTTATGTTTTTGGTCAGAAGAGTTATATGCGGTATTATTGCATTAGTCTTGGCAGTTAGCGGGGCTATGATGACGAACGCTGCCTCGCAATTATGGCAGGTAACAGGGTTTTGCCTGATTATCGGAGGTATTACCCTTGCTTATATTGCCGTTAGACAACACCTTCCGACTTACAGCTTTTGGATTACGCTGATTGCTCTGGGGCTTGCTTATTCGCTTTATGCAACGCATAGCGCTCCTGTTTCTGAAGAACAAAGGCAGGCTATTTCTTCCCGACTTGATAAAGAGCTTGAAAAAAGCAAAGAAGCCTTAAATGCAGATGCGCCGAAAGTAGAAAAAAGAAAAAAAATTTCTAAACGGGAAAGAAAGCCCGCAGGTTTTAATTTAGCCGCTTATCCCAAAATCAGCGGGAGCGCACAAGTGATAGATGCCCATATTTTTTATATCAGCGGCAGATATGTACGCTTATATGGCGTGGATGCGCCGGATACGGATCAAATTTGCTCAAACGCAACAGGCAGCTCTTATAATTGCGGCGAAGAAGCAGCCTCTTGGGTACGCAATTGGATTGACCAAAACCCGATAGACTGTTATATCCTGAAAGTTGAGCCTAACGGGCAAGATTTAGCAACGTGTATTTGGGGAGAATATGACATCGGGGCAGCTCTTGTCAGCGCCGGCTGGGGAGTTGCCAACACACGGGAAACGGCTATATATCAGCCCTATGAAGCTAAAGCACAGAGCGATTCTGCCGGTTTGTGGCAGGGGAGTTTTTATGCACCTGAAGATTGGCGGGATATTAAACGCAGAAGAAACGATTTCACCATTAAGAAAAAAGTTCAGCCGAAAAGCGATGGTTTTTTCAGTTTCGGTTCTCTCTTTTAAGAAATAACAATGAGCAGTTTTTTTAGAAAATTTATTTGTGATTCTGAAAATCAAACAAAACTTTTAGCAAAAGAGCTCGCCTCTATTGCCCAAAGAGGCGATGTTTTTGCGCTTTACGGCACTTTAGGTGCCGGTAAGAGCACCTTTTCGCGATATTTTATACAGTCTTTATGCGGCGTGACGGATGTTCCCAGCCCGACTTTTACACTGGTACAAATGTATGAGGCGGCAGATTTTGATATTTACCACTACGATATGTATCGGCTGAAAACGGCTAATGAAGCTTATGAGCTGGGAATAGAAGATGCGTTTTACCAAGGTGTCAGTTTGGTCGAGTGGCCGGAAAAAATTGCTGTAATATTACCGCGGAATGTTTGGAAAATAGAGATTACCACTAACGGAAATTCCCGTTGTTTTTTAATTACTGTTCCGGATAACAATAAAGCAGAACGGTTAAGGAGCATAATCTTTGATTAATATTCACGCAACGCTTATCAGCTTTCATCACAAAGGGATACTCTTTATCGGGAAATCCGGAACGGGAAAATCGGATACAGCGTTAAGAATGATTATGGAAAAAGGGGCAAAACTTGTTGCCGATGACAGGGTAGATTTGCAATGTGAGAATGGTGAGCTGTTTGGTTACACCCCGAAAAACATCCAAGGTTTGCTTGAAATCAGAAATGTCGGAATCGGACAATTTGAATATATGCCTAAAGAAAAAATTGCTCTTTGTATTGAGCTTTGTGAAAAAAAAGAAGATTTGGAAAGGCTGCCGAAAGAGGAATATGTCGATTTTTTGGGGGTATCCGTCACAAAATTAAAGCTATATGCGTTTGATTGTTCTATACTTTGTAAAATTATAGCAAAAATTAACGGGTATATACGGCAACAAGAATAAGAGGTTTGAAGATGATAACAAAAATAACGGAAGCTTTTTTGAGAACTTTGGGCAAACCTTTGGTAAAATTTTTATCTTCTTTAGGCGAATTGACCGCTTTTGTGGTTAAGGCTATTTACCATTGTTTTGTACCGCCGTTTTATTTTAAGCTTTTTCTTAAACAAGTTTTGGATATCGGCTTTTATTCGCTGCCGGTGGTGGGGCTGACGACTCTTTTTGCCGGTATGGTGATTGCTTTGCAGACATATTCCGGCTTTTCAGGCTTTAAAGCCGAGGGGGTTATTGCCTCGGTGGTGTTAATTTCAGTTACGCGGGAACTTGCGCCGGTACTCTCGGCGCTGATGGTTGCCGGAAGAATCGGGGCGGCTATGGCGGCGGAAATCGGCACGATGCGGGTTACCGAACAAATTGATGCGTTAGTGACACTCTCGACAAACCCGTTTAAATATCTCATTGCCCCGCGCTTATGGGCTGGTTTGCTGACTTTGCCGGTTTTGGTGCTTATCGGCGATATTATCGGTATTTTCGGCGGCTATATTGTCGGGGTATATAAATTGGGCTTTAACCCTGCAAATTACATTACGGCAACCTTTCAGGATTTGCAATATTTAGGAATCATCTCCGGTTTGGTTAAAGCCGCGGTTTTCGGGTTTATTATTTCTATGATGGGGTGCTATAACGGCTATAAATCAAAAGGCGGCGCGCAAGGTGTCGGCAACGCCACAACCAATGCCGTTGTTTCTTCTTCCATTTTGATTTTAATATTTAACTACCTTATCACCGAAATGTTCTTTTCCAGATAAGAGGAGAATGGGATGTCTGACAACAATATTAAAATAAAAATACGCAATCTGCATAAAGCATTCGGAAAAAAACAGGTTCTAGACGGGGTTGACCTTGATTTGTATCAAGGCGAATCGCTGGTGGTTATCGGTGGCTCGGGAACAGGAAAATCCGTGTTAATTAAATGTATTCAAGGGTTGCTTACGCCGGACAGCGGCTCAATCAAAATTGATGACATTGAAATTGTTAATGAGAATCCGGAAGTGATTGACAGTATGCACGGTAAAATGGGAATGCTTTTTCAGGGGGGCGCTTTATTTGACAGTTTAACCGTTTGGGAAAATGTGGCTTTTGACTTAATCCAAAACCGCGGTTGCAGCAAGAAAAAAGCCAAAATCGTTGCCATTAAGGTTTTGCGGCAAGTGGGACTGGGTGAAGATATTGCCGATTTGTATCCGTCCGAACTCTCGGGCGGTATGCAGAAACGTGTTGGGTTGGCGCGGGCAGTGGTTACCCGTCCGGAAATTATCTTTTTTGATGAGCCGACAACGGGACTAGACCCGATTATGGCTGATGTTATCAATGATTTGATTATCGAATCGGCAAAAGATTTAGGCGCTACAACCTTAACCATTACGCATGATATGGCGTCAGCGCGAAAAATTGCCGACAAAATCGCAATGCTTTATCAGGGAAAGATTATTTGGTACGGAACGGTCAAAGAACTTGATAAGACGGACAATCCATATGTTCGCCAGTTTATTAAAGGGTCTTCCAAAGGACCGATAAAGGTGGAGAAATAAAGATGGCTAAAAAATCAGCAATAGACTATGTTTGCCAAGCGTGCGGCGCGGTTTACCCTAAATGGCAAGGAAAGTGCGATGCCTGCGGCGAGTGGAATACTATTGTTGAAGAAAAAAAGCCTACGGAAGAATTTTCTAATATTTCTGCCAAAAAGAAAGGCAACCAAATTGATTTTGTTTCTTTAAACGGCGAAAGTCAGACGTATAAACGTTTGGTTACAAATTTATCCGAGATTAACCGTGTTTCGGGCGGAGGGCTTGTGCCGGGGTCGGTTATTCTTGTGGGTGGCGACCCGGGAATCGGTAAATCTACTTTGCTTTTACAGATTTGTGCTGGGATGGCTAACCAATTACAAAATGACAGCTGTTTTTATATCTCCGGTGAAGAGGCTATTGATCAGGTGCGAATCCGCGCAAAGCGTTTGGGACTTGCAGATGCGCCGGTCAGGCTGGCAAGCACAACAAGCGTCAAAGACATTATTGCCACGCTGGAAAAAGAAAATCCGGCTTTGGTGATTATCGACTCGATTCAAACAATGTATATTGATGAAGTCGAATCGACGCCGGGGAGCGTGGCGCAGGTTCGGGCAGCGGCGTATGAACTCATTAAAATTGCCAAGAAAAAGGGTTTTACTTTATTTTTAGTCGGGCACGTTACCAAACAAGGCTCAATTGCCGGTCCGCGCGTGTTAGAGCACATGGTTGACACGGTGCTTTATTTTGAGGGCGACAGAGGACATCATTTCCGCATCTTGCGAGCCGTGAAAAACCGCTATGGCGCAACTGATGAAATCGGTGTGTTTGAAATGCAGGATAACGGTTTGGTTGAAGTTGAAAATCCGTCCGCTTTATTTTTGGCAGAAAGGCAAGGGTGCGTTTCCGGTTCTTGCGTTTTTGCCGGAATTGAAGGTTCACGCCCGCTGCTAGTTGAAATTCAGGCGCTTGTGGGCAACAGCAGTTACGGCGGAGCAAAACGCGCTGTTGTCGGGTGGGACTCGAATCGTCTGGCAATGGTTTTAGCGGTTTTGGAAGCACGCTGCGGTATGAATTTCAGCACTCACGATGTCTATTTAAACATTGCCGGCGGATTAAAAATTTCCGAACCGGCGGCGGATTTGGCTGTTGCGATGGCGGTTATTTCTTCTATGACAAACAAACCGCTGCCGGCAGATATGGTTGTGTTCGGCGAAATAGGCTTATCGGGAGAAATCAGGGCGGTCAGCCAACCGAATCTGCGCTTAAAAGAGGCGCAAAAACTCGGATTTACTAATGCAATTATTCCGAACTCGTTTAATAAAGATAAAAATCAAAAGCTGATTACGAATATGTCATATCACGAAATCGGCAATGTTCAACGCTTAATTTCCAGATTCAGTTAAGGGGAAAGATTATGGAACCATTGAATAATGTGGACGTTGTTATTTTAATCGGTATTGCTTTATCAATGCTTGTGGCTTTTATCCGCGGTTTTGTAAAAGAGGTGCTGTCCATTTTAGGGTTGGTTTTATTTATTGCGATATCTGCTTATCTTTCGCCGGTTTTATTGCCGTGGATGAATCAGTATATTAAAAGCGAAACTTTGTCATACGTTGTGATTATTTTGCTGATTATGGCGTTTTTTTATGCGGTTTGGATTATCAGCACAGACAAATTAATTGCAAAAATCCGCACCAGCACCTTAAGCTTTATGGACAGGCTGTTTGGCTTGCTATTTGGCTTTTTGCGAGCACTTTTAATTTTGGGATTTTGCTTTTTGGTTGTAAAACTTACATTACCGGAAGAACTTAAAGATGGTCCGCTTAAAGAATCGAGATATTTCATTATGGCAAAAAGCTGTTCGGATTTAATCGAAAAAATGCTGCCCGAAGAGTTTATTAAAAACTCTGTAAAAACTGTTGAAGAACTGAACAAAGTAGAAAAGAAGAAAGACTCCGCCAAAGATAAAAAAGACGAGAAAAAAGGAAAATCCGACAAAAGCACATCTGACAGCGGGTTGCCATCAGAGCTTGACCAAAAACAAATGAATGAAATGTTTGAAAAGCTGGTTAATCCTGATGTAAAAAGCAACAAAAAATCCGGCGGGAAAAGCGCTGACAAACCTAAAGAAAATACCGGATATAACAATAAAGAAACAAACAGTCTGGACAGACTAATAGATTTGACTGCAGAATAGCAAAAAGCCGTATCTTAATTAAGGATACGGCTTTTTATTAAAATGGCAAAATAGGTTTGCTTCCGGAGCCTTCCAGTTTTCCGGTCTTCTTGTTAAAAACAATCCCACCGCTGGTTCGCGGATAATCCTCGGGATGTTTGTTTGCTTTAATAAGGACTATTAAGTTAAAGATAGTCTTTATTAATTTTACTATTGACCACTTTAGTAATAAAAACAAAATTACTATAAGCAGCATTTTAATTTCTATACTCATATCTTAATGATATTTGAAATTATTTACAAATTAATATTCTTTTATCTTAAAGATAAAGCAGTTGCTTAAATAATGCAACTGCTTTCTTATATTATATCGGGATGAAAATTATTATTTCAAAATCAACAGCCCGTGTTTCTTTTTGCCCTGAGAGAGTTTAATATTACCCTCTATTTGGTCTTTTTCGGTAATAATGTAATTTTCATCAGTAATTACTTTATCATTTAATTTTAAACCTGCCTGTTTGATTAAGCGGCGAGCTTCGCCTTTGCTTGCAACAAAGCCCAATGCTAAAAACGCATCCAAGACCCCTACCCCGCTTTTTGAACCGTTTGCAGTCGGCAAATCGTCACCGATTGCCCCTTTTTCAAAGGTTTTGGTAGCAGTTTCGAGAGCGGCTTTGGCCTCTTCTTCCCCTCGGCAGATTTTTGTTGCTTCATAAGCCAAAATCTTTTTCGCCTCGTTAATTTCTTTATCTTGCAAAGCTTCCAGACGGCGCACTTCATCCATCGGCAAATCAGTGAAAATGCGCAGGCATTTGCCAACTTCGGCATCGCCGATGTTACGGAAATATTGGAAGTAATTATAGGATGGGAGTTTGTCTTCGTTAATCCAGACTGCATTGCCCTCGGATTTTCCCATTTTTTTACCTGCCGAATCGGTAATTATCGGGCTCGTAAAGCCAAAAAGCTCCGTATCATAACGACGGCGTCCGAGCTCCGTTCCGGAAACAATGTTTCCCCATTGGTCTGCGCCGGCTATTTGTGCGCGGCAGCCGTATTTTTGCAGCAATACACAAAAATCATATCCTTGCAGCAGCATATAATTAAATTCAAGAAAAGACATCGGCTGTTCGCGTTCCAGACGGCTTTTAACGCTATCCATCGTCAGCATACGGTTGACGGAATAACAAGTGCCGATATCGCGCAAAAATTCCAGATAATTGATGTTTTTAAACCAATCATAGTTATCAACCATCAGGGCATCTGTTTTACCCTCGCCAAACTTCAAGAACTTCATAAATGACTTCTTTAAGCCTTGAACGTTATGCTGAAGCGTTGTTTCATCCAAAAACGGGCGGAGTTTGTCTTTGCCGGACGGGTCGCCGATACGCGCGGTTGCACCGCCAACCAAAGTTAACGGTTTATGACCGCATTTTTGAAACCAGCGCAACATCATTAACGGCACAATATGCCCGACATGCAGGCTGTCACCGGTCGGATCAGACCCTAAATAACCAACTGCGGGCGTCCCCTTTTTCTCGCATTCAGCAAGGTATTCATCAAACCCCTGCTCGTTGGTGCATTGGTTGTAAAAACCGCGTTCATGCATTATGTTTAAAAATTCTGATTTAAAACTTGTCATTTTTACTTCCTTATTCCTAAAACTTATGGCATATTAACATAATAATTTGATATTGCAATTATAAAAGAGGTGTTTTTTTATGAATATTAAAGCGCTGAACTGTCTGGGACTTATGGGAACATCAACCTTTGGCGGCGTTGAGTTAGCTCTTATCCGGACAGACGGATTAGATATTTTAGAACGTAAAAAAGCATATGTTGTTCCTTACCCTGATGACTTAAAAGAAAAAATACGCAGCGTATTGGGATTAAACCGCGAATTTGATAAAAATGAAGAAAAACTGCAGGCGGTTGATTTGGAAGTTTCTGATTTTTATATTCAGCTTATACAAGATTATGTTAAAGAAAGCGAAGACATTATTGATGTTGTGGGAATTGAGGGAATTACCATTCTTCATAATCCGAATATTCAATATACTTATCAGCTCGGAAACGGAAGATATATTGCGCAAAAAACCGGCATTAAAACCATTACCCACTTTAGAAATGCGGATATTGTTGCCGGTGGTCAGGGAACACCTATTTCTTCAATATATTTCAACACCCTTGCAGCCGATGAGATAAAACCGGTGGCATATGTTAACATCAGCGGCAAATCCAGTTTGACGTGGATTGGCTCTTTCGGCGAGATGGTCGGATTTGACTGCGGTCCGGGGGATAATTTTATTAATAACTGGACCTCCAAACACGCACATATGGATAATGATTATAATGGCAGGCTCGCCGCTTTGGGCAATGTGCATGAGAAAATTGTTAATTCCCTGATGCATCATAAGTTTTTTGCCAAATATCCGCCTAAATCGGCTTATACGGGAATATTTGCCGATAAGGCCGAGCATTTGGAGGGGCTTTCTTTGGAAGACGGAGCGGCAACGGCAACGGCTTTTGTTGCCGAAGCGATTTGTTATTCCATTTGCTTATATTTGCCCGAAATGCCGCAAAAAGTTATTATTTGCGGAAAAGGCGCAAGCAATCCGACACTCGTTCGTTTTATCAGGCAGCGTATTCCCAGCATTGAGGTTATTATCAGCAAAGAAGCGGGCATTCCTATCGAAACGGTAAATGCTGATGTTAATGCTTTTTTGAGCGCCCGAGCGCTTTATTCCCTGCCTATAACTTTCCCGACAACGACAGGCGTTGTTGTTCCTATGACCGGAGGTGAAATTTATGACGCAAACTAAAAATAAACAACTCCCTGCTCTTTTTTTACAAAATGTTATCAAGCAATTTGATAAAATTACGGCGGTCAACGACATTTCTTTTTCTGCTTATAAAGGAGAGATTATTGCGTTGCTCGGTCCGAACGGCGCAGGAAAATCTACCCTAATGAATATGATTGCCGGATATTTATCTCCGACAAGCGGCACTATTTCAGTAAACAATCACGATGTTGCGTCAGATGATCTGATTACCAAAAAAGACATCGGTTTTTTACCCGAAGGTGCGCCGATGTATGCGGATATGACGGTTAAATTATTTTTAGAATACATAATCGAACTTAAGCTGAAAACGCCGGATGATTGTAATTTGCCGGTTAAAGAATTTTATAAAAAAGAGTTAGAGCGGATTATGGATACCGCCCATATCAATGAAGTTGCCGAGCAAAAAATCGAAACGTTATCCAAAGGTTATTTGCGGCGTGTCGGTTTTGCGCAGAGCATTATCGGGAATCCGCCAATTTTGCTTTTAGACGAGCCGACAGACGGTCTTGACCCTAACCAAAAGGAACATATGAGAAAGCTTATTGCAGAAATGGGAAAAGATAAAACTATTGTTATTTCCACCCATTTGCTGGACGAAGCGGAAACCATAGCAACGCGAATTATCTTAATCAATAAAGGCACTGTTGCTGCGGATGGCACGCTTAAAGAGATTTTGACTTCTGCTAAAAAGAAAACTCTTGAAGAAGCTTTTAAACTGCTTACGCAAACCGGGGAGAACTAAAATGAACAGCCTTAAAACTATCATTAAATTTGAACTTATCCGATATTTTTTATCTCCGCTTGCGGCTGTATATTTGGTTGGCTTTTTGATTTTAAGCGGTTCTTTGGCAATTTATTTCGGGCATTTTTTTACGGATGGCACTGCCACCCTTTGGGGCTTATTTGATTATCAGCCGTGGATATATTTGTTATTTATTCCGGGAATTGCAATGCGTTCGTGGGCGGAAGAATTCCACTCCAAAAGCATTGTGCAAACACTGACGACTCCGATTTCAATAACAGAATTGGTCTGGGGGAAGTTTTTTGCAGCATGGATATTTGCCGTTATTGCTATTGCGCTGACTTTTCCGTTTTGGATTACGGTAAATATTTTGGGAAGTCCAGATAACGGCGTTATCATTATCAGTTATATAGGTTGTTTTATTTTAGCCGGTGCTATTCTTGCAATTTCTCAAACAATGTCGGCATTAACCAACAATACTATTATTGCTTTGGTAGCGGCGGTATTTGTTAATCTGTTGTTTTTTTGGAGCGGCTTTGAATATGTTTTGTTTTGGGCGCGTTCCTTATTCAGCGACGTGATTGTTGATACGATTGTTTCTTTTAGCTTTTTGACACATTTTGCTTCGTTAAGCCGCGGATTGGTTGAGCTGCGCGATCTTGTCTTTTTCGGTTCTCTGATTGTCTTTTTTAATTTGCTCACAATTATCATTATCAGTTTAAGAACAAAAGGGACTGCGGGGCTTATTTCGTCTTCAAATGTTAAGCACAGCGTTGTTGTGATTGTTTTATTATTTATCGGTTTTTTCAGCTTAAACATTATTGCAAACAACATCTTTCGGCAATTTAATTATGACTTCACCGAAGAAAAGTATTTAAGCCTTACGAAAAACACTAAAGATATTTTACGAAAAATAGAACATCCTGTTGTTGCCAGACTTTATTATTCGCCGATTTTAGAGCGGAGGAATCCGCAAATCCGGCAGGCTTACGAGCAAGTAAAACTGTTATTAAAACAATACAAAGCCTACAGCCGCGGCAAATTTGACTATCGTATTTATAATCCGCAATTTTTAGATAAAACCGAAGATAAGGCGCTTGCAGACGGCATTCAGCCGATACCGCTGATTGATATTAATCAAAATGCCCTGTTTGGTATCAGTTTTTCAAATTCTTTAACAAAAAAGGAAGTTATCCCGTTTATTTCGTTAGAACGCCTGCCCTATCTGGAGCAAGACTTAACGACTAGCATTTATAAGATCGAACATAAGAAAAAATCTCTCGGGTTAATGAGCTCTCTACCGGTTTTGGGAGGGCGGCTGGACGATGTTACAATGAAAAAATGGGAAATTATAAACCAGATAAGCCAGCTGTATGATGTTCATTTGATTCAAGAACCTCAAGATTTAGATGTAAACTATGACGTCTTTATGCTGATACATCCGCAAAAACTTGATATTGATGTTATTGAAAAAATTAAAAAACAGCAAAAAGTCTTATTGCTGTTGGATGTTTTTGACGATGCCGCGCGTTTGTATTCCCCGGAAGGAAGCAGCGGAAAATCGTCTGCGCTTTTTGAATTGGCCGACTATTGGGGAATTGACTTTTTTAACGGTAATGTTGCGGCAGATTTTGACAATTCAATCACGGTGGATGAAACAATCAATTATAAAAACAATCCTTCTTTCACCCAAGATTTGCTGCAATTTAAGGTAACCAAAAATGATTTGAACGCCAACCATCGCATTACCTATAAATTAGATAATATCCTTTTTTCATCCGCCTCTATGATTATGCCGAAAAAAGATGCAAACGTGCTTTATTCGCCGCTTATTGCCACCAGCGCAAACTCGGCACTGATGGATGTGGATTTGGCTAAAAAAAGCGCAACACCGCGGGAAATTTTAGAAAAATATTCTTCTCAAAACTATGCTATTTTTATTGCGGCAGAATTTTTAAGCAATAATCCTCTCCGACCGTTTGATGTTATTGCCGTTGCAGATACTGATTTTATATATGACGATTTTTGGGCCAGAAAACAACAGTTTTTAGACTCAACATATTATATTCCGATTTTTGATAATGCTATTTTCATTTTAAACGCGCTGGATTATCTGACGGAAAATGACGACTTAATCAGCCTGCGCGGCAAAAGCATTAAGCGGCGTCCCTTATATAAAATAGATAATATGCGCAAAGAAAATATTTATCGTTATAAACTTAAAGAAAACGATATTTTCCATGCGATAAACGGGGCAAAAGAATCTATAAACGAGATTATAGCCAAGAAAAATTTTGAAGAACGCAATTCTTTCAGTTCCGACGAACTAGCTATTATCGGCAAAATACGAACAGAAATTAACAATCTGCGCCAAAGTTTGAGTGATTTGCGCGTTAACGCAAATGATAACATTACCAGACTTGAGGTTAAAGTTAAGTTTTTCAATATCTATTTTATCGCTTTGCTCTTAACGGTTTCGGCTTTGTTGTTATATTTACGCAAAAAGAAATGGCACTTATTGACTTCCGGCAGTCCTGTTATCTTTGATAAAAAACTTATCAAATTATCTTTATGGATTTTGGCACTGGCAAGCCTTGCCGGTATCAGTATTTACTTTGATAATAAAAATACTATTTCAGAATATGAAAATATACCGGTATTTAAAGACTTTAAAAACACTGTTAAAGATATTCATTCCATTCAAATTAAAGACAGCAACGATACTCTGACTTTTGTATCTGACGGGGATGTATGGATATTAAAAGAATATCCGGACTTGCCGGTTTATCAAGAACGAATCCGCAGTTTTTTGGTTTCATTAAATAATATGACATATTATGAGAAGAAATCTGATAAAGCGGAAGATTTAAAATATTTCGGGTTTTCGCCTTTAACAAATAAAAACTCGCCAACTATTGAAATCACCTTAAGTGACGGGCAAAATAATGTTTTAGAGCAAATTGATATCGGGTGGTTTAATTTAGATTTAGGCAGAGGCGCTAAAGCCGCATATATGAAGTTCAGCAACCAGTTTCAGGTTTGGTTGGTTGATGTGGATTTTTACGATTTATCAGCCGATAAAAACGAATGGACTTACAGCTCTTTATGGAATCTCCGTTTCGGCAGGTTTATTGAGTTTAACAATACCCGTGAAGATAAAAAAGTTATGACATTGGTAAAAGATTTGCTTAATACAAAAATTTTGGCGGTGTCCTCTGATATTAAAGCGGAAAAAGATTTTTCCATTAACATCAAAATAGAAAACAACAACGAAACCGAACTGGAGTTTTTTAAAACTTCCGATAATAAATATTATGCTAAATATTATTTTATTAAAATGCCGAATGGAAAACATTTGGAATTTTTTGAAAAATATATTAAAGGAAAGTATTTGGAGATCTCTAAAGAAAATTGGGAAAAAATAAAAAATGACATCAAATGAAAAAAATAACCGGTTAAAAAAATCTGCAGCTATTGCAAGTGTTTTTCTTGCGTTTTTGTTGATTATTTTAAAATTGGCAGCGTTTTTTAAGACTGATTCGCTTGCCGTCTTTTCGTCGTTGGTAGATAGCTTAACAGATTTGTTTGCTTCCGTCGTTTCATTTGCAGCAATTTATTTTGCTACAAAACCAGCATCGCAAAGCCACCGTTACGGCTATGGAAAATCCGAGGCGTTAAGCGCTCTATTACAAGCTGTCTTTGTTGCCGCATCGGGCGTATTTGTTATTTTTGACGGGATTAAAAGAATTATGCATCCGGTAGAGATTATGCAGACTTCTCTCGGTATCTGGATTATGTTGTTTAGTATTTTTGCGACGGCTCTATTGGTTTCTTTTCAATCTTATGTTGCAAAAAAAACAAATTCTTTAGCCATTAAGGCTGATATGGCGCATTATACTGTTGATTTTTTAACTAATTCTTCGGTTGTTATCTCGCTTTTTATGATTCATTTTTTCGGGTTTGTTTATTTTGATATTATCACCGCTTTATTTATTTCTTTTTATTTGCTGTATAATGCTTACCAGTTGGCAAAAGAATCTGTTGAGCAAATTACCGATAAAGAATTAAGCACCGAAATCAGGGAACAAATAAAAGATATTGTTAAAAGCAGCAAGGGTATTCATGGTATGCATGATTTCAGGACGCGCAGTCTCGGAGATGTTTTTTATTTTGAATTTCACATTGAGCTTAACGGTGCTATGTCTTTAAACAAAGCGCACGAGCTGACTGAAGGAGTGGAACAAAAAATTCTCGCACTTTATCCTAACAGCCAAATCCTTATCCATCAGGATCCGCTGGGTGTGCGCGAAAACCGGTTAGATTATTTGTTAGACGGTGCTTGCAAACTCGACTAGGCTTGTGTTTTCTTTGATTTCAACTGACCGCAGGCGGCTAATATATCTTGCCCGCGCGCCACTCTGACCGGCGCTGCAAAACCCGCATCATCCAATGCTTTGGAAAAAGCTTCAACTGTTTTTTTATCGCTGGGGGCAAAGTCACATCCCGGCCACGGGTTAAACGGTATCAGATTAAATAATGCTCTTAATTTATATTTTTTGAGCAGATTTATCAGTTCTTTTGCATGGTCTAGGCTATCATTGATTCCTTTTAAGA
The DNA here is from genome assembly GCA_910576955.1 of uncultured Alphaproteobacteria bacterium. Classification (GTDB taxonomy): domain Bacteria; phylum Pseudomonadota; class Alphaproteobacteria; order RF32; family CAG-239; genus CAG-267. The sequence goes on along the minus strand of CAJTJB010000005.1, from coordinate 73,173 downwards.
GGAGATATTCAAATGTGATATACCGGCTATGTTCACCCTTTTGATATTCGGCGCAGGCTTTCATAATTTCCTCTATGCGGAATTTATCGTTTATCGGCATAATTTGCGAGCGGATCGTATTATTCGGCGCATGCAAAGAAACGGCCAGCCGTACGCCTGTGCGCTGCATTGCTTCAACAATTCGCGGCGCAATGCCTGATGTCGACATCGTTACCCTGCGGCGAGAAAGCGCTATTCCCTCGCTGTCTGTGATAATATTTAAGGCTTTAACAACATTATCCAAATTATTAAGCGGTTCGCCCATTCCCATCACAACAATATTTGACAGATAGCGGACTTCATCTGTCGGGCTTGGCCATTCGCCGTAAGCATCACGCGCCACCATAAATTGCCCAACAATCTCGCTTACACTCAAATTTCGTGTAAACTTTTGGCTTCCGGTATGGCAAAAGCGGCAGCCCATTGCACAGCCGACTTGTGTTGAAATACATACTGCCCCTCTGTCTTTTTCCGGAATGTACACCATTTCTACACGTTCGCCGTCTTTAAACTCCAACAACCATTTGTGGGTTTTATCTATTGAGATTTGCTCGGCAACAATCTTCGGACGCGTGATTGTGAAGTTTTCCTGCAATTTTTGGCGCAAAGCTAACGATAAATTGCTCATTTCGTTAAAATCTGTGACACCACGAAAATATATCCATTGCCATAACTGCTTGGCACGAAACGCCTTTTCGCCGATTTTAACGATTTCGGACGTTAGTTCTTCTTTGCTTAAATTTGTGAGTTCTATTTTATCAGTCATTTATTTACATTTTGCGCTGATTGCCCGATATGCCCCGCTGAAACCGGCTAAAGAATATGTATCTTTCGTTTTGGTTCCGCGAGAGGATGTTCCTTCAACAACCATCCGCTGCCCTCTTTTCATTGCTTCGACAAGTTTTTTATCTGTTGTGCTGTCCGGCGCCCATGCATTATCGCCGTTCGTAAACAGGTTATTAAACGTTGTTGTTCCGATTTTGACGACAACATTAGAGTTATTTTTATATGTGTAACCGGCAACAAAGTTTACAACGTTATAGCTTTTATCGGCGGGACGATGGGTAACTACGGCATAAATTTCACCGCGGACTTTATATTTTCCCTCATCTTTTTTAGGCGTTGATGCCATATAGCACACGATATTTTTGCCGTCTTTATAAGAATAGGCTGTCCAGTCGCCATATTCGCCGATTTCCGTCGGCACGCCGGCGGCATAAGACGGTAATGCTATTACTGCTGCTAAAAAGAAACTTACATACTTAATCATGATATTATTTCCTAAAATATTTTATTTTGTTATAGTATAATTAAGACATTTATAATAAACCATTAACAAGTTTGATAAATCACAAGAAAATGAGGAAAAAATGTTTCACCCCGAATATATTGCCCCGCAAAAACTTATAAACGGCAACAAAGATATTATTCAGCTATTTAAACTTGTTGAAAAGCATGGCGGCGTTTTACGTTTTGTCGGCGGCGCCGTGCGTGATGCCATTGCCGGATTTAACCGCAAAGACGTTGACCTGGTGACAGATTTATCTCCGTCGGAATTTTCCGATATGTGCGATGACGAGGGGTTGAGATGCGTGCCTATCGGTATCCAATTTTTTACCATCGGCGTGATGATTAACAGCAGTTTTTTTAAGGTGACCTCCCTTTCAGCAGAGGAAGAAAGCGCTAAAGACGAATGGAAAGCGGATGCGGCAAAGCGCGATTTGACAATCAATGCCGTTTATGCAGATGAAAAAGGAAATGTTTTTGACTATTATAACGGTATCAGCGATTTGGAAAACGGTGTTATTAAATTTATCGGCACGCCGCAGGAAACTATTGAAAATGATTATATTCGCATTATGCGCTTTTTCCGATTTTGTGCAATGTTCGGTAAAAAAGTTGATAAAAAATCACTTAATGCCTGTATTGAAAATAAAGCCTTATTGCGCAGAATTTCCACAGACAAAATCAAAGAGGAATTATTTAAAATTCTTATGGCACCGTATGCCGTACAAACTCTTCAAATGATTTTTGAAAACGGCATATTAGACTTTTTGATTGCTCCGCCGAAAGACATTAACAATTTGGCAAAACTGGATAATCTGATAGCTTATTTAGGGATTGAAAAAAGCGTTATCCGGCGCATTTATGTTATGTTTGAGCCCGATAGCCGACGTGCCGGGAGGCTTGCGGATATTTTTCGCTTAAGTAAAGAACAGAAAGAGTATCTGTCTGCATTAAGCAAAGCGAAATTAACTTTCAAAAGTTTTAAAGACAGCGTTTCAATTAACAAAGCAATCTATCAATACGGCAAGGATATTTGCAAAGACAAATGGCTGTGTCTGAATTTAGGCAATGATGATAAAGAGGCTGTAAAACAAATTTTAAATACACTGGATTCAACAACAATACCGGTTTTTCCACTTAACGGCAAAGACCTGCTTAAAACGGGAGCGGATGCAAAATTTATCGGTTTGTATTTGGATGTTTTGAAAAAAGAATGGTTTGAAAACGGCTGTTGCAGCTCCAAAGAAGTATTATTAAAAAAATATCAGGATATTCTTAAAGGTTAAAAGCGTCTATATGTATTATTAGCAACAATGTTATATGAAAAGCCTGAAGATTATATTATCTGGCTCTGTATGCAGTTTTTGCTACGAACTTCATACAAGCGGTTGTTTATTCATATAAAACAGTGTGTTACATCATCACCTGTTTTTTTTATTTTTTAACATTCGTTTTTCATTTTTATAATAGAACATACATAAAAAGCATTAATTCTTTTCTATGCAAAAAAAATATGCCTTATTTTCAATTGGGCATATTTTTTATATTTCTCTGCTAATTTAAACTGTTCAATTTTTATTTTTTTCCAATAATTCCAAAATTGCATTCAGTTCTGCAGGATTTTTGTATTCAATTGTTACTTTTCCCGTGTCGTTTTCTTTAGAATTAATTTTTACCTTTAAGCCGATATTTTTGGTCAGGTCTTTTTCAAGCTCTTTCAGATTTGGATCTTTTTTAACCGCACGGCTTATTTGTTCGATTTTGTGATTTTTCAGATTATTTACCAATTCTTCGGTTTGGCGTACTGTCAGACCGCGAGTAATGATTTTTCGAGCAACTTCTTCTGCGTTTTCCAAACCGATTAGGGCACGGGCATGACCGGCAGTTAATTGATTATTGTTCAGCATTTCTTTGATTGTTTCCGGCAACCCGAGTAAGCGCAAGCTATTTGTGATATAACTTCTTGATTTGCCGATAATTTGTGACAAGACCTCATGCGTGTGGGAAAATTCCGTTATTAAGCGGCTGAATCCCTCTGCTTCTTCAATCGGAGTCAGATTTTCGCGCAGCAGGTTTTCCACCAATGCAACTTCTAAAACTTCTTGATTATCCAGTTCTTTTTCAATAACCGGAACTTCGGTTAACCCAGCCAGTTTTGACGCGCGCCAACGGCGTTCTCCGGCTATAATTTCGTATTTATCACCATTTTTTCTGACAATAAGCGGTTGCAATACGCCTTTTTCTTTTATTGAGCAGACAAGCGCATTTAAAGCCTCCTGATTAAACTCTTTGCGAGGCTGATATTGGCTCGGATATAAATTTTCAATATGTACGGTTTTAATGCCGGTTTCGGCGTTTTCAGCAATTGCGCCAACAGAATCAAGATTAAAATTCAGGTCATCCTCGCCTAAAAGAGCCTCTAACCCCCTGCCTAATCCGTGTTTTTTATTTGCCGACATATTATATCTCCTTTTCTCTTTTTAAAACTTCTTTTGCCAAATTTAAATATGCTTTTGCCCCGGTGCTCTTAAAATCATATATAAGAACGGGTTGTCCGTGCGATGGCGCTTCGGAAATACGGACACTGCGCGGTATTACCGTTTTATAGACTTTTGTACCAAAATATTTACGGACATCGCTTTCTACCATTTGGCTTAAGTTATTTCTTTTATCAAACATCGTCAGAACGATACCCTGTAAATCCAGCTTTGAGTTAAAGTTCTTTTTAATGATATTGATATTTTTCATTAAATCCGTTAACCCCTCTAATGCCAGAAACTCGCTTTGCAGCGGCACAATTACCGAATCTGATGAAACAAGCGCATTAACAGTTATTAAATTCAACGACGGCGGACAATCTATCAAGATATAATCATATTTGGCATTAAGCGAATTCAGAGCATTTTTTAAGACATATTCCCTTTTGTTCACCTCAATTAATTCTATCTCGGCAGCGGCTAAATCCGGCGCAGAGGGAAGAATGTCGAATTTTTTTATATCGGTTTTCACGATTGCGTCTTCGGCTTTGCAATTATTTATCATTAAATCATATGTCGAAAACAGGCATTTATTTTTATTGATGCCTAATGATGTGGTTGCGTTTCCTTGCGGATCCATATCCAGTATAAGCACGCGTTTGCCGATTGCCGCCATTGCGGTTGCAATATTGACTGCGGTTGTCGTTTTACCTACCCCACCTTTGCGGTTAGCAATAGATATAACTTTTACCATTTTTTCCTCCTTAACTTGCTTATGTTTAAAATATGTCCCGAATTATCTGTTACGCTTTGTATTACGCTATATTCAAAAAGCCACTGTTTTTTTGCTTCTTCAATTTCTTTTTCCCAATTTTCGCCTTTGGGGAAAATCAATCTGGTTTTACTTTTGCAAAAAGGATATGCATATTCCATCAGTTTTGGCAACGCCGCCAATGCTCTGGAAGAAATAATATCAACATCGGCTATTTTTAAGTTTTCAATACGTTCACGCCAAATATTTATATTTTTTAGTTTTAATTCCGTTTTAACAGCATTTAAAAATGTTGTTTTTTTGCCGATACTTTCTACTAAATTTATTGTTAAGTCCGGAAATAATTGTTCGCAAAGAATTGCCAGAACTATTGCCGGAAAACCAGCGCCCGAACCAAAATCATATAGAATTTTATCCGTTGGTTTCATAAATTGTATCAACTGAACAGAGTCTATGATGTGTCTGCTCCATAGTTCATCAACTGATGATTTGCTCACTAAATTAAACTTATTATTCCACTCTTTTACCATGGATTCATAAGCTTTTAATTTGGTTATTGTTTCACGTGAAACATTATATATTTTTAAAATCTCACTCATAACAATGATAATATTTAATCAGAAATTATTTTGTATTAAAAAAAGAAGTTATAAACATCAAAACGATTTATTTGTTTATTTACAAAACACTGATAGCTTTCTTGCTTTATTTTTTCATATAACCCAAGATTGCAATTATCGCTGCTGGCGTTATTCCGGATATTCTGGATGCTTCACCGATTGTGGTCGGACGCACTTTTTCCAGTTTTGCAACAACTTCACGCGACAAGCCGCCTATTTGCGAATAGTCTATATCTTTATTTATTGTTACGGATTCGTCTTTTTTGAACACTTCTATATCAGCTGTCTGCCTTTTCATATATCCGGCATATTTTGATTCGATACATAATTGTTCATATACATCAGAACGAATTTCTTTTAGTTCAGGAACAATTTTTTCTATTGTTTCACGTGAAACATTGTTACAACCTAATAAGGTGAATAAACTTTTTTTCTCACCCTCTTTTTTTAAAGGAAGATTGCAATCATCTATTTCAGAACCTTTAATAAACCGACTTTCCGCAAAAGAACGATATTTATCCAGTTCATTTTTTTTGGCTTTAAATACACCGTATCTATCATCAGATACACACCCTGCATTATAACCTTTTTCGGTTAAGCGCAAATCTGCATTATCTGCGCGCAGATATAGGCGATATTCGGAACGGGAAGTAAACATTCGATATGGCTCATCCACACCTTTTGTTATCAAATCATCTACCATTACTCCGATATACGCTTCACTTCTATCTATTGAAAAACCGTCTTTATTTTGAGCATATAATGCAGCATTAACACCAGCAAGCAAGCCTTGTGCGGCTGCCTCTTCATATCCGGTTGTGCCGTTTATTTGCCCTGCTAAATATAATCCGTCTATTTTCTTGACACCCAAATATTTATTTAATTCTTGCGGATCAACATAATCATATTCAATTGCATATGCGGGACGTAAAATTTCAACATTTTCCAACCCTTTTATTGTATGGATAAATGCATCTTGAACGTCTGCCGGCAAAGATGTTGAGATACCGTTAGGGTAAACAACATTTGTATCATATCCCTCGGGCTCTAAAAAAATCTGGTGACTGGTTCTGTCTGCAAATTTAACCAGTTTATCTTCAATACTCGGGCAATAGCGCGGTCCAACACCGGTAATCAGCCCTGAAAAGAGTGCACATTTTGAAAAGTTATCACGGATAATTTTATGTGTGGTTTCATTTGTATGTGTAATATAACATTTGATTTGCGGCTGGGTTAATTTATCAGTCAAAAAAGAAAAAGCTACCGGCTCATCGTCACCGCTTTGTTCATCCAATATATCCCAATTTATCGTATCGCCATTTAAGCGCGCGGGCGTACCAGTTTTCAAGCGTCCGACATTCAACCCGGCCGCTTTTAAATACGCCGTTATACCTTTACAACTTACATCATTTACACGCCCGCCGACTGTGGTTTTATGCCCTGTAAACATTATACCGTTTAAAAATGTTCCAACCGTTAAAACAGTAGATTTTGCATAATATTCAGTACCATCCGACAAGCTGACGCCATTTATGTGGTTATCGCTTATTATCAATCCTTCAACCGCGCCTTCTATTAAACATAAATTCGGTTGCCGTTTTAACTCTTTCAACATTTCTTTTTTATACAACGTGCGGTCTGCTTGTGCGCGCGGTCCCTGCACAGCCGGTCCTTTGGAAGAATTCAACATCCGAAATTGTATTCCGGCTTTATCGATTACTTTTGCCATTAAACCATCTAAAGCATCAATTTCTCTAACCAAATGCCCCTTACCGAGTCCGCCGATAGCCGGATTGCAAGACATTTCACCAATGGTAGAGATTTTGTGCGTTATTAAAGCAGTTGCCGCGCCCGTTCTTGCAGCAGCAGCAGCAGCTTCACAACCGGCATGTCCGCCGCCGACAACTATAACATCAAATTTATTCATTTTTACCTTCTTTTGTATATATTTGTTGCGATTGTACTTTTCTTTTGTTTTTTTTCAAGTTTTATTTCAACAAAAAAGCCTGAAGACAAATAAATTTATTGACATATATAACTTTAAGTTTTATTTATTTTATAAAACAATTAAAAATTCAGGTGTAAAAAATGAACTATACTACAATCTCTTCAAAAAAATATTTTACCTTAATTTCTGTAATTAATGATAGCAAAAATTATAGTTTTTTTAATGAGCTTGACAGCCTTTTAACGAAAAAACGCTTTGATAACGCTTATGAGCATTCGATTAATGAAAACATTTTGCACGCCAGTTCCAATAATTTAACTTGTGCAAATATTCGAAAAACTATTAATAATTTCATTAAAACCAAAGATTTAATATTAATTGGTGATAACAGAAATTTATACGAACTTATTAAAATGGGAAACCTTACCAGCGAAAAACTGGAAAAAGCTATTGATGTAAATTTGCATAAAAAAATAGTTGCGGCGTTAGATAATGTTTCACATGAAACATCTTATTTCAGTTATGACTTTTTAATTTTGAGAATCTGCGATAATTTTATATTAAAAAGTACCGTTTCGGAAGTTAAACAAGATTATATAAAAGCGAAACACAATATTTTAAAAAAACTAATAAACTTTAAGTATAAAAAAGAAATAAAAGAAAACGAAACAACCTTTTTATGTTGGGTTGACCGTATATTGTATGCAGTGATGAATAAAGAAATCTGTCCTGAAGAGTTTGTTTTATTATGCAAAAAAATATTAAACTTATCTGTCAAAAATATTTATTTTTACTGGAAAATCTTACATTCCGTCAATTATACCCTTTTACAACAAGATTTTAGTGCAAATAAAGACTTAAGGGATTTCAAAAAAGAAATATTCCAAAATATTGAAGATTTGTATAATTCCGTTGATATGAAAATTGAAGCGATTAAAGCGCTCACAGTTAGCACGCTGGCTAAAAAAGCACCGGTAAAAGAAGATTTTTATTATTTGTTTGACACTATTAAACTTGCTGCGCAAAAAAATGAGGCTTACAAGCTCTTTTGCCTAAAATTGTGCAAATATATCATTAATTATAATTACGAGTATAATATTTTTTGCTATCGTTTTATCCGCAAATATTTTATAGACTCATTTTTTGATATGCTGAAAAATCCACTGAACAATGTTGATATTTTGACTGAAGAAGTAAGCGCTCTGATAGCATTGTTTCATATTGATACATATTTTTGCTTTAACAGAACACAAATTTTCAGTAAAATCATTGAGAAATTAAAAGCAATAAACGATACCGCCCCAAAGCTGACTTATAAAAATTTTTACCAATTCTGTGACGTTTTGGATTATATTATGAGCGAAAATACTGATATTTTAACACCTGATATTATACAACAGCTCAATGTTAATCCATCCGAACGGTCAAAATTATCTAAATGCTTTAATTTACTTTTGCGTAAATACAATTAAATTTTAATTGTTATTTGCCGATGCAAAAACTGCCAAAAATATTATCGAGAATTTCATCTATATGAACCGCACCGGTTATTCTGCCAATAGCTCGGCAGGCAAGCCTGATGTCTTCTGCGGATAATTCAATTTCTTTATCCAATGAAAATTCGGACAGATTATCCAAACATTCTTCAAGACTTCGGCGATATCTTATTCTGGTTATTAAAAAGTTTGAAGATGATGAAAAATTGTCTTTAATTTTATCCAGCAAAACAGCAATAAGTTTGTCTATCCCTTGATTATACTTTGCCGAGATTAGCAGATGTTTTTTATCTTTTATTGCTTGTATTTGCTCTTCAGACAATTTATCCATTTTATTGGCAACATATATTGTTTTATTTTTAGGCAATACCTTTTCATCTTTAAATACAGCGTTTCCATTATACAAAGCAAGAACTATATCGGCATCGGCAATTTTTTGCAGGGCAATATCTATGCCTTGTTGTTCTATCGGATTATCTGTTTCCCTTATGCCCGCCGTATCTGTTATTACAACCGGATAACCGCCGATATCCAAGTTTATATCAATAGCATCCCGCGTTGTGCCAGCAATATCTGAAACAATAACAGCATTGCGCTGTGTCAATGTATTAATAAGACTGGATTTACCGGCATTTGCCTCTCCGGCAATTACAATACGAAATCCGTTTTTCAAACGCTCGTTCACTGTGTTGCCGTCCAGATGCTTTTCTATTTCTTTTTTAGTTTTAAATACAGTGTTTAAAATATCATCATAAAGATTTTGAGGGATATCCTCATCAGGAAAATCAATATAAGCTTCTAAAACAGATAATACTTTTACCAGATTTTCACGCCACGAAGAATAAAGATTTTTCAAATTTCCTTCCATTTGGCGCAAGGCATATTTTTGCTGTTCTTTGGTTTCAGCATCTATCAAATCGGCTAAACCTTCGGCTTCGGTCAAATCCATTTTTTGATTATAAAACGCGCGTTTGGAAAACTCTCCGGGTTCTGCCAGACGCAACTCCGAAAAAGAGTTCATACAATTTAAAACACTGTTTAAAACCGCTTTTGAACCATGGCAATTTATCTCAACAATATCCTCACCGGTAAAAGAACAGGGGGCTTTATAATAAATAACCAGAGCTTTATCCAATAAATCCCGATTATTTTTATCTAATACAGGAGTATAATATGCATATCGCGGTTTTATGTTTTCAACATCAATAGCTGTTACTTCTTTTATTACCTTTAGGGCATCTGAACCGGAAATACGGATAACCGCCACGCCGGATTTGCCGAAAACAGTAGAAAGCGCATATATTGTTTTATTAGACATATTTTTCTCCTTTTTGATTGTTATAACTTGCGGTTTCAGAGATTGCAAGCTTTAAATACACTGCTTTTATTTGCGATGCTTATGTTTTATTAAGTTTTATCTATTATCTTAACAGAAAATACTTTTTAGGAGAATAAAATGCCGCAGCAACATATTAAACTTATTATCTGGGATTTTGACGGTGTGATTGCCGATACGGAAAAACTTTGGTTGCTTAACCGACAAAAACTTATCAATGAAGAGTTGAATTTGCCTTGGAGTTTTGAACAAACAAATAAACATTTAGGCGGAATGAGCGATAAAACCAAAAAAGAGGTTTTGGACGCAATGAATATAAAAACTGACCATCATTTTTGGAATAAAGCAGCAGAACTGGATTCTCAAACCATGGAGCAGGGGTTTGCTTTAATGCCGCATATTGAAGATATTTTTAACCTTAAGCAATTCAAACAATGCATTGCTACCGGCGGCATAAGGTCAAAAAATGGGCTTTTTACCAGAAGAATGCATCGTTATTGAAGATTCCCTTGCCGGAATGAAAGCCGGATTAAACGCCGGTATGCTGACTGTTGCTTTTACCGGGTGTGAAATGAACAATACGCCACATAATATTCAGGCTGTTAAAAAACTTGGAATTAAACATATATTTCAGAGTATGATGGAGCTTAAAAGTTTTTTATTGACTTTAAATCAATAATTTATGTATATTTCGAGGAGATACTAATTATTTAAAACTATATATTATGGGTAAAATTATTAAAGAAAAACAGCAGCCAAAGGCTAATGTTTTTGCATTGAAAACAGTATTTCCAAAGTTTTGGAAAAAGTACAAAATGTTTGTCGGATATATAATTGCCTGCACACTTGCTGTTATCTATCTGACAGTTTGGTCGTTTGATGGCTTGTTTTTTGCAATGTCCGTTATCTGGGGATTTTCTTTCCTACGATTAAGATTTGGAAGTGTACGGATATACAAAATAAGTGTTATCGCGATGTGGGCGATATTTTGTTTCGGTATTTCCGGTATTTTTATGCAAGCACTAAAATTTGAAGAACATTATGTTTTACCAATAATTATTGCCGGCATTGATATTGCAATCCTTTACAGCTGTGTTCCGATAATTTCGTATTATTTAAAATATAATGACGAACTTTATGGCTGGAATTATTTTTCTTCTTCCGCTGACTTCAAAACAAAATATAATGGTGCATTTGGCTCATTGCTTATTGTTTTAGCGTCTGCTTTATTGGCATTATATTTTGAAACTGAAGCAGCCGATAAGAAAGAACAACAATTCTTACAACAGCAGTTTAACAAAGAAATTTTTGTGCCGGTAAAAATTATCGAAACAGAATCTTTTAACGGCACAACATACTATGTGCTTGAGGCTAAAGGAGAGAAATTTTTTGTTTCGCCTTTCGAATATCCGGAAGTTCGAAACATTAAAGAAAACTCTGAAGTCAAAGTGATTTTAGGCGATGTTCACTATAACTATCGTTTAAAAGGCGTAAAAAAAATCCAATTTAAGAATTAGATCTTTATTGGATTTTAAGAGCAATTAAAAGGCAGCTGTAAGCTGCCTTTCTTGTTATGAATTCATATTATTGAAAAAGTCGTTGTTATCTTTGCTTAACTTCAGTTTTTCAAGCAAAAATTCCATACCGTCTGTCATTCCCATTTGCATCAACACGCGGCGGAGTACCCACATTTTGGTTAGAACATTTTTATCAACCAAAAGCTCTTCTTTACGTGTGCCGGAACGGGTGATATCTATTGTCGGGAACAGGCGTTTATCGGTCAGTTTTCTATCCAAAATAATTTCGGAATTGCCCGTTCCTTTAAATTCTTCAAAAATAACCTCATCCATACGAGAGCCGGTGTCAATTAAAGCTGTTGCGATGATAGTCAGCGACCCGCCTTCTTCGACATTGCGCGCAGCACCTAACAAACGTTTCGGACGCTGCAGGGCATTGGCATCCACACCGCCGGTTAAAACCTTACCGGAAGACGGAAGAACCGTATTGTAGGCTCTGCCCAGACGAGTAATGGAATCGAGAAGAATTACAACATCTTTTTTATTTTCTACCAAACGTTTGGCTTTTTCTATTACCATTTCAGCAACTTGAACGTGGCGGGCTGCCGGTTCGTCAAACGTTGAAGAAATAACTTCGCCTTTTACCGAACGCGTCATATCCGTCACTTCTTCCGGACGCTCATCAATAAGCAACACAATCAAATAAACTTCAGGATGGTTAGTAGCAATAGCGTGCGCTATATTTTGCAGCATAACGGTTTTACCGGTACGCGGCGGAGCAACAATTAAGCCGCGCTGCCCTTTTCCCTGTGGCGAAATTAAATCAATCACACGGGTCGTATAATCTTTATCTCCGCAAATAATATCGAAATTTAATTTTTCAGTCGGATATAATGGCGTCAAGTTATCAAAATTGATTCTTAATTTCGATTTTTCCGGGTCATCATAGTTAATGGTATTTACCTTGGTCAGGGCAAAATAACGCTCGTTTTCTTTCGGAGCGCGAATTTCACCTTCTACCGTATCTCCGGTGCGCAAACCGTATCTTTTGACCTGTTGCGGAGAAACATAGATATCATCCGCAGAGGCAAGGTAATTTGATTGGGAAGAACGTAAAAAGCCAAAACCGTCCGGCATAACTTCAATCACTCCGTCGCCCTGAATAATCTGATCGTCTTCGGCAACTTTTTTCATGATGGCAAAAATCAAATCTTGCACGCGCATCGATGATGCATCTTCGACCCCCATATCTTCTGCCTGACTTAACAGTTCTTTGGGAGATTTGTTTTTTAATTCTTTCAAATGCATTGATAAACCTGTTTGGAAAAATAAATTGAGCTTGAATGACAAATGTCTGTTTGATATTCTGTTTATAGTGAAAAATTTTAGATGTCAATGTAAATGTTATTGCCTGAATTTAAAAGATTTTTCACTACAAGGGAAATTTTGGCGTTTTGATGAAAAAGTTATAAACAGCGAAAATTCCCAAACAATTATTTAAAAATATTTTTTAGTTATTTGTTGATGCCTGTGAGTTGTGTTGATAAGTTTTTATACACGATTTTATCCCCAAAAAATTGGTCTTGTTTAAAAGGCTGTGTACGACTCCAAAAATCTGTTTTTAAAACAAAATTTTAATTGAGAACCTGTTTTTGAGGATAAAAAATGTTATCAACAGTAGTCACAGGGTGGGATAGTTTAAAGAAAACTGTTTATAACTTCGGGTTCTATTTTGGGTTTATGAGGATTGTTTGTTAGTATTTTTTAAAACAATATAGTTATGCACAGACAGCTTTCAAGGTGTGAATAAACAAAAGAGGCAAAAATGATTTTAACGGCAATTACCGGTTCTATCGGATGCGGTAAAACGACAATATCCGAACTGTTGAGAGAGCAGGGGTTTCTTGTTTATGATATAGATAAATGGGTTAAGCTTTTGTATTATAAAAAAGATTTTTTAAAGGTTGTTAAAGCGTGCTTTCCTGAAGTTTTTGACCAAGGCGGCGTTTTTAATAAACGGGCTTTGAGAAATTTGGTTTTTGATAATCCTGATAAATTAAAAAAGCTTGAAAGCCTTATTCATCCCTTTTTAACCGGCAGGCTGCGGCGGATTATCCGACGGCATAAAAATGAGGGTTTGGTTTTTGTTGATGTGGCGTTATTGTTTGAAATGGGCTGGGATAAATATTTCGATTATGTTATTGTGGCTGATGTGGACTATGAAGAACAAAAAAGGCGCGTTATGAAACGAGATAATATCAGTGCGGCGGATTTTGAAAAAATAAATAAAGTGCAGTTGCCACAAAAGGCAAAAGCTGCAAAGGCGGACTTTGTGATAAATACCGGCGGTACTAAAGGAAAGTTAATTAGAAATATATTAAACGTTATTGAGGAACTATAAAATATGCAGACGATCAGAGAGATTGTATTTGATACGGAAACTACAGGTTTTGATCCGACAACTGGCGATAAACTTGTGGAAATCGGCGCGGTTGAGTTGATTAACCATGTTCCGACGGGGAAAACGTATCATCAATATATCAATCCGGAAAGGGAAGTACCGGAAGAAGTTGTTAAAGTTCACGGATTAACAACAGAGTTTTTGAAAGACTATCCGGTTTTTGCCGATGTGGCGCAGGAGTGGATTGATTTTATCGGTGATGACGGCGTGTTGGTTGCGCATAATGCTGCGTTTGATATGAAGTTTATCAATTATGAATTAAAAAGACTCGGATATGCCGAATATGGGTGGGACAGAGCAATAGATACGCTTGAAATTGCCAAAAATAAATTTCCGGGGCAGCGAAATAATTTGGATGCGCTTTGTAAACGTTTTAATATTGATAATTCGGCGCGTACTTTCCACGGCGCTTTGCTTGATGCACAGTTGCTGGCAGAGGTTTACCTTGAGCTTTTAGGCGGTGCCGAGCCGACAATGGATTTGTCTTCCAAATTTGAAAGCGGAAAAGTTGTCAGCAGCGGTTATGTGGAGGTAAAAAGAGTTTACAGAGAGCCGCGGCTGTTTTCGTTTGAAGAATTAGATGCCGCGAATCATCGGGCATTTTTAGAAAAAAATATTAAAAATGCCATATGGCTTGCCGATGAGAAAAAAGAAGAAGCGAGTAATTGATGTTTTATGCTGACTATATTGATGGAAAGAAAGTTTTTAAATCTGATTTATTGTCTGATGTTGAGCATTTTTTTACGACAAGAGAATTATGCCTTTTTTCCAAAGATGAGGATATGTCTGCGAACAGAAAGGCAGTTGAAGATTATTTGGGAATGCGGATGGCGACGAATCAGCCGGTGCACGGAGTTGATATAGCCAAAGTTGAGCGCGGAAAATATTTTTATGAAAAAGCTGATGGGCTTTTGGTTGAAGAGGGAGCAGCTTTTATGAATTTTGGCGATTGTACGCCGCTTGTTTTTTCGTTTGGCAAAGGAGCAATGATTGCACACGCCGGTTGGCGCGGCACGGTGCAGATGATGGCAAAAGTTGCGGTTAAAAAAATTTGTGATGAATATGGAGTAAAAAAACAAGATATTAAAGTTGCAATCGGACCGGCAATTTGTTTTAACTGCTATGAAGTCGGACAAGATGTTTATGACGCGCTGTCTGCAACGGTGTCAGAAAAAGGGCAGGGGTTTGCGCAAAAGGACGGGAAATATTTTGTCGGGCTGAAAGAAATAAACAAAAATCAGCTGATTGAATGCGGTATTACGCAAATTGATGTCTGTCCTTATTGTACAGCTTGCGGAGAAAAAATTTTTTATTCTTACCGGTATGAGAAGACGGGTTACAGACATAGTGCTGTGGTGAAAGTTTAAAGATATATGCTATTCTATGTTGTTGTTTTAAAACTTGATTTAAAATGATAATAGAGCAAGTTTTTGCTTGAATATTCAAAATTTTTGTTATAAGTTCTTGTCAGAATTTATCGTTCTGCCGCGTGCATAACGTGCATGTTTTGTATTGCGGCTGTTTTTAACTAACTTTAAGCTGATAGGAGCTCTATAACCATGAGTAAATGGGTTTATACATTTGGTAACGGCAAAGCCGAAGGCGATGCTTCCATGAGAAATCTCCTCGGCGGTAAAGGTGCTAACTTGGCAGAAATGAACAAAGTTGGCTTGCCTGTTCCTCCGGGATTTACGGTAACAACAGAAGTTTGTACATATTACTACGATAATAACAAAACTTATCCGGCTGATTTAAAAGATCAAGTTCGTCAGGCTGTAGCATATGTTGAAGGTATTATGGGTAAGAAATTTGCTGACGCTAACAATCCGTTGTTATTCTCTGTACGTTCCGGTGCGCGTGTTTCTATGCCGGGTATGATGGATACAGTTTTAAACCTCGGTTTGAATGATGAAACAGTTAAAGCTTTGGCAAAAGCTTCCGGCAGTGAAAGATTTGCTTATGACTCTTATCGTCGTTTCTTACAAATGTTCTCTGACGTTGTGTTGGGCGCTGATTTGGATTTGTATGAAGAAGCTTTGGAAAATATGAAAAAATCCAAAGGATATAAGTCTGATACAGATTTAACTGCTGACGATTTGAAAGAATTAGTAAAAGAATATAAAGAAATCGGTCAGAAATTGGGTAAAGTTGTTCCGCAAGATCCGTGGGATCAATTGTGGGCAGGTATCGGCGCTGTATTCGGTTCTTGGATGGTTGACCGCGCAATTACTTATCGTAAATTAAACAATATTCCGGGTGACTGGGGTACAGCCGTTAACGTTCAGACGATGGTATTCGGTAATGCCGGCGATGACTGCGCTACCGGCGTATGTTTCTCCCGCGACCCTGCAACAGGTGAAAACGTTTACTATGGCGAATATCTTGTTAACGCACAAGGTGAAGACGTTGTTGCCGGTATTCGTACACCGCAACCGATGGCTTCTAAAGGCGACGGCACTTCTTTGGAAGAAAAATGGCCGCATCTTTATCAGGAATTGGTTGATGTTCGCAACAATCTTGAAGCGCACTACAAAGATATGCAGGATATGGAATTCACCATTGAACACGGTAAATTGTGGATGTTGCAATGCCGTAACGGTAAGAGAACCGCTGCAGCTGCCGTTCGTATGGCTGTTGAAATGTATGAAGAAGGTATGCTGACCAAAGAAGAAGCTATTATGCGCGTTGGTGCAGATCAGCTTGATCAGTTATTACACCCGATGTTGGACCCGAAAGCTGAAAAGAAAGTTATCGCTGTTGGTTTGCCGGCTTCTCCGGGTGCTGCTGTTGGTCGTGCCGTATTTAATGCGGAAGATGCAGAAGCTTGGGCTGCAAAAGGTGAGAAAGTTATCCTTATCCGTAACGAAACTTCTCCTGAAGATATTGGCGGTATGCATGCTTCTCAAGGCGTGATTACAGCTCGCGGCGGTATGACTTCTCACGCTGCCGTAGTTGCTCGCGGTATGGGTACTCCTTGCGTTTCCGGTTCTACCGATATTGTTATTGACTACAAAGCTAAAACAATGTCTACAAAATCCGGTTCTGTTATCAAAGAAGGCGACTGGGTATCTTTGGATGGTGCTAAAGGTCAGATTATCGAAGGCAAAATTCCGACTGTTCAAGTTGAAATGACCGGTAATTTCGGTAAGTTGATGACTTGGGTTGATGAAATCAAAACGATGAAAGTTCGTGCAAATGCCGAAACTCCGAAAGATGCTAAACAAGCTCGTGATTTCGGTGCAGAAGGTATCGGTTTGGCTCGTACGGAACATATGTTCTTTGATGCCAGCCGTATTGCTGATATGCGCGCTATGATTTTGTCTGATACAGAAGAAGGTCGCCGTGCTGCTTTGGCTCGTTTGTTGCCTTATCAGAAACAAGACTTTATTGACTTGTTTACGATTATGGACGGTCTGCCTGTAACAGTTCGTTTGCTTGACCCGCCGTTGCATGAATTTTTGCCGCACACAGATGCTGAAATGCAGGAATTGGCTGACAAAATGGGTATGACTTTGGAACAGGTTAAGACACGCGCTGAAAAGTTGCACGAATTGAACCCGATGTTGGGTCACCGTGGCTGCCGTTTGGCCGTTACATATCCGGAAATTTGCGAAATGCAGACACGTGCCATTTTGGAAGCTGCTTTGGAATGCCAAGACAAAGGTATTAAAGTAACTCCTGAAATTGAAGTTCCGTTAATCGGTTCTAAAAAAGAACTTGATATCTGCAAGAACATCATTGATACAACAGCTCAAAAAGTATTTGCTGAAAAAGGCAAGAAGATTGACTACCTTGTTGGTACGATGATTGAATTGCCGAGAGCTGCTTTGCAGGCTGAAAACATTGCAGAATCTGCCGGATTCTTCGGTTTTGGTACAAACGACCTTACACAAACAACTTTGGGTATGAGCCGTGACGATACCGGTGCTATTTTGGATTGCTACAGAGCTAAAGGCGTTTATGTTGCAGATCCGTTTGCATCTATTGATGTTGAAGGCGTTGGTAAACTTGTTAAACGTGCTTGTGTTCAGGGTCGTATGACTAATCCTGATTTGCACTTGGGCGTATGCGGCGAGCATGGTGGCGACCCTGCATCTATTGAATTCTTCAATTCTTGCGGGTTGGATTATGTATCCTGCTCTCCGTTCCGTGTACCGGTAGCGCGTTTGGCTGCTGCTCAAGCTGCAGTTAAGCAAAAAGGTCAGCCGAAAGCTGTTGATGCAGCTAAAGAAGGCTGCTGCTGCAAAAAAGCTTGCTAATTATTAAAATTAGCATATAGCGTAAAAAGCCCGTTGGCAGAAATGCTGACGGGTTTTTTGTATATATCTTTTATTTTTGATTGAATTGATTAAATTATAAAAGCATTATGAGGACAGATATAAATCTGTTGACCTTTGGGTTGTGTAAAATTTAGGAGATGATGTTATGGATTTTAATTCTTTGAAAGATACTAATAATTTGAAAGCTTTATTAAAGAGTATGGGACATGATATTGCCGAAGCTTTTAAAAGTGTTAAAGATGTTAACGGTGAGAAATTTAAGAATGGGTTTAATACATACTTTGTTGATTATCTGAAAAATAATTATGCAAAGTTTGATGGCAGAGCAACACGCCGCGATTACTGGATGTTTGTGTTGTATTCTTTATTGATTAGCATTGCATTCAATATTGTTATTTTGATTATTCCGGTTTTGGCAATTCTTTCTTTGCTTTATGGTATTGCTTTGATTGTTCCGAGTATCGGGCTGGGCATTCGCCGTTTGCATGACTTGAACCTTTCCGGTTGGTTTTATCTGATTGCCTTAATTCCGTTTATTGGCGGTTTGGCATTGTTGTTCTTGTTCTGTATGCCAGGGGATGCAGAAGACAATAAGTTTGGACCGGCTGCGAAATAATTGTTTTTTGAAACAAAAAGAAAGAGGGCTTTGCGCCCTCTTTTTTAGTATTCTAACAAAAATAATATAATTAGGGCTGCCAACACTATTGAGGGTCCGAAAGCGCCTTGGCGTTGTTTGTTAATAAAACAAGAAACTGCAAAAATAAGACAAGATGCTAAAATAATATACGGGATGTTTACAAAGCCGAGCCAAGCCCCGAGGGCAGCCAATAACTTGATATCCCCGCCGCCAAAAACATCCGGATGTTTTTTGATTAAAAATAGAGATGCGATAACGGGTATAAAATAACCAAAAGCTGCGCCCAGTGCGCTGTTTTGTGCGGCGTCTGCGTTATTATATCCCAGAAGTTCGCCGGCAAATGCCGCGTAGGCGAATCCGCCAATCAGCAAGGGTACGGTTAATAAATCCGGCAGGAGAAACATTCGTTTATCTATTTCCATTAAAATAAATAAAACGATAATGAGGAAAACAATCCAAGGTGTTTCTGCAGAAGGCAGTACTTGCGAGGTGAGGAAGGTAATAGCTGCGGTGATTATTCCCCAGCCCAGAGAACGCATAAAGTATCTGCGGGTTAGTTGGCGGTATTTGTGATTAGCCAGCCTTTTGCTGCGGGGAACGCGTTTATTTATGCAAAAAATGCGATACAGCGCATAGGCAAAAGTGGCAGGCATAAATTTGGAAAAACGGCGTGCCAAATAGGGAATCGAAAAACCAAAAATAAAACCGATTATCAGGTATGTCATAAAATTTTCTCCGGCTTGTTATTTGGCTGTATTGTAATAAGCAAAAGGTAAAATAATCTTTAAGCTTATATCAATCCCATTTTTTGAGCGGTGATGACAGCCTGAGTACGATTGTTTACTTTCAGGCAGCGGAGCAAGGCGTTAATATGCAATTTGACAGTGGCTTCTGATACGCCCATATCGTAAGCTATTTGCTTGTTTGACTTGCCTTGTGCAATTAAATCAAGTACTTGTGACTGGCGGTTTGTCAGATTTTTCTTTAAAGGGCTGTTTGTTTGATAAGAGCCGTAGTCTACGCCATTGTCTAACATTGCAGGCGGGATATATGTTCCGCCGTCTAAAATGAGTTTTAATGCACCGCTTAAGATGTTGCTATCTGAGCGCTTGGGGATGTATCCTTTGACGCCGCAGGACAAAATTTTTTTGATGTTTCTGGTGTCTTCGGAAGAAGAAATGGCAACAATTTTGGTGTTTGGTGCTAATGTTTTGATTTTACTTATTATTTCTGTAGCATTAAGTTCTGCCAAGTCTATATCCAAAATTAAGATGTCAATATCTGTTTCTTTGGATAGTATTTTTTGCATTTCCGCAAGGCTTGAGGACTGCAGAATAACAATATCCTGATTTATTTGTTTCAATCTTAAAGATAATCCGTCCCTGAATAGTGATTGTTCGTCCGTTATTAAAACTTTCATTTATATCTCCTATAAAATCAAGGTATTGGCTAAATGTAGTTGCAATATAAGTACGGATTAGCGCATTTAAAGCGGGGTTAAAGTTTTTTTTATTCTTGAGGGGGCAAAATAAGCAGCTCGACACCGGCTTCATTGAGCATTTGCTCGGAATAAGTTATGCGGTCGCGCCAAGTGTTTTGCGGCGTATTTTTATCTATTTTAAGAGGGTTGGTTACAACCAGTTTAATGCCGGACTGGATGATAGCTCTTGTGCAGTCAGTGCAGGGAAAATGAGTGGCATATAAAACACAGCCTTTGACACAAGTTCCGCAAAGGCAGGCATTATAAACGGCATTCCTTTCGGCATGTTCGAAAAAGTCGTATTTTGTGGGACGTTCAAAACGCTCAAAAACGTCATCATCTACGCCGCGGACAAAACCGTTATAACCGGTGGCGCGGATTTCTTTATCCGGACCGACAATTACGGCGCCGGTTTTGGTTGAGGTGTCTTTAGACCAAGTGGCAACAAGCTTTGCGAGTTCCATAAACCGATAGTGCCATTTCATTGTAAACATACGTTTTCTCCAAAATAAAGTCCACTATCAGTCAGTTTAGCATTTTTTTATTATTTTACAAGGATTTTGTTTCATTTAAATAAGAGCGAAAAAATGAGAAGAATCTTGACTTTATAATCCGAAAAGGTATATTAAACGGCAGTTAATTTTAATAATAGGAGTGTATAATGAGTACAATCGTTGATATTTATGCAAGAGAAATTTTGGATTCCCGCGGAAATCCGACTGTTGAAGCAGATGTTTTGCTGCAGTCCGGCGCTTTCGGGCGCGCAGCTGTTCCGTCCGGTGCTTCCACAGGTGTACACGAAGCTGTTGAACTTCGTGATGGTGATAAAAGCCGTTACATGGGCAAAGGTGTTGAAAAAGCTGTAAGCAATGTTAACGAAGCTATCAGCGAAGCTTTAATCGGCTGCGAATCTGAAGACCAAATTGATATTGATACCACAATGATTGAGTTGGACGGTACGGAAAACAAAGGCAAATTGGGTGCAAATGCTATTTTGGCTGTTTCTATGGCTGTTGCTAAAGCGCAGGCTGATGAACTGGGCTTGCCTTTATATCGTTATTTGGGCGGTACGATGGCACGCACTTTGCCGGTTCCGATGATGAACATTGTTAACGGCGGCAAGCACGCAGATAATCCGATTGATATTCAAGAATTTATGATTATGCCGGTTTCTGCAGGGTCTATTAAAGAAGCTATCCGTATGGGCGCTGAAATCTTCCATACATTGAAGAAAAATTTGAAAGCTGCCGGTCATAACACAAACGTTGGTGATGAGGGCGGTTTTGCTCCGAATTTGCAGTCTGCCGAAGAAGCTTTGAGCTTTATTGTTCAGTCTATTAAAGACGCCGGTTTTGTTCCGGGTGAAGATGTTGTTTTGGCAATTGATGCCGCTTCTTCCGAATTTTATGAAAACGGCAAGTATGAGATGAAAGGCGAAGGCAAGTCTTATACTAATGCGCAGATGGTAGAATTCTACAAAGATTTGTGCGAAAGATTCCCGATTTTCTCAATTGAAGACGGTATGGCTGAAGACGATTGGGAAGGTTGGAAGATGTTAACAGATACAATCGGCGACAAAGTTCAGTTGGTTGGTGATGACCTGTTTGTGACGAATCCGAAACGTTTGGCTATGGGTATCGAAAAAGGTGTTGCTAACTCCATCTTGGTTAAAGTTAACCAAATCGGTACTTTGACTGAAACGATGAAAGCAGTTGATTTGGCTCAACGCAACAAATATACGGCTGTGTTATCTCACCGCTCCGGCGAAACAGAAGATACAACAATTGCTGATATTGCCGTTGCAACAAACTGCGGTCAGATTAAAACCGGTTCTATGTCCAGAACAGACAGAATGGCAAAATATAACCAGCTCATCAGAATTGAAGAAGAGTTGGGTGATGCTGCTATCTATGCTGGTAAATCCATTTTGAAAAAATAAGGATTTCAGGCGATGAAAGCAATTGTTATTCTTATTGCGCTGGTTGCCGCAGGCTCTGCTGCTTGGTGGGGTTTTGCAGGTGTAACGCCGGAAGAACAGCTGGAGTATTTAAAAGTTACATTGCATAGCGAATCGGCTGAAAATACAGCCGATTCAGCGGCGAAACTTGGAAAAGTTTTGAAGAGTAATTTTGATGATGCTCAAGATGTTTATGAAAACGGTGCAGAGGCAAAATACGAATAATAGTCAGTTTATATTAAAACATTAAAAAAGGGCGCTTGTTTAAGCGCTCTTTTTTGTGATTAGCAGTGTGTGTATATAACGAGAAAAGAAAAGTTTTGATTGTTTGGGTAATAAAAGAAAACGTTATTTTTCGATATCTTTGAAATATTTAACGGTGGCAACTTTCAGCTCGTCGGTGGCATCTTCATCACATACTAAAATGGATTTGGGGTGCAGCTGCAGGGCGCTGATGGTCCACATTTGGCTGACACCGCCTTCAACAGCTTGTTGCAGCGCACGGGCTTTTTTGTGCCCGGTAATCAAGATGACAACTTCCTCGGCGTCTAAAATTGTGCCGACGCCAACAGTCAGGGCTGTTTCGGGAACTTTGTTTATGTCATTATCAAAGAAACGGGCGTTTACTTTGCGTGTGTCGGTTGTCAGAGTTTTGACGCGGGTGCGTGAAACCAACGATGAGCCCGGTTCGTTAAAAGCAATATGCCCGTCTTCTCCGACACCGCCTAAAAATAAATTGATTTTGCCGTATTGTTTTATTTTGGTTTCATATTTGGCGGCTTCTTCTGTCAGGTCTTTTGCCATTCCGTTTAAAATGTTTATGTTTTGCGGTTTTATATCAATGTGTTTGAAAAAGTTTTCGTGCATAAAGTAATGATAGCTTTGTGGGTGTTCGGGCGGTAAGTTAATATATTCATCCATATTAAAAGTGACGATATTGGCAAAAGATACTTTGTCTGTTTGGCAGAGTTCTATGAGGCGTTGGTATGTGGGCAACGGTGAAGAGCCGGTGGGAAGTCCGAGAACAAAAGGCTTGTCCGGTGTGGGCTGAAAGCTATTGATTTTATCTGCTATATAATCTGCCGTCCAGTTGGCACAGTCTTGTGGGGTGTTTTTGATTATTAAACGCATTGTTGTTCTCCTTTTCAGATTTTAAAATGTTGCCGGTTTCCGTTGATTACCGTTCCTAAAATATCGCACTCTTTATTAAATATAACTAAATCAGCATCGTAACCGGGGGCTAGAAAACCTTTGTTTTTCAGATTCATCAGACGTGCCGGATTGGTTGATGCCATTTTAATGGCTAAATCGGGGGAAAGTCCCCAAGATATGAGGTTTTTCACGCCGTCAATCATTGTTAGCGAAGAGCCGGCTATTACATTGTCTGATTTGCGGTAAAAACATTTATCGAGATAAACTTCTTCGCCGTTAGCATAGAGTATGTCGCCTTTTTGTTTGGTGGGCTTTAGCGAATCGGTTATAAGCACTAATTTATCTGCCGGTTTAAATTGCACCAGCATTTTTATTAAATTCGGGTCGATATGAATACCGTCTGCAATTAGTTCGCAAGATAATTCCGGATGTATAAAAGCAGCGCCGACAGCGCCGGGGTTGCGATGGTGAATACGGCTCATGGCGTTAAACAAGTGAGTTATGTGCATTATTCGCACCTGCATTCCCTCAACCATTTGCTCGTATGTGGCGTTTGTGTGTCCGGCTTGGAGGATAATGCCTTTTTTTATGCAATAAAGAGCGAGTTCCCGCATTCCTTTAAGCTCGGGAGCAACGGTCATATTGATAATTTTTCCATCGGAGGCTTCCCAAAGGCGTTTCATTAAATCTATGTCAACGGGAGATATTGAATCCGGCGTTTGAACGCCAAGCCGCTCGGGAGAGATAAAAGGACCCTCCAGGTGAATGCCTAATATTTTTGCGCCGGTTTCTTTGCCCATTGCAGAAGTGACGGCACGGATGTTGTTAATTAACTGCTCTTCTTTCGCGGCATAAAGAGTGGGGATAAACGATGTGACGCCATATTCAAGCAGCAGTTCGGACATTTTAAGGATGGAATCGCTGCTTTGGTCATCTGTTCCGAATCCACCAATGCCGTGGATGTGTGTGTCAATAAAGCCGGGGGAAATGTATGCATTGTTGACATCTATAATTTTAGTATCGGGAGAAAACTGTTTTTGAGTTAATCTTTCTTCTTTAAAAACATCGGCAATTTTGCGGTTTTTGATATAAACTGCGCATTTTTCCATTATGGAAAAGCCGGTTAAGAGGGTGGCGTTGTGTAAACAAAATGTTTCAGACATAAGCTTATTCCGTAAAGTTATTTTTTTATGTGTTAAGTCTATTGAAAAGAGATTTATATTTCAAGGTTAATTTCTGTATTCCCTTTTGGTTATATAACAATAATAATTGTTGAGATATTAGAAGTATGTGATAGAATCCGGTTAAATGATTAACAGGATATAATAATGAAAGACCCGAAGTTTGTGCATTTGAGAGTTCATACCGCGTATTCGCTGGCGGAAGGCGCGATTATGCTGCCTACTCTTATTCATAAATTGCATGATATGGGCGTGCCGGCGGTGGCGGTGACTGACTCGGCAAATATGTTTGGCGGAAAGGCTTTTTCCAAATATGCGGCAGATGAGGGGATTAAGCCGATTATGGGGTGTCAATTTTTACTCCGTAATGCCGATTCTGATGACATAATGAAATCTAAAGGCAAGGAACAAGATCCGGATAAAATCGTTCTTTTGGTGATGAATGCCGAGGGGTACGGCAATATTATGAAACTGATGAAACGGTTTTATCTGGACAATACCGAAAAAGGATGGTCGCCGCAGCTGACTTTAGAGAATTTGCAGAATTTTAACGGCGGTTTGATTGCTTTGACCGGCGGGGTTGAGGGAACAATCGGGCGGCTGCTTTTAGAGAATCGCAAAGAAGAGGCGGAAGAATTCACGCTTAAGCTCAAAGAGATTTTTCAAGACCGGCTGTATATGGAAATTTCGCGAATCGGGACAGAAAAAGAACAGCGGACGGAAGAAACTTTTATTGATTTTGCTTATAAACATAATATTCCGCTGGTGGCGACAAACGAGGTTTTCTTTTTAGACGAAGATATGTTTGAGGCGCATGATGCGTTGGTATGTATTTCTGCCGGCGAATATGTGGCCAATGAGAATCGGCGCAAGTTTTCAATTAATAACCGGTTGCGTACGGAAGAGGAAATGGTTGAGCTGTTTTCCGATTTGCCGGAAGCTGTCAACAATACTGTTCGGATTGCAAAACTGTGTAATTACCTTTCCAAAAAGGTTGATCCGCTATTGCCGATTTTTGAATGTCCGGAAGGGAAAACGCAAGACGAGTTTATTACCGAAGAAGCCTATCGGGGACTTGATGAGAGGATGCAAAAAGCGGTTTATTTTGAGGGGATGACCGCAGAGCAAAAGGCTGAAATTGACGAGCGCTATTATGCGCGGCTTGAATATGAGTTAAGCGTTATTAAGAAAATGGGATTCCCGGGATATTTTCTTATCGTGTCGGACTTTATTAAATGGTCTAAAGGGCATGGCGTGCCGGTTGGTCCGGGGCGTGGTTCGGGTGCAGGTTCGATTGTGGCGTGGTCTTTGAAAGTTACGGAACTTGACCCGTTAAAGCTTGATTTGCTGTTTGAGCGTTTTCTTAATCCGGAACGCGTTAATATGCCGGACTTTGACGTCGATTTTTGCCAAGAGAATCGGTATAAAACGATTGAATATGTGCAAGAAAAATATGGTTTTGACCATGTGGCGCAAATTATTACATATGGCAAATTGCAATCGAAAGCGGTTATCCGCGATGTGGCGCGCGTGCTGCAAATGCCATATTCACAGGCGGATAAAATATCTAAAATGATTCCGGCGGGGGCACAAGGCAAAAACCCGACTTTGCCTGAAGCTTTGGAGATGGTACCGGAGTTAGAAGAATTACGCCAAAATGACCCGCAGGTGAACAAACTTTTTGAAATTGCGATTAAGCTTGAGGGATTATACCGCAACTCGGGTATGCATGCGGCTGGCGTGGTTATCGGCGACAGACCGCTGGAACAGCTTGTGCCGCTTTATAAAGATCCGCGGGCTGATATGCCGGTGACGATGTATGATATGAAATATGTTGAAGAAACCGGTTTGATTAAATTTGACTTTTTGGGTTTGAAAACTTTAACGGTTATTCAACGAGCGGTGGACTGGATTAAGCGGGCGCAGGGAATTGATCTGGATATGGAAGCCGTGCCGCTGGATGATGCCGATACATACAAAATGCTGCAAGACGGTAAGACTACTGCCGTGTTCCAGTTCGAGTCGGCGGGTATGAAAGATGTGCATAAGCAAATCAAACCGGACCGTTTTGAAGATTTAATCGCGATTGTGTCGCTTTATCGCCCTGGACCGATGGATAATATTCCGACATTTATTAAACGTAAGCACGGCGAGGAGGAAATTCAGTATTTACACCCGAAACTGGAGCCGATTTTAAAAGAAACGTACGGCATTATGGTTTATCAAGAGCAGGTTATGATGATTGCCCGCGAGCTGGGGGGCTATACGATGGGCGGTGCGGATAAGCTGCGTAAGGTGATGGGTAAAAAAATGCGCGATGAAATTCCGAAGCAGCGTATTATGTTTACCGAAGGGGCAATTAAAAACGGTATTGACGAGGATGTGGCAAAAAGCATTTTTGACCAGATGGAAAAATTTGCGTCTTACGGATTTAATAAATCCCATGCTGCGGCGTATTCTTTAGTGTCTTATCATACGGCATATCTTAAAGCGCATTTTCCGGTGGAATTTATGTGCGCGGTTATGGATTTGGATATTACAAATACGGATAAACTCGCCGGTTTTAAAGCCGAGTGCAAGGCAATGGGAATCGAGGTGTTAAAGCCCGATATTAATGAATCTTTGGCAAAATTCAGCGTACAGAACGGCAAATTAAGATATGCATTAGGAGCGATTAAAGGTGTTGGCGAATCGAATATGAATGCGATTGTCGAGGCGCGCGAAAAGGGCGGTAAGTTTAAGGATATATCTGATTTTATTAATCGTGTGGATGCAAAACAGCTTAATCGTAAACAGTTAGAGCAGCTGATTAAAGCTGGCGCGTTTGACAGCATTGAGAAGAAACGCGGCAAGTTGTTTGCAAACATTGATTTGATTTTGAAAAATATTTCTTCGGCAACAGATATGAAAACGAGCGTGCAATCTTCGTTGTTTGGGGTGGAAGAGTATTCTTCTAAAGTGAAACTATCTGATGCGCCCGATTGGCCGGATTTGGAAAAACTGCGGTTGGAAGCGGCGGCTATCGGGTTTTATCTTTCTGCGCATCCGCTTGATATATATGCTGACAGTATGAAAAAACTCGGCGTGAAAACGTGTCAGGAGGTGTTAGCCAATATCAGAACCGGCGACAGTATTAAAGCCAATATTGCTGGATGTGTGGAGAGTTTTCAAAAACGAATCGCCAAAAGCGGTAATAAATATGCATTTTTGGGGCTGTCGGATACAACTCAAAATTTTGAGGGAATGATGTTTTCGGATGCATTGGCTAAATATGAGGAAACAATTAACAGCGGCTGTCCGCTGCTGGTTAAATTGGTGATTGATAAGAAAACGGAAGAAGAAAACCCGCGAATCCGTATTGACAGCGTGAAAACGTTGGATGAGGCTATTGCAGAACAGGCAAAAGGAATTATTATTTCTGTTGCTAATATTGCGGCGGTTGCGGATATAAAAAAGATTTTGGGTGTTGACCGGCGCGGCGTGAATAAAGTTTATATTGAACCAGAGCTTGACGAATGGGATGTCCGAATTGAGCTTGAGGGCGGGTATGCTTTTGCCGATAATATGATATTGACAAAGCTTAAAAGTATTCCGGGAGTTTCCGCGGTTAAAGAAATATAGTTGAGGAGATTGTTGTATGCAGAAAAAAAATGAAAATAATGTTGTTTTTCCTTTTTGGCAGGGGATTACATTTCCTTTTGAAACCATCTATAAAAAAATTAGGGATTTTAGCAGCCTGATAGGCTTGTTTTCTTTGGCAGCGGCAATATTGGTTATGATTTTCGGGCAAAGCTTTGCTTGTGCTTTAAAGTTAAGCGGTTGGGGGATTTATTGTATGGATAATCCGGTAGGGCTGCTGTTGTTGTTTGTGTTGTTATTATTTATGATGGGGCTTTTTATAAACTGCTGGTGGCTGATTGCTTTTAAAGGTATGACGTTTGCCGAAGTTATCAAGAGAGATGTTAATGGGCGCGATGTTAAAATTACCGGTTTCTTATTGGTGTATTTAACAGCATTTTTGGTTATCGGCGGCGGAATATATCTGCTTTATGCGCGAGTGGCAACACCGGATGTGATGGTTGAGCTTGCGATTTTTGTTGTCGTTTCGCTTTTTATATTGGCGGCTTTGGCTGTTTTGTTGAATTCTGTTGTTTTGGCTCGTTTTTTGGATGGGGAAAGATGGCAGTGGATTGGCAAGACCCTTTTGCCGATGGTGGATAATATTTATAAGATTGTGGCGTGGTTTTTATTTTATTTATTGTTATTTTCTCATCTGATGAAGCAAGCCAGTAATATATTTCGTGTGTTGCAAAAGGCTTTTCCGCTTTGGTTGAGCAGTTTGGCGGGAGAATTTGCCCTGCAGTTTGTTTTTTATTTTGTTGCGGCGCTGGTTGTTTCTCTGCTGAAACTGCAGGCAGACTGCATTTTTAAAAATGAAAAAGATTAAACGGTAAATAATTCTTTGATTTGCCCGTTTGGAATGAGCGCGATGATTTCGTTTAGATGCGCGGAGGTAAGCAGCTCGATTGCGGTTTGCTTGTCTATGCCGCGGGATGTCAGATAAAATAATTGTTCTTTATCTATTTCACCGCAACTTGCCCCGTGTGAACATTTGACATCATCGGCGTATATTTCTAATTCGGGTTTGCAGTTTAAGGTTGCGTTATCATTTAAATATAATGCTTTATGCAGTTGGTTGCCGGAGGTTTTGACGGCATTTGGCAAAATATGTATCTTTCCCTGAAAAACAGCGGTTGAGTTGTCTTCCAATACAGCTTTGGCGTATTGATTTGAAAATGTTTGCGGCTGTCTGTGGTTTATATCGGTTGTTATATCAGTTAAACAGTCTTTTTTTGCCGTGTATGCGGAATATATTTCTGCTTGCGCCTGCGGTTGTTCAAGATTGATAATGTTTTCATTACGGCTGAATTTTGCACCGTTTGCGAGGTAATATTGTTTATAGGAAGAGTTGTTTTGTGCCTTAACTGCATTTAATGCGATATGATAAGCTTGGGAATTTTCTTTCTGGATTTTGTAGTGCGTGACTTTGGCGTTTGATTTTAAGTAAATTTCGTTGACAATGTTTATGAAATAGCTTTCGGGGGTTGTTGAGGAAAACTCTTCAATAATATCAATTGCGGCGTCTTTTTCGGCAATTATCACATTATGTATGTTAAGCTGCAAATTTTCACAGTTGTTTTGGTTATATTTGATGTGTACGGGAGTGTTAATATGAGTGCCTTTTTGAACTTGTATGCAAAGCCCTTGCTCAAGATACATCCCATTCAGCGCTGCAAACGGGTGTTGCTCCAAATTGAAAGAATTGAAGATGTATTGCTTATGCTCTCCCTCATATAAAGCTAACGGAAGCGGCATTATGGTTAAACCCGGCGGTGTGTTATATTCTTCAATGTGTAATTTTCCGCGGCAAAATTTAATTTCTATAAACGGGGTTTGGGGGGTGGAATGTCCGCAGCAGTCGTGTCCGCAGATGTGTTCATCGGTACTAATCTGGAAGTTGTGATTTAATAATGCCGTTAAGTTTTCGTACTTCCAAGCCTCGTTTTTCGGTGCTGGAAATCCGATTTTTTTTAAAATACTTCCGGCTTTTTGCCGTAGGGCATAAACAGACGGCTTATCATCTAAAAATAACTCAATATTTTGTATCAGAGGAGAGGCTGGCATTCCGTATCCTCTTTAATAAAATCGGCATAACCGCATTTTTCGAGTTCTGATGCCAGAGTTTTATCTCCGGTTTTTATAATATGCCCGTCTGCAAAAATGTGGATGACATCGGGAACAATATGTTCCAATAACCGTTGATAGTGGGTGATTACCAAAAAGGCATTTTGCTCGTTGCGTAAAGAATTGATGCCTTCTGATACGGTTTTGAGGGCATCAATATCCAGCCCCGAATCGATTTCATCCAAGATGCAGAAATCCGGTTTCAATAAAGCCATTTGCAAGGTTTCAAACCGCTTTTTTTCGCCGCCGGAAAATCCGACGTTTACAAAACGTTTTAACATTTCCGGGCTGATATTTAATGTTGCTGCTTTTTGTTTCAGCAATTTCATAAAAGCAATAGTATCCAGCTCTTCTTCATTGCGGGATTTTAAAACGGAATTTAATGATTGTTTCAAGAAGTTTGATACCACAACTCCCGGAATTTCGGTGGGATATTGCATTGATAGAAACAAACCGTTACGAGCCCGTTCTTCTGTGTTTTGCGATAATAGGTCTTTACCTTTAAAAGTTATGCTGCCGCTGGTGACGTTATAGCCGTCTTTGCCGCTTAAAACATACGAAAGGGAAGATTTGCCGGCGCCGTTAGGTCCCATTATGGCATGAACTTCACCTTTGTTGATTGTCAGGTTGAGGTTTTTTATAATCTCTTTATCTCCGACGGAGGCATATAGATTTTTTATTTCTAATAAAGGTTCAGACATTATTCTTTCCTGTTAAGCAACTTTTCCGTGGCAATGTTTATATTTTTTGCCGCTTCCGCAAGGGCAGGGACTGTTGCGGGAGATGTTGTTCCATTCCGGTTTTTCAATAGATGCGGAAGATTTGTTTTCAGGCGCGACGGAAGGTCGCTCTCCGAAAGTTTCGTGAACTGCCTCTGTTTTTTGGTTTTGCATCCGCTGTTCTTGCTCTTTAACATCCCGCACACTGTTTTGTTGGATGGTTGCGTGGCAGATTACGGTCGTAATCTTTTCTTTTAATATATCCAGCATATCGGAAAACATATTAAAGGCTTCGCGTTTGTATTCGTTAAGCGGGTCTTTTTGTCCGTATGCACGCAAAACAATAGTGTGGCGCATTAAATCCAGCGTGGCGATGTGCTCTTTCCATAATTGGTCTAATGTTTGCAACACAATGCTTTTTTCAACCAAGCGGATAATGCTTTCGGGAATGCCGGCATTTTTGGCGGCAATGCGCGAATCTACCTCTTTTAAAATCTGCTCGACCATATCTTCGCTGGTAATTTCCGGACGTTGAGCCCATTCGTCAATAGGAAGATTCATCCCTGTCACATTAAAAATATCCTGCTGTAAACGCAATACATTCCATTCTTCCGGCGGAGTTCCTAAACAGATGCTGTTATAAATTATTGCACAAAGATAATCATGGCGCATATCGATAACCGTTTCGGAGATGTCATCAGTGGACATAATCTCTTTGCGCTGTTCATAAATGACTTTGCGTTGTTCATTCATAACGTTATCATATTTTAACAAACTTTTGCGAATATCGAAGTTGCGTTCTTCGACTTTTTGTTGAGCTTTTTCCAAAGCCTTGCTGATAAACGGATGTACGAGAGCTTCTCCCTCGGGCAGACCTAAACGGCGCAAAACTTCAGACATACGTTCCGAGCCGAAAATGCGCATCAGGTCATCTTCAAGCGAGAGGAAAAATTTTGATGTTCCGGGGTCGCCCTGACGACCGGAACGTCCGCGCAGCTGATTATCAATACGGCGGCTCTCGTGGCGCTCCGTACCTAAAATGTATAAACCGCCGGCTTTTAAAACTTTCTCCTTGTTTTCTGCAATTTCTGCCTCAATTTCGGTTTTTAATTTCTCTATTTCAGCAGGTGTTTCGTTGCCGGTTAAGCGCTTTTTTAAAGCAACATCTGCGTTGCCGCCGAGCTGAATATCTGTTCCGCGACCGGCCATATTCGTTGCAATGGTGACAGCACCGTATCTTCCGGCTTCGGCAACGATGGCTGCTTCGCGTTCGTGGTGCTTGGCATTCAAGACTTCAAATTCAATGTCTGTCTGCTGCTTTAACAGCTGGGCGATAATTTCGGATTTTTCGACCGATGTTGTTCCGACAAGAACCGGCTGCCCTTTGGCGTGACATTCTTTAATGGTGTCAATAATCGCCTTATATTTTTCTTTTTCCGTACGGTAGATGCAGTCATGCTCGTCTTTGCGGAGAATCGGTCGGTTGGTCGGAATTTCTACGCAAGATAAATTATAAATATCGCAAAATTCTGCCTCTTCCGTCATTGCCGTTCCGGTCATACCGGCTAATTTGGGATATAAACGGAAATAGTTTTGGAAAGTGATTGAGGCAAGAGTCTGGTTTTCAGACTGAATCTCAACCCCTTCTTTGGCTTCTAATGCCTGATGCAGACCATCGCTGTAACGGCGGCCTTCCATAATTCTGCCGGTAAATTCATCAATAATCAGAACTTTATTATCTCTGACGAGGTAATCGACATCTTTGGTAAACATTACGTTTGCACGCAGCGCTTGATTAACGTGGTTGACTAATGGTACGTTTTTGATGTCATATAAACCGCCTTCAGTAATTAAACCTGCCTCTTTCAGCAGCTTTTCAACGTGTTCCATTCCGAGTTCGGTTAAGGTGACGTTTTTGGCTTTCTCATCTTTTTCGTAGTCGTTACCGTTGATATTTTTAATAATGTTGTTGACCAAGATATATTTTTCAGAAGAATCTTCGGCTGCACCGGAAATAATCAGCGGTGTTCTGGCTTCGTCAATAAGAATCGAATCGACCTCGTCGACGATTGCAAAGTTGAAATCCCTTTGGACGCGTTCATCTAAAGAAAATTTCATATTATCCCGCAGATAGTCAAACCCTAATTCATTGTTTGTGCCGTAGGTAATGTCGGCGTTATAAGCGGCTTTACGCTCTTCGTCCGTTTTTTCGTGGACAATGTAGTCAACTGTGAGCCCTAAAAAGCGGTAAACCTGTCCCATCCATTCGGCATCGCGCTTTGCGAGGTAGTCATTGACGGTTACGATATGTACGCCTTTTTGTTCAATGGCATTTAAATAAGCAGCCAGAGTGGCAACCAGCGTTTTGCCCTCGCCAGTTTTCATTTCCGAAATCATCCCTTTATGTAAAACAATACCGCCGATGAGCTGGACATCATAATGGCGTTGCCCCAGTGTTCTTTTAGCAGCCTCGCGTACGGCAGCAAAGGCCTCGGGAAGAATATCGTCTAAAGTTTCGCCGTCTTTTAAGCGGGTGCGGAACTCCAGCGTTTTATTTTTCAATTCTTCATCGGAAAGTTCTGTAAAACTTTTTTCCAAGGCGTTAATTTGTTCGATGATTTTCGATTGTTTTTTTACAAAGCGGTCGTTGGCAGAGCCAAAAATTTTGCGTGCGATATCTGTTAACATTTTTTTACCTTTTATATTACCTTTTATGCTACATTTAGTGTTTATATGGAATAAAGTCAATACTATCAACAAAAGTTATAAACGCCAAATAAAAAATACTTGGAATATTTTATAAATCAGTTTATATGAATAGATGAGTATAAAAAAACTTTTTTATTTTGGAGGTATTTATGAAAAAAAGATTAGTTGGTTTTACAATTTCTGCCGTGGCAGTAGTTGTTGTTGCCGTTGCATCTTTTGTGTCATTTAAGGTTTATAATGCAAATGCCGGCGGTGATAAAGGCGTTGCAGCTAAAATTAACGGCGAAACCGTATATATAAACGATTTGAAACAAAGCTATGCCGATCATCCGCAAATCAAAGACAGAGTGTCGTTTGAAGAGTTTTATGCTAAAACGCTTGATGTTTTTGTAAACAGCAAATTGGTATATCAGGCAGCACAAAAAGCAAAAATTGAAGAAACACCGGAATACCAAAGACAGTTGGTAACAGCAAAAGAAGATTTGGCTCGCAAATTGTATTTGGAAAAAATGGTGGATGAAAAAGTTAATGATGCGGCCGTTAAGAAGTTGTATGACGAATATGTTTCCAAATTTGAAAGCCAAAAAGAAATCAAGGCAAAACATATCTTGGTTGATTCTGAAGATACGGCAAAAGAAGTTATTAACAAGTTGAAAAAAGGCGAAGACTTTGTTAAATTAGCTAAAGAATATTCTAAAGATCAGGTTGATTTGGGATATTTTACCCAAGAAATGATGGTTCCGGAATTTTCTAAAGCTGCATTTAGCATGAACAAAGGCGCTTATTCTAAAACTCCGGTTAAAACGGAATTCGGTTATCATGTAATTTTGGTTGAAGACGTAAGAGCATCAAAGCCGTTAGAGCTTAAAGATGTTGAGCCGCAACTTAAAAATATGGTAACACAGCAAGTTATTGCTGAAATCTTTGAAGATTTGCGCAATAATGCCAAAGTTGAAAGATATACTTTGGAAGGCGAAGTTATTCCTGAAAAGAAATAGTTTTGTTTTTGTAAATCAGAGCCCCTCGTTTGAGGGGCTTTTTATATGCTCCGAGTTAAGGAAGATTAATGAGGGACTCGGAACGGGAAAATGATTTTAAAGTAAAAAAAAGATGGCATTGAGCCATCTTTTAGTCGTTTTGGTTATATTTTAGAAATTGCGACTTGACACGGTTTCCAGTAATTTTTTGCTGGCTTCTTCAATAGATGTGTTTTCGTATACGGCAACTTCGCTGGCTAAACGTTCAACAGCGTGTTCGTATATTTGGCGTTCGCTGTATGATTGTTCTGCCAGATTTTCATTGCGGTATAAGTCGCGGATAACCTCTGCAACGGCAATCGGGTTGCCGGAGTTGATTTTGTTTTCGTATTCCTGGGCGCGTCTGGACCACATAATTTTCTTTACTCTCGGTTTGCCTTTTAAAGTGGCAAGAGCTTCTTTCATGGTGATGTCGTCAGAGATTTTACGCAATCCAACCTTGTCTAACTTTGCCATCGGTACGCGAAGAGTCATTTTGTCTTTGTCAAAATTAACGACTAATAATTCTAACTCGCTGCCGGCGATGGTTTGTTTGGCAATGTTGGTTACTTTGCCAACACCGTGGGTGGGGTAAACGACATATTCTCCAGAGCTGAAACTGACAACTGGGCTTTTTTTCATTGTGGATAAACCTCCTGATGTGTAATGCGTTATTATGAAAACGCTGTGACTATATCACATTTTTCAGAACAAATCTATACCTAAAATGAAAAAAATTTAAAAAATTTTTAAATATTTTTAAAAATAACGCTATTTTAATGCTTTAGGAAATAAATTTGTTTGACGCAGGGCTTCGCCGATGACCATCACGGCAGAAACGGCAACGTTTATGGAGCGCGCGTTTTGATTCATCGGTATTAAAAGGCGGGAATCTGCCATTTGGTGTACGGCTTCGGGAACACCGGCGCTTTCTCTGCCCATCAATATAATATCGTTGGGATTGAATTTAAAGTTTGTATACGGCTCGCTGGCGTGGGTTGTCAGGAGAATTATTCTGCCATATTCTTCAGGGTGAGCGGTGCGGTATGCTAAAAAATCTTCCCAAGAATTATGACGCCGGTATGAAGCCATATGCAAATAGTCCATACCGGCTCGTTTCATTGCTTTTTCATTAAAGATAAAACCGCAGGGTTCAATGATATCCAAAGGCAAATCCAAGCACGCGCCCAAGCGCAGCAATGTGCCGGTATTTTGCGGAATATCGGGTTGAAAAAGCGCTAATCTCATTTTAGTTTACCTTTGATTCTTGCGCTTTTTTGTTTCTATAAACAGCGGCAAAATCTACCGGGGCAAGCATAAGCGGCGGCATTCCCGCTTCGGATAAGTTTGAAGAAACGATTTGGCGGGCATACGGGAATAACAGTGTCGGAATTTCGATAAAGAGGGCTGTTTCCATTTGTTCTTCCGGTATTGTTGCGTGGCAACCTGCCGCATAAGCTAACTCAAAAATAAACAGTTTTTCATTTTCAATGTCGGCGTTAATTCGAAGGTTAAGGATGACTTCGTATTGGTTTTGAGCAATTTTGTTGGCATCGATATTTAAATCTATATTTAATTTGGGCTGTGTGTTTAGTTTTGTAAAGATTTGCGGTGCGTGCGGAATTTCCAGCGACATATCTTTAATGTATTGCATAGTTATTGCCAATTCGGGAGTTTCTTGCGTATTTGCCATTTTTTATATCCTTTCTGAAATATTCTTTCGATTATAATATAGGGTTTTATTTTTATACGTCAAATATAATAGTTGATAATAAAGATATTTGAGCTATATTTATGTTAAACATAACAGAGGTTAAAGGAAAATGTCAGGATATTTGGATATTATATTTTTACTGGTTTTGGTTTTGGTTATTTTCAGCAAACTCAAGAGCGTGTTGGGGACAGGGGCGGATGATACCAAAGTTATAATGATTCCGAAAGAGCACTTTGATAAGGTGTATAGAGAACTCCGTAAACATTCGCTTGACGAATCTGCCGAACCTGCTGATATTTCGTTATTATCTCCGCTTGACAAGGAGCTAATTAAAATACCGAATTTTAACAAAAAGTTATTTATTAAAGGTGCGCAAAGAGCGTTTGAAACTATTCTTGCCGCGTTTAGCAAGGGAGATGTTAAAACATTATCAATGTTGGTGAATAAAGAGCTGTTAAAACGAATCGAAAAGGTGATTAACGAACGCAAGCAAAATGGAATTGTGACCGAATCGGATTTAATCAGTTTTGTAGAAACGGAAATCGAATCGGTTAATTTTGTGGATAATGAAAAAGTTAATCTGATTGTCAAATTTGTCAGTGAACAGGTTAATCTTTTGAAAAATGCCGATGGAGATATTATTGAGGGTGATGAAAATTATGTTCAGACGATTTCCGATGTATGGACATTTGAAAAGAGTTTGAACCCTAAAATTAACAACTGGTTACTGTGTTCGACGAAAAAATGTTAAGACGTGTACTTTTATTTTTTATCTTGGTGTTACTCGCTTCCTGCCGGGGGGAAGATACGGGTGAAATGCCTGCGAATGTGAAACATTTTGAGCTGCAAAAAAGCAGCTTTTCTGCTTTAAAAAACTGGCAAGGCGAAGAGATAGGCTCATTTGGCAAGGCGTTAAAAGATGTTTGCGCCGTGATGGAAAAGAAAACACAGAAAAAGGTTAAAAGCAGTTATTTTGAATATTCTTTAAGCGCTTATCAGGGGCATTGCCGGAAGATGGCAGCATTATCCGGTAAAGATTTAAAATCGTATATTGAGCGGAGTTTCGTGCCGTATGCGGTGGTGGTTAACGGCAGCGCAGACGGGAAGTTTACATCATACTATGAGGCGGAATTAAAAGCTAGCTTTGAACGCGGCGGAAAATATCAATTCCCGATATATGGCAAACCGAATGATTTGGTGGAAATCAATTTGCGGGATTTTGATGCCAAGCTCCCTAATCAGCGCTTGGTCGGGCGGGTGAAAGATGGTAAACTGATAAAATATTATACCCGCAAAGAAGTTGATGCAGGTAAGTTGGATGCTCCGGTTATTTTGTGGGGAGATGATCCGGTTGATATATATATTATGCAAATTCAGGGCGCGGCAGTGGCAACATTGCCTGACGGACGGCAAATTCGTGTCGGGTATGCAGATAATAACGGACATAGGTTTCGGGGAATCGGGTCAATTTTGTTAGAGAAGGGGCTGATTAAGCGAGGTGATGCTTCAATGCCGAAAATTCGCGAATGGCTTAAAGGCAATGGCGAATCGGCAAAAAAGAATATGTTGCTTAATGACCGATATATTTTTCACAAAATCGTCGAGGCTGATGGTCCGCTGGGTGCAATGGGGCTGCCGTTGATTGCGGGAAGAAGTTTGGCTGTTGACAAAGACTATATTCCGCTCGGCTCTATGATGTGGTTGGAAACGACTGGTCCGGACAATATTCTTCTTAATAAGCTTGTAATGGCGGAAGATGTGGGCGGAGCAATAAAAGGCGGCGTGCGCGGCGATTATTTTTGGGGGCACGGCGAAGAGGCTTTTGACTGTGCGGGACGGATGAATTCTAAAGGGCGTTATTTTATTTTATTGCCGAAAAATGCCGAGGTCAAAGTTTATGACTGAAGATGAAAGTTGGCAAGAGGCTGTCAAAGGGGTTCGACGCCTTAAGACGAATCGGCATACAGAAGAGATTATTCCTAAAGAGATTGAATTGCGGCGCGATAAGGTGACAACGGTTACTTTTGATGTGTTAAAAAGCGGCAAAAACGTTGTAAAAGATGATTTTTCGCAAATGGATGGCGCATTGGCAAAGCGTTTTAAGCGGGAAGTTTATAAGGTTGAGGCAACGCTTGATTTACACGGAGTGACGGAAAAGGCGGCTTTTGAACAAGTGTGCGACTTTGTGAAACAAGCGTATAATTGCGGCAAGCGGTGCATCTTGATTGTGACAGGAAAAGGATGGGATGACGTGCCTTTCAGCGGCAAAGGTGTTTTGCGCAAGGCTGTTCCCGAGTGGTTATCAAAGTCAGAAATCAGCCCGCTTATTCTTGCGTTTAAGAATCCGTCCGAATCGATGGGCGGGGCAGGGGCTTTGTATATTTTGTTAAGGAAAAAACAGAGATAAAATATAACCCCGCCGGAGGAGCGGGGTTTTTCGTTTTTATATTTTATTTTTTCTTTTCCGGAACAAAATCTTGATCGAGTTTGATATTTTCGATTAAGAGTTCTTGTGCCGGTTCGTAAGAAATACCGTTTTCAACAATGTTTCCCACGTTTAGCAAATCGCTGTCGTTAGCTTTTAAGCAAGCGATAGTCTTTTCGTTTGCTTTGATGGTTAAGCTTAAGACGGGGTTTTTCTGCGATTTGTTTTCTATTGTTTTTTGCTTGCGGATTTCAGTTGAAACAGCAGAGGTTGTGTCATATAACAGCGAATCCGTTGCCGCAAAATCAGCCAAACCGTTTAGTGGTGTCCAAAGTTCTTTGTGGACGGAAATATCGGCAGCCTGTTTCCACGGGCGGGCTTGATAAACCTCTTCGGTGATAAACGGGCAGAACGGCGCTAACAGTTTGATAAAGGTATCAAGTGAAAGCTTTAATGTGGCGATTGCGGAGGCGTTGTCTTCGGAGTAAGCACGCTTTTTAACAATCTCAACATAGTTGTCGCAGAAATCCCAGAAACGGGTTTCAATGGCGTCTAATGCCAAAGAATAGTCAAAGTTTTCAAAGCTCTGTTTGGCAGCTTTAACGGTATCGGCAAGTTTTTTAACCCAAGATTTATCAAGCGTGTTTGTGATGTCTTTGGTATAATCGGCAGAAGTTGAGTTGCCGACAATCATAAACACAAACTTGCTGGCATTGTAGATTTTCACAACGAGTTTGCGCCCTTGCTGCATCATTTTTTCTTCAAAAGCCGTGTCGGCGCCCAGTTTGGCTTTGGCTGCCCAATAGCGGACGGCATCTGCCGAGTGGTTTTCAATCAGGTGCATCGGGGTAACAACGTTTCCTTTGGATTTGCTCATTTTTTTGCGGTCCGGGTCGAGAATAAAACCGCTGATGAGCGTTTTATACCACGGGATAGTGTTTTCGTGCATTAAGCTTTTGGCAACGGTGTAAAACGCCCATGTGCGGATGATGTCGTGCGCCTGCGGGCGAATATCAAACGGCATAGAAAGGTTTGAGCCCTCTTCAGCTTGTGCCAAGGCAATTTGCGGGGTCAGGGAAGATGTTGCCCAAGTATCCATAACGTCCGTATCGCCGGCAAAACCGTTTGGCTGGTTGCGTTGTGCTTCGGTGTAGCCTGCAGGTACGTCTGCCATCGGGTCTATCGGCAATTGGCTTTCATCAGGCAGGATAATGCTGTTGTAATCAATATTGCCGTTGGCATCCACTTTGTACCAAACAGGGAACGGAACGCCGAAATAGCGCTGGCGGCTGATGCACCAGTCTTGGTTTAAGCCCTCTGTCCAGGTTTCAAAGCGGTGTTGCATATAAGACGGCAGCCATTCGATTTGGCGTCCGGCTTTGAGCATTTCCTCTTTCATATCCATCAGGTTAATAAACCACTGGCGGGAAGAAACGAACTCGAGCGGCAAATTGCCTTTTTCGTAAAATTTAACCGGATGAACAATCTTTTTCGGTTCGCCGATTAAGAAACCTTGCTCTTTCAGCATTTCCGCAACTTTTTTCTTGGCAATGTGTGCGGGCAAGCCGATAATCTGGTTAAAGTTCTTTTGAGCCTCTTCTTTGTTTAAGGTTGTGAACACGCCCTCGCCGTAGGTGATGTTTAAAATTTTGCCATCCATTCCGATAATTTGTTTAATCGGCATACCGGATTTTTTCCACCATGCAACGTCTGCGGCGTCGCCAAAAGTGCAAACCATCATAATGCCGGTTCCTTTGTCTTTTTCGGCGTGTTCGGACGGAACAATCGGAACAGGAATATCAAACAGCGGCACAATGGCTGTTTTGCCGAAAAGGTGTTTATAGCGTTCGTCATCCGGATGAGCCACAATTGCCAAGCAGGCGGCTAACAATTCCGGACGGGTGGTGGCGATAGTAAAGGTTTCGTTGCTGTCTTTAACGCTAAAACGAATATCGTGGAAAAAGCCTTCCATTTCTTTATCTTCCACTTCGGCTTGGGAAACGGCAGATTTGAATGTGACATCCCACATAATCGGGGCTTCAACGGCGAGGAGTTTGCCTTTTTTATATAAATCGAGGAAAGATTGCTGTGAAAGTTTGATTGATTTGGGGCTGATGGTGGAATAAGTCAAATTCCAGTCATAAGAGTGTCCGATACGGCGGAAAACGTTTTCAAAAATCTTTTCGTCTTCGGCGGTTAGGGTTTCGCAAGCCTCAATAAAGTTTTTACGCGAGATTTCTTTGCGTTCGTCTTTGCTGTTTTCGATATGAACCGGTTTGAAATTCGGGTCATAAGCAACTTTGGGGTTGCAGGTGATGTTATAGTAGTTTTGAACACGGCGCTCGGTCGGCAAACCGTTATCATCCCAGCCGATGGGGTAAAACACCGCTTTGCCCTGCATTCTCTGGTAGCGGGCGATGATGTCGGTTTGGGTGTAGCTGAAAATATGCCCGATATGCAAAGAACCGGAAACGGTGGGCGGCGGGGTATCAATCATAAAGCTATTGTCACGGCTTTGTTTGGCGTCATATTTATAGATTTCGTTTGCGCCCCAATATGCATCGCAGCGTTTTTCAATTTCTTCAGCATTAAACTGCTTGTCTAAACCTTGTTCTTGTTTATAAGACATATTACGTTCACTCCAATAAAAAATCAAACTTTGGGGATTTTAGCAAATACTGTTTTAAATGTAAAGAGGAATGATATTGAGGTGATTTTGCGTTATTTAAAGTCTATTTGTTTAAAAAAAGCGAGGTTAGCCGAGTCCAAATTGACAGAAATATCGAAAAAAGTATTGAAAATAAGAAATAAATATGTTATAGTGTTTGTAGTAAAAACATTATTAGGCATTTCAAATTATTTTAGAGTTATTATCAAAGTTAGTTCCCAAGGGGTTTTGACTATGTTTATTTAATTCTGGGATAGTTTGAGATGTTTATTTTGTTTTTTGTTCTGACTGATGTTTCCGCGTTGGTTAGATTTCTTTGAAAATAAATAAAAAATAAAATAAAAAAATCAGACTTATGAAAGCAACAAGCTTTTTCAAATCCATCATCGCCATGATGGTTGCGTTTGCCGCTGGTAGCGCCAACGCACAGGAGGTAGTAAACGGATTAAGCACACTTGACGCGAAGGCGTGTGCTGAAATCCTAGTGAAAAACCCTGCTGATACGCTCGTCGGTGTATCCAGCATTAACGTCCGCAATAGGACAACCGGTAGCGTATCTGCCGTTAAGGTAACCCGCAAGGCTTACCTTAAGGGAGCAGAGGTTGCGTTTCAAACTCTCCTTTCTGGAGAGGGCGTGACCGAGGCTATGGTGGCATCTCTTTCCAAGAAAGAGATACCCTTTGACAACGTTTCAGTTGTTAAAGGTGTAGCTGCTGCTACCGAGGTGGTTGCCGTTGCTCTCGAGAGTGATGAGGTGGCAAGTTTAAAGCGCGCAGCGCTTGAGGCTAATGCTGCTCTCGAAGTTGTCACCAAAGACCGTGGTCCGCAGGACACACGTTGGTTGGAGGTAACAACTTCAACTGGTGACACCATCAGCGTTCCCACGTCGACCAAAGATAAGAATGGTCTGCGTGTGGCTCCTCTTGCCGGCGTTTCGCTGCAGGATGGTAAGGCTGGTGTCGTTGCCGGAGCCGAACTCCAATATAACGGCAAGAAATTTGCCGTTAGCGTTGGAGGACAGTGGGGGCAGACAACCTATGCCGACGGTGACCGTTACAATACGGTTGCCACAGAGGCAATGGCTTATTATAAGCTGTTGTCTTTTGGAGCATGGGACACCTATCGTATATGGGTAGGTGGTGGCGTGCGCTACACTTGGCAGAAGACCAAAACAACTCCCCTTATCAACGATAAGGATGAAGTTGTTGGTGAAATGTCAAGCTGGGGTAACTACTTTTCAGGAGTGGCAAAAGTCACTTTTGAATTCCGTCCCCATCAGGGTAGTGTTGCTTATCAGGTATGGGCAAAAGCTAATTTTCGTGGCGCAACCCGTCACAATATGTCAAACGCTCACAATGTGGGGTTAGAGTTTGGCGTTAGCTTGCCCATTACATTGTTCGGTAAGACCAATCTTTCCCAATATGGGAACTAACGAATCGGATAAAGGGAGTTGAACACATTGTGTTCAGCTCCCTTTGCGTTATTTAAAGTCTATTTGTTTAAAAAAAGCGAGGTTAGCCGAGTCCAAATTGACAGAAATATCGAAAAAAGTATTGAAAATAAGAAATAAATATGTTATAGTGTTTGTAGTAAAAACATTATTAGGCATTTCAAATTATTTTAGAGTTATTATCAAAGTTAGTTCCCAAGGGGTTTTGACTATGTTTATTTAATTCTGGGATAGTTTGAGATGTTTATTTTGTTTTTTGTTCTGACTGATGTTTCCGCGTTGGTTAGATTTCTTTGAAAATAAATAAAAAATAAAATAAAAAAATCAGACTTATGAAAGCAACAAGCTTTTTCAAATCCATCATCGCCATGATGGTTGCGTTTGCCGCTGGTAGCGCCAACGCACAGGAGGTAGTAAACGGATTAAGCACACTTGACGCGAAGGCGTGTGCTGAAATCCTAGTGAAAAACCCTGCTGATACGCTCGTCGGTGTATCCAGCATTAACGTCCGCAATAGGACAACCGGTAGCGTATCTGCCGTTAAGGTAACCCGCAAGGCTTACCTTAAGGGAGCAGAGGTTGCGTTTCAAACTCTCCTTTCTGGAGAGGGCGTGACCGAGGCTATGGTGGCATCTCTTTCCAAGAAAGAGATACCCTTTGACAACGTTTCTGTTGTTAAAGGACAGACCGTAGCTCCCCAGGTGGTTGCCGTTGCTCCCGAGAGCGATGAGGTAGAGGTTTCTCACGGGCAGGATGGTTATATCAGTAATTTGAGCGATGCTCAACTTGCTGATGTGACAGCCAACCCTGACCGTTATTATGAGCCCACGCTCACCGATGCAGCTGGTAAAAAGCTGAATTGGTGGACTGTAGGTTTATATGGAGGAGCAAAATGGACACAAGGCGGTGACGTTACTCCTCTTGTAGGAGTTAACGCAGAGCTCGAAAGAAATCGTCTTATCCTCGGTTTGTGGGGAGAGATGAGTTCTAAAGAGCACACCGGCACAGCCGAGGCCACTGGTCGTTACACCGAGCTTTCTTTGGGTGCTCGTATGGGATGGAAAGTCTTCCAGTCTGCAGATCGTAACTGGTACATTGCTCCGATGATCGGTGCTGGGTATCAGTCGCAGAAAACGGACAGGGATGATGCCCAGATAAGCTCCAAAAATAATGGATTTATCTGGAATGCCGATGTTCGTTTCAGTAAGGTTATATGGAAAAATATCAACCTGTTTGCTGAACTTGGTGTCGGCAGCTCTGTTTCCGTTAACCACGGTGAGGAGCAGGAGCAGAACCTGACTAAATTGTCTGGTCACGCCAAAGTCGGCGTTTCCGCTTCTTTCTAGAAATTGGAACTGACTAACACTATAAAGGGAGCAAGCGTAAGCTTGTTCCCTTTTGGTTTTTTAAAAAAGGGGCAGTTGAAATGTTTAGATGGCTAATTATATGTTAGGCGTATCATTTTAATTTTGGAGGATGTTATGAATAAATTTTTTATGGGATGCCTTTCCGTGGCGGCGTTGGCGCTGATGATCGGGCAGGCAATTGCCGGTGGCGATATTCCGGTTAGCAATGCGGCAAATGCAGCAATGAAAAATGCAGCGCAAAATGCTGAAAATAACGGTGTTTTGATTATGGAAACGTATACCGCATCAGCTGTTGCCATTCCGGCAGGAAATAATAACGATATGCAGCCTTTGCCGGATAATCCGGGGGTGGAAGTTGCTCCGGTTGATTCGTCTGTTAGCCAGCCCGT
Source organism: uncultured Alphaproteobacteria bacterium (assembly GCA_910576955.1). Lineage (GTDB taxonomy): Bacteria > Pseudomonadota > Alphaproteobacteria > RF32 > CAG-239 > CAG-267. The sequence goes on along the minus strand of CAJTJB010000005.1, from coordinate 28,331 downwards.
GTTGGTGGAAGAAGATATGCTGATTCAGGAAACCGAATCCGGCGAATAGTTTTAAATACAGTGTTTAAATAAAAGAAAACTCCCTAAACTGTTGTTTAGGGAGTTTTGGATTATAAGAATAAAATTATTCTTTGTTCTTCAAAGCAGCACCCAAAGCCTCGCCCAAAGAAGAACCGGAAGATTGCGTATTGGAATATTCTTCCAAGGCTTTCTTTTCTTCTTCGATTTCGTAAGCTTTTACAGAAACGCCGAGTTTAGCGTTTTTGCGGTCTACGGAGGTTAATTTTGCTTCCAAAATGTCACCCTCTTTGTAGCTCATCGGGTCGTTGTTTTCTTTAGACAAGTCTGCCTTTTTGATGGTGGCAGCAATGCCCTGAACGTTTACCGAAACGCCCTTTTCATCTGCGCCGGTAACAACAGCTTTAACAATGTCGCCTTTTTTCAATGTTTCCAATGTCATGGCGATGTTGTTTTCAGACATCTGTTTGATGCCCAAGCTGATGCGCTCTTTTTCAACATCAACATCAATGATTTTAGCTTCGATTGTCTGACCTTTGGTGTAGTCTTTAACGGCTTCTTCGCCAGATTTTTCCCAAGAAATATCAGACAAGTGAATCATACCGTCGATTTCATCAGACAAGCCAATGAACAAACCGAATTCGGTGATGTTTTTGATTTTGCCTTCGATGATAGAGCCCATCGGGTGTTCTTCAACATAAGCAGCCCACGGATTTGGTGTGCACTGTTTGATGCCGAGGCTGATACGGCGTTTGTCTGCATCAACTTCCAGAACTTTAACGTCTACTTCTTGAGAAGTGGAAACGATTTTGCCCGGATGTACGTTTTTGCGTGTCCAGCTCATTTCAGAAACGTGAACAAGACCTTCAATGCCGTCTTCGAGTTCGATAAATGCGCCGTAATCGGTGATGTTGGTAACTTTACCTTTGTATACTTCGCCGATTTTGTATTTGTCGGCAACTTCCTGCCACGGGTCATTTTCAAGCTGTTTCATACCCAGGCTGATGCGCTGTGTATCTTCGTTGAATTTGATAACCTGAACTTTTACGGTTTGACCCAAGGTCAAAACTTCAGCAGGGTGGTTGATTCTCTTCCAAGAAATGTCTGTAACGTGCAATAAGCCGTCTACGCCGCCCAAATCAATGAATGCGCCGTATTCAGTAAGGTTCTTAACGATACCTTCCAAAACAGAGCCTTCTTTGATGGTGTCAATCAATTCTGCACGAGCAGCAGAACGGGTTTCTTCAAGAACAACACGGCGGGAAACAACAATATTTCCGCGAACCTTATCCATCTTCAAAATCTGGAACGGCTGGGAAATGCCCATTAACGGAGAGATGTCTTTAATCGGGCGAATATCAATTTGAGAGCCCGGCAAGAATGCGATAGCGCCGTTTAAGTCAACTGTAAAGCCGCCTTTAACGCGTCCGAAGATTACGCCGTTTACTCTTTCATTGTTGTTCATCATCTTCTCGAGGTCTTGCCATACTTCTTCACGGCGAGCTTTTTCACGAGATAATACGATGTTGCCGTCTCTGTCTTCGTATCTATCAACCAAAACTTCTACAACATCGCCGACTTTCAATTCGTCATTTTTACCGAATTCGCGCAACGGAATGCGCCCTTCAGACTTCAAGCCAACGTCTACGGTTGCGAAGTCGTCAGTTACACGGATAACAGTTCCTTTCATAACTGTGCCGACAATGCCTTTATCGCCGAATTGTTCGTTCAGCAGGTCTTCAAAGCTTTCAGTCATTTCAGGAATTCTAATTTCTGCAGTATTTGCCATTATTTTTATATTTTCAAAAAATGCCAGACCCTCAATCAGAGGCGGACTTGTGCATATTAAAAAGGGTTCTTTTGCTGCACCACAAAAAGAATTGTTTGAGATTTAGAGGGTAATTGCCTAAAAGTCAAGAAAAAAGTGCTCTGAAACAGGATTTTAATCGCCCTAGACTTTGTAGGGGAGGCGCTTGTAAATAAAATCGCTCACGCAGTTGGGCAAAATGCTGCCCAGCCATGTGACAAAACGCATCGGCCAAGGGAATGCTATCAAGCCGACATTTTGCTTGATTCTTTCGGCAATTAGTGTTGCGGTGGGGGCGGCTTCCATAAAAAATGGCATCGGGCAGGTGTTTTTGTCGGTGATGCGGGAGCGGACGAATCCGGGGCAGATGGTGTTTACCTGTATGTTATAAGGCAACAGATTTATGCGCAACGACTCTCCATATGCCTTAACGCAGGCTTTTGAGGCGCTGTATGACGGGCAGGCGGGCAGCCCGTGATAGCCGGCGATTGATGCCGTGATGGCGATGATTTTGTCTTTATCCGAGCGCTTTTTATAAATCTCAACAGCAGGGGTGACAGTGTTTATTACACCCATTACGTTTATGCTGAAAGTGTTGAAAATGTTTTCAGGCGTTTCCTCAAGCGTGGCAACGCCAGCGTTAGCAAAAACAAGATTTAAATACGCTGTTTTTTCGGCGTCGTTTATCCATTGCTCAACTGCGGTACGGTCTGACACATCAAGAATTTTGGCGTGAATTTTGGCACTGCCGGCTTTTTCACATGCTTTTTTAACCGCATTTAAGCGTTTTTCGTTACGACCGCAGATAAAAAGGTTTTCCGTTTCGGGTTGTTTGGCATAATGTAGCGCCAGCGCCTCGCCTATGCCCGAAGAGGCACCGGTGAGCAAGATATTTTTGATAATCATTGTTTAATCCTTAAAATAAAGCTTTATTTATGCATTTTATGTTATATATTGTTGGTAAAATATTTGTAAAGAAAGTCTGTGAAGAGAGGTTTTTATGACCGAAGAGATACAAAGGCAGGGAACGATGTTTATTTTTTCCGCTCCGAGCGGCGGCGGGAAAAGTTCCGTTATTAAAAAATTGTTGAAAGAGCTGGATGATATTCAGCTTTCCGTATCCGTTACCACACGGGGAATGCGCGAGGGTGAAGTTGACGGAAAAGACTATTATTTTATCAGCGAAGAGAAATTTAAGGAATTAGTGCAAGATAAAGCTTTGTATGAATATGTCGACTCCGATTTCGGTCCGAAATACGGAACGCCTAAAAAGCCGGTTGATGATTTGCTTTGCGCCGGAAAGGATGTTATTTTAGATTTGGATTATCCGGGAGTTCAGCAATTGCGCAAATTGGCCGGAAACAGAGTTAAGGCGATTGCTTTGGTGCCGCCGTCGTTAAGAGTTTTGCGCGAAAGGCTTATTAACCGCGGAACGGATGCGGCGGATGTTATCGAGCGGCGGATGAATATGGCGGAAAAGCGTGTTAAAGAATGTGAGTTTTACGATTATGTGATTGTAAATGACGATTTGGATGCGGCTGTTATGCAGGCAAAAGCGGTTATTTTGGCGGCGCGGGCAGAAAAGCAGAACCTGTGCGGGCTTGAAACGTATGTTCGGCAGGTGTTGGAGGATAAATAAATGGAAAAAGTTTATAATTCTATCGTAGAGCTTGTTGGGCATACGCCGTTGCTGCGTTTGGGAAAGCTCACTACTAAACTGCGGATAAATGCGGAGATTTTGGCAAAATGCGAGATGTATAATCCGCTCTTTTCAATTAAAGACAGAATCGCATTGGCAATGATTGAGGCGGAAGAGAAAAAAGGCGTTTCGCCGGATACGGTGTTTGTGGAGGCAACATCCGGCAATACGGGAATCGGGCTTGCGGCAATGTGCGCGGCAAAAGGGTATAAGCTTATTATCGTTATGCCGGAGAATATGTCGCAAGAGCGTATCAGCCTTATGCGCCATTTGGGGGCGGAAGTTATTTTAACCCCGAAAGAAGATGGAATGAGCGGGGCTATTCATAAAGCGGAACTCTTGAAAGAGAGGAATCCGAATGTGGTGATTTTAAGCCAGTTTGAAAATGAGGCGAATCCGAATGCGCACCGGATGGGAACGGCTGTTGAGATTTTGGAAGATACCGGTGGAAATTTTGATGTGTTGGTTGCCGGTGTCGGCACATCGGGCACTTTGACAGGCATTGCGTCGGTTTTGAAAACATATAATCAAGATTTGTTTGTGGCGGCGGTTGAGCCGGAAAGCAGCGCCGTTTTGAGCGGGGAAGAAAAAGGCATTCATAAGATTCAGGGAATCGGTGCCGGATTTGTGCCGCCGTTTTATGATAAAAATCTGGTTGACGAAGTTGTTAAAGTCGGCGATGATAAAGCTATTGATACGGCAAAATTGGTGGCGAAAACCGAGGGATTGCCGGCGGGAATTTCTGCCGGCGCTGCGGTGGCAGCCGCTCTTGAACTTGCAAAACGCGGCGAATTTAAAAACAAGCGTTTTATTGTTATTTTGCCGGATGGCGTTGACCGCTATTTATCTACCGGCTATTTTTAGGATTTTGTGACGATGATGAAACCGAACTCTATTTTGGGAACTTATCTTATAAAACAGACTGTGTTGAACTTTTTATATGTTTTGGCGGTGATTTCGGCAATCATTATGATGTTTGATATGATTGAAATTTTACGAAAAACATCCGGCAGACACGAGGTTTCCATCGGCTTTTTGCTTGAATATGTGGTGGCAAAGTTGCCGGAAACGGTTGATAAAGTTATTCCGTTTATTGTGATGGTTTCAACAATGATAACTTTTTGGAGATTAAGCAAAACGAATGAGTTTGTGATTATTCGGGCGGCGGGCGTTTCTATCTGGGGCGTGCTGACACCGGTTTTGCTGGCGGTGTTTGGAATCGGCTTTTTTTGGATTGCGGCGCTTAATCCGATTTCTGCGCGATTATATGAGCTTAAGGAAACATTGTCTTACCGATTGTCAACGGATAATCCTAATGCTTTTTTGTTTTCGAACAAAGGGTTATGGATTCGTGAAGGCAAAAGTGCGGATAATGTGGCTATTATTAACGCAAACGGGCTTAATCTGCAAGAAAATGTGCTCTGGTTGCACGATGTCAGCATTATAGAGGTTGACGAACGGACGCAGGTGATACGGCGAATCGAGGCGTTTGTTGCAACGCTTGAGGAGGGTAATCTTAATTTGCGCGATGTGCGAATCTATAAAACAGGACAGCAAGTTGAGGTTTTAAACAGTTTGCAATATCCGACGGAAATGAATTTGCAGCGGATTAAAGATAACTTTGTTGATCCGGAGGCAATTTCATTTTGGAATTTACCGGATACGATTGAGTTTTATGAGGCGTCTGGCTTTTCGGTACAACGGCATAAAATGAGATATTTGAGTTTGGTGGCGCTGCCTTTCTTGCTTATGGCGATGGTGTTGGTGGCGGGCATATTCTCGCTGAAAGCAAGCCAACGGCAAGGAGGTGTGTTGTGGATGATTATTTTCGGAATTACGACCGGATTTACGGTATATTTTTCGTCGCAGGTGATTTCTGCTTTTGGCATTAATGCGTATATTCCGGTTTGGTTTGCGGTGTGGGCGCCGGCAATTATTGTGGCGTCATTGAGCGTGTCGGTGTATCTACATAAAGAAGAATAATATGTTTTTTAAAAACAGTGTTATTTTCTTGCCTCTTTTGCTTTCCGGATGCGGTGTGAGCGTGTTGGCACACAGCGAGTATATGACTTTTTCAGATGTTGACGACAAAGCGCTCTATGAACGGGAGATGTTTCGGTTGGACGGGTTGAACTTTCGGAAAGTATATTCTAATCAAAAACAACGGATGTTTCTGAAAAGAAAACAATAAATGTTGAAAATATCCGATTTGGATTTGCAGAGAAAGACAGCGGTTTTGTCGGGATTTTCCCTCTTCTTCCGCCGCCACCGTATATGCCGGTGTTTTTAAAAGAAGTTAATCCCGCGTGTCCGGTTTCTTCTGATATGAGGATGAGCATAAGCTATTTGAATGGCAATGAGATGGGGGAGGCTGCCAAAGTCAGCGAGAGGGTGCAGCTTGCGGATGTTCGGAAAATTTATCTCATAAAAAACGATAATGCGGTGGCTTTGCCACGTTATATATGGGATGACGGATATTCGTATCAGGTGTGTTTTCCGATAAAACCCGAAGAGGCAAATAATGCTTTTTTAATTGTTAATAGTCTGGCGGATAAGCATACTTTTGTCAGACCTCATAGATTGCGTTATTATAATGATTATGTTTGGGCTATGGGATATTTGGGGGCGGCTTTCAATGCTGATACCACCGTTAAGCCGTGATGATTGCTTATTGCAACAGCGACAATATTTCAGCAGGAATTTTAGTCGGGCGCATAGCAGGCAGGCTTAAGAAAACCAGCGTGATTTCAATTTCCGACAGAACGGTGTCCTCTCGGTAGAGCTTTTGCTCCATTTTGAGCGAAACGCCTTTTATTTCTGTAACTTTGCAGGTGATGTTTAAGGCATCATCCAATTTTGCCGGAGATTTGTAGCTGATATGGCAGTCGCGGACGACAAAGCCCATACCTTGATTTTTTAACATTTCTTCCTGATTTAAACCCAGATGGCGCAAAAATTCGGTGCGGGCGCGCTCGGCGTATTTTAGGTAATTGGCATAATAAACAATCCCGCCGGCGTCTGTATCTTCATAGTAGATGCGAACGGGGAAAGAAAATGTTTTATCTTCAAATAATGTTCCGGTGATGGGAGATGTTTCGTATGTCATTTTAAAATCCTAAATCATCTATAAAACTGAATTGATTGTCATTTTTGAATTTGCTGATACCTAAATATTTGCAGCCGAGTTCTGAAAGGACACGTCCGCGCGGTGTGCGCTGTAAAAAACCGAGCTTTAAAAGATATGGTTCTATTACTTCTTCGATGGTATCGCGCTCTTCGGACAATGCGGCGGCAAGCGTATCTGCGCCAACAGGTCCGCCGCCGTAATTTTTGGCGATGCAGGTTAAGTAGCGGCGGTCAAATTCATCAAGCCCGTAAGAATCGACGTCTAATAGCTGTAAGGCTTTATCTGCAATGGACGAATCGATTTCAACATTGCCGGCGACAGCACCGAAATCACGGACGCGTTTGAGCAGGCGTCCGGCAATACGCGGTGTGCCGCGGGAGCGTTTGGCAATTTCCATTGCGCCGTCTGTTGAAATGGGCATATTTAAAAGCGCTGCGCCACGGAGGACTATTTTTTGTAAATCTTCGTGATTATAAAAATCCATCCGCAGCGGAATGCCGAAACGTTCGCGCAACGGGGTGGAAACCAAACCCGAGCGGGTGGTTGCGCCAACGAGGGTAAAGGGTTGCAAATCTATTTTTACCGAGCGGGCGGAAGGGCCTTCGCCGATAATGATATCAAGCTGGAAGTCTTCCATTGCCGAATATAATACTTCTTCTATGGCGGGGTTTAAGCGGTGGATTTCATCAATAAACAAAACGTCGCGCGCTTCCAAGTTGGTTAAAATAGCAGCTAAATCGCCCGAGCGGGTAATCATTGGTGCGGAAGTGGCTTTGAACCCCACGCCTAATTCTTTGGAGATGATGTTTGATAAAGTTGTTTTGCCCAAGCCGGGAGGTCCATACAGCAAAACGTGGTCGAGAACTTCGCCACGGCTTTTAGCTGATTGAATAAACACTTTAAGGTTTTGGCAGACCTTATCTTGCCCGACGAATTCGTCTAATGTTGAGGGGCGCAGATTAACAGCTGCCGGAGAATTAGCCTCATCGGTGGAAAGCTTTTGAGCGCTGACAATACGTTCTTTGTCTTCTGGCATATTATTCTCCTATTGGTTAAATTCTTTAAGAGCCAACCGGATTAGCGTTCCTATGTCAGCATTAGGATTGTTCATGCAAATTTCCGCCGCGACTCGGTATGCGTCTATTTTAGCATAGCCTAAATTGGTAAGGGCGGAAGTGACATCTTCTGTTTTGGAATAAGCCGCATCAGTTTCTTCTGCAGGGGCTTGAGGGGCGGTTTTGTCTTTCGGATTGTTTGTTTCTGTTGCATCGGAAGAGTCGTTTAACTCTGCGCCGGACATATATTCCATTGGGATAGTTACGATTTTGCCTTTTAATTCGGTGACCAGTCTGGCGGCTAATTTAGGACCGACGCCGGCAGCACGCAAAAATGAGCTTTTGTCTTGGGCGGCAACGGCTTGGGAGAGCTGGGCGGGCGATAAGGCGCTTAAAATATTTAAACATACTTTACCGCCAACGCCTTGAATCTTCGTCAGCGTGTTAAACCATTCTTTTTCCCATGCGGTTTGAAAGCCGAAAAGGGTGAAACTGTCTTCTTTGATGACGGTTTCTATCAGCAGAACGGCATATTCCCCTTGTGTGAGTTTGGAAAGGGAACGCGATGACATATTAACCAGATACCCGACACCGTTGACATCAATAATACAACAGTCTTCGCCGATATTGTCTATTATTCCTTTTAATTTTGCTATCATTTGTATGTATCCCTCTGTTATGGTGGCGAGTTTAGCCGTTTTATCCTGTTTCTTCAAGAGTTTTTTTGCTCCACCCCCTTTTTTTAGCAGTTTTTAAGGTTATATCCGAAAGGCTTTTAATATAAACAAAGGATGTGAATAATGAGGTGTTTTAGAACTTTTTTATGGGGATGTTTGTTTTTGTCTTTTTCCAGTTTAGCAAAAGCGGAAAATTACCAAGATTTCAAAAATAAATTAGATAAAGAATATGGTTTTGATTATAACTTTGATATTTCCGTTTTAGAGCAGCGTTCCAGCCCGAACGGGGAGCATAATGCCGTGCAGGCTTATTTGTATCCGTCGTTTATGTGGACAACGTTTAATAATGAATATGGCATCGGGGCGTTGAACTTTGCGTATACGATTATACGATACGGCAATCATAACGGAAATGATTTGGCGAATAATTCCGGATTTGTGACGCCGTTGAATGACTATTCGGGCAACGAAGACGAATTTTCAGAACTGTATTATACCTATCAGCCAGCCGGCAAGTGGAATTGGCTGACTTTAGGCTTGGGACAATTTCCGATTTATAATTTTGACGGAACAAATTATGATGCAAACCAACAAGTTAACTTTTTGAATGACGCGCTGGCGCAAAATGCATCAGCCTCTTATACGCAGGCGGGATTGGGAATTTATGCGCAGATTTCGCCAAATAACAAGTGGTCTTTTGCGTTTGGCGGGCAGGACGGAACGAATATTGACGCAACCAGCGTTCGTTTTAACCATTTGGATGAGAAACATTATACAACATTCGGTTATATTGCCTATACCCCGACGATTAAAGGACTTGGCGACTCGGAAATTTCGCTATTGGCGTATAATCAGCCGGGGGTGCATGAACAACCGGAAACAACGAACGGCTGGTCTTTAAATATATCGCAGGATATTGGTGAAAAAGTCAGCCTTTTTGCACGGTTGAATGAGGTGAGCGGCAGTGTGGAAAGCATCCGGCAATCATGGGTGTTTGGCGGCGTTTATAAAAACCCGCTAAACAGAAATTCTCTTGACCAAATCGGGCTGGCGTATGCATATAATAAATTGGATGAGAAAGCCGTGGGGCAGACGTTAAAACACAAAGAGGAGCAAATTGTTGAGGCTTATTGGGCGTGGGGAATCGGTAATATGCTGACATTAACGCCGGATGTGCAATTCTATATTAATCCGGCACTTAACCAAAAATCGGATTACGGTTTCGTTACGAGTTTGCGTGCAACAGTGTTTTTCTAACGTGAGCGAAAGGTTTGTTTGAATAAGGGCGACAACGTGCGCCTTTTTTGCTTTTTAAATACATTGTTTAAATACGATGTACTTGTTTGGATACATCCGTTTGATTGATTTTCCTTGTGTATTAGTGTGTTTTTTATGGTGTTTCTTGTATAAAATCAATATATTTATCAAAATAATGATAATTTGATTTTTTTAATTTTAATCAAGAGGGTATGGATAAAAATGCGTAAGTTATTTTTATTGTCGCTTATTTTTACGATTTCAGCTTGCCAACCAAAACAAGTGATTGTGCCGGCAGTGGTGCATAACGTGAATACAACGCAGGAAATTGTGGTTGAAAAGGCTCATCTGCCGATTATCGGAGAGGTTGAGCCGATTTATTTTTTGCCGATGAAGTCGCCGTTTTCGGCTAGAATTGATACGGGGGCAACAACTTCTTCTTTGGACTGCAAAGATGTTAATTATTTTGAGCGTGATGGCGAGAAATGGGTCAGTTTTAAGTTGAAAAACCGTAAAAGCGGCGAAGAGCACGTTTTTGAGAAAAAAGTTGAGAGGACGTTTAAGGTTAAGCGTATGGGAGAGGATGAAAACAGAAAAGCTGTTAAGATGGATGTTAAAATGGGCGGGGAAGTCTTCAGCGCCGTCTTTTCAATTGCGGATAGGACAAACTTTGATTATCAGGGGCTTGTCGGACGCAATATCTTAACCGGCCGATTTATTGTTGATACATCAACATCGTATACATTGAATTGAACGAGGGAACTATGAAATTGAAACTGTCTGAATTTTTTACGGTACGGAAAGTGTTAAGCTTTTTACTGTTGCTGTCTATGGCGTATGCAGGATACAGTATTTATTATAAAGTTAAATATTGGGGCTTTACCTTTTCGCCAAAGCAAGTGACGGATGTGTGGACGATTGATGCGAAAATCAGTTTTAATGCGGTGGGCGAGGATGTGAATGTTGCATTAACCGTGCCGAGCAGCAATGACAGTTTTAAAATTTTGAGCGAGGAGATTGTTGCCAAAGGATATAAGGTTGTGGACGATAATAAAAATAACCGTATCTCGTTTCAGGGGAAGAAAAAACAAGGAAAGCAAAATCTTTATTATCGTTTAAGCATATATGATGATGTGCAGAACAGCAAGTTGAGCAAGCAGGTGCCGGCAAAAGTGGAAAGACCGATTTTGTCAGAAGAAGAAACCCAGCAAATGAATAAGATTTGGGAATTGGCGGAATTGCAGGAGGGGGATAAGGTTCAAAAGATTATTTCTACCGTAAATCAGGAACTTGTTAACCCGACAATGAGTTTGGTTTTGCCGCTTAACCATACATCGAAAGAATTTGCGGAACGTATTATGCAGATTTTGGCTTATAAGCGCATTCCTTCCAGAATCGTGCGGGCAATTAAGCTTGAAGAGGGTAAAAAAACGGAAAAGCCTGGGATAATGCTTGAGGCGTATCTGGATAATAAATGGACATTGTATGACTTGGATACGGCGCAGAAAGGGTTGCCGAAAAACTGGATTGTTTTTCAACGCGGCGGTGTTTCGCTTTTGGATGTGCGCGGCGGCGAAGATTCTAAAGTTATGTTTTCGGTTTTGAAATCTGTTGCGTCACCGCTGAAGATGGCAGAGTATCGGGCAAAGGCTAACAGCGAGTTTATGCCTTATCAATATTCTATTTATGCGTTGCCGCTTATGGAGCAGAACACGTTGAAATGGCTGATGATTTTCCCGTTGGCAATTTTGGTGGTGGTTATAATGCGAAATGTTATCGGGGTGACGACAATGGGAACGTTTACACCGATGCTTTTAGCTATGTCACTGGTGAAAACTGGGTTTGTGCCGGGGCTGGTTTGTTTTTCGGTTATGATATTTTTAGGGTTGATTATGCGGGCGTTGGTTGCAAAGCTTAATTTGCTGCTTGTGCCGAGAATTTCTTTTGTGGTGATATTTGTAATTTTGCTTATTCAACTATTGACGATTATCGGTTATCGGATGAATTACGGCATTGTTAGTTCGGCAATCTTTTTCCCGATTATTATTACGGCGTGGATTATTGAACGCGCGTCAATCACTTGGGAAGAAGACGGGGCGAGAAATACGGTTAAGGAAATCTTTTTCACGCTGTTGACGGCAATTGTGACGTATTTTGTTATCAGCAATGACTATGTGCGGCATATTATGTTTGCATTTAATGAGCTTAATCTGGTGATAATGTTTATTGTGATGCTTTTGGGAACGTATACCGGATATCGCTTAACGGAATTGACGCGTTTTGCGCCGCTTATTCGCAAGGATGAGGCTGATGTTTAAATGGGTGAAAACAGCGCGGGCGTTAAAAGAATGCGGCGTTTTGGGGATGAATGACCGTAACTATTCTGTGATTGCAAAATATAATAAACGCTCGCTTTATACATTAGTGGATGATAAAGTTAAAACCAAACGACTCGCCAACAGCATCCATATCAATACGCCGAAAATGATTGGTATTATTGAATATCAATATCAGGTTAAAAATATTTTGGATATTGTTAAAGGGTATGAAACCTTTGTGATTAAGCCGGCGCATGGCAGCGGCGGCAAAGGCGTGTTGGTGATTAAGAAATATGATGGAGAAAAGTTTTACAGTGCGTCGGGAGATGTGTTGAGTTATAAAGATGTTTACCAGCATATTTCCAATACTTTAAGCGGTTTGTTCAGTTTGGGCGGCAAATATGATGTGGCGCTGATTGAAGAGGCGGTTAATTTCAGCGATGTATTTAAAAATTTCAGCTATCATGGTGTGCCGGATGTGCGGGTTATCGTGTATAAAGGTTTTCCGGCGATGGTGATGATGCGTTTGGCAACAAAGGAATCGGGCGGACGGGCAAATTTGCATCAAGGGGCGGTTGGCGTCGGGTTGGATGTGCAAACTGGCAAAACGCTTAATGCGGTTATGCATAATAAACCGGTTTTGGTGCATCCGGATACTGGCGCAAATCTGATGGATTTGAAAGTGCCGTTTTGGCGCGAGCATTTGATTATCGGGGCTCTTGCCTATGATATGACCGGACTGGGGTATCTGGGGGCAGATATTGTGCTTGATAAAAACCGCGGGCCGATGATGTTAGAGATTAACGCACGTCCGGGGCTTGCTATCCAAATTGCCAACGGGCGCGGCTTGCGGCATCGTCTGGAAGAAATTGATAAAAAGTTTCCGACGGGACTTTCTGCGGAAGAACGCGTTGATTTTGTCTTGAATAACGGAAAATAAATCCCTAAATAGTGGTAAACGGAATATTTTTAAGGAGTTTACAATGGTTAATGTATTGGAAAAAAGCGATACGAAAAGTTTGGGCAAGAGTGAAACCAAAAATCTGATTGCAGAGGAAAAAAAACAGCTCGGCGTAAGCGAAACAAGAGGGAAGAAAATGAAACATTCCTATAACGTTACGGATGCAGAAAATGCATTGGTGATGAAACTTAAAGACGGCGAAGTGGTGATTGAGATGTTTCCTGAAGATGCACCAAACCACGTTGCCAGAATTAAAGAATTGGTACGTGAAGGATTTTATAACGGATTGAAGTTTCATCGCGTTATTGAGGGGTTTATGGCGCAAACTGGTTGCCCTTTGGGAACAGGCACGGGCGGAAGCGGCAAGAAGTTAAAAGCAGAGTTTAACCGTATTCCGCATACGCGAGGGATTGTTTCGATGGCAAGGGCAATGCACCCCGACTCGGCAGACAGCCAGTTTTTTATTTGTTATGATGATTGTCCGCATTTGAACGGGCAATATACGGTTTGGGGTAAAGTCGTTTCCGGTATGGAGTTTGTGGACAATATTCGCAAAGGCGGTGGCTATAACGGTATGGTGAGCCAGCCGGATGAGATTATTAGTTTGCAGGTGATTGCGGATTTATAAATAAGGGGCGCTGCGGCGCCTTTTATTATGTGTTAAAAGCCGGTTATAATTAAGAGGGTTAAACGGCTTTATCTCCGTATGTATTACGCAGATTGCAATGCGTGATGGCAATGGCGAGGGCGTCTGACGAATCGTTGTTTTGGGGTTGGCAACCGGGGAGAAGAATCTTGACCATTGTTTCAACTTGGGCTTTCTCTGCCCTGCCGACTCCGGTTAGCGCTTTTTTGATTTTATTCGGTTCGTATTCATACAGTGGAATGTTATATAGCGCCGGCATAAGAAAAACGACTCCGCGCGCCATACTTAATTTGAGAGAGGTTTCGGGGTTTATGTTCAGAAAGGTTATTTCAATGGAGGCTTCGTTGGGTTTGTAGAGCTCTATGACGCGGCGCAGCTCGTTATGAATTGTCTGCAAACGTTTGGTAAGCGGTGTTTTGGCGTTGGTTGCAATAAAACCGTCTGCCACATAGGACAGACGGTTTCCATTTACATCGATTATGCCCCAACCGGTAGAAGATATACTCGGGTCAAGACCTAAAATCCGCATTTATTCGGCCTCAAGCTGCGCCATAATGTCTTCGGCGATGTCGGCATTGTGATAAACGTGTTGTACGTCTTCGTCTTCTTCCAGTGCGTCAATAAATTCGAGGAACTTCTTTGCGGTTTCCAAATCCGTTATTTCAGATTTTACGGTCGGTTTCCAGTCCAGACGAGAGGCAGACGGTGTGCCGAATTTTTGTTCCAAAGCTTCGGTTACGGCAGACAAATCGTCCGGCAGAGTTTCAATCGCGTGGATGTCGTCTTCGGAAACGACTTCGTTTGCACCGGCTTCTAATGCTTCTTCAAACATTTTGTCAGCGTCTGCAACAGACAGCGGATATTCAATATAGCCGATACGTTCAAAGTTAAAGGTTACCGAGCCGGTTTCGCCCATTGCCCCGCCACGTTTGCCAAAGATGGAGCGGACGTTGCTTGCCGTACGGTTTTTATTATCTGTCAAAGCCTCAACAATAACGGCGGTTTTGTTGGCAGAAAAGCCTTCATAACGCATTGTGGTAAAATCTGCGCCGCCGGCAACCTGTGTGGCTTTGGCGATGGCGCGTTCAATATTGTCTTTCGGCATACTTTCGGCACGGGCTGCCTGAATTGCCAGCCTTAAACGCGGGTTTTTATCCGGCTCGGGCAGGCCGCTTTTGGCGGCAACAGTGATTTCACGCGCGAGTTTTGCGAAAACTCTGGCTTTTTTAGCATCTTGTGCACCTTTGCGGTACATAATATTTTTAAATTGGGAGTGTCCTGACATTTAGCATCTCCATAGTTAGGTTAGTGTTTTTTCTTTTGTATAAAACTTCGTAAAAAATAGCGCAAGTCTTTTTTTTGATTTCATTAAGATTTTGTTTCTGTGGCAAGTTTGCAGTTTGTGAGCAAAAATGACGGCGTTTTTTTACCGAAGACTTTATGGCGTTTGGCAAGCTCAATCGCTTTTTTATCTATTTCGTGGTTTGAGCGATAAGGCTTTTTTTCTGCTTTGCGGGGCTGCGGCTTTTCAACAGTTTGCTCTGCAGGAAGTGTCGGCTCATTTTGCCGGACTTCTTTGACCTCGCTTTCTTTGGTTTTATCTATCTTGATTTCTGCCGGCGTTTTTAAGATTTTATCCAGCGTATCCTGCGTTTCTTTGGAGCGGCGGGTGGTGAAAACAATGTTTTGCTTATTTGCGGGCAGCAGGTCCAATATTTTATTTAAATTATTTAATTGGCGCTTTTTCTTTATAAGGTTAATGTCGTCTACGACCAAAATGTTTATATTTGAAACATCAACACGGTTTTCCGCAATGTTATCCAGCAGCAAAGCCGGGGCGGCAATGATAACGTTTGCCTCGTTGGCGGTGTTTTCCTGCGAATCGTCCGTGGCGGTGCTTTCGTGGTATTTGTTAAAGATGGACAGCTTATCCGAGATGTTGACCGACTCTTTCGAATCTGCCGAGATAATCAGAATGTTTTGCCCCTCTTTTTTGGAAATAATGTCAATCAACGGGAAAATGTATGAGCAGGTTTTTCCGCAGGCAGCAGGCGCAATCGTGAAAATATCTTTGCCGGCAAGAACGGACGGAATAACGTCTTTTTGAACTGTTGTCGGCTCTTGATAACCCAAGTCTTCAATTGCCTGAATTGTTTGTTCGCTTAAGCCTAAATCTTTAAAACTCATAATTTCATCCTATGTTGTTTGTTCTTTTTAATGGTTGAATAGTATAACTTTCTTGTTTAGAGTCAAGAGCTATGTCGGTTTTTAAGAAAAATGTAGTTGTAGCTTTTAAATCTTTGTGTTAATAAAAGGTGATATTTTATAACGAGATTGGAAAAATGGAAGAAACGTTATTTTCAAACAGGGTCAAAAGACCGCTTGCCGACAGGCTTCGCCCTCAAAAGCTGCAGGATGTGGTGGGGCAGGAGCAAGTGTTGGGCGAAGACTCGCCGTTGGGCAGAATGCTCGGAACGGGGAGGGTTTCTTCTTTTATTCTCTGGGGACCTCCGGGATGCGGCAAAACAACAATTGCACGGTTAATTGCCGAACATACGAACCTTTATTTTGAGCAGATTTCAGCGGTGTTTTCCGGAGTGGCGGATTTGAAACGCGTGTTTCAATATGCCAAAGAGCGGCGGGTGACACAGGGTAAAGGCACGCTTTTGTTTGTGGATGAAATCCATCGTTTTAATAAATCGCAGCAGGACGGCTTTTTACCGTATGTTGAAGACGGTACGGTTATTTTGGTGGGGGCAACAACAGAGAATCCGTCTTTTGAGCTCAATGCAGCGTTGCTTTCGCGTTGTCAAGTTTTTGTGCTTAACCGCTTAACGCCGGAAAATTTTGAGGAATTGCTGCAACGGGCGGAGCGCGAAGAAGGGGTTAAGCTGCCAGTTGACGATGAGGCGCGCGAGTTTATGAAAAATGTGGCAGACGGCGACGGGCGTTATATTCTCAATTTGGCGGAAAGCGTGTGGGCGTATGCCAAACCGGATGAAATTTTTGACAAAGACAAGCTGATGAAAATTATCCGCTCGCGTGCACCGGTGTATGACAAGGGGCGGGACGGACATTATAATTTGATTTCGGCAGTGCATAAATCTTTGCGCGGTTCGGATGTGGATGCGGCTTTGTATTGGGTGGCACGGATGCTGACTTCGGGCGAAGACCCGCGGTATATTATAAGGCGCTTGGTACGGTTTGCGGTTGAGGATGTTTCTTTGGCAGACCCTAATGCGGTGGCGCAAGCCATTGCATGTGCGGAAACGTTTGAGCGGCTCGGCTCACCCGAGGGGGAGTTGGCTGTGATGCAGTTAACGGCATATTTGGCGACTGCGCCGAAATCGGCCGCGGTTTATAAAGCTATGCACAGCGCTTTTGCGGCCGCAAGGCAAACCGGTTCGCTGATGCCGCCGAAACATATTTTAAACGCACCGACAAAACTTATGAAAAATCTGGGATATAACGACGGTTATATTTATGACCAAGATTTGGAAGACGGCTTTTCAGGGCAAAATTATTTTCCCGAAGAGATGGGGCGGCGGCGGTTTTATAATCCGGTTGACCGTGGTTTTGAGCGGGAGATAAAAAAGAGAATCGATTATTTTGATAAATTGCGAATCGAAAAACAAAAGGCAAGAAAGCAACAAAAGGACGAAGATAAATGAGTGGTGTCGAATTAGTTAAAGTTAAGGCGGAAGATGACGGAATCAGGCTTAACCGGTGGTTTTTGAAATATTATCCGGGCTTGAGCCTCGGACGGTTGCAAAAATTGCTGCGGACAAAGCAGATTAAGGTCGACGGTGGACGGGCAGAGGCAAATACCCGCTTGGAAAAAGGGCAGGAGGTGCGTGTGCCGCCGCTTGAGAACGAAAAAAAAGAGATAACCCATAGCACAGTTTCGGAGCGCGATGCGAAGTATATTGAAGATATGGTTATCTATAAAGATGAGAATATCATTGTTTTGAATAAGCCGTCGGGGTTGGCGGTGCAGGGCGGCACAAATACGCTCAAACATATTGACGGGTTATTGGATGCGTTGAAATTCGGCAATGAGGAAAAGCCGAAACTGGTTCATCGAATCGATAAGGATACGAGCGGCGTGTTAGTTTTGGCGCGTAATCGCAAAATGGCGGATACTTTGACTAAAGCTTTTAGAGAGCATACGTTGCAAAAGACATATTTAGCACTGGCGCGCGGCGTGCCGCCTAAAGAGGCGGGCGAGATTAAAGCCCCGCTTGAAAAAGCGGACGGACGGGTGCAGGTTTTGGAAGGCGGCAAGCCGGCTGTTACTGAATATGAGGTGCTTGACAGCGTTGCCGACAGGTTTGCACTCATTGCCGCAAGTCCGTTGACCGGCAGAACACATCAAATCCGCGCTCATTTGGAATATATCGGTGCGCCGATTTTGGGGGATGGCAAGTATTTTGGAACAGAAAGAATGAAAAGCAGCCTGTTTATAAATAAATTACACTTGCACGCTTATAAAATAGATTTATCTTCGGTTTATGGTAAAAAAATGGTTGTTAAGGCCAAATTGCCGGATTATTTTAAAGACAGTTTAAAAACGCTCGGATTAAATTTTAAGGAGTAACTTATTATGAAAAAAGCAATTAAGATTGTTTTGTTTTCCGTTATCGGTTTGTGTGCGGCGGCGGTTGTTGCCGGTTATATTGCATTAACGCAGATTGATTTTAACCGTTATAAAGAGCTGATTATCAAGACGGTTCGCAGTTCGACAGGGCGCGAGTTGACAATCGGCGATATTCAGGTTAAGGCGTCGTTTAATCCGACAATTGAAGTTAAAAATGTGACTTTCTCTAATGCGCAATGGGCAAATAATCCGGTTATGGTCAGCGCGGATGTCGTGGATTTGGGGTTTGCCGTGTTGCCGCTGTTGCGCAAAAATGTCGTTATTGATATGTTTAAGCTTAATGGCGCGGTTATTAATCTTGAAGAAAGTGCGAGCGGTGAGGCTAACTGGGAATTTACTTTGCCGGAATTGCCGGTGACGCAGGAAAAACAGGCTGAATTTTCTTTAATTAAGAGCGCAAAAGCGGCTGAAGCGGCTGCTTCAAATGATGCAGCGTCGTTTTTATCCGCTTTGGTGGTTAAGCAGGTGGCATTAGAAAATGTTAAAATCAATTATACGAATAAATCCGCTAAAACGGAAAGTTACGACATCAGCTTGTTAAATTTGGAAGAAAATGCCGATGGTAATATTGATTTTAAATTTGACGTTAATAACGGTCTGTACAATGGTTCGGGGGAATTCGGCGCTTTAAAATCTCTTAATTCCGCATCGGGATATCCGGTGAAAGCCGCGCTTGATGTTATGGGCATTAAAGCTAATGCGGAGGTGTTGCTTTATGACGTTTTGGGCGGCAATATCCGTTTTGAGGGAACTGCGGATGCTGCCGGTTTTATGGGAAAAAACAGCAGTTATAACGAATCTGTCGAGGTGGCTTTTAAGGGTGATTTGAAAAATGTTGATGCGGCAATTAAAAGTTTCAAAATTGCGGGAAACATTATTACCGGAACGATAAAAGCGGATTTGGGCAATAAAGTGCCCACTGTTTCTGCAGTTATTAATGCGCCTAAATTTGATATTTCATCCTTTGCGGACACCAGCAAAACGGCACAGGGAATTTCTCTCATTCGTTCGGCACAGGCAACAACTTTGGTTCCGGCGGTTGTGATTCCTTATCAGCAATTATACAGTGTTAACGCTAATGCGGATGTGTCGGTTGGAGAGCTTGTGAACGGAAATGCCGTTTTAGTGAGCGATTTGGCTGTTAATGCAACAATTAACAATGGTGCGGCAATGGTAAAAATTTTGCGCGGAACTATTGCAGATGGCAGTGTTGCGGCAAATTTGAATGTCAATGCGGCTAATCAGTCGGTGGCTGTTAATGCAGATATTTCTAAAATGAATTTATTGAAATTGATGAAAGCGCTTAATGCCGATTCGTCGGTGTTTAACTTTGCGAGCGGCAGTGATACGGATGTTCATATTAACTTGTCTGGAAACGGTGCAACGGCGGCAAGCGTTATTGACAGTTTGAACGGACAGACGATAGCCATTGTTAATAAATCGCAGTTGCATTTAGGCAATATCGGGCTGTTAAAAGGCAATATTATTTCGCAATTGTTTGATACCTTAAAGCTGACAAAGGGAAATGACGATTTGAATTTAAGCTGTGCGGTTGTTCGTGCGGATGTTAAAAACGGCAAGGCGGATTTTCCGAACGGAATTGTTATGAATGCTGATAAATTTACGCTGGTTGCAAACGGGAACGTTAATCTGAAAAATGATAAAATCAGCGTTAGTATTAAACCTTTTGCCGGAAAGTTGACCGATACGAATATTGCTAAAGCGCTTTCTTCGTTGGTTAAGCTGACCGGAACGATACAAAACCCGAAAATTGGTATAGACAGCGCAAATGCCGTTAAAACCATTGTTGGCGTGACTACGGGCGGTCCGGTTTATCTCGGGGCGCAGATGTTGTTGGAAAATGACGGCTCACCGTGTTATACGGCGCTGCAGGGAACAGGATATGAAACGATGTTTCCGAAACCCGAAAATGTTATCCAATCCACCACCGGCGATGTCGGGCAGATTTTGGATGATAGTGTCGGTGTGGTGAAAGATACGACAAAAGGATTGCTTAATCTGTTATCCGGCGGCACGTTGGAAAGAAAGAGCCAATCGGAATAATGTTTTCGGAGAAGATTTTAAAAGAAATCGAGCAAAGCAGGGTACGGCTGACCGATACCCTGATTGCTTTTATTAAAACGGATACGATATTGTTTGCGTTTGATGAGAAATGTGCGGATTTTTACACTCCGTATGTGACTGCCGCAAATAAGATTTTAAATACAGTGTTTGTTTTGACAATAGGGCTTGAGGTTGCTGCTGTAAATTTTGAGCAGGATGCCGGTTTGCAGGCATATTTGAAGAGGTTGCCCGTTTATAAATTTGCAGTGTTGTATTTGGCGGCAATAAAAGTGCGTTCGGTTTTGCTCGGCGTCTTGTTTGCAGAGGGGAAAATTTCTGCGGAGCAGCTTTTTTCGGCGGGCTTTTATGAGGAACTTTGGCAGCAATCAAAATGGGGCGCTATTGCGGAAACAGATGAACAGCATAAGAATATAAGAAACGAACTTGCACAATTGGAGCGGCTACGGAATGAAAAAAGTTTATCTGAAAATTGAGGGACGTGTTCAGCGAATCGGGTTTCGGCGATGGGCAGTTATGCAGGCTCTGGAAATCGGCGGGCTTTCCGGCTGGGTTCGAAATGTTGAAGACGGCAGCGTCGAGATTTTAATGTGCGGGGAAGAAACGGCGGTGGATGAAATGATAAAACGCTGTTATGGTGGTCCGTTGTTTGCAAGGGTTGATAAGATATCTTTTTTAGCCGGAAGCGAATCTCCGGTTTTGCCGTCCATACAACAAGGGCGGTTTATACGCCTTTAAGCTATAACCCTAAATATAGGGCATAGTTTAATTGTTTTAGAGGGATTTGCGCATATTTTTAGCTTGTCTGATAGTTATTGTTAGGAGAGAAAATATGCATGTTGATAAAACCGTTGAAAACGCCAGAGAGTGTATGTGTTTGACTTGCCCGTCATATACGAAAACCTGCAAGATTAAAAATGTGCCGGAATTGACCGAGGAGGTGGCGCATATTGATGATGTTCAGCATTTGGAAATGATGTTTTGTGCTTTTGAAAAGAGCAATTGTATTCACGAACATCGCGGCTGTTTGTGTCCGGAATGTCCGGTTCATCAAAAATATGCGCTGAATAATGAAGACTATTGCCTGAACAGCGGGGGAATTTTATAGTTTAGTTTGGAGAATAAATATGTTGAAAACGGCTGTGACGACTGAAACAAGCGCAGAAAACCGTTTTTTACACTTATATAAAATGGTGCAGGAACGGGAAAATTTTTTGAATAATGATGCGAAAATTGTGCAATATAGCGCAATTTTGCGGTTTTTTATGAAATTTTTGCAACATAATGATACCTATGCGCCGAATGTTTCTTCGGTATTGTTTTGGACATATGTTAAACTTGGTGATATTTACTATGAAGACGGTTTACAAAACCAAGATAATGCGAGATACTTTCTGGCAGCGGAATATTATAATCAAGCGCTGGCTTATGCCCGTTCAACAGAAGAAAAAAATCGGGTTTTGCTGGCGTTAAAAGATGTCTATTACTATGTTAATGATGAGGATGCCTTGGTTAAGGTTGAAGAAACCTGGGCGGAAAATCATAATTCGGACGAAAAGTTTGCTGCATATATGTTGCTTGCTGAAAATGCAGAGTTGCCTCAAATTAAAGCTAAATTTTTGGAAAAAGCTTTGGATGGGGTGATGGGACAGGATGGGAATTTTTATGCGAAGTATCAGGATACGCTCAATATCAGCAGCCAACTTTTGGCGATATATGAATTGCAGGGGGAAAGAGATAAGGCATCTCGGATAAAGAGATTGCGCGAAAGCACTTTGAAACTATTAAACTAGGAGAGCATTATGGCACTATATACGGTTGATTTGTTAATTTTGGGTTCCGGACCGGCAGGATATACGGCGGGAATTTATGCAGCACGCGCCGGCTTAAATACAATGATTGTTGCCGGTAATCAAGAGGGCGGGCAGCTGACAATGACTAACAGCATTGAAAATTACCCCGGGTTTGAGGAAATCAGCGGCTTTGAGCTGATGGATAAGATGAAACAGCAGGCTTTGAAACTGGGCGTGCAGATGGTAAATGACCATATTGTCGAGGTCGATTTTGCACATCGCCCGTTTGTTTGCAGCTCGGAAAACGGACACTCCTATAAAGCCCGTGCGGTGATTGTGGCAACAGGGTCTTCGGCAAAGTGGCTTAATATCGAATCGGAAAAGAAATATCTGGGCTATGGCGTGTCGGCTTGTGCAACGTGTGACGGATTTTTCTATCGCGGGCGGACGGTTGCTGTTATCGGCGGCGGTAATTCGGCAGCGGCGGAAGCTTTGTATTTGGCAACGCTTGCGGATAAGGTGATTTTGGTACACAGACGCCATCAGTTGCGGGCGGATAAGATTTTGCAAGATAAAATTTTTAATAACCGCAAGATTTCGATTGAATGGGACAGCGTGGTTGAAGAGATTTTAGGTGAGGATGAACCGCGTAAAGTTACAGGGCTTAAAATCCGCAATGTGGAAAGCGATGCGACAAAGGTTTTACCGGTTGACGGGATTTTTGTGGCAGTCGGACACCAGCCGAATACGGAAATTTTTAAAGGCAATTTGATTTTGGATAGCAAAGGCTATATCGTGACGCACGAAAACTGTTCGCAGACGGATATTGAGGGTGTGTTTGCTGCAGGTGACGTGAAAGACCCGAAATATAAGCAGGCAATTATTTCCGCCGGCAGCGGGGCGAAAGCGGCGATGGATGCGATTGAGTATCTGGATGTTGAATAAGCAATAAAAAGGCGGGAGAAAATCTCCCGCTTTTTTATTTGAAGTACCAACTTTCAGTCATTATTCTGTTTCGTTCCCGTTTCGTATCAAACAATATCAAAATGTTTGTCGGGAAGTATTTGAAATAAGAGAAAGTCGTGCGGCTTACTTGGGTTACGGCTTTGTCCAGTGCTTCAGCTGGGGAAGATAAAGGGGCTTTTTTATCAAATTCAGCTATGATATAAGCGTCTTCATCGTCCTTGAACCATAATCTCGAGTAAAACAGTTTCGGTTTTCCTGCCGGTGGTTGCGGGTAGCTGTTGATGGAGAGGTAGAAGTGTTCTTGTACGAAAGTGTGCAATTCTTCTACCTCTTCAACAGGAACTTTAAGCTTTTCGGCATATTGCTTCCGCATAAAGTCAGTGAGTTTGTCCATATTTATCAGCGTTGAGTTTTCGCAATATCCGTCTTTCTTCCTCTTCTGTATCAAACAGAAGGAGAATATTTGGCGGAATGTTACCGATACGGCGCGCTTCAGCTTTTTCAAACTCTACATTCCTAATGTTTCGCAACGCTACTTTTAGGGCTTTTTCCGGTGAGTTAAATTTAAATTTTCCGTCTTTTGTACAGAAAGTAATCAGACCTAGACATGTCTCATAATCGTTAAGGATTTTCAGATGAGCTGAAAATGTTTCGCGCTTGTTATAGCGGTGTGGCGGATTGGAGTAAATTTCAATAAAGAAATGTCGGTGCACGTATTTGCGCAGGCTGTCAATTCTTCTTATTGATACACCAAGTTTTTCGGCGTATTGCTGATCTGTGAAGTCAGAGAGCTTTTTCATAGGTTTAGCTTTTTCTGTTTTTGAAAAGACTGTCTTTCTCCATTATCCGCTTCCTTTCCCGCTCTGTGTCAAACAGAATTAAGGCATTAAACGGAATATCGCAGAAAACGGTGAAGTGTATCTCTCTGGTAAATTCAACGCTGTTAACCTTTTGGAGGGCGATATTCAACGCGTCTTCAGGTGTTTTGAACTCGCTTTGTCCGGAGAATGTTTCCGGTTTATCGGGAGAAATGTATTTACTGCTAGCAATGTAAATAAAAAAATTTTTATTTACGAAGTCGTACCATTTTTCCACGTCTTCTGCGGAAACACCAAGCTTTTCGGCAAAATGCCGTTTGGCAAATTTTAAAAATTGATTCATACTTATAAAAATTTAGTTAGACATAATGATTTTTATTTAAGCGTAGTCTAACAGTAATGTCTTTAAATTGCAAGATTTTTATGAAAAAGGCGGGAAAGCCCGCCTTTTTTAAACATTGAATAAGAAATTTAACAAGTCGCCGTCTTTAACGACATATTCTTTGCCTTCAGAACGCATTTTGCCTGCTTCTTTGCAGCCTTGCTCGCCGTTGTATTTAATGTAGTCATCGTAGGCGATGGTTTCGGCACGGATAAAACCGCGTTCGAAGTCAGAATGAATAATGCCGGCGCATTGCGGGGCTTTTGAACCTTTGAGGAATGTCCAAGCGCGTACTTCTTTCGGTCCGGCGGTAAAATAAGTTTCAAGCCCTAACAGTGCGTAGCCGGCTTTAATGATTTTTGTAAGGCCTGTTTCTTCCAGCCCTAATGCGGAGAGGAATTCCTGCTTTTCTTCTTCGCTGTCAAGCTGGGCGACTTCGGATTCAATCGCAGCGGAGATAATGACCGCTTTGGCGTTTTCTTTTGCGGCTTTTTCAAACACGCGTTTGGAAAATTCGTTACCGGTCGCAGCGCTTTCTTCATCTACGTTGCAAACGTATAAAACCGGTTTGGAGGTTAAAAGCTGCATCATTTGGTATTGTTTATAAGCGTCTTTGTCTGCTTCTGACGGAGCGGCAGTGCGGGCGGGTTTGCCCTCGCGCAAGGCGTTGATTATTGGTTCCATCACGCGGGCGCGGACGGCTGATTCTTTATCGCCGCCGGTTTGGGCTTTCTTTTTGGTTTGTTCAAAGCGCTTTTCTAAAGATTCGAGGTCTGCAATCATCAGTTCGGTTTCGACGATTTCCGCATCGCGAATCGGGTCTACCGAGCCTTCAACGTGGGTGATATTGCCGTCTTCAAAGCAGCGGAGAACGTGAATTATGGCATCGGTTTCGCGGATGTTGGCAAGAAACTGGTTGCCCAAGCCCTCGCCTTTGGAGGCGCCTTTTACCAAACCGGCGATGTCTACAAACTCCAGTTGTGTCGGAACAATGTTTTTGGGATGGACAATATCAGCCAGCTCCTGCAAACGTTTATCCGGCACGGCAACACGTCCGGTATTCGGCTCAATCGTGCAGAACGGAAAGTTTGCCGCCTGTGCGGCGATGGTTTGGGTTAAGGCGTTAAAAAGTGTGGATTTGCCAACGTTTGGAAGACCAACAATGCCACAATTAAATCCCATTTGATTGCTCCTTTAAGAATTGTTTTTATTATGTGGCGGTTATACTAGAGATATGTTTGTTTTGCAACAGAAAAATGCAACAAAAAAAGCGCGCGGTTTTGCCGGCGCTCTTTTGTAATTACTTCTTGAAGAAGTGAATGTACGTTTGCGGATGGTGCTTTTTAATCAGCTTTTTGGCCTGCGGACTCCATTTGTGACCGGCGTCGTTGATGTAATATATCAGATTACGATTATATTCCTGTCTGATATATATTTCTTCAATTTGCGGTGTTATAAGCCTTTTAGCGACCATTTCTTCGGCATAGGCTTTAGTAACGTGTCCGTAGTTGTTAATGAAAGTCAGTGCAAACTGGTATTTGTGCATATGACGCACGTTTTTCATAAAACTTCGGTTTGACTTGGGTGCGCATACATCAAGGGTATTTAGAATACTATAGATGTGCCAAGCTCGGGGAGTGAGATAATTCAGCCCTCTTTCTTCTTTGGAATCTATCACCAGACCAAAATGATGCTGTTCAAGACCGCCATAAAACATAGTCAGGAAAATATCCCATAACTCTCGTATAAACATAATGATTAAGTTTAATGATTTAAAAATAATTTTCTGATTGGTCTAATTTTGATTGTGCATTCCGATAATGTTGGAATATTGCGCGATGCCTTTTTTGATTAGTTCGCCCACTGTAGCAGCAATAAAATCCAGCCTTTCTTCTAAAATCTCCATTTCTGCTTTAGAGAATCGGGATAGCACAAAATTTACGGTGTCTGTGTTATGTTCTTTAGGTGAGCCGACGCCGATGCGAATGCGATTATAATCTTGCCCAATTTGCGAATCGATATTTTTTAAGCCATTGTGTCCGCCGGCAGAACCGCCGATTTTGGCTTTAAGCTTGCCTAATGCGAGGTCTTTGTCATCATGAATTACGATAATGTTTTGCGGCGGGATTTTGTAAAAATTTGCAACTTTGCCGACAGATTGACCCGAAAGGTTCATAAATGTTTGCGGTTTAAGGAGTAAGACTTTTTCGCCATCGATGTTTCCTTCGGCAAGCAACCCCTCAAATTTTGCCTTAAATGGGGTAAAGTTATAGCGGCTGTATATTTCATCAGCCGCCATAAAACCTATGTTGTGGCGGGTTTTTGCGTATTCCTCTCCGGGATTTCCAAGTCCTGCCACTAAAAACATTTTTGCCTCTTATTTGCGTAAGAAGTCAACGTGAATCGGCATATCAGATACCGGATGGAACTGAACGTCTTTGCAGATTACTTTTTCGTTTTTGCCGTTTACGGAAACGGTGATAACAGATTTGTAGAAGTCTGCCACATCCAGAGCCTTTTCCAGCTCAACCGGATGAAGACTGATGTTTACAGCGTCTTTTTTGCCGCCATAAATAACTGCAGGAATACGGCCTTCTCTACGACACGCACGAGCTGCCCCCTTACCTGCATTTTCGCGCAAATTTGCGTTAAATGTAATTTCTGACATTTTTTTATCCTTTTATATTTGTTAAATCGAATACCCAAACAGCCTCCAGGGGTGCTGTTTAGTGTGTTTTTTATACGCTGATTATTTTAAAAAGCAAGAAGTTTTTAAAAAGGGGAGGTTTTTGCCTCCCCTGTCAGTTAATTTGCACTTTGCTGCTCTTTTTCATAAGCGTGCTTGTCGCGCAAAAAGCGGACAATGCCATAGGGAATCGATAAGGCATATAAGCCGGTCAAAACGCCAAGAGTAAACCAAGTTTGCGTAAATAAGAAATTTGCCAGCAAAGCCACCACCAATAACAGCGGAACTATCATTGAGGGATGAATTTTGGCTTTTTTGAGCGAGATTGTCGGGATGCGGCTGGTTTCAAGGTAAGAAACAAGGCACATCCATATGCCGCAAAACAGGTGTGTGTGCATATAAGGCAGAGCCTCTTTGCAATCAAAACTGATAAGAATCGGCATTATAACCATTGCCGCGGCAGCCGGGGCGGGAACGCCGGTGAAATAATGCGACCAGTAGGGCGGAACGGTGTCATCTTCAAGCATTGTGTTAAAACGAGCCAGACGCATTGCCATTCCCATTGCAAACAACAGGCAGAAAAACCAACCGATTTTCGGTAGGTCAAATAAGCACCACTGGAACATTAAAATTGCCGGAGCAACGCCGAAACTAACGAAATCACTCAACGAATCGAGTTCCGCACCGAATTTGGACGAGGCTTTGAGCATACGCGCCACGCGACCGTCCAAGCCGTCAAACAGAGCAGCTAAAAAGATGAAAATAACTGCTTTTTCCCAGTTTTCCTGCATAGAGTAACGAATTGAGGTGATGCCCGAGCAAAGGGCTAACATTGTGACAATATTTGGGATAAGCTTGCGAAATGGAACTTCGCTCAACTTATTTTTTGTAGCTTTAAGCTTTTTGTTTATAGGTTTCATATAAATATCTTTCAAAAATGTATGCCGAAACGCTGTTTCTGCCGCATACGGATGTTAAACCTGACACACGCTGTGTGCCTAAAACAAGAGAACATTATTCGGAAATGAAAAAAAATACAAGTTTTATGTTGCAATTATATTTTTTTGTTTGTATAAGATTTTTGTTGGTGATAAGCGCTTGTGGCGGAACAGGTAGACGCTGCAGACTTAAAATCTGTTGTCCGCAAGGACGTGCCAGTTCGAGTCTGGCCAGGCGCACCAATTGTTAAAAAGCACCTTTTAAGGTGCTTTTTTGTTGTATATAGAAAACCACCAGCTAGGCTGGTGGTTCCGAAAAGCTTACAGCTATGCATAGAAAAAATCCTTTGTTATTATGAGTTGTACAACAGTCTGACCACTGAATTAACGTGTAACAAAGGATTTTTATTATGACCAATCATACATTATCACACACAACGTGGA
>CAJTJB010000004.1 GCA_910576955.1 uncultured Alphaproteobacteria bacterium | reverse complement strand
ATCCTTATCCTCTCCCCCTCTTTTTTACCCCAACAAGTTGGGCGTCATCCCTCGAATCGTTGCAGGTGGCGCTGCCACTCAAGGGATCTCCCGCTCCAAGCCACAACCTCCCCTCCAGCGTTCCTCTCCCTCGAGGGGAGAGGACAGGAGAGGGTGACAACCACACATCCTTATCTTACCATCTCCTCCCCTTCCCTTGGAGGAAGGGGACGGGGGATGGGGAAAACAAACTCATCCTTATCCTCTCTCCTTTAAACGTCATCCCTCGGGGCAACGCCCCGTCAAGGAATCTCCCTCTCTCTTTAAAATCTCCTCCCCCTTGAGGGAGTGACACCACTCTCTCCGCTTAACACGAGTCATTGCGAGGCGCGCCGTAAGGCACATCGCCGCGGCAATCCACAAACCGGTGACGCAGTCACACTTACAAAGCAAAAAAGACTGAGAAAAACATTGAATCTATACCCCCACCCATCCTTACCATCTTCCCCCATCCCCACAAAAAAAGCAGAGCCCCAGCCCAGCCACTGCCCTAACCGACGACAGGCTTCCCCCGTGCGGGCAGTACTATTGGGAAGCTCAACCACAACAATTTAAAAAAAAACAAAAACCGCATAATGCGGTTTTGCAACGGATGGGATAAAGTGCTATGCTTGCGGCGAATTTCCGACCGCGGTGTACAAATTAGTACATAAGGGAGGAAATTCGCCGCAATGATAGTGCTTTAGCACATCCCCAAAAACGCTAAAATTTTGCGAGTGAGCCCCACAAAAACACTTGCGTTCCGGTAGTGTAAAAATTCGAGATTTGAGTCAAATAATCGCGGATGTCCACCAAAGGGCGGGAGCGTACAATGTTAAAGGCAACAAGTTGCCCGTGACTGCCCTGCCGTGTGGCTTTCATCCGCACACAAAAAAAGCAGAGCCCCAGCCCTGCAACAAAAAAACGCTAAAATTTTGCGAGTGAGCCCCAAATGTCCTGCTAGGGAGGGGAGCGTACATAGAAGTACGTGACCCGACCGACAACAGGCTTCCATTTGGGAGCTCAATCACAACAATTTTACGTTTTTTACTTGAGTTCGACTTTAGCGCCAGCAGCTTCAAGTTTAGCCTTAATCTCTTCGGCTTCAGCTTTCGGAGCGCCTTCTTTAACAGTCTTCGGAGCGCCGTCAACCAAGTCTTTAGCTTCTTTCAAGCCAAGAGCGGTGATGCCGCGGATTTCTTTAATAACGTTAATTTTGTTTGCGCCGGCTTCAACGAGAACAACGTCAAATTCGGTCTTTTCTTCTGCAGCGGCAGCAGCACCGCCGGCAGCCGGAGCAGCAACAGCAGCAGCTGCGGAAACGCCCCATTTTTCTTCTAACATTTTAGACAGGTCAGCAGCTTCCATAACTGTCAACGCTGATAATTCTTCAACTAATTTGGCTAAATCGGCCATTTTTTTTCTCCAATAAAATTAAACTTTTTTCTTAAATTTTTAATTTAACCGCCTGATAAGACTCACAATCCATTAACCATTCGTCCCACCAGCCGTCATCTTGCCGGAGCCGCCAGCATATGCCAAGCCTCGCAAAAAAGGCAACGCACCGCCGGCACAACTCCCTGAAAATTAAGCAGCTTCTTTCTCGCTGTAAGCTTTTGTAACGCGTGCGAGAGCAGCGCCCGGAGCTTGCAACAGGCCGATAATTTTGGCGCGCAGTTCGTCCATAGACGGAATAGTCGCCAGTCTTTCGATATCAGCCATAGAAAGTTTGCCCGAAGACAAACCGCCGCCGACAACAACAAACTTTTCGTTAGCTTTAGCAAATTCAACGCACAGCTTGCAAGCTGAAATCGGGTCATTAGCATAAGCCATAATTGTCGGACCGGTAAAGAGGTCAGACAATTCTTCAAAGTTTGTGCCTTTCAGGGCAAGACGAGTAATGCGGTTTTTTGTAACTCTCAACTCTGCGCCGAGTTCGCGAGCTTTGTTGCGCAGTTCGGAAATTTCAGCCACGGTCAGACCTCTGTAATGAGATACAACCACAGATTCCGCACCGGAAACCAAACCGTTCACGAGGCTTAAGAGTTCAGCTTTTTCTTCACGATTCACTACTTGTCTCCAAGAATTGTTAAGTTTTACATTAGCATTGCCGGCTAACTCATTAGGTGTTAAGCAATCAGACTCAACCGCCGCCGCTAACATAAAACCGTTACCACATCTGCTCTGTAAGCGCCCGCCCGAAACTTTCAACAAAAAGTGAAAATTTCTTCAAGTCCCCCTCTTGCGAAAAAGAACTCATTCCAGACATCCTTTCCCTAGAGGGGAGATGCCTCATTCCAGACATCCTTTTCCCTTAAGGGGAGATGACTCATTTCAGGCGTCCCTCTCCCTTGAGGGGAGAGGACAGGTGAGGGTGACAAAACATTGCCGAAGCAACCAATATCACAAACACCATTGCGCCGCCAAAGCAGCACCAAATCTGTCCGAAGGGAGAAAAAATCAAATTAAATTTTATACCTCCGTCTGCGTAGGAAATTAAGGTTCGACCAATCAAACATCTGCGCCACAAAGGCAAAAAGCATATATTTTCAAAGTCTTAAAAGAACCGCCTACGGTCTTGGACAGCAAGAACATCAACAAGCCAACGCCCATATCCGTTCAAGTTGACTCCGCTTTTATCCCCTTTTCCCCAAAGAGTCAAGCACTTTTTAAAAAAAAATTATCCCTCCTCTCCAAGCCCCCCCTCCCCCTTGAGGGGGGAGGATGGGTGGGGGTGAAAACAAACCATCCTTATAGTCATTGCGAGGAGGCGCCCCTTTCTTCTTCCGTGAGTCATTGCGAGGACGCGCAGCCGACGTGGCAATCTCCCGCTCCAAGCGCCTCCCCTTCCCCGGAGGAAGGGGTAAGGGGGATGGGGACAACAAACCATCCTTTAAAACCTCCCCCCACACAAAACCTGTAGAAAACCCCCTCTCTCCCCTTGAACTTTCCCCAAAACCGCACTATCTTACCCCGCAAACGACACACTTTCCCTCGGGGGCATAATGAAAAAACTGATTCTGACACTCTTCACGCTCATAAGCTTCGCTGCACAGGCCGATGATAAAAAAGACATCAAGGCGATAGAAACCTACCTCAACTCCATCAAAACCTTATCCGCCGACTTTGTGCAAATAGCCAGCAACGGCGAAAAAGCCGAGGGGCGCATATATATAGAGAAGCCCAACAAAATAAGAATGGAATACAACCCACCCTCAAACATTCTGATTGTCGGCAACGGCGACTATATTGTGTATTATGACAAAGAGTTAGAGCAGATAACGAATATAGATTATGAGGATATTCCCGCCGCTATGATATTGGCAAACACGGTCACATTAGGAAGCAAAGATTTAAAAGTCACGAGTTTTCACAAAGACCCCGGAATGACAAGAATCGGGCTGCAATACGCCGACGCATCAGATTTAGGTCCGTTCACGCTGGTTTTCAGCAATAATCCGTTCACATTAAAGCAGTGGAAAGTCATCACCCCGCAATCGCTGGAAGTATCATTATCGCTGTACGATTCGGTCATAGACGGCAAGCTCGACCCCTCGCTATTTAAATTCAGCAAGCGCGCCGAAACCACCCGCAAAAACAAATTCCGCCGCAAATAATCCCTCTCCCACTCCAAGCACCCCTCCCCCTCTCTTTAAACGTCATCCCTCGGGGCAACGCCCCGTCAAGGGATCTCCCCCTCCAAGAGCACCCCATCCTTAAAACCTCCTCCCCTTCCCGTGGCGGAAGGGGTAAGGGGGATGGGGAAAACAATCCATCCTTATCCTCCCTCCCCAAAGTGCATAACCCCAAATCCCCGCTTGACACCACCCCGCAGCCTATATATACTCGCCCAAGAAACCACAACGGAGACAAAACGTGAGCAGACCGATATTTAACATCCTAGCCGCAGCCATCGCCGGTTTAATCACCGCCGCGATTCTCCTGCTTGCCCGCCACGCCGCTGCCGATGCCGCCGCATACGGGCTGTTGGCTGCCGTGTTCACATATGCCTTGCTGTTGCCCGCCATTTCTTCTCGAATAAGACACATCTGCTGCGATTTGGACTGGGCGGATGAAATCGCCGGCTTATACCAAAGCATCCCCGCCGTATATCGCAAAAGCTTTTGGATTCTTTTCGGGCTGATAAACCTCGCCTTTTTATTCCACACCGTAAATTTCATGTGGGGCGGCACAGATTGGGCAGCGGTGCGCACCTCTGTTGATATGAACGAAAGCCTGTCAGACGGACGTTTCTCCGCATTCTGGCTGCAAAAGTTGCTTTTCAACGGCAAAATCCTCCCCGTCATTAACAATCTCTGGGCGTTTCTGGGCTTAAGCCTCGCCGGAGTGTTGCTGGCGATATATTGGAACTTGCCGCAAAAGACGGCGGTCATCGTCATAACCGGACTGATTTTAGCCGTCACACCATACACCTTGAGTTGGCTTTATTCCGCCAAAAACGCGTTAGGCAGCCTGTGGTTGCCCGCCATATCATTAGGCGCGCTCCTGCTTGCAGATACAAAAACCCAAAGCCAAAACCGAAACTTTGCAAATTATCTCACATCAGTAATGATGACCCTGCTTGTCTTGGGTTCATATTTACCGGCGATAAATTTCATTGCTGTAGCCATCATGGGAAAGGTTTTCTTAAAAACCGCCTATGCTGACATCAGCGTGAAAGACGCATTCTTACGGGTGCGTCAAAGCTTGGTAAATCTGACCGCCGCAGTGATGGTCTATCTGCTCATCATGTCTTTATTAAAAGACAGCGGCGTGTTGGCGAGCCCTTTCAATCTGACAGCTCCGCTAACGGCGTGCTGGTTTAACCTCCCGCTTTTGTTTAAAAGCGCGGTTAGCCAGTTCGCCGTAGTTTTTCCATTTATTGATTTGAGTTATCAGGCATTATTCTTAATACTGGCAATAAGCGCCGTCTTCACGGTCATATTCAATGCCCCGAGCGGCAAAACGGCAGCCAAAAGCCTCGCTTTAATTCCTTTTATTATATTAGCAAGCAAACTGTCAGTGCTTTTCAGCACGAATCCGGAAGACGCCGTCACCTACGCCGTGCAAATGAATTTTTACGGTCTGCCGCTGGTTTACGCTCTGATGTTCATAACGCTTATTCGCCTCGGCGGGAATTATATACGCCGATTCGCATATGTTATGAGTGTGCTTTTAATAATGATGAGTTTTGTCCGCGTGGCATACGCGCAAAAAGTGTGGAAATTCGGCTGGGAAGCGGAAACAAAGCTTGCGGAGCGGATTATCACGCGGCTTGAAAAGATGCCGGAGTTTGACATCAACCGCCAATACAAGCTGTTGCAAATCGGCGAAATGAGCCTGCGGAAAAAATATTATCTGGCAAACGCAAACGAGCTTGCAAACGGCAACCTGCTGCAAAAATCATATTATCCCGCGGGTCGAGCCAAAGACGCCTATAATTTCTATTATCAGACAGATTTTTTGAGTGCGGACGCAACAGCGGAAGAGGCAGCGGCGAATCCGGAGATACGCGAATACATATTAACGCGCGCCCAAGCATTCCCTGCGCCGGAAAGCATCTGGATACATAACGGCTACATCATCCTGACCCTAACCCCGACCGCCCTCGCCAAACTCCAATCCACCCTCCGCTAATCCCACTCTCTGAATCTCCCCCATCCCCTTTAAACGTCATCCCTCTCGGGCTGCCTGCTTTGCAGCCCGAGTCAAGGGATCTCCCGCGGTTTTACTCCTCCCCTTCCCTCGGGGGGCTCGCAGAGCAAAAAGAGCCCAGTGGGCTTTTTTTTGCCGAGAGCAATAGCAACTCTTAACGAACGACTTGCTTGTAAAAGCAACAAAGGGAATTTAGAGTTGGCTTGACCGAAGCGCAGTTAGTGTTGCGAACAACGCAACACTTACGAAGCTAGAGGGGTAAGGGGGATGGGGACAACAAACTCATCCTTACCATTTTCCCCAAATCATTGCGCGGGCTTCCTTTTTTCGCGAGTCATTGCGAGGAGCATAGCGACGTGGCAATCTCAATCAGCATAATAACTTCCCCCTCTCCTATCCTCCCCCGCCCAGGGGGGGAGGAATCCTATAAAGCACCTCCCCCCTCCCCCTTGAGGGGGGAGGACGGGTGGGGGTGACACCACATCATCCTAACAACCCGCCTATCAGTACCGAAACTATGCTGGTGCTATGAGGGAAATTTAGTGAGTGAACCCTAAATGTCCTGCAAAGGAGGGGAGCGTACATAAACGTACGTGACCCGACTGAAGACAGGCTTCCATTTAGGAGTTCAATCGCAAAATTTACCCATAGAACCGGCATAGTTGGTCGAGCCCCCGACACAACAACCCTTTAATCTCGTCGTTGAAATAGAGCCTTTCCCGGGCAGACATCGAGGCGGGCGGTCTGATTTCGCACTCTTCAAGCACAATTTTATACACCACCGGCATTGAGGGCTTGGAAATAAGCCGGAGCGCCCGCCGAAAACGCTCCGCCTCGGCAGAAAGCGGCACAAAGCCCCTCCCGCCCCCGCCATCCACACGGGGCTTTTGCAAATCGACACAGCGCAGCGCCCCGAAATGGCGGTTCCATACCAAAAAATCCGCATACAGACGCTCGCCGGCAAGCAGGCGGTCTTCGGCGCTGAACGGCTGATGATAAAGCTTGCCGTCATAATAGCGCCGCGTGAGCCACCCGATATTAAAATATTTATTTAAAAGAAACGTTTGCCCGCCCATATTAACGCCCCGCTTTATAAACGTGATCCAGCGTCTGTTCAAAATCGGCAAACAAACCGTTGTCAACGGCATAGCGATAGCGCGCCACGCGTGACATCTTTGGAAAGTCCTCGGGGTCGACCGCCTCGCGCACTTTAACATCAAGCACATACGCCACCGCCCGCACATAAGTCGGAAAAAAGTGCCTGCAACGTCCGGCTTTAATATCCGTTTCCATCAGATACGATTCGGGCGAAAGCGGCAGTTCCGGAGGTTGTTTTTTATCTTTAACCACCGGCGCATACAAATATTCGCGAAACTTCGCCGGCGTCGGTGCAAACCCGCTATCAACGTTTTTGCGGTAAGATTTTATCCCTTTGCGTATAATTTCGACGCTGTAAGGTTCCAACACTTCCTCCCAAATTTCGACATCCAAATCAGACGGTTTGGCAAAGTTAGGGAAAACTTGTTTAATGGTCACGAAAAAATAATCGCTTTTTTGGCTCATAGTCTTATCTCCGATAATATGTCACATGTCATTGTTTTCAATCCGCCGCATAAAGCGGGCGAAAGGCGAAAGTTCGGGTTCGTCGTCGGGCGGGGCAGAGCTCTCGCCGTAACGAACATTGTCTGCGGTTTCCGGTTTACATTCATCCGGAGGTCTGCAGTCAACGGCACGCACCTTTTCCATCAGCTCGTGCCAATAGGTTTCATCCTCCCGTTTCCTCCCCAACCCCTCACCACAGCCCGCGCTGCCACCTCCCCCTTGAGGGGGGAGGACGGGTGGGGGTGAAGACATACCATCCCTCCTCCCATCACACCCCGTGGCGCTGCCACCTCCCCTTCCCTCGGAGGAAGGGGCTGGGGGATGGGGACAACAACTCATCCTTATCCCCCCATCATTGCAGGTATAACAAGCCCGCCGATGCCAAAGTCTGACTGTCGCTTTCCAGTTTTTAATCGCCGTTGTCCCCACTTTCCAGCCGTGCGAGTCATAAAAATCAACAAACGTTTCGGGCTCAACCATAAGCCCCTCCGCCGTCACAAATGCACGCACCTCGTCCACAAGCGGCGGCACAAAAGGCACATCCGCCCGCGCCGCCGGTCGCAAAGCCGCCCCACCGGCAGTTTCCCGTTTTTTCCGCCTCAAACTTTCAGCGCGCCTGTCAGCGTTTTCCTTTTCCGAAGAAGAAATAAATAATTTTTTTATTTTATTATAATTACTTTCTTTTGCTTCTTTTCTTTCTTTATCACCGTCCGTAACCGCCGGTTGACCGTCGGTCACCGCCGGTTGCGTTTCATCAAACCATTCCCCCATATCCGTGTTCTGTGCCTTTTTCCGTGCCGCCACGCCCTTTGCGGAAAGCTCGCGCATACGCTGCTTTTTGCCGAGCATTTCCTCTTGCAATGCCATAATATAGCGATAAATATTTTGTGCCTCTGCAGCCAGCGCCTCGCCGTTTCCGTCCAAAAGCGCCTGCAGCAGTTCGCCTCTTTGCACTGCCGAAAGCCCCGCCGTCACAAACCGTAAATTAGCGCTTAAAATAATTTGCTCCATAATCTCCCCATATTCTAAAAAATGATTACCCGAAAGCTTTGCCGCCGGCAAAACCACCAAAGTCCGAAAGTCCGCCAAAGTACCGATAGTCCAAAAAAAAACCAAGCGACAAAAAAGCAAGTCCACTCGGTAGTCCCCGGATTGCAGTAACAACCCGTATTTGTCGCTATATATGAAAAATAATATAATGTCAATATCAAAATGTGCACTTGCTAAAATATTTTTTTATCGTTATACTTGAAAACATAAAGGAGAACAACTATGGCAGACACCGAAATAATACGCAAACGCTTGGAACAGCACATCTTAAACAGCGCCCACACCTTTCGCGAAGTATCGCTGCACATCGGTCGCAAAGACTCATACATCCAGCAATATGTCAAATACGGCTTTCCGAAACGCTTAAGCGAGATAGACCGCAAAAAAGTATGCCGATTTTTAAACATAGATGAAAAGGAGCTGATAGACGACGAGTTAATCAACCAATTTGTCCGCGAGCCGCTGATTACCAATCCGAAAGCCTGTCTGGGCAAGAGCTGCGATTATGTAATGATAGACATATACAGCCCCCGCCCGAAAATTGATTTTTTCAACACGGTAGTCGGCAGGATATCCCTAAACCAAAAAGAATTCGGCTCATGGTGCGGGGCAAATCCGGAAAACCTGCGTGCGATTCGCATAGACGGCGACTATATGGAGCCCACATTTCCGAACGGCAGCTTGGTATTATACGACACCACCTCCACCACGTTTAAGACCGACGGTCTGTATGTCATCATGCACAACGGCATAGCGCAGCTCAAGCGGGTGCAGCAAGTCTATACGGATATGTATATCTTAATGGACGACAACCCGCACTATGAAAATGTGGAGCGGGAATTTCTGCACCTCGAGATATTAGGTCGCGCCGTCACCTGCCTCTCCGCCCACCCCCTCTAACCCACGTCCCTGCCCTCCCCCTCCCCGCACAACCTCCCCTTCCCTCGGGGGGCTCGCAGGATAAAACAACACGGTGTGTTGTTTTTGCCGAGAGCAATAGCAACTCTTAACGAACGACTTGCTTGTAAAAGCAACAAAGGGAGTTTAGAGTTGGCTTGACCGAAGCGAAGTTAGTGTTGCGAACAACGCAACACTTACGGAGCAAGTGAGGACAGGAGAGGGTGAAATCATCACATCCTCATCATTCCCCCCCAAAAAAAACATATCCACACCCCAACTATATACCATATTATAAAAAACGCCACACCCGCTTGCACAATTCCCTCTCCGCACCCTATATCTACGAAAAGCAATATAGGAAAAGGAGAACGCCAATGAACATCAAACAACAGATTACGAAATTAAAACAACAAATGCGCCTGCGGGAGATTGCCGACGACGGCTACTACCTATCGCGCCAATACCGCGAAGACACGCGCGCCCTCGCCGAGCTCAAAAAAGCCCTCCGCTCCTCCCAGCTTTAAGCACACCTCCCCCTCTCCTATCCTCCCCCGCCAAGGGGGGAGGGAAACCCTAGCCGCACACACCTCCCCTTCCCTCGGGGGGCTCGCAGGATAAAACAACACGGTGTGCTGTTTTTGCCGAGAGCAATAGCAACTCTTAACGAACGACTTGCTTGTAAAAGCAACAAAGGGAGTTTAGAGTTGGCTTGACCGAAGCGAAGTTAGTGTTGCGAACAACGCAACACTTACGAAGCTAGAGGGGTAAGGGGAATGGGGACAACATTGAATCCTTATTTTCTCCCCTCTTTATTTATCCCAACAAGTTGGGCGTCATCCCTCTCGGGCTGCCTGCTTTGCAGCCCGAGTCAAGGGATCTCCCGCGTCCCTGCCCCTCCCCACCTCAAGCGTCCCTCTCCCTCGAGGGGAGAGGACAGGAGAGGGTGAAAACAAACTCATCCTTATCATCCCCACCGGAGCATTAAGCATAATTTAATCATTCCATGCTACACTCCTTAAATGAAAGGAAGAACCAATGCGCAAAACCATACTCACCGCCGCCCTCATCATAATCTCGCTCCCCGCATACGCGCAATTGAGCGCCAACCCGTGGCTGACCGCCAATGACGCCGAAGACGTCGCCAAAGTCTATGAGAGGCGTCAGCGCCGGGGCAAAACCGGCACCGAGCAGCATTATGAAGCCGATGAAACCACGGTAATAGACCGCACCCATGCTTATATACAGGATGACGAGCTCCCCGCCGACGAGAGCGACGACAGTCTGTTGGGCAAGGTTAAGAATCTCGTTTCGGGCAAACCGAAAAAAGAAACGCCGCTGATAGCCAACACCGCTGAAAACCGCCGCAAGCTCGCCGAGCAAAAGCAGCAGGCGCAAAAACAAGCCGAAAAAGAAGAATCGGGAGTTCTGCCGTCTTTCGGCATCGGCAACTTGACAAACAATTTAAAATTGCCTAATATCAACGCTACCGGAATGATAAAAAAGTTTGAAAAAGCCTCCGGCATAAACTTAAAAGCCATCGGCAAAAGCCTGAAATAAAAATAACGAAAGGAACATAATGAAACCGGCAGTCATCTTGGTCAAATCGCAGCTTGCCGAAAACATCGGCATGGCGGCCCGCGCAATGAAAAACTGCGGTCTGGAAGAGCTGCGCCTCGTTGCGCCCGAGCAAAGCCCAACCTCTGAAACCGCGTTAAGAGCCTCATCAAATTCCGAAGAAATTTTGCATAATGCGAAAATCTATGCGGATACGAAATCAGCCCTTGCGGATTTGGAGTTGGTATATGCCGCCACAGCGCGCCCGCGCCATCAGGTCAAAGAAGTGCAAACGGCGGAATACGCCGCCCAAAATCTGCCGCAAAACCTCCGCACCGGCTTTATGTTCGGCTGCGAGCGGACGGGGCTGGAAAATGAAGACATATCGCTTGCCGACAAGATAATCGAAGTACCGTTAAACCCCGCGCATTCGTCGCTGAATTTGGCGCAGGCGGTGCTGGTCATCGGTTATGAATATTATAAAACGACGATATCCCCCGCCCCGAGCCGGTTTATCACCAACGGCGGCGAGATTGCGGATAAGGAAAAGCTGTTTAAGTTTTTGGAGATGTTAAACGCGAAGATAAAACAAAGCCCGCGCCTGAAAGACGAGGAACACACCAAAACGCTGCTGATAAACATCAATAACATCTTCACCCGCGCCAGCCTGACCGAGCAGGAATTAAACTCGCTCTACGGCATCATCAACATCCTCACCGACCACTAACCTTTTTTTATCCTCCCCACTCTTTTTTATCCCAACAAGTTGGGCGTCATTCCTCTCGGGCTGCCTGCTTTGCAGCCCGAGTCAAGGGATCTCCCCGCTCCAAGCACCTCCCCTTCCCCGGAGGAAGGGGCAAGGGGGATGGGGAAAACATCAAATCCTTATAGTCATTACGGTGCGCCCCCTCTTTCCGGAGTCATTGCGAGGGCTTCCTTTTTTCGCGAGTCATTGCGAGGCGCAACGCGCCGTGGCAATCTCAACCTCCCCCCCCTCTTGACACCCCCAAAAAAATCTATTATCCTCCCCCCAATCAACCACAAAGGAACACACAATGCCCCGCATCAGAATAAACAACATCAAAGCCGATATTGAAACTCCGGAAGAAGAAGTTTTAAACAGCATACGCCCCACCCTCCCGCAAGACGCCTCGAACCTGCAGCTGGTCAAAAAATCACTCGACGCCCGCAACAAAAACCACCTCTATTACATCTACACCGCCGAATACGACATCCCCTCCCCCCTCTCGTTAAACGTCATCCCTCGGGGCAACGCCCCGTCAAGGGATCTCCCCGCTCCAAGCACCTCCCCTTCCCCGGAGGAAGGGGCAAGGGGGATGGGGAAAACAACACATCCGCCTCTCCCCGCCGCAGCCAAAGTGAAGCCCGTGGCGCTGCCACCCGTTGTCGTCGGCTCGGGTCCTGCCGGAATGATGGCAGCCCTGTGTCTGGCGGAAGCGGGCTTAAACCCCATCATCATCGAGCGCGGCGCAAGCGTGGACGAGCGCAAAAAAGCCGTTGCCCATTTCTGGCAAACCGGCGAATTGAGCGAACAAACGAACGTCCAGTTCGGCGAGGGCGGCGCGGGCACATTTTCGGATGGCAAACTGATGACCGGCATCAAAAAGGACGAATACACCGCCAAGGTATTAAACGAGTTTGCGGCAGCCGGCGCGCCGAAAGAAATCCTTTACCTCGCGAAACCCCACATCGGCACCGACAAGCTCGTCACGATGACGAAAAACATCCGCGAAAAAATAATCGCCCTCGGCGGCACATACTATTTCAACACCCAACTCACCGACATCACCCCCAACCCCGAAACCAACCTCCTCACCCTCCGCATAACCCCAAACTCCCCTCAAGCGTCCTTCCCTCTTTCCACGAGTCATCCCTCGAATCGTTGCAGGTGGCGCTGCCACTCAAGGGATCTCCCCGCTCCAAGCCTCTCCCCTTCCCTGGCGGAAGGGGCAAGGGGGATGGGGAAAACAACTCATCCTTTAAACTCCTATTCCCTAAAAACCGACACCCTCATCCTTGCCTTGGGGCACTCCGCGCGCGACACATTCAAAATGCTCTATAACCGCGGCGTTGAGATGACGCAAAAGCCCTTTGCCGTCGGCGTGAGGATAGAGCATAAACAAGCCGCCATCAACCTCGCGCAATACGGCAAAAAATATCACAATTCGCCCTATTTAGGCGCAGCAGATTACAAACTCGCCGCTCACCTGCCCGATAACCGCAACTTATACACATTTTGTATGTGTCCCGGCGGAACGGTGGTTGCCGCCACCAGTATAAAAGGACACGTCGTCACCAACGGGATGAGCGAGTTCGCGAGGGATAAGGAAAACGCTAACGCCGCCCTTTTGGTAAA
This sequence comes from uncultured Alphaproteobacteria bacterium, assembly GCA_910576955.1. GTDB lineage: Bacteria > Pseudomonadota > Alphaproteobacteria > RF32 > CAG-239 > CAG-267. The sequence continues at coordinate 179,579 of CAJTJB010000004.1, read as the reverse complement.
TGTCGACGAACGCGACTTCGGCTCAACACATCCGCTCGCCGGTATAGAATTTCAAGAAAAGCTGGAGAAAAGGGCATTCGAACTCGGCGGCAAAAATTATTACGCTCCGGTTCAAACCGTGGGGGATTTATTGGCAGGAAAGCCCACAAAAAAACTGGGCAGCGTCACCCCGAGCTATGCCCCCGGCGTCACCCCGTCGGATTTCAAACAGCTCTTCCCCGAGGCGATATACAAAACCCTGCAACAAGGCATCAAAGAAATGGATAAAAAGCTGCGCGGATTTGCCGATAAAAACGCCGTTCTGACGGCAGTAGAAAGCCGTTCGTCATCACCTGTGCGCATCTGGCGCGATGAAAACCACGAATCCAACATCAAAGGCATATACCCCATCGGCGAGGGCGCGGGCTACGCGGGCGGCATCACGTCTGCCGCCGCCGACGGCGTCAAAACCGCCCACAAAATCCTCTCCCGCCTCTGATAATCCCCTCTTTCCGCGAGTCATTGCGAGGGCTTACTTTTTCCGCGAGTCATTACGGAGCGCCCCTCTTTCCGCGAGTCATTGCGAGGGCTTACTTTTTTCGCGAGTCATTGCGAGGGCTTACTTTTTCCGCGAGTCATTGCGAGGCGCAACGCGCCGTGGCAATCTCAACCTCCAAGCCCCACCTCCCCCTCGAGGGGGGAGGATGGGTGGGGGTGACACCAACTCATCCTCATCCTCCCCCTTTTTTATCCCAACAAGTTAAGCGTCATCCCTCTCGCTCTTTTTAAACGTCATCCCTCTCGGGCTGCCTGCTTTGCAGCCCGAGTCAAGGGAGCTCCCGCTCCAAGCCCCTCCCCTTCCCTTGGCGGGCTCGCAGAGCAAAAAGAACACGGTATGTTGTTTTTGCCGAGAGCAATAGCAGTGCTTGGTGAACGACTTGGCGGAAACGCCAACAAAGCGAACCCTAGCACTGGCTTGACAGAAGCGAAGTTAGTGTTGCGAACAACGCAACACTTACGAAGCTAGAGGGGTAAGGGGGATGGGGACAACATCACATCCTTATCTCACCACACCATTGAATCAGCAAAACAAAAACCATCACATCCCCATCATAAAGAGTTGACAACACCCAAAAAACCGCTAAACTCACACCAAGATTATGCTTCAAGCAAAATTTATAACGCATACTATAAACTATGTGGAGAAATTTGTAACACTTATGACAGTGTAAATAAAAAGAAAAAACGAGAAAAATTACAATATATAAATGCTAAAAAGGTAGAAAACTTTGAAGCTTCAATGCGTAAAGAACTCGAAATAAAAGACTAGGACTATATTGAAATGAAAATTGAGCCAGGTAGAATAATTAATGATTTTATTGAACCTAACAAACGTCAATATGCAATTCCTGTATATCAACGTAATTACAGTTGGTCAAAAAAACAATGCTCAAAACTATTTAACGATATACTTTTAGCCTATAAAAAAGATAAAACGCACTTTTGCGGCTCCATTGTTTATGCTTTATTAAAAGAAGAAAATAATATTCACTTTTATATTTTAATAGACGGACAGCAACGCTTAACCACAATATACATATTACTTAAAGCCCTATACGATATGGCTGAAACAGAGAAAGAAAAGGAAAGTATTAAAGAAGTTCTATTCAATAAAGATAAATTTGATGAGTATAGCATTGAAAAAGCAAATAAATTAAAACTTAAACCAATTAATAGCGATGATAATCAACTAATTTTATTAATGAATGATGATCTTGATAAAGAAAAAAAACTTGATAAATCTAGTTCAATATACCAAAACTATATCTTGTTTTGTGAATTAATTAAAGAACAACAAGAAAAAGGATTTAATGTAAAAGACATATACAGAGGTTTAGAAAAACTTATTTGTGGTAGAATGCTTCTTGAAACAGGAGATAATGCTCAAGAAATTTTTGAACGCATCAATTCAACAGGAGTTCCATTAAGTCTAGCTGACAAAATAAGAAATTTTGTTTTAATGGTTGATGTAGATCAAGAAAAACTATACAATAATTACTGGTTAGCTATTGAAAATAACGTTTCGGCGACTCTACTAGATGAATTTTTTATAACTTACTTAAACTTCAAATTAGAAGGATTTGCACGCACAGACGAAGCATACGAACTATTTAAACTTCTATTTGAACAGAAAAAATATACAAACGAAAGTATTTTACAAGAAATGCTTCGTTATTCATCATATTATCATACTTTCTTGCATTATGATAACAATTATAGCCATGAGATTAATAGTTCATTGAGTGGATTACGTCAATTAAAACAAACTACATTGTTTGTATTCTTGTTTGACTTATTTGATGATTTTCATAATAAGATTATAGATAGTAAAGAATTAGAGAAAATTTTGAATCTATTGTTAAATTATAGTATAAGACGTTTAGTTTGCGAAATAGGTTCAAACTCTTTAAGAGGTTTTTATAAAACTTTATACTCTCGTGTTTTCTCAAATAAAGAAAACAAACAAAACTATTATGATGCTATAATATCTTTTCTAACCCAATTAACCTCTAAAGATGCTCTTCCATCTGATGAAATGTTTAGCGCAGCTTTAACAAATAATAATTTATATAGAAAAAATGCTCTTTGTAAATATCTATTATCAAGTATAGAAAATTCAGGAAAAGAAAAAATAGAAATAAATAATTTAACAATTGAACATATTTTACCACAAAATAAAAATCTTTCCACTTATTGGCAAAAAATGCTTGGAGAAAACTGGCAAAAAACTCAAGAAACATATTTACATACTCTAGGAAACTTAACATTAACAGGATACAATAGCGAATTAGGAGACAAAACATTCCAAGAAAAATTAGAATATTTTAATAGTTCAGACACAAAAATAGTGACATTAAATGAAGATATTAATGGTGATATATGGAACGATGAAACAATCATAAAAAGAGCAAATAACCTTATATCCAAGTTACTTAAACTCTTTTCTATACATCCTGCCAAAAAAGTAATAACATTTGATGAGCCGAACTATATAGATTATTCATGCAATAATCCTGATGATGCAACATCTAAATCTCCTGAATACTACATTTTCCAAGGTGAACGAATCATTGTTAAAAATTTTGCAACAATGTTAAAATCTCTTATTTATAAACTTTATGAAGAAAATCCTGCCATTATTGAAACTATGGCCAAAAACAATGAAAAGCCAGTATATTGGTCTGAAAATATACTATTTTCTTATGATCAAGAAAAAACAAAAAAATCTTACCAACTTGGTGATAGTAATATATATGTAAGCTCTGGATTTAGTGCCTCCCATATTATGTATATAATTGCCGCATTACTTGATAAGTATGAAATAGACAAAGATGATTTTTCATACTCTGCACGAAATAACAAAAAAGACTAGAAAAACGTTAAAAGATGAAAGTTTGTTAAAAATATTTAAACGACAAATCCATGACCTCGGTGTTTAATTTAACCTCTGTTATTTCAAACCAACGAGTAGATTAAACTCGCCGTTCATAAATTTCACCAGCTGATTTAAAGCCATTGAGCGAACAACCGTCACATACTCACCTTCAGGCGGCGCTGTCACAAACTCAATACTACCCTTTCCGCTCTCCCCGTTTCCCGCCACCGTATAGTCCACACCTTTTTTGTATGTCATACGGGACTTATTTTTATAGACCTCAATTTCATCATTCATAAATTTATACGGCACGGCAAAAGTTGTCGTATTGCCATTGCCAACATAAGTCTTCACCGCATAGGTTGAACTGACCGTCATCGCAATTTCCTTATAAAATAAAAATCCGGCAGCCAACACACTACCGGATTAAAACGCCCCAAAAACAAAAAAAGCAGGCAACTGCCCGCTTATAACCTAACATTATAATATAAAAGCTTTTCCTCTATGTCAAGAGGGTTAAGCCTGATAAAAAAATATTTTATCCACAAGCCTGAAAAAGTTGCGGGTATTATATATTTTTTATAGAGAAACACGAAAAAAGCCTTTATATAAAAAATCCGATGCGTCAACATCGGATTCAAACTTGAAAGATTTTTCTAAAAAACTTACAAGACTAATATAATTGTGAATTATACAATGTCAATAATAGTTACACCTTATTAACACGAGGTTAACAGCAGGGGGAAAATCTTTCGCCTACGTCCGGGGTATTAGTCGGACGGAAAGGAGAAGATACAATGATTGAAGATATAGATTCTCTCATTGCTATACTTGAATTTATCAAGTATTTGCTATTGTTGCATTAAGACATTATTTTTTGACACAATGCAATAACTCACATATAAACAAAAAGCCTTGACGCGGCAACGTCTTGGCTTTTTCTAATATCGGAAAGAAGTTGATACCTAACTTCCTATCCCTGTATTGGAAGTATTGCACAAAAAAGTTCAAAAATCAACATTTTTTTATGTATAGAATCAGCTTCCTTCCCAACCGTCCAATGGGCTGAAAGGATAAAGATATTTGATATTATCAAAGTTTTAAGCATACTTTTTTTAGTGGTTAAAATCGTCATTGTCGTTTTAAGATAGTGTGCGAGGCGGCGTTTTTTTAGCGCCGCCATTTGATTTTTTATACATTTATCCCCACAAAATTTATAGTCTACTATATCTTATATAAATTTACACTTTGTTAACACTTTAAATCATAAAATCCATTCGTTTTCAATACGTCAATATTGAAAACTGTTACAATAACTTGAAAATGTATAAAGAGAGGGGGCGTAAGCCCTCTTTCTTATTCCTCAAAATTCCGCAGCGCATACGGCGACGACTCGAACATTAAAAGTCCTGACTAGCTGTCGCCACACCAAGAGGATATTTAAGCGGCAGCCCGTCACCTCGCCAACCGTCCGAACACCGCCTTGCAAAGCCCCGTCAAGGGATCTCCCGCTCCAAGCCCCACCTCCCTCTATTTAAACGTCATCCCTCTCGGGCTGCCTGCTTTGCAGCCCGAGTCAAGGGATCTCCCGCGGTTTTATCCCTCCCCATCCCCTATCCCCTTCCGCCACGGGAAGGGGAAACCCCTCCCGCAAGCCCCTGCTCCCCCAAAAAAATTAATGATATATTGACAAATTCCATTAAATCAGTGATAGTATATGATAAATCGCCAGTGCCGATAGCCTCCCTGCCTAATGTTTTTTTAGGCTTTCTTTAATTTTTGTTAAATCATCTTCAGAAATTTCATAACTTTTTTGATATAATTTGCCATTTTTTGTCTTGCAGGATTGACTTTTCCACGAAGAACTGCTAAAGTAATATTGTGAATAGCACTTTCTGTATGCGGGGAGTTAAAATACCCATTAGCATTTTCAGAAGGTGCTATTCTTATATCGGAAATTTTATGTCCTGCGTAGTTATGCGTATAATCATCTTCAGTTATATTCAATTGGGCTCTTGAATATAGTTTATTATTTTCCTTGACTTCTATATTTCCCGATGCTATATTCCTAGCGAAAGCGGGGATAATAGTTGCCCTTTTTAAGGTATCAACTAATTTCACTGCCGAGGGGCCCGTTTCGGACGTATGATGCAGGGATTCCTTAACAAGGTTTTCAGAACTCCGTCCCTCAATTCTAAACATTGTTTTCGCCGCTAATTTCTTTTGATTTCCTCTACATAATAAGTTGTTCCGTCCGATAGTGTTTTTAAATAACCGATTGTATCAAGGTTTCTATCTGATTTTAAACCATATAAATGAGGGAAAGCTAGGCTACGCCTTGACTTTCCCCTATGATAAACTGTCCAATTTAGGCAGTCATCCACTTTGGTCGGGACTATAGGATTCGAACCTACGACATCTTGCTCCCAAAGCAAGCGCTCTACCAGGCTGAGCTAAGTCCCGCCGACACAATAGCCCCACTATACCCGCAAAATTTATTTTTGCAAGCACTTTTTTATCCGCTGCCTATTTTTTAAACCGCATAAAAAAAACTTGAAATTTCCCCCATCCCCGCTATAATCCTCACAAACAAAACCTCCCCTCCCTTTGTGGAAAGAGGCGTCTCTTTAAATCTCCTCCCTTTCGAGAGGGGAAAGACGGGTGGGGGTGATTAACCAAACGAGGCAAAAAATGGCAAAACTGACCAAATCGGCAAAAGAAGTCCGCGGACGCAAAATGCTCACCGTACGCTTAAAAGACGGGCGTTATCACACCTCGTCGTCCAACCGTTGGCTTGAACGCCAGTTAAACGACCCCTACGTTGCCGAGGCAAAAAACCGCGGCTACCGCTCGCGTGCCGCTTTCAAGCTGATACAGCTCGATGAAAAATACAAATTTTTGAGCAAAAACAAAACGATTGTGGATTTAGGCTGCGCCCCCGGCGGCTGGTCGCAAATTGCCGCCTCCAAGTTAAAAGGAACGGGCAAACTCGTCGGATTGGATATTCTCCCGACCGAACCTTTAGAGGGGGCAACATTCGTCTGTCAGGATTTCACCACCGACGACGCCACCGAGAAGTTATTAGCACTGTTAGACGGTCAAAAAGCCGATATTGTGATGAGCGATATGGCGGCAAACACAACCGGACATCAACAAACCGACCACCTGCGGACAATAGGTTTAGTCGAGGCGGCATATGAATTTGCGAAAACGGTATTAGCGGAGGGGGGGATATTCATCGCCAAAGTTTTTCAGGGCGGCGCCGAGGGCAACTTGCTGCAAGATATGAAACAAAACTTCGCGAAAGTAACGCACTACAAGCCGGACGCCAGCCGCGAAAAATCCCCCGAAACCTACGTCATCGCCCAAAACTTTAAGAAAAAAGATTAAGATTTATCATTACCACCCTCTCCTACCCTCCCCCCTCAAGGGGGAGGAACACCCAGCCGCAAAACCTCCCCTTCCCCGGAGGAAGGGGTAAGGGGGATGGGGACAACAAAAAGCAGGCTAAAAGCCTGCGTAACAATGGGTGGGATAAAGTGCTATACTTGAAGCGCCACCGCGACTGTGGTGTACAAAACCTTGTTGCAGGTGGCGCTGCCACCATAAAGGAGCGCCGGCGCGAAATGATAGTGCTTTAGCACATCCCCCAAATAACGATTAGCACGCTTTCGTAAGCTCACTGATTATAGCCTCTTGCGCGCCTTTGAGCGATGCCACCACTTCCGTTGCTCCGAGCGCCTGATAGATGGTGCGGAAAATCACACACGCCGCCACAAAAATCTTCGCCCGATTCGCCCCCACATACACAGACTTCGCGCGCTCTTCATACGAAAGCGGCAAAATCTGTTCAATCAGCGCATCCAAATCCGCCGTTGAAACAGTCTTGCCATCCGCCGCAAATTTGTCATACCCGTCTAATTTCAAAATCCACGCAGCCAAACGCAACGGCGTAGAAGAGGTCGAAATCACCGCCGCATCGCCATAGTCAGCATATCCCCGCACTTTCGCCAGAAAATCCGCCAACTGCCGTTTAACCTCCGCCTCCAGCGCCGCCACCCCGTTTGCGTCATAATCCTGCAGATGATACATCTCGGTAGCGTTGCGTGCCCCCAGCGGAATGGAATACGTCGCCAAAATCTCGGGCGTTGCGGTGTTGGTGGCAAACGTCACTTCGGTCGAGCCGCCCCCAAGGTCATAGACAAACAGATATTTCGGACGGGAGGGCGCATTTAAGCAAGCCCCTTTAAGGGTCAGCCGCGCCTCTTCAAATTCGCTGATAACCTCAATCTCCACACCCGAGCTTTTCTTCACTTCTGCCTTAAAATCCGCGGTGTTGGAGCTCATCCGGCACGCCGCGGTCGCAATCGCGCGGTATGAGGTCACGTTGTAGAGTTTCATCATCTCGGCAAAATCCATAAACGAGCAAATCGCGCGTTCCATCGCCTCTTGGCAAAAACAGCCGCTTTCCGCAAGCCTCTCGCCCAGCGCCACGTGTTTAACATCGCGATAAAGCGCATTGCCTTGTTTATCGGCAATCAAGAGCCGACTCGAGTTTGTACCCAAATCCATCGCCGCCACGCAAGGTTTATGCTTTGTTTCTTTTAGACCGTCCATTTCTTCCTCTCCTGTCAAACGGAAAACGCCCGCCGCGTTTCTTCACAAATTCGTTCTTTTTCGAGTGCATCAAATCAAGCAGAATACCCTCGCGGATACCCCTGTCTGCCACCGTAATCTCCGAGATGGGCCAAAACGTGGTCAGCGCCTCAATAATCGCGCAGCCGGCAAGGGTCAGGTCAGATTTAGACTGTCCGATACACGGATGTTTGCAGCGCCCCTCCGCGCCCATGGTTTTGATTTTGTTGACTGTCGCCGCCACATCCGGCGCGGAAATAGCGATTCCATCCACAGCCGAACGGTTATAACGCGGCAGTTTAAGATGCACCGCCCCGATAACCGTCACCGTGCCCGAAGTTCCGATAACCTGCACTTCTTGGTTGGCAATTGCCTCGTTGATGTGATGTTTTTCTTCAAATTCGGCAAGAATGTTTTGCGTGCGGTCCACCACAGTCGAATATTCCATCGTGCTCATTTCGTGCCCGGCAAACGCCTCGGAAACCGTCACCACGCCATACGGCAGAGAAACAAACCCCTCAATAAACGTCTTGCCATAGTCTGTCACCCGCGCCAAAGAAATCTGCGTCGAGCCGCCGCCGATGTCAAACACGAGCACGCGCTTGATGTTGCGGTTTAAGAGCGGCAGACAGCCGACCACCGAGAGCCGCGCCTCTTCTTTCGGGGAGATAATCTCCAAATCAATCCCCGCCTCGCGCTTGGCCATCTCCACAAACTGCGCCACATTTTTCGCCCTGCGGCACGCTGCCGTCGCCACAAAACGGGAGGCGGCAATCGGCGAATATTCGTTAATCACCCCGCGGCAGACTTTAAGCGCGTGAATAGTACGGCGCATAGCCTGCGGTGAAAGCTGGTTGTCATTGATAATCCCCTCGCCGAGGCGAACCACTTTCGAAAAGGTTTCGACCACGCGAAACGAAGTTGTCGTCGGCGTCGCGACCACCAAACGGCAAGAGTTTGTCCCCAAATCGATTGCCGCATAATTGCTCTGCGTCACGGAAACGCCCGCCGCCCCTTGCGCCGGATTTTTATTTTCCGCCCGCTGGTTGATATGTTTTTTCTTCTTCACACGCCTGTCTTGCAGTCCGCTAACTTGTTTCAATTCATTCTCCGTTTTTTATTGCTTTTTTAGAATATTGTTTTTTTATTGTATAATAATTCTCTTTAAACCTCCCCTTCCCTTGGCGGAAGAGCCTGCTTTTTTAAACCTCCCCTTCCCTTGGGCGGAAGAGCCTGCTTTTTAAACCTCCCCTTCCCTCGGTGGAAGAGCCTGCCTTTTAAACCTCCCCTTCCCTCGGCGGAAGAGCCTGCTTTTTAAACCTCCCCTTCCCTCGGCGGAAGGGGTAAGGGGGATGGGGAAAACATAGAATTCTACATTTCCTCTCCTCAACAAAACCTCATAACTCCCCTCGCGCGTCATTGCGAGGCGTGCCGTAAGGCAACAGCCGTGGCAATCCACAAACCAGTGCGTTAGCACACCTTATACGCCATACTCTCGTGAGATTGCCACGGCAACAAATTGCCTCGCAATGACTCACATAAAGTTAGACCATCTCCGCCCTAATAATTTGTCGCAACTCATCAATCGGCATCAGCTTTTTGCTCTTTTTATCCACAAAATGCCAATACGCCCACCCGTTGCACGTCGCCGAGTTCTGCGCCAGCGCCCCCATCTGGTGGATAGAGCCGGTGTCAGATTTGAACTTTATCGTCCCGTCCGAGCGTACGGTTGCTTTAATCTTCTTTTTATCATCGTATAACACATCTCCCGGAGAAATCAAGCCCCTTTCAAGCACCGCGCCAAACGGCACTTTCGGCAGTTTGCGCTTGCAGGTGTATTCGAGCGCCGCTTCATCCGCATTCGGGGTAATCGCCGCCAGACGCTCGCGCGCTCCGTTGATGTAGGTTGCATCGCGTTCAATACCGATAAAATTGCGTCCGAGCCTTTTGGCAACCGCGCCGGTCGTACCTGTGCCGAAAAACGGGTCAAGAATAACATCGCCCACGTTGGTCGAAGACATAATCACACGGTAGAGAAGCGCCTCGGGTTTTTGTGTCGGGTGCAGTTTTTCGCCGGTCTCGCCGTTTTTAAGGCGTTCTTTACCGGTGCAAAGCGGAATTTCCCACGTCGAGCGCATCTGCACATCGTCGTTCATCGCTTTCATCGCCTCATAATTAAAGGTATAGCGCGCCTTGGGGTTTTTGGTTGCCCAAATCAACGTTTCGTGCGCGTTGGTAAAGCGTGTGCCTTTAAAGTTCGGCATCGGATTGGTTTTGTTCCAGATGATATCGTTTAAAATCCAAAATCCCATATCTTGCAGGATATAGCCGACACGGAAAATATTGTGATACGACCCGATAACCCAAATTGTGCCATCGTCTTTGAGGATTCGGCGCGCCTCGGCAAGCCATTCCTTGGTATAGCGGTCATATTCGGCAATACTCTCAAAGCTGTCCCATTCCTCATAAACCCCTTTAACATCGGAGTTATCCGGACGTTTAAGCGCATCCCCGAGCTGGAGGTTATAAGGCGGGTCGGCAAAAATCACATCAACCGTCCCGTCGGCAATTTTCTTCATTGTTTCCACACAGTCCGCGTTGATAACCGTATTCAAATTCTTTTGTAAATAATCTTTGCTCATAAGCATAATCCTGCTAAATTGGCGTTATCAACACCATAAACCCGATTTAGTTAACATAATCTGAACGAGTGGAAAATTTTTTCTCCCCCTCTCTCCCCGCAGCACAACCTCCCCTTCCCTCGGCGGAAGAGCCTGCTTTTTTAAACCTCCCCTTCCCTCGGCGGAAGGGGTAAGGGGGATGGGGACAGCATCACATCCTTATTCACCTCCCCTTGAGGAGTGAGGACGGGATGGGGTGATACCACCCCATCCTACTTTTCCCCCACGTCCGCCCTCCCTCTTGCAATTTCCTAAAAACCACTTATACTAACCCGCAAAACAGACAAGGAGAATAAAATGAAACACCTGATAACCGCCCTCTTAATGCTTTTAAGCCTCCCGGCAACGGCGGCGGAAACCCCAAACATCGCGCAAAACTCTGAAACCGAGCTTAAGGCAGATAAGATATATTTCTTCGCCCACTCGCTCTGCCAAAGCTGCAAAGACGCATACGTCTACCTCGAAACCCGCCATAAAGATTTAAACATCCCGATAACGGATATGAAAGAGCGTCACAATCTGGAGTTATATAAACAATGCGTGAAAAAATTTAACATCCCTAATCAAGAATTGACATTACCGTTAATCTGCATGGGCAACAGCTATGTTATGGGCTGGCAAAACAACAGCCCGCAAACATTCGAACACGCCCTGCAGCAATATAAGGAAAAACAACACTAAACACCCCTCCCTCGGCGGACTCGCTTTTTAAACCTCCCCTTCCCTCGGCGGAAGGGGTAAGGGGGATGGGGAAAACAATAAATCCTTAACACCAACCAACAGGAAACAATATGCAAACCGACATTGAAATCGCCAACAGCCACACACCCGCCCCCATCGTTGACATCGCCGCCAAACTGAATCTCACGCCCGACGACCTCGAACCCTACGGCAAATACAAAGCTAAAATCTCCCGCCAAACTCTTAAAAACCTCCCCTCCCCCAAAGGAAGTGACACCCTCTCTAAAACCTCCCCTTCCCTCGGCGGTAGTGATACCCTTTCTAAAACCTCCCCTTCCCTCGGAGGAAGGGGTAAGGGGGATGGGGACAACAATCCATCAAAATTTATCCTCGTTACAGCCCTCACCCCCACCGCCGCAGGCGAGGGCAAATCCACCGTTTCCATCGGCTTGGCAGACGCCTTGCAAAGACTGGGCAAAAAAGCAGCCTTATCCCTGCGCGAACCCTCGCTCGGTCCGTGTTTTGGCATCAAGGGCGGCGCCACCGGCGGCGGAATGTCGCAGATTGTGCCGATGGACGAGATAAACTTAAATTTCACCGGCGATATTCACGCCATCACCGCCGCAAACAACCTCCTCTCGGCGATGATAGACAACCACATCGCCCACGGCAACGAGCTCGGCTTTCAAAACATATATTTCAAGCGCTGTCTGGATTTGAACGACCGCGCGTTACGGGAAATCCGCATCGGTTTGGGCGGCACGGCAAACGGCAAGCCCCGCACCGATAAGTTTAACATCTCGGTCGCCTCCGAGGTTATGGCGGTTCTCTGCCTTGCCGAAGATTTGGCGGATTTAAAACATCGCTTGGGGCAAATCATCATCGGCGAAACCAGCGAACATAAGCCGATTCGTGCCGAAGACCTTAAAGCCCACGGCGCTATGGCGGCCATCTTAAAAGATGCCGTTTTGCCTAATCTCGTCCAAACGCTGGAAGGCACCCCCGCATTTGTTCACGGCGGCCCGTTTGCCAACATTGCCCACGGCACAAGTTCCGTTATTGCCGCCAAAACAGCATTAAATCTGGCTGATTATGTTGTCACCGAAGCCGGTTTCGGCGCCGATTTGGGCGCAGAAAAGTTTTTTGATATTTTCGCGCGCAAATCCGGCTTATTCCCCAATGCGGTTGTTTTGGTTGCCACCGCCCGCGCGCTGAAAATGCACGGCGGCGTTGCCAAAGCGGATTTAAATGCCGAAAATCTTGCGGCTGTTGAAAATGGCTTTGCAAACCTCAAAGCGCATATTGATAACCTGAAAAAATTCGGCAGCACCCCGATTGTGGCCATCAACCGTTTCACGGCCGATACCGAAAAAGAACTCGAGCTCATTCGCTCTTTGTGCACGGAGCAAGGCGTCCGCGCCGTCATTTCCGAGGGCTGGGCAAAAGGCGGCAACGGCTGCCTGCCATTGGCGGAGGAAGTTTTAGCCCAATTATCAGCAGCAGCGCCTGCCCCGAAACTTCTCTATCCCGATTCGCTCGGCATAAAAGAAAAAATCGAAACCATCGCCCGCGAGATTTACCGCGCAAAAGACATCACCTTGCCGCACACCGTCAAACGCGAGATAGCCAAATACACGGCGTGGGGATACGGCGATTTGCCGGTTTGCATTGCCAAAACGCAAAATTCGATATCGCACGATAAAAAGCTGTTAGGCGCGCCGGAGGGCTACACATTCCCGATAACAGAGGTCAGGTTATGCGCGGGTGCCGGTTTCATCGTAGCGCTGTCCGGAGAGATAAACACCATGCCGGGTCTCCCCAAACACCCCGCCGCCGAGCAAATCGACATCGACGCCAACGGCACCATCACCGGCCTCTTCTAACCTCCCACTCCCCCCTCTCTCTTTACCCCGTCAAGGGATCTCCCACTCCCTGAACCTCCCCTTCCCCGGCGGAAGAGGAATCCCTTGCAGCAAGCACCTCCTCCCCCTTGGCGGGGGAGGTAAGGGAGAGGGGGAAAACATAAAGCTACCCAAAGAAAGTACGCTCGTTAAAAATCATCCCCACCCCACGCCGCAGCCCCAAGTTATGCAGGTGGCGCTGCCACTCAAGGGATCCCCCGCGGCAAGAGCCTCCATATCCTCCCCATCCCCTACCCCTTCCTCCACGGGAAGGGGAATCCCTTGCAGCAAGCACCTCCTCCCCCCTCGGCGGAAGAGGACGGGTGTCACCCTTACGAAAACGGGGTCCAATGAGCCATCCAAGCGGGCGTGTCTTCAGGCAACAAAGAAGTTCCCCCCACATAAACGCAAGTGTTCATAAGGTCGATATCCCCGCGCCAATACTCATTAGGCGACGTAAAGCCGCAACCGATTCGCAGCTTTGCCGAGCCAACGTTAAACAGCTGCTCCTCAAGCGTCGGACCTGCCGACCACTCTGCCGCGTCGGGCAGTGTTTCGAGCGTATATGTGCCATTATCGGGCAGATAATACAATTTCGTTCCCACGCCCTGCTCCTGCACAACCTGCAGCCAATAAACCGTATTCGCTTCAACCGTTCCGCCCGTTACCACGGTAGAACCGGAAAGCCGCCAGTTTTTGTTGTTAATGCCAAAACCATACCCGTTTGCCGCATCAATACCACACAACGTTTGTCTGGAAGTCGGCGCCGTCACTCTCACTTTGCAGATAATTTTAACATTCACGGCAAAAAACTGCCCCGGCAGCAAATCTTTGTCACTCAAAATATATGCGTCAGACGCAAAGCCGGACATATGCGGATAAGCAAACACCGGCTTGCCGTATTCGGTAAAATTCTTTTTCAACACCGCACCGACACTAAACGCAGCCATAGCCTCGCTGCCGCACCATCTGTACCCTGCTTTCGTTTCCGCAACATCCGCCACAAACGCGCCCCCTTTGTAAAAGAGGTTATAATTTTGCGCCTGCCCGTCACAACTGATGCCTGCCGCCACCATTCCCGGATATATTTCCTTTCTAGTTTTTAACAGCGACGCGCCAACAAACAAATCGCCCAAAGAAATATGCGAGCCATCCAAATACATAATGCCGCCCCAATAGTCCGCCCCATTATGGCTTAAGAGCAAGCTCGATTCGCTTTCCAGCGGGCTTCCGGCGCATTCGGCAATAACCGCCTCTTCCGTCCACGCCCCGATTTCGGGCAGAGATTGCAGCGTATACGTCCCGTCGCCATCCGCCAGCTGATAGAGTTTGAACGACGTTCCGTCATATATGGCGCGAAACCAATAAACGCCGCTGTCAAGCTCTGTTGTGCCGAGCGTCCAGTCGTTAACATACACGCCCAGCTTATTGCCGACAATACCAACACGATGTCCGCCATCCGCATACCAAATCGTCTGCGCGCGCGCCTCGCCATCAAAATATGCCTTTATGATAAGGTCATATTGCGATGCCGTAAGACACTGATTTAGTTTAATATAATTTTCCGTCGAAAAGCCCGTCGCCTTGCCGGTCTGATAGTTAATATCGAGCTTGCCCCCGGTAAGCAGGTCATAATACCCCTGCGAGCTGATTAAATAATCTCGCCCCTCGGGCAGCAAACAGCCCCGCACCTCCTCAAATGTGCTGTAATCGGGCAGCGTTCCGGCATTAATAAACAACAGCGGCGCCGAGGCGTTGTAGTTAATCTGACTGTCCACACCGGCATACGGCACAAGGTCAACCGTTTCCGCCGTATCCGCGCTGATGGTTTTATGAACGGTATAATCCCAATATCTGTCTTTAATCAGTTTAACCCGAAACGGGCGGTTTTTATAAACTTTAAAAATTGTCATTTTGCATCTCCCATAAATTCAATAACATCCGGTTCAGGCACGCATACCAGCGTATAACGGCACACCTCGGGCAACAGGGTTTTGATTTCATACAGCCCCTCATCGTTTTTCTTGCCTGTCGCATAGCCCATAAGGCTCAACGCGTGCGCCCGCTCCCAATTTTCGGCGCGCCAATTATCGTCAAGGTTCTTCAGCCGATAAATATACGCATACCGCGCCGAAGAGGGAATGCACGTAATCGCAATAGAAGCCATATCATCCGAGAGTCTCGCCAGATAAGCCGTTTTGCTTTGTGTCGCAGGCATAGTGTCGATGTCGATAAAAAACTCCTCAAACGCCCCGTTTTCCAATCTGTAAAAAAACAATTTTTGCGACGTTCCGACAATCAAAACTTTCGTATCGGCATTATACGAAAACCGGCAGTTTTTCCCCATCAGAGCGTGCAGACTGGCAGGCAGGTCATCCGCCAAATTCCACGCAAATCCGCTCCCGATTTTATAAATATAAAACGGCGCCGTGTCTTTTTCCGTCACATACGTTTCAGTAGCCATCACATAGCAGCCCTGCGTCAGTCCGGTCACATAGCGCGCATAAATATTGTTCATCGTATACACCGGCTTGCCGAGCAACACCGGCGCCGCATAGTCGGAAATATCATAGAGATAGTTTTCCGTTGTGCCTTTTTGCATATACAGCCGGTTTCCGTCCATATGCGCAATGTTAATAGAGGTATAATTCGCAATCTGAAATCCCTCATCAGAGTTAACCACTCCGGTTTCGGCATCATAAGTCGTCAGCCGCCCGGTCGCCCTGCTCAACACCTTGTCGGCAGAAAGCACCAGCCCGTACACATAAACCAACTCGCCGCTGTTTTTGCACAAATACGACTTTCCGTTCGTCTGTATAACCCAAACTTTGCCGTTGCGATAGTTCACCCCCATCACATAATCGTCATATAACATATCGCAAACATTAACATACGACCAGCCGTTCGTACCAGCATTATAATCGAGCCGGCACACTTTAGATGATTTGTTGACAAACATCTGATTACCGATATTAAACGGCACGCTGCAAGACGAAGTATATCCCGCAAATGCGTTGCTGACATTGTCATAAAGCGGCTGATTAAGCCACACGGTATCCCCGGCGGCAAGTTCCCTGCCGGTTTCATTAACGGCATACACAAAATCGCAGCCGCCTCCGTCAGCGCCGGACACGACAAAACTGTTTGTTTTTCCAAACATAAGTTTCTCCTTTCATGAAAATAAAAACAAAAAAAGCGCCGGAACACCCCGACGCCAATAAAAAAGCAGACCATAATCTGCAAAATAAAAAGAGGACACACCCGCCCTCTCTCAATTCCTAAACCATAACGTTAAAAAACGCCATTTTACAACTCTGATAACACATCTCTGACACAATGTCAACCCCTTTCCCCTCCCCCAACAAAAATATTTCCCCCTCCCCTTCCTCGGAGGGCTCGCAGAGCAAAAAGAGCCCAGTGGGCTTTTTTTGCCGAGAGCAATAGCAGTGCTTGGTGAGCGACTTGGCGGAAACGCCAACAAAGCGAACCCTAGCACTGGCTTGACCGTAGCGAAGTTGGCAAGCGATAGCGAGCCTTACGAAGCAAGAGGGGTAAGGGGGATGGGGACAACATTGAATCCTTATCCCTTCTCTTTTAAACGTCATCCCTCTCGGGCTGCCTACTTTGCAGCCCGAGTCAAGGGATCTCCCGCTCCACACACCTCCGGAATCCCCCTCTCCCCCGCCCTCGTCATTGCGAGCGGGCGTAAGCCCACAAGTGCGAAGCAATCCACAAACCCTATCCTTATAGTCATTGCGAGCGTCGTGTCGTCAGACACACATACGCGCGGCAATCCACAAACCGGTGACGCCAGTCACACAAACCCGGAATTCCCCTTCCCTCGGAGGGCTCGCTCTTTAAACCTCCTCCCCCCAGCGAGGGGGAGGTATGGGAGAGGGGGAAAACAAACAATCCTCTTTAAACGTCCCCCGCCCTCGTCATTGCGAGCGTCGTGTCGTCAGACACACATACGCGCGGCAATCCACAAACCGGTGCGATAGCACACAACCCCCTCCATACTCTCAAAAGATTGCCACGCTCTTTACAGTGGCTCGCAATGACACGTTAAAACATCCCGCGACGGCGAAAATAAATAATCGTCCCAATAGTCGCGATAGCCGAAATCCCCATCACCCACCAAAATCCGTTCGGATCGCCGGCAAAAGCCACCGGCACGTTCATCCCCCAAAAAGAGGCAAGCATCGTCGGAATGGAAAGGATAATCGTAATCGCCGCCAAAAATTTCATCACCAGATTCACATTGTTGTTAATAATGCTCGCAAACCCGTCCATCATTCCCTCCAAAATGGAGCGATGCATATCCACCATCTCAATCGCCTGCTTGTTTTCGATAATCACATCGTCCAGCAAATCCACATCGTCGGCGGAGAAATTAACCAACTTCACCACCGCCGGATTTTTAACCATCCGCAACAGTTTCAACAACACGAGATGATTATCCTTAAGCGCGGTCGTAAAATAAACGAGCGACTTCTGAATTTCCATCAGCTGAAACAGCTCTTTGTTAGAGGTGGTTTTGCGAAGCGCATATTCAATCTGTTCGGTGCGCCGGTTGATAATGTTGAGATAGCGCAAATAAAACTGCGTGCAGCGATAGAGAATGTTGAGAAGAAAGCGCGCCCGATTGCGCGTATCAAACGTATGTGCGGTCGAGCGGTTAAACGAGTTCAAAACACGATTGTCACGCGCGCAAATTGTAATCAGGTTTTTAGCGGTAAGCACAATTCCGCACGGCAGCGTGTCAAAATTATCTTCGTCATCTAAAAGCGGCAGGTTGATAATGATAGCAAGCGAGTTTTTTTCCTGCTCAATACGCGAGCGTTCGTCCGCATCAAGCGAGTTATTGAGCAAATCATAATCGACGCGCAAAAAAGTGGACACCTGCAACAATTCCTCCTCGTTAGGGTTCACGAGCGAGCACCAAGTTGCGGGAATGATTTTATTTTTTTTGAGTTTAGCGAGTTTTCCGGAATCTTCAGTTTTATAAATCCTTAACATCGCCCGCCTCCTCAACATATACACAAAAAAATGGTGCGGCCAAGAAGACTTGAACTTCCACGGGCTTAGCCCATAACGACCTCAACGTTACGCGTCTACCAATTCCGCCATGGCCGCACAGCTGTGCAAAACAAGACACAGATATAATATATTTTTTAAATAATCAAGCATTTTTTTCACCCTGTGCATTTTTTCTTCTCCCCCCTCCTTTATAAACATCATCCCAACTCCAAACCTCCGCCCATCCATTTAAACGTCATCCCTCGGGGCAACGCCCCGTCAAGGGATCTCCCACTCCAAACCACCTCCCCTTCCCTCGGAGGAAGGGGTAAGGGGGATGGGGACAACATCACATCCTTATCATCTCCTCCCCCTTGAGGGGGGAGGATGGGAGAGGGTGAAAACACCCCATCCATATCTTATCTCCCCCTTTTTCACCCCCACAAGTTGGGCGTCATCCCTCGAATCGTTGCAGGTGGCGCTGCCACTCAAGGGATCTCCCGCTCCCTGAACCTCCCCTTCCCTCGGGGGGCTCGCAGAGTCAAAAAAGCCCGGCGGGCTCTTTTGACCGAGAGCAATAGCAGTGCTTGGCGAGCGACTTGGCGGAAACGCTAACAAAGCGAACCCTAGCACTGGCTTGACCGTAGCGCAGTTGGCAAGCGATAGCGAGCCTTACGAAGCAAGAGGGGTAAGGGGGATGGGGACAACAACCCATCCTTATCATCTCCTCCAAGTCATTGCGCGGGCTTCTTTTTTTCGCGAGTCATTGCGAGGAGCATAGCGACGTGGCAATCTCAATCTGCATAATAACTTCCCCCTCTCCTATCCTCCCCCGCCAAGGGGGAGGGAAACCCTAGCCGCAAAACTTCCCCTCTCTTTAAACGTCATCCCTCGGGGCAACGTCCCTCTTTTCCCCGTCATCCCTCTCGGGCTGCCAATTTTGCAGCCCGAGTCAAGGGATCTCCCGCTCCCTGAATCTCCCCAAAATACAACAAAACCCTCTCCGAAGAGAGAGCTTGTAACTGGTGCACTCGGGCTCGGTTGACGTCGCTTTGCTCCGCCGCACGGGCGCTCATTCGCTCCGCTCACCGGCGTTCTCCCGCCCGCCTCTCGCTGGTAGTCGAACTCACTTTTGTGAGTTCTCACCCACTCAAGTCCTAATACAACAAAACCCTCTCCGAAGAGAGGGTTTGTAACTGGTGCACTCGGCGGGGTTCGAACTCACAACCTTCTGATCCGTAGTCAGATGCTCTATCCAGTTGAGCTACGAGTGCATAACTGAAAGTGTTTTTAACCCATCAAATTTGAAATGTAAAGCATTTTTTTCACTTTTTTTGAATTTTTTTCATTTTTTTGAATAACCAACTCAACTGCCGTCATTTTTTTTGCAATAATTACCGTCCGTGATAGCCCAAAAACTTGCTCCGCCCCAAAAACGCCAGCGAGTCCGCCACCATATTGTTTGCCGCATCTTTGTCATAATGCCGCTTATGCGCTTTCACTTTCACCACCGTAACCCCTTTGCAGCGTTTAATCTGATACGCCCGATATTTGCATTCCAAATGGTTTAAATACTGCTCCTGCGTGCGTTTTTTTTCTGTCACACCGTTTATGATATATTGATACGCGGTTTGGCTGTCAGTATAGATTGTCGCCTGCCCGTGGGTTAAGATACACGCCAAATGGATGGCAAACAGCTCGCCCGCATTTGCCGTCCGGCACGGCACAAACAGCGCATAATCTTTGCGTTTATGCCCGTCAATAATCACAATACCCACACCGGCAACACCGTTTTCCTTGTCAAAACTCGCATCGGTATATGCTTCAATCATTCCTCATTCTTTCTTTTTTAATTTTATTAACCCAAACAAAACAATATACCAAATACTATAATTTCTCACAGTTCTCCTAGTGTTTCTCAAAAATAAACACCCTCCCCACCCGAGTCATTGCGAGGCGCGTGACGTCAGTCACATATCGCCGTGGCAATCCACAGACAGGTGCGATAGCACACCCCCCTCATACTCTCTTGAGATTGCCACGGGCTAATGCCCTCGCAATGACTCAAAAAGCAGCCCGTGCGTAGCGGTACCCCCTCTCAACCCGCCACAGCCAAAAGTTAAGCAGGTGCGGCTCGCCCTAAAAGTTCACGCTCATCCAAGTAAAGAGCACATTGCCGTCGTTCTTCACCCCCGGAACATACGCCGCGTTCAACGACACGCGTTTTTTGTAGCTGATGCCCACCATCGGCAGCGGCAAAGGCACCGGAATATACGAATATTCGTGCCGTTGCGTCAGCCCCAGCGTATAGCCATATCCCGCAAGCCAGTCCTCGTTGCAGTCAAGCGCGGTGTTATAAAGGCGCGCGTAGCCAAACATCGTCTGCATATAGCTGTTCGAGTCTTTAAACGCCATCGCGTAAAGCCCGTGCCAGTCGTTCCCCTCATAGCGGGAAAGCCCCAGCCCGAATCCCCACGGCTCTTCGTTATACTTTTTAATATGCTCCTTGTCATATGTCAGCCGGTTGTGCCACACGCGAAGAGGAATCATTGCGCTAACGCGCCCCTCGTCATAAGTCTGCGCCACATCGGCTTTCAAACCATCAACATAATCTCCGATAACGCCGGCTTTCGCCTCCGGCATCATCACCGCCATAAAAAATAAAATTGCGCCCAAACGCATAAACATAGTCCAAGTCCCTAAAATAGTTCCAAAACAATAAAACTTTCGGCGCACATCGCCAAAAATTAAGCTTTTATTTACATTTTGGCATTACTTTATAGAAAATAACCAAGATTGCAAGGAAAAAATGCGCCTGATTCTAATTTTTTGTCTATGTCTGATGTTAACCGCCTGCCAAGCAAGCGGCAGCGCGACCGGTCACGGTCACTCGGCGAGCATAATGGCAAACATTTTGAGCTTTGAGTTCTGAAAAATTAGATATACTTCTATGGGTGGGATTATTTGCGAAATGGTTGCAGATGTCCACCAAAGGAGGGGCGCGTAGTAAACCTACGTAACCCGACTGACGTGGGGCTTCCATCTGCAAGTCAGTTCACAAATTAGCACGCCCAAGGAGCACACAATGAAGATAGAATACATTTACCCCGACGACGAAGACAATAAAGACCTCACCGCCCAATTAAAACAGATGCAAAAGGAGAGCACGTTAGGCTGCCTGATTGCGGGATTGATGCTGTTAAGCGGCGTGTTTATCCTGTTGGCGGTCCTCCCGATTCTGTTAACCATCCTCGGCTGGTCGATTCTCGTTTTGAGCGTCTACATCATCTACAAAGCCTACCTCGAAGAACCGACGCAAAAGCTGATAGCCAAACTCAAATCCCCCCGCAACTAATAATCCTCCCTTTTTCATCCCAACAAGTTGGGCGTCATCCCTCTCGGGCTGCCAGCTTTGCAGCCCGAGTCAAGGGATCTCCCGCGACAAGAGCTCTCCATACTCTCACGAGATCGCTTGACCTCACTAACGTTCGGAGCGATGACACTGAAAAAGAAACCATCCCCCTCACTCTCTTTAAATGTCATCCCTCGAATCGTTGCAGGTGGCGCTGCCACTCAAGGGATCTCCCGCAACAAGAGCTCTCCTCCCCCCAGCGAGGGGGAGGTAAGGGAGAGGGGGACAACCACTCATCCTTATCACCCCCGCCCGCCTCATCACACAATACGGCTGATTTCTTTCAACAAAGCTTTCCGCCTGCTCTTTTCCGCCTTATACTTCTTTTTGGTTTCGCCAAAGACCAGATGAGCAAGGATTTTATACCGGCAATATTCAAAAAATATTTTCCTGCGCCTCAAAACTTTCATAAAAACCCCCTGCAGATTAGCAAACAATATTTCTTCATAAAACGGGGTCATCCGCGCATAGCGCCAAAATATTTCTGCCGCCTGTTTTTTAGGGGCATTCCATGGCTTTTCAGACGATGTGTAATGAATAATGCACGGATTTTTTAAGACTTCCGCATAATACTCGGAAAATTTTTCAGAATACAAAGCTAAATGTTCTTCCCGAGAAAATGAAAAAGCATACTGGCAATTCCATTTTGCCTCCACAAGTTTGGCTTTATCATAAAAAATAACATTAGCCGCATCTTGGTCCGGATACAATAACTGGGAAGCGCTTAAAGCGGCTTTCAAAGATTCCCGATATGCCGGCAAATCAATTTGTTTCAAATTAAACAGCAAAATACCGGAATTAAAATAATTTTCCGGTTTTTTGATACCTAATGCGAGATACAACTCATACCTCTTCGGTTCAGCTTGTTTCACAATCGGCGAGATTAAATCCAAAACAGCAATCAACTCTTTCCCCTCAAAATCCGCCTCATAAAATTCTTGAATAGGTTTATTAAAACACACATCCGAGTCCGCATACATCACCCGTTCATATTTTTGCATAATAAAGGGAATAAACAAGCGATAGTACATACTGACCGACCAATACCGCATAGATTGTAAAGTAAAACCGTTCAGTTTGGCTTTAATAAAATCGTCAATATTAAAAAAGCGCAGACTGAAGTTATCGGGTATCATCGCAGTCAAAAGCATTTTGTTGCGTTCGGAAACATTTTCTTCAAACACGACAATATCATAGAGTTCATCCGGTTTGCTGTTACAAATTAACGATTGCAGCGCCACGGCAAAATAAGGGGCATAATTATTATCGGGAGCAAACACCAAAGTATATGCTTTTTCGCCCGCAAAAGCCGGTTCAATAAAAAAATCAGAATTATTAAAAATATTGCTCATAGATCCTCACAAAATAAAAAGCCGCTTGATGAGAGCGACTGGGAGTTAGAAGCAATTTCTTGAATTGTGCAGCTATTTGGAATAACCTTATTTACTGCCTCCCAGTCCGCAGACCAAAAGGCAGTTTTTTACACCCTTAAACAGGCAACAAGAAGAGGCTTCTAAACCTCACCGTATTCATCACATACAGCACAGAAACTCTAAAAGCAAAACACTTGCTTGTCAAATATTTTTTTACTTATCCGTAAAACATCCCCTCTTTTTAAATGTCATCCCTCGAATCGTTGCAGGTGGCGCTGCCACTCAAGGGATCTCCCGCAACAAGAGCTCTCCGCCCCCCAGCGAGGGGGAGGTAAGGGAGAGGGGGACCACAATCCATCTATGAGTCAATTCACAAAATTTACCCCTTTATCACCGCGCGTACTTTCAGGCAATAAACTCCCTCCCCGAGCGCCCCGAGTTTCACAAAATCTTTCTCGGTCGTGACAAGCGCCAAGCCGTCCGCCGCCGCCACACGCTGCAGCTCTTCAATATCCGCCGCCGCATAGGCATAATGGTCAGGGAAATCCCGTGTCTGCACCACATCAAACCCCTGCCCGCGCAAAGTCTGGTAAAATTTCTCCGGATGCCCGATTCCCGCAAACGCCAACACCCGCCGGCTGGGAATCTCGCAAGGCTCTGCCTCGAGCCGCCCGAAACACACCGGCAGCGAACAGTGCTTGGCAAGCCCCGTCTTATCCTCGCCCATAATGATAATATGTTGAGCGCGCTTCTCGCCGTCCGCAAGCGATTCGCGCAACGGTCCGGCAGGAATAATCCGCCCGTTACCGATTCCGACCGTTCCGTCAAACACAAGCCAGCTCTCGTCTTTATAAAGCCGCGGATTTTGGAAACCGTCATCCATAATGATAACCTCCGCGCCCATTTCCACCGCCATCTTCGCACCAATATCACGTTTGGGAGCAATCACCGTCGGCGCAACCCGGGCAAGCAAACGCGCCTCGTCGCCGGTTTCCTCGGGCGTGTGCTTATTCAAATCCACCAAAATATTTTTCAGCTTGCCTTTATAGCCGCGCGTCACGAAAAAAACCCGCCGCCCCGCCGCCATTTCCTTTTGAGCAAGAGCAATTGCGACCGGCGTTTTCCCGACGCCCCCGGCCGTGATGTTGCCCACGCAGATAACCTTAACGCCGCACCGATACGGCTTGCCGAATTTAATCCGCCATTGCGTCACCGCGCCGTAAATCCATCCCAAAGGCGCAAGCACCCGCGGCAAAATTCCGTCCGTCATCCAAAACTTCGGCGTTTTCATCACATCAATTCCCGTTTGAGCGCCGCGCAGATTCCGTCCAACACTGCCGATTCTTTGACAGTCCAGTTATAAGCGTTTTCCTGCCGCTCCCGTAAAACTTCCGGCTCTTTAAACAGCCCGATAACCTCTTCAATCACATCCGCCGCCGACATCACCTGCCAAACCGCGCCCGCCGCTTTTGCCCGCGTCATCATCTCGGTAAAATTATTCATAAACTGCCCGACAATCACCGCATTTTTATCGCGCGCCGGCTCCATAAAGTTTTGCCCGCCGTGGGAAATGAGCGACCCGCCGACAAAGCTGATATCCGCCACCGCATACCACAGCCCCATCTCGCCGATGGTATCCGCCACATACACCGCCGTTTCGGCTGTTAAGTTCTGCCCCGCCGAACGAAGCGCGGTTGCAAAGCCTTTGCGCTGCAGCATTTCGGCAATTTCCTTGCCCCGCTGCGGATGCCGCGGCGCGATAATCACCAACACTTCAGGCACAACTTGCCGCAAGCGCTGAAAATGCACCGCCAGCTGCTCTTCTTCGTTATGGTGCGTCGAACTGATAAAAAACACCGGACGCCCGCCGATTCGCGCTTTCAAATCCGCGAGTTTCGCGTCATCCACCGGCAGCGGCATCCCCGCATATTTCAGGTTGCCGCAACATTCCGCCCGTTTCGCGCCCAAATGCTTTAAGCGGGTTTTGTCTTGCTCCGACTGCCCGAGGCAAAAGTTAAAACAGCCCAAAATCTCTTTTGCCGCAGAGGGAAATTTCTGCCAGTTATGGAAAGATTTGTCGGATATGCGCCCGTTCACGAGCATAAGGGGAATTTTCGCCTTATGAATTTCCGAGATAAGCGCCGGCCAGAGTTCGGACTCAAACCACAACACCGCATCGGGTTTAAAATGCGCAATCAAGCGGCGTGCAAACCGCGGCACATCAAACGGGATAAACTGGTGAAACGCGCGCGCCGGCAGCCTTTTTTGCATAATTTCGGCAGAAGTGAGCGTTCCTGTTGTCACCATAATCGAGAGCTCTGGATCGTCTTTTAAAAGCCGGTCAATCAGCGGCAGCATAGACACCGCCTCGCCCACCGACGCCCCGTGCAGCCAATAGAGTTTGCCCGCAGGGCGCGGATGTTTATACACGCCGACCCGCTCGTGAAAACGCACCGGATGCTCCTTGCCGATACGCTGCCTTTTTTTGATATACGTCACCCGCAGCAGCGGAAACGCCATCGTCATCAAAGCTTTATAAATTCCAATCATCATATCGTTCAACTCCTAAATATAAGCTATATGCCTTTCACCCTCTCCTACCCTCCCCCCTCAAAGGGGGAGGAATCCTCTTTTGCGTCCCTCTCCTTAAAAAAGAGAAAGCCTTTGTGGCAAATATTCCTCTTTCGCGTCCCTCTCCCTTGAGGGGAGAGGACAGGAGAGGGTGACAACAACCTATCTTCCCCCCTTTTTCTTCTTCTCGTGCCCCGGCACTATCCCCTTCACCTCGCACATCTCATCCGCTTCCGCCGTCAGCGCATTCAGCTCCGCCTCAAACACCGCCCGCAAACGTTCCATTTCCGCCTCATCGGCATCAGCAGGCACAAACAGCGGCTTTGTCCCGCGCACCACGCCCTCGCCAAACAGCGGCGGGATGAGCATATCGTCCCAGTTGCGGCGCAACACTTTCGCCCCTTTGGCGGAGTAGGTAAAGCCCATCACGGGTTTGCCGGTTTTTTGCGCAAAATAAATCACGCTTTTGTTAAGCCGCATCCCCGGTCCCGTCGGACCATCGGAAATCAGCGACACCACCGTACCGGAGTTCAGTTCTTTAACAATCTCGAGCGCCGCCCCCCGCGCGTTGCGGTCAGACGAACCGTCGATACTGAAAATATGAAACATCCGCAACAGCCGCGCGATAATACGCCCATCGGCATGGGGCGAAACCAGCGCTTTCATCGGCCGCGGATTGCTCCAGAAAAAAGGCAGCATCAGCGCCCGTCCGTGCCAACAGACGAAAATTCCGCCGTTATGTTCCGCTATCAGCTGTTCAAATTCGCGAATACCGCGCACGTCATAGCGTCCGCTTTTTCCCGCAAGCCAAACATACGCGCCAGCCATACTGCCGATAAGGTTTAAGAGCAGCGGCATCCGCCCGATATAGCGTAAAAAATGTTTAAATTTCTTCTTTAAATTCATCCAATCGTCTCAAACTAAACTCATACGCGCCTAAAATAACCGCAAAAATCCGTTTCCGCAAGCATATTTACACACTTATACAACATCTCTTCTGCCCCTCCCCTTCCTCCAGCGTCCCTCTCTTTAAACGTCATCCCTCGGCTTGCATCGAAAGCCGTCAAGGGATCTCCTCCCCCCCCTTTGGCAGAGCTCGCTCCTTTAAACCTCCTCCCCCCTTGGCGGGGGAGGTAAGGGAGAGGGGGAAAACATATCATCTAACACATCATTGCGAGGGCTCTCTATTTTCTTCCCGTGAGTCATTGCGAGGGCTTTAGCCCGTGGCAATCTCAATCGGCAAAACACCTCCCCATCCCCTGCCCCCTTCCTCCGCGGGAAGGGGAAACCCACGCCGCACACATCTCCTCCTCCCCCCGGCGCAAAAAAGGTAAGGACGAGGGAGAAAATATAATTCTTTACATTTTCACAATTTGTGCTAAAACAACTCAAAAAGTTTTACATAAAGGAGTCTGAACATGAAAGCAAGAACGCGTTTTGCCCCCAGCCCCACCGGCTATATGCACATCGGCAACTTAAGAACCGCGCTGTATGAATATTTAATCGCCAAGGCAAGCGGCGGCGACTTTATCCTCCGCATTGAAGATACGGACCAAAAGCGCTATGTTGAGGGCGCAACCGACATTATTTATAACACCTTAAAAACCGTCGGGATGAACTGGGACGAGGGTCCGGATATCGGCGGCAATTACGGTCCGTATATCCAGTCCGAGCGCCTGCCGTTGTATCAGGAATATGCTCATAAGTTGGTTGAACTTGGCGGCGCGCATTATTGTTTTTGCTCCAAATCCGAGGCCGACGAGCAAAAAGACGAGGAAATGAACATCAAGTTCAAAGACCCCTGCCTGCACCTCTCGCTTGAAGAGGCGAAAAAGCGCGTTGCCGCCGGCGAACCGTATGTTGTCCGCCAAACGATAAACAAAAAGGGCAAAGCCACGTTTAATGACGTTGTTTATGGCGATATCGAGATTGATTATGACGAGCTCGACGAGGGCGTGCTGTTAAAGTCCGATGGTTTCCCGACCTATAACTTCGCGAACGTGATAGACGACCATTTGATGCACATCACCCACGTCGTCCGCGGCAATGAATATATTTCTTCCACCCCGAAATATAACCTGATATACGAGGCTTTCGGGTGGACACCGCCGATTTACGTTCACGTTGCGCAGGTCATGAAAGACGCGCAGCACAAACTCTCCAAGCGCAATGGCGACGCCTCGTTCCAAGATTTAGTCGCCAAAGGCTACCTGCCGGAAGCGATTCTGAACTACATCGCGCTTTTGGGCTGGAATCCCGGCACCGAGCAGGAAATTTTCTCCTTAAAAGAGCTCGAGCAGACATTCGACGAAAAGCGGCTGAACAAATCACCGGCGATTTTTGACATCACCAAGCTGAAATGGATGAACGGCTGCTACATTCGCGCCCTGCCGTTTGAGGAGTTTCACAAGCTCGCGGATAAGGAATACGACACGTTCTTAACGCGCGAAGTCAACCGCAAAGAGCTGTCAAAAGTTCTCCAACCGCGAATTGAAACGTTAAAAGACATCGCAACGATTGCAGCGTTCATCGAAACTCTGCCGGCATATTCCGACGAGCTGTTTATCAACAAAAAGATGAAAACCGACGCCGAGATTGCGAAAAAATCCATCGCTCTGGCGATTCCCGCATTAGAGGGATTGAACGAGTGGACGAATGAAAGCATTTTCGAGTGTTTGAAAGCGGTTGCGGTAGAAAACGGGCTAAAAAACGGACAGGTATTGTATCCGGTGCGTATCGCCCTAACGGGTCTTGAAACCACACCGGGAGGCGCAAGTGAAATCGCCGCCGTCTTGGGCAAACAAGAAACCCTCACCCGCTTAAAACAAGCGGCATAACCCACAACACAAGGGAGGGCAACACCTCCCTTTTTTTATTAAATAAATTTGCTAATATACCTCCCCTCCCCCCTGAAGAAACTCGATCTTTAAAACCTCCGCCCCCCCATGGCGGGGCATACTCTTTAAATCCCCTCCCCCATGGCGGGGCATACTCTTTAAATCCCCTCCCCCTTGAGGGGGGAGGATGGGAGAGGGTGACAACAAAAAGCGCAGCGTAACAATGGGTGGGATTATTTCGTAACATTTTGTTACTTTACAATTCCCTCCCCACCCACTACACTTCCGATAATCGAAATTTTTATAAGGAGAAAACAATGATACATCCATCCGCTGTTGTTGAACAAGGCGCTCAAATTGACCCGAGTGCGGAAATCGGTCCGTTTTGCTACATCTCGGCAAATGCCAAAATCGGCGCAAATTGCAAATTGATTGCCCGCGTGAGCGTTTTGGGCAACACCACATTGGGCAGCGGCAACGTTGTTTTCCCCGGAGCATGCTTGGGCGGCGGTCCGCAGGATCACGGCAACGAGTTCCAGCCGGATGCCAAATTGATAATCGGCAATAACAACGTCATCCGTGAAAACGCGACCATGCACGCCGGCACGCCGAAAGGGCAAACCTCCATCAACGGCGAAACGCCCGAAGTTCTGACCACCCGCGTCGGCTCAAACGGTATGTTTATGGTTAACTCGCACATCGCGCACGATTGCGTGGTCGGCGATAATGTAATTATGACCAACAATGCGGTCATCGGCGGTCACGTCCGCTTGGGCGACGGCGTCATATTGGGCGGCAACTCGGCAGTACACCAGTTCTGCCGGATTGGCAGAAAAGCGATGATTGGCGGTATGACCGGCGTTGCGCGCGATGTCATCCCGTTTGCAATGGTAACGGGCGACAGAGGCAAACTCCGTGGCTTAAACCAGATTGGTATGAAACGCAGCGGCTATGACGAGCACACGGTCAAATCCGTCATTCGCGCCTATATGTACATCTTCAAGTCCAACGACGGCACATTTGAAGAGCGCGTAGAAAAAGCGGCAGAAAAATTTGCCGACAACCCGATGGTTATGGAGCAAATCGCATTCATTAAAGAAGCTATGCACAGCCGCCGCCAAGTTTTGGTTGCAGAATAGGCAAAACATACGCTATACTCGCCCCCGTAAGACATTTTACGGGGGTAATTTTATGCCAAAAACCAATAAAAAAAATCATCCTTATCCTCCCCTTCCCTCGGCGGAAGGGGCAAGGGGGATGGGGAAAACAAATCATCCTTATCCTCCCCTTCCCTCGGCGGAAGGGGCTGGGGGATGGGGACAACATAAAATCCTTACCTCCCTCCCGCGCGTCATTGCGAGCGGCGCCGTAAGGCATATCCGCGCGGCAATCCACAAACCGGTGCGCAGCACACTCCTCCTCCTCGCTGCCCTCCTCACCGCCGCCCTCCTCACCGCAACCCTCCTCCCCTCCTCCCCCAAACGCTACGCCGTTTTCGCAGGCTATAATCCCAACGGCACAATCGCCCCGTATGTCCTTACTTATCTGAAAGCCCTAAACGACATCACCGACGGCGTCGTCTACATCGCCGATTCGGAACTCAACCCCGAAGAAGAAAAAAAGCTCGCGGGACTCACCATCTACACCCAACACCATCGGCATAACGAATACGATTGGGGCAGTTACAAGCAAGGCTACAACTGGCTCAAACGCAACGGCTACCTGAAAAACGCCGACGAGCTGATTTTTGCCAACGACTCAACCTATGCTCCCATCGGCGGCTCGTTCAAACCGATGTTTGAGGCAATGGATAAGAAAAAAGAGCTAGACTTCTGGGGCGACAGCCAAAACAAAGCCTTTCAGCCGCACCTGCAAAGTTATTTTATGGTCTTCCGTCGTCCGGTTTTTACCGCCCCCGAGTTCCGCGCGTTTTTAAATAATGTGCGCCATCTGGAGCATTCCACCGAATACATCATCCTCTACGAAACCGCCCTGACTCCGTACCTCGCCAACCTCGGCTATAAGTGGGACAGCTATATCGACTACGCGCGCTTTCCGCTCAAACCCGAGATAGACACCACCGATATCAACGGCTATCCGTTGACCGCCATCCGCGATTTCAACCACCTGTTTTTAAAGCGCCGCACGTTCACCACCAACCTGCTGATTGTCGAACCGCGCGACGAACTCTTGCGCTATATCGCCAAACATTATCCCGAAAGTTATAAAGACATCGCCCGCGACATCGCCCCGCACTTCATCCCCACCGACCTCTCCGCCCAAACCTCCCCTTTCCCTAACGGAAAGACTCACTCCCTAAACCTCCCCTTCCCTAACGGAAAGACACACTCCCTAAACCTCCCCTTCCCTGAAGGAAAGGCTCTCTCCCTAAACCTCCCCTTCCCTGGAGGAAAGGCTCTCTCCCTAAACCTCCCTTTCCCTAACGGAAAGACTCACTCCCTAAACCTCCCCTTCCCTGGAGGAAGGGGTAAGGGGGATGGGGACAACATCTCATCCTCCCCCACCCATAAAGGAACACCCATATGCTAAAACGTTTCACTCCCCTCCTCTCGCAAATCGCCGCCGTCCTCGTCATCTTGTCATACCTCATCCGCTGGGGCTTTTATGACCGCCAGCTTATAGAGGTCGATTTTCAACTTGTACCTTATGCCAAAGGCGAAAACGCCGCCATCTTTGCTGCCTATTCCGCCGACGGTACGGTGCCGGATTATGTGCTCGACTATCTGGAAAAATTAAAACAAATCGCCCCGAACATCGTTTATGTCACCGATAACCCCATCCGCCGCGGCGAGATAAAAAAGCTCGAGCCGTTGGTCACCCACATCACCGCCTATCGTCACGGCGAATACGACTGGGGGAGCTATAAACGGGGCGTCGCCCGCCTATGGCACAATCAGCCGTTTGACAAACTGATTTTAGCCAATGATTCCACCCTGCCCGTCGCGCCCTCGTTCGCCCCGATATTAGAAAAGATGCGCGCCGACAACGCCGATTTTTACGGCATCACCGCCAATGAAGACGGCGCTTATCATCTGCAAAGTTATTTTCTGGCGTTCACCCCCGCGGTTTGGCAGCATCCGGCTTTTGGCGAATATTTAAACGCCGTCAAACCGGAAATTAACGGTCTGACCGTTGCTTACCGCTATGAAGTCCCGTTTACAAACTATCTTGAAAGCCTTGGGTTCAAAAGCGCCGCCTACATTCCGTACGACACGCTGCGAGATTTGCCGTTAAACGATAAAAACTGCTACCCGCTGACGATGTTAAGCAAACATAACGCCCCGTTTTTGAAGATGCGCACATTCACCAACCGCCTGAACGTTCAGGAATCGCGCCGTTTGGTCTTCGCCTGGCTAGAAAAACACGCCCCAAACGCCTACCGTAACCTCCTCACCCACTTGCGCCACATCTCCTCCCCCTACCTCAAAGACGCCCGCTAACCTCCCCGCCCCAAACCACACTTTTTTAAATCTCCGCCCCCACCTTTTTTATCCCAACAAGTTGAGCGTCATCCCTCGAATGGCAACGCCATTCGTCAAGGGATCTCCCTCAACAAGAAAAATCCCCTCCCCATCCCCTATCCCCTTCCTCCCTGGGAAGGGGAATCCTATGCTGCAAGCATCTCCTCCCACTTGAGGAGCTCGCTCTTTAAATCTCCTCCCCCTTGGCGGGGGAGGTAAGGGAGAGGGGGAAAACATCAAAGCCTTACCATTACACCCTCTCCTGTCCTCTCTCCTCACCGCAGCCAAAGTTATGCAGATGTGGCGCTGCCACTCCAACAAGTTGGGTACCGCCATTCAAGGAAACTAGCGAGAAAAATTTTTGCCGCACAGATTGTAGTGACATTCCGGCAAGTCCGGTGAATCCCCCAAAACCAAACCGGCAGCCTATGGCGTAGATGCCGTTTTTGATACCTTGAATTTAGGAGTTGTTGAGCTGCTGACAACCGTCGGATATGGTAAATATTCATTGGATGGTGGTAAATTAAGTTCCAAAATGGAAGGTTTTGAAGATAAAACTTACCGCGCAGGTTTTGGTGCCCAGCTGAACCCGACAAGCAATATCGGCATCCACGCAATGTACCGCTATATCTTCCCCGAAAACGATTTTTTCAAGAAAAACGTACAGGAACTTACCATCGGCGTCAGATATTATTTCTTTTAAAAAAAGAGGTAGGCAAGGTTAAAAAGAATAATGTTTAAGAACGACTTTTAACTCTTTACGTTTTTTATATTGCTTTTTGACCTTGCCAAAAGTTATCTCACTTAATCTCCAACAATACCAATAAGACAATTTGGGATGTAAAACAGGATTATCCGAAAGAATGTATGAACCCTTAAGCTTCTTAATCCGGTAACAGCCTATATAGATAATAAAAAATCACAATTATTAGTCATAGTATTTTTTTATATTTTTAACTAAAATATCTTTATTCTCACTTATCGGATAATCAATAAATTGAGAAACATTTGTTTTCAAATAATTGAGCCATCCATAAAGAAGCGATAAGTAAGAATTATATGCAGTTTCTTCACCTGAATTTTCACCAACATAACCATTTCTAGCTATAAAAGTTTCATAACGTACAGGATAGGTATATGCAATAGATATATCTTGAATTAAATTAACATATCCATATTCGTCCACAACTAAAATATTATTTTGTTGATCATCACCATTTTTTAATAAAAGAGAAATTTCTTCTTCTGTAAAAAGATACATTGGTTTTTTATTTTGTTTTAATTCTATTTCCAATATTTTTGTGATGATGGTATCAAATCCATTATTTTTACAGATATTATCTATATATTTTTGGCAAGCATTCATTGTTCTAATCATTTTCTCACGATCAGAAACACAATAAGCCACAGAAAGATCTTTAGGTGATAATAATCTGATTACACCATCTTTACATAAATAGCATTTCTCTTTTTCATTCAAAAATAAAGAAGTATCACTAAAATCCAAAGTAATACAGCCAAAATTCGTATCAAATACTAAAAAATATAATGCATTTCCTTGTAAATTATCCTGTTCAAGAAAATTTTTAAAAGACCATTCTTTATAATGTTTTAAAATGTATTCTTTGGGGTCTTTGTAACTATTTAAATTCGAATAGTTTTGGGTATGTGCATTTTCCATCATAGTTCTCCTTATTTTTTGATACGTTTAAACAACGGTATAAAACCGAATAAATAACTTCTTTTAATGTTTCCTTTTATACGTGTTTTCCAACAAGGAAGGTCAAAGAAGTCATATTTGATTTTATTGGAAGTGATTTTCTTCTTAAATAAAGGAAGACCCAATATATAAAATTTTATGTTTTTGCCTTTATTATTTTTCTTAAATATTGGTAAACAATTAAAAAGCTTTAATTCATATTTTGAATTGCTCTTATTATCATTTAAATATTCATAAAAAATATAACCATCACGTTCTAATATTTTCCAACCATATTTGGGGGAATTATGTAATAACCACACATTAAAAAAGCGTTCAATTAAAAATGCCGGTACTCTTATATGGAAATAAGAAGTATACTTTGACCAATCTGATTTACTTTCTAATTTTAATAAAATGTCAAAAGACCACTCCATAAATTGAATGAAAATATCTTTTTTCATTGTGAATAGTAAACAGAAATATGCGCTTTTGCTATTCATTACTTTATTCATAGCCGGTATGTAATCTGGATAATCTTCAATTATAATCTGTTTGAGAATTTCTAAATCTTTTTGAGGATGAAATTCTAGGTATTGCTCTTCAATAGTTGCTTCTGGAACTATACTATGCTTTCTAGGTAAAACTATGTCATAATCCTTAATTGCATTATACACTAAATCTGAACTGTATTTATTATTGAAAGAATCTATAAATTGTTGTATGGAAATTCCTTGTAAAAAAGGGGATTTTTGAGTAAATGTAGTGTAATCAAGCATTCTCCTATAATGACAAAAGCCGACATACTCTAAATCGGGATGATTTTGTAAATAATTTTTCCATACCCAATACCAAGCCGTTAGTTCTCCGTAATTTTTATTCTTATTATCAATTTGTATACCGTCACAAGATTGTAACATATCCATTCCGTTATATAAACCATAATTTCCAGTTTGGATAGGGCTAATCAAATCGTTTTCAAATCTATATGCTGAAGTATGATAAATACAAAATACTTTAACTTTTTGCCTTTTAGCTAAAAATGATTGATTGTAATATTTAAGCCATAAAGAATTTAAATCATTGCAATATGTTCCTAATGTCCAAGGTTTGTACTTTCCCATATAATGAACAATAACAGCTGAAACTTTTTTAGAAGGTAAGTCGTTAATATGAGCAGATGTCATATTATAAATGCAATCTAATTTTTTGATTTTTCCTCTTGCTGTAAGATTTAAAATATCTTGGTCAGAATAGGTAATAAGAGAACAACATTTTTCGGATATAGTGGAAAAAATCTCAAAAAAATGATCCTCTCTCATCTTTTTGAGATTCATCAACAAAACACCGGCATTGATATAAATTTCATTTTTAGAAAAATTTAATTTATCAAAAACATACTTATCCTTATATAAACAACGTTCTTCTATTCCTCCAACCCAATTAGTATCTAAATCAATTTCATATAGTGGGCTTAAATCTCCATTAACAATAGTATCACTATCCAGATATAAAATCTTATCAAGCTCAGGCAATAAATCTGCGGCTAAATAACGGGAGTATGTATCAAGAGATATGTCTTGCCTTGTCGAATCAGAGATTTTAAAATTACTTAAAATTGTATTATCAACTTTTTTGAAAATAAGCTTACATTTTTGATTTTCCAATTCTTTTAGAAACACCTCATCTTGTTTGGATAAATCTGTATGAAAAATATAGAAATTAAAATTTTTGTTTGGATTGTTTTTTTGAATTGAAGTAATTAAAACAACTAACTGCCTTACATAAAAGGAATTTATACAAAACAATACAGAAAATATAGGTAAATTATTTAACATTGTGTTCTCCGTGGTCTAAAATCTGCTTAACACAAAAGTCATACATATCCGTGCTTTTAAGCGCTTCCTTATACCAATCAACCGTTTTCTCAACTGCTTCCTGCAAGCCCCATTTTGCCTCCCATTGCAGCATAACGTAGGCTTTGGTTACATCAAGGTTCAAAAGCGTGTTTTCGTGTACGGCGTTCGGGTCGGAAGCGTCCACCACTTTTCCTTTGCCGTAATAGTCCACCAAACGGCGCACCACTTCTAAAACCGGCTTGTTGGCAGAAATATGCGGTCCAAAGTTAAATCCGGTCGCATAAGTTATCGGGTCTTCCATCAGTTTCTGCCCGACTTTAAGATAACCGGACAACGGCTCTAAAACGTGTTCCCACGGGCGTGTGGCAATCGGGTTGCGGATTTCAATGTCTTTGCCCGCCTCAATATAGCGAATACAGTCAGGAATTAAACGGTTGTCAGACCAATCTCCCCCGCCGATAACGTTTCCGGCACGCACCACGGCAATCGCTTTGCCATGCTTGGCATAATCTTTAGGGTTAAAATAAGAATTGCGGTAAGAAGAAATCATCAACTCGGTGCAGCCTTTGGAAGAAGAGTACGGGTCATATCCGCCCATACGGTCGGTTTCTTTATAT
Source organism: uncultured Alphaproteobacteria bacterium (assembly GCA_910576955.1). Classification (GTDB taxonomy): domain Bacteria; phylum Pseudomonadota; class Alphaproteobacteria; order RF32; family CAG-239; genus CAG-267. The sequence continues at coordinate 143,397 of CAJTJB010000004.1, read as the reverse complement.
CCCCAAATCTGCTCCACATTTTCATAGCATTTGTCAGAGGTAATCATCACCGCATATTTAACACAGTCATTAGCGCGGATAACTTCCATAATATTGAGCGAGCCCATCAGGTTGGTTTCATAAGTTTCCTTCGGCTGTTCGTATGCGGTGCGCACCAAAGCCTGCGCCGCAAGGTGGAAAATGATTTCCGGCTGATACTTTTTCACCGTTTCGTTTAGCTTTTCAAAATCTCTGGTATCGCCGCGCACATCGGCAAAAAGCTTATCGTGCAGATGGCAAGCTTCAAAGTTTCCCTTGTCAGAATACGGGTCGAGTGAATAACCGACCACTTTAGCCCCCATCATCGTCAGCCAAATCGAAAGCCACGAGCCTTTAAACCCCGTATGCCCTGTTACTAATACAGTTTTGCCTTTATACGCATCATTATACATTTTGATGTTCCTTCCACCAGTTAATTGTTTGTTTCAGTCCGTCTTCTAAAGAATATTTGGGTTTCCACCCGATAGATTTTAATTTGTCATTGTTGCCGACCACCAAGTCGTCGCCGAATGCCGCGGGAATTGCGCCCCATAAGATTTTGCCTTTAAAGCCAGTCAGTTCTGCGATTTTGCTAACAATTTCCCGTAGTTGCACCGGTTTGCCCGAAGAGATGTTGACCGCTCCTTCAAGTTCACTCTCAAACACGTCAACAATTCCGCGCGCCGTATCTTCAACGTGCAAATAGTCTTGAAATTTCAAGCAATCGCTAACCAGCACATCTTCCCCTTTAAGGCAGGCGTTGATAACCGACGGCATTAACCGCTGCGGCTTTTCGTTCGGTCCGTAAAGATTAAAAATCCGCGGCCATTTAAAGGCAATGCCGTTTTGTTTGCAAAAGACTTTGGCGATATTGTAAACGGCATTTTTTCCATTGCCATAAAGCGTTTGCGGGTCAGTCGGCGTGGAGTCTTCAGAAAGGTACCCGTACTTATATTCATATTCCGAACAAGTTCCCGCTCCAGCAAAAGTCTTCCCGCCGTTTTCGGCAAAGGCTTGTAAAAGGTTAAGTGTCGCAACCACCCAATCCATATTCAGGTTATGAACGTGGCATTTCGGCCCCACATACCAAGCAAGGTGAAGCAAATTTTCAAAACGATGCTCTGCCAAAAAATCGGATACCGCCGCTTTATCCATCAAGTTCATAGTATGTTGAATAAAATTCGGCTGTTCGGCAACCGGAGCCGGATACACCAAAGCGTGCACTTCATATCCGCGGCGCAGCAATTCTGCCGTAACTTGAGAGCCGATAAAACCGGTTGCGCCAGTAAGCAATACTTTTTTCATAATTTACTCCCACAGTTTCCACGGAGCAGTATTGTTTGCCCACATTTTGTTCAAGTCTTCCTTGTCTTTAAGCATATCCATCGCATGCCAAAATCCCGTATGTTTATACGAGTTAAGCTTGCCATCACGCGCCAGATTCTTTAACGGCAAATCTTCCCACATCATCTCTTCGCAATCTTCGGGAATATAGTTAAGTGCTTCCGGTTCACAAACAAAGAACCCAGCATTAATCCACGACCCGCTTTCTTTCGGCTTTTCCGAAAAATTGGTAATCGTTCCTTCTTCATTAATGCCCAATGCGCCCCAGCGCCCTTCGGGCTGATAAGCGGTCAGAGTACAAAGCTTGCCTGATTTTTTATGGTTTTCAATCAAGGCGTTGATATCTACATCCCCCACGCCGTCACCGTATGTCAGCATAAAAGGCTCATTGCCGATATATTTTTGTGCCTTTTTAATGCGTCCGGCGGTTTTGGTGTTACGCCCCGTATAAAGAAGTGTCACCTTAAAAGGCTCGCATCTGTTCTGATGCACTTCCACGGCATTTGTAGATAAATCCACCGTCACATCCGAGTTATTCATATAGTAGTTGACAAAGTAATCTTTAATCACTTCTTGTTTATATCCGGTCAACACCACAAACTCATTAAACCCATAATGGGAATAAATCTTCATAATGTGCCACAAAATCGGAAAACCGCCGATACCGACCATCGGTTTGGGCTTAACATTTGTTTCTTCGCCAAGTCTTGTTCCAAGACCTCCCGCTAAAATAAGTACTTTCATTATAATATTCCTCTCGTTATGAAACACATCAGACGCCACCCTAACGGCAAATTAAACATTTTGTTTAAAGGCGATACCAACAAATTCCACTGCCCGCGAACCGTGCGGGTGTGGTAATAAACTTTTTTAAAATCCTTTTTTAAAATCTGAAAAACGCTTTCTTTGGAATGCCCGCGAATGGCTAAAACATCCGCTAATTCTGTCAAAGACGCCACCAATTCCTTCAGCTCATCCGCCGTAAACACCTCATTTTGCATAAGCTTAAAAACCAATTCCACCCTGCCATTAAGCTTTCCGGCAAAAGTAATTAGAGCCGTATGCCTAACAAGCAGGCTTTTAGCCACCTGTTCAAGCTGGCGACGGTTAGATGTGTTGGCATTATAAAATCTGTAATATGTAAGCACATCATCCAAAACTCTAAATTCCGTTTTACCGATTAAATCCACATAAAACCCATAGTCTTCCGCCGGCACAAAATCATCACGATACCGAATATGATAAGCATCCAGCACATTTTTGCGCACCATAACCGAAGATTGGCAAAAGACGCATCCACACAAAATCAAGTATAATTCAATCTCTTTATGTTTTTTAGCGCTGCAAAAATACCTTCCTTTGCCGTCTTCGCTAAAAAATTCGGCACTTGTCCCCAAACAGCCGGTTTCAGGATGTTCCTCCAAATAAGCAACCTGTTTTTCAAAACGCTCGGGCAGAGAAATATCATCAGAATCCGAAAAAGCGATATATTCGCCCTTGCTGTGCTCAATCCCGTAATTTCTGGCCCCTGCAGGACCACAGTTAATTTCTATGCGATGATAACTAATTCGTGGATCGCTATACGACGCTATAATATCTCGAATATATGCTTCAGAGCCGTTATCAATTATCAAAAACTCAAAATCAGCAAACGACTGTGCCAAAATGCTCTCAATCGCTTGGCGCAGATATTCCTCTTTGGTTTGATACACCGGCATCACAACAGAAACTTTAGGCATTTTTCCCTCCGATAACGCGTTTTTTAATTTCGGGGTGTTGGCGATAAAAGGCATATAATGTCGTCGGTGTAACGCCCAGCGCGGTGGCAATCTGCAAATTGGTTTCGCCTTTGATTTTCCGCAAAATAATTTCATCTGTTTTATCGTCTAACACGCGCTTTTTATTACGGCATTTCCGTCCCAGAGCAAATCCGTCGGCTTTTTTGGCGTTTAATGCCTTTTTTGTCATAACAGACGATAAGGAATTTCTGATATTCAAGGCATAATTCAGCCCCTGAATAACCGCCTCGGCATTATGATTAGGAGAAATAACTAGCCCCTCGCTCACCAAAACCAGCGTGCACCGCTTTTCTGTCAGCTTATCAATAATATTATCGCGAACTTCTTTAAGCGTTTTTCCCAAGCAGACAACATTAGCGAGCAAAACCGTATTATCTTGCGCGGTCAAAGATTTTATGAGAGCGGAAATATTTTCATCTCTGAAAAACAACTCAATATTATCGTGCTCGGCAACATAGTCAGAAACAATACCCTGCTGCTGTTCAATACTGATATTTTTCTCGCTTGCGTCCAGATAACACAAAATCATCACGTTCTCGTCTCAAATTAGCTGCAAATATTCATAAGAAGAACTATCTAATGAACGTTAGATATATTCATCTAATGAACCTAAAATGAGGGCGGGCGCAATTTAGCCGCCGTCTTGCAAAAGTGTTGGAAAATCAAAGTTTTTTGGGTATAATAAATAAAATACTTGATATATTTTTTTTATTTGTATATACAAAAAACTAACGTTCGTTAGATTTTTATAGGCAAAAACAACCCGATACGCATTGCTACATACGGATTCTTTATTTTCTTTTTAAAAAATTATAAATTGTCGTAATGCTCACTCCTAAAATTTTTGCCGCTTGAGTTTTCGGAACGCCTTTGCGTAACAAGTTGATGACTTCTTGTTCTTTGCCATCCAGAATATGTTTTTTATTTTTGCTGCCAAATTCTCGCCCGAGTTTTCGCCCGCCGGCTTTAATGCGCGCTAAAGCCTCTTTTGTCCGCTGGCTGATAAGGTTGCGCTCAATTTCTGCCGCCAAGCCGAAAGCAAAAGCCAAAACCTTGCTTTGAATATCCGTGCCCAAACGGTAGTTGTCCTTAATCGTCCAAACCTGCACCTCTTTTTTCATACAAATATTAAGAATAGTCATAATTTGCAGCAAATTGCGCCCCAACCGGGAAATCTCCGAACAAATCAAAATATCGCCGGGTTTAAGCCTTTTCAAAACCCGCCCGAGCTTGCGTTTTTCAAAATCTTTCGTACCGCTGATAGTTTCGGTTATCCAACGGTCAATCTGAATTTGCCCTTTCTTGCAAAAATTATTGATTTCAAATTCCTGATTTTCAAGGGTTTGCCTATCGGTAGATACCCGAATATAACCATAAATCATCATATTCTCCTTTAAAATTAGATAAAAAAAAGCCTCCCGCTATTTCTAGCGGAAAGCCCTCATTTCATCATCATTTATGTTATTTCAGTCAATTATAAGCAATCCCCTCCCGAAAAGAAAGAATTTGGAACAATGGGAAATATGCACCACTCCGACGAACTCAAGAAATATAAGGAAAAAACACCATCATCAAACCATAAAAAACCTCCCGCAAAGGGAGGATTCTAATGGTGGGTTGGGAGGGACTGACCTTCGGCTTTTCAGCCTCGGCCGCACGGGCGCTCATTCGCTCCGCTCACCGGCGTTCTTCCGCCCGCCTTTCGTTGGCAGTCGAACCCCCATTTGGGGTTCTCGTCCCAAAATCATTATTTAAAACAAAAAAACACCCATAAAGGGTGATTTTTTGTTTTATTGGTGGGTTGGGAGGGACTCGAACCCCCGACCAGACCGTTATGAGCGGCCAGCTCTAACCAACTGAGCTACCAACCCGGCAAACCAGTTTCTACTCCATCCGTTCGCCGCAGTCAAGAACATTTTTCACTTATGCGTAAAAAAATCGCCTTGCCGCAAGATAAGCCCCCCGGGGCTGCCGATAATTGACGGTATCAAATCATTTTCCGGCGTCGCGGCGCATTCTCTGCTGCCGCAGGGCAAAGGCCTGCAAATTGCGCACCGTTTTGCGCACAAAGCCTTTTTTCTCTGCCGGACGGCTCTCGCTCTTGGCAAACGCGTTGTCGCTGCTCTGCCGCGGATGAGCCTCATCAATAGCGCGGTTATGCTCTTTGGTTTGCAAACATCCCCTCGTCTGCAACACAATGTCGAGCTCGCCGCCGTTTTCGCCCGCTTTGCTGCCGCCGCCGAGCATCCGTTTCATTTTGGAAACGCCCGCCTGCACCGCCTGTTTGGCTAACGCGGCATAAACGCTCTTGTCCGTCACCAGTTTTTCAAGCAGCGTGTCTGAAATATGCCGGTCAATCGCGCCCGAAGACAACACCGCCCCAAACAGCTTGATAAAATCTTTCTGCCCGAACGATTGCGACGCCGTCGTCTTGCCGTCTTTGTCAACGCCTGCTTTTTGGTATTCCACCAAATCGTTAATGGCGATACACCCGCGTTGCACGTCAGAAACATACGTTGCGTCCATTCCCCTGTCTTCAAGTTTTTTCACCTCGTCAAACATCACTTCCGTCACGTCATCGCCTTTAAGCGAGGCTTTAATAACCGCCGCATAAAAATTGGCAATCATCGTTTTTTCCTCTTCGCTCGGCGCCGGACGCAGCGCGCCGGTATCATAAATGCCGACCACAACTTTTTCGATTTTGCCGTCTTTGCCGCGTTGAATATCAAAGTTTTGCTGTCCGCCGTGCCGGTCAATATCCCAAGATTTGCCGCCGAGCAAAATTCCCAGTTCCGTCGCCACATATCCCGCCGCCAGCACCTTTTTCTCTTCGGGCGTACAATTGAGTTTGGCAAGCCCCTGCCCGTCTGCCATCTCCATCATCTTATAGCCGTTTCCGGTCTTTTCGTCTTGGTTAAAGTGTGTCCACGGCATCAGCTGCATTTCAAATGTCACGCCGTTAACCTCAATCCGGTCAAATGCCTCATAGTTTTTCTTCGCGCCCACATATTGGTCAAACCCTTTGGCAATATCAGTTTCCACCTTGGCGCTTTCCTGCGCGCGTTTCACAATTCTGTCGAGCACGGCATATTGCGTATTTTGCGCCGAAAGGTCTTCAATCGTGCGAACAATTTTTGCAAACTCGCTCTGCGCATTTTTCTTTGCCCCCGGCGCCATCATCTGCAACACCTGCTTTGAGCCGTCCTGCATTTCGGTTGCAAGCGTTTCCCAAAACGAGCCCGCGCCGAGCATTTTGCCAAACCGCCGAATGCCGCGCCGCTCTTCTTCGGGCATATTTTCGCGCACTTCGGCAAGCAGCTCCCACCGCGTTTTAGACTGCGCCTTGTCTTTAAGCACCGACATCGGCTCGCGGATATCCGCCGGCAGCATCGGCAGGTTAGAAAGCGCTTGCCCGAATTTCACCCACGCCGGACCGTTACTCGAGCAAAACTTCGCCAACGCATCGCCCACGCTCATTTGCGCGCCGCCGTTTTCCGCCGCGGGCTTATCCGCCGCCATCATTGCCCCAATCATAAAGCGCGCCTTGTCGTGCGAATAATGTTTGCCGCGCGTGCCATCTTTGTAAAGTGTTGTCAAAATCTCTTTACTGATACCGTAATACGGGTTTTCTTTGTCCACAAATTTATCAAGGCAAAGATCAATCGCCATATTGTTGTCATCGGCAGTGGCATTGTTCAAAAACCGCTGCATCACCGCCGCGCGCGTTTTCAAATCAGCCGCCCAAAATTCATCATACGCATTATGCAGGTTTTCTTTAGAAACCGCATTTATCATCCCCATAAGAAGCTCGCGATTATCTTCCGCACCGCCACTCTCGGCATTACTTCGCTTATTAATTTCCGCCATATCACTGCACACCGTCTTATACAGATTTTCCCTAAACTTGGCAATATTTTCATCCGAATAAGGCTCGGTAAAGAAATCAATCATCACCCGGTTGGAACTGGGACAATACGGAATAAACTCATTAAACCCGTTCAACCCGCGCATTTTTAATTCGTTTCTCCCCGAAAGGTCTTTATCGCTATCCTGATGTTGCACCGCCACTTCAAACATTTCCGCAAGCTTGGGCTGTGCCTCAATCCCTTCTGCCACCAGCGCAAACAATTCGTTCTTAACGCCGCTCTGTTTCATTGTGGTATTCACGGTGTTCATCAATTCCGTCACCGTGTTATGATATGCCGCCACATCTTGTTCGCCGGCAATCCGCCCGTCTTTGAGCACATCGCCGATAACCGGTTCTTTCCCGATGCGAGCCACAAACTTTTCCGCAAACTGCTCGGTAAAATATTGTTTAATCGGGTAAACACTATCCACGCTGGAAATTGTTGATTCTGCCGCTTTGCGAGAAAACTCTCCATCGGAACCATATCCTTTGGTGCAAGCCTCATATTCCAACACATTATCCTGCAACATCGAAAGCGCGGCTTTTTCTTTTTCCGCTTCGGGCAGCTTTTCGTATGCTTTTTTCAATTCTTCGGCAAAAACGGCTCTGGTTTCTGTTTCACCGTTAAACAGCCCTTTATGCGCCATCAGGTCAAAAATTTCTTTTTTCCCGTAAAAATCCTTATCCTTGAATCCGCCTTTTTCCAAGATGTATGCTGCTGCCAAATCTTGAAATTCCCCGGAATGGATAACAGACTGGCTATAATCAGCTTCAAACTTCGGATAAGCCTGCAGCAATTTGACCGCATCCAACGGCGGGTTCGCGGGGTTGGTGATATACCGTGCCACCTCATATTCCGCCATTTTGTAGCCATTCCCCATCGGAAACGTCAGTTTTTGCGTTCCTGCATCCATCATACCTTTGTCTTTTTCCGCGAGGTTTCTGCGCAGTTCGTCCAGATTATCCGCTTGCACAAACAAAATGTCTTTATAATCTTTGATAAGCTGTGCTTTCTGCTCTTCGTTTTTGATAACCTCATCTTCTTTATATCGGGCAACAAGGTTTTGATACAACTGCTCGGGCGCGCCGTCTGTTTCGGGCAGATGCATAACGCGGCGCATTTTTTCATAATACGGCACGCGTGCTGCCAAATATACTGCCTCATCTCCCGATGTTCCCACTTTAATATACAATGGGTTTCGAACATCGCGCATAACCTCCATATCTTGAATAGTCCGCATTTTTAAAGACAATATCAAGTCATAAACCGGCTTTTTCGCCCCCCCGTCCAACTCACTGTTAGCCGCACACGCTTCCAGATTGTCCATTATGTCTCTTTCGATATTTTTACTTTCTTGATAAAGATTTTGAGTACTTTCCAGTTTCTGGCTGCGCACCCCCATCACCGAATACATCGGCGGAATAATCGTCTGCACAAGCTCCGGCATTTTCTCCCCCACATTCCATTGCAGCAAACTTTCCATATGTTTTACCAGCTCTTCCGGTTTCTCCGGCAAACCTTTCTCATCGGCAAACCTCTTAAAAAATTCCGATTCGCGCAAAAACGCCATATCTTCGGCAATCAGCTTTTCCTGCACAACCGGCATATTGCTATATGCTAATTCTTTTTGCCTGCCGGAAAATGTGTCATACGCCTCGCCGGTGCGAACATCCTTCAACTGAAACATTTTGGTTTCAAGGTTTTCGGTTGCACACAAAAACGCCAGCGCTTCCGTCCGTTTTGCCGCCTCCTCCGCGGAAAGCGCCCCCTGTTTTTCTTTCTTTTGCGCCTCCGCCACGCAAATCAGCGCATCCAACACCTTCACCCGCTCGCGAAAACTTTGCGATATCTGCCGCGCCGCATCATTTGTCGCCAGTTTGGCTTCTGCTCTTTTAAGCTCGGCAACTCTTGCGCCGGTAGCTGTAATTCTGCCGTTTTCATCCGCCAAAAAATCATACGCTTTCCCGTCCGGAAATTTCACAAGCATACTTAAGCCGCGACCGGAAACACCGGTTTTCTGAAAAAGGTTTTCCGGCGTTTGGATGTTATAGTCGGCAGCCACAGCCTCCGCCCTGCTCTTTCCGTCGCCCAAACCCAAATTGATATTCCCGTAGCGCAATGCCTCCACCTCGCAGTTAAGCCACGGCAATTCCTTGCCGGCAGCCTCTTCCTCACGCGGCATTTCAAACGTCGGCATATTCACGGCAAACCGTGCATATCCTTTCAGCGACACATTCAGATTCCCCTCATTGCCATCCAAAAACTGCTGCACATTTTTCGCATCTTTGCGCATAAAAGAATACGGCTCCACCCGCACCACATCCGCAGCCATCACCTGCGCAGACAGTTCTTTCTCAAGCGTAACCTTATCTTCATCGCGCACACATTGATCCATTTTGTCCTTAAAGCCGATAAAGTCAATCCCCGGATAGCACACCGCCATCTGCAAATCATCAACGAAATTCTTGCCTGCCCCCTTTTCTGATACCCAAAACTCATTGCTCGAAATGCCGAAATAATCAAACCGCGCCAGCCTGTCTTGGTCAGAAAGCAATGCCGACTGCGGCTTATAAACCTGTAAAAACCGTTTAACGTCGTAAGTGTTGATATAAAGATTTTTCCCGTTATATTCAATCGATTTATTGTCTAACCCGCCCGGAACAGCGGCAAGAACTTCATCAAGCTTATCGGCAACTTCCATCGGCGACAGGCGGGTGCCGTCACGCAAATAAGCCTCCTGATAAATCGTGTCGCACAAATATTTTTGATCGTTTCCAAAATGAAAATGCGCGCCCGTCGGTTGCCGAAAGTCACTTTCTTTTTGCTTCTCGGTGCGCACCGCTTCCTTAAAATGATGGGTCTGCAAAGTGCCGTAAACCTCTTTGCCGTTATACATAAACGGCTTATCGCCATAACTTTGCACCTCGGGAATGAGCATCAGTTTCTCGCCCACTTCTTTAGGCGTCGGCGCGCGCCCCAACCGCTCAAACTCTTCCGCAATCACCACGTTTTCAACCGTATCAAGAAACTTTTCGCCCTTTTGGCGTTTTGCCAACACATCGGCAATATTTTCTTCCATTTGATACTGATAGACTCTGTCCCAAGCCTTGTTTTGGGCATAGAGCTCATTCATATAGCACGAATCCGTTGCAACAGTCATCAAGAGTGTTGCTTTTTGGCTCAATTCGGGCGTAATCTGCAGCCCCTCCTTGGAGGAACGCGCCAACAGCTCTGCCGCGTCGCTTAATTCTTTATAATAGCGAAATCCCTGATTTTTGCCGATTTCAATCAGTTTATCCATCACCTCTTCATATTTGAGCTTGGAAAAATCAATCTGTCCGTTTTGAGCATCAACCGCCGCCGCAAATTTCTCATCTGCCACAAACTGCTGCTCAACATAGCTCATAAACCGCTCTTGCGGATAAACGCGGTTCACGTCCTGTTTAAATTGCATAAAAGCGCGGTCATCGTCTTTCCATTCCGCTTTGCCGTTTTCATTTTCCAAATATAAGTCTTCGACATAGCTGCCATACTTCGTCGAACTGTAATCATAAATATCCTGCAAGCGGGAAACATCGCCGCCGTGTTCATCCTGCATAGCAATCATCACCCGCTCATACGGGTCCATATCTTTACTGTCGCCGGTTAAATTTGCAAGAACGACGGCATATTCATCGGGGTCTTTCCCGAGATAATGCAAACAGCCGACCGCGTGCATATCCGCCATTTTTTCATTAATAGCCTTTGCGCGGTGCGCCCGTTCCGCCCCATAACGCCGTTGCACAAAATAATGCCCGAGCTCGTGCGCGATAACGCCCTCAAACTGCGCTGCATTTTCCGCATACGAAAGCATCTCGGTCGTCACCCCCAACACGCTTTTTTGCGGTGCGCCGTCATCTCGCGCCAACATAAACGCATTCGGCGAGTGCTGGTCGCTTAAGACGAAATAAAACGTATCATCAACCCACTTTTCCATCTCTTCGGCAGAAGTAATCACATCGCCGTCATTGTTTTTAATAACCAGATTTTCGAGATAATTTTCCTGCAGTATAACGTCATCCGTCGCAGCATCTGCCGCCTTTTCGCGAATTTCCACGGCAAGTTGTCTGGTACTGTCAGCCAAAAGCGCTTTATTTTTTGCCAGCAAGATTTTGGTAACCGTCTGCCTCACATAAGCGCCAACTGTTTTTCCCAACTCATTTTCATCACCGATAAGGCGGTTTTCAACCACATCTTTTTCGGGCATATTCTTTGCTTTTTCGCCATTGTAATAATATTCCGCCATCGCTTTATTCCTTAATATAGGCCTATTTAGCTATATTATACCGAAAAATATCTTATTATGCAACGATTTTTCACGCTTTTTATCCCCTCCCCAACCTCCCCTCCCCCTTGAGGGGGGAGGATGGGTGGGGGTGATATATAAAAGCCTTACCTCCCCAACCTCCAGCGTTCCCCTCTCTTCTTTTATCCCAACAAATTGGGCGTCATCCCTCTCGGGCTGCCAGCTTTGCAGCCCTCCTTTTAAACGTCATCCCTCGAATCGTTGCAGGTGGCGCTGCCACTCAAGGGATCTCCCGCTCCACACACCTTCCCACGGCGGAAGGGGCAAGGGGGATGATGACAACAAACTCATCCTTTAAAACATCACTCCGCGATAATAAATCTCACGCCCTCCACCGCCGCGCGCTCATAAGGAACATTGTCAAAAAGCTGAATCTGACAATCTTTCGACACCGCCGTAAACATCTTGCCGTCTTTTTTCAGCTGATAGGTTTTAACGCCGCGCTTGCAGTCTTTGCACGCATTAGGGCGGATACACACTGCCGACGTAAACAGCGGCGGATACGCTTTCACCACCTGTGCCACCGGCAATGCCGAATGCTGCGCCACCTCGCGCATATTCTCGGGCGAACTCTCGAGTGCCAACGTTGCAAACGCCGCGCCGAATTCCTGCAGCGCCGCCGTCGCATAGCTGTTCATCACATAGAGAAAGCTCCCCGCCCCAAGCCGCACGTCTTTATAACCTTTAAGCAACTCAAATGCGTAGTAATTCTCGGCAATAAACTGCCTTGCCCCGCGCTCATACAACCCGCGCACCACTGCCGCCAGTTTTTCCATATTCCGACAAATCTGCGGCAACTTAAACCAGATATTCTCCCCCAGTGTCCCTCCCCCCTGGAGGGGGAGGTTAGGAGAGGGGGACGCCAACATATCTAAATCCATATCAAGCGCCACATCAACCACACGCAACGACATAGGAGCCCCCGAAAAATGCGGAATTTGTTCAAATGACCTCCTTGTTACCTGTGGCGCAGCCACTCCCTCCCCCTTGAGGGGGGAGGTCAGGAGAGGGTGAAAACAACTCATCCCCCCACACTTCTCCAAAAGGCTTCTCCTCAAATCATTCAGCATCGACACCGGCACAAACCGCCCCTCCGGATTGCGCACCTCAAGCGAACGCACCGTAAACGCCGTTCCGCCGGTTTTGGCAAATGCCGACCGCACCGCTGCCTCCACTTTGGCAACATCATTAGCCGGTTCAAACACACCGGAAACCGACACCGCCACATCAGAAAAATCATCAAAAGTGGGATAAATTGCGGTGCTATCGTCGTGAGCCCTGCCCTGAAGCGGAGCGTACATAGAAGTACGTGAGGATTGGTGGTCAGGCTTCCATCTGGTTTGTTGCAGGTGGCGCTGCCACTGACCGTGATTTAGCACAATTTTACAATAAGCCCAAACTTCGCTTGCGCCAATCTCCACCACCACATCAAGCGGCGTGAGATTCCGAAACGCCCCCGGCTTCGGCTTAGCATAATCATACTTTCCTTTCACCGCGGAAGAAGACGCCAGATACACCGGCGCGCCTGCTATCAGATGCGGACGCTCGTCGGGCAGTTCGATTTCCACATATTGCCCTGCTTTCGCCTCAAACGCCGGCTTTCCGTTCACAAATAGCGCTTTCACGCCAAACCCGAACGGCTTTTCATCATTGCCGGAATCAATCTGCACCCCGTCATAACGCGCAATCGTGTGCGACGTTTTAAACCCGAGCCGCCCTTTGCCGACGCGCTCCACCTTGCCGATACAAAGCCCGCGATGTCCGACAAAATTTTCATCAGTCACCTCTTTGTTTTTGCCGTTAAAATGAAAGCGACACCACGGACGGGAAAAAATCTGTTTGATATCTTCCGCCTCGTTTAAGTCTTTTTTGCGCCCGTCAAGAATGTGGCGGTAATAGTTTGTGACTGCAGCCACATAAAGCGGCGATTTCTTCCGCCCCTCAATCTTAAGCGATAACGCCGGAATAGCAAGCACCGCCTCCTCAAGCGCCAAATCTTTCATTGAAAACAAATGCGAACGGATACTCTCCCCAAGCGTCCCTCCCCCTTGAGGGGGGAGGACAGGAGAGGGTGAAAACATTTCATCCTTATAGTCATTGCGAGCGTTGCCGTAAGGCACATCGCGTGGCAATCCACAAACCGGTGCGCCAGCACGCTCCTCCCTGCTAAAAATCCCTCGACACGGATACACACACCGCCCCCGATTAGCGCTCTTCCCGTATTCAAGCGCCGAAAACAAACATTGCCCGCTGTACGAATAACACAACGCCCCGTGCACAAACACTTCCAAATCAAGCCCCGGACAAGCCGCCGCAATCGCCTTAATCTCGGCAACGGAAAGTTCGCGCGCAAGTACAACACGTTTAAACCCGACAGATTGGAGAAATTTCGCCCCCTCGGCATTATGCACCGCCATTTGCGTGCTTGCGTGCAGTTCCACTTCGGGCAACAGACGTTTGGCAAGATAAAACACGCCCAAATCCTGAATAATCAGCGCATCAACCCGCGCGCGGCGGATTGCCTCAAACGTTTCCGGCAATTCCTGCATTTCCGCCTCGGTAAGGATGGTATTGAGCGCCACAAACACCTTGCGGTTTAAGGAATGAGCATAAGCGGTAAATTCGTCCAGCTCGTCGGCGGTAAAATTCTCCGCCCCCGCGCGCGCCGAAAACTTGGTCAAGCCCAGATAAACCGCGTCCGCCCCATAATGGAGGGCAGCATATCCCGCCTCAATATTTCCCGCCGGTGCTAAAAGTTCGTGTTTCATAAGTGCCTCTTTAAATAAAAAACCTACCGGCACGCTACCCCCTCCCCCATTTTTTGTCAATATTTTTTTTATTACCTCATCTCTGTCACCCCCACCTATCCTCCCCCCTCAAGGGGGAGGAATCCCTTGTGGCACACCATCCTCTCTAAACCTCCTCCCCCTTGACGAGACTCACTCTTTACCCCCCTCCCCCTTGAGGGGGGAGGACGGGTGGGGGTGATAACATAGTTCTTTACCTTCCCACAAAAAAAGCTGCCTATCCTCACGGACAGACAGCTTTGCAAATGAAACGAGTTTACTTATTAACAAGTTGAATTTCTTCAAGAATGCGCTTGCGGGTCATTTTGTTATAAAGCCCGCAGAGCTTGAGAAGTCCGCGTTTACCCCCGCGATAGTAGGTCTCTTTGTCGAGGTCTATCTTCGAAAAAAGATACTCGAGATCCTGACCATAGAACTGCGGCAGGCTGAAAAGCTTTTTCCCCGAGCGCCAGCCTTTTGCGACACAATAGTCGACAAACGCGCGCACAAGATTTGCCTGATAGAGCATATCCACGGCAACTTTCCATACGTCTTCTCTGCACACATCGCAATGACGCACATCTCCAAGCCACGAGAATTCGCCATTTTCCGCCAGCATACTCACCATCTGAAAGAGGATGAGTTTGGCATGACCGGCATAAGTCGAATTGTGCAGTTCAAGACACACGGGCAGCATCTCCAAGAGAAAATGCACTTCCGCGCTGCCCCAAAGCCCCGGTTCGTCCGGACAATGGTTATATCCTCTCGGATTACTCGAGCCCGCCGAAAACATCTTGTATGCCTCGGGCAGATTACCGCGATAGTCAATCGCCGGCAAATCCGGATGGCGCGTAATACGCTGCATAGCACATTCCAGAAGAATGCTTCCGAGCTCGTAGTCGGCGGCGAGAAAATCCCGTCCGTGCTTGGTCATCAGGCGCATAAAGCTGCCCGAAATGCGCGGATAGCGTACGCCCGCACGCGGGAGGCACAAACACTGGGGGAGGACAAAGTCCTTCATCAGCTGCTGTATGCTCATCATACGGAGTTCTGCCATCTGCTCCTCGTTGCGTACGAAACCGAGCTCTTCCAGAGTGTTAATAACGTTTGCATTCATAGCTTTTTTTGTTTTTTTAACGAGGTTCGTTATCCTTGTCCTAGTCCTCGTGAAACAGCGCCGATAAGCAACTATCTCAAAGTTAAACAATATGAAAATTTTTAGATATCTAAAAAAAAGCACATTGTTTTCAAGGAAACCTCAAAAAACAAAACACTTTAATAATAGACATCATTACTTATAAACAATGCTATTATATCACAATTTTCCGATTATTGCAAATAAAAAAATACCCCACCGCAAACACCTCCTCCCCCTTGGCGGGGGAGGTAAGGGAGAGGGGGAAAACATATCATCCAACACGTCATTGCGAGGACTTTTCCTTTTTCGTGAGTCATTGCGAGGAGCTTTAGCTCCGTGGCAATCTCAACCCACAAAGGCTCATTTCCTCCCCATCCCCTGCCCCTTCCTCCGCGGGAAGGGGAATCCTACGCAGCACACCACTCCTCCCCCTTGGCGGGGCTCGCCCTTTAAAACCTCCTCCCCCTTGAGGGGGGAGGATGGGTGGGGGTGATATATAAAAGCCTTACCTGTACACCCTCTCCTGTCCTCTCCCCTCAAGGGAGAGGGACGCACGAACAAAGCCCGCGCGTAGCGGTACATACTCTCCCCAACCGCAGCCAAAGTAAACCCCAACAAGTTGGGCGCTGCCACTATTCCTCGGCCTCAACGCCGGCAAATTCCTCCACAGCCTCATCGCCGTTACCATCGTCGCCGTCGTCGTCCGCGTCCAGCCAGGTCACGGAAACCACGTTTTCATCTTCAGCCGTGCGGAACAGGATAACCCCTTGCGTCTTGCGTCCGGCAATGCGGATATCCTCCACCGGCATACGGATAAGCTTGCCGCCGTCGGTCACCATCATAATCTGGTGGTCGTCTTTAATCGGGAACGAGCTGATAACCTCTTTGTTGCGTTCCGACATTTCCATATTCGCAACGCCCTGTCCGCCGCGCGCCGTAATGCGATATTCGTAGGCAGACGTCCGCTTGCCATAGCCGGTTGTCGTCACAGTCAGGATAAACTCTTCGTTCTCGCGCATTTGCTTAAACAGCTCATAGCTGATAGCCGGCTCAAGCGCATTAAACGCCTCTTCTTCCGCCTCTGCCGCATATTCCGTGCGTTTCAAAGCCGAAGACAAACGCAAATATTCATCGCGCTCTTCTGTGGTCGCAGTTGTATGCTTCAAGATAGACATCGAGATAACCTCGTCATCACCCAAAAGCTTAATCCCGCGCACACCGGAGGAATTACGCCCGACAAACACACGGCAGTCTGCCACCGCAAAGCGGTTGCACTTACCGGATTTCGCCGCCAGCATCACATCGCAGTCGTCATCGCACAGCGCCACATTCACGAGCTTGTCGCCCTCGTCGAGTTTCATCGCAATCTTGCCGTTGGATTGAACATTCACAAAGTCCATCAGCGAGTTGCGGCGGATATTCCCCTGCGAGGTCGCAAACATAATCGAAAGATTTTTGCACTCGTCCTCAACCTCCGGCAATTTCATAATCGCGGTAATGTTTTCGCCCTCGGTCAGCGGCAACAGGTTCACAAACGGTTTGCCCTTTGAGGTCGGAGAGCCGAGCGGCAGCTTGTAAACTTTCATCTTGTACACAATACCTTTAGACGAGAAGAACAACACCGGCGTGTGCGTACTCGAAACAAATACGCGGGTCACAAAATCTTCCTCTTTGGTCGTCATACCGGATTTGCCCTTGCCGCCGCGCTTCTGCGCTTTATACGCATTCAAAGGCACGCGCTTGATGTATCCAGCTTCAGTCACAGTCACCACCATCTCTTCGCGCTGAATAAGCGATTCGATATCGGTGTCGATTTCGATATCCATAATCTCGGTACGGCGCGGATTCGCATATTCTGCTTTAATGGCGGCAAATTCGTCTTTCATAATGCCCATCAGTTTTTCGCGGCTCGCCAAGATGGAAAGGTATTCCTCAATCTCGTGCCCGATTTCGCGCAGTTCTTCGTGAATCTTGTCGCGCTCCAAGCCTGTCAACCGCTGCAATCTCAAATCAAGAATAGCTTTCGCCTGCGCCTCGCTCAAACGGTATGTGCCGTTCACCACGTCGCGCCCCGGTTCGGCAATCAGCTTAACCAATGCCTCAACATCGCCTGCCGGCCAATCGCGCGCCAGCAACGCCTCTTTCGCCACCACCGGATTTTCCGCCGTGCGGATAAGCTCAATCACGGGGTCAAGGTTTTCCACGGCAATTGCCAAGCCAACCAACACATGCGCCCTGTCGCGCGCTTTGTTGAGCTTAAACACGGTGCGGCGGCGGATAACCTCTTCGCGAAACGCCACAAACGCCGCAATAATGTCTTTGAGGTTCATCATCATCGGGCGTCCGTTGTTAATCGCAAGCATATTCATCCCGAAGCTCGTCTGCAGCTGCGTATATTTATAGAGTTGGTTTAAGACCACATCGGCCTGAAATTCTTTCTTGACTTCCACAACCACGCGCACGCCCTGACGGTCCGATTCGTCACGGATGTCGGAAATACCCTCAACTTTTTTCTCTTTAACGAGTTCGGCAATTTTCTGCACCAGCATCGCCTTGTTGACCTGATAAGGAATTTCGTGCACCACAATTGCCTCGCGGTCTTTGCGGATTTCCTCAATTGTGCAGCGCGCCCGCATCATCACCGAGCCGCGTCCGGTCAAATAAGCGCTTTTCGCCCCGCCGTAGCCCAAAATCAAGCCGCCGGTCGGGAAATCCGGTCCCGGAACAATACGGATAAGGTCTTCAATGGAAATGTTCGGATTGTCAACATATGCCGTGCACGCGTCCAACACCTCGCCCAAGTTGTGCGGCGCAATGTTTGTCGCCATACCAACGGCAATACCGTTTGTGCCGTTTACCAACAGGTTCGGAAAACGCGCCGGCAAGACGGAAGGCTCGCGTAACGATTCGTCATAGTTCGGCATAAAGTCAACAGTGTCAAATTCAATATCTTCAATCAGCGCGTGCGCCACTTTCGCCAAACGGGCTTCCGTATAACGCATCGCCGCCGCCGAGTCGCCGTCCATCGAGCCGAAGTTTCCCTGCCCGTCAATCAACGGCAGACGCATTGAGAAAGGCTGTGCCATACGCACCATCGCCTCATAAACAGAAAAGTCGCCGTGCGGGTGATATTTACCCATCACTTCGCCGACGATACGCGCGGATTTCTTAAACGCTTTGTTATAGTCATAGCCGTTTTCATACGCGGCATAAATAATACGGCGGTGCACCGGCTTCAAACCATCGCGCACATCCGGCAGCGCACGCGAAACGATAACGCTCATCGCATAGTCAAGGTACGAGCGGCGCATTTCTTCAACAATCATTGTCGGCGCAATATTTTCTTTAGGCAAATTCACCGCCGGCGCTGCCGTCACCACGGCATCACTCTCCGCCGTCAATTTATTTTCATCTTCCGTCATATTCTCATCAGACATCTTTTCTAAAACCTTTCGTTAAACATTCTTTACCGCTTTTCTCTTCCCTCCCCCTTGAGGGGGGAGGACAGGAGAGGGTGAAAACAATAATTCCTAACCTCTAAACCTCCCCTTCCCCGGAGGAAGGGGTAAGGGGGATGGGGACAACAATAATTCCTAACCTAAATATTGCCCCTACAATACCACCCCGAACCAAAATAAAAACCCCTATTTTAAATTTATCCCCACAAACCCCGCTTTTTTTGCCATACAGCCGCCATCAGCAAAAACTCAAAGGGGGAGTCGAGATATTTCAAACAAAACCATTTACTTAATTTTAAAAATATGATATGATAATACCAATATAATATTAAAGGAGAAAACCGATGGCAAATGAAAAAACAGACTTTTCCGAAAGCATAAATAACTTATACCGCCAAACTTATCCGGACACGCTCTACAATTTTTCTTTTAAAGAATTTTCCGAAACAGAGTTTAACGGCGAGCACTTTGTCATCGGCGTTACTCGCAATAAGAATACCGAATATACGGATATAGGGCATTACAAACCGCACGCACGTTCGGAAAGCACCACATTTCTTGCCCGCGTCAAAGATGGCAAGCTGACCGGCGACAGCATCCGTATCAAAGCCGTTTCTGTCGAACCGCACCAATACAACCCGCAAAAGATGAGCCATCTTTCCAATGAAAAGCTGTTAAAAATCCAAAAAGGATATACTTTTATTGAAGTGGATAAAAACAAATCCGCCGAATTGCCGCGTTATAAGGTATATTCTGACCATTCCGTCACCGGACGGACAGAGGCGGATTTATCGAGCTTTACAGACGGGTTTTATAACGTTGCCGACCGTGCTGCCCTACTTGAGGCAATAAAATGCGAGCCCTCCCACGCAAAAGACGCCAAGGCGCATAAGCTCATCCGCGATTATTGCCAAGCAGCGATAATGCCGAACGCCGCCGATGCCGAAGAACGGGCAGCCGAAACCGTCCGCATTCGGGAAAAAGCCGCCGCTGCAGCCAAACAGGAGCGAACCGAGCGTATGAGCGCCCTGCGCGACTTTGCGGAAAAGCACCCCGCCAACGGCAGCCTGATTAGCAAGTTCACCCGCAAATTTGAGGCAAAAAAGCACATTCGCCGCTATCAAGACTCCAAACGCGCGCAAGCAGAAAAAGACCTCGACTTTAAGCGAAACATCAACATCCTCTCAAACATCATCCGTGGCACATACGACCGCTAACCCCTCCCCATCCTTAAACTTCTCCCCCTTAAGGGGCTCGCAGGATAAAAACAACACGGTGTGTTGTTTTTGCCGAGAGCAATAGCAACTCTTAACGAACGACTTGCTTGTAAAAGCAACAAAGGGAGTTTAGAGTTGGCTTGACCGAAGCGAAGTTAGTGTTGCGAATAACGCAACACTTACGAAGCAAGTGAGGATGGGTGGGGGTGACAAGAAACCATCCTTTAAAGCCTCCCCTTCCCGCTGCGGAAGGGGTAAGGGGGATGGGGACAACAACTCATCCTTAAAGCTCCTCCCTCTCAAGGAAGAAGAACGCACATCCCCCCGCTCCGCAAAATGCCTTGACATTTAAAAAACTTGCGTTATTCTCCCTAATACAAATACTTACAATTATGGAAAAAGAAATTATTATCCGCACACGCTACTGGGGGAATCAAAACCGCCGCGCGCAAATGTCTGTCCTGAATAACAAAGTGACCGTTCAGGGATATTCCATCGGCTACCGCTCACGCAATGTCGTCGGTCCGCGCTTGGAAAACATTGCCGAAGTTCCCAAGAAACTCCGCAAAGAAGTAACCGGTCTGCAGATGAAACGCTGCACAGAGCTCTCCAAAGCGTTTTCCGCCTTTGTTGCCGAGGTTTGGCAAAAGGCGAAAGAACAAGACAGTTGGTTTGATTATTAAACCGCAACTCTTCAGTCAAATCCCCCTCTTTCAAGGGGGATTTTCTATTTGCGCTTTTTCAGATTATACAGTGTCACCGACAAAATCGCACCGGCAAACACGAGCGAAATCAGGTTAAACACGACCATCTGAACAGAGTTCAGATACCAACCGTAAACCACCCAGCCGGCAATTCCCAGCGTATAGATGGTATAAGAGAGCGCCGAAATATCTTCCGTGCGCCGTGTTTTGAGGGTTTTAATACTCTGCGGCAAAAAGCAAAACGCCGTAAACACCCCCGCCAAATACCCGATAATTTCAAATCCGTTCATCATAAAGTCCTTTCAAAATTAAAAAAAATGCTCCAAAATCATATCCGCGGCTGTTGTAGTAGAAAAATGCGATAAATTGCGGTGCTATCGTCGTGAGCCCTGCCGCCAACCGCAGCGTACATAGAGGTACGTGAGGATTGGCGGACAGGCTTCCTCACGGCGATTTGACCGTAATTTAGCACGTTTTTCACAAGAAGTATTCTAGATAGAGAAATACCCCCGCTATTACCACACTCATCACCATCACCGGTATCGACCAGATAAGAAAGCGCAAAAAGCTGATGGGGTGTCCCTCGCGTGCGGCAATTCCCGCAACGATAACGTTTGCCGACGCACCGATAAGCGTTCCGTTGCCGCCCAAGCAAGCGCCGAGCGAAAGCGACCACCACACCGGCATCATCGCCTCGCGCCCGCCAAGCGATTCTTCCATCGCTTTAAGCGTCGGAATCATCGTTGCCACAAACGGAATATTATCGACCATTGCTGAAAACACCGCCGACACGCCCAAAATCACATACACGCTCTTTTGAATGCTCCCGCCGGTCACTTTCACCAGATAATCGCCGACTTCCTGCAAAAATCCCGTATGCTCCAGCGCCCCGACAATCACAAACAAGCCGGTAAAGAAAAAGATAGTCGTCCAGTCCACGTGGTTCAGCACATCCTCGACTTTCTCGTCGCTCTCGGCGTGCGGCACACGGAAAGTATACAAGAGGAGCATCACCGCCGCGCCAAACAGCGCAATAAAGCCGTTTTCAAGCCCGATATGCTCGGCAATCGTAAACCCGGCAATCACCGCGCCCAACACGCCGAGCGCTTTATATAAAAGCGTAAAGTCCGTAATCGCGTCTTTTTCGTTAATCCCCATAACGAGCGCGCGGTTTTTCATCGGCGCCACCAAAGACGCGCCCCAAAAATGCACAAACATCCAGATAAGCGCCGCCATAATCGCCAGCACCACTGGCGCAAGATGAAACAAAAAGTCTGTAAACGACAGCCCGAGCGCCGAGCCGATAAGAATGTTCGGCGGGTCGCCGATAAGCGTTGCCGTTCCCCCGATGTTTGAAGCAAAAATATTGATTAAAAGATACGGATACGGATTAACCTCAAGCTTACGCGTAATCTGCATCGTCACCGGAACGATGAGGAGAACTGTTGTCACATTGTCCAAAAACGCCGAGAAAACGCCCGTTACCACCGCCAGCACAACCATAATGCCAACCGGATGCGCACGCACCCGCTTTGCCCCCCAGATGGCGACATATTGAAACATCCCCGAGCGCTCCGCCACGTTAATGATAACCATCATCCCCGCCAAAAGGGAAATAGTGTTGAAGTCAATCGCCGCAATCGCCGCCTGTTGCGACAACACGCCGAGCATAACGAGCAATGCGGCAAGCGCCACCGTCACCACAGCGCGGTTCATTTTTTCCGTAAAGAGCAAAAGGTAGCAAATCCCCATCGCCGCCAACGCCACCGTCTGCGGAGAAACACCCAAAATCAAGTCCGTAACCGCCATTCGTTAAACCTTTACATAAAATGAACCACATATAAATAAGCCGAGGCAATCGCAATCGAGGTGAGCATCACCGGCAATCCCCAGAGCAAAAATTTGAGAAAATTCAACGCGTGCCCCTCGCGCGCGGCAATTCCCGCAACGATAACGTTTGCCGACGCCGCAATCAGCGAGCCGTTGCCGCCGAAACACGAGCCGATGGAAAGCGCCCACCAGACCGGCATCACCGCCTCGCGTCCGCCAAGGCTTTCTTCCATCGTCTTAATCAGCGGAATCATCGTTGCCACAAACGGAATATTGTCAATCGCCGCTGACAGCACCGCCGAAGCCCAGAGAATGAGAAACGCCGCTTTTTTAATGCTCCCGTCCACGAGCAACAGCGCCTTGTGCCCCAGCATCTCCAACACGCCCGTCACTTCCAAACCATACACCAGCGCAAACAGCCCCGTAAAGAAAAAGATGGTCGTCCAATCCACGAGTGAAAACGCATCTTCCACCCGCTTGTCGCGCTCCGAATGCTCCAAACCGTGCGTATAAAGCGCAAGCAGCACCGCCGCGCCAAACAGAGCTATTGTTCCGTTTGCGATATGAAAATGCTCGCCCGCCACAAACCCCGAGATAACCGCCACCAACACCGCAAGCGACTTCCACAACAGCGGAAAGTTCGTAATACAGTCATATTCGTTAATGTTCATCACTTCTTTTTTCGCCGCTGCCGACGCCGTCATTTTGCGCCCGAAAAACAGGTCAAAAACGATAATCAGCGCGATAAGGCAGATAACCACCAACAGCGATAATTCTTTTAAGAAATCCGTAAAGCCGAGCCCGACCGCTCCGCCGATGAGGATATTCGGCGGATCACCGATAAGCGTTGCCGTGCCGCCGATGTTGGAGGAAAAAATCTCCATTAAAAGAAAGGGATACGGCTTAATTTTGAGCTTACGGGTAATTTCTATCGTCACCGGGACGATGAGGAGAACGGTCGTCACATTGTCCAAAAATGCGGAAAGCACCGCCGTCACCACGCCCAAAACGGCAAGAATGCCGCGCGGATTAGCCTTCACGAGCTTTGCCGACGCCACCGCCGCAAACTGGAACGCGCCGGATTTCTCCATAATGCCGACCATAATCATCATCCCGATTAAAAGAGCGATGGTATTAAAATCCACACCTTTAATTGCTTGGTCGTAAGAGAGCACTCCCAAAAGAATCATTACCGCCGAGCCTAAAAGCACCACCACCGCGCGGTTTAATTTTTCCGAAAACAACACCGCATACGACAGCACCAAAATCACACTGGCAATCACAGCTTTAGACAGCCCGAAAATCATCCGCCAACTCCCTCAAATAAACATCTCAATAGCATCATTCCCCTGCCAGCTGACCGACAGTCAAAGAATCTCTTTGCCAATATAAACATAAGTTCTTAAAAAATAAACCCTAATCAAAATTTTTTTAACATCTTGGTATGTAAACCCCTCCCCCTCTCCTATCCTCCCCCGCCGAGGGGGGAGGGACACCTTACAGCAAAATCCTCCCCCTTCCCCTCCTCCTGCGTCCCTCTCCCTTGAGGGGAGAGGACAGGAGAGGGTGACAACAAACTCATCCTTATACCTCCCCCCTCAAAAAAAGACTCCCCCATTTAACAGAGGAAAATTTTGTAAGTGAGCCCCAACAAAAAGCAGGGCAAAGCCCTGCGTTGCAATGGGTGGGATAAAGTGCGGTGCTATCGTCAAATCCCCGACTGCGGTGTACAAAATCGGTACATAAGGGAGGGGATTGGGCTTTGTTGCCCGTGGCGCTGCCACTGACCGTATTTTAGCACATCCCCCTATATAGAGGAGGCAACTTCGGGGTCTTTAAAATACCTCACCACCGCGCGGCTCATTGCCTCGGCAAGCTTTTTCCGATACGACGGCTGGCGGAGATATTTTTCTTCGGAATAGTTGGAAAGATAGCCCATTTCCAGCAAAACGGAGGGAATATCCGGCGCTTTAAGCACCGCAAAGCCGGCAAATTTATGCGCATTGCTGACAAGCTTAACCTGCTTTTTCATATCGTCCACCACATAACCGGCAAATTTAGAAGATTTATTGCGGCTGTCGTTTTGCGAAAGGGAAATAAGCACATCGTTAATTTCGGGCGAATTGTCAGAGAAATCGAGCCCGTCGATAATGTCAGCTTTGTTTTCACGCTCGGCAAGCGCCGCAGCCTCTTTGTCGGACGCCGTTTCAGAAAGGGTGTAGATGGAAAGCCCCTGTGCTTTGCGGTTTAAGGTACTGTCCGCGTGCAGACTGATAAAGAGGTCTGCGTGGTAGCGGCGCGCGATATCCACCCGTTTGCGCAGCGGGATAAAGATGTCGGTTGAGCGCGTCATATACACTTTAAAGCCTTTCGATTCGAGCTGGCGTTTCAGCTCCTGCCCCATTGAGAGAGTAATGTTTTTCTCATAAGTTTTAAACGAGCGTCCGATAGCACCGGGGTCTTTGCCGCCGTGACCGGGGTCAAGCACCACGATTTTTTGCCGCCGCGCATTCCCTGCCATCGTGGCTTTGGTTGAAACATTGCCCGACGGCACGCCAAACCCCTGCGTACTCAAATCCAGCACCAAACGCCAGCTCTTCTGCGCCGCGTTCGGCTCAAGCGCAAATTTCTTCTTAATATTCACATCGCCATTTAAGGTAAAAACGAGCCGTTTACCTTTCACGCTTGCCAAATCGCCGCTGCGAAAACCGGTAATAATTTTATTTGCGGGCACATTCGGCGTTTTCGGCAGGGTTGCATTTTTGACATCAATCACCAGCCGATTCGGCGAAGAGAGCAAAAAGGCGTCATAATCAAACTTTTCCGCCCCGTCCAATACAATGCGGATACCGTCATTTTGCTGCCCAACGCGAATATCTTTAATCACGTTCGCAGCCGACGCACCCGCAGCAGACAAAACGCACAGCGCCAGCGCGAGCATTCCCGCCATCAAAATATTTTTTATATGTCCGAAGTTCATTTTCATCATAAAAGGTAAGCTACCCCGCCCGAAATTTGGTTACAACTTTTTTAAACAGTAACCCACAACTTCTTAACATCTCCTTAAAACGCGATATAGCCTATAGTCGATCCCTCCCCATCCCTCCCAATGACTCATAAACAACAAATCCCTTGCAATCCCCACACAAGTATGCTATCATACTCCTAACAACAATTCATCCTCAACCTCCCCTTCCCCGGAGGAAGGGGTAAGGGGGATGGGGACAACCAACCATCTTTATATCCCCCCCTCCCTCTTGAGAGGGCCCGCAGGATAAAAACAACACGGTGTGTTGTTTTTGCCGAGAGCAATAGCAACTCTTAACGAACGACTTGCTTGTAAAAGCAACAAAGGGAGTTTAGAGTTGGCTTGACCGAAGCGAAGTTAGTGTTGCGAATAACGCAACACTTACGAAGCAAGTGAGGATGGGTGAGGGTGAAAACATAAAGCAAAATAAGGAGCAAAAAATGTTCATCGAAATCACCACCCCGCAAAACCCGCTCCGCCTAGAAAACACCCTCCGCCCCTACAAGCGCGGCGAGAAACCCTTTACCCCCGATGCAGCCTATCAACTCCTCCAATCCACGAACCACAAAAAGAACATCTATGACACGCTCGAGCTTATCGCCTCCCTCCCCAAAGAAGAGCAAGCACAATATAAAGACATCATCCTTGCCGCATTCGACCATCGCGAACAACCAGCCGACAACCTCCTGCTCGGCAAAAAGCTCGCCGCCTCGCACGGCTTTGAAAACGAGCTGAATGCCCTCCTTAACAACATTCCCGTGCGAAATATCTACGCCTCTGCCACCAAAGAAATTGCCCTCCATGTCCGCATACATGAAGAACCATACATCGCAGACATCCATAACACCCCTTTGTTCTGCACATGCTATTCAGTGGAAATACCTAATCAAGACCTCTCGAAAATCAAATCCATCAAGTTCACCGAGGGGGCAAGAGTTAATTTAAGCAGCTGCAAAAACCTCCCCGCGGATTTAGATGTTTCGATGTGCCAGAAAGTTAATTTATCCCACACCGACCTTTCCACCGTTAAATCCCTAAAATTCAAAAAAGACGCAGAAGTCAATTTATACAACTGCAAGAATCTCCCTGCAGATTTAGATGTTTCGATGTGTGACATAGTAGATTTATCCTACGCCGACCTTTCTACCGTCAAATCCCTGAAATTCAAAAAAGGCGCAAAAGTCAATTTATCCTACTGCCAAAACCTCCCTGCTGATTTAGATGTTTCGATGTGCGACTATATAAATTTATCCGACACCGACCTTTCTTCCATCAAATCGTTAAAGTTCAAAGAAGGCGCAACAGTCAATTTATCCGGTTGCCGAAACCTCCCTGCAAATTTGGAAGTTCCGATGAACTGCACGGCAGATTTATCCCACAACGACTTTTCCAACATCAAGTCCCTCAAGATCGACGACGGCGCGGACGCCAGATTATGCTTCTGCAAGAATTTCTCTGCGGATTTAGACCTTACGGGGTGCAACTTTGTAGATTTTTCCTACACCGACCTTTCCAGCGTCAAATCCCTGAAATTCAAAAAAGGCGCACAAGCTAAATTATCCGTTTGCCGCAACCTCCCTGCTGATTTAGATTTTTCGATGTGCGATAAAATATGGTTAGATGGCTGCGACTTCAGCACCGTCCGTTCTGTCAAGTTCAAAAACAAACGGCAGCAACTGGTTTCCCGCGTTCGCCTCCCCGACGATTGGCAGGGCAAAATCATCTACACCGATAAAATCTCCATTTTCTCTGCGCTATTACACAAAATCAATACCCGCATCAAATAATTCCCATTCCCCCTTTTTTACCCGTCATCCCTCTCGGGCTGCCTGCTTTGCAGCCCGAGTCAAGGGATCTCCCGCCGCAAACGCCTCCATATCCTCCCCATCCCCTACCCCCTTCCTCCGCGGGAAGGGGAAACCCCCGTTGCAAACCTCCTCCTCCCCTTCTAGTCATTGCGAAGTGCTCCGTAAGGCAGCAACTGAAGCAATCCACAAACAAATGCGCCAGCACACTTACCCACTCCATACTCTCCAAAGATTGCCACACTCATTACATTCGCTCGCAATGACTCACAAAAAAGCTCCACAATCTCCCACACCAAGAACAATCTAAAACACCCCCCTTGCAATCCTCTCAAAAATATGCTATCCTACTTTATAGTCATTGCGAGGCAACTTGTTGCCGTGGCAATCTCAACCAACAGGAGTAACAACCCAATGTTCATCGAAATCACCACCCCGCAAAACCCGCTCCGCACCGAAAACTTTCTCCGCCCCTATAAACGCGGTGAAAAAGAATTTACCCCTGAGGTCGCCCGCGAAATCCTGACGATGACTAACCACAAAAAGAACATCTGCGACACCCTGCAGCTCATTGCCGAGCAACCAAATCAAGCCGATTACAAAGAAATAATCCTCTCCGCGTTCGACCATCGCGAACAACCAACAGAGAACATAATCCTCGGCAAAAAACTCTCCATAACAAACGGTTTCGAAGACAAGCTCAATAATATTCTCAACTATGATTACACCGAAGACAAGAAAAGCAGCATCGTCTACGCTTCCGCCGCTAACCAAATCGCCGCCATCATCACTACGGATAAAGAGCCGGATATTTCGCAATATCCCAGAGACTCAAACCTAATCTTCATAAATGATGCAGTAAATTTATCCAACACCGACTTTTTTTTCGTCAAATCGCTCAAATTCAAAGAAGGTGCAGAAATTATTTTAAGCGAATGCGAAGACTTTCCTGCAGATTTAGACGTTTCAATGTGCGACAAAGTAGATTTATACAACTCCGACCTTTCAAGCGTCAAATCCCTGAAGTTCAAAGAAGGCGCTGAAGTTAATTTAAGCAGCTGCGAAAATCTCCCTGCGGATTTAGATGTTTCGATGTGTGACATAGTAGATTTATCCTACACCGACCTTTCCTCCGTTAAATCCCTAAAATTCAAAAAAGGCGCAAAAGTCAATTTATCCTACTGCCAAAACCTCCCTGCTGATTTAGATGTTTCGATGTGTGACATAGTAGATTTATCCAACACCGACCTCTCGCAATTCAAATCGCTAAAGTTCAAAAAAAGTGCAGAAGTTGATTTAAGCAGATGCCAAAACCTCCCCGAGGATTTAGATGTGTCTATGTGCAATGAAGTAGATTTATCCGGCACCAACCTTTCTTCCATAAAATCCCTAGAATTCAAAGAGGGTGCAGCAGTTATTTTATGCGGCTGCGAAAACCTCCCACCGGATTTAGATGTGTCGATATACAGTACAATAAATTTATCCGGCGCTGACCTCTCGCAATTCAAATCCCTGAAGTTTAAAGAAGGTGCAGTAGTTAATTTAAGCGGCTGCGAAAATTTCCCCGAGGATTTAGATGTTTCGATGTGCAATGAAGTATATTTATTCAACACCGACCTTTCTTCCATCAAAACCCTGAAATTCAAAGAAGATGCAGAAGTTAAGTTGAGCGAATGTATACTCCCCGAGGATTTAGATGTTTCGATGTGCATTAAAGTAGATTTATTCGACACCGACCTTTCTTCCGTTAAATCGTTAAAGTTCAAAGAAGGTGCAGAAGTTGATTTAAGAGAATGCATGTTCCTCCCCGAGGATTTAGATGTTTCTATGTGCAATAAAGTTGATTTATCCAACACCTACCTTTCTTCCGTCAAATCGTTAAAGTTCAAAGAAAGTGCAGAAGTTAAGTTGAGCGAATGTATACTTCCCACGGATTTAGATGTTTCTATGTGCAATAAAGTAAATTTATCCAACACCTGCCTTTCTTCCGTCAAATCCCTAAAGTTCAAAGAAGGTGCAGAAATTATTTTAAGCGAATGCGAAGACTTTCCTGCAGATTTAGACGTTTCAATGTGCATTAAAGTAGATTTATTCGACACCGACCTTTCTTCCGTCATATCCCTGAAGTTCAAAGAAGGCGCTGATGTTAATTTATCCCACTGCAAAAACTTCTCCGCCGATTTAGATGTTTCTATGTGCAATAAAGTAAATTTATTCGGCACCGACCTTTCTTCCGTCAAAATCCTTACCTTTAAAAACCAACTGCAACAAGAAGACAGTCATATTAACATTTCCAAAGACTGGCAGGGCAAAATCATCTACACCGATAACATACAATCTGCAAACGCTTTCGCCTATGTCACACAAAACACCGGCCGGTAAACATCCCCATTTTCCTTTCGCGCGTCATTGCGAGGCGACCACGTCGCCGTGGCAATATCCTCCCGCCCCTCTTCCAGCCGCAGCCAAAGTAAACCCCGACAAGTCGGGTACCGCAGCCAAAATCGTTGCCCGTGCCGCTGCCACCCCAACAAGTTGGGTGTTTATATAACTTATTTTTAGGTTTACAAACTGTCACGGCAGCCATATTATAACCGCAAGTATAACCACAAGGTAAAAAGGTCACAACCCATGAAAAAATTTTTATCTCTCCTTTTTTGCGCCCTGCTCGCGCTGTCTGCGCCCGCCAAAGCGCAGTTAAACATCAGCATCAGCGGCGCCACGCAAGCGCCGATTCCGGTCGCTTTCCCGAAAATTATTTCTGATAATAACGGCCTCGGCGCGTTTTTCGGCTTTTCGTACGCTGACAAAGTGCGCGATGTCGTTCTGGCGGATTTGGAAAGAAGCGGTCTGTTCCGCATCATTAACGAGCGCAGCTATATCCAAAAGTTTACAAGCCTTGACGAACAGCCGATTTTCGGCGACTGGCGCGTTATCAACGCTCAAGTGCTTGTCCAATCGGCAATTATGGAGGAAAACGGGCAGGAACTGCGCCTCCGGTTCAAACTCTGGGATATCATCAGCCAAAAAGAACTGATGTTTGAGGTTTACACCGCCGATAAAAACAACTGGCGCAGAATGGCGCATTCGATGGCCGACGCGATATACGAACGTCTGACCGGCGATAAAGGCTATTTCAACACCGTGATTGCGTATATTTCCGAATCCGGTCCATCGAGCAAGCGCGTCAAACGCTTGGCTTTGATGGATCAAGACGGCGACGGTCACCAGTTTTTAACGAGCGGCGCCAATCTCGTGCTGACCCCGCGTTTCTCGCCTGATATGCAATATATCGCATATCTGTCGTTTATTAACAATAAGCCGCGGGTTTATATGTACAATCTCCGCACCCAGCGCACCGAGCTGTTGGGCAACTTCCCCGGAATGACATTTGCGCCCGCGTTCTCGCCGGATAGCAAATCCGTGCTGATGAGCTATGCGAAAAACGGCGTGACCGACATTTACGAGATGGATTTAGCAACCCGCCAGAGCAAAAAATTGACCTCCGGTCCGAGCATTGACACGTCGCCCTCTTATTCGCCGGATGGTTCAAAGATTGTCTTTAATTCCGACCGCGGAGGCAACCAGCAGCTGTATGTGATGGATAGGGACGGCTCAAATGTGGAGCGTATAAGTTTCAAACAGGGCGCGCGCTATGCCACGCCGGTATGGTCGCCCCGCGGAGATTACATTGCGTTCACGAGAATGCAGGGCGGGCAGTTCCAAATCGGCGTGATGTACCCCGACGGCACCGGCGAGCGCATTTTAGCAAACGGCTTTTTGGTAGAGGGACCGACCTGGTCGCCGAACGGACGCGTGCTGATGTTTTACCGCCAAAACCGCGGCACAGCGACAACCAATGCTCCGGTACAGCTCTATTCGGTAGACATCACCGGACAAAACGAACGCTTGGTATTAACCCCCGGCGACGGCTCCGACCCCGCCTGGTCACCATTGCTGTAAAATAAACTCCATCCCAAACCTCCTCCCCCTTGAGGGGGGAGGCTGGGTGAGGGTGAAAACTCTCCATCCGTTTCCCCCCTTTTTTTCCGCGAGTCATTGCGAGGAGGCTGCCCCTCCCCCGCAAGTCATTGCAAAAAGCCCCCCTTTTTTTTCCGCGAGTCATTGCGAGGAGGCGCAGCCGACGTGGCAATCTCCCCCCAAAAAAGACCACCCTCTTGGAGTGAAAAGGAAAAACAATGATTCAACATTTTCCTGTGCTACAACCACAAAAAAGAAAGCACGCTCATAAAAAAGCGCACTTTCACCAATCCGCAAACACGCCCCGGCGGCAAAACTAGCGGCTGACGCTATCGACCACTTTCTGTAATAACGGATTAAACACCTTCTTCTGGTCTTTACCACGCTGTTTGATAAACACATTTTCCCCCTGTTTGTATTGCTCGGCTAATTCTTGCGGGTCAATCACAATACCGGCGTTTTTCAAAGACGCTGCCAATTCAGCCTTTTCATCCGCTTTATTCTTTTCCGCCTGCCCACTTTCCTGCTGCTTTCCAACCATAGCTGCAGCAGTCGAAGACATCTCGCTGCGTAGAGTTTCTCTATCACGCAGTGTCTCCCTGTCTGGTTTAGGTGCTTCCATAATTATTTCCGGTTCCACAATGTGCGTTCTTTTGCCAAACATTTCATCAGGCTTATTCCATTGTGCCACCTCTTCCCTTTTTTTATTCAATTCTGCCAGATAAGTTGAAATAATCCCCGAATTATACCCTTTCGCCGCATTATACTGCTCGGTTTTCGCCAAATCAGCAACCACCTGCTCGGTTTTGCCACGTTGCTCAACCACCCGTGCCTCAATCTCCGCAACTGAAAGAGTGTTCAGCTGCTCCCGTTCATCTTTTATTTTATCGCTGAAAAAATCATAAGCCTGCACACCGGCTATAACTTTACTCGAACCACGCTTGTTGGGTTTATTAGGGTCAATTGAGATAAGCTCGTGGCTGTTATTTCCCTGAATTGTATAAGAAATCACCTCACCCTTATCATTTTTAACCACATCCACCAACACCATAGCGTGTCCGGTGGTTTCCGAATTAGGATTCCGCGGCGCCATAGCAAATGAATCGCCAACTTTTAATTCGCCACTTTTAACAAGGGCACTTAAAGTTGTATCTTTAGGCTTAGCCTTTCCTAAAGGCCTTCTGGAAACAACATCAATATCAAGCCTGTATTGCGGAGGAATGCTGTCAGTTTTGTTTAACGCACTCGCAACCACAATGTTATTACGACCATTCTTACGCTGTTTAGCCACAATCAGATTATCCTGCCCGTCATAGCCCATCTCACCGCTAATTTGCGCCATAACCGAATTTGCCGAAATCGCGCAGCAATGCAATTTAGCCGTGGGGTTCACCGCTCTGGACTTACCGGTAAAGCATATTCCGCCCAATGCTGCAGTTCTGCCCATCGCACAATCATCCACTTGTTTTTGGCGTCTGGCTCTTTCTTCCGGCGTTTTGGCTGCACGAATATATTTTTTATAGCCGTCCCAAGCAAGCAGGTTATCGCGGCATCCTGTTGCTTTTGTTCCGTCGCACGCCAGATTATAAACTTTCATCGCCTCATTACGTACCACATAGCCGTATTCCTTTTGACGCAGCGTTTCATAGCTTTGCAGCAAATAGTCTTTATACGCCTCATCGCTTTCAAAATCAGTACGTGTTTTAACCGACACATCGTGCTCCAGTTCCTGCAGCCGCAAGCCCTGCATCTCCTCAACCGTATCCTTACTGACTTTCGGCATCGTAACAGCCTTTTTCACATTTTTTGCCATAACCTTAAAGCGTCTTTCAACGCCCCCTCCGTCATAATATACCCTGATTATACCACCATTCTCCCCCGTCCGCAAGCAAATTCCACCTAAAAGATATGAAAATTTTGTTACAATTTTCCCCCTTGACAATCCCCGCAAAACCCGCTACCCTCCCCCGTAATTTATTGATAAACGGGAGAACCAAAGTGCAAACCATCATCGAAACATTAAACAAAATCTTCACCGAAAGCTTTAAAAACGCAGGCTATGACGCTGATTTGGGACGCGTGGTCGTTTCCGCCCGTCCGGATTTGTGCCAGTTTCAGGTCAACGGCGCGATGTCTGCCGCCAAACAATATCGCAAAGCACCGCTGATGATTGCCAACGATGTGCTGCAAAACATCCCCGCAAACGACATCTTGGACGAGGTGAACGTTGTTGTCCCCGGCTTTATCAACATCAAGGTTAAAGACGCGTTTATCTCCCGCTATATGAGCGAGATGGCTGCGGCTGAAAATTGCGGTTTTGCCAAGCTCGAAAACCCGAAAACGGTGGTGATTGACTACGGCGGACCAAACGTTGCCAAACCCCTGCACGTCGGACACCTGCGCTCTGCCGTCATCGGCGAGGCGCTGAAAAGAATGAACCGCTTTGCCGGCAACAAGGTGATTGCCGATGCGCACTTGGGCGATTTCGGCTTGCAGATGGGCTTGATAATTCACGAGCTCTCCTGCCGCCAACCCGATTTGCCGTATTTTGACGAAAGCTACGCCGGCGAATATCCGAAAGACGCGCCGTTCAGCTTAAAAGATTTGGAAGAGATTTACCCGTTTGCCTCCGCCAAATCCAAAGAAGACGAAGAATATCTGACCGCCGCCCGCGCCGCCACCAAAGATTTGCAAGCCGGACGCCGCGGCTACCGCGCTTTATGGCAGCATATTATGGCGGTTTCGCTGCAAGACCTCAAACGCAACTACAGCCGCTTGGATGTGGATTTTGACCTCTGGCAGGGCGAAAGCGACGCCGAACCCTACATCCCCGCAATGGTGCAGATGATGAAAGACAAGGGTTTTGCCTATGAGTCCGAGGGCGCATTGGTCGTAGATGTCAAAGAAGAAACCGATAACGCGCCGATTCCGCCGTGCATCATCTTAAAGTCTGACGGCAGCGCAATATATGAAACCACCGACCTCGCCACATTGGTTGAGCGTGAAGAAAAATTCCACCCCGACCGTGTGATGTATGTGGTGGATAAACGCCAAGTGCTGCACTTTGAGCGCGTATTCCGCTGCGCAAAGAAAACCGGCGTGACCAGACCGGAAACCGAGCTGTCGTTCATCGGCTTCGGCACGGTCAACGGCAAAGACGGCAAACCGTTCAAAACCCGCGCCGGCGGTACAATGAAACTCTCCGAGCTGTTAGACACGGTGGAAGAAAAAGTAATGATTAAAGGCGAAGAAAGCATCCCCGCCGACGAGCTGCAAACGCTCAAACAAACCATCGGTTTGGCGGCGATTAAATACGGCGATTTAATGAACCCGTGCGAGAGCAATTATATTTTTGACATCGACAAATTCGCCTCGTTTGAGGGCAACACCGGTCCGTACATCCTCTACACGATGGTACGTATCAAATCAATCCTTGCCAAACTCGCTGCAAACAAACCCGCGCTGTTTAGCACAGCAGGAGGAAAATTTTGCAACACAAGCCGTGGCAATCTTCCCCTCCAAGGGCAATCCCCTTTCACCGCCTTCAGTTGTGATTCCGGGCGCGAGCTGGCTCTAACGCTGACCCGTTTCTCGCATACTGTCCACGAGGCTGTGAAAAAGGACGCGCCGTCAATTCTGTGTTCATACATCTATGAAATAGCCAATAAATTCAATGTGTTCTATCACGATAAAAAGATTTTGGCAGAAGAAGACGAAACCATCTTGCGTTCACTCGTCGCCCTCATCACACTGGCATTAAGAGTATTGGAGATAAACATCACCCTCCTCGGCTTCAAAGCCCCCGAAAAGATGTAACCACAAACCGGCCCATCCCCTTTTGTTATCCCCACAAGTTGGCGTCATCCCTCGAATCGTTGCAGGTGGCGCTGCCACTCAAGGGATCTCCAACTCCAAACCACCTCCCCCTCGAGGGGGGAGGACGGGTGGGGGTGAAAACATTGAATCCATATCCTCCCGCACATAGCGAAAGTACTTGACAAAAAGCGCCTCGCCCCCTATGCTTGCCGTAGAAAATAATTATTATAACTTAAACGCATATTATGATGGACAATCAAAAAGAAACATCCCCCGACACGGAAACAAACAACATTTTCCGCAGGCATTTTTTCCAATATTGCCTGTGCGCAATCAGCGCTATTATCTTGTTCCGCATAGCATATGCTGTCGGATGGTATGAAACCGGCGTGATAATTTTGCTTGCTCCCGCGTGCTCAATCAACAGCTATCTGTTCAGCATTCGGGCAGAACGAAACGCAGACGAGAAAAAAGCCGTCATTCACATCGGCATTTTAGGAATTTTCCTGCTGATAGGCAGCGTCTGGACATTACTCTCTTATCCGATAGAGGAAGCATTAAAGGAAAGTTTTGCAACAAATACGTGGCTGCACATTTTCCTAATCAGCATAAAAATGCTTTTATTACAGGTAATATGCCACATTATCGGCATTTTTCCGAGCTCTCCCCGAGATTAGTCCCGCCCCTGTCCGCTGCTTTCAAAAATCCCCCGTGTAACACCAACACGAGGGATTTTTTTTACCCTGCGCCAAATTCTCCACCTTTACAAATTGCCCTATATATCTACGCGTTATTGCGAAACGCACCGTCCCAACCGCCACCGTGGCAATCTCAAACAACAAGCGCCTTTATTCCTCCCCCTCTCCTATCCTCCCCCGCCATGGGGGGAGGGAAAACTAGCCGCAAACACCTCCTTCTCTCAAAGGGCTGGAGCGTACATAAGAGTACGCGACTACCCCGCAGTGGGGCTTCCATCTGCTCCAAACCACCTGCTCGCGTGGTTGTAGTGAAACCGAGGATTATATGAGAGGAGTAGAGATGGGGGCACAGAGTCCGAAAAATTTTAGCGTAGTAAAGCCTACGTGAATTTTTCGGAACTCTGCGAAACCGCTCTAATCCTCCATAGAATCCTCGGTTTCTTCGTCGCCGATAAGTTCGGAAGTTAAATGCCCCGCATCTGCTCTAATCTTGCGTTCGATTTCATCTGCGAGCGCCGGATTGTCACGCAACACCTGCTTGGCGTTTTCGCGCCCCTGCCCCAGCTTTTCGCCGTTATAGGAGAACCACGCGCCGGCTTTCTCAACAATGCCCGCTTTCACACCGAGGTCAATCAGCTCGCCGACTTTGGAAATGCCCTCGCCGTACATAATGTCAAAATCAATCGTTTTGAACGGCGGCGCAACTTTATTTTTCACAATTTTAACGCGCGTCTGCGACCCGATAACATCGTCTTTGTCTTTAATTGCGCCCACACGGCGGATATCCATACGGATAGAGGCATAAAACTTCAGCGCGTTACCGCCGGTCGTGGTTTCGGGGTTGCCGAACATCACGCCGATTTTCATACGGATTTGGTTAATAAAGATAATGAGCGTGTTTGAACGCGAAACCGTCGAGGTCAGCTTGCGCAAAGCCTGACTCATCAAGCGCGCCTGCAAGCCCATATGCGAGTCGCCCATTTCGCCCTCAAGCTCCGCCTTCGGAACAAGCGCAGCCACAGAGTCAACCACGAGAACATCAATTGCCCCCGAGCGCACCAGCGTATCGGCAATCTCGAGAGCCTGCTCGCCCGCATCCGGCTGCGAAATCAAAAGGTTGTTAATATCCACCCCGATTTTTTTCGCATACGACGGGTCAAGCGCGTGCTCGGCATCAATAAACGCACACGTTCCGCCCTTTTTCTGCGCCTGCGCGATAACGCTTAACGCCATGGTTGTTTTACCCGAGCTTTCCGGTCCGTAAATCTCGACAATACGCCCTTTGGGAAGCCCGCCGATACCGAGCGCGATGTCCGTTCCCAAAGAACCGGTAGAAATCGCCTCAATATCAATTTTCGTATCTTGCCCGTAGCGCATAATCGAACCCTTGCCGAATGCTCTCTCAATCTGGCTTAACGCCGCGTCCAACGCCTTATCTTTTTCCATTCCGTACCCCTTAAAAAAGTCCTGTTATTAAATTCTACGCCGAGTATGTTCTCTTTTTGTTCGAATTGCAAGCATTTTTTTCACTTTTCAAAAACTTTTTTAAAATTAAGCGCCAAATCAATAAGATGACCCCGCAAAAACCGCCCGCAAACCGTGCTAAAAAACATCCTGCATCCCCCGCAAAACAAAACATTCCCACACCCTGAAAATAATTGTTTACAAATAACATCAATTCGTATAAAAAAGCAAGTTAGTAAGTATCGTAAAACATACTATAAACAATTTAATGAGGTAAATATATGACTGCTGAACTGCTTATGGCCGGAAAAAAGGGCCTGATTATGGGTCTTGCGAATGACAAGTCCATTGCTTGGGGAATTGCTCAGGCGTTAGATGCGCAAGGCGCGCAAATCGCTATCTCTTATCAAAACGAAGCACTGGAAAAAAGAGTTGTGCCGCTGGCTGAAAAGCTTTCTTTCGAGCCGACTTTGATTAAGTGCGACGTAACCGATTCGGCATCTGTTGAAGAATGCTTTAAGCAGCTTGGCGAAAAATGGGGCAAGATAGACTTTGTCGTTCACGCGATTGCTTTTTCGGACAAAGACCAGTTGAAAGGCCGCACGATTGACACAACGCTCGACAATTTCACCAACACGATGCACATTTCCTGCTATTCGTTTTTGGAAGCTTGCCGTTGCGCCTCGCCTTATATGAACGAAAACGGCGCTATCGTTACCCTGACCTATTTGGGTTCCGAACGCGTTTTGCCGAACTATAACATTATGGGCGTTGCCAAGGCTGCTTTGGAAGCCTCCGTCCGCTATGCCGCTGCTGATATGGGGATGCAGAAAGTCCGCGTTAATGCGATTTCCGCCGGCCCGATTAAGACTTTGGCGGCTTCCGGCATCGGCGATTTCCGCAAGATTTTGCGTTGGAACGAGCTGAACGCGCCGTTGCAGGCAAACGTTACGCAGGAACAGGTCGGACGTGCCGCATTGGCATTGCTCTCGCCTTTGGGCGAAGCCATCACCGGCGAAGTTTTGCACGTTGATAACGGCTACAACACGATTGCGATGGTAAACATTCACAACACGCACGAATCAGCCGAAGTTCTGGCAGATTTCTAACGCCGCCGAACAAACAAAAAAGCAAAGCCCTCCCGCCAGAGAGGGCTTTTCTTCTAGTCATCAATTATATTTAGATGATACCCCGCCGGCTTGTCTTTCATCCGCGCCAACACCAAATCCCGCCCGTCTTCATCCAAATCTTCAAGTGTTATCACAATCCGTTTGTGGTAATATTTCAACAACCTCCCCGCCACATACCAATTTTGCTTATATGCATCGTGTTCAAAATTCCTTACGCTGCTTATGCTCATATTCAAATTTTGCCCAAGGTCATCATAACTCAACCCGCGTTTCAGCCTTTCCGCACGCAGCAGACCCGATATTTTTTGCCTCAATGTCCGATATAAATAACATCCGATATGCATATCTCTTTTAATTTCTTGATTTTCCATAATATCAAACTCCAATTTATGTTAAAACAAAACTGGCGCAAGGTCATCCTAGCGCCAGGGAGTTAGACAATCACGTTAATATGACTCTCTTGGCCTTCAGTATATAGCCAAGAGCTCCCTGACTTATTATCAAGGAAAAATCATTAACGAGAGCCGTCTAAAGCCCTGCCAACATCTCTGCCGACAAAAGAAAGTATAGAGAGTATAAGGTTAAAGTCAAGTTAAAAGTTGCCAAATTCCCTCCCCCTCTCCTATCCTCCCCCGCCAAGGGGGAGGAAAGCTCGCTCCCTGAACCTCCCCTTCCCTCGGAGGAAGGGGACGGGGGATGGGGACAACAAACTCATCCTTATATCTCCTCCGCCCCTGCACGTCATTGCGAGCGCCGCCGTAAAGCACAAGCGCCTTCGTTGCCCGTGGCGCTGCCACCAATCCACAAACCGGTGACACAGTCACACATACCTTTCCATACTCTCAAAAGATTGCCACGCTCATTTCATTCGCTCGCAATGACTCACTGTAATAACGTCATTGCGAGGAGCATTCCCCCCCCCTGCACGTCATTGCGAGGAGCAACGCGACGCGGCAATCTCAACCAACAGAGCCCCCCTAACCGCAAAACTTTCTCCCTCCCTCGAAGCAAGAGGGTAAGGGGATGAGGATAATAATCCATCCTTATGCTACTCTGCTACGGCAGCCTTAAAGCAAAGCGCCTCGGGGTTGGCAAAGTCTATGGCTGTTTTGCCGTCCGCGGTCTTTGCATCTGTTTTCGCGCCAACCGCTTTCAACAGGCGCACCTTGCCGATGTCGCTGCTTTCCATCGCATACATCAGCACCGTTTTACCGCTGTTATCCGCCGCGTTCACATCTCCGCCCGCGTTTAAAAGCTCAATCAGCACGTTGCTGTCGGTGTTCACATTCGCCGCCGCATACATCAAAGCGGTTTTACCGGCATTATCCGCCGCGTTCACATTGCGCCCATATCTCAAAACCTCGGTAATTCCGCGCGCATCCACTCTGCTGTACGGATTAGCCACCGCATACATCAACGCCGTTTTGCCCTCATTGTCAACACGCGTTGCATCCGCTCCGTTCACCAGCAGCGTATGCGCTTTAAACGGCTGGTTGTTTTCAAAACCGACCGCATACATCAGAGCCGTCCGCCCGTCTTTGTCAGCAAGATTGATATCCGCCTTGTCCCTAAAGCCGATAAATTTGACAACCGACACCAGATTAACGCCGATATCCCGTTCAGCCGCATACATCAGCACCGTTTTGCCGTTTTTATCGGCAGCCCTGAAATCTCCGCGGAAGTTATACGCCAGCCGCATTGCATCCGGACGCCCCTTACCGGCTAACAGCATAACAAACGTTACCCCGTTATCATCAGACGTATTGATATATTCGCGAAAATCCTCCAAAACCGTTTTCATCAAATCGACATTGCCGCCCTCAACCGCCATCATCCCCAGATGTCTGCCGTTATCTCTCGATTTATAAACAGCATTGCCGCCGCGCGGAAAGATAATCTTATACAAATCCTCGCGCCCGGTCATCAGCGCATGCATCAAAGGCGTATATCCTTTGGTATCGGCAGCAAAAACATTCGCTCCGTTTTCCACAAAACGCCGCACAATCTCTTTATTTCCGCCCAAAACGGCATAAGACAGCGCCGGCATTCGGTCATTATCAACCGTGTTAACGTCCACGCCTTTCATCAACAGCGTATTCACCGTCGGCAAATCGCCGCCTTTAGCCGCATACATCAACACCGTTCTGCCGTTATTATCTGCCATCGCGGCACTTTCGCCCATATTGGCCAGCATATCGACAAGAGCGCTATATCCTTTTTCCGCCGCATACATAATCACCGCTTTGCCGTCATTATCCTGCGCCGCAACATCCGCACCTCTGTCCGCCAGATATTTAACCGCATCCGCCTTGCCCGCACGCGCCGCATACGACAAAACCGTGCGCCCGAAATTATCCCTTGCGGTCACATTATCCCCCTTAAAAATGAGATAATTCATCACTTGCCGATTGCCGCCCTCCGCCGCATACATCAGCATCGTCTTGCCGTCATTGTCTTTCAGCCAGATATTGCCGCCCTTGTTGATAATCCGTTGAAAATTCTCATAATCGCCCGCCGCCGCAAACATCATCAGCAGCGTTTCGCCGTTATAGCCGGTTTCGTCAACTTCTTTGAGTCTTTTTTCAAACATCTCCATAACTTCCGGCTGTTCTGCCGCCATCCCCGCAGCGATTTTAAGCGGTGTCACGCCGTTATCATACTCTTTCCAGATATCCGCCCCGTGTTCCAACAGCCACGCCGTAACATCGGTTTTGCCGTGGCGCAGCGCATACATCAACGCGTCCTCGTCCATCTTGGCAGATTTGATATTCGGATGCGCATAACACTGTGCCAGTTTAAAAAACATCTCGGGATTTTTCTTTTTAAGCATTTTCTCAAGCGTTTCAAGCGTTGGCATTGCGCCGACTTTTAAAAACAGATTCATCGCCTCATCATATGCGCCGTCGCTTTTGCGTTGGCTGATAAGCCGTGCAAACGCGCGGTTCACCTCACCGGCATCGGCTTTTAAGAGATACTCGAGCGTTTCGGGCTTTGCCCCGCCGGCGGCATACGTCAGCAAATCCATTCCTTTGACCGAAATTTGCCGCAGATTGCCGGCATTTTCCGCCAATGCTTGCACCATCTCCACCGACGCCGTGCGCAGCTCTTCGGTCAGAAAATCAACCACGCCCTCGGCACCGTTTTTTGCCAATACGGCAACAATCGCCGGCTTATTTTCCCGCACGGCTTTTTTAAGCGGAGTCGTCACGCGCGGGTCTTTATAGTTTAACACGTCATCGGGGCGTTTTCTTCCCTTAAACGCCAATATAGCGTTCACCTCCGCGCCTTTTTGCAATAAAGATTGCACAATTTCGGCATTACCGCCGTCAATAGCTTTTTCGAGATACACCGGCTCTTTAAAATCCGCCTTGCTTTGTGCCGCTAACAAATTGAACAGTGCCGCATTGCCTTTTTCCACCGCCGCCAACAGTGCTGAAACGCCGTCTGCCGACCGCACATCCACATCCGCGCCTTTTTCAAGAAAATACTGCACGGCAGCCATATCTCCGGCGTTAACGGCTTTCACGAGCGGCAAACTGCCGTCCGCGGCTTTAAGGTTCAGTTCCGTTTTGCCGTCCCAATAAGCCGCCACCTGCTGCTTACCGGAATCGTGCATAAAATAATAGCCGCCGCCCAACACTGCCGCCGCCGTCAACACACTGCTCAAAACAACAACCGATTTTTTCATTTATCTCTCCATAAAAAAATACATATTCCTCTTTTCTCCTCCCCGCCTTCTTTTCGTGAGTCATTGCGAGGGCATCAGCCCGTGGCAATCTCAATCAGCAAGAGCCTTTTTCCTCCCCCTCTCCTATCCTCCCCCGCCACGGGGGGAGGGACACCTTGCGTCACACCCCTCCCCTTCCCTGGAGGAAGGGGTAAGGGGGATGGGGACAGCATCAAAGCCTTATCATCCCCTCTCTTTCCGTGAGTCATTGCGAGGGCATCAGCCCGTGGCAATCTCAATCAGCAAGAGCCTTTTTCCTCCCCCTTGAGGGGGGCTTGCTCGTCGAACCTCCTCCCCCTTGAGGGGGGAGGATGGGTGGGGGTGATATATAAAAGCCTTATCTTTACACCCTCTCCTGTCCTTCTCACTCCGTTCGGTCAAGCCAGTGCAAAGGATTGCTTTATTGGCGTTACCGCCAAGTCGCACTCCAAGCACTGCTATAGCTCTCGGCACAAAGAGCCTACAGGGCTTTTTGTGTCCTGCGAGCCCCCTCAAGGGAGAGGAACGCACAAACAAAGCCCGCTCCAAACGCGTCCCCTCTTCCATCACCACCTACCGCAGTCCTACTCGTTGCAAGAGCCGCTGGCACCGCCGCAAACCTCGCATTTGCCGACCAACACTGCTCCCGGCTCAATCGCAATGGTTTTATACACCGAGTCGCCGATAAACTTCGCCGTTCCGGCAATAAACAGGTTCTCCGCCTTGAGCGTGCCGTTCAGCTCGCCGTAGAGCTCCACGCTTTTTGCCTCAACCGTACCGTTCACGCTGCCCTCTGCGCCGATAACCAGCTCTTTGCAGGCAACATCGCCCTCAATATGCCCGTCGATATGGATAACGTCGCCGTCGGTAATATTGCCGGCAATTTTCGTCCCCGCGCTGATAATGCACGGCACGATATTTTTCTCGCCGCGCATAAATCTCGCCAGCTTCAAAAACATCACGCGTCTTAATTTTCTCATTCAAAACCTCCGTTCAAAACTTTATTTGGCTTTCATAAAGACCATCGGGTTAAGGTTAACCCCCTCATACAAAACTTCATAGTGCAAATGCGGACCGGTCGAACGCCCCGTCGAGCCGACTTCGCCGACCGTCTGCCCCTGCTCCACTGTCTGCCCCTGTTTAACATAAATGGCGTTCATATGCGCATATTTGGTTTTAAAACCGTTGCCGTGGTCAATCTCGACCATTTTGCCATAGCCGCTCGCCACGCCCGCACGCGTCACTTTGCCCTCGGCCATTGTTTTAATCTTATTGCCTTTGTTAGAGGCTAAATCCACGCCTTTGTGTGCCGCGCTTTTAGCGTTAAACGGGTCGCTGCGTTTGCCGAACGGCGACGACAGCCAATACGTCCACACCGGCTTGCCCAAAGGAATTTTCTTCATTGCCTCTTGGTAATAAGTAATGTCATCAACCGCCGTATAAGCCTTTTGTGCCTGCTGCAACAGCTCGTCATTAAACCCCGCCGCCGCTTCCGCCGGAATAAACTCGCCGCCGCGGCTGTTCTTTTTGGAGTTTGCGAGCGGGTTAAAATATTTTCCCCGCCTTTTGAGCTCGCCGTTCACGGTCGAAATCGTCGATTTCAGCTTGTCGATTTCTTTGTTGGAAACATTTTCAACCTTTTGCATCAAGTCAAATTCAAATGCCTGCAGCGAGCGCACCATTTCTTCAAGATGTTTGACTTTTTCTTCCAACAGGTTCTTTTCTTCAATAGCCACATCGCGGCTGATAATCGCTTCTTTAACGGCGTTTTTGCGGTTTAGGTCGTGTTCGTTAATCCAGTCTTCGTTAGCGGTAATCTGGCGGATACGTTCTTCGATAATTTCGGCTTTTTTCAAATATTCGTCAATGCTGTCCACCTGCTGTTCCTGCGGTTTACCCAGCACTTCGACCATCGAGGTAATGTTTTTATGCACGGTCACAAAATCGCTCATCAAATCCACATACGCGCTGCGGGTTTCATCAAGTTTCTGCTCTTGGTAAGAGATAATGCGGTCAGACACGCTGTACATCCGGTACGAATACGCGGTCCACACCGCCACGCCGAGCATAATCACAAACAGACACCACTGCAGCCGCGGGGAGATTTTAAAGATTTTCATTTTGCCGTTGGAGCGGATAATAAACTCTTTCTCCGAAAACAAAGACCTGTCTTCGGAAGCTTGATATTTAACCGGTTTCAACCTATTTGAATATCGCTTATATCTCACTTAAAAAATTCCGTCCGATTGCACCAAACCGCGCAAAACCACACATTTTGCCCGATTTACC
The DNA here is from genome assembly GCA_910576955.1 of uncultured Alphaproteobacteria bacterium. Taxonomy (GTDB): domain Bacteria; phylum Pseudomonadota; class Alphaproteobacteria; order RF32; family CAG-239; genus CAG-267. Next base: position 98,933 of record CAJTJB010000004.1, on the reverse strand, counting down.
TCTGGTTATAGCAAATATTTTTTAAATGACAAATTCTTTTTAGCGTTTATCAATATCTTTATCCAAAATAACATATTCGCCGTCGCCGACCATATTAAGGACGATTCGCGCGCGCTCTTCAAGATAATCAAGGTCGAGCGTCTGCTCTGAAAGCATAGCAACCTTATGTTCCAAATCTTTTTTAATCATCGCATACTTGGCGCGTTCAGCCTGTGCGGCCTCAACTTTGCCTTTAAGATAAAGATATTTAAAAAAGCCGCGGTCGCCTTTAATCGCATTAATCGTAAAGTAAAACGACAACACCCCGAAAACAATCAAAACGCCTGATTTTTTAAGCTTTTCCATAATATCGTTAAGGGTATTCATCGTCAGACCGCACCTCTGTTGCCATTTAATACATTAAGGTTATTAGACACCAGACATTATTAATTTTTGGTATAAGGAAAAACTTTTTTTCAAAAAAAATTCCCCGCTCCCTTTTTATCCCAACAAGTTGGGCGTCATCCCTCGAATCGTTGCAGGTGCTGCTACCACTCAAGGGATCTCCCTGCTCTTCAAAGATTGCTTCGTCACGCGTTGCCTGTGCGGCTCGCGCTCCTCGCAATGACTATTTAAGCGCGAGTCATTGCGAGGCGCCCCCGTCGCCGTGGCAATCTCCTTCTTCCCGCCGCAGCCAAAGTAAACCCCGACAAGTCGGGCACCGCAGCTAAAAGTTATGCAGGTGCTGCGGGCACTGCCGCGGGCACTGGCGCTGCCACCTTATCTGAATTTCCACACCACCGAGCAATAATTCCCGTCGCAGCAGCAAGCCTCTTCCAAACGGTAGTCATCAATAAACGGCGCTAAATTGCCCTTAAAAATATTGCGTTGTTTAATATCATCCTGTTTTGTTTCGGGATAAATTGTATCAAGCACGCCGCTCGGCATCGGCTGTCCATATCCGGCAACTGCCACCAGCATCGGTCCGCTCCAGTTCATCCGGATAAGTTCAATACATCCGGTCTGGCTCAACCCCTGAAAAGACACTTCCCAAGCCCGGTCATACATTCCCTCGCCGAGCGGAGAAGCAAAAATATCCACGCCGCCCATATAAGAATTAAGCGCCTCGCGCGAACCCTCCCTAAACATACGTTTCGGGAAAATCTGCAGGTTAGCGGCCATCTTATAATCAAGCCCATCATACTTTCCAGAATTGAATTTATCCTGCACGTTTAAGACGATTTCGTTAATGTCTTCAATGCATTTATTAACGTGCATTTTTTCGACCGACGCTCTATAATTTCGGATACCGAGCCAGCCCAGCATAATGAACGCGCCAAACGCTGCAAGCTTAAAAACCATTCTGACCTGTTGTTTCTTTACAGACATCACATAACCCGAAATTAACAAAACAATTTATATATCCCGTAGATATTTAAGAGTACCATAAAACGATTTATAACTAAATATCAAGTTTGTTGTATTTTATCCACAAAACAATTGCTTGCCTGAACACCCCGCAAAATATTTATTTTTGTTCGCCCTCTGCCGCAAAAACACGCACGCTGCCTTTGGCATTAAGCGCCCTCGGCATCCGCCGGCGAATAGCCCCGTTCACCTCTTCAAGCGTCACCGCCGCCACTTTGCCCTGCCGCGTTTCCAAAAAATCCCGCCCGAGTCGCTGCGCCTGCATCTGCTCAAGCATTTCGGCAATATTAAACAAACTCGCAAACCGCAGGTTAAACGCGTTTAACAGACCGTTTTTCGCCTGCGCCAATTCCGCCGCCGTCACGCCGTTTGCATAAAAATCGGCATATACGCCAGCAGCAATTTCCATCGCCTTGTCAGCCTTTTCGGGTGTTGCCGAAAAATACACCTGCCACAAATCCACGGCGTCAGAGTTAGAAAATCCGCTATAAATTCCATAGGTTAAGCCAGATTTTTCACGCACTGCCTGATTAAGACGCGACGCCAGTCCAGACCCGCCGAGGATGTAATCGGCAAGATACAGCGGATAAAAATCATCATCCAGACGTTTCACGCCAAGACCAGCCAAAACCACATAGCTCTGCGCCGAATGCGGCAAACCGGTCACGGCTTTCTCCGCAGCAAAATCCGGTTCAAACGCCGGCAAAGCTGCCGCTTCGCTTTTAAGCGCCAGCCCCGCAAACGCCTGCGTGAGAAAAGCCTCGGTTTCCGCCTTGTCCATATCGCCGGTCACCCCCGCGCTTAACGTATTCCGTGCCATAAAACCGCGCAGATACGCGCGAATATCCGCCGCCGTCACCTTTTGCAAAACCGCCTCCTCGGGAATATCCGCTTTGCCGTACGGGTGCGCGCCGTAAAACGCACGTTTGACCAACGCGCTCAAATGATATTGAGGGCTTTCCTCCTGCCGTTTTTTCAGCGCCTGAAGTTGCTGCCTTGCCAACGCCAAATCCTCATCCGCAAGCTGCGGCTCGTATAACACGGCTTTCAAAACCTCAAGCGCCTCTTTTTCAAACTCTTTAATAAAGCTGAACGTAAAACTCAAGCGGTCAACCTCTGCCGAAACATCAAGCTTTATCCCTTTTTCTTTCATCAGCTCTCTCAAGGCTTGGCGCGAATATGCCCCTGCCCCGTCCAAAAGCACGCTCTCTGCCATCAGTGCCACGCCCTCTTTCGGCTCATATGCCCTGCCCGCTTTGTCAAACCCGAACGCCACCGCCGCCATCGGCACACTGTGTTCTTCCATCAGATATGCCGAAACCGTGCCGTCCAGCGCGGAAACTTCCTGCACTTTTGCCTGAAACGCGCGCCCGTTTAATTTCGACTGCGCCAAAATCCGCTCGGCATTAAACTGCTGTCCGTGCCACACCGCCCAACCGGCGAGCACCGCCAAAACTACCGCCGCGCTCCATAAAACTTTTTTCATTCGCCCTGCTCCAGATATGCATTAACCCGTGTTTGGGAAGATAACACCTTTTGCCACGCCGTGCGCACGTCTTCAAGCGTCACCGCCTTAAGCGCCGCATCATAATTTTCCGCCTCATCCGGCGTATAGCCCGCAAGCAGAAGCCCGCCCGCAAAACGCGCCGCGCTCTCCGGATTTTCCTGCAGATAAATCACATCGCTTAACGCTTGGTTTTTAATCTGCTCAAGCTTTTCCGCCGTTAGCGCCGCAATGCCCGTTTCTGTTTCCTGCTTTAAGATTCCGGTCAGTTTCTGCGCCCCGAACCGTCCGTCTGCCGGAGTCGCATAAAAAGCCGCCGCTCCGCCCGTTTTTTCATCATAAGACACATCAAGCGCCACCGCCAGCAACACTTTGTCCTGATACACCAGCTTGTCATAAAGGTACGCCGTGTCGTCGCCCGCCAGATATTCCGCCAAAAGGCTTAAGGCCAAGGCGTCCTTTTTCGTCAGCGCTCCGGCGTCTAACCGAATGGCAGACACATACCGCGGCTGTGTCACGCCTTTAAGTTTCATCGTAACGGTCGTTTCCGCCGCCCGCCCCGCCGCAGGGGACGGCTGTGCCAAAGGTGCAACGCCTTTAAGTCCGCCGTAATATTTTTTCGCAAGAATTTTTGCCTCTTTCAGGCTAATGTCGCCGCTTAACACCAACAAGGCATTGTCCGGACGATACCACTTGCGGTAAAACGCGCGCGCATCAGCAGAAGTCTGCGCCTTAATCTCCGCCGGACTGCCCGAAACCGGATTACCGCGCGGATTATCCTGCCATAAAAGCCTGTTTACATTTTCATAAAACAACGGCGCGGGGTTGCTTTCAAACCGCTGCATCCGCTCTTCCAGCACAATATCGCGTTCGGCAGCAAATGCCTCTTCGCTGAAGTCAAGGTTCACCATTCGGTCTGCCTCAAGCGCCATCATCAGTTCCAACTTGGAAACATCGGCAAATTCATAATACCCGGTTTCGTTATAGGTGGTGTAAGCATTGTTTTCCGCCCCGTATAAATCGGTCAGCCGGTTAAATTCTTTATCTGCCACCCGTGTTGTGCCGCGAAACATCAGATGTTCGAGAAGATGCGCTATGCCGCCTTTTCCTTTCGGGTCATTCACCGAGCCGGTTTTATAATAAAGCATCTGCAACACCACCGGCGCTTTGTGGTTTTCAATCACCGCCACTTCAAGCCCGTTTTCGAGCTTAAAAGTTTCAATCTCCGCCACTTTCGCAACCGCTCCAACCGCCCATACCGAACAGAGCAATATCAGAAAAAATTGTTTCATATTATCTTTCTTCCACCAAAAATATGCTTTATTTTCTCCCCCTCTCCTATCCTCCCCCGCCACGGGGGGAGGGACACCTTGCCGCACAATCTCCCCTATAAACCAAAAGCAGGGCAAAGCCCCGTCACGGGATCTCCCGCTCCCTGAACCTCCCCTTCCCTGGAGGAAGGGGTAAGGGGGATGGGGACAATATAGAATCTACCTCCTGTGGCGCTGCCTTAATGACCGTGATTTAGCACGCCCCCAAAGGCTACGGACGAATATTATAATCCGGTGGCACAACCAAAGCCTTCCGACTGCTCACTTGGCTTTCGTCGGGCTTGGAACGCGCCATCCCGAGGTCTTCTTTCGTCATTCCGCAGGCAGAGAGAAACAGCACTGCCGCAACTAATATAAACATTTTTTTCATTTCTTAAATCCTTTGTCTGAAACAGCGGCAGAATTATCGCAGTTAAAAATAAGCCCGTTGCAAATGATGAGCACCGCCCCGATGCAGATAAAGCTGTCCGCAAGGTTAAACGCCGGCCAATGATGACCGGAAAGATGAAAGTCCAAAAAGTCAAACACCGCGCCGATACGAAGCCTGTCAATCACATTGCCGACCGCCCCGCCGATAACAAGCCCCAGAGCCACCTGCATCAGGCGGTCTTTTTCGCGTGCGAGCCAATAAACGAGAAAACCCGCCACCACAAGCGAAAACGCCGAAAGGATATACACGCCCGCGCCGCCAAGGTCATTAAACATCGAAAAGCTGACGCCCGTGTTCCACGCCGGCACAAGGTTAAAAAACGACGTGACCCGCACCACGGAATTAATTTCCGACAAATATCCGAACACCAACATTTTAGACACTTGGTCCAAAAAAGCAGCCACTGCCGCCACAGCCAAACCGATAAACACGTTTTGCTCCTTTAATCACAAAAATCTCTCTATAATGCCCGAATATATAAACAAATTTCCGCCGTCGCAATCGTTATTTTCTTTTTTCCCCAGCTCAAAACCTGCATTTAAGCGCATTTTAGCCTTGTGTTTTAAAATAAAAGCGTGTAGCATACAGGGCAAATTGCAGTTTTTTTATGGAGAATATAATGCTTATATCGAACTTATGCGTTAAAAGAAAATTCGGCACGGTTGCCGACGCCTCCACCAAAGGGCACAAGCTCTGCGTTAAGGGCGGCTACATTCACCAGACTTTTCAGGGCGGCTACACCCTCTCGCCGCTGGGCTATAAAGTCTGCCGCAATATTGAGAGAATAATCCGCGAAGAGATGGACGCCATCGGCGGTCAGGAAATCTTAATGCCGGTTGTCTCGGGCGCTGATATCTGGAAAGAGAGCGGCAGATATGACAAAGTCGACGTTCTTGCCAAATTCAAAGGCAGAAACGGTGCGGATTATGTGCTGAACCCAACGCATGAGGAAGTTGTGGTAGATTTTGTAAAAAGCGTGTTGGACAGCTATAAGCAAATGCCGTTTATGGTTTATCAGATTCAAACCAAGTTCCGTGACGAGCTGCGCTCCCGTGCCGGTCTTGTGCGCACCCGCGAGTTCCGGATGAAAGACGCGTATTCGTTCCACCTCACGCAGGAAGATTTGGAAAAGTTTTATGCCGAGTGCCTGCAGGCTTATTACCGCATTTTCAAACGTATCGGTATGAAAAACGTTGTAGACGTAAAGTCAGATAACGGCGATATGGGCGGCAGTATCTCGCACGAGTTTATGCTGTTGCACGAAATCGGCGAAGACACGGTTTACGTTTGCCCCTGCGGCTTCCGTGCCAACCGCGAAACAATGGGCGAAAGCAAAATCTGCCCTGTCTGCGGCAAACCGCTAGCCGAGCACCGCGGCATTGAAATCGGCAACATTTTCCAGCTCGGCGATAAATATTCAAAATCAATGCACCTCGAATACACCGCACAAGACGGCACCAAGAAAAACCCGATTATGGGGTGTTACGGCATCGGCGTCGGTCGTGCGATGGCCTCGGTGATTGAGGAAAGCGCTGATGACAACGGCCCGATTTGGAATATGGAAATTGCGCCTTACAAAGTTCACATCGTCACCATGGCAGACAAAACCGGCGAGAGCGATAAACTGGGGCAAAAAATCCACGATTATCTGACCGAAAAGGGCGTTGAGGTGATATTGGATAACCGCGACATCCGCGCCGGCGAAAAATTTGCCGATGCAGATTTGCTGGGCGCGCCGGTACGTTTGATTGTGTCGCCGAAAAATCTCGAAAAAGGGGTGATAGAAGTCAAATACCGCCACCCGGATTACCAACACCTCGCCAACGAGCTGCCGATACAAAATTTTGAGCAGGCATTAGATACACTCCTCGGCGAATGTAAATAATAAAGCGACTAATCATCACCCCCACCTACCCTCCCCCCTCAAAGGGGGAGGAATTTTTTGTAGCAACCCCTCCCTTTAAATCCCCTCCCCCCCCTTGGCAGACTCACTCTTTAAATCTCTTCCCCCAGCGAGGGAGAGGGGGACAACAACTCATCCTTATCATACTCTCTCTTTAATGTCATCCCTCTCGGGCTGCCTGCTTTGCAGCCCGAGTCAAGGGATCTCGCATCACAAAATATACCATTGCGGCACCAGTTCGTTTGACCTCACTAACGTTCGGAGCGATGACACTATACCGCAAGTCATTGCGATGTAACACTTTCCTTTCGTGAGTCATTGAGAGGTAACACTTTCTTTTCGTGAGTCATTGCGAGGTAACACTTTCTTTTCGTGAGTCATTGCGAGGAGCGCAGCGACGTGGCAATCTCAACCAACAAGAGCCATTTTCCCTCCCCATCCCCCTTACCCCTTCCTCCACGGGAAGGGGAGATATATGCTACAAAGCCTCCTCCCCCTTGGCAGCTCACTCTTTAAATCCCCTCCCCCTTGGCGGGGGAGGTAAGGGAGAGGGGGAGAGGGGGACAACATATATCCTTATCATACTCTCATAAGATTGCCACGCTCACTACATTCGCTCGCAATGACTATAAAAAAACAACAGCTCTCCCCACACCACCCACAAAAAAATCCGGCTCGCAAGAACCGGATTATCCATTACCAACCAAGATAATATCAATCTAACGCAAACGCTGCAAACGCTGTTCAATCATCATATCCACAACACTCGACTTTTTGCTCTCTTTCCCCGCATGTTCGGGCTGCGAATTCATAGAGTTCGTATCCATCTGCAAAGCTCCGGGCGCATACACCGCCGGCTGGTCTTTGATATCCTGCTCTGCCTCATGCACCTCAACAACTTTCCATTCGCCGTTAAGAGCCGCCTCTGTTGCTTTGACCAAATCTTCATCATGTTGCTTGCGCTGCGCAGACATTTCTTCTTTCGTTTCTTTTTTGTTTTCAAATCCGGCATTAAGAAAATCTAAAGCCCCCTGCATACCGCCGCCCGAACGGGCTGCCGCCGCGCGTACCTCCATCTCTTTGCGCATTTTTGCCGCACTATCACGCATTTCCTGTATATCGCTCATACCCTCTCGCCGTATAGCATCAAGTCCGGCTCTTGACTTCTCCGAAAAAGCCTTAACATCTTTTACCATCAAACCGCGCAACATCTGCACGTCTTCTTTAGACAATTCGTCATTTGTAAACGATGTCTTTCCCTCTTTATTAGCCGCCTTAATTTTCTCAACCAGCGCCTTTTCTTCATCAGACATCTCACACACAAATTCGTGGTCAGGTGCAAATTCAACAGTAATTGCCATAATCATATCCTCCGCTAATCAAACATTAAACCGATTATATCTCTTTTTTCCACCCTTGTCAATATGAAAACTAACGTCCGCCGCGCCCTGCCGCACGCACCTCGGGCAGCCTCCCGCCGCGTTCCTCGGCAAAGCGAGCCGCCACCGCCTGCGCCAAACGCACAAACTCGATATTATCCCGCGGGCAAATACTCCCTGCCGAGCCGCAATTCGCTCCCTTTTTACCGCCGAGCGCAAAATACAACTCGGGGTTAAAATGCCTGCAAAACGCCCATTCCGACGCCTCAAGATTTTCCACGCCGTAGCCGATGGAAGAAAGCAGCTTGGACGTATCCGCCGAGCGCACCTTTTTCGCGTCTGCCATATCATACCACACGCCGACGCCGTGTTTGGCAAGCTCTTCCCAAGGCAGTTTCGAGCCGGGGTCAATTTTGCGTGTCGGCGCCATATCCGCATGCCCGATAATCTGCGTCGGGGCAAAATTATATTTATCAATCAGATGCAGACACAAATCCGTCAGCGCCTCGATTTGCTTTTCCGGATATTCTTTCTCGCCAAAAAGCCCGTTACACAGTTCAATACCGATGGAATTGCTGTTAATATCCTGCTTTTCGCCGTTCCATTCGCCCGCTCCGGCGTGCCACGCGCGAAACTCGTCGGGAACCAGCCGCACCACATCGCCATCTGCCCCAATCACATAATGCGCCGACAGCTCACGGTCAGCCAACACGCCGACCAAATCACAAACAGTCGTCTGCGCCGCAGCATGAATCACCAGCGTATCCACATAATCTTTCCGCCGCTCATTATAATATGGTAACAATAGTTCCCGCATTTACTTCTCCAAAGTTATATATTGCATTTTACATCTCCACCCCCACCTACCCTCCCCCCTCAAGGGGGAGGAAATCCTTTATAGCAAGCCCTCTCTTTAAGCGTCCCTCCCCCTTGAGGGGGGAGGACAGGAGAGGGTGACAATCGCCAATCTTACCTACCTCATCACTTCTCCGACACCAAATTCCTCAAGCCCAAACATTGCGGCAATCGTTTCGGCAATGTCCGCATAGGTTTTGCGCCGCCCGAGCGAATGCTCCGCCGTGTTTTTGCCAAACATCAACACCGGCACGCACTCACGCGTATGATCCGTTCCTTTATACGTCGGGTCGCAACCATGGTCGGCAGTGATAAACACAATATCATCTTCACCGAGAACACCCTCAATCTCCGGCAACCGGCTGTCAAAATACTTAAGCCCCTCGGCATAACCTTTCACATCGCGCCGGTGTCCCCAATCCATATCAAAGTTCACAAAGTTCGTAAATACAATACCATCGCCTTTAAGCACCCGCGCCTCGGCAAGCGTCGCGTTCCAAAGTTCCTCAAGCCCGCTCGCTTTCACCTTTTTTGTCACGCCCGAACCGGCATAAATATCGCTGATTTTGCCAATTGCAACCACCTCAAGCCCCGCAACCTTTGCTTTGTCGAGCACCGTCGGCGCAAACGGACTGACCGCATAGTCGTGCCGGTTTGGCGTGCGCACAAACGCACCGGCTTTCTCCCCGACAAACGGACGCGCAATCACCCGCCCGATGTTATAGGGTTTCACCTCTTCAAACGCAATCTCGCAAAGCTGATAGAGCCGTTCCAGCCCGAATTTCTCCTCGTGCGCGGCAATTTGCAGGTTGCTGTCTGCCGAGGTGTAAAAAATCGGCTTGCCGGTGGCGATGTGTTCTTCGCCGAGTTCCTGAATAATCACCGTGCCGGACGCCGCCTTGTTACCCAAAATGCCGCTGATACCCGCACGCTTGCAAATCCTTTGCACCATCTCGGCAGGAAAACTCGGATACGCCAGCGGAAAATGCCCGAAATCTTTTCTGACCGGCACGCCCGCCATCTCCCAATGCCCCGAGATTGTATCTTTGCCGGCGCTGATTTCTTCCATACAGCCATAGCCGCCGCGGAGGTTCAGTTCCGCCGTGCCCGCTGTCAAAGGCGCTTCAATACCGCAAGCGAGCATGCCCGCTTTTTTCAGCCCCAACGCCTCGAGGTTTGGCAGTGAAAGCCCGCCATAATTTTGCGCAATATGCAAAAACGTATTTGCCCCCGAATCATCAAACGCCGCCGCGTCTTTTGCCCCGCCAACGCCGAATGAATCCATCATCAAGATAATGACTTTTCCCATCTCTAATCTCCCAAATCAACCAATACCGCCAACTATACCCCCGCCCCCGAAAAACGCAAGCAAAAAAACACTGTATGCTATAATATATCTCCCTCTCTCCTCCCCTCCCTCCCGCGCGTCATTGCGAGCGTCGCAGCGTCTGCTGCACATACGCGCGGCAATCCACAAACCCCATCCTTATAGTCATTGCGAGGCGCACCGTAAGGTAGCAGCCGCGGCAATCCACAAACCGGTGACGTCAGTCACACAACCCCCACCATACTATCAAAAGATTGCCACGTCGCTAAAGCTCCTCGCAATGACTAATAAAATTCCTCCCCCCTCAACCCGCCGCCTGCCGTTTTCGCTTGCAAACCACCCCGAAATATGATATACTGCTCTTGTTAATGTAAGTTTTTGTGTTATTAGTTTTTTTATTATTAAGGGAGTTGATTGTTTTGATTTGAGGTTTCAAATTGAGGTGATGTACTGTTTTGATGTAAAAAAGCTATTGCATAACCGCTTGCTTTAACATCAACAAACATTATTCACCATCAAAATTTACCACAATGTTCAAATTCAACTACTTGTTCGTCAAGACTCAACAAGCATTTCAAAAAGCCGGTGCGCTTCTGTATGTGTTCGCAACTCTTCTCGTTGCAATCGCCGCTCTCTATGGTCTCGGTTTCACCGTCACTTGGGTCGCAATGCTCCTCGAGAACCCCGCAACACTTCACGCTCCTGCCACATTCAGCGGAAACAACATTCTCGCTGGCATTCTTGCTTGGCAACCCGCTAAAACGATGGCTTTCTGGACACTCCCGATTAAGCTGCAAGGCTTGATTGCCGTGTTCCTCGGAGCCGCTTGCTTTTATATCGCAAGCTACGCAGGCGAATGGCTTTCCATTGTCGTTAAGATATATCCGTTCACCAACACAAGGGGCGGAAACATCACAAACGGCATTGCTCTGCGGAGTAAATGGCAGCCGCTGTTAGACGCCGTCCGCATAATGTGGGGCAACGTCATCAGCGCCTTGCGCAAGGTAGCTCTGTACGTTATGTTCTCGATGGCAACCATCGCCATCGTCTACTTCGTATGGAACATTTTAAGCGCCAAAGTTCCGATGTAAACGAACAAAAAAATCAGCTCAACACCCCTCAAAAGGTGTTGAGCTTTTTTAATGCAAAAAAATCCCAATAATAAAAAGCCGCATAACCTCCCCATCCCCTATCCCCTTCCGCCACGGGAAGGGGAATCCCCTGCGGCAAACATCTCTTTCTCCAAAGCCCGCGCGTAGCGGCACGCACCTCCCCACCACCGCAGCCCACATCGTTGCAGCTGCCGCTGCCACTCCTCCCCCCTTGGAGGGGGAAAACAAAAAGCAGGGCAACGCCCAGCGTAGCATTGGGTGCGATAAAGTGCCCCGCCCCCACTTAATGGCGGGAAATTTTGCGAAATAGCCGCAGGAGCCTACCAAAGGGCAGGAGTGTACATAAAGGTACATGACTGCCCTGCAGTGTAGCCCCTCCTGCGAGCTAGTTCACAAAATTTCACCCTTTAAGAGTTGTAGTCGAGATTCCAGGTGGTGTAGCGGGCTTTATCCTCGCCCCAGTTCTCGCGCACCTTGACAAAGAGAAACAGATGAATGCGCTCTTCCAAAATCTCCTCAAGCTCACGACGGGCGGACTGCCCGATTTTCTTAATCATCGCCCCTTGCCGTCCGAGAACGATTTGTTTTTGTCCGTCACGCTCCACATAAATCGTCATTTCCGCGCGCACCGAACCATCTTCACGACGCTCCCACAGTTCCGGCTCAACCGTTAAGGCATAGGGCAGCTCTTGGCGCAGATATAAAAACAATTTTTCGCGCACAATCTCCGCCGCTAACAGCTTGAGCGGCATATCAGACATCTGTTCTTCAGGGTAAAGCCACGGACTCACCGGCAGATTTTTCGCAAGATAATCATAAAAATCATCCACGCCCTTGCCCTCAAGCGCCGACACCATAAATGTTTCATCAAACGCATACTCTTTGTTGAGCACCGCCGCCAGTTCCAACAGTTTTTCGCCTTTAACCAAATCGGTTTTGTTCAACACCAAACACGCCTTTTGCCCGTTTTCTTTAAGCTTGCCGATAATCGCGCGCGTTTCATCATCAAAGCCGCGTTTCGCATCCACCACCAGCGCCACGATATCCGCATCGCCAACGCCGCCCCAAGCCGACGCCACCATCGCACGGTCAAGCCTGCGTTTGGGAGCAAACACCCCCGGCGTATCCAAAAAGATAATCTGCGCCGCCCCCCACACGCCGATACCTTTAACAGTCGTGCGCGTCGTTTGCGCTTTGGGCGACACAATGCTGACTTTCGAGCCGGCAAAATTATTCGTAAGCGTCGATTTCCCGGCATTCGGCGCGCCTAAAAGAGCCACAAAACCGGCTCTGGTTTCTTCCGTCATACCATCAGACATCCGTAACCCCCAATTCTTCCAGCATTTTCGCGGCAGCAGCCTGTGCGGCTTGTTTTTTATTTGAGCCTGTTCCCTCGGCATAATGGTCTTCGCCCAACGAAACGCGCATCACAAAAACAGGTTCGTGCGCCGGACCATCTTTGCCGACCACCTCATATACCGGCACGGGCAAATCCAATTGGGCAGATTTTTCCTGTAAAAAAGTTTTATAGTCTTTATGCGGATGCGAACGCTTGTCAATCAGCTCTTCCCAATAACGGCGCACAAAATTCTGCGCGGTTTCCATCGAGCCGCTGTCGGCATAAATCGCGGCAATAATCGCCTCGCCCACATCGCAAAGCACGCCTGGGCTGTGACGCACCTCTCTGGCATTCACTCCGGCAATAATATAGTGGGCAACGCCCAGCTTACGCATCACTTCCGCCACGGCATTTTTACACACCAAGCGCACAAACCGCTGCGCCAAGCTGCCCTCGGGCTCATCCGGAAACGCTTTTTCGAGCATTTCGGCAACCGTCACGCCCAAAATTCTGTCCCCGAGAAATTCCAACCGTTCATAATTGCGGTGAATATCTGATGTAAAGCTTGAGTGTGTCAGCGCGCGTTCCAAAAATTCTTTATTTTGAAACGTATAACCGAGTTTTTCTTCTAATTTCTGCATATCTGCCTTCTTATAATCAATTAGTCCTTACCCCGCAAAATAAGCCGTTTTTTCAACAATTGCAAGTTTTTTTTATATCGTTTCTTCCGCCACCATTTAAAACCAAAAATCGCCCAATTTTGGTTGGACGATTTTGCAATGGGATTAAACTCGTTCCGAGGAATGGGATAAATTGCGAAAGAGCCGCGGATGTCCACCAAAGGGCAGGAGTGTACATAAACGTACATGACTGCCCTGCAGAGTGGCTTCCATCCGCGAGCTAATTCACAATTTAGCACGTTCCATCTGGAGCTTCAAGCTTTGCAGCTGCCTCTTCAGCCCGCATAAGCTCAATTTCGCGGTCATTTTGCGCCGCCACTTTGCGAAGTGAGCGCAAAACGCTGCCCGTACCGGCCGGAACAAGACGTCCGACGATAACGTTTTCTTTAAGCCCATGCAAGCTGTCAATCTTGCCTTCAACCGCAGCTTCCGTAAGAACACGTGTTGTCTCTTGGAAAGACGCGGCAGAAATAAACGACTTCGTCTGCAAGCTGGCTTTGGTAATACCCAGCAATACCGGCGTTGCCTCGGCAGGTCTGCCGCCCTCTTTAAGGGCTTTTTCGTTAATGAGGTCAAACTCATCAGCGTCAACCTGTTCGCCCACCAGCAATGTGGTGTCGCCCGGAGCGGTAACTTCAACCTTGCGCAACATCTGCGAAACGATAACCTCAATATGCTTGTCGTTAATTTTAACGCCTTGCATCCGGTAAACGTCTTGAACTTCTTTAACCAGATATTCAGCCAGTTTTTCAACGCCCAAAACGCGTAAGATATCATGCGGCGCAGGCGTACCCTCAACCAGCATATCGCCTTTCTTCACTTGGTCGCCGTCTTGAACAACCAGACGTCTGCCCTTCGGAATAAGGTATTCGTATTCTTTGTCGTCTTCGGTCTTAACCACAATGCGCTGTTTAGCTTTGTAGTCTTTGCCAAACTCAACAATACCGTCCACATCAGAGATAATTGCCGGATCTTTCGGCTTGCGGGCTTCAAACAGCTCGGCAACGCGCGGCAGACCACCGGTAATATCTTTAGACTTCAAGCTCTCTTTCGGCAATCTCGCGATAATGTCGCCGGGGTTGATAACATCGCCGTTGTCAACCGCCAAAACCGCATCCACAGACAGATAGTAGCGAACTTCTTTGCCGTTATCAAACGTAACCGGTTTGCCTTTCTTGTCTTTCAAAACGATAGACGGGCGCAGGTTAGCGTGAGCATTCGCGCCGCCTCTCCAGTCTGTAACGGTCTTGGAAACGATACCGGTTGTTTCATCCTGCACTTCTTTAACCGAAACGCCGGAAATCAAGTCAACCAATTCAACCTTACCGCCTTTTTCAGAAATAACAGGCGTCATAAACGGATCCCACTCGGCAACTTTCTGCCCTTTCTCAACCGCACTGTCAAGCGGTGCCAAAATCTTCGTACCATAAGGGATACGGTGGCGGGATTTCTCACGTCCCTGCTTATCGGTAATCACGATTTCGCAGTTACGGGAGAGGACAATCTGGTTGCCTTCGGCATTTTCAACCGTGTGGGCATTATCAAGTTTCAAAATACCGGCGAACGGAACTTCAACGGTTGCCTGCTCGGCAGACGCAGAAGCCGCACCACCGATGTGGAACGTTCTCATCGTCAGCTGCGTACCAGGCTCACCGATGGACTGTGCGGCAATCACGCCGACAGCTTCGCCAACGTTAACCGGCGTACCGCGAGCCAAATCGCGCCCGTAACAAGCCGCACAAACGCCATGTTCAGATTCGCAAGTGAGAACAGAGCGGATTTTAACCTGCTCAACACCAGCTTTTTCAACTTTATCAACATCGTTTTCGTCAATCAGCTTGCCTTTCGGAACGATAACCTCGCCGTTTTCGGGGTTCAGGATATCTTCTTGCGCCGTACGCCCCAAAATGCGCTCGCCGATAGAGGCAATCACATTGCCGCCGTCCACAACCGGACGAACGATAATGCCGCGTTCGGTGCCGCAGTTGGTTTCCGTAATCACAACATCTTGCGCCACATCAACCAGACGGCGGGTCAGGTAACCGGAGTTAGCGGTCTTCAACGCCGTATCGGACAAACCTTTACGCGCACCGTGGGTGGAGCTGAAGAACTCGGACACCGTCAAACCCTCTTTAAAGTTTGAGATAATCGGTTGTTCAATAATTGCACCGTTCGGTTTTGCCATCAAGCCGCGCATACCGGCCAATTGTTTCATTTGCGCTTTTGAACCACGCGCACCAGAATCAGACATCATAAATACGGAGTTCATATAGCCGTGGTCGATTTTCGAAATACCTTTCATCATCTCTTCGGTCAGCTTATAGTCGCACGCTGCCCAAATATCGATAACTTTGTTGTATTTCTCGCCCTGCGTAATCAAACCGTTTTGATACTGCTGTTCAAATTCCTTAACCTGCTGCGATGTTTCTTCAATAAGTTTCTTCTTCGCATCCGGCACAATCAAATCGTCTTTACCGAACGAAATACCTGCCTTACAAGCGTTTTCAAAACCGAGCGTCATAATCTTGTCGACCATAATGCAGGTTTCTTTCTGCCCGCAATAACGGTAAACCGTGTCAATGATTTCGCCGATTTCTTTCTTGCGCAGCAATCTGTTAACAAGGGAAATCGAGATTTTCTCATTATCCGGCAAAATATCGGAAATAATGATACGTCCCGGCGTGGTTTCGAGCAAACCGTAAACGCGTTCGCCCGCATCGTTAACATAGTGCATACGGCACTTGATTTTAGCGTGCAAATCAACCGCTTTAGCATTGAGCGCCAGCATAACTTCGTTCACATCAGAGTAAACGCTGCCCTCGCCGATAACACCGTCTGCCACATAAGACAGGTAGTAAATACCCAAAACCATATCTTGTGACGGCACGATAATCGGCTTACCGGAAGCCGGAGCCAAAATATTGTTGGTGGACATCATCAACACGCGCGCCTCTAATTGAGCCTCAATCGAGAGCGGAACGTGCACGGCCATTTGGTCGCCGTCGAAGTCCGCGTTAAACGCCGTACAAACGAGCGGGTGCAGGTGGATAGCCTTACCCTCAACCAAAACCGGCTCAAACGCCTGAATACCCAAGCGGTGCAATGTCGGTGCACGGTTTAACAGCACCGGATGCTCGCGGATAACTTCTTCCAAGATATCCCAAACTTCCACACGCTCTTTTTCAACCATTCTCTTTGCGGCTTTAATCGTTGTCGCCAAACCGTACAGTTCGAGTTTTGCATAAACAAACGGCTTAAACAATTCCAGAGCCATCTTCTTCGGCAAACCGCACTGGTGCAGTTTGAGCTGCGGTCCAACGGTAATAACCGAACGTCCGGAATAATCCACACGTTTACCTAACAAGTTCTGACGGAAACGTCCCTGCTTACCTTTGAGCATATCAGACAAAGATTTCAGCGGGCGTTTGTTCGTACCGGTAATCGCTCTTGCGCGGCGACCGTTATCAAACAGCGCGTCAACAGATTCTTGCAACATTCTCTTTTCGTTGCGGATAATAATGTCCGGAGCGTGCAGTTCAATCAATCTCTTCAAACGGTTGTTACGGTTAATCACGCGGCGGTACAAATCGTTCAAATCGGAAGTCGCAAAACGTCCCCCGTCCAACGGAACGAGCGGGCGCAGCTCCGGCGGAATAACCGGCAATACGTCCAAAATCATCCATTCCGGCTTGGTGTTTGAGTCAATGAAAGACTCAATAATCTTCAAGCGTTTAACCACCTTTTTGCGTTTGGCTTCAGAGGCAGACTCGGAAAGCTCTTCGCGCAAAGCTTTTCTTTCGGCTTCCAAATCAATGTTTGCCAAAATTTCTTTAATCGCTTCCGCACCGATACCGGCTTTGAACGTATCCTCGCCAAACTCGTCGAGCTTGTCCTGATATTCGTCTTCGGTCAACAGCTGATATTGTTTCAAATCAGACAAACCGGGCTCGATAACAATATAGCTCTCAAAGTAAAGCACACGCTCCAATTGTTTCATCGGAATATCGGTAATCATCGAGATACGGGAAGGCAATGATTTCAAGAACCAGATGTGCGCAACCGGCGCTGCCAGTTCAATGTGTCCCATACGCTCGCGGCGCACTTTGGAAAGGGTCACTTCCACGCCGCACTTCTCGCAGACAATACCGCGGTATTTCATTCTCTTATATTTGCCGCACAAGCATTCATAGTCTTTCACCGGACCAAAAATGCGCGCGCAGAACAAACCATCTCTTTCCGGCTTAAACGTGCGGTAGTTGATGGTTTCGGGCTTTTTAACTTCGCCGTAAGACCACGAACGGATTTGCTCCGGCGAGGCAATCGAGATTTTAATTTCATCAAAAGACTCGGAAACAGCCTGCTGACCAAAAAAATTCATAATATCGTTCATATTTCAAAAACTCCTTTATCTTTAGGCTTCTTCTTCGTTCAACATCTCAACGTTCAAGCACAAGGATTTGATTTCCTTAACCAAAACGTTAAAGCTCTCCGGAACGCCCGACTCAAAACTGTCTTCGCCGCGAACAATCGACTCATAAACTTTCGTTCTGCCGTTCACGTCATCGGACTTAACGGTTAACATTTCCTGCAGCGTGTATGCCGCGCCGTAAGCTTGCAACGCCCACACTTCCATCTCACCGAAACGTTGTCCGCCGAATTGTGCCTTACCGCCTAACGGCTGTTGCGTTACAAGGCTGTACGGACCAACTGAACGGGCGTGCATCTTTTCGTCAACAATGTGGTGCAGCTTAATCATATAGATGATACCAACGGTCACCTTACGGTCAAACTTCTCACCGGTACGTCCGTCATAAAGGTCAATCTGACCCGATGTCGGCAAACCTGCCATCGTCAACATACGGTTAATATCGTCGCCGTTCGCGCCGTCAAATACCGGCGTTGCCATCGGAATACCGTTTTTGAGGTTGCCGATCATCTCGAGTTTCTCGGGCTCGCTCAAGGTTTCGATTTCGCGCTTATATTGCTTTTCGCCGTAAATCTCAACAAGCTTCTGGTTCAACTCGTCAATGGTCTTTTCGCCGCGCTTATACTGTTCGCAAAGTTCGTTCAGCTGTTTGCCGAGTTCTTTTGCCGCCCAGCCCAAGTGCGTTTCAAGAATTTGTCCCACGTTCATACGGGAAGGCACGCCCAAGGGGTTCAACACGATATCAACCGGTGTACCGTCTTCGGTATAAGGCATATCTTCAAGTGGCAAAACGCGTGAAACCGTACCTTTGTTACCGTGGCGTCCGGCCATCTTATCACCGGTTTGCATCTTACGCTTGGTCGCAATAAACACTTTAACCTGCTTCAAAACGCCCGGCAGCAAATCATCGCCGCGCTGAACTTCTTCAACTTTTTGTTCAAAGTGTTTCTGAACACGGTCAAGGCGGGCATTAAACGCATTGGTAAATTCTTCAATGCGGCTCATCAACTCTTCGTCTTTAATCACGATTTTGCCAAGCTGATATTCCGGAATGTTTTTCAACACTTCTTCGGTCAAAACGAGCTTTTTCGCAATGCCTTTCGGTGCGTCTACCACCGTCTGCCCCAACAGCATTTCTTTCAAACGTTGGTTATAGCTCTTGCGAACGATGTTCATTTCGTCGTCGCGGTCTTTCGCGAGTTTAGAAATTTCAGCCTGTTCGATAGCCAGTGCGCGCTCGTCTTTTTCAACGCCGCGGCGGTTAAACACCTGAACGTCTACAACAACGCCCTCAATACCCGGCTGTGCGCGCAACGAGGTGTCGCGAACATCGCTTGCTTTCTCACCGAAGATAGCACGGAGCAATTTTTCTTCCGGTGTAACAACGCTTTCGCCTTTCGGAGTGACCTTACCAACGAGAATATCGCCGGCTTTAACTTCCGCACCGATGTAAATAATACCGGATTCATCCAAATTACGCAGTGCATCTTCACCGACGTTCGGAATATCACGGGTGATTTCTTCCTGACCGAGTTTCGTATCGCGCGCCATAACCTCAAATTCTTCAATGTGTAAAGAGGTCAAAACGTCATCGCGGGAAATACGTTCAGAAAGCAAAATCGCATCTTCGTAGTTCAAACCGTTCCACGGCATAAATGCCACGAGAACGTTCTTGCCCAACGCGAGCTCGCCCATATCCGTACACGGACCGTCCGCGATAATGTCGCCGGCGTGAATATAGTCGCCGACTTTAACAAGCGGAACTTGGTTAATGCAGGTGTCTTGGTTGGAGCGGCGGAATTTCGACAAGCGGTAAATTTCCACACCCATATCAGCAACGTTATTATCGTGTGAGCGGATAACGATACGGTTTGCATCCACAGCCACAACCTCGCCGTCATATTTGGCAACCAAAGTCGCACCGGAGTCTTTCGCAACGGTTGCTTCAATACCCGTACCAACGAGCGGAGCTTCCGAACGGAGCAACGGCACGCCTTGCTTCTGCATGTTTGAACCCATCAACGCACGGTTCGCGTCATCGTTTTCCAAGAAAGGAATAAGCGCTGCAGCAACAGAAACGAGCTGTTTCGGAGAAACGTCAATAAAGTTAATTTCTTCCGGTTTTGCAAAGATAACCTCACCGGCTTTGCGGCAGGTAATCAAATCGTTTTCAAAATGTCCGTCTTCCTTAACTTTTGCATTCGCTTCCGCCATCACATAACGGGACTCTTCATCGGCCGACAAATAAACCACGTCATTTGTCACCACGCCGTCCACAACCTTGCGGTATGGGCATTCGATAAAGCCGTATTTGTTAATGCGCGCATATGTGGAAAGGGCGTTAATCAAACCGATGTTCGGACCTTCCGGCGTTTCAATCGGGCAGATACGTCCGTAGTGTGTCGGGTGCACGTCGCGCACTTCAAAGCCTGCGCGGTCACGGCTCAAACCGCCGGGGCCCAAGGCAGACAGACGGCGCTTGTGCGTAACTTCTGAAAGCGGATTGTTCTGGTCCATAAATTGTGAAAGCTGTGAAGAACCGAAAAACTCGCGGATAACGGCAGCAATCGGTTTTGCATTCACCAAATCTTGCGGCTTAACATTGTTCAAAACTTCCGAGCTCATTTTCTCGCGGATGGCTCTTTCCATACGCAGCAAGCCCATACGGTATTGGTTTTCCATCAATTCACCGACAGAGCGTACGCGACGGTTGCCCAAGTGGTCAATATCATCAACTTCGCCTTTGCCGTCACGCAGTTCAACCATATGCTTAACCACGCGCAAAATATCGTCCTTGCGCAAAATATGGCAGGTATCCGGCGCATCTGCAAACGGAATATCCAGCGCCGAGTTCATCTTCACGCGACCAACGGAAGAAAGGTCATATCTTTCCTCGTCAAAGAACAGGTTTTTAAAGATAGCTTCAGACGCTTCCAAAGTAACCGGCTCGCCCGGACGCATAACTTTGTAAATATCGCCCAATGCTTCCTCGCGGTTAGAGTTGCGGTCAGCCTCCAATGTGTTGCGGATATACGGACCAACGTTGACATTGTCGATATACAGCAAATCAAGCGCCTTAATTTTTGCCTCGTCGATAGCTTTCAGCACATCTTCGTTCAATTCAGCGCCCGCATCGGCAATAACTTCGCCGGTTTTAGCAACAACCAAAGCTTTCGCCAAAAACTTGCCATACAGATATTCGTCTTTAACCAAAAAGCTCTTCAAACCGTCTTCAACCAATTTCTTCGCGGTTCTCGGGGTAATTTTCTTGTCTTTTTCCCAAACAACTTTGTTGGTGTCGGCATCAACCAAATCAAAATCAAACTTAACGCCTCTCATTTTCGCTGCGTCAAAGTCAATTTTCCAAGTGCCTTTTTTCGCCTTTTCAACGTGGCTGATTTCATAGAAATACTCTAAAATTTCTTCTTTGCTCATTCCCTTGATTTCAGACGGGTCAAGCTTTTTACCGGCTTTTTTCGCCGCAGCCATTTTTTCTTCGGTTTCTTTAGAGTATAAAGAATACAAAATTGTCGTCACCGGCAGTTTGCGGCGACGGTCAATACGCGCATAAACCAAATCTTTGGCATCAAACTCAAAGTCTAACCAAGACCCGCGGTAAGGAATAATGCGGGCTGCAAATAAGAATTTGCCGTTTGCCACCGTTTTGCCTTTGTCGTGGTCAAAGAACACGCCCGGGCTTCTGTGCATCTGCGAAACGACCACGCGCTCCGTACCGTTCACGATAAACGTGCCTTTTTCGGTCATCAGCGGAATATCGCCCATAAACACGTCTTGCTCTTTAATGTCATGAATGGATTTTGCACCTGTCGCCTCATCCACGTCAAACACCACCAAACGCAATGTTGCCTTAACCGGCGCGGCGTATGTGAGGTCGCGTTTCATACATTCTGCAACGTCATATTTCGGCTGGGACAATTCGTATTTAACAAATTCCAAAACCCCGTTTCCGGCAAAATCGCGGATAGGGAAAATAGACTTAAACACTTCTTCCAAACCAAATTCGCAGTGGTTGCCATACATATCAACATTGTTGATAAAGCTGTTAAACGAACCGGTTTGAACTTCAATCAAATTCGGGATATCGGCAACCGCGTCGATTCGCCCGAAATTTTTTCTTACACGTTTTTTGCTCGTATAAGATTCTTTCATCTTTTTTAATCCTTCTGGTTAGATTTCTGCGACAATACTTATGAAACAACGTTATAAATCAAACACTTGGCAACGCACCTGCCATACATCCGATTCGTAGGCGTTCTTCAACCCCGACCGCAGAAGGTTTATACGAAAACTTAAGTTTAAACATATTTCAAGGAGTCACTCGCGCCCCTTAAAACTCATTTGTTTCAAGGGCTTGCGCATCGTTCTCCATCAAATTCAAAATAATTTTGTAATTACAAAACATTATATTTTTAAAGTCGCGCGCAGTATACCACCCATAAAAATACTTTTCAACATATTTTTTAGTTTTATTTTCAAAATTAACGATATATTAACTCTTTAAATGTCAGCCCGCCGAATCGCCTCTTTTTTTTAAACGTCATCCCTCGAATTGTTGTAGGTGGCGCTGCCACTCAAGGGATCTCCCGCAACAAGAGCATCCCCTCTCCCCTTCCTCCACGGGAAGGGGAAAACAAGCCGCACACATTCCCCCCCCACCAAGGGAATAACAACTCATCCTTTAAAACCTCCTCCCCCTTGGCGGGGGAGGGGGACAACAATGCATCCTTTAAAACATCCCCGCCTCTCTGCGAAAACCCTGCTCTTTAACCCTTCCCCCACCGAGGGAATAACAACTCATCCTTTAAAACCTCCTCCCCCCTTGGCGGGGGAGGCTGGGAGAAGGGGACAACATAAAATCTTTTTCCTACAAACCAAAACGCACGAACCTAAGCCCGTGCGTTTTAACATGACTTGCGACAGTCCGCAGCCAACTCGTTGCAGGTGCCGCTGGCACCACGAACCTAAGCCCGTGCGTTTTAATATCATTTGCCACCCGCCGCAGCTAAACCGTTGCAGGTGCCGCTGGCACCACGAACCTAAGCCCGTGCGTTTTAATATCATATGCCACCCGCCGCAGCTAAACCGTTGCAGGTGCCGCTGGCACCTATTTGCGGCTGCCTTTGGGCATAGCTTCAGGAGCTTTGGTTTCCTGCTTAACCTTTTCGGTTACCGGCTTGTAAACCGTCTTCTCCCAAGGGCTTTTCTTCTCATACACTTTTTCGCAGATAGACAAGCCCAAGCTGCGCAATGCCGTTTCGGTCGGAATGAACAAATCCATACCGTCTTCGGTCTGCTTGCCGGAGTTTGATATGCCGTTGACCGTACCGAGTTTATCAATCAGCACGCTGCCGGTTGAAACTTTCTGAACGAGCGTATCAACAATAATCTCCGTTCCGAGCGAATCCGTATAGCGATAACCGTAAATTTTGCCGTTATCATCCATATAGTTCTTTGAACCCTCGCCCTCGTTGCCCAATGCGATAAAGCCCTCTTGGTCAATTGCCGGCAATTCCAAATTCAAGGAAAGCGGCGTATAAGCCGTCGGCTTATCCAAAGACAACAGTGCGGTGTTTTTGCTCGGGTTAACGCGAACAGCCTTGGCTTTCAGTGTATCGCCGTTAATCGTCTTAACATCATAGGTATTCTGTAGTTTGTTCACCAAACCAGCCGAGGTGAGGATAAACGAGTCGGAAATAACCAACCCCTTGCCTTTAACACCTTTGGCATTGGTCACATCAACCACCGAACCGCGGATTTTGAGCATATTTTCGGGGCTCAACTCTGCATACGGCGGACGATCCACAATGCACAGTTTGGCATCAACCGAATAACCATCCAAATCAACCCAGTTATCGTCAACCACTGTGCAACTGCCGTCAGAAATCACATTGCCGTTCTCGTCGATGCAGTTTTCATACACGCGATGGCTGTCGGTCACGCCGCCGGTTTCCTCAACCTGAGCCGCGGTCGATACGTTTTCAACCTCAACACCGCCGGTTTCTTCAACCGCAGGCGCCGGAACACGGACAACTTTTTCAACCACTTTCACCGGTTCTTCGACAACTGTTTTGCCTCCGCAGTCTTCCACACATTCCGTCGAGCAGTTTTTTCTGCCCTCTTCGCAGGTTTCGGTGCAGATTTTCTTGCACTTCGGCTGTTCACACTTCTGCGAGCACTGCATCGGGCAGCTTTCTTCCTCAACCGTTGTAACCGTTGTTGTCACGGTTTTCTTCTTCGGACAAACCGGACGGCAGACTTGCTGGCAAACCGGCGCCGGCGTTTCTACTCTGGTTGTGGTGATAATTTTCTTTTCAATTGTGGTCGTTTGCGTTTTAACATCTACAAACTCTTCCACTTTCGGTTTTGCCGGAGCACACGGGCAGCTGACCGGCGGGCAGGAGCAAACCGGCTGATTGCACACGCAAGGCTGTTGAACGGCACACGGGCACATCGGGCGGCGTACTGCCGGACACTGCGGCTGCGGTGCATAATCGCAAGAACGCGTATACTCGACTTCTTTGGCAAAATAGCATTTTCCAGGGTTAAATTTCGCGTCAAACGCCACTAAAGCCGCCCGCTCGCGAGCCTGCTCTTCTGCGGAAATATGCATTTTGAGCTGTTCTTCAAAACCCGGCAATGACGAAAGTCTGGCAGCCGCATCGGCAAATGCGCCCTCTGCAAGCTTAACTTCACCCTCGTAAACGCCGTTTTCAACCTCTGCATAACCGGTGGTCACGCCTTTCCAGTAAACTTTGCTCTGGCTCAGGTTCATCAAACGCCAAGTAACGGTCATTTCCGCCGTGCCGTTGCGTTTGTTGGCTTTTTTAGCCTTATCCCAGTCGTATTCATCGCAGACATTCATAAAGAAGTTTGTAATTTCTGCGGTCAAGGCATATTCGGGCAGCTTAACCGACGTATCTGCCAAGCAGACATCACTCGGAATTTCCATAACTTTATAGCATTTGTCAGCGGCTCTTTTGAAGACGGAATTAAAAGCCATATCTTTTTGGATAACGCGCCCGTGGTTTAAAAAAGCCTTTTTTGTTGCGCGTCTGCACCCGAAAATACGGAAACGGTAGTTACCGACATGCCCTGAATACGGATTGTACCCATCTTGGTTATTAAGTTTAAAGTCAACATGTGTCAGCGCAAAGGAAGCCAAATCGCAGCAATTGCGATTCGCGGCATTGCTTTTATATCTCGGCTGTGCAAACACATAATTTTTTGTCCGGAACTCGGGCTGCGGGCAGCTCGGGCACGAACGTTTTTGCGGTCCGTCCACAATGCGCACTTTTTTATCAGACTTGCGGCTCGCGCTGCATCTGTCACACCCGCCGCCGGGGAAAATGCTGCCGTCTTTATCAATAACTTCGGCACTGCCGCAGTTTTCGCAAGACCCTCCGGGGAAAAGGCTGCCGTCTTTGTCAGCCGGGCAATCCGGACAGTCAGGCGTTGCGGCAACAACGTTCAAAGCCCCGAACACGAGCCCTAACGCCATCACGCCGCAAAGTATTTTTTTCAAAACTTTTGTCGCTGACATATTATTTATTCTCCTAATATGGTTTTTTAAAAAGCCGATGTCGATAAGACAAAGCTTCAATCAAGTGCATTTTAGACACCTTTTTTTCATTTTGCAAGTCCGCAATTGTTCTTGCTAACCGCAAAATGCGCATCAGGCTTCTGGCCGTCAACCCGCACTTTTCCGCCGATTCCGCGGCAAATTTGCGCAAATTGTCATCCATATCCAAAATTTTTTCTAAAATTTCTCCCTTTAATTCCGCATTGGTCAACATATTTTTTTCGCCGATTTTATCGAGTCGCTCTGCCGAAATCTGCCGCACGGCTTTAACCTTATTAAGCATCTCCGCCGACCCCGTCCCTTTTTCTGCCGATGTCAACTCATACGGATTCACCGCCGGCACCTCAATCTGCATATCAAAGCGGTCCAAAAACGGTCCGGACAGCTTGCCCAGATATTCCGCCGCACATTGCGGTGCGCGCGGACACATCCGTTCTTTTGTGCCGAGATAGCCGCAGCGGCACGGGTTCATCGCCGCCACCAGCTGAAACGCCGCCGGATATTCCGTATGCGCCATCACGCGGGCAATCACCGCCCTTTTGCTCTCCAGCGGCTGCCGCAGTGCATCCAGCGTCGCGCGCTGAAATTCCGGTAGTTCGTCCAAAAACAACACGCCGTTATGCGCAAGAGAAATCTCCCCCGGAACGCCCTTTCTGCCGCCGCCAACCAACGCCGGCGTTGAGGCGCTGTGATGCGGCGCGCGAAACGGGCGGCAAAAATCTATCGTATTGTTA
Source organism: uncultured Alphaproteobacteria bacterium (assembly GCA_910576955.1). Taxonomy (GTDB): domain Bacteria; phylum Pseudomonadota; class Alphaproteobacteria; order RF32; family CAG-239; genus CAG-267. Next base: position 72,906 of record CAJTJB010000004.1, on the reverse strand, counting down.
AGTTTTCCCGCCACCGAATAAATCATCGCCGTTTCTAACGCCTCTTGGGCGGTCATCTCGGGCAAAATCGTGTTAAGCCGCTCGGCTAACATTGTCTTGCCGCTGCCCGGAGGTCCGACCATCAGCAGATTATGCCCGCCTGCCGCGGCAATCAGCATCGCGCGTTTGGCGCTTTCTTGCCCCTTGACATCCGCCATATCCAGCGCATATCCCGATTTTTTGATTTCCGGTTTCTGCGGCGGGGCAATCATCGCCGTTCCTTTAAAATAATTCAACAACTGCAAAATATGCTCTGCCGGTAAAATATCCGGATTGCCGCTCCAAGCCGCCTCTCCGCCGTTATCAACCGGACAAACAATGCCGAGTTTTTCTGCCGCCGCGCGCATAGCTGCCGGTAACACGCCCGCGACCGCCTCAATCTTGCCCGAAAGCCCGAGCGCCCCCATAAACAAATGCCCGTGAAGCGTTTGCGCCTCCACGCTGCCCATCGCGCCCAACAAGGCAAGCGCAATCGGCAAATCGTAGTGCGTTCCCTCTTTCAGCAAATCCGCCGGCGTGAGGTTCACTATAATCCGTCCGTGCGGAAATTCAAGCCCCAGCGCCGTAAAAACCGCGCGCACCCGCTCCCTGCTCTCGTTCACAGCCTTATCAGGCAGCCCGACAATCACAAACGCCGGCAGCCCCGACCCGATGCTGACCTGCACCTCCACAATTTGCGCCGTAATGCCTTGAAGCGCCGCCGTCTTCACGCAGCATACCATATTTCAGTCCTTTGGTTAAATTTTTATCATAAGCGACAAATAGAACAAAATAAAAACAATGTCAAGAAATATTTTTACTTTTTCTTAACTTTTGTTTTATTTATTTTCAAACGCAAATTGTCTGATAAAGCTTATTTTCCGCGGCCAGCAGACATTTGTTTTGCCGCTTTTGCAAATTTCGCGCCGATTTTTTGAGCCAGTGTCACGCGTTTTGCCGCCACGGCTTTGCGCAGCTTGCTGAAGTTTTCAATTCTCTTCCAGCGTTTTCGTTCTTCTGCCGACATCAGCCGGCTGCATACCGCCGCATAAACCTGCATTCTCTCTTGCGCTGCAGCCTGTTTTTGGGCTTTTTCTTCCGCCGTTTCACCAACCGTATAGCTCTTTTCAAAACGCTTGTTATTCGTTATCCCTTTGGCCTCGCGCATAATCCACGCGCCCACGGCATCCATATCCGTCATATCCACATAATCTTTCACGCAAAACGAGTGTTGCGCCCCGCGAAAACTAAATTCAGAGAAAGCGATGTCGTGATGCTTTGTCACTTCTCTGCGCCCGCCCTCATAATCATATGCCGAATGCGACTTGCCGTGCAGCCATTTCAAGCCCCCCTTAAGCTCTCCTGTTATTCCGAGCGGAGCTATGCACACCACGCATTCCGTTTTGGTAAACGGCGTATCATAGCGATATTTATAACTGCCCGTACAATGAGGGTCGCCGAGCATTTGCAAGCGATATGTATCCTTTTCATCCGCCGGTACTTCTTCTTTTTTATTCCAGACGGCAAACGCAAATTTATCTTTGCCAAGCGAAAAACAATGGAGTTCATTAAATTTGACATCGCGGCAGACTTCGCGCCAACCCGCATCATTCATTTTGCATCTTAAAAGTTCAAGCTGGTTTTCAGTCATGGCAGACACTCCAAATTTTATTCGTTAATATATATAAGTTAGCATATTTTTTTCGGATTGTCAAAAAAAATCCCCCGAAAGGGAGATTTTGCAAATTTACCACCGTGGAATATGTTCGTCTTTGCGCCATCTGCGGGCAGGATATGTACCCTCGCGCAAAAAGTCATACCGTCCGGCAAACTGCGGAATATCGGTCGCCAACATATAGCCCGCCGCGCGAAAATACTCCGCGCATTCAACCGCGCTCCAGCCTGACTGGTCAAAACACAAAACTTTTGCCCGTGTCAGCGGATGAATAAGCAACACGCCCTCGGCAACCTCTGTTTCGGAAAGATTGTCATAATATGTCGGCATCGGCTGTTCGCAAGGCTGCGGCGGCAATAAAGGCTCACCGGTACAACGCCGGTTGTTCGGACAATATTGAATCCCCGCGCGCGAAACTGGCATCGGCACCCAAACTTCTTCTTTCGGGCTTTCCTCGCATTTCATCCCCTCCGGCGGCACGGCAATAGTCTGCTCGCGCACGCACGCCGCCAACAGCATCACCGCTAAAATCGCCCCAGTTTTTTTCAAATTCAGCATATTAAACCGCCCGAATAAATTATCATATACGCCGAGTTTAACGCAAAAACCCGCCATTGCACGCAAAAAGAAAAGGTTATAAACAAAAAATCCAAATATCCGCAACCCCGCCCCACCAGCAAGAGCTCTAATACCTCCCCATCCCCTATCCCCCTCCTCCCGGGGAAGGGGAATTCCACACAGCAAACATCTCCTCCCCCCTTGGCGGGGGAGGTAAGGGAGAGGGGGACAACATAAAGCTACAAAAAAAGAAAATACGCTCGTTAAGAATTTTACTTTCTCCAAACCGCAGCCCCGCCCCACCGGCAAGAGTTCTAATACCTCCCCATCCCCTATCCCCTTCCTCCCGGGGAAGGGGAATTCCACGCAGCAAACATCTCCTCCCCCCCTTGGCGGGGGAGGTAAGGGAGAGGGGGACAACATAAAAAAGAAATCACACTCCGTTAATGGTCCTATAAAAACCGCGGAATTTTGCGAAATAATCGCGGATGTCCTCCGAGGAGCACGAGTGTACATAAACGTACACGACGCGACGAAGTGAGGCTTCCATCCGCGAATTAGTTCACAAAATTACACGGTTTTTACCCGAGGAGTTTCTTCCACCACGCCTTCTTCTTCGGCTCTTCTTCTTTTGCTACTGCGGCAGGTGCTGAAACCTCGCGCTCTTCACTGTCGCGGTTGTAGCGGTTATTGCGGCGCGAGCGGTTGCGGCGGCGGTCAAAACGGTTGCGGCGCGAACGTCTGCCGTAAGTTTCGCTCTCTTCGACATCATATGCTTCCGCCTCTTCGTTTTCGTTGGCTGCCACGGTTTCCGGTTCTTCAGCCTCTTCTTCCATCGGCACATAGGCAGCAGCCGGAACAGCTGCCGGTTTAGCCTTGGCAACGCGGCTGCGTTCGATTTTGTAGTCGCAGATATTTTTAATGGCACTGTCCGCCGTCACAACGATTTCAAGGTCATATTTTTCTTCCAAATCGGCAAGAATGCGGCGTTTGTGGTTCAAAATGTAAATTGCGATATCCTGCGGCAGTTTGACTTCCAGACGGTTATATGAACCTTTGATACCCTCTTCTTCGATGGCGCGCAAAACGAGCGCCGCCGCCGATTCGGTCGTGCGTTGAACGCCCTGCCCGCGGCAATACGGACAAGTCACATAGTTGCTCTCCACAAAGGAAGAATGCATCCGCTGGCGAGAGATTTCCAACAGCCCGAAAATGCTCATTTTCGCAATCTGCACGCGTGCGCGGTCAGGTTTCATAGCCTCTTTCATCCGTTTTTCCACCGCGTGGTTATTCGCAGGCTCGTCCATATCGATAAAGTCGACCACAACAAGACCTGCAAGATTGCGCATCCGCAGCTGCTTGGCGATTTCGTCTGCCGCCTCAAGGTTGGTTTTAAGCGCGGTTTCTTCAATATCCATTTCGTGCGTTGCCCGTCCGGAGTTAACGTCAATCGACACCAGCGCCTCGGTAGGGTTAATAACGAGATAGCCGCCCGACTGCAGCTGAACCACCGGATTATGCAGCTTATCAAGCTCTTTTTCAACCTGATAATGCTGGAACACGGGAATTTCACCCTCTTTGCGGCATTTAATTTTGCGCCCCATATTCGGCGAGAGGATTTTGCTGAAATCTTTGGCGGTTTTATAAGCTGCCTCGCCATCAATAATCACTTCGCTGATGTCTTTGGTATACATATCGCGGAGCGCGCGTTTGATAAGGTTGCCCTCTTCATAAATCAGCGCCGGCGCCGCCACGCTCAACGAACAATGGCGGATATGGTTCCACGAACGGATAAGATAGTTATAGTCGCGCACAATATCTTCGCGCTGCTTGTCTTCGCCCGCGGTGCGCACAATCAAAGACATATCGTCATTAAGCGGCAAATCGCGGATAATCTCTTTTAAGCGTTTGCGGTCATTGCCCGAGGTAATTTTGCGCGAAACACCGCCGGACTTAATCCGGTTGGGCATCAACACGCAATAGCGCCCGGCAAGGGAAAGATACGTCGTGCACGCAGCCCCCTTGTTGCCGCGCTCTTCTTTCACAATCTGAATTAAGAGCACCTGCCCCTCTTTAATCACGTCTTGAATCGTCGAGCGGTGATACAATTTGCGGGCAAAAATCAACTTGCGCTGAATTTCAAGATAGCGCTCAAAATCTGCCTCGTCATCGTCATTATCAAAGTCTTTGCTTGTTTCGGACTCATAGTCTTCGTCATCATCCATAGAGGCAACATCGCTTTCGTCCAGCTCTTCGGCAACCATTTCGTCGCGCAAACCGCTGGCATCTGCCGATACTTTATATTTGCCTTTCGGCGCGCGGCGACCCAAAAATCTCGCACCGCGGCGGGTTCTGCGACGGGGCTTTTCTTCGCCGCCGTTGTCATTTTCCGCCTCTGCAGGCTCAACTTCCGCTGTTTCTTCACCACTCTCGGCAACCGTTTCACCCTCATTGGCTTCCGCCTGATGACAGCAAGCGCATTCGTGAGTTTCTGAATGGCATTCTTCCGAACAGGTGCAAACGCCGTTTTCGGCACAGTGGCAATGTCCGTCTTCCGCGCGGCACGCACAGTTTTCCGAACAGCCGCAACCATCCAACGCAACCGGCTCTTCAGCCGTGTTTTCTTCAACCGCAGTTTCGGATACTTCCGGCGCACTCGCTTCCGTAGCCGCAACAGTGATAACTTCGGCGCTTTCTTCAATGCCTGCCGGTTCTTCCGCTTCTGCAACATCTGCCGACGCATTTTCTTCCCGAGCTGCCATCTCCGCCGCTGCCATAGCTGCCGCCTCGGCTGCTTTTTTCGCCTCGTATTCGGCACGTTTCTGCTCACGCTCAAGTTTGCGGCGTTCCTGCTCGGCTTTACGCTCCGCCTGATATTGCCGCTTGCGCTCGATTATCTCGTCAACCTCTTTGGCAACCTCATCGCGCACCTCGTCGGAAACGGTATAATAATCGGGATGGATTTCGCCGAATGCCAAAAAGCCGTGGCGATTCCCGCCGTAGTCCACAAACGCCGCCTGCAGCGAAGGTTCGATTCTGACCACTTTTGCGGTAAAGATATTGCCTTTAATTTGTTTTTTTGCCGTAGATTCGAACTCTACATCCTCAATTTTATTCCCGTCCACAATCACCACGCGGGTTTCTTCGGGTTGAGTATCATCAATCAACATTCTTTTCATAACTGTTATTTCCTAACTAATAATTATCGCCCCGCTATGTTCAGGCGATACGGTTTATATTCTCTTGGTTAAGCGGCAAAGGGGGCGGTTTTATTGTTATTCATTGCGTTCCGCGCCGGCGCTTATGCCGGATATCCGCCCGAAACGCCATACGGCAAACTCTGCGGCAAAGTCAGGGCGGCAAAGGTTAATATTCATTTCTGCAAACCGCCGATGCTTTCTGCCAAATCCCTATTCAGGCAAATATCAGGGGCTTTATAATTCTTTTTTCCCAAAAGTGCAAGCATCTTTTTGCATTTATAGATTTTTTTTGCATTTTATCCCCCAAAAGTATTGACTTTATGACACAAGGCGTTTTAAGATACGTCATAATTCGAAAATTGGGCGCATTTTGCGTCCTTTTTTTTATTATACAAAATTGCTAAAATATTATCCCCCTCACCCATCCTCTCCCTCCGAGGGGAGAGGAGAACTTTGGAGAAAAACTTGCCACAAAACTTTCCTCCCCCTTGGAGGGGGAGGTTAGGAGAGGGGGACAACATATAAGCTTATCAGCAAGCAAACTAATCAACCGGCGTTCGAAACGAGCGCCTTTTTTTATGCAAAATTCATCATAGGAGAAGAAAATGTACAATATGAACGACTGGTGCAACCGCTTAATCAAACACGAGGGACTGAAACTGATGCCATATCGCTGCACAAGGGGCAAGCTGACCATCGGCGTGGGGCGAAATCTGGAAGACAACCCGCCAACCACAGAAGAAAAACGCGCGCTCGGCGACTATATGCACGGCATCACCAAAAACGCCGCCAAAATGCTCCTGCGCAACGACATCACGCGTTGTTACGAGAGCTTAAAACGCACGGTGCGGGATTTTGAAAATCTCACGCCCGACCGGCAATATGCGCTCTTGGATATGTGTTTCCAACTGGGAATAAAAGGGCTGCGCCGGTTCAGAAAAATGCTGCAAGCCGTCGAACGCAAAGACTTCGCCGCCGCTGCCGCCGAATGTTTGAAATCGGACTATGCCCATCAAACGCCGAAACGCGCAAAAAAAATCGCCCACACCCTCCAAACCGGCATATGGTAACGCCCCACACCGCCCCACCCCTCTTTTTTATCCCAACAAGTTGGGCGTCATCCCTCGAATCGTTGCAGGTGGCGCTGCCACTCAAGGGATCTCCCTCGGTTTAACACCCCTCCCCCTTGAGGGGCTCGCAGGATAAAACAACACGGTGTGTTGTTTTTGCCGAGAGCAATAGCAGTGCTTGGTGAGCGACTTGGCGGCAACGCCAACAAAGCAAACCCTAGAACTGGCTTGACCGAAGCGCAGTTAGGGCGCGCAATAAGCGCACCCTTACGGAGCAAGTGAGGACGGGTGGGGGTGAAAACATTGAATCCATCCCTCCCCATCCCCTATCCCCTTCCTCCACGGGAAGGGGAATCCCTTGCGGCACAATCTCCCCGCGCAACGAACTGATTTTATTTGCCGCCCTGCTTTCGCCGGTTCTGATATTGTTTTTTAGCCAGCCTTTCTTTTAAAACCGCTTGACAACCCCCCGAATGCATAGTAGCTTACGGACAACTAACAATTATTATGTCACTTAACATTACGATTATGAAAAAAGAAAAAAGCAAAAAATGTTCTCTTGCCAACGGGCAGGAAAGCGAACCGCAAACAAGCCGCGAAGAGAAGATTAAATCCATCATCACGTTATACTGGGCAGTGTTTGCGCTGGGCGGCATTGCAGGCATTCTCCTGACTGTCATCGGCGATACCCCGCCCAAAACCGATATTATATGGACATATCTGCCGCGCTGCATCTGGATTTTGGCACTTGCCGTCATCTTTTTTGACAGTTTCAACATCTGTTTTCTGCATGGCTCGGCACTATACGAAAACCTCGCCCGCGAAGTCCGAAAACAAAAGCTGATGTCCCGTTTCACAACCATGTGTTACATCTCGGGCTTTTTGTTTTTACTAAACATTCTCCTGATGCTCCACCACGGCAATTATTGCCAAACGAGCATTGTTGCGGGGCTCGGGACAATCGCCCTCGGCTGGTTTTTAACCGGACTGTTGCAGCTCACCCGTTTCAGATAACATTTTTCTAACGCGCAAAAAGCCTCCCTGACCGGAGGCTTTTTTTTGCCCCATAAACCTCTTGCAATTCCCCGATAATAAAGTTTTTTTCCTCACCCCCTCCTACCCTCCCCCCCCTCAAGGGGGAGGAAATCCCTGCGGCAAGCTCACCTTATACGTCCCTCTCCCTTGAGGGGGAGAAAGTCTATGTGATAAGCTCGCCTTATGCGTCCCTCTCCCTTGAGGGAGAGGACAGGAGAGGGTGAAACCATTCCATCCGTAAGCAAACAGCAACCCGTTAATGGTCCTATAAAAACCGCGGAATTTTGCGAAGTGCCCCAAGATGTCCCCCAAAGGAGGGGAGCGTAGTAAGTTATGCCCGTGGCGCTGCCACTGACCCGACTGAAGAGGGGCTTCCATCTTGGAGTCAATTCACAAAATTACACGGTTTTTACCCGAGGAAAGGGAAGAGAGGTGCGCCAACAACAGTCTGCCCCCCCTCCGGCAGGTCGCAAGGCTTAAACGCCGCCGACGGTTTTGCCGAGCACCCGAGCGAGGCTAAAATTTTGCCTGAAATCACCGGCATAAACGGATACGCCGCCGCCGCAATCAACCGCAGCGCGTCCAGCGTGGTGTAAATCACCGCTTCATAACGCTGGCGTTTGCTCTCGTCTTTGGCTAAAACCCACGGCTCGTTAGCAGCAAAATACGCATTGACGTCGCCGCCCGCTTTCAAAATCTCGTTAGAGAGTTCGGACACGGTTTCCAAAGAACTGTCGCCGTATTTATAAATGCGATCAAACGTGTTTGCAATCCCCTCCAGCAGCGCCTTGTCTTCCGCCGCAAGCGAAACATTTGCCGGAACTTTGCCGCCCGTGCTCTTGGCAATCATCTTCAACACGCGCATCTGCAGGTTGCCGATATTATTTGCTAAAACTTTATAGCCCTGCTTGAGCAAATCAACGCTAATCTGCGAATCGTTGGTCAAAGACATCGCGTTGCAAAGGTAAAAACGCAACGGTTCAATCCCCATCAAATCCATCACCTCGTACGGGTCAACCACATTGCCGAGAGATTTGGACATCTTAATACCGCCCTCACCGAGCCAGTAACCGTGCACAATCAGGTGCTCCGGCGGGTTAATGCCTAAAGCTTTGAGCATAATCGGCCAATAAACGGCGTGTGTCTTCAAAATATCTTTCGCTAGCAAATGCGTCGAGTGTTCCCACAGCGCGTTAAATGCCGTATTATCGCCATCAGACTTCCACCCGATGGAGGAAATATAGTTAATGAGCGCATCAAACCAGATGTAGGTCACAAAATCCTTATCAAACGGCAGCTCAACGCCGAGCCAAACGCGGCTTTTCGGACGGGAAATGCAGAGGTCATCCAGCGGCTCTTTGAGCATTCCCAAAACCTCTTTCGCATAGCGTGCCGGCTTAATCCAGTCCGGATGCGTGTTGATGTAGTCAATCAGCCATTGGCGGTGCTCTTCAAGCGGGAAGAAGTAGTTTTCTTCGGTGATGAGTTTCGGCGCTTTCTGGTGGTCAGGGCAATTGCCGTGTTCGTCCAAATCCGACGGCTTTTTAAACTGTTCGCACCCCTCGCAATACAGCCCCTCATAAGATTTTTTCTTCACAAGCCCTTTGTTGAAAATATAGTTCAGCGCGTCTGTCACCACCGCTTTGTGTTCGTCTGTGGAGGTGCGTACAAAAAAGTCATAGTCAATATCCATCTTGTCAAAGAGGTTGCGGAAATTATCACTGCGCATTTTCAAAAAGTCTTTAAGTTCCAAACCGCTTTCCTGCTGGCTCGATTGGTTTTTCTGCCCGTGTTCATCTGTTCCGGTGGTGTAAAAAACCTCGGTGCCGCGCATCGTTTCAAACTTTTTTAAAACATCGCCCAAAATGGTGGTGTATGCGTGCCCGATATGCGGCGCGCCGTTAATATAATAAATCGGAGTAGTGATATATTTCTTCATTATGGCTTCCTTTGCAAAAATAAAAAAAACGGGATTGCCCCGCCTCTTAAAAATTGATTTTCCATAGCGCCGACGGGTGCGTTATTGCCTGATATAACCCATCATCATTCGCATCATCGCGTTATTTGTAAAACCAATCTTTTCCATAGCCCCGCATTTTAACCGCCAAAATTTATTTTGCAAGCATTTTTTAGTTGCATTAAATAAAAAAATATGTTATAAGCAACAGCGTAAATTAAAAATTATTGTTGTACATCTAAAATTTTTTTGTATGGAAAAGTATTTTATGATGAGCATTTTGCTCATTCCGGCTCCTCAATTTGCCGACAAAGATTTGCATTGGATTGACACGTTTACCACCAAAAACAACAAAGGTAAATTGGAAAAAGTGCATATCATTGCGTTTAACGTCGCCTCAAAAAAGGAAATCGTCCCCCTGCTTACAAACAAACTCACGCACTTGCAGCAGCTCGAAAATCCCACGGAGGTTGATACGCACAATGCAAAATTTATTGAGAAAACCTTATGGGAGATAGAAAGCGGAACATACGAACAACCGGTTCCGACTGAACTTATCAGCGCCCTGAATTTTATTTCCGAGCAAAAGTTCACTCCGGCTGAAACAATCTATCTTTCGGGTGTCGGCTCTTTAGGAAGCCACCGGATGTTACCTTAAACATCACCCCAAACCACCGGCTTCTCCGGTGGTTTTTTGATATAAAAAAAGCTCCTTCGGATAAACCGGAAGAGCTTTTTCTCCCACAATGTCACAATTTGTTAAAAAGCATAATTCAGCCCGACATTAACATCGTATGCGTCATAGTCTTCACCAAACGTATAGCCCGCTGCGGCATATCCGGAAAGGCTTTTTGAAATTCCGAAAGAGCCGCCGGCTTCCACCCGTCCCAACACCTCGTCATCATAAGTTTTGGCTTCTGCCATTTTGGTAATGCGGGTTTTTGCCCCTTTGGCAAAGGTTTTAAGCACGCTCGGCTTAACATACAGTTTGTTTGAGCACCGGCCGTTGCAGAAGTTATATTCAAATTTCAGCCCTAACTCTGCTTCCAGATAGTGCATCAGGTCAAAATCTATCGTTTTGCCGCGATTATCGGCAAAGCTGTCAATATCCAGAGCCATATAGCGCAATCCCAAACTCGGTTCAAGGCTCAAATATCTGGAAATGGCAAAACTTCTGGCAAGCTCTGCAGACGCCCCGTATTGCATCGCATCAGTCGAAGCCTCAACATAGCTTTGTTTGGCTTTCACGTCCAAATCAGACTTGCCGGCAAACAAAGTTGCCAAAAAGGCCAGTCGGTTACGGTCATATTTATAATACAAACCACCCGTATAGCTCTTAATATCCAAGTCAGATTTATATCTGGAGAAATATTCCCCTTTGCCCGAAAAATCATATTCGCCCTTTCCGGCAACGGCAAACACGCCGGCACGATGTGCATAATCACGATACAAATCCAAACCGGCGGTTAAATCTTCAACGGTTGCATCCATGTCTGACGGCGCTTTAATATTCGCGTTTCTGTAGCCGATATGCCCCCAAAGACTCTTTTCCGGTTTAACCGGTCTTCTGTAGCGAGAACAGCTGCAGCCGTTGCACTTTTGAAGCTTTTCAAATGCCAGTCCGGAAGAAACCCCGTCGGCAATGCTGCGGTTTTGTTCCAGCAGTGCCCGCTGCATACCGGTATACGCCGTAATTTCCGGTTGATAAGGCACTTTTTCGTTCAAAGCCAGATACCAGGTGCTGCCCTCCGTATCTTCTGCATTAAGATTACGCGCGGCAATCCACGCATACGGGCTGCCCTCAACACCGGCAATCCGAAAATCCGATTCCGTCTGTTCATCATCATACCGTGCAATCAAAAACTTGCTTTGCGCCCCGTTATATGCCTCTTCATTAAACGAATTAACCAACACATCCGTGTGTCCGGTCACGTCGTTTGCCACATTGATAATGCCGTTTTTAACATATTCGTTTTCTTCATTAACTTCCATATCCAGTTTCAAAACGCCGCCGTTACCGTTGTAGTTATAAACGTTCATGGCCGTATCTTTGCCCAAATGCAGCACACCGCCTTCATTAAGGTTCATATTATACACGTTGTCAACTTTGTTATCTGCCATATAAATCTCGCTTGAGGAGGAAAGCGCGGTTTTTGTGGCTTCTCCCTCTTCTGCGGTTGATACGGCATCACCCGATATATTCATATCATACCCCAGCTCTTCAGAACCGTCCACATCATCATAAAAAACAACCTTGCCGCCGTTATAAGCCTCAAGCCGTAATTCGCCGCCGGCCATATAAATGGCATTGCTTTCGCCGTTGACGGTATTTCCCTTAAACTCGCTGTTTTGCCCGTCTGCGCTCACAACCACAACACCGGTACCGGCAATTGCACCGCCATGCCCCTGCGCGCCGTCTGCCGTGGTCACGCTGTTATTATAAAAATTAGAATTAACAAACGAAATACCGTTTTCCGAATAAACTGCACCGCCGGCAGCAAGGCTGTCTGTTCCCTCGGCTGCAGCAGAATTATTCAAAAAGTCTGCCGTAACATTATTCATAACCGCCCAGTTGCCCAAAGCGCCGCCCAATGCATAACTTTCAGTGCCTGAAGCTTTTACCGTATTGTTTGTAAACGTTGCATTAACGGAATCAATCGAGCTGCCTGTCCAGTTCAGCAATGCACCGGAATAAGCAAAGCTTTTATCTCCTTTAGCCACAGCCGAATTGCGGTCAAACACGCCGTTAATATTTCCGGCCTTGCCATAGTTTGCAAAGGCACCGCCGGCAGCAGAGCTTTCCGCTCCGGTTGATTTTACCGTATTGTTCTGGTATACACCGTCAACATTGTTAATATCGCCAACATTTAACACGGCGCCGCCCCATGCATAACTTCCGGCACCGGACGCTTCCGCACTGTTAAAAGCAAAATCAGCATGAAGGGCGGTTTCGTCGCCGGCACGAACGGCTGCAGAATAAATTTCTGCCTCTTCGCGCGGAAAATTCCCCACACTGCCCCAGTTGCTTAATGCGCCGCCGTTGACTTCATTGGCCTCACCGTCCGCAACAGCCTTATTGCCGGAAAAATCTGCGTTCACCGCCCCCAGACTTTGTGAATTAAACAAAGCACCGCCATGAGCAATCTTTTGTGCCGTTGCGCTGTTACCGGAAAATTCGCCGCTGATTTTATCAATTGCTCCTTCGTTTGCCAAAGCGCCGCCATAAGCATATCCGCCGGCAGCTTCGGCTTTATTGCCGATAAAACCGGAGTTAATGCCCTGTATCTTTGAACCGTTATAAACCGCACCGCCTTTTGCAAAACTTCCCTCGCCGGTCGCTTTTACTTTATTTGAAACAAAATCCGCCTCAATTGCAGCCGTTTCTCCTTCTGCGCGGACATAAGCCGGCAGAGCCGCCGGCAGGGAAGGACGCTCTCCCACTTCGCCCGAATTGCTCAAAGCGCCGCCGTTAACTTGAATATTATTCCCCTCTGACGCCGCCTCATTACGGGAAAAAGTGCCGCTGATATGCTCAATCACACCCCCGTTATAAATTGCCCCGCCTTGTACAAAACCGTTCTTGCTTTCAGCCGAATTATTAGTATAGTCGCCGCCGGTATCTCGGATATTTCCGCCTTCGCTGACATATACAACACCGCCGTACACATCGCCGTTATTCACTTCCGCACTGTTGCCGTTAAAGTTTGAAGAAAGCGTATCCACACTTCCCGTCACGGCAACAGAACCGCCGAGTATCATCCCCGAATCACTTAAAGCTGTATTGTTATTATTAAAATTACCGGACATAACACCGACATAGCCGCCATTTTCCACCACGCCGCCCTGAATAAATTTACCATAACCGCTTAACGGCTTCACACCGTTGCTTTCAAACGCTGCAGTCAAATTATTTATTGTTCCGGTTTCGCCCACATAAACCGGAGCGTAATCCCATGTATAAAAACCGGACACAACGCCGGCAAGCTCATTGATTGTACCGTAATTGTACACATCCGTTTCATAACCGTTAAGCGTCAGTTTATCCACCGTCTGCCCTTGATTGATATATTCAGAGGCGGCCTCCGCCCGCGGCAGGCACAGCAAACACCCCGATAACAATGCAAAACTGCGTTTTATAAATTTCTTTCTGACTGCCATCGCGTCTCTCCCTTCTTTATAACAAACATACAGCAAAAGGAACAGGCTGCATGCATTAAATGACATTTTGAGCTGTTATCTGATATAAATGTATTATATAATCAAAAGGTTATAATTTAGTTAAAATTTTTCGAAAACTCTCCGCCCAATAATTTCGGGCAGCTGCCGCCGGCACCTTGTCCGAACAGAGTGAGTAAAGCAAGCCGTGGCAATCTCCTCCTGCAAGCGCACCGCCGTTCCCTTTATTCCGTCCCCAAAATCTGCCGCGCTGCTGCAACGTTGGTAAATTTTTCGAGCGTAATCTCACGCGCCCGCTTGGCTTTTTCCTGCCGCTCTTCTTCGTGGGTCAGATAATATGTCAGCAATGCGGCTAATTCTTCCTTATTTTTATACATCGGCACGGTGTCGCCGTAGGCTTTCTCAATCTCGGGCATATAGTCGGAGATAACCAACGCTCCCGCTGCCGTTGCGTCATATATCCGGTTGTTGACAAATCCCGCCGCTTTCATATCCGGACGGTGGTCGTTCAGCACAATCTTTGCCGAGCTGTAATAACGGTTCAGTTCGTGGTTGGCAATATACGGCGCTTTGTACATTTCATCGGGTACAACACCGCTCCAGTTATAGCCATATACGGCAACATCAAATCCGCTTTCTATCGCATAGCGCAAACTCGTGCGGTCGTGCCAATTTGAGCCGACGAAAAGTATGTCGGTTTTAAGGGCGTCATCGGGGGCAGGATAAAACTTTTCGGGATTGGTAAACTGCGGCGTGTAGACAGCATTTATCCCCGCGGCTTTCAGCTCTTCGGCGTATGTCGGCGAGGCGGCGGCGATTAGGTCAAAGTTTTGCAAGTCATCATCAAGGTTTGTATCTGCGGGCATTGGCGCGCGGGTGTTTAATTCTGCCTTATTCAACGGTTGCGTGGAACTTTTACCGTGCCACATCGGATAATAGACATACAGCACATTCGTCCCTTCCGGAAACGGCGGGGTAAATTTGGTATAGCCGCGCATATAAATATTGAGCGCCGGTTCAGGCGTGTGCGGGCGGGCATATTCACCGCGATAGTCAATGTCAACCTCTTGCCCCAGTTTGCGGAAACCTGCGGCAAAATCTTCGCCGATCCAATAATCGCCGATGTCGGTTTCGGCACGGTTGGTGGTCGATTTAATCACCACGTCGGCGGCATTGGCGGTTGCAGCGGTAAAAAGCAAAAGGGCGAGCAGTTTCTTCATTGTTGTTCCTTAAAAAAGCGAGTTCTTTTTTTCTTCCTGCGCCAGCTTAACTTTCAGGTCTTCGGCGCGGAGCTTGATATCGGCGCGGAGCGGCTGTTTTAAGGCTTTGGCAAGCTGCCGGCGGGCAATGGCGGTTTCGCCGATGGCATTGTTATATTCCGCGGCAAAATAATCCGCCTCCGCCACTCGCCCCATATCAGCATATATCTGCCCGAGGTATAGGTATGCTGTCGGATAAACCTGATTGCGGTTGACGTGTTCCAACAGCGGTATCAGCTCTTCCATTTCGCCGCGTGTGGGGTTTGCCGCTAACACCGCCTCGGCATAGCTTAATTTAAACAGCTCGGAAGAGGGCTTGAGTTCCAGTGCCTCTTTATAGGCGCGCACCGCCTCTTTGAGCTTGCCGTTTTCAAACAGCGTCTGTGCTTTAATCTCCCGAAAATACGGGTTTTTCGGCTCAAGCTTAATCAGGGTATCGGCATATTTAAGTGCGGCATTAAGGTTTTTGAGCCGCATATAATACACCGCGTGGGCAATGTTTCCGGCAACCGACGTATCGCTTAACGGGTAGCGTTTCAGCACGGCGGGCAGCGGCGCAAGGTAGGCATAAAGCTTGGCTTGCAGGCGTTTTAAGCGCGTATCCATGGCGCTGTCGGCGGGGCGGCGGTTTTCTTTGGCGAGTTTGCTGTTAAAAAATGCCACGCGTTCGACCGTTACCGGGTGGGTGCGGAAATATGGGCTTTCCTCTATCCCCTGCATGCGGTTGGCGTTTTGGATTTTTTGCATAAAGTTCTTTAGACCTTTAACCGATTTATGGTTTTTGTTTAATAGCAGCACGGCGGTTTCGTCTGCCGCCCGCTCTTCGCTGACCTGATATGAGGTGATGGCGTTAATTGCCGAACTCTGCGTGCCGAGCACAACCGCAATCGCGGCATCGCCCCGTCCCGATGCTGCCGCTGCTCCCGCCGCCGCAATCAGCGAGGCGAGCGTTGCTTTTTGCATATCTTGCAATTTAATTTTAAGCCTTAAGATGTGCCCGCCGAGAATGTGTCCGGTTTCATGGGCAAGCACGCCCTCAATCTCGTTACTGTCTGCCGCTTTTAAGAGAGTCCCGGTGTGCACGAACATATGGTTTTGGTCGCCGACAAACGCGTTCAGGCTGTCGTCTTTGACAATATGCACATAATCGCGGTTAAGAGGGAGGTTTGCCGCCTTAAAAATCGGGGTTAAGAGGTCATAAAGCCAGCTTTCGGTTTCTTCATCCGAAATCAAACTGACGGCGCGGGCGGGCAGAGCCGCAAGCCACAGAGCCAATGTCAAGAATATCCATAAACGGCGCATTGTTTTTTCTCCTATATCACATAGTTTTAAGATATAATCCTCTGACTGTCAAAGAAAAAGGGGGAGTTATGGGCGGTTTTAAGCAAAGAGACCCTCAAACGTTTCCTTTCTGTCCGCCGCAGCTAAAATTATGCAGCTGCCGCTGGCAGTCATTGCGAGGAGGACACTGTCCGACGAAGCAATCTTATGAGAGTTTGGTATACTCTTGCCGAATGAGATTGCCACGGCTTGTAAACAAGCCTCGCAATGACTACCTAACCGCAAGTCATTGCGAGGTAAGCCGTAAGGCAATAACCGAAGCAATCCATATCTATGCATAGCATTCCTTATCTTCCCTGCTCTCCAAAGATTGCTGCGTCGCTCCGCTCCTAGCAATGACTCGCGTTTAATAGTCATTGCGAGGTAAGCCGTAAGGCAATAACCGAAGCAATCCATATCTATGCATAGCATTCCTTTTATCGCCTCCCTCTGAAAGGCTCGGACCGAATCTCTCCCTCCTTTAATTCCCCCGCCTAATGTTATCCCTCGAATGGCATAGCCATTCGTCAAGGGATCTCCCATAGCATCTCAATTTCCCCATCTCCTTGAAAAATAAGTGTTTTGTCAAAATTTTTGTAAAATTTGTCATTTTTAGTGTTGACAAGCTCGCAAAATTGTGATATTGTCTGTTTCAATAAATAAATTACTATGTTTCAGGTCGAACAAGTTTCACCTTAAGCATTATGTTAAACTCATAAACTATATAATTATGGCAAAGAAAAATGTAGCCTATCAGAACTCTTCGATGGGCGTTTGTATCGAAAAATTTGAGGCATACGCAGCTCCCCGTCACATAACCCTCGTGCCCGCAACCTACGGCTTCTATGAAGTCCGCCGCGGCGACAACAAGAAAATCCTCGGCGCCGTTAAGGCTGTCAAGGAAGACGGAACAACCGGCTGGGTTATCAACTGGGCAGACCGACAGCGCAAGTTTATCGCTGACAGCGACAAGCGCGTTGTTGTCGGAAAACCCGTCACAACGGAAGCCTGCCTCAAGGCCAAGGTCCGCAAGCGCAAAAAGCCTGCGGTGGTTGCGGAAGAAGATGATGAATAACCTCAATCTTTTTACCTTAAATACCATACCAGAAAAACAACAGACAGACCGGCACTCGTACGCCGGTCTTTTTTTATGCTCCCCATAAAACTGCTTAAAAAATACGACCGTTTTTTTATAGCAATTTTGTATTTTTTGTCATTGTGTAAAAACAATACTTTAAGCTTGTTTGAAAAAAGATTTTAACGTATAAATAAAACGGTCGTATTTTTTAGCCAAGTGAGTTGCAATGTCAAAAATATTTCAAATAGCTTTCGGGCTGATGCTGATGTCAGCAAACTGTTTTGCCGCGGCAACATCTTCGGTGATACAACAGATGAGTTTCGGAAAGATATTGCAAACCGGCGAATTTACAGTAATTACGCTATATACAAACAGCGAATTTACAGACATACAAAACGCCACAGTCCTTTCAAACGGTCATGTCGGCAAAGTAAGATATTCCGTTCCAGACGGCGAAACCGCAACAATAAACTTAAACCCGCCACCCATGATAACAACTGAAGGCAATGGTTGCACCATCAATTGGGTAAATATCGTCCCCAGCTTTGATGGCAGCTTAAATAACTTCCAAGGAACCAAAGACGTCAATATAACAGCCGTCATAATCATCAACGGTACTTGCGCTAACGGAACCTACAGCCAGACTATTCCTTTAAATGACGAGCTAAATACAAATATGCCAGTTTCCATCACCATCGGAGAAGGCGCCGGAACTATTGTCGGCATCAAACAAATTGCCCCGATGAATTTTGGCGAACTGATATCACCGAATACCAACAGCACCGTAACGCTGGATTATAACGGCAACCGCACGCCAAACGGAATATCCTTTGTATCTTCCAAATCAGCAGCAAACGGCGAATTTCAAGTTGAAGGCGCTGCCGGCACCAGAATAAACGTAACCTTTCCCGACAGTGTGGATATGGGCAGGGGAATGACTGTAAATAATTTCAATGCCGACACCGGCAATGCCTTTATGCTTAATGCCGAACAACAAAGAATGCGCGTCGGTGCCACGCTGAATGTTCCTGCCAAAATTCCTGCCGGTGAATATAGCGGAAGTTATACTGTCACAATCAGCTATTAACCGCCTGCCATACTCTCCAAAGATTGCCACGTCGCTTCGCTCCTCGCAATGACTAAAAAAGAGGATGATTGCCCCTCCGCAATATTCCCCCCTCCCAAAGCACCAACAAAAAAGCGAGCCAAACCGACTCGCTATTATAGTAGAGTAAAAACGCTAAAATTTTCATAAACAAAAAGCAGGGCAAAGCCCTGCGTAGCCAAGGGTGCGATAAAGTGCAATGCTTGCAGCGAATTCCCGACTGCGGTGTACATAATCGGTACATAAAGGAGGGAATTCACCGCAATGATTGTGCTTTTGCGCGCCCCCTATAAGGAAGATGCGTCAACGCGCACGCCAACACCCATCGTCGAGCTCAAAGAAATCTTCTTCAAGTATGTGCCTTTGAGGGTTTGCGGTTTAGCTTTCAAGATTGTTTCAATGAAAACTTTTGCGTTGTCATAAATTTTCTCTTCGTCAAAAGAGGCTTTTGCAATACCGGCGTGAACAATACCGTTCTTTTCAACACGGAACTGAACTTCGCCTGCTTTTGCCTTTTTAACAGCATTGGCAACATCCATCGTAACGGTGCCGAGTTTCGGGTTCGGCATCAAGCCTTTCGGACCCAAAACGCGGGCAACACGCCCTGCCAAGCCCATCATATCCGGCGTAGCAATGCAGCGGTCAAAATCAATTTTGCCTGCCAAGATGGAATCAACCAGATTTTCAGCACCAACGATATCAGCGCCAGCAGCTTTAGCCTCGTCAGCCTTTTCGCCTTGAGCCATAACTGCAACGCGGATTTTCTTGCCGTTTCCGTGCGGCAGCCCGCATACGCCGCGAACCATCTGGTCAGCATATTTCGGGTCAACACCGAGGTTGATTGCCAAATCGATTGTTTCGTCAAATTTTGCAACGGCATTAGCCTTAACCAATGCGATAGCATCTTTCAAAGAGTAGCTTTTATTTTTATCTACGTTCTTGTAAGCGTTTACTAATCTTTTTCCTGTCATCGCCTTACTCCGTTACCTGAATACCCATAGAAACAGCCTGACCTTTAACCATATTCATAGCTGATTCGACTGTTGCGCAGTTCAAATCCGGCAATTTGGCTTCGGCGATTTCTTTTACCTGCGCCATAGTGATTTTGCCGGCATACTCTTTGCCCGGAGTTTTGGAAGCGGATTTAACGCCTGCAGCTTTCTTAATATAATAAGAAACCGGAGGAAGCTTTGTAACAAACGTAAAGCTCTTGTCTTCGTAAGCTGTAATGATAACCGGCGTCGGAATACCCGGTTCCAAGCTTTGTGTTGCTGCGTTAAACGCCTTGCAGAATTCCATAATATTCAAGCCTTTTTGACCCAAAGCAGGACCAACCGGAGGAGACGGGTTTGCCTTGCCTGCCGGAATTTGAAGCTTGATTAAACCTAAAATTTTCTTTTTAGACTTAGCCATTTTAATACCTCAATTCTAAAATTGTTATTCTCAAAAGGTCCGTGGTTAGAAATTTGGCTATCTTCCCCCACGGGATTAATTATGCTTTTTCAGAGGTTTAAACCGCGCAAACGATTCTCATCCCCATACAAAGCTTGCTTTACATACCACAAAAAAACAAAATGTAAAGCATTTTTTTAACTATCCATTCACTTTTTTGCTTGCCAAACCCCAAAAAATGTGATATAGTGACAGACAGTAAATAAGTAATTATCTGTATTATTTTGGTGGATGTGTAGTTTTCTTTGAGTTTTCTCGGGGTTAGTTATGCGTTTGTCGATGTTCTTTACAGATTATCACTTATTTGCACAATGACAAAAATGTTTAACTCTAAACCCCATCACTATGGCAACAAAAACATCCCCCCGCGTGAACAGTTCAAACATCAATATCGACGCCGCTCTGGTGTTGATATTTCAAAACCCCAGCGAGTTAAGCGACAAGCAGCTCGCCGGTATGGCATCGCTCCTTGATGCCAAGGTGGCAGAGATGCCCGAGCTCGCTGAGCCCATCTCCGCCATCAAGGAGATGCTGGGACTGTAACCCCGCGAACCCTATAACGCTGCTCTTTCCCTCACCGGAAAGACAGCGTTTTTTTATATTCCCAATCACCTTTGTTGCAACTGCCACCTCTTCATATAGCTCCAACACCTCCCCCTCTCCTATCCTCCCCCGCCCCGGGGGGAGGAATCCCTTGCGGCAACCCCCTCCCCTCTTTATTTACCCCAACAAGTTGGGCGTCATCCCTCGAATCGTTGCAGGTGGCGCTGCCACTCAAGGGATCTCCCGCTGTCGTCCCCGCCCCTCGGCAAAAAGGCTGCAAATTATCCTTTGACACACCGCCAAAAGTATGATATACTAATCTAAATTTAATCTTTTGGGAACGCCGCGATGATTGACGATTTGGAAGATTTCAAAGCTTACCTCAAAGGCAACTGCCGTTACGACTATGATCGGATTAATCAGCCCGACATCAAGGAAGACGCGCTCTATGCCATCAGATCGCGCCACGACAGTCCCTTTCTGGTCTGGAAATATATCAGCGCCCGCGCCCCGTGGATTATCACCTATTACAACGGCGCACTCCCCCGCGAAGTGTTAAGCGGTCAGCTCTCCCCGCAAGATTTTTGCAATCTCGCAACCGAGCTCGTCTTTCAAAACCTCATCTACCAAAACAACGAGATTGTCGCCCTGCGGATGCAATATGCCGAAAACCTGCCGAATATGGTTTACAGCATACAGCCCGAGCAAGCGCTTGCCGAATATGAAAAAAAGCTGCGCCGCTCCGGCTATAATGAAGAAAACACCCGCCGTGCGGTTATGCGTCAGGAACAAGGCTTTATATACTGCGCCAAATTGGAAAGCGTCGGCATCACCGAAGAACAGGCAGCCCCCGCCATCAGGCAGGCTGAAACCATTAACATCATCGAACAATTAGCCATCTTGACAGAGCAATTGAAAAATGCCCGAACCGAAGAAGAAAAAAAGCAAATTTCCAAACAAATAAAAATCTTTATCTCCGAAAACGCCGAATTTTTATATAACAACAGTGACGAAATCAAAAGAATCAACGCCACGCTTAAAAACATTCAAAACGGTAACGGCGATGACGATCCTCCGAGTGGCGGAGGCGGTAACGACGACGATGATCCTCCGGGCGGCGGAGGTGGCGGCGGTAACGGCGATGACGATCCTCCGGGCGGCGGAGGTGGTGGCGGCATCGGCACCCTCTCGGATATGCGCCGATTCGGTTCAAATGAGTATATCGCACCATCAGAGCTGCACCCCGAATCATTCATCGCCAAAGAGCTGCCATCTTCCGACCAACCGGCTTGCAAGCGTGCAATAGCGGAATCGAAAGAAGACCTCGGCATCTACGGCTATTTAACACGCAAGATAGACGAAACCGTCGACACCCAACTCAAAATTGCGGATAATGCAGCAACCGTCAAAAAAGAGCGCTGCGCCTATACCGTCACGGAAAAAGGCGAGGCAGAAGACAAACTATTGCGGCTGGAAGATCAAATTCACCTCCCCAAAGACTTATCCCGCTGGAACATCGAATACCTGCGCAGCCGTTCCCGCAGCAATCCCGAATGGCAGCAGCAGATGCAACATATAGCAACAGAGATTGAAGCTGCCCGTTGCGACAGCCATAGCATAGATGACTTTGCCGAAGCGTTATACCAATCTATCGGGATGGATACGCCCGCCCCCAAACAGCAGCAAACGCACAACAGCGCCCTCCCTATCCGCTGGTGCGGAAAATCATATTAAAATATTTTTCAAAAAAATGTTGACAAAATTTCCAAATGCTGTATATTAGCCCCATCAACCAATTATTATCCCTATTATAAACACCACCGACCGGGAAGTTTGGTTATAAGTTCACAAATGTTTAATAAATAAAATTTGTTGTTCAATGACGCAAATTAAAAAAGTAATGGAAGCCGCCCTCAAAGAAGCCGCTTTCAAGCACTTCCAAACCGATTTCCGCAACCGTCTAAACAACGAAGCGGAACAAGCCGTCGCCACCGAGCTCGCCACCTACAATATTATGGCGGTTTCGGGCAAAAACCTGCACGAGCTGACCCCCGAAAAAGCTGCCGGCATACTCGCAAAGTGCATCACTGTCGTTCTCGACAAGCTGTTTCACGACGCCTGCATCCAGGCCAAGATTGCCGCCTATGACGCCAGCTACGGTCAGTTCGGCAAAAGAGTGCTGTATCATATGAGCAATGCCGTCCTTGCGCCTCTGCGTGATGCCGCGGTAGAAGAATATATCAGCCGCAACGGTTCGTTCAACACGGTTCTCCTCACTGCCCAAAAGGTTTTCGAGCAGTTCTACGCCAAAAATCTTTTCGCAGAACTGGTCAACGCCGAGGCAACTCAAGGCAACAAAGCGTTTCTGCCGTTATTAGACGGCTTAAGCGCCAAAGCGGTAAAAGCAGCCCTGCTCTCGATGCTTGAGCTCGCCGAGCAGGAAACTTACCCGCCGTTCATCAAGAGCGTCGCCCCCGCATACCTGCGCAAGCTGATGGCTCTTTACGCCGAAGACAAAGCACAGGCAGCCCTGAACAATGTAAACAAGGAAGTTCTTGCCGCATTCTTCAGCCGCCGCGGTTAATCCGCCCGAATCGGTCCACACCAAAAAGCCCCCCCCTGCAAAGGGAGGCTTTTTTTATGCCCGCCGCAAACAAAAAGCAAATTTATACAAAAACATCTTGACATTGAAAATTTTTGTACTATTTTTGACTAGAATTTTAATTATTATGGGAAAAGTATCAGGCAATCGTTGAGAACATTGTCTATGTGGAATTTAAACAATTACTATTATGAAAAAAAACAACTCACGGAACAACGCTATGGATTACATTGCTAATAAGAGAAATCAGCAACACATAATCCAGCAAATTCGCAAGTTCGGCGACCCCGAACTGGAGCAGGCGTATAAAAACCTCTTTAATTGGAGCGGTCTTGAAGACAGCTACATTGAAAAGGGGCAAGGCAACAAGCTCTACGGCTACAACGACATTTTCGAGATGTTTGAGCAAACAACCCGCGGAAAGCTCAAAAAGCTCTATCAACAAGCGGGTAAATACTCGCTTAACGAGCTGTTGAAAGTCGACCGTTTCTTGTCTAACGCACTCTGGCCGGTCATTATCGGCAATGACGCAAGCAGCCAAGAAGCCTTAATCTATCAGATTAAGACTTTCTCGCCGACAATTGCCCCCGTGGCATTGCGCAAGCTCTTCGAAGACGCCCCCACGTCTGACAATGCAGCCGAACTGCTTGAGGTCTGCCTGAAATACGGAAACCTCCGCACGCCTGCGAAGCAAGTTCTGTACGAACTCGGCACTCCGCAGCAAATCCGCCTCTACGAGCGCCGATAAAAGAAAAACACAGCCCTCCCCCGAGCGCTGTGTTTTTTTTCTGCAACTGCCTCCATCTCCTCCCCTTCCCTCAGCGGAAGGGGTAAGGGGGATGGGGACAACATTGAATCCATAACTTCCCCCTCTCCTATCCTCCCCCGCCAAGGGGGGAGGGAAACCTCGCAACATAACCTCCCCTTCCCCGGCGGAAGGGGTAAGGGGGATGGGGACAACAATAAGTCTTAAACTACCCCAGCTGTTTAACGCTGCCGTCGGCAAAGTTCACCATCTGCGTGTAGCCGCCTGCTACCAACACATCAACCTGCTTGCCGAATTTCTTGGAGCGTTTTAAGGCGGTCACAATTTTGCCCTCCGCCTGCAACGCGCGGATTTTCGCCGTTACTGCGGCAAAATCATCTTCCGCATTATATGCAAGCACAACCTTTTCCTCTGACGGCGGCACAAACCCCTCGTCCAACAAAATCGCACACACGCGTTCAAACCCGATGGAAAAGCCGACTGCAGGCACCGATTCGCCCGAGAATTTGCCAATCATCTCGTCATAGCGCCCGCCGCCGCCGACCGACGAGCCGAACTTCGGCGTGGCAATCTCAAACACCATACCGGTATAATAGCCCATTCCGCGCACCAGCGATTTGTCATACACGGCTTTATATTTGCCGTTTGCAATCGCATTCGCATAGTCGAGCACTTTTCGCAAATTTGCAACCACCTCGGCGTTTTGGCAATACTTCTCCGCAGCCGCTAATGCATCGCCCTCCGCATCGCTAATCATCGCCATAAATTTCTCAACAACCGCCGGCGCGTATTCTTTTTCCAACAGCTCGGCTTTCACGCCCTCCAGCCCGATTTTATCCAGCTTGTCAAAGATAATGCAGACGCTCATCACGTCATCGGCGGCAAACCCCGCGCCCAAAATCATATCGGTCAAAATCCGCCGGTCGTTAATGCGGATAACAAAATCGTTAAATCCGATGGTATCAAGCGCCGCCGTGGTTGCCGCAATCAGCTCCATCTCGGCATTAACCGAGCTGTCGCCGATAATATCAATATCGCACTGGAAAAACTCGCGCAGCCGCCCCTTTTGCGGACGTTCGGCACGAAACACCTGATCAATCTGAATAGATTTAAACGGCATATTCAAAAACTGCCGGTTGTTGGCAAAATAACGCGAGAGCGGCATTGTCAGATCATAGCGCAACCCGCTGTCCACCAAATCGTCCTCGGTCAAATCCGGCTTGGAAAGGTCGAGTTTTTGCCCGCGTTTCAAGAGTTTGAAAATCATTGCAAGGTTTTCGCCGCCGTCGCTTTTGTTCAAACGCTCGATATCTTCCATAATCGGCGTATGGATTTTGTTAAACCCGAACGCTTTATACGTTTGTTCAATTTTTCCCCGCACATAATCGCGAAGTTCCACCTCTTTGGGCAAAAAATCTTTCGTGCCGCGAACCGGCTGCGCATTCATTTTCATCTTGCAAATCCTTTTAAAATATCGTTTCCCGCCCCTTATATCAGCAAAAACAAAAAAAATCAAACGAATTTTATTTTTACTCTTTAAATTCGCTTTTTTTTGTGTTATACTAAAGAAAACGTAATGAAAAGGATTTGTGTTATGAACAAAAAAGTTGATTTCAGCAAAGTGGAAGACCTGCAAAAGCAAAAATATTTCGATTGCAAGGTAGACCTTGTTCCCGCCAGCTTAAAAGAAACCTACTCTGACCTTGTGAGTAAAAATCCGGTTTTGGTTTCGCGCGAGCTGATTGTAGACGGGCGTCCGTTTATCGGCATTGAATATGCGCCGGACGGCGAGGTTGCCTCGGTTTATACCACAGATGCCAAAGGCAAACGTGTCAACTTTGAAAATGCTGCCGAACAGACCGCATCTAACACTGCGCCGGATTTGATTGCACAAAGGCTGGCCGAAGCACAAATTGCGATGCACCAAAATAAGCCTGCTGTTGAGATTGAGCAGCCCAAACCCGAGAAAAAGCGGGTTGTTCCGCGCACGCTTGATACGAAGTTGAGAACAACCAAAGACAGCCAGCGCGCTTAATAAACAGATTTTCCCCTCCATCCTTTTTCTATCCCAACAACTTGGACGTCATCCCTCGGCTTGCCTGTCCTTTTTTTATCCCAACAAGTTGGGCGTCATCCCTCGGCTTGCATCGCAAGCCGACAAGGGATCTCCCTGCTCTTCCGAACTCACACTCGGAGCGATGACGATAAAACATTGACACCCTCCACCAAACCTGCTATACTACACCTAACAACAAATCATCCCTAACCTCCTCCCCCCAGCGCGGGGGAGGTAAGGGAGAGGGGGACAACATCCATCCTTATATCTCCTCCCCCTTGAGGGGGGAGGTAAGGGAGGGGGTGAAAACCAACAAAGCAATTTCAACCAGCCGGAGCAAAAATGTTCATCGAAATCACCAATCCATCAAACCCGCTCCGCACCGAGAACTTTCTCCGCCCCTATAAACGCGGTGAAAAAGAGTTTACCCCCGAGATTGCCCGCCAAATCCTCACAATGACTAACCACCCGCGCAACATCCGCGATATGCTCCGTCTTGTGCTTAACCAACCGATAGAAAAACGTTCGGAATATGCCGACATCATCCTTGCCACATTTGACCACCGCGCCCAGCCGGCAGAAAATGCCATGATAGCACAAACATTCAGCTCTGAAAAAACGTTTCTGGATGAGCTGAAACGCCACATCTCTGCTGCCGAAAATTTCACCTACAGCCAAAACAGCGATTTTTACCAGTCTGCCGCTTTTTCTCCTGTCCATATTCTTGAGGATTATCATAATTTCCACACCATTCCTGATAATGCGGATATTATTTACACCGGAAAATCTTTTCATCGTTACTACGAAAACCTGAAAAAAGTCCGCAGCATCAGATTTCCCAACGCACACGCCATCACCCTGCAAAATACAAAGAATTTTCCGCCGGATTTTGATGTTTCGAGTGCAAAAGAGGTCGATCTCAACCGCAGTGACCTTTCCGGTGTCAAAAAACTGTTTTTCCAAGACGGGGCAATCGTTTCTTTATTCAACCTCACCGGCTTTCCTCAAGAGGTTGACTTATCCGCTTGTAACCGGATAAATTTATCCTATAACAACTTAAGTAATTTTTCCAGCCTCAAATTTAAGAACGACAGCACAATCTCATTGCATCATTGCAAAAACCTCCCCGCTGATTTAGATGTATCGATGTGTAACGAAGTAAATATGGACCAATGCAAAACAACATCCAGCCTTAACGCCCTCAAATTCAAAAAAGACAGCACGGTAAGTTTGCAATATTGTTCCCTCCCACAAAATACGGATATTTCAATGTGTCGCAAGGCTGATTTGAGCGGTGCCGATTTAACCCGCCTGAAAGCGCTCAAATTTGCCGATAATGCCCATATCATCCTGAATTACTGCCGTGACATAGACTTTCCGCTGGATTTTTCAAATTGCGAACACGTTGAACTGAAAAATTTTGATATGGACCACATTCCCTCAATCAAATTCAAAAACAAACAGCAGCAAAAAGAAAGCGGACTCAAAATTCCCAAAGACTGGCACGGCAAAATCACCTACGCCGAAAAGACAAACTTTTTCTCTTCGCTGTTTCGCAAACACAACACCAATGGCTAACTTTCATTCCCAGAAACAAAACCTCTTGCAATCCTCCCGCAAATATGCTACCATACATCTAACAACAATCCATCCTTAACCTCCTCCCCCCAGCGCGGGGGAAGTAAGGGAGAGGGTGACAACATCCATCCTTATATCTCCTCCCCCTTGAGGGGGGGGGAGGTAAGGGAGAGGGTGAAAACCAACAAAGCAATTTCAACCAACCGGAGCAAAAATGTTCATCGAAATCATCAACCCATCAAACCCGCTCCGCACCGAGAACTTTCTCCGCCCCTATAAACGTGGCGAAAAAACGTTTACCCCCGAGGTTGCACGCCAAGTCCTCGAAACCACAAACCACAAAAAGAGTATCAGCGACACTCTGCAGCTCATCGCCAATCTCCCTAAAGATCAACAAGCCGATTTCAAAGACATCATCCTTGCCACATTTGACCACCGCGAGCAACCCGCCGACACTCTCCTCCTTGCCAAAAAACTCGCCACCTCTCACGGCTTTGAAGACGAACTCAACGCCATCCTCAACTATGACTATACAAAAGATACTGAACAAGACGTCGTTTATGCCTCCGCCATAAATCAAATCGCCGTCTATGTCACCTATGCCGCTATTCCCAAAGCCTCCGATTATCCCCCAAACACCTCACTCGTTTGCATAAATAACAGCATTCACTTATCTAATACAGAGCTTGCCTCCCTCAAATCAATAAAGTTCAGACAAGGTGCGGAGGTTTATTTGAAATATTGCAAAAGCCTGCCGCAGATTTTAGACTTCTCGGGTGGCTGTGTGAATTTGAATGATGCAGATTTAACAAACCTAAAAAAAATAATCTGCCGCAACGGAGTTGATATTTGTTTCAAAAACGCAGACATTTTCCCGCAGGAACTTGATTTCTCGCAATGCAAAAGTGTCTATTTCGATTATTGTGATTTAATATCAAGCCCCCGGCTGATAGCCCCGAAAAACGGCATATTACATCTTAATAATTCTAAAAATATCTCTGCCGATATAGATTTCTCGCCCTGTCGCCTTGTCGGCCTGCGTGACAGCCATTTTCAAGACGGCGAAAGAATCACCTTCGGCAAAGGGTCACACGTCTTTCTTAATAATGCCCGAAACCTCCCTAAAATTGTTGACGTTTCGCAATGTGCGGTGGTTGAATGCGAAAATGCCGATTTTTTCAGCCGTACCGAAACCATCATTTTTTCTTCCGCCCAACAAATGCAACAAAGCAAGATTAACACCGACAATGTGATTTTAAGAAATAAAATTATCTTCAAAGACCCGCCGCCCGTTTCCGACCGTTGCATAGCCGAAAAGCAGCCTGATACTGTTCGCAACCATACAGCTCCAAAATCTGATTTTATATCCAAGATTAAAAATCTATTCAATAAAAACCGCTAGCTTGGCTAATTTTTCTCACGCCCTTTTTTTCTTAAAAAACTCGCTCAAAAGCGCGCCGCATTCTTCCGCCATCACACCGGCGGTAATCTCGGGCTTATGATTGCAGGCTGGAGATTGGAAAAAGGTTACGCCGTTTTCAACCGCGCCGCCTTTCGGGTTTGCCGCGCCGTAAACCAGCCGCTTGATGCGCATCATTGAAAGCGCCGCCGCACACATCGTGCACGGCTCAAGCGTCACATACAGCGTGCAGTCCCACAGGCGTTTTTGCTCCAGCGTAATCGCCGCAATGCTCATCGCCACCGTTTCGGCGTGCGCCATCGCGTGCAGCCCATGCTCGGACGTGTTATGCGTTGCCGCCAGCACCTCGCCATCCGCTGAAACCAACACTGCCCCAACCGGAACTTCGTCTTCCGCCGCCGCCAACTTCGCCTCCTTAAAGGCAAGGGTCATATAGTATTCATCCGTTTCCAACACACTGCTCCTAAATATGGCAACAATATTTTCCCCCTCTCCTACCCTCCCCCTCCAAGGGGGGGAGGAATCACTTGCGGCAAGTTCTCTTTTACCGCCGCATCCAAAGTTATGCAGATGGCGCTGCCACTAATTGAACTTCGTCCATTCGCGAATACCAACTCTCAAAAACTCCGGCAGCTGCACCAACCCTGATGCACCTGCGGCTTTTTTATGTCCGCCGCCGCCGAATGCCGCCGCAATTTTGGAAACATCAACCGCCTCGGTCGTGGAGCGGAAAGAAAGATTCCAGCGGTTGCGCTTGTTTAAGGAAAAGCTGACCATAAAATCATAGTTTTTAATATTATCAAGCGATTCGAAAAAGTCCGTTCCCGCCTGCGGCATATTCGCGGCGATATAGCGCAGCCCGTTGTATGTTCCCTCAAATGCCATATTGCGCACAAGGCGATAGTCGCGGTGTTTGATGTAAGACAAAATCGCATTGCCTTTTTCGACCATCAGCGCAATATCGGTTTTGCCCTCAAACAAGTCTTTCCACGAGCGGTCATAGGGACGGTTAACTCCCAAAGACTGAAACGCATATTCAAACGGGCGCACGCGCTTGTCACGCAGGTCAAACAGGTCATTCAGCGCCAAAAGATGCACGCCCTCGGGCACGGCAACATCAGGGAAAAAGTAGTTCCAAGTCAGCTCAATTGCCGCCTTGCCGATTTCGCGCAGCCCTTTAATGCCGAGTCCTCCGGCTTTTTCCAGATATGCGTCATATTGCGCAATCGCCGAGGCGTGATGGTCAAT
Source organism: uncultured Alphaproteobacteria bacterium (assembly GCA_910576955.1). GTDB lineage: Bacteria > Pseudomonadota > Alphaproteobacteria > RF32 > CAG-239 > CAG-267. Next base: position 42,790 of record CAJTJB010000004.1, on the reverse strand, counting down.
CCACGTCACATCCTTTTCTGAATGCAGCTTAAACATATATTCCATCGGAAAGGATATGTCGCAAATTACAATTTTATCGTGCTTGTCAATCTCGTCATAAGGGATTTCCTGGTCATAATTATACCCCAAAAGCTCACAGTCTTTGTGCGCATATTTGACAATCGCCGCCGACCCTTTTCCGTCATGGTCGGCAATGTGATAAATACATAACATTTTCTTTTTATCCTTTCGTTCTTCTATCTACAAAATCCTAATAATAAGCAGGCAACGCCTGCGTAGCAATGGGTTCGGAGAGTGCCGGTGCTTGAAGCGCCGCCGCGACCGCGGTGTACAAAACCGGTACATAAGGGAGCGCCGACGTGAAATGACCGGTGCTATACGCCCCCCAAAAAAAGACTATACCCGCTCACCATTCAACCGTAAGCCCATCGTAAGCCGGTTGCATATTGCTCGGGCAGTGGGAATAGACTTCCGCATAGTCGCTCTCTACCGCCATATGGTTGATAAGCACCCGCTTGGGGTCAATCTTTTCCGCATAGTCGAGCAAATCTTCCAAACCGGCGTGAAACCGCGTGCCGGAGGGCGTGGTAAGCGGCATAATCAACAGCTCCGGCTGCCGTTTGATAAGCTTGAGAGCACTCTCCGGAATCTCGCGAAAATCGGAGATGTGCACCACTTCGCCGTCATTAAAGATATAGCCCGAACACTCCACATTATGCCCCAACAGGCGGATAGGCGTCACTTTCAGCCCCTTAAAGTGAAAACTCTGTTCATATTCAAACACGTTCGGATGCAGCGCCGCGCGGTACACGGGGTCAATTTTGGCGGTATCATCGGCAATCAGATACGGAAAGCGCGTGCGGATAACCGCCAGATTATCCTTGGAGGCAAAAAGCTCTATGGCTTTGCCCGAGATGCGGTTAATCTCGCGCAGGTCGTCAATGCCGTGCAGATGGTCGGCGTGCGTGTGCGTATAAAACACCGCGTCGATATGGCGAATGTCGGAAAGAATGAGCTGCATACGCAAATCCGGCGAGGTATCAATTAAAAACTTCACCCCGCTTAATTCCATATATGTTCCGCTGCGGAGTCTGATATTTTTCGGATTCTTCGCATCGCAGTTGCCAAATCCGTTTGCCAGCGCGGGCACGCCCGGAGCAGCCCCTGCCCCTAAAATGATGACTTTAGACACACTTTTGCCTTTCGTTATACTCTCTGTGCTTTATGATACAAATTATAAAAGTTATCCGTAGTTATACGGGCGATTTTCTCACACGTCAAGCCCCTAATTGCAGCAATTTTCTCCGCCGTCTTCACCACATACGCCGGCTCGTTGGTTTTGCCGCGATAGGGAACAGGCGCGAGATACGGGCTGTCGGTTTCAATCAATATCTTATCTATCGGATATTGCGCAAAAACTTCCGCCACGGCTGCCCCGCTTTTAAAGGTGACAATCCCCGACGCGGAGATGTAAAACCCGAGTTCGTTCACGGCTTGTGCAAATTCGGGCGTGGAGGTAAAACAATGGATAACTCCGGCAAGCCTGCCGAATTTTGCCGCACCGACGCGCAAAAGCTCCAACATATCTGCCTCCGCCTCGCGCTGGTGAATCATCAGCGGCAGCCCCGTCTGCCCCGCCGCCTCGATATGCCGGGCAAACATTTCTTTCTGCTCCTCTTTCACATCCGCCCCATAATGATAGTCCAACCCGCATTCGCCGATAGCGATGACTTTCGGATGCGCCGCCGCCCGCACGATTTCCGCCACGCCGATGGCAGCCAGTTTCTCGGGCGCGGAGTCCGGATGCACACCGGCGGAAGTCCACACATTCGGGTATGTTTCACACATCTTGAGCTGCGCTGCCGCCTCGTCCAAATCTTTGCCGGCGTTTAAAAGGGTCGTCACACCCGCGGCAAACGCGCGCTTTAAGGTTTCTTCATCTTCAATATGGCAATGACTGTCCGTAAACATCCTCTCTCCGCAAAGTTATTTCTTTTTCAAATTCACATTTTTAATCTGCTGCGATGCCCGCTCGCTAAATTGCCTGATACGCTGGCTGATGTCGTCCCGCGACTGATTTTTTAGCTTGACGGCGGGATTTTTCACTGCCTCTTCAAACTCGGAACGTGCCGCCTTGTGCTTGCCGTTTTCCGCTTTCAGCAAATCGCAAACTTCCGTATAATGCCCGCGCGCGGCATAATCAAACGCCGTTTCGCCGGTTTCATCTTTTAACGAGGCGTCCGCGCCAAACTCCAAAAGCAGCTTAACAATATCTTCCCGCCCATAGCCTGCGGCAGACATCAGCGCCGTTTCACCCGCATCGTCTTTGGCGTTAATTTGCGGTTTTTCCTCAAGCAGCAGCCGGGCAATATCATAATTTTTAACCGCATACATCAGCGCGGTTTTGCCGCTATCGTCACGAATGTTGAGTTTTGCTCCGGACTTGATAAGCGCCTCGGCAGCTGCGGCATTATCCGCCTGCACCGCCTCAATCAGCGCCGTTTTACCCTCTTCGTTTTTAAGGTCCGGTTTAGCCCCGACTGTCAGCAAAAAGCGCACAATCTCCGCACTGCCCGATCTTGCGGCAAATATCAGCGGCGAGTTGCCGTCTTCGTCAATGCGGTTGGCGCGCGCCCCTTTTGCCAGCAACAGTCTGGCGCACTCTTCGTTGCCGCCGACAAGCGCATCCATCAGCGCGGTTTTACCGTCATCATCTTCTATTTCCGTATCGGCATTAAATTGCAGCAACAGTTTCACCATCTCGGTCTTGCCCGCAAAAGCCGCCTCTGTCAAAACCGTGCGCCCGCGCCGGTCAACGGCGTTAATATCCGCCCCGCTCTGCAACAGTTTTTTCAGCCCCGACGCATCGTCCGCCATCACGGCTTTTATCATTTGTGCAAACATATCAGCCTCATATAGTTATTTTAAAAACAATGTGTTAAACATAAGCCGTAAACGTTTAAATTTATTTAAAAGCGCCCTAAAATATCACTTGAATAAAATCGAAAATCAGGCTACAATAATTATAGCGGTATATTATGAAGAAAGGAAACGGCAATGCCTGCGCAAAGTGATACATTATTCGACGACTTAAAACAGCAAAGAGACCGTTTTAACCGGCAGATTGCCGAGCAGCTGGCGGCAATAAGCGCCAAAAAGTCTGAAGACATTTTAGACGAATTGCGCCGGCAGTCGATAGAAAAGCACAACGCCCAAATAGAGGAACAACGCGCACTCAAAAAAGCGCAAGCGGAAAACATCCCCGAAAGCTGGGAAAGCAAAAAGATATCATCATTGGAATATACCCTCCCCCTGTTGGCGCAATTTGAGGGTGTCAAATTAAAAGCCTACAATGACGGATTTGGCTACTGGACCATCGGCATAGGCTCAACCCAAACACCGGAGGGCAAACCTGTCACCAAAGACACCAAAATAACCTCGATGGAAGAATTAGAAAAATATACGCTGAAATATATTGAAAAAAAAATTTATCCGACAATGGAAAAAGTGCTTCCGGTCGAAAAAATGTCTAAACAAGAGATTGCCGCCGTCGTAAGTTTTTGCTATAATTGCGGAGCGGGCGTTTTAAAAACAAAACAAGGGAATATAACCAGATTTTCCAAATTCTACATCAAATACAAAGAAACCGGCGACCAGCAATATCTTGATGCCGCCGCAACAGAAATGAGACGGCACTGCTTGGTAAATGGCAAACAGGTAAACTCCGTCAAGAACCGCCGCGATTTTGAAGCCCGCCTGTTATGCGCGGATATCACGCTGGAAAAAGTTTCCGAAGATGTCCCGTCCATAGACCTGACACAAATTGCCCTCGGCAGCATAAACACTGTCGGATACCAAACGAGACTGCCGGAAGACAATAACAAGCTGGTCAGCGACACGCTCAAAGTCAACGGGGTAACATTCGGGGATAAACTTGCCTCGCTCAAGTTTCCCCCCAAACAGCGCCCGCGCAAACTAAACAAACAAAAAAACGCCGGACGCTAACAACAAGCCCTCCTTGTATCTCCCCTCCCACCGCGGGAAGGGAAATCCCATACGGCACACACCTTTCCCCATTGAGGGGCTCGCTCTTTGAACCTCCTCCCCCCAGTGCGGGGCTCGCATAGTCAAAAAAGCCCAGTGGGCTCTTTTGACCGAGAGCAATAGCAGTGCTTGGTAAGCGACTTGGCGGAAACGCCAACAAAGCGAACCCTAGCACTGGCTTGCCCGAAGCGAAGTTAGGGCGCGCAATAAGCGCACCCTTACGAAGCAAGAAAGGTAAGGGGGATGGGGACAACATACAGCTATTTATGGAAACAACAATGTGACCGCCTGTTTATATCTTAAAAAAACCTAAAACACACTGCCGAATTTAATCAAAATCTGCAACACCGCCTGCTTTTTATCCATATTCAGCCGCACGGTTTCATCCAAAATCTTCAATGCCTGCTCATAAGCCTCATACATCTCGCGCGGGTGCGCCGCGTCGGCAAGGTTATCACGCGCAAACCGGCAAATCAACTCCGCAAACAAATCCCAGCAATCCTCATCCGCAGCAACATCCGCCGCCAAATCAAGCAGCAGCTGCCCGTCGCCCTTTGCCCCACCATAGCAGATTTTTTTGATATTTTCATACATCGCGAGCGCGTCGTTTTCCGCATATTTCAATGCCCGCCCGATACTGCCCGCGGCAATTTTGGCAAGCCCCTGCACATCCGCTTCTTTCAGCTCCGACTTATAGCGGCGCAGCAAACTCGCAACCTCGCCCTCTTTGAGCGGTTTCAGCGCCAGCTTTGCACAGCGCGAGCGAATAGTCGGCAACAGCTTTCCGGGGTTATGCGAGATTAAGAGCAAAATGCTCTTGAGCGGCGGTTCTTCCAAAATCTTTAACAGCGCATTCGCACTCGAGGTGTTCAAATCATCTGCGCTGTCCACAATCACCACGCGCCAGTTGTCGTTAAACGACTTTTTGGAAAGAAAAGCCACCACGTCGCGCACGTCTTCCACCTTAATCACCGCCGAGCGTTTGAGCCCTTGGCGCATTTCCTCGCCGCTGTCGGTGCCGTCTTTAATCGCCTTAATCAGCTTTTTCTTGTCGGTTTCGGTAAAATCGCGCTCCAACACCTTAAAATCCGGATGCGATTTTTGTGCCACCTGCGCAAACACTGCACTGTCCGCCGGCACATCCAGCGACGCATACGTTTTTCCGTCTTCCGCCGAAAGCAAAAACCGCGCGATTTTATAAGCAAGCGTTGCCTTGCCGATTCCCTCATCGCCGGTAATCAGCCAGCCATGGTGCAGCGCCCCGCCGTTAAACGCGGATAAAAAGAGATTAAGCTCCTCATCATGCCCGATAAGGTACGGATTAAGGTTCGGATAAACAGATTCGCCAGCCATCGCGCCCTAGTTCCCCTGCGGACGCTCTTCCAAAAGCTTGGTCAGATACACGCGAAATTCCGCATATTTTGCCATCTGCGCATTCAGCACCGCGTCCATCGAGCAGGTTTCGCCGCAATATTTCGGGTCAAAATTAAGCCCCGTCCCGTTCACATAAAACGTCTGGGAAATATCGTGGTGCTTTGCCAGCTCGTTAACATCGCTGCCGTAATAGGTTTCGATAATCTCAAGCCCGACATCTTCATAGCAAAGGTTGACATCGCGCATTGTCTGCGACAAATAAGCAAGGCTCTCGGGCGTTTTCAAACGCTCGTACATACTGCGCTCCAGTTCAATCCGGTCTTGGCGCACATCCAAACAATAGCCTATCATATTCCGCAGTTTAACAACATTTTCGCTTTCATGCCGAGTCCGGCGTTTTGCCGTTTGGGGCTGCAGCATTTCTTCCGTAAGCGGCGCTGTTTTTTTCATTTTCACCGCCCCGGTATAAAACGGCTTGGTAATCTTCAACGGGCGCGAAACCGCCGGTTCTGCCTCAAGCAGGTTTTCGTCTTCGGCTTTAAGCATTTCCACTTCCGCCGCGCCTGCCGAAAATGCCAGCAGCATCCCCGCTGCCAACCCGAAAAATACGCCGTTTTTATTCATCTTAAGCCTCATCCCTTACTTTTTATTAAGAATTTACGGGTTATAATACGGTCAAACTTTATAATTGTCAAAAATTTTTTTAAGAAAGCGGGATAATTTTAAGCGTGTGACAACTTATGAAAAGCGCTTTACATCCCCCAAAGGTTAAGTTATGTTAGATTGCAAAAGGACAAACAAAAAATGATGAAAATACAACCAAACATAAAAGTTTATTCAAGCCTTGCCGCGCTTTTGCTGCTTGCAGGCTGCTCTTCCGAACCCAAAGAGTTTGCCTATAAAAACCTCCCCGACGAGGTCAAATCCATCAAAGCGGACGGCGGCATATACAAAGTCGGCACCCCCTACAAAGTATTAGGGCAAAGCTACACCCCGAGAGAGGATTATTCATATTCCGAAACCGGCATAGCCTCGTGGTATGGCGATGATTTCCACAACAAGCGCACCGCCAACGGCGAAACCTACAATATGCGCGCCATCACCGCCGCACACCGCACGCTGCCGCTGCCCTCCATCGTGAAAGTAACCAACCTCGAAAACGGCAAATCAATCATCGCGCGCGTTAATGACCGCGGTCCGTATGTTAAAAACCGCATTATCGACGTGTCGCAAAAAGGCGCGGAACTTTTGGGCTACAAAAACAAAGGCACCGCCAGAGTAAAAGTCGAGATTATGGAAAAGGAAAGCCGCGCGCTCAAAGAGGCAATGCTCTCCAAAGACAACAGCTCCAAAACCTATGCCTCGGCAATCAGCTACGGCGCAGTCGCCGCAACCGAGCCGACTGCCGCTCCGGTGCAAAATATCAAATACGAAATCACCGCCAAAGCCCCCGCGGCTTATGCCAATGCCGCTGCCATTCCGGCAAAAGGTCCGTATTTTGTGCAGGTCGGCGCATTTTCGGATTATGAAAAAGCCAAGCAAATGGCCGCCTCAATGCAGCGTTTCGGCAAAGTGTCGATTTATGAAGCATATTTGAGCAAAGACGGCGTTTACCGCGTGCGTCTGGGCGCATACCAGAGCCGTGACGAGGCTTTGCAGATTTTAGACCGCGTGCTTGATTACGGGCACGCCGACGTAACCATTGTTCAAGGTTAGGAGAACCGAGATTATGACCTTAAAGAATATTTTTGCCCTTGCGGCAGGCCTTTCCTTTTTATCGCTGGCAGCCGCTGCCAACGCGTTTGAAACCAAAGCGAAAAATGCGATTTTGATGGATTATGAAACGGGCGCGTACCTGTTTACGAAAAATCACGAGGAAATGATTCCCCCTGCCTCCATGAGCAAGCTGATGACCGTTTATGTGCTCTTAAGCAAGCTCAAAGAGGGCGAAATTTCTTTAGAGGATAAATTCACCGTCAGCGAAAAAGCATGGCGCAAAGGCGGCGCGGCGTCGGGCGGTTCGACAATGTTTTTAAAAATCGGGCAGGAAGTTAAGGTTGAAGACCTGATTAAGGGCATCATCATCCAGTCAGGCAATGACGCCTGCATCACCGTTGCCGAAAACATCGCCGGATCGGAAGAAGAGTTTGCCGCGCTGTTAAACGAAACGGCTGAAAAAATCGGCTTGAAAAACGCGCATTTCGTAAACGCGACCGGACTGCCCCACCCCGAACACCGCATTTCGGTTGAAGATTTGGCGCAGCTTGCCCGCCGCATTATCAAAGAATTTCCCGAGTTTTACCACGTTTTCAAAGAAAAAGAATTCACCTTTAACGGCATCAAACAGGGCAACCGCAACCCGTTGCTCTATAGCCTCAAAGGCTCGGACGGCTTAAAAACCGGACACACCGACGAGGCGGGTTTCTGCCTCACCGGCTCGGTGGTGCGCGGCGACCGCCGGCTCATTGAGGTTGTGTCGGGGCTTTCCAGCAACAAAGAACGCGCAGAGGAAACCGAGAGTCTGATGACATGGGGCTTTGCCGGTTTTGAAAACTACAAATTCTTTACCGAAAATCAGATTATGGCGGAAATTCCCGTCTGGTACGGCACCAGCCCGAGCGTACACGCCGTTGTGCCGCACAATGTGGTTAAAACCGTTAAAAAGAGCACCAAAAACAAATATAAAGCCAAAGCCGTTTATGACACGCCGGTTAAAGCGCCGGTGTTTAAGGGCGACAAAGTCGGCGAGCTGTTTATCACCTATGGCGATAACACGGTAGATAAAATCCCGCTCGTTGCCAAAGAAGACGTTGCTAAAATCGGCGCGTTCAGCCGCTTTTTAGCCAACCTCAAATATTTTGTTTTCGGTGCGGAGAAATAGAATGTCCGGCAAGTTCATCACCTTTGAGGGCGGCGAAGGCTCGGGCAAATCGCTGCAACTCTCCCGCTTTGCCGAATACTTAAAAAGCAAAGGACACGCCGTTATCACCACGCGCGAACCCGGCGGCACGGAAACGGGCAAAGAAATCCGCCGCCTTTTGGTAGAGGGCGATAAAGATAAGTTTGACGAGCTGACCGAAATGCTGCTCTTTTATGCCGACCGCCGCATAGACCTGACCAAAGTCATCCTGCCGGCATTAAAAGAAAACAAAATCGTCCTTTCCGACCGTTTTAACGATTCGACAATCGCATACCAATATTACGGTTCCAATAAATTTGCCGACACGAAAATTATGGATACACTTTATCAAATGGTCGCAGGCGATTTTAAACCGGATATTACATTTTTATTGGATATAGACGTCCGTCAGGGTTTGGAACGCAGTTTCAAAAAAGCCGAAACAATGGCAAACAAAGAACTGCGGTTTGAAAATGTCGATATTTCGTTCCACGAGCGCCTGCGCAACGGTTATCTGGAGCTTGCCCAAAACGCCCCCGAGCGGTTTATCGTCATTAACGCCGGCGGCACGATTGAGGAAGTCACTGCCGAAATTATCCGTAAATACGAGGAAAGAATCAACGCCTAATAGACGCCGCAGGGTGTCTGCCCGATAAGCAAATACGCATCCGCTTTATCCGTAAAATCAATGCGCTGCCCGTCAGCCATCCGGCAGCTCGCCGCCGTTATCGCCCCCATATCAAACACAATCTCGCTTTTGAGCTTGCCATCGGCATAATAGCGCCGTTCGCGCCCGTTTTTTGCACCGTTGATATATTCGCCCTCCAACATCAGCGTCCCGTCTTCATAATAGCCCTTGCGCACCCCGTGCATCACGCCGTGAACATAAGCGGTTTCATATTCCGTATTGCCGCTGTTGTAATAAGTGGAAACGCCGCCCTCAAGCACGCCGTTTTGATACACCATATATGCCTGCTGTTTGCCATCGGGATAATAATGCCGCGCCACGCCGTTTTTGATACCGTTGGCATAGGTGATATCTTCGCGTGCCACACCATCGGCATAATACTTCCGCAGCATACCGTTCAGCGGTAGCCCGCTTGCGGCTTCATAACACATCTCGCCCGCCCCGCAGCGCACTTCTTTTTCCACATAAAAAGCCCGCTTTGCCTCCGCCGCATTCACCACCGCCAAAACAGCAATCAGTATCAATAAATATTTTTTCATCAGCTCTTCTCCTTTGTTTCATAAAAGCGCATATTTCATCCCCTCAAAAGATTGCCGCGTCACTCCGTTCCTCGCAATGACTCAAACAATTCTCCCTCATCCCCTCCCCCTTGAGGGGGGAGGATGGGTGGGGGTGAAAACAGACTATCCTCTTTTCTCCCTCATCCCCAGCAGCACATCCGCCACCGAAAACACGCTGTAAAACTGCGTCACCACCTCTTGCACCTTGCGATAATCAAGCGCTGGCGTAAACAGCGACGTTGTTTCAAACATATCTTTGCCCGTATGCACGGCAATCAACACTTTATTGTTCCAAAACGAAAACTCGATTTTATTGCCTTTAAACCGCTTTTTCACCTCAAGCATCCGCTCCATAAACGCCGGTGTGAGCACATAGCGCGCCTCAATCTGGTCAGTTGATTCCACATTCCAATGTTTGTCAAACACCACGTCCTCAAGCGCCACCTGCTGCATTTTCCGGCGTTTTTTAAACCAGTCTTTAACAATCCAATATCCGCCAAACAGAAAAAATGCCAACACCGGAAAAATCGTCACCAACGCCAGCACATCCCGTTTTCCAAGCACACCCAAAAACGCCGCCCCGTACATCAGCGCCAAAAACAGCGCCACCGCAGCCACCGCGATAATAATGCCCCATCCTTTCGCATGCACCACCGTCTGCCCGTGAAATTTCTTCGGCATCTCCAGAGAAATCAAAATCCCTTTAAATATCTGCACGTCGCGCCTGTTTTTTCCCGTGCCGCGCACATCGCGCAATTCCTGCTCCGAAACCGCAATCTTAACGCCATTATAACTGCCCTCAAAGCAATCGTCATAATCCCGCCGGTTAAAGTTGCCAAACAGCCGCGACCGCTCCAAAACATCCAGTGAATGCGCCGCCCCCGGACAGGTATGGTAGGTCAAATCGCCCCAAAACGAAAGGATTTTATTCATCACCAGCTTTTTCGTATCTGCTTTATAATTTTCTACCGGACGCCACCAATACACACACCAAAAAAGCACGGCAAAGCCCCAGATTGTTCCCGCCGTGTCATTATCCTTTTCGACCATATATTTCATAATTCCACAGAAATAGCTGACAAACAAAAACGCCGCCAATATTGCCGCCCGCCAATAAAAACTTTTCAGATACGGCTTGCGCTTTTCCTCAAGCTCCGCATAGTCGCCGCGCAGCTTTTCATTATAAAAAACCTGAAATTTCCGCCGTTTTTCTGCCAGTTCATAATTAACATTTCTCTTCATCGCGTCCTCCGGATACCACACCCAGCCAGACTAGCAAACCCGCCCCGAAATGTCAAACAAAATATAAAGCCCCCGTTTCCGAGGGCTTCTATAAATATATTACTTCAATAAGCTCAACACATCTTCGAGTATATGCGGCACGGTCAGACGGTTGCGCTCATAAATGCTCTCCACCGGCTCGCGGTCGGTAAATTCCTTTTTGCCGCCGTATGCCAACACCCGAACATCGCTTGCCCCGAAGAAGCGCGCGACTTTCTCGCCATATCCGCCGTCCAAAACGCCATCTTCAAGCGTGATAAAGAGCTTATGATTTTTCTTAAGCTCGCTCAAAAGCGCCTCATCAACGGCATTGTAAAACCGCGGATTGACAAGCGTCGGAGCTAAGCCTTTTTCTTTCAAAGCGGCAACAACATCCCGCCCGAGTTTCATAAAATTGCCGAGCGCCCAAATTGCCACGCCTTTGCCTTGTTCCACCACTTCCGAACGATGCAGAGCAATCGGCGAAACCATTCCGGCAACCGGAGCGCCCGCCGGTACACGGATAACCACCGGATGCTCGTCTTGCTTTAAGCTCCAGTTCAGCATTGCAACATATTCGTCTTTATTTGTCGGCGCCAGACAAACCAAATTCGGAATGCTTGACATCATCGCCATATCAAACGAGCACAGATGCGTTGCGTCCGCCCCCGAAAGTCCGCCCCAAAAAACAAGGATAACCGCCGGATTGCGGTTCAGCGCCAAATCCTGCGACAATTGGTCATATGTGCGCTGGATAAACGAACTCATCACGCAAAAAACCGGTTTGCACCCGCCCTTTGCCAACGCCGACGCCATCGCCACCGAGTGTTCTTCGGCAATGCCCGCGTCCACATAATGCGCGCCGAGAGCGGCTCTTTTCTCCACATTCCAGCCAAACACACCCGGCGTTCCCGCCGTCATCAAAACCACATTTTCACCTTGTTTAATCTTGTCGGTCAGCAGATTATAGGTAATATCGTTATACGTTTCGCCAGCGCCGAAATCAACCGTCGGTTTGCCGCTCTCAACATCAAACGGCACGCTCCAATGCCACGGCTCTTTGTTTTGCTCCGCCGGTGCATAGCCCTTGCCTTTGTTGGTGTTCAGATGTACCACCACCGGTTTTGTGCTGTCTTTCACGCTCTGAAATGCCTTAATTAACGTTGCAATATCGTTGCCGTCGTTCACATAAACATAGTCATACCCGAGCGCCTTAAACAAATTCAGCTCTGCCTTGCCGTTTGTCTGGCGCAAAAGTTCCAAGTTTTTATACAGCCCGCCATGATTTTCGGCAATCGACATCTGGTTGTCATTCACCACCACAATAAAGTTGCTGTTAAGCTCCGACCCGCCAAAGTCCAAACCCTCCAGCGCCTCGCCGCCGGAAAGCGACCCGTCGCCGATAACCGCGATAACATTGTGCTTTTCGCCTTTCAAATCCCGCGCTTTTGCCAATCCCGACGCAAGCGACAAAGAGGTCGACGTATGCCCGATGGTAAAGTGGTCGTGCGCACTCTCGGCGGGGTTTGTATAGCCGGTAATCTTGCCGTAATCTTCAGGATTCACAAAGCCGTTTTTCCGTCCGGTCAAAATCTTATGCGGATAGCATTGGTGCGACACGTCAAACACAATCTTATCCTCGGGCGAGTTAAACACATAGTGCAGCGCGATAATCGCATCTGCCATTCCCAAATTCGGTCCGACGTGCCCGCCGATTAGGCTGTCGCGTTTCAAAACAGCAGCGCGCACCTCGCCCGCCAAACTTTCCAACTCTTTAACTGACAATTTTTTCACATCCGCCGGTGAATTAACATTCTCCAAATATGCCATTATTCCCTCTCTAAAAATATGTTAAAACAACAAGATAACTTCAAAGCAGGCAACCTGCCCGCCGATTCTGCCCTTACTGTAACATTTAGAGTTACCTCGAAGTCAAGCATTATTTTTAAATTATATTGACATCCGGATAAAAAGAGCATACACTATCGGCAATTCACGAATTATTAACACAAATCATTATGAATATCAACACGATTCTTAACATTGACATTCACGAGCTGATGCAAAAGAGCCTCGGTTCGTTTGGTGACCTCTACTCCAAATTTGCCATTTTGCAAAACCGTATCGACTCGCGCGACGAGCTTTCGGGCAAAGAGCGGGATAACCTTCCGCTGGAATATAAACTGTTTCGCAACGAAGTCGCCCGACGCGTCGAAAGCTGCCGCCAGATGATTTACAAGCGTCAAAAATATGAGGCTTGGTACAAAGAAATCAAAGCGTTTTACGAGCTTTTGCCCGTCGCCCTTGAATGAAAAAGCAGCCGCCGCTCGGTTGCCTGTGTGAGATAATATTATTGTTTAACCCTAAAAAACAAAGCCGTATGCTTATCACGATTGTTGTAAACGGCGTTTTGGTCTTCTGCCTCTGATACGGGCGCAAAACCAAATTTATTAATTAAAGGGACACGCCTCCCTTTGCCTTATAAAAAGGCACGCAAAACCAAAAACAGCGCCTGATACCAACCGTATCCGCGCTGTTTTTGTTTAAGAAAAAATCGCCGCAAAGCGAAACATCAATGCGAAACCCACACCAGCAAGAGGTATAGTCCCGCAAGCCAAAGCGGCAGCCAACGCCAGCTTTTAAACAGGGTACGCAGCCCCTCAATGGGATAACCGTCTTCGTATTCGTCAACACTCCATTTGGCGCAGCCTTCTTCATATTTTTGAGCATTCCATGTCAATGCGAAAAAAGCGCAAGCCCCGGCTTTCCAGTCCCACAGGCACAATGCGAACATCGCAATCATCAAAACGAGCTGAATATACCCGAAAATCCGCTCGCTGCGTTTTTCTTTTTTTGATTTTTCTTTAATAGTCGCCATAAATATAACTGCCGTATCCTTGGTACGGGATTTAATAATAATTCTTTAACGGAACGGATAATAAAAAATACCGGCAGAATTGTCAAGACAAAAAGCAAGACCTGATTGACACATCAGATTTTCTCCTTTAATAAATTATGCCTTGCAGTATAAATTGGCTTGGTTATTTTTTCAAGCGGTTTTTAGTTTTCGGAAATTTATTCATTTTCTGTAGAAGAATTATTAAAATTTCGACTTTTTTCATATTGTTTTTTTATTGTTTCAACAGTAATAGGAGTGGTAACTTTCCCCAAAGCAGATGCAATCTCTGGATGTTGTTCAAATACAATATATGAGTATAAATCATCATAATCATTATAATCATCGGGTACCACAGTTATACGATCTGTTAAAGCCTCACAGCCTATCGGTAAATCTTTAACCAAAATTCTGTTTGTTTCCGTTGAATCATCATCTATATGTCGTGTAATATTCACTATAAATCCTCGATCATTCAAACAATCAACTTTATCATTATTTGTAACAACAACATCATATTTTTGTGTCGGAGAAAGCTGACAATGAAACTCATACGGTTCACTGTAAAAATATCCATTAAGTAACTCTATATCCGCAATATCATCTTTCGATTTGTCGATATTATAATTGTAAACATTTTTATTTTTTTCAAAATATTGATAAGCTTTAGTACCTTCAAAAATGTTATTATACTGAATATCCAATAACCCAAGATCTCTATTACATTCTAAACGAATAAACAAGGCATTTAAATCCGCTCTCACCGGAACAACAGATAACAAACAAAATAAAACCGCAAGGCATAACCGGCGCATCAGATTTTCTCCTTTAACAAATTATGCCTTGCAGTATAAATTGGCTTGGTTATTTTTTCAAGCCTTTTTTAGTCCAATCATCAGGTGTCTCGCGAATAAGTTCTTGAATGGCTTTATTTCGCCCAACAAATCCTTTATCGTCTTTATTTCGGATACATTGTTCCATCATTTTGTTCACATCTCGATGAGCTAAAGCTTTCCAAAAATTAGGATAGCCATATTTTTTTATGGAACCATCTTTTCTGGTTTCAGTCTTTTGTTTCCAATCAAACCCCGTCTTACCCAGATTATACACCATATCAACCAAAACTATTTGCAGATTTTCGGGCAAACGTTCAAAAGAATCAATATACCCTTCTTCTTCGCCCAAATGATCATTAAAATCGTCGATAATACCGTTAATATCTTGAATAAAACCATCCACTCGACTGCGATAAAGTTGATCGGCATTTTCAACCGAAATACGCAGATTTGTCTTATCTTTAAAGAAATCCGCTCCCCTTTTATTGCCATTCTTATATGGTTCAAGTCTGGCAAGTTCGGCATCAATAATCGCTTTATCCTCTGGCTTATCAGGGTTTAACGGACGAAGTTTGTTGGTTTTCGGGTTAAGCTGCAGCCACTCAACACCCTCTGCGTTCGAATCGATGTTTATCCCCGGTCCGACAGTTGATACATCTGCCGTGTCAACATACGGATGCAATATAATCCCTTCGTGCTTTTTGATAATCGGTTTCATCTTACCCATAAACTCATCTTTATCAAAACGTTCAATCTTACACACACCATTGGCTGTGACTTTACGTTCGCACACTTGGGGATTATCTATATCATCCAATATTCCTTTTTCAAACAACGAGTTTGCATTAGATATTGTATATTCCGGATTGCCGCGGGCTGCTGTCGGCATCGGCGTTTGCGGATATGGAGAGGTTATCCTTTCCATCATATTCTCTTTTTGTACCATCTTCAACACATCGCGTCCGCCTGCCATCAAAAAGTTCATATAGTCAACAGGCGTTGCATGGTTTTCAATATCTAACTCGGTTTCGCCGTATTTTACCATCAGTTCGCGCATTTTCCGTTTTTGCTCGGTACGATCTTGAGCATTTTGAATAAGGCATTTGTATTCTTTGACACCGTCAAAAGTATCAGTCATTTAAGTTTCCTTTCAAAAAATAAAAAAAGAGCCGCACAACAGCGTACGGCTCCGGTTTAGTTATGAATGAAAAAAAAAGTCTCCGTTGCGGGAGACCTTTCATAATGGCATAATTTACCATTATGAAAAGTTTGATAACACACTCTGTCAGAAATGTCAAGAGGGTAAACCTCCCCAACCAACAAAAAAGGCATCCGATAAAGGACGCCTTTTTTAAGAAAAGAGGGGAAGCCGTGTCACGCGGGATATCTGAACCACGGATTGTCTTCGACAATCTTCCACAGCTCTCTGATAAAACGCCGCCACTTGGCAGTGCGCAGATAGCGCTGTGGCTGGTCGTTTTTGATGTCAATGAGTTCGGGAGCAAGCTGGGCGACTTCATAGTTCGGTCCGGGATACTCCTTGTTACGCTCCTCATCAAAGAATACGCCTTTGACGATAATCGTGTTGCGGTCTGTCAGATAGAGAGCGGCATTTATCGGCCCCCATTTCTTTTCACTGATACATAATTCCACAGTCATAAGAATTGATTTAAATGAAACAATAGTAAGTTTTGTAAACCGTATGTTAAACCGCTTTTAGAGTTCTGTCAACTGTTTTGTCAAAAATATTTCATATATACGGCTAACCTGTTAAAAATGCGGAGATTTATTTTTACATAAAGATACTCTGTCCCTTATATGGTCCGATTTCAAACACATCTGCGGTAAGAAAACGCTCGTTTTTATTAAGCGCCGCAAGTTCTTTCATATCTTCTTCGTCCAACTCCACATTGAGCGCGGCAATATTCTCTTGCAAATGTTTTTCATTAACCGCTTTGGGGATAACTGCAATGTTGCGCTGGATGTTGAAAGCAAGCAACACTTGCGCCGACGTGGCATTGTTTTTCTCGGCAATCTTGCGGACGGTTGCGTCTTCAAGCATCACCCCGCTGCCCGAACCCAATGGCGCATACGCCGTCACCGCAATCATATTCTTTTGGCAATAGGCAACCAGCTCTTCCTGCGGCAGATAAGGATGACACTCAAATTGGTTGACCATCGGGTTGATTTCCGCCGTCATCATCAGCTCGGTCAAGTGCTTTTCGCCAAAGTTCGAAACGCCGATGGCTTTGCACAAACCCGCGTTATACAGCTCTTCCATCGCCTGCCAGGTGTCGGCAAGCGGCGCATCTTCAAGCGAAAGCATATCCTCGGGGGCAAGCGGCATCACCGCCTCTTTTTTCTGCGCCACCGGCCAGTGGATGAGATACAAATCCAGATACTCAAGCTGCAAACGTTTGAGCGTTTCTTCAAAGGCGGGGCGGACATCCTCTTTTTTGTGCGCGTTGTTCCAGAGTTTGGAAGTCACAAAAATATCCTCGCGTTTCAACCCGTCCTCGCGCATAGCGTCGGCAAGCGCCTGCCCGACGGGCTCTTCGTTGTTATAAACCGCCGCGCAGTCAAAGTGCGTATAGCCGAGTTTTAAGGCCCAGCGGATGGCGCTGTAAACTTCTGACGGCGCGCTTTTCCACGTTCCGAGCCCGATAACCGGCATTTTCGTTTCGTTATTTAATTGTACATAACGCATTGAATTCTCCTCCTCATTCCGTGATTCTCGGGTAATATAATCGCAAAATATACCGATTAAAGGACTTTTTATTCCCAAAAACGCAAAATTTTGCTTGCAAATAGCAAAATATCGACTAAAGTTGAGGCATCGTTTTATTATTAACGATAATTTCTAATATTAGTGAGAGGAACTCTTAAATGAAGAAAATTTTATTATTGGCAGGACTTGCCGGAATGGTTGCTGCAAACGCAGAAGCTGTTGATATGACTCCTTATGTTGGTATGGACGCTGGCTATGCTATGGTAGACGGCAATACTGATACTAATGGTGATTTGAGCACAAAAAACTGGTCTTTGGCAGCTGTTTTGGGTGCCAGAACAGACCATTATGGTATTGAAGCTTTCTATATGAACAGCTTAAGACAGCATAAGGCTGACGCTGCAACCCGTATTTCCGGTTATGGCGTAGACGCTTTGGCATTCCAGCAGTTGGGTTGCTCCGGCCGTTGGGAACTCGTTGGTGCTGCCGGTATTGGCGAATACAAGATTAAAGCAAACTCCGCTGAAGATGGCGAATCTGACACTGGTTACGGCTATCGTTTAGGTGGCGGCTTGCAGTATGCATTGTCTGAAAACACATCTATCCGCGCGATGTATCATCACGTTTGGATGGTTAAATCTGACATCGACTCTATGGATGAATTCACCATCGGTTTCAGATACGCTTTCTAATTTAAGCGCATAACGATACAAAAGAGAGGGGCTTATCCGGCTCCTCTTTTTTTATTGGAGAGAATTTAGCGGCTATATCAATCACCCTCTCCTGTCCCCTCAAGGGAGAGAAACCCTTATTGATAATACTTACTCCCTCCCCCAGCGCAAGCCCCGCTTTTTGTCCCCTCCCCCTTTGAGGGGGGAGGATGGGTGGGGGGGGATATATAAAAGCCTTACCTTTACACCCTCTCCTGTCCTTCTCACTCCGTTCGGTCAAGCCAGTGCAAAGGATTGCTTGGTTGGCGTTACCGCCAAGTCGCACTCCAAGCACTGCTATAGCTCTCGGTCAAAAGAGCCCACAGGGCTTTTTGTGTCCTGCGAGCCCCCTCAAGGGAGAGGAACCCTTATTGATAATACTTACTTCCTCCAACCTCCTCTCTTTTTTAAATGTCATCCCTCGGGGCAAAACCCCGTCAAGGGATCTCCCACTACAAGGAAATATCCTCTCCCCATCCCCTATCCCCTTCCTCCGCGGGAAGGGGAATCCCTTGCGGCAAAAACCTCCTCCCCCCCCCTTGGCGAGGATCGCTTTTTAAATCTCCCCCCCCAAAAAAAGCCTCATTTCCTCCTGGAGAAGGGGAATCCCTTGCGGCAAAAACCTCCTCCCCCCTTGGCGGGGGAGGTAAGGGAGAGGGGGAAAATATGAAAGCTATATAAAAAAAACACCCATAAAGGGTGTCTTTTCTAACTGGTGGAGGTAAGGGGGATCGAACCCCTGACCTATTGATTGCGAACCAATCGCTCTCCCATCTGAGCTATACCCCCGCAATAACGCCTTTCTACACCGGTAAAAAAATAAATACAAGCATTTTTTTGCTTTTTTGCCTTTTTTCGGGTCAAGCCGCCTATTTCTGCACCTGTGCGTTGCGCATAACCGTTGCAAACATCGCATTGTTTCTGGTGTTTTCCTTTTTTAACATATCAACAAAACCGTCAAAATCATGCACCCGAGAGGCATCCAATCCGGCATTTTGCATCCACCCCCGCACGCGGTTCAGATTCTCGGGAGTTGTTATAACCGCATACAACCTGTCCGGCTCATTAAAATCAACATTATCGGTAACCAGATTTTCCCCCTCGTTCGGAGTTTTCGCTTTCATTGCAAAAATGCACCCCGCCGGCAAATATCCCTCCGCAGCATTCAAATCCGCATATCCCTCCACCGTAACATTAAGCGTTTTATTTGTGGTAACGGAAACCTGCCCGCCGCCGTCCATAGACGTTTCAAAGCCAAGTCTGTCAACGGAAGACATAAGCCCTCGGGCGGCAATAATTTTCTCGGCATTATAAATCGGTGTCCCGTGAAACAAAAGGTTCATCTTTGGCGGCATGGCATTTTGCACATTCTTGGCAAATTCTTTGTCTTGTCTGAGTCTATACGCCATATCAGCTTCAGTCCGCGGGCGGATAAATCTGTTTTGCAGATATTCCGTTTCATACGCATATTGGGCAATCTGCGCCTTTTTAATTTTCGCCTCCAGTTTTTGCCTAAAACCCTTAAGCGCCTGCGCGTCTGCATCTTGAGCAAAAGAAACGCTTTCCGCCATCTGTTGCTGCATACGTTCATACTTTTGCTCCACGCGTTCCTGCGCTCTTTTTTTATATTTAAGCCACGCATCTTCGGAATATTCAACCATCACAGCCCTCCGCATATCTTACATAAAAGGATACATTTTTTCCGCATTAAAGTCAAGTTATTCATCCGTAAAAAAACACTTGACAAGCATAATAAAAGCCTATAAGAAAGATACATCTTGAAGATATGGGGTTGTAGCTCAGTTGGGAGAGCGCTTGAATGGCATTCAAGAGGTCAGGGGTTCGATTCCCCTCAGCTCCACCAATATTTGCAAGTGCCGCTGGCACAAAAGCACCCTCGCGGTGTTTTTTTTTTATAATATCTAATAACAATTATTATCTATGCGTCATTGCGAGGCGCGTGACGTTAGTCACACATCGCTGTGGCAATCCACAAGACCGGTGCGACAGCACACATTATTATACTATACTCTCTTGAGATTGCCACGTCACTGCGTTCCTCGCAATGACTCGTGTAAAGAAAGAGATTGCCGCATCGCCGTGTTGCAGGTGACGCCCCTCCTCGCAATGACCTGTAAAATAAAAAGGATAGACAATGCCTGAAACACAAAAAATTCTCTTGCTGTCGTGTTGTGCGCCGTGTGCCTGTGCCGTTATTAAAAAGCTGCACGAAGACGGGGCGGATTTTGCCGTGGCGTTTTATAACCCGAACATTCACCCCGCCGCTGAATATGCCAAACGCCGTGACGAGCAAAAAAATCTGTGCGAAAAATGGGGCATTGCGTTTATCGAGCTCGAATATAATCCCGCCGACTGGCTCAAGATGGCAGAACCGTATAAAGACGCGCCCGAACGCGGCGAACGCTGCTCAAAGTGTTTTGAATATCGCCTCAAGCGGGTAATGGACTATGCCAAAGCAAACGGATATACCGCCGTAGCGTCGGTTTTGGGCGTGTCGCGCTGGAAAGACTTAAACCAAGTCAACGCCGCCGCATACAAAGCCTCTGCCGCCGCTGGCGTCCCGTATGTTGAGATAGAGGGCAGAAAACACGGTATGCAGGAAGCCCGCTTATCGCTCATCAAAGAACTCGGATTGTATAATCAGGATTACTGCGGCTGCGTATACTCCATGCGTCGGAACGAAAACTAAAAACATTGTGCTTATTCTCCGCCTGCCGGTTGATTTTTGAGAAAAAAGACATAATATCAACAAAAGTTGAGAACTATCATAAAAAGGATAATCATATATGGCAAAAAAGCTGTTCACGCTGTCATCCGGACACTTTATCATCATTATCAGCTTTTACTTTTCATTCATTCTGAACAACGCGTTTTGGGATTGTATCGAGCAAAGGCTTGATATCGGCAACACCGCCACAGCCGTGTTTGCGTTCAGCCTGCCTTTTTTTGTGTTCATAATGCTTTATGTGTTTTTTAACCTGATTGTCCTCCCTTATGCGGGCAAGCCTCTGGTCATTATCCTGTTGCTTTGTTCGGCGGCGGCGGATTACGCAATGACCAAATTGGGAATTGTGATTAACAGCGATATGGTGCGGAATTTTGCCGAAACCAACCTCCGCGAAGCCGCAGACCTTATCACGCCGCGGGCAGTGTTTTATGTGGCAGCAACGGGGCTTGTGCCGGCAATTTTGACAGCCTTTGCAAAAATAACTTACGAGCCGCTAAAACAAGAGTTTTTCAAACGTTTGCGACGCTCATTGTGTGCAATCACCCTCCTTGCCGCGCTTGCGCCGCTGACTTTCAAAGAATATGTTTCATTCGGGCGCAACACCCCCGGCATCCGCCGTATGGTGAACACGTTTAATTACATTTTTGCAGTGAATAAATATTATAAAAAGAGCCGTGCGGCAAATCAGCCTTTTGTGGTATTGGACAACGCCCCAGCCCTCGCCAAGCCGCACAAAAAACCGCGCGTTTTGCTGCTTGTTGTCGGCGAAACGGCACGCGCGCAAAATTTCTCGTTAAACGGCTATGGCAAAGAAACCAATCCGCTCTTAAAAACGCAGGATATTGTCAATTTCACCGACGTGACAGCGTGCGGCACCTCAACCGCCGTTTCGTTGCCTTGTTTGTTTTCGGCGAGCGCGCGCAAAGAGTTTAAGGTATCCCGCGCGCGGCATACACAAAACTTAATCGACCTTATCAAAGCCGCCGAATACGATGTGTTTTGGAAAGACAATGACGACGGCTGCAAAGGCGTGTGCGACCGGGTGGAAAATGTTGATGCCAAAACCGGCAACAAAGCGCCGTTTTGTTTCGGGCGCTATTGCCACGATGAAATTCTGCTTGACGGGCTTAAAGAGCGCCTTGCCGCAATTAACAAAGACACGGTGATTGTGCTGCATATGATGGGCAGCCACGGTCCGACATATTACAAGCGCTACCCCGAGCGGTTTAAGCACTTTGCCCCCACCTGCGACACGGCGGATTTGCAAAACTGCACCGCAGAAGAAATTGCCAACACCTATGACAACACGCTTGTGTATACCGATTATATCCTTTCCTCGGCGATAGATATGTTAAAACGCCATCCTCGGCTTGCAAGCGGGCTGCTTTATGTATCCGACCACGGCGAATCTTTGGGCGAGAAAAACCTGTATTTGCACGGGCTGCCATATGCAATTGCGCCCGATGTGCAGAAAAAAGTGCCGATGGTGCTGTGGCTCTCGGAAACCGCGCAACAAGCAGATAAGATAGATATGGAATGCCTTAAAAACGCCGCAGCAAAAACGGCATACGCGCACGATAACTTCTTCCACACCGTCCTCTCGCTCTTAAACATACGCACCCGCACATACGATAAAACACTGGACATATTAGAACCCTGCAAAAAATAGCAGCTTTCCTCCCCATCCCCTATCCCCTTCCTCCGCGGGAAGGGGAATCCCTTGTAGCATACACCTCCCCCCCCCAGCGCGGGGCTCGCTCTTTAAATCTCCTCCCCCTCGAGGGGGGAGGATGGGTGGGGGTGATATATAAAAGCCTCACTTCTACACCCTCTCCTGTCCTTCTCACTCCGTTCGGTCAAGCCAGTGCAAAGGATTGCTTGGTTGGCGTTACCGCCAAGTCGCACTCCAAGCACTGCTATAGCTCTCGGTCAAAAGAGCCCACAGGGCTTTTTGTGTCCTGCGAGCCCCCTCAAGGGAGAGGAACGCACAAACAAAGCCCGCGCGTAGCGGTACATCCTCTCATCACACCGCAGCCAAAGTTATGCCTGTGCCGCTGGCACTGGCGCTGCCACTCAAGGGATCTCCCGCGGCAAGAGCATCCATATCCTCCCCATCCCCTATCCCCTTCCTCCGCGGGAAGGGGAATCCCTTGCGGCATACTATCCGCTCCAAAAAACTCCTCTCCCTTGAGGGGAGAGGATGGGTGAGGGTGACAACATCTTATCCTTATTCAGCAAAACAGTGCCGGCAATCAATACCGGCGCTGCAATAACAAATTCCGAAATCTATCTTCTGCGCAGGAAAGACGGGATTTCCAAATCGTCCTCGTTGTCATTTTCCTTTTCGGCAAAATCTTCAATCTCGTCAAACTTCGGCACAATAACCGGTTTCACGGGCTTTTTCGCCTTGGCGCGGGAAATACCCAAAATCTTGTCAATAAAGCGTTGGCGTGCCGGCTCTTCCGGTTCGGGTTCAATCATCGCTTGAGCCTCTTCGCGGGCTTGACGCTCGCGCGGTAGTTCTGCCTCGCCCTGCTCCGGAAACAGCTGCGGCTCTTCTTCAATAATCTTCACTTTAGAAGACGGCACAAACGGCTTGTCGAGTTTAATCGCCGCAAACTCGCTTTTTTCCTCTTCGCTTTCTTCGGCGTTGGCAATCACCGGCTTATTGATAATCGCATTAAACAGCGCCGAGGAAGAATGCGGCTCATCGCTCTCTTCGGCAAGCTCGGCAAATTCGCCCTGCTGCGGCGCGTCTGCACGTTTCGGCAGGTTAAGCTCAATCACGTTGCTCGGTTCTGCCGGTTCTTCCGCCGCTGTTTCCAAAATCGGCTCGTCGTCGGCAACTGCCTCTTCGGCTGCGGGCTCTTCCGCCGGATTAAGGTCAACATAAGCGTTCATTTCTTTCTTTTCGGTAGTCAGCACCGCCTCGTCATCAATTCCCGTCACCACGATAGAAACGCGGATACGCCCCGATAACGTGTCGTCATAGCTGGAGCCGAAAATCAACTCGGCATTTTCGTCCACTTCTTCTTTAATAATATTGACCGCCTCATCAATTTCCATCAACGTAATGTCTGCCCCGCCGGTGATGTTAATCAACACACCTTTTGCGCCTTTCATCGAGCAATCGTCCAAAATCGGGTTAGAAAGCGCCTGCTCGGCAGCCACGCGCGCACGGTCTTCGCCCTCGGCCTCGCCTGTGCCCATAATGGCTTTGCCTTTGTCTGCCATAATCTTCTTAACATCGGCAAAGTCAAGGTTAATCAGCCCCGGCATAATCATCAGGTCGGTAATGGAGCGCACGCCGTCATAAAGCACTTCGTCCGCTTTCACAAACGCGTCTTTCAGGGTTGTGTTTTTATCGGCAATGCGAAACAGATTTTGATTCGGGATAACAATAATGCTGTCGACTTCTTTAATAAAATTCTCCAAAGCGGATTCGGCGTTTTCCATTCTCTTTTTGCCCTCAAACGCAAACGGTTTGGTGACCACGCCGACCGTGAGGATACCTTTTTCTTTAGCAATTTTTGCCACCACCGGCGCCGCGCCAGACCCTGTGCCGCCGCCCATACCGGCGGTAATAAACACCATATTGGAATCTGCAAGTTCGCGTTCGATGTCTTCGCGCGCCTCTTCTGCGGCAAGCTTTCCGATTTCCGGTCTTGCGCCTGCGCCCAACCCCTGCGTGATTTCGAGCCCGAGTTGGATTTTGCGGGTAGCCGGATTAAGCGCCAGAGCCTGCGCATCCGTATTTGCCACCACAAAGTCGACGCCCTCAAGGTTTTTGGACATCATATTGGTAATGGCGTTGCCGCCGCCGCCGCCGACGCCGATAACTGTAATTCTTGGTTTTAATTGTGCTAAACTCGTATCGCCGACCGCCAGTTTAATTGCCATATTTTTTCTCCGTAAAAATAAAAAAAAGCTAAATTCCGATTTTAAGGGGAGTTTAGCTCATAATAGATTAAGTTTTCGTTACCGATTAGCAGGTTTTTTTAAACAATTCGAGAATTTTTGCGAAAATTCCGCCCGAACCAGCGCTGACATTCACTTTTTTGACAATTTTCTTTTCCGAATTGTTTACCGCAAACAACAACAGCCCGAGCGCGGTAGAAAATGTCGGATTATGCAAAACCGGCGGAATATTCTCGATATTGCGCGGACGCCCGATTCGCACCTGCTTGTCCAAAACCATACTTGCCACTTCGCGCATTCCCGGCAGTTGCGCCGCTCCGCCAGTCAAAACCACGCGGTGCGACACGGTGTTTTTATAGCCCGCCTCGTCAAGCTTGCGTCCGGCAAGTTCAAACAGCTCTTCGATGCGCGGCGAGATGATGTTAATCAAATCCGAGCGGTAAATCTGCTTAATATTGCTGTCGTCTTCTTCGCCGACCGGATAAACATTGATAATTTCCTGCTCGTCTTGGCTAATAAGAAACGCGCAGCCGTGGCGGTTTTTAACCTCTTCGGCATAGTTAAACGAGGTTGTAAGCCCCAAGGCAATATCGTTCGTCACGTTAATACCGCCAACCGGAATGGAAGAGAAATACACCGGATGCCCGTTTTTAAAGCTTGCGATACTGGTTGTGCCGCCGCCGATATCAATAATCGTTGCGCCGAGCTCTTTTTCGTCTTCCACCAGACAGGCAAGCCCAGAGGCATATGCCGAAAACGCTTTTAATTCCACTTCCAGATGCGAACTTTCGACCACCGTTGCGAGGTTTTTATACATCGGACGCGGATAAAGCCCGAGCAAAATATCCACACTTAAATTATCGCCGTAAATATTAATCGGGTTTTTAACCTCTTCGCCATTATCAACGTGATAGCCCATCGTCAAGAAGTGAATCGGCTCATTGCCCTCCACATTAACTTTCATCAAGCCCTTGTCGGTCACTTTTTTAACGTCTTCATCCGTAACCGGACGGTTTTTATGGATAGATATGGCGGAGCTTCTGACCACGCTGCGGCTGCGGTCGCCCGAAACATTGACAATCACGTTTGTAATCCGCACGTTTGCCATTTGCTCTGCCGCCTCCACAGCATTGCACACGGCAATTGTTGCTTGGTTAACATCCACAACCACGCCGTTTTTAATTCCTTTTGCCGCGTTATAGCCATAGCCCAATATCGAAATTCTCTTATCCCGCGTCACCTTGGCAATAATGCAACAGACCTTTGACGTTCCGATATCCAACGCCGCCACAAACGGCGACCTGCTAAAAGAATGGCTCATCTAAACCTCTTTTCTTATCTTTTCAATATTAACTCTTCAACAGACTTATCGATGTCTACCACAATTCTGTTATTGTACCTTAAATCAAAGGAAGTTAATTTACGCTTAAAAATTCCTTGTCTTTTATTTAATAATGCGATTTTTTGATAGGCTTTGTCAAAATTCTTTTCCGGCAGTTTGATAAGCACGCGGTTTTGCGCATTGCCGAGGCTCAAATCCCAGCGCCGGTTTGAAACAAACACCGCCGCGCGCACCTTATTTGCCAATTCCGCATCCGTATCCAACACTGCCAAAAGCTCCGCCAGATGGTGCGGCGCGCCCTCGCCCGCCAAAACGATAACCGGCGCGTCGGGTTCATATTCTTCCACTTCAATCACATTGCCCTCGGCATCCACCGGATAAAACCGCCCCTCATATTGCCAAATTGCCTTAACCTTGCGTTCTTCAATGCTGACTAAAATATTGTTCGGGAAAAAGCTCCTTTTCACCACACAATGCCGCACCCAGGTCAACTGTTCAATCCGGCTCTGCAGCTTGGCGATGTCAATCCCCAAAATACTCTCGTTTTCAGATAAGTTCAGCGCCTGCACCAAATCTTCATAAGACGTGCGCTTGTTGCCCTCCACGATAATATCTTCCACATACATCCCGTAGCGCGCCGAAAGCTTATACACCGCCTGCATCATATTGTTAAACTGCGTGGCAAGCACGTTGTCGCGGATGGTAATTGCCGTTAGGCATAAAGACAACACCAGCACTGCCGCACCGACAAAACCGGCAAGGCGATACAGCCATTCCTTTTCGGGGTAAACCGCCGCCTCTTGCAAATTCAGTTTGTTAGCCGCCTGTTCTGCCATAATGCTTTATTTTTTCACTCCCATCCGGCGCACTTCCCATTCGAGCGTAATTGCGGTTTTTTCTTTAACTTTTTCCACAATCAGTTCGCCCAGCTTTTCAATATCTTCGGCAGTAGCTCCCCCGCTGTTGATAAGAAAGTTGCAATGCATATCCGACACTTCCGCCCCGCCGACTTTCAGCCCCGTGCAGCCTGCCTCTTTAATCAGCTTCCACGCAGCCAGTCCCTCGGGGTTTTTAAAGGTCGACCCCGCCGTTTTTTTGTTAATCGGCTGGTGCGCTTTGCGATAGGCAATGTGTTCGTCGAGTGTTTTCTTAATCTCTTCGGCAGAGGCGTTTACCCCCCTGAATGTCGCATCCAAAACAATCCAGTTTTCAGGAAACATACTCGAGCGATAGGCAAAGTTAAAGTCTTCCGCTCCCACTTCATACACTTCACCCCAGTCATTCATAATATGCGCCCGCACAAACACATCCGACGTGCACTTGCCGAAACATCCCGCGTTGGTGCGCAAAAGTCCGCCGATACGCCCCGGAACCGAGCAGATAAACTCCAGCCCGCCGATTTTTTTCTCTAAAAACACTTTTTTAAGCTCGGCGTTTTTCAGCCCTGCCCCGACGGTAATTTCCGTGCCGTTCGTTTCAATCTGCTGAAAGGCTTTGGCATCCAGTTTAATCACCACACCGGGAATTCCGCCGTCACGGATAAGCAGATTTGAACCGCCGCCGATAACCGTCACCGGCACAGCTGCGGGCTTGCGCATTAAAAAGGTTTTCAAATCATCCGCATCTTTGGGCAAAAACAACACTTCCGCCGGTCCGCCCACGCCAAACCATGTGTGTTTGGAAAGCTTGGCATTTTCGATATACGCACCGCGCACTTCCGGCAGCAGGCTGATAATCTTATTCTTTGGTGCAAAAAAACTTCCGAACATTTTTCTCTCCTCCGTTTATCCGTTATCTTTATCTTCCGCCACGGCGTTTTTGCGTGTCACCGCCAAAAGCATTCCCATCGTCAAACAGCTTGCAAGCATAGAAGACCCGCCGTAAGAAATAAACGGCAGCGTCATTCCCTTTGCTGGCATCAGCTGCAGCGCCGAACACATATTAACAATTGCTTGCCCGCCCAGCGAGGCAGCAAGCCCGCACGCCGCATACATCTGAAACAAATTGTTGTCTTTAGTAGATATAATCATTGAACGCACCACAATCACCGCAAACGAAATCACGATAATTGAGGTCAGCCACACGCCGGCCTCTTCGCCCGCCAGCGAAAAAATAAAATCCGTATGCACATCCGGCAAATGCATTTTCACCACGCCCTCGCCCGGACCGAGCCCCAAAAGGTTGCCATTGGCAAAAGCGTTCATCGACTGCTGAATTTGCGAACCGATTTCATTTTCAGATGCCAAAAAGCGGTCGATACGGTCACGCACGTGCGCTAAAAAGAAATAAGAACACGTCACCAGCACCACGCCGCCGGAAAACAGCGTTGCAATCAGCCACAGCGGAATCCCCGCAAGCACCATCTGCAACGCCCACACCCCCGAAATCAACACCGTCATCCCCAAATCCGGCTGTCCGAAAACCGACAAAGCCGTAATCAAAAACAGCCCGACCGCCAACGCCATCCCCGGAAAATCCTCCGTCCGCTTGCGCGCGTCCAACAGCCACGCCGTCACCACAATAAACACCGGTTTGATAAACTCGGAGGGCTGCAGCGAAAACCCCGCAAATTTAATCCAGCGCGCCGCCCCTTTGGTTGCATCACCCACAACGTATGTCAGCGCCACACCGACAAACGCGCACAAAAAGCCCAGCACGGCCAGCCGCCGCACGGTGCGCAAACTCTGCATCGATATGCCAACCATCAAAACCAGCCCAGCCAAAATAAACACGCTCTGCTTTTTAATAAACGCAAAGTCATCAGGCAGCCTGTCGCGGTGCGCTGCCGAGGGGCTTGCCGAAAGCACCAGCATTGCGCCGATAAAAATCAAAAACAGCGCCAGCACAAAACTCGGCTTGTCAACCGTCCACCACCAACTGGAAATTTTGCTCTTGCTGTGTCTGGCAAATGAAAGCATTGCGACCTCTCTAAATTAAAGACAATAATCCGACAGCCGCAGCCAACGCCGTCACCGCCCAAAACGTATAGACAACCTTAACCTCGCTCCAGCCCAGTTGCTCAAAATGGTGGTGAATCGGCGCCATCTTAAAAAAGCGTTTGCCGGTCTTTTTGAAATACGCCACCTGAATCATCACCGACACGGTTTCCGCCACAAACACGCAGCCGACAATCGCCAGCATAATCTCGTGTTTTAAGATAACGGCAATCACGCCCAAAACAGCGCCCAAAGCGAGCGAACCGGTGTCGCCCATAAAAATCTGCGCCTTTTTGATATTAAACCGCAAAAAGCCCAAACAGCCGCCCACCAGCGCCGCGCACACCACAGCCATCTCCGCGCTTTTCGGAATATACGGAAACGCCGTTTCGTTAAACACCGGATAGCCGGTTGCAAACGCAAACACCATAAACACCGAAAAGACAATAACGAGCATTCCGGCAGCCAAGCCGTCTAAACCGTCACTCAAATTCACGGCATTAGACGCCCCCGAGATAACAATCACCGCAAACGGAATATACACCCAGGAAAGCTGGAACGACCAGTTAAAATACGGAATAAACAGCTGGCTCTCAACCGAGTTCGGCGTTGCCGCGGCAATAACGTTCACCGCCAACACCGCCG
The DNA here is from genome assembly GCA_910576955.1 of uncultured Alphaproteobacteria bacterium. GTDB lineage: Bacteria > Pseudomonadota > Alphaproteobacteria > RF32 > CAG-239 > CAG-267. The sequence continues at coordinate 13,205 of CAJTJB010000004.1, read as the reverse complement.
CCATAAATTGGATAAACAGTTTCATTTTTGCGGTCATTGCATTCGGCGTCTGCTTTTTCACTTTAACATAATCGTCGGCAAATCCTGTTGCACCGTAAACCACGAGCACCAGCATCGAAATCCACACAAAGTGCAGTTTCACGTTTGCAAACAGCAGCATCGAGAGCAAGCTCGTTGCCAAAATCAGCAGTCCGCCCATTGTCGGCGTGCCTTTTTTCTCTTTCAGATGCGATTGTGGTCCGTCCGTGCGTATCGGCTGCCCGCCTTTTTCATGCCCTTTTAAAAAAGAAATCAGCTTTCCGCCCGAAAGCAAAGAAAGCGCCAAAGCCAGCAAAAATGCATACAACGCCCGCAAGGGGATAGTTTCCGGTGCATAAGACCACATAGACCACATCTTAAATATTCCTGTTCCTTAAAGTTAAAAACGAATCAAAATCATATTTCTTTAAATCTAGCAACAAATATCTAAATGAAGTCTTAAAAAAACCGGCAAAATGCAGATTTTTTTCTGATTTTCACACTTTTTTAATATCGCTCTGTTATGATTAAAATAAATATTAAGGAGAAAGCCGATGTTTAAAAAAAGCCTGTTATTGTTAATGTTAGCCGCAGTGCCAAACGCTTATGCCGCCTATGAAGACGCCGCCGCCGAGCTGCAGGGGTTTGAGGCCTATGCCGACATATTGCCCGGCGATACCATTCTCACAGACGCTCCCGCTCCCAAGGCACTCCAGCAAAAGAGCATCATTCCGGCAATAACGTCCGCCATCCCCGAGGCCGCGGCATATAACATCCGCAATGCCGAGCAGGTATTTTGCTATCATGTTGCCAAGCGCCCCAAAGATTTCACCGGCTACACGCTGTCGTCTTTTGCCATCACCGACTATTGCGGCGAACTGGATAACAGCAACAGGGTAACGGCTTATGAAGCGCTGTTCACGCAAGGACCGAACATTATTAACACGCAGGCGAAATGCCATATTGAACCGCGCGTGATGCTGCGATTTGCCCGCGGCGTAGATTTTACCGACGTTTTGCTTTCAGACCCCTGCCCGTCGTTCACGGTTTTTTACAGTGGCAAATACAAAGCGTTTAACATCAAACAAGGCGTCATCAGCGACCTTATCAAGCAGTTTGCAAAACCCGTACAGCCGTTTAATTCGCCAACGCTTTTAAAGCAAACCGTTGCCAACGGCGTTGCCACAAATGATAACGAAGCCGACGAGCTTGAAAAAAAGCAAAAAGAGTTTGCGCCGCAAATGAAGTGGCAGCAGGAAAATAAGGAAAAGGAAACACCGCCTGCCAAACCGCAAACCGGCTGGGGCAACATCAAACTGCGAATGTAACCACCCCATCCCCCGCAAGGTTCACTTTTCACCCTCTCCCCTCAAGGGAGAGGAACGCACAAACAAAGTCCGCTCGTAGCATCGTCCCCTCTTTTTAAATGTCATCCCTCGGCGCGCAAAGCGAGCCGTCAAGGGATCTCCCACAACAAGGAAATATCTCCTCCCCATCCCCTATCCCCTTCCGCCGCGGGAAGGGGAATCCCCTGCGGCACACACCCTCCCCCTTGAGGGGGGCTCGCTCTTTAAATCTCCTCCCCCTTGAGGGGCTCGCAGAGTCAAAAAAGCCCAGTGGGCTCTTTTGACCGAGAGCTATAGCAGTGCTTGGTGAACGACTTGGCGGAAACGCCAACAAAGAGAACCCTAGCACTGGCTTGCCCAAAGCGTAGTTAGGGCGCGCAACAAGCGCACCCTTACGGAGCAAGAAAGGTAAGGGAGAGGGGGACAACATACCATCCTTATCCCCCATCCATTCGCCCCAAAAATTGCCGCAAATAATGCTTGATATTTAAATTTAGTTGATATATCAACGTCTTTTGTTTGAATCGAAAATCCCCCGTTTGGCGAGGGGAAATCTTGTTATTTGTATGAAAGAGGAATGGAAAATGCTCGCAACATTAAAGAGTAAATTAAATGAACTAACCTGTTGGTATTTAAAAAACTTTTGCCCGAAGTTGGTCGAGATTCTGCGCCGCGGCTATGATATGAACAAGTTTAAGCGCGACACACTCGCCGGAATGACGGTTGCCGTGGTGTCGATTCCTCTGGCGATGGCTCTGGCAATAGCCTCGGGCGTCACGCCGGCGCAAGGGTTATACACCGCGATTGTTGCCGGATTCTTCATTGCGCTGTTGGGCGGCTCAAAGTTTCAAATCGGCGGACCGACCGGCGCGTTTGTTGTCGTCATCTTTAATGTGATGAAAAATTACGGCGCCGAGGGCTTGGCAATGACGATGCTGATTGCCGGCATCATCCTCATAGCCGCCGGATTTTTAAAGCTCGGCACATACATCAAATACATTCCCTACCCCGTTGTCACCGGTTTTACTGCCGGTATCGGCGTATTGCTGATTTCGACGCAGATAAAAGATTTGTTCGGCTTGCAGATGGCAAGTGTGCCCTCCGAGTTTTTGCCCAAATGGGCGGCATATTTTGATAACCTCGGGTCGTTCAGTTTTGCCTCGGTGTTCATTGCCGCTTTTTCGTTCGGCGCTATATTTTATGTGCAGAAAAAGCGCCCGAACCTGCCTGCATATTTAGTTGCCGTTGTCGGCGCAACTTTGCTGGTTGCCCTGTTTGCGATTTTCTCTGCCGCCCCCGATACCATCGGCTCAAAATTCGGCGCAATACCGCACTTTTTGCCGATGCCGCACCTGCCGGAGTTTGATTTGAACTTAATGCTGCGCGTCTTCCCGAGCGGCTTAACGGTTGCGTTCCTCGCCGGTGTTGAATCGCTGTTAAGCGCCACGGTTGTGGACGGCATGAGCGGCGATAATCATAATTCCAACGCCGAACTGATTGCCGAGGGTGTCGCAAACCTCGCCAGTATGGTTTTCACCGGCGTTCCCGCCACCGGCGCGATTGCCCGCACCGCCACCAATTACAAATCGCACGCCTATTCGCCGATGTCCGGCATTATGCAATCGGTGATTTTATTGTTGTTTATGCTGCTCTTGGCGGGAGCTGCCAAATACATTCCGCTCGCCTGCCTTTCCGCAGTGCTGATTTTGGTGGGGTGGAATATGCTGAACTTAACCAAAATGTATTACCTCTTAAAAGGCGCGCGCGGCGATGCGTTAACGCTTGTGGTCACGCTGCTTTTAACAGTTTTGGTAGATTTAAACACCGGCATTTCCGTCGGCTTTATCCTTTCAAGCATTATCTTTATGCACCGCATGAGCAAAGAAATCGAAATCCAGACCGATGAAAAAGCGCTCGAATACAAAGGCGGCGGACGCGACCTTTCGCAAGTGTTACACGAGCAGGGCGTGGTGTCGATGCGTTTTTCCGGTCCGCTCTTTTTCGGCGACGCGCTGGATGTGACGCGCTTTCTGCAAAACCTCAAAACCGAACCGAAAATTATCATCATCCGTATGGGCTATGTGCCGATGGTAGACATCAGCGGCGCAAACGCACTGGTAGGGTTCATCCAGCGGGTAATGAAAAAGCACGACACCAAGATTATTCTTTCGAATGTCAAAAAGCAGCCACGCCGTATGTTGCACGATGCCTTTTTGCAAAATAATCTGACGTGGCGCAACATTGCCATGGCAACAAATTTTGAAAACGCGCTCAAAATCACGCGCCGCTACCTGCGAATGAAACGCCACCAATCCGCCGCCGGCGAGTAAAAAAATCATTGCACCCGCCGCTGGCAGTCCCCCTCTCCTATCCTCCCCCGCCCAGGGGGGAGGAAAACTTTGTTGCAAGAACTTTCTATTTAAACCTCCTCTCCCTTGAGGGGAGAGGATGGGTGAGGGTGAAACATTTATATTGACTTGTATAAACTTTCGCAATATAAGCCACATATTGAGGCTACATATATAAAATCTTCAACAATTACATTGTTTACGAACATACTGAAGGAAAAGAATGATATACCCCGCTCCTAAAGCCATTTTATTTGATTGGGATGGCACATTAGCCGAAACTCGCACAGCTGTCGTTTGCGCAATGGAATATACTCTTTCACAATACCAAAAAGCCCCCTGGGATATAACTAAACAAAAATATCGCGATACCACCAAATCACTCAAAGAAAATTTTCCTAATTTCTTTGGTGAAGAATATAAACAAGCCTACCAAACTTACTTGACCTATTATCAGAAATTTGCCATCAAACAAATTCGTCCTGTGTTAAATGCTGAACTTTTTTTGCAGCAATGCTGCCATAATGATATTGAAATTTACATCATCTCCAACAAAGAAAAATCACTTCTATTACAAGAAGTCAAACAATGTTTTCCGAATATGACATTCAAAAACATTCTGGGCAATGGCGATGCCCCCCAAAACAAACCCGCACCAGCCCCTGTATATACTGCACTTGCAGAAGTTCCATATCAGATAAACAAAGAAAACGTATGGTTAATTGGCGATTCAAAACAAGATACGGTTTGTGCACTTGCTGCAAATATTCTTCCTGTTCTTATTGGCAATGGAAAATTTATGGAAAACTCGGAAGTCAAACAACAATTAACAAATAATCAAATCATACAAATCCAAGGATTCAACGATTTGATAGAAACATAAAAAGGAAATAAAAATGAGAAATAAAAAAAATCATATTGTTATTTTCGATTTATGTGGAACATTATTAAATTCCAAAGCTCTTGACCATCAAGCCATAAATAATACGCTGGAAATATTTCACAAAAAACCGTGGTCGATAACAAAAAAACAAAAAGAAAAATCTCTTTCAATGAAAGAAAACTTTCCTAACTTTTTCGGAAAAGATGCTGATGCTGCATACGAAATATATTTAAATTTTCTAATAAATCACATTAACGACATTTCCTTTTTCGAATACGCTTCAGAACACTTGCAAACACTAAAATATTTAGGTGCCAAAACAGCAATTATAACTAACCGAGATAATATTTTCATAGATGCCTTAAAACAACAAGCTGAATTTAAAGAACATTTTCTCCCTTTCCTCGATACAATAGTTACTGCCGATGATGCAGGTATTTGTAAGCCTTCTCCTCTAATTATTGAAACAACAGTAAAAAGATTAAATGATAACAATACAAAATCACCACACATAACATTTATCGGTGATGCCTATGCTGATATACAATGCGCATTAAATTATGGTTGCACCCCTATTTTATTTAACGCAACAGCAACAGATATAACTTCTGATTTCTTGCTCTCAAATCAAAGTAAAATTAAACAATTCTCATCTTATAAAGATATCATAGAGTTTCATATTCAAAAAACAGAAACAACGCAAATTGATATAACTCAAATATTAAACAATATTAAACGGTCTAAATTGTAAGAACAAATTATCTATCCGTTATATTGCAAGAAAGAAATTTCCAAGCAAATCTTTACTTTATCGTCTCCCTCACAGTGGGGAAAGCAAAAAAAATGGGGAAAACAACATTAAGCTACAAAAAGAAAGCGCGCTCGTTAAAAATCCTACTCTCCCCTCACCGCAGCCCAAAGCCCCCCAACAAGTTGGGCACAACCACAAAAAAAAGCCCTCCGTTTGGGAGGGCTTTTTTTATTCAGAGTACATACTCAATCTCACGGATTGTAGTGGCTGTTAAAGGTAACGGTCTGTCCGTTCGGTGCTTTGACAGTGATATTATAGCCGTTGATTTCGTAGGTATACCCGCGAATAACAAGGGCATAATCGCCATCAACGATATTCTTCCAGCCGATAACTTTGCAGCTTAACGCCTTGTCTATGGCCGACATCAGGCTGCCGTTGGCAAAATACCAGCGGATAGCATCGCTGTCATCCGAACCGCGGGCGGGCTGCCAATGCTGTGCGGCATTGTTTTTGTCATAACCGACGGAATTATACTGCGTAAAGCTGTCTTGCTTATACATGAAATCGCTGCTTTTCGGCAACATGGTTTCATAATCGCAAACCGCATATGTTACGCCGTTTTCCCAGTTAAACACAAACGCGCGCCGTGTCACTTTAGACCCCGGATCAAACGTTGCCGTCACGCTAAAGCCTTTGGGCTTGCCGAAATTAGGCTGCGGCGGTTCCTGCTGCTCAACATAAATATCTGTTGTTGCGCTTGTGGAAACGCTCTTGCCGTCCACCGTCGTTCCGGTCACCGTTAAGATATGCGGCGTAATCACATAATTACCCTCGTTGCGCGCCGTTCCCAATTTTTCGTTTTTCGTTACGTTCATCCGCACGTTAAACGTATGTCGGTAAGCGCCGTCATCAAAGATAATCTCGGCATCTTTTGCCTCGGCTCTCAAATCATCGCGGGTTGCCGCGCCGTTAGAAAGCGTATAGGCATAAGAGCGCTGATAGCTCACCACCGTCCACGGATTATCCGTTGCCGTCGAACTGTTTTCGGTGTGCGTTTCCGTTGCCGAAAAATCAGTATTCGTAGCATAAACCTTGCCGTTTGTCAGGCCGTTAAGCCCGATTGTGAAACTCTTGGTAAAGGTTTGCACCTCGTCCGGAGCTTCCGTATGCGGCGTGGTTTTCGTCACCTTAACCGTTGTTGTATTTCCGTTCCAGCTCTGGCTCGGCACATACGTCGGTTCGCCGGTTTCATCGGCAGGCATCAAGAGATATCCGTTTGAAACCAAATCAGGCTGTGCCTCTCCGTTCCATCGGGCTTTAACGGTATAATCATAAGCATATGCTTTATAGTTTACGCCGTTGACCACCATCATCGTGAAATCAGAAGCCACATCCGCGCCCGTTCCGGTAAGCGTGTACTTTCTTTCAGGGAAAGTTTTGGTTGTTTTCCCATCAATAAAAGTCACCACCGGCGTTGTTTCCGTAAACGCAAACGCGCCGCTTTCTTTGCCGTTGGTTGCATCCGAACGCCAAGTGGAAGCCGTATAAACCGCTTTGAATTTCGTCACGTCAGAAAACTTCTTTTCGTCATTTTCCGTAGACTGTGAAACCCGTTGCAGCGGATTTTCGTTCCACTCGAGCGAAGAGGTCACCTTGTTGCCGAAAGGCGTCGCCGTTGCGCTGTGCCGTCCTTTGTAGTCGTAGGTTGTGGTCGTCTTACTGCCGTCGCTCCAAACAATGGTTTTGTCAACGATATAATCGTCGCCGCTGCCTTTGAGCGTGTAAACAGAATCAACTTTCGTAACATTCGGCTCTTTGCCGTTTTGTATCCGGAGGTTGACGACTTCCTCAATCAAATCAAGGTGGCACGTTCCGATAACGCCCTCAATCGTATTCACAGAGCAAAACAGCTTGCCGTCTTTGCCCTCTGAAAGCTTTTCAACTTCAAAACCGGATTCCTCAAACGAGAGTTTTTGCGGCTCAATGGCATATGACCCGTATTCGCTCTCAAATTTTACCGGATACTGGTAAGTAAAGCTGACCGTGCTTTCAACCGAGGTTTTGGCTTTTTTGCCGGTGTTAACGGAAACATATGTTCCCGTCATCGTCCGAACGGTAAAGCCGTCTTCGTTTTTAACCTCTGCAAACAGTTTCTCGGCGAATTTTCCACTCGAAACCGCATTAAACAGGCTGTCCAACGAAGGCTGCTCGCGTTGTTGCGGCGCCGTCACCTCAAGCGACAAGTTCACCCGATAGGTGTTTGAAAACTCGCCCTTGTTGGTTTTGACTGTTTCAACCAGTTCATACGCCTCATACGGGCAGTTGATAAACTTGCCGTTATAGCTGACTTTTTCCACCTTGGTAGCTTCCGCCGTTATCACTTTGTGATACCACGGTTTCAAATCAACCTTTGACGATACTTCGCCGCGCGACGTTCCGCGGATGGTATAAGCCGCCTGAAACACCAGCTCCGATTTATACGGATCTTCCGTTTCGGTTTTCTGCCCGAAAGCTTCCGTGTTTTGCCTGGAGAAGATGACTTCATCAACCTCCACGTGCGGCACGGCAAGCGTATCGTTGCCGACAATAACGGCAAGATAGCGATAGCCGAAAGAAACCGTAGCTTTCTGCCCGTCCGTAAACTCAAACACCTTAACGACATCCTCGCCCAAAACGGTTTGGTTTTTGTAAGGCTTGCGTGATTCGATATACGAATTTTTGAGCCGAACCGGAAGGTCGCCTTTGTTCAAAACGTCAATACGCTGCTTTGCCAGACGAACGTTGAGATAAGCCGTCGGATGAAACGTCATCGAGAGGTTTTCCTTTTGGTTATACAAGGTTGAGGTCTGGTCAAACGACGCGTCGCTTTTAACCAGCGTATCCTTAACGGCAACGCTGGCGAGCCCCGTACGCTCCGACGTCCAGTAATAGTCTTTAAAGACTGTCACGGTGTCGGTGACCGGGGTGAGAGGATTGGAGAGCTCATCGGAACACCCGCTGGTTCCGAACATTGCCCCGACGATAATCATCAGGACAAACACGATAGAGCATGCACGAGTGAGTGCAACACTCAAATTTTTGGTCTTTGTTTCCATCACTTAAAAATTATTGAAAAAGTTAACTTATTTTTTTAGTTATATATGGACAAACGCCTCGCGCTCCAAAACGGAGGGGAAACGTTCGAAAGAAAAAAATTTCAGTGTGTACCCTAACGATAATAAGACATAAAAAATAGTCAAAAGGGCACAATAATTTATTTAGCGAAAAGACATTATCATATAATTTGTACAAAATCAAGCTGTTTTTTTGTATATTTTTACAAAGCCGCATATAAAATTATGTTGCATTTTTTTGTTTTTTCCTATATCAATACAATCAGGTTGCCGATATACGGCAATTTAGCGCCGGAAACGGTGCGGAGACTTGCAAATCTCCCATCAGGACGGCAGGAAATTCCTGTCATAATGTTTAAGCCGCAACAATCAAGGCAAAAAACTATATATTCCCGTCTTAAAACACATCAAAAAACGGGGTTGTACGTCTTAAAAAATATATTTGGCGGCGGCAAAATTTTAACTGAAACTGAAAAAGAGTTGCATTCTCCGTCTGCCTTAATCAGAGGGCTGATTTTTGAGGAGTGTTAAAATGTACATAAATGCAAACTTCAACCATACAAGCACAACCGTATCGCCTGAAAATTCGTGCCCTGCCACGCTGGGCGAGCAGCTGAAAGGCTACCGCGAACTGGAAGGATACAGCCTGCAGGAGATTGCGGCATACTTGCGCAAATCTCCGCAAACCGTCAGCAAATACGAGCAAAACCAACTGGATATACCGTATATGGATATGGTTTTGCTGTCATTGCTGTATCTCCAAAGCCTTGATTATTTCTGCCAACCGTTCAAGCGCGAATATCTGGAGCAGGAAAAAAGCGCCGCCGCCCTTTTGATAAAATATGCCGTCTATTCGAATAAATTTTACAATGCGCATAAATATTTTCCGCCCAAATCAGAATATAACGCCATTGCGGCAATTTCCGGATATACGCTGTTTCCGATACCCCGCGTGCTGTAAAAAGAGGAGAAAGAAAATGCCGATGATAGAAATCACCCCCGAATTGATAGAAAAAAACCACTGGCGCTATCAGCAAACCATCCGCAAAATAACCAACGAGCGGATAACCGAGATTTTAAAATACGCCAACTTTGATGCTGCGGACCTAGCCGTTTTTCTTAATATAGACATTAAAACGGCGAAACGCTATATGAAAGATTTTACGCGTATGCCGGTCAAAAAAATCTGGCTGCTTTCCAGACTGCTGAACGTGCGGCTGGATTGTTTTTCCGACATCGGCTCGTGGCAAAATCTGATTATCGACAATATCGCGCCGCCCAAAGACAAAACCGGCAAATAAAAAAGCCGCTTAAGCCGTGTTTTTTGTAGATAACCTCGCAGGCGGGGTTGTAAAGTTGGCGCAATGCGGGCAAAATTAAGCCTTATAATGTTGCATAACGGGAAGACGCACACTATATATCAGACAACTGATATGTCGGGCGCGCCGTTTTGCCGCGGACTGTTGTCAGAATAAACGCATTTTTTTAGTAAGGATATTATAATGAGCCGTAATGAAGACCAAGAAGAGCCTATCGAAACCATAGAAGAAAACACGACAGCCGAAGAGCCCGAGATAACCATACAAAAAGATATGGAATATCCGGTTTTGCCGTTGCGGGACATGGTGGTTTTTCCGGCAAATACCGCCTCGCTGTTTATCGGGCGCAGCATGTCTTTAAAAGCGGCGCAGGCAGCATATCAATTCGGCACGCCGCTTGTGTTGTTAACCCAAAAACGCGCAGATATCGAACACCCCAAAGAAAAAGATTTATACACGGTGGGCACGCTGGCGCGAATCCGCCGCTTTGTGGTTATGCCCGACGGCACGCTGAATATGGCGGTTGAGGGTGTCAGCCGTATCAAGCTGACAAAGCTTAACGCTTTTGACCAATACTACACCGCCTGCATCGAACCTTACGAGCCGGAAACCGATAATGGCGACGAAAAAGAAATCAGCGCTTTGTTAACGGTTGTGGCAGAAAATTTCAAAAAGCAGGCGCTGGATATGTCCAAAATGTCTAAAGAAAACCTGCTGGCGCTGAACCGCGGCGAAAATACGCCCCAGCTGATTGCCGCCGTAACCGGCAGTCTGGACATCAAAACAGCGGATAAGCAAGCCCTGCTCGAATGCAAAACCGAAACTGAAATGCTTGAAAAGCTGATAGACTTTTTAAACCGCGAGGGCATCCGTCTAGAGATAGAACACAAAGTAAAAGACCGCGTCCGCAAACAGATGGAAAAGAATCAACGCGAATATTATTTAAGCGAGCAGATGAAAGCCATCCAAAAAGAAATGAACGGCGGCGAAGACGGCGAGGATGACGAACTCACCCAATACGAAAAAAAGATAAAAACCATGAAGCTTTCCAAAGAAGCCAAAACCAAAGCCCTGCAAGAGCTGAAAAAGCTCAAAGCCTCCGGTCCGATGAGCGCCGAGGCAACCGTCATCCGCAATTATCTCGACTGGCTGGTGGATTTGCCGTGGGGCAAAAACTCGCCGATTACGCATGATTTGCAAAAGGCAATTGATATTTTGGATGAAGACCACTACGGGCTAGAAAAAGTCAAAGAGCGCATTATCGAATATTTAGCCGTTCAGGCGCGTTCCAAAAAGTTAAAAAGCCCGATTCTCTGTTTGGTTGGCGCGCCGGGTGTCGGAAAAACCTCGCTCGGACGATCCATTGCCCGCGCCACGGGGCGCAAATTCGTACGCGCTTCGCTGGGCGGTATGCGCGATGAGGCAGAAATCCGCGGGCATCGCCGCACCTACATCGGCGCTATGCCCGGCAAGATTATTCAAAACATCAAAAAAGTCGGCGTATCAAACCCGTTGTTTTTGTTAGACGAGATAGACAAGCTCGGTTCAGACTGGCGCGGCGACCCGAGTTCCGCGCTGTTAGAAGTGCTTGACCCCGAGCAAAACGCCACCTTTAACGACCACTACCTCGATGTGGATTATGACCTTTCCAATGTGATGTTTGTCACCACGGCAAACTCGTTGGATATGCCGCGCCCGCTGCTGGACAGAATGGAAATTATCCGCATTGACGGCTACACCGAGCAAGAAAAGGTAGAGATTGCCAAACGCCACCTGCTGCCGAAAGTTTTTCAGGAAAATGCCGTTTCGCCGCACGAATTGCACATCACCGATGAGGCGATTCGCGACGTTATCCGCTATTACACCTCGGAATCCGGCGTGCGCAGTCTGGAGCGCCGTCTGGCAGCAATTGCCCGCAAATCCGCCAAAGAAATCATTTTAAGCCAAAACAAGGATATGCACATCACTGTTGATAGTGCGGATTTGGAAAAATATCTCGGCGTTAAAATATTCCATTACGGCGTCCGCGAAGAAAAGAATCTCATCGGCGTCACCACCGGCTTGGCATGGACCGAAGTCGGCGGCGATATGCTTTTCATCGAGGGCGTGGATATGCCGGGCAAAGGCAATGTCAAGCAAACCGGTAAGCTTGGCGAAGTAATGAAAGAGTCGATTGACACCGCATATTCGGTGGTTCGTTCGCACGCGGTATCATTGGGCATAAACCCTGATGTATTTGAAAAGACCAACGTGCACATACACGTTCCCGAAGGTTCAATCCCGAAAGACGGTCCTTCTGCCGGCGTAACGATGTATACCACGCTCGTGTCGCTGTTTACCAAAATTCCGGTAAAAAGCGATGTGGCGATGACCGGCGAGATAACCCTGCAAGGGCGCGTTTTGGCGATTGGCGGGCTTAAAGAAAAGCTGCTTTCGGCACTGCGCGGCGGCATTAAAACGGTGATTATCCCCAAAGGCAACGAAAAAGACTTGGCGGAACTTCCGGAGATTGTGAAAAAAGAGCTGAATATCGTTTTAGCGGAAAACGTCGGCGATGTGTTAAAAGTAGCGCTCGAATGCCCGCTCAAGCCGTACTATCCGCAATCAAGCTGCAAGCTTGAGGCTCGCGCGGACGCCTGATAAAGAATTATCCTTGACACACGGGCGGATAGCCGCTATATTCGCCCGCAAAGGATGTAAAAAATGGCAAAAAAAGTAAAAAAATCAGATTTCATCTCCACCGGACAGGTTGCTGCCAACCGTCGCGCAACATTTGACTATGCAATTGAAGAAACATTTATCGCCGGTTTGGAGCTGAAAGGAACGGAAGTCAAATCGCTGCGTTTGGGCAGAGCCAACCTTGGCGACACCTACGGCTCGTATGAAAACGGCGAACTGTTTATCGAAAATTTGAAGATTGAGGAATACGCCAACAAAGGCTACGAAAAGCACGACGCCAACCGCAAAAAAAAGCTGCTGTTGACCCGCCGCGAGATAGACAAGATAATCGGCGCGATGGCTAAAAAAGGCTATTCGCTGATTGCCAAAAAGCTGTTTTTTGATTCCCGCGGGCGTGCCAAACTCGAAATCGGTTTAGGTCGCGGCAAAAAGCTCTACGACAAGCGCCAATCCATCAAAGACCGCGAAATCTCCCGCAAACTCCGCGACTATTAACTTAAGCTCATCCCCACCCATTCACTTTTTTAAGTTTCTATCCTCTGCGCACTTTTTTATTCCAACAAGTTAGGCGTCATCCATCAAATCGTTGCAGGTGGCGCTGCCACTCAAGGGATCTCCCGCAACAAGAGCATCCAAAACCTCCCCATCCCCTACCCCCTTCCGCCACGGGAAGGGGAATCCCTTGCAGCAAACATCTCCTCCCCCCTCGGCAAGAAAGGTAAGGGAGAGGGGGACAACAAACCATCCA
>CAJTJB010000003.1:110411-200304 GCA_910576955.1 uncultured Alphaproteobacteria bacterium | reverse complement strand
CGCCAAGTCGCTTACCAAGCACTGCTATTGCTCTCGGTCAAAAGAGCCCACTGGGCTTTTTTGACTCTGCGAGCCCCGCCAAGGGGGGAGGAGATTTAAAGAGCGAGCCCCTCAAGAGGAAGTGTGAGCCTTTTTGTGCAGAAGAAAAATATTTCTGTGAACAACGTGAAAAATATATTGTGAGAATCAGTTTAACGTTCTAGTTTTTAAACGGTTTGTTAAGTTTATTATATATATATGTCGCGTTGATTATTGCATTTTTTTTTAGAATTTATTTATTTCGCGGATATTTGCGCTTTGTGTCTTTCTGTTAGCGTAAATAAGGTGAGAGCATTAAGAGATAAGAGGTGGACTTTCGGCCAAAAGTTTTAACCCGAACTTATTGATATCACGGATTGCCCGATGATTTTATAGTAATTATTAGAAAACCTTCCTCCGGAGGAAATGCGCATTTTTGAATAAGCGCTTTAGTGTTTTAAGTATATCCCTGCTGCGAATAGTAAGGCGCTTTTGCTTTTATTTTCAAGATATTATTGTTGTAAGTTTATGTGTTAGTTTATGTTTTTATCAGAGGAATTTAAAGGCGCCGGTTTGAGCGCTTTTTTTTGTGCTTTTTTATTGATTTATATACGTTTTTAGGGTATACTGTATAAATATTAAGTGTAACGGAGGCACTTATGGTTAAGGCCGCAGATATAAACAAAGATATTAAGAGTATTGCCGAAAAAGTCGGAACGGCCGTGTTTTCGTATGATGAAATTCACAATTCCGGAATTAAAAACACTTTTCATTATGATTATCAGAAAGTTATTGACGAAGTGTCGCGCCTTAACGGGCGGGATATGACCGAGGAGCTGGTTGATAGAGGTATTTTAACACTGCTGCCGGAGGGCGAATATCGGGTTAATGTCGGTACTTCAACAAAAAACGGCGGCGGACTGAATTATTATGGAATGGCGTTCTTCTCTTTTTCTTCTAAAGATTATCGGACCAAATATCACGAATTAGCGCATTCACTGCAGCAGCACTATGGCTTATTTAATGAAGAAACGGTGGATAAAATGTATGCCCAAGCGGCGGATAAACTCGGCGGCGCGAAAAAAGCCGAGGGAAAGTTTGTCGACAGAAGTGATTATATGCTCTATCTTAACGAAATGCACTCGGAAAGCTTTGCATACGCAGCGTTGATGCTGCGAGCCAAAAATCCGCTTGATTTGGCAAATCAGACCATTAAAACTTATGTGGCAGGTGTCGTAAGAAATTTCGATTCTTTGTTTGATTTTCGCAAACCTAAATATGGCGGGGATAATGCTAACACCAAATATTACACATCGTATTCGGTAATGAAAGAAACGATTAAACAGGTTTGGAAAGTGCGTTTGGCTAAAAAACGCAAAGAATTTTTTAACGCTGACGGTGTGTTAGACGATGAAAAACTCGCTAAATTTACCGAGCAGGCTGTGATTAAAAGCGCTTATACGCCGCGGACGCTGAATACATTGTTCAAAAATAAGTTTTTCAGCAAAACCTCGTTGCACGAAAACGGCTGGCGGCGGGATATGGTGAAGTCGGTTTTGAATGCGCCGTTAGTTATGATGTACTTAATTGATTCCTCTTCTCGGAGAAAGATGAAAGAACATTCCGTTTTACGTTTTGAAGAAAAAAAGAAAATCGAACAGTTTATTAACACGCCGTATCAGGGCAATGATAAAGAAGTTGCAGCACTCCGGCTATATTCACAGTTGATGATACAAATGCAAGAGCAATTTGACACAACGGCCTTACTGCCTATGAAAGGGATGGTTAAAACTCTGGCACGAAACAACGGCTGCAGCGAGGCTTTGCTTAAACATATGAGCGAAAAGTTTGAGACATTTTATAAAAACGGGTATATTGACAGCAAAAAAGGACGGGGAAAAGTTTTACCTTTTTTGAGGACGGTTAATAAAATTGTTAAAAAAAATATAGAAAATCCGTTTTTTGCAGTTGTGTGCGCAAGCGGGATGACGCTTGAAACAGCGCTTAAATCGGAGGCGCAAAAACAGAGAACACCCGACCGATATGTATTAGATTTGAAAAGTTTGTGCAAAAATGCCGAAGGCAGCGGGTTCGGATATTATCCGGTAGTGTCAGAGCTTAAAAAGGTGGCTGCCTTTGCCGAAAAGTATGATAAAAGCGGCAAGCTGAAGAAAAATTTGGAAATGGCAATGTTGAAACATCAAAACTTGTTAGAAGACAAGGCTTTTAGAGACTATTTAACTCAAAGTTTTGCACCGGCAACAAAGCAAAAGGCTTTTGCCGCAGAGTTGGAAACGTGTATGAACAGTGCGGCTTACGACTATATGGCTGAAAATAATAATCCAAGATATTTGAAAGCTTTGCAATATCTTTCGGAATCGGGCTGTGATGATTTGCTTGTTCTTGCTCAAGAAAAACTAGAGGAAGAAAGAGATGTTCAGCGCAATAAAAATTCCAACCAGGACTATCAGCAAACCGCGGCAGATGGAAAAGATAACAGCGAGGGAGCAGCAGAGCAGACGGCAAGAGATGTTCAGGCTGTTGTGAACGAACCGGAAAAAACGCCGAAAGAAAAAGTGGCGGAAAAATTGAAATCATGGGGAATCGAAGACGGGTCGTATGTGATTATTACTCCGGAAGACAATGCTTATACGACATATGGAACTAATGAGGTGCGTTCTGTGCAATCGTATTTTGATGAGGGGGCGAAAGATATTCAAGAAACAGGAAAAGAGGTTGTGTACGGCACAAACAACGGGCTTGTCGGCGCTTATTTTGCCGAAGGGGCGTATGTGGTTTCCAATAATTTTAATCTTCGGAACAAGCTTTACTATAAAGGTCAAGACAATGGTTTTGGGGTGATGCTTTCCAATGGCGAGCAATTTGCCAATGCGGACGGTTCAAAGAATGAACTGCTTAATTATAAATGGAAAAACGCAAAAAATAAAGGAATAGAGGTTACTTCTCTTATTCAAAAGCAGTTTATGGAACAGCAAAAACGGCGTGAGCAGGCTCAACAAGCCGCGCAATTAAATTCACAGGCAGTTTCCCGCACTTCACAGAATCGGTAAAAATCTCCTCTTTACCGGATGTTAAGATATGACGGTTATTATTCCGATAGTATTTATTTTAGGAGAAAGAAAATGACTATGGCATTGATTATTATCGGGGTTGTGCTGGCGGGGCTTTATGCAATTTACGCGTCGCTTATCAGCAAAAAGAATAATGTGAAAGAGGCGGCAGCGGGAATCGATGTGCAGCTGAAAAAACGCTATGACCTTATTCCGAATATGCTTAAGGCGGCAAAAAAATATATGGAACACGAAAAAAACGTGTTTGCGGAAGTTACAAAACTGCGCGAGGCGGCGATGGGGGCGGCAAATTATGCCGATAAATTCAAAGCGGATGCAGATTTGAACAATGCGTTACGCTCTTTCCGCATTCAAGCGGAGGCTTATCCGGAATTGAAATCTGACGCGGCGATGGTGACCGCACAGCAGGCAATGGGCGAAACCGAAGAGCATATTGCCGCAGCACGACGTTTTTATAACTCGGCGGTTAAAGAATATAAGAATGCGCTGGAGATATTCCCCTCCTCAATGATTGCGGCAATGATGGGGCTTAAAGACGACTATCCGTTTTTTGAGGCAGCCGAGGCCGAAAAGCAGGCTGTGGACGTGAACGAATATCTGGGGTAAAAACCGGCGGATAAAAGCAAGGAAATGCAGGCATCAGTCCTGCATTTTTTGTTTTCTGTTAGGGAGATGTTAAGAAGTCGGCGGATAAACTGGAGAAAACTTTAAGGAGGACGGCAATGTCACGTGCGGAAGATATTTTTGAAAAGCTGATTTATTTCGGCGAGGATGCTATTGACGAGTTTATTATGAACCGACAGACCGAAGAGCTGTTTATGGACTTTAAACAGGCGGCCTCGGACGGAAAGTCTATGCGCGCGCTGCATCAGAGCGACCGTCGCAATCTCGGCAAGGCGATTTCCGCATTCGGTAATTCGGAGGGCGGCGTGCTCGTCTGGGGCGTGGAGTGCGCTAAAGATTTGGAGCTCGGCGATGTGGCAAAAGCCAAAGTGAAAGTGCAGAACGTACACCGCTTTTTGAGCTGGCTTGAAAATGCGATTTCCGGCTGCACCATCCCCTCGCACAACAAAGTGCGCAACCATATTATCAGCTGCGATAAAGACGGCAACGGCTTTTTGGCAACCTATATTCCGAAGTCGGACATCGCGCCGCTGATGACCACGCAGGGCAGCCAGATTTACATCCGCTCGGGGTCAAACAACGTCCCTGCCCCATATGCGGTGATTGCGGGGATGTTCGGCAAGCGTCCGCAGCCGAATATGGAGCTGGTTATCAGCGATAAGACGGTTGCTGCGGGCAAAGACGGCGATGAAGATATTTTTGCCCCTGCCAAGAAAAGCCGCAAAAAGGAAAATTTTGTGACGGTTAAATTTTCGCTGTTTGCGCAAAACAACTCAAATGCCGTGGCGAAAGAGGTTTATCTTTCGTGCAACACGCTTTGCGCGGGCGGAGCGAAGACGAAAGTCAACTTTGCGTATGACGGGCAGTTGGAAAATTTGTCTTCGGCGCACAACTCGATTAACCTCATCACGCCTTTGGGGATGCGCGTGCCGCCGCGGGCGTTGTTTTCTTGTGCCAAGGCGGAGATACGTTTTGCCGATGATATTACCGAAGATTTTTTGATGGACGGGGTTATCGGGGCGGACGGCGCAACGCCGAAGAGCTTTCGGATTTATATTTCCAAAAACGATTTGCGCTCGTTTGTGGCGCAGGCGGTTAGGAAAAATGCGGATTTGGCGGTGCTTGCGAATGAGTTTTTCTCGCAGTATCTGAAGACAGAGTAATGAGAGTGGTGTATTTGCCTATTGAGATTGCCACGGCTTGTTGCACAAGCCTCGCAATGACTATAGAGGCAGAGGAATTGCCGCGGCAACAAGTTGCCTCGCAATGACTATAAGAAGAGAATGCCCTCGCAATGACTAATTAGTAGAAAAAGGAACGATGATGAAACGGATTGAGATTTTTACGGATGGGGCGTGTTTGGGAAACCCGGGTGCCGGCGGATGGGCGGCGATTTTGCGCTATAATGACGTGGAAAAAGAGCTTTCGGGCGGCGAAGCGCAGACCACCAACAACCGGATGGAGCTGACTGCCGTTATAGAAGCGTTGGAAAAGCTGAAAGAACCTTGCAACATCACGCTTTATACCGACAGCCGCTATGTGATGGACGGAATCGAAAAGTGGATTTATGCGTGGAAAAAAAGCGGTTGGAAAACGGCTAACAAAAAACAGCCGGTTAAAAACGTGGAACTGTGGCAACGGCTGGATGCGGCGCGCGAACGGCACGAAATCCGCTGGGTATGGGTTAAAGGGCACGCCGGACACACCGAGAACGAACGGTGC
The DNA here is from genome assembly GCA_910576955.1 of uncultured Alphaproteobacteria bacterium. Classification (GTDB taxonomy): domain Bacteria; phylum Pseudomonadota; class Alphaproteobacteria; order RF32; family CAG-239; genus CAG-267. The sequence continues at coordinate 194,848 of CAJTJB010000003.1, read as the reverse complement.
GACGAACTGGCGCGCAGCGAAGCATATAAATTTAAAGAATAAGCCTCTAACCTCTTAAACAAAACAGCAGCTCCCCCTATGAGGAACTGCTGTTTTTTAATGTTTGAGCAAGGTTTTCACCAATTGCGGCAGTGTTTTTGCCACATCGCCGAAAATGTGTTCGTCAAATTCGCGGGAATTTGACACCGGTTCTAAATTCAGCTCCAGCGTGTAAGCGCCGAATGTTTTGGCGATGTTTACAAAGCGCGCGGCGGGCGGAACTGTTCCCGATGTGCCGACTGCGATAAAGACATCGGCTGCGGAAAGCAAATCGTGTATTACGCTGGTGTGCTTTACCGGCTCGCCGAAAAAGACGATATTCGGGCGCAGCATTGCCTTTTTGCTGCATATGGGACAAATGCTTTCGGCGGTTATGTCTTCCCAACTTTTTAAAACATAGCCGCAGCCGGTGCATTGTGCCTCGTCAACTCTTCCGTGAATGTGCCAGACGTTGCGCGTTTCGGCTTTTTCGTGCAGCGTATCAATGTTTTGTGTTAAAACGCTGATAATTGCAGGAAAGCTGCGTTGCAATTCGGCAATTGCCAGATGGGCGGGGTTCGGTTCGGCTTTTTGACAATCGGCTTTTAAACCGTTATAAAAAGCGCGCACCAGATCCGGATTGCGGCGAAAGCCTTTGATGTCGGCGACATCTTCGACCCGATGGTTGTTCCACAGCCCGTTTTGACTGCGAAAAGTTGCCAATCCGGACGGTTGAGAAATGCCCGCGCCGGTTAAAAACACGATGTTTGCGCCGGGGCGTATCCTTTCTTTGTATTGATGAGCCTCCGTTTGGGGCGGAATGAACACTTCAGGCGGGTACGACGTGACTTTTTGTGTCGAGTTATTTTGATTAAGTGCCATAAAAATTTAAATATAATTGGTTTATAAATAATATTATTTTCGTTCTTTTTTACCATATACGGCGGAGATGTCAACAATAAACTGCCAGCGGCAGCTGCAACGATCAGGCTACGGTATGTTGAGAGTGTATACCGCTACATAACTTACGGAATAACAAAACAGCAGCTCCGATATGGAACTGCCGTTTTGTGACAGATTAGCCTTGCAATCCGGAGATTGCCTCGAGGTGGGTGCGGTAGATTTGCTTCCACTTGCGCTCGTGTTCCTCAATGGCGGCGGAAAAGTGCTCCGAGAAGTTGTGTTCGAGCTCGCAGAGCTGATGTTCCATCCACGCGACAAGCGCTATCTGCTCTTTTTCGGTCAGCTTTTGGCGATATACGTCTGCAAATTGGCGCAGGCGAGGTTCATCGTCTGTCAAAACGCCGACGGGACGGGGCAAATCTTTGCCGAGTTCTTTCCAGATTTCTTCGCCTTTTTCAAGCAGCATTGCTGCGCGGTACTGGGGCGAAAACCACATATAGAGCCAATGCTCTAAAATTGTTGCTTTTTTGTTGCTCATAATATCTAAAAAATTTGGTTCTGCCGAGGATGCTAGACTTATTTTTGAGTTTTGTCAAGTTGTTTTTGTTGCCTCGCAATGTAAGGGGGCGCTTGTTGCGGAAGCCCCCTTGAGTGGCAGCGCTACCTGCAACGATTCGAGGGATGACGCCCAACTTGTTGGGGTAAAAAAGAGGGATAGGATATGGATGAGTTGTTGTCCCCATCCCCCTTGCCCCTTCCTCCGAGGGAAGGGGAGGAGCTTAACCGCGGATGATGGTTAAAGAGACGTTGCTTTTATTCTTGTTCCAGCTGCTGTTTGGCGGTTTGGTAGTCGAATTTGCCTGTTCCCAATACCGGTGGCTTTTTCATATAGACGACCTTTTTGGGTATCCAGAGCTCGCTGAAGCCCTCTTGTTTGAAAAAGGCTTTAATTTCTGCGAGCGAGGCGTTTTCGGCGGCGGTTACGAATATCATCTGTTCGCCCTTTTTCTCGTCCGGCAATGTCACTATTCCCTGCATCGTGCCGTTGTAGAGCTTGTCCAGTGCTGCCTCAACCGCCGTCAGCGATACCATCTCGCCGGCAATTTTCGCAAAGCGTTTGGCGCGCCCGTGAATGGTGACGAAACCGTCTTGGTCGATACTCACAATATCGCCGGTGTCATACCATTTATCCGGCAGCGGCTGCAACTTTTCGGGCTTGTCGGCTTTCATATAACCCTGCATAATGTTATCGCCCGCTACGAGCAGTTTGCCGCCCTCCTCTATGCCCGCAACCGGTTCGATTTTATACGCTATGCCGGGGAGCAAGCGCCCGACAGAGCCTTTTTTGCGGTGCATCGGCGTGTTGATACACAATACCGGCGCGGTTTCGGTGGTGCCGTAGCCCTCCAAGAGGCGGACGCCGAATTTTTCCATCCAGAGATTAAACGTCTGGTCTTTTAATTTCTCGCCGCCGACAACCGCGTATTTGACATTATAAAAATCATACGGGTGCCCCATTCTGCCATAACCATAGAAGAACGTATCCGTGCCGCAGATAATCGTGGCGTTGGTGTCATACACAAGCTCGGGGACAATGCGGTAATGCAGCGGTGAGGGATAAAAGAACGTGCGCACGCCGAAAAGCAGTGTCAACACCGTGCCGACCGACAGCCCGAACGAGTGGAACAGCGGCAAGGCATTAAAGAAAATATCGGCGCTGTTAAACGCAATTACGGTGCTGACCTGATAGCGGTTTGCCTGCAGGTTTTTATGCGAGAGCAGCACGGCTTTGGGCATTCCCTCCGAGCCCGACGTAAACAGCACAACGGCGGTATCATCCGCCTTGTTTTGCGGCAGGCGGTTCGTTAAGTGGCGGGCAAGCCCTTTGAGCTTGGTTTTGAGCGAGATTTCAGGCGCAAAGTCTTCGAGATAGACCAGATTTACGCCTGCCTCGGCTATTCCCTGTTCCAGGCGCTCAAGCCGCCCCTGCTCGATAAACTTGCGCGAGGTAATAACGGTTTTGACGCCGACGGTTTTTAAGGACGATGTTACCTGCGCCACGCCCTGCGAGAAGTTTATCATCACCGGAACTTTATCGACGCTTTGCAGCGCAAAAAAGCTGATGACGTTTACAAGCATATTCGGAAGCATTAAGCCGATATATTTTTCTTTTGCAAATGCCTGTTCATATGCTGCGCCCAAAACATATGCTTTTTTGATAAACGCATTATAATTTAACGGGCGGCGGGTGATGTCTTCGGCGATTTTATGATTCCAGCCGTGGGTTTTGGCGGCATCAATAAGCGATGTGAAGAGGTTTTCCTCAATATCCGAGGTTTTGTAAATCATATCTGCCATCAGCTCATAAAGCTTAACCGAGGTGACATGGCGGCGGTCACGCCCTTTAATCTCGGCGGGAATATGGATTTTCATCGGTTTTAAGATGGACATGGTGATTTTGGGAAACATACGGGTTTTGAACTTGTTGTTCATATACGATAATTTGCTGTATTGCGCACCGTTAATACGGATTGGCAAAATGCGGGCATTTGCCCTTTCGGCAATCACCCCTGCCCCCTCGTAAACTTTCATTAAGCCGCCGGTGGTGGTGATGCGCCCCTCGGGGAATATCATCAGCTTTGAACCTTTTTTGACCTCGTCTATCATTTCCCTTATCGAAAACGGAGAGGTCGGGTCTACGGGGAGAAAGCGGACGACCAAGCCGAACAATTTGACATACCACGTTTTTGCCCACTCGGTGTTGATGGCAAACGTGACTTTTTCGGGCATAAACGCCGCAATTAACAAGCCGTCTAAAAGCGAGGTATGGTTAGCGATGATGATGGCGTTTGAGCCGGCTTTTTTGATGTTATCCATTCCAGTTAAGCGCACGCGGAACAACACACCCAGCACAGCCTGAAACACCGAACGCAACAAAGCGTCGGGCAGCAGCGCCACAATATAGGCAAAAACAAACAGGTTGATTATCGCGGCGGCGAGAAACAGCTCGGGAATCGTAAAGCCCAGCGAGAGCAGCACGACGGCAAGCACAGCTGCGCCGGCCATTCCCAGAGCATTTAAGATATTATTGCCGGCAATCACGGCGGCGGTGTAGGCTTTCGGGGCGTTGGTTTGCATTAAGGCATTAAGCGGTACAATGTACATTCCGCCGAAAAACGCCAGCAGAAACAGCGCGGCGGAGATTTTATCCGACGACGGCGTGGTGAAAAAGGCGCTTAATGTGACGAGCTCGGCAGGCGTTTGGTAATTTTTGGATAGCGCATATAAAGCATAAAGGCTTAAGCCCATTCCAAGCGCGGAAACGGGAATGTATGTGGCGTGGATGAGCCCTTTTAAGATTTTGCCACACGCCAGCGAGCCGAACGCCACGCCCAGCGAAAAGATTATCAGAAAATAGGTTATCACGCCGGCAGAGGCATTGAGAATCTGACTGGCGAGCGGATATATCTGCACCGCTACCAACGCGCCGACCGTCCAGAACCACGTTGCGCCGAGGATACTTTTGAAAACGACAGGATTTTTTCGGATGATGCGGAACGTATCTGCAATTGCCTTAAAGATGTTTTTGGAAATGTCGGCATTCGGGCGCGGTGCGGGGGCGTCGGGAATCTTGCGCGAGGCAATCACGCCGCAGAGAGCAAGCGCCATCAACACGGCAATAGCGGCGCTTATCGGCAGGAGCGTTCCCAATATCAGCCCCAAGAGAATCGCCGTGTAGGTGGATGCCTCAACATAGGCGTTGGCGTTTATCAGCTCGTCTTTGGCTAACAATTGCGGCAGGAGCGCGTATTTAATCGGACCGAAAAAGGCGGACTGTGTGCCCATCAGTGCCAAGAGAATCACCAACAGCGTGATGTTTTCAGTATAAAAGACATATGCGACGGCGCACATTAATATAAGTTCGGCGATTTTCAAAACGCGGGCGATTTTGGCGCGGTTATATTTATCGGCAACCTCGCCGGCCGTGGCGGATAAGAGGAAAAATGGAAGAATGAACAGCCCGGCTATAATGTTTGAGAGAATGTCGGATTTGTCGGTGAACTTAAACGCAACCATCGTTAAAAGGGCGTTTTTGAAAAGGTTATCGTTCAGCGCGCCGAAAAACTGCGTCAGCAGCAGCGGCAGAAAGCGTTTTGATTTTAACAGATTATCAGACATATATATACTCCGTTGGATAGTTCGCCTGTTTGGCTCTTTGGGAATGGATTGCCACGGGCAGAGCCCTCGCAATGACTCAAACTAACATAATTTTTAGTATTTTAAGTGCGGCGGCGCAAGGAAATTGCGGATTTATCCCACGGTTAATATTTTTTTTGCACAATTTTTAATTTTTGTTATTGACATTCTGAAAATTTGCCTGTAAATACTCTTTCCGTACCCGATGGCTGAGTAGCTCAGTTGGTTAGAGCAGAGGAATCATAATCCTTGTGTCGGGGGTTCGAATCCCTCCTTAGCTACCATCAGAAAGAAAAGAGGTGTCTTTGTGGCGCCTCTTTTTTTGTGTGCTGATTTTATGAACGAAGTGAGGGCAAGCGGTCTTGTGAATGTATGGGATGTTCCGGAGGCTGGAGATCCCTTGAGTGGCAGCGCCCAACTTGTTGGAATAAAAATGGGGAGGGAAGGTAATGTTTGTTGTCACCCTCTCCTGTCCTCTCCCCTCAAGGGAGAGGAACGCTGGAGGTGAGGGAGATGTTTGCGGAGAGAGAGCCCTTGGCGGGGGTTTGCCCCGAGGGATGACAGTTAAAAAATGAAGAGAATATTTCTTTAAGTGAAGGTTATTCTGCAGGCGTGGTGGTTTCTTCCAGATATTTCAGGGCGCATTTTGAAATTGCGTAAAGCCAGAGAAATTTCCAGATGTATTTGAGCTTAAACTTTTCCTGCAAGCGGTTCAGCTGGGTAAACAGGTTACTGTTTATAGCATACAGCCATTCGTCTTTAGGCGTGGAAGTGGCGGTGTTTATGGCGTGTAAAAGCTGATGACACCAAAACTTTAAGCTGAAAGGATTATATAACCGGCGCAAATTGAAGTAAACAAATTCCCAATAATCTTCGGCGGGATAACCGGTGCGCACGCTGTCCCAATCTATAAAAGCGGATAGCTTCCCCTCTTGCAGCAATACTTGATTATTATTGAAATCGCCATGGATAACGCGCAGCTTTTGAGGATGATATATCAGGCTTTCAGGCGATATTTTTTGCAGAAAATATGCTATAAAACGGGAGTGCAGATTTTTTTGGGCTGCGACTTTCTCGGACAACTCCCGATACGGTATGGACGCTGGCTGGGCGCAGCCGGAAACATACGGGGTACAAGAATGCATAATTTGGGCATATTCTTCAAATATTTCCGTCAGCATTTCCGGCGAAAATTTGCGGCGCGGTAAGACGTTGCCGTAATTTTTCTGAATCGTGGCGGTATGCGTGCCATAGGTGAAGATTTTATCCATTTTGATACCGCGGAGAACAGGATGGCGTGCTATTTGTTTTTCCAAAAAAACATGGACATCATCCGTAATATACGCTCCTAGCAGGATTTTGGCGACATACTTTTCCGCACCGGCTTGAAGATGAAAGCAATAACTCGAATTGCCGCCGCGGAATTGTTGGAAATAGTCCAGTTTTTGATGAAAAATGTTGTTTTCAAGATATGTTTTGAAATGTGCCGCTTCTTTTGCTGGCATCAGTTTTGCCATGGTTTATGCCCTTTTTTACGATAGATTAGATTAAACGTACCTTTTTTTTGCGCAATTTTAGATACGATTAACATTTTGATTCTTATTGATTTATTTTTATTGACAAACGCTTTATAAAAAGGTACGTTTATTTTAAGCAAGCCGGTGCATATTGTTTTAATTTGTTGCCTTAATCGGGGCAGAAAACCGGATGTCGGCGGAGTTTGTAGAGGCGGTTGAACCATTCGTTTAAAACGGCTTTGTCGGCGGGCGGGAGATTTTGGTATACACCCCCTACCCTTTTGCCGCCCGCAGGCCATGTGATGCAGGCGGTTGGCACGTTACAACTTTCCGGCGCGGAACAGCTTGACAATGTTATCATCATCAAGGTTTGGGCGAGCCATAATTTTGCAGACTTCTTTGGTTTCATATCGGATGACCTCCACTTGTTTTTCGATTATTTCGGTTTTGGCTTTGGTTTTGCCATAGGCATAGCAGAGCCAGCAGAGCGCGGCAATGGCGCAGATAAATAAGATGTGTTTTTGCATATTTGGATTTGCCTTTGGATATGGATGAATATTGTCCCCATCCCCCTTACCCCTTCCTCCGAGGGAAGGGGAGGTTTTAAATGGGGGTAAGCCTCACGAATGAGGCTCGTTGTTTTTAATGTTTTGAAAAAAGCGCAACGGGTCTTGCTCGGCTTTTTTCAAAAGGGCGTCCGCTATCATATAAAGCCTGACGGCAAACAGCCCGCATACGCCCGAAATACCGTATTTCACCGGCACAGGAATATCCATATATTCCGCCATCAGCCCGCACAGCATACTGACGATAAACGTTATCAGCATATCGCGCAGACTCTGGCGGATGGAGATAAAAGGCTTGATTAAAAGCGTTATCACGCCCAAAAACAAGCCCCACCAACTGTAATTGGCGATGATTTCTTTTATCTTTTCCATAACCGTTCCTTACATTAATAATATTAACGGAATGACGGTTTCAAGCGTGACGTCGTTTTTCAGATAAATGGTGATGCCGCCGTCGTATGCCTCTGCATAAGGCGCAAAATTTTCGCTTAAAGCATCTTCTTTGCCAAACATTACCACCGGACAGCGGGCTGCCGTTACCCCCTCCAGCGCAATGTTAAACTTGTACGGATAATCTTCACTGTCGCTGTTTGCCGCCACGGTATTCGGCGAAAGGCTGACGGCGGTGTTATAAAACTTTTGCGCAAGCGTATCCATTTTGCCGTCTACGGCGCTTTTGGAATAGGCATATTGCGCAACGCCGCCCGAGGTTACCAAACGCGTATCGTTTTCGGCAACCGTATCGGTGGTACAGCTCATCAGTTGGTCGATATAATCCGGCACGGCAAGAATCCTCTCCCAATAACGGTGCAACATCTCCAAGCAGTGGAACAGGTCTTTGCCGTTGATTTCCGCCCCGTGAGGCACCAAAACCGCACGTTCGATGCATTCGCGCAACTGCTGCAGCCCCATGGTGAGCCGGTCCAGCGCTATTTCATAATCTTTGGCAGGAAAATCCTCGCCCTCCAAAAAGGTTATCAGCTGTTTTAAATCGACATTGCGCGTGATGCTGATGACATCGCCGTTTGCTGGCGTTTGACGCATGGTTACCATTCCGCCGTTATGGCTTTCGGGGTTTTCTATCGTGTAGTCAGAAAATTCCCGCAGCGGCGTATCGCTGAAGTTTAAATATACATTGATTTGCTTGTCAAAAAAGTAAAACGGCACCGGAAATTCATTAGTAACGCCATCGCCGATATATACCGCTTTGCTTGTTTCTGATTGAACAGTCATTCATTTTCTCCTTAACTGAAATAAAAAAAAGAACCGATAAACAGCTATCGGCTCTCGGGTTATTTTCCCGTTCGGGAACAAAAAAATCCGGCGAACCGGATTGTCTTAAAAAAAAAGAACGGCAATATGCCATTCTGTTATGCCCTTTAGCATGCCGTGTCATAAAAGTCAATAGATTTGGCCGGACGTATTAAAATATTTTGCCTTAAATAGCCGTTTACAGCATAAATAATATGGGATTATGTTTAACTTTGCTTTACATTTTGAGAAAAATATGATATGCTTATGATGTTTTATTATGAGGGAGTATTCGGATGATACGCAAAAGTATTGCCCTGTTATTAGGCTTGATGGTTTTTATCGGTTCGGCAAATGCGGACCAGACAATTTATGACATTGTAAAAGCCGAAGACCAAGACACTTTTTCGGATATGGTGGCGCTGGGGTTTGATATTGACCAGAAAGATGCGGACGGATTTACGCCGTTGATGATTGCCGCCGCATTGGGCAAGGTGCATTTTATGCAGTTTTTGATTTTTAACGGCGCTGATGTTAATGCGCGCAGCAAAACCGGACTGACTGCCCTGCACCGCGCCGCGCAAGACGGGCGCACGGACGCGATTGCCATTTTGTTGGATGCCGGCGCTATTGTCAATATGCCGGATATATCCGGCGTTACGCCGTTGATGGTGGCTGTGCGGGCAAAACAGCGCTTTTGCATAGAGTTTTTGGTTAAGCGCGGCGCAAACCTGAACTTCCGCAATGCTGCAGGCGAATCGGCGCTTAAGATTTCCGACCAGAAGAAATATTATGAAATCAGCGCTTATTTGCGGGAACAAGGCGCTTCATATTAATTTTTGCGCGCGTGCCTCTTGAGATTGCCACGTCGGCTGCCTTGCAATGCTTCGCTATATAAAAAAGAAGATAATTGAGAAAAAATCGGTTTTACTCTTGCGTTTGGAAGTGCGGTTTCCTATATAAGTTTCAGATTATGAATCAACTTATTTGGGGAGCTTATTGAGATGGCTGAAAAAATCGAATTTAAAACCGAAGTGAACAAACTTCTGAACATTGTGATTAACTCGCTTTATTCGGAAAAATATATCTTTTTGCGCGAGCTTATCTCAAACGCGTCGGACGCGCTGGACAAGCTGAAATATTGGACGCTGGCTAATCCGGATTTGAAAAGAAGCCCTGCCCCGTACCGCATTGTGATTACGCCTGACAAAGACAATCGGACGCTTATTATTTCCGACAACGGTATCGGTATGAACCGCGATGACCTGATTAACCATATCGGCACGATTGCCAAATCCGGCACGGCGGAGTTTTTGCAAAACGCAAAAGAAAATGCTTCACCGATTGAGCTTATCGGGCAGTTCGGCGTCGGGTTTTATTCGGCATTTATGGTGGCGGAAAAGGTGGAAATCATTACCCGCCGCGCTGATTCCGACAACGCTTATAAATGGGTGTCTGACGGCGTGGGCGGTTTTGAAATCTCGGAAGCCGAAAAAGACGGCAACGGCACCGACATCAAGCTCTTTCTTAAAGAAGACGCCAAAGACTTTACGGATACGATTTATCTGCGCAATATTATCCATACTTATTCCGAGCATATCGACTACCCGATTGTCTTAAACCTCGGCGAGGCGGGCGAAGAAACCGTGAACACCGCGGCGGCGCTGTGGACGCGCAACAAAGCGGAAATTACCGAAAAGCAGTATAAAGATTTTTATCAGCACGTTACCAAAAACTTTGATGAGCCATGGATGACGCTGCATTTTAAGGCGGAGGGCAGTTTGGAATATACGGGGCTGTTGTTTATCCCCTCCAAAGCGCCGTACGATTTGTTCCAGCCTGACCGGATGACCGGCATTAAGCTTTATGTCAACAAAGTGTTTATCTCCGATAAAGTCGAGGGGCTGATGCCGATGTATCTGCGCTTTGTCAAAGGCGTGATTGACAGTGCCGATTTGCCGCTTAATATCTCCCGCGAGATGCTGCAGCAAAGCGCTTTGATTGCAAAAATCCGCCAAGGCGTGGTTTCCCGCTTGTTCAAAGAGCTGAAGAACAAAGCTAAAGATGAGGAATCTTACGAGAAATTTTGGAAAGCGTTTGGCATTGCGTTTAAAGAGGGAATTTACGAAGACTTTACCAACCGCGAAGAAGTGGCGGAGCTTTCCCGCTTTTATACCACTCAATCCGGCGACAAGCTGACCTCTCTTGATGCATATGTCGAGCGGATGGGCAAAGACCAAAAAGCGATTTATTACATCACCGGCGATGACGCCAAAACGCTTGCCTGCAACCCGCAGCTGGAGGCTTTTGCCGAGAAAGGGATTGAAGTTTTGCTCTTAACCGACCCGATTGATGAGTTTTGGACACAGACTTTGCCGGTTTACAAAGGGCACGACCTCAAGCACATCTCGCAGGCAGACCTCAAACTTGACAGCAAGCGTGAAATGCCCAAAGCCGACGAGGCAAAGCTCAAAGCGCTGACCGACAAAATGGGCGATTGGTTCAAAGGCGAGGCAGGCAAGGTTGAAATCACGGAAAATCTGACTAAAAGCCCGGCGAGCCTGACGGTGGAAAACGGGCAAATGAGCATTCACTTGGAGCGCTTAATGCGCAACCATCAGCAAAAGACGGCGTTTGACAGCGAGCGCATTTTGCAAATCAACCCCTACCATCCGCTGATTATCAAACTTTCCGAAATGCTTGCCGCGGGCGGGTGCGAGCAAACTGTCAAAGACGCCTCAATGCTCGTTTTGGAACAGGCGAAAATTGCCGAGGGCGAGGCGGTTTCCAACCCGAGCCTGTTTAACGAGAAATTGAGCGAGTTTATTTTGAAAGCGTGCAATGGTTGAGATGCCATACTCTCTTGAGATTGCCACGGTTTGTTTTGCAAACCTCGCAATGACGCAAGAAAAGAGAAAGGTTTGCCACTGTTTGCGTGATGATACGTCAGTACATAAAAAAAACGCCGTCCCGTATGGTTGGGAGGGCGTTTTTTGCACGTGTCAGAGCTTGATGTACTTGATGACGGGCTTTTCGTTGTCGGTGCGGGTCAGCAGTTTTGCCAGAAACTCCATATCCAGCTTTAACAGCTCGGCTTTATAGCGCCGCCCGCGTTTCCAGAACTGAAACAACATTTCGTTCGGGACGCTGTTTGTCTCGGGATTGATGATGATGCCGTTGTGCTGTTCCCAGCCCTCGCGGCTGTAATATTCCATCAGCACCTGCTTGTGTTGGTCGCTTAAATGCGAGAAACGCAGCGCACTCTCCGCCACTGTTGCCGGCACTTCCTTTAACTTTTTGCCGATAATGGCATAAAAGCGCGGGGGATCGTTCTTTTCGCCGCAAACCGCGAGGATTTGCCCATTGAGGATAATCACCTTGCCGAGGCTCACTTTGCCGTATGCGGCGTCAGTGCTTTCCAGTTGCTCGCCGGTTTCGGTATTATAGAACGCCAGCGTCGAGAAATTCAGCAGCGTTTCCTCTTTCAGCGTTTTGACGGCATAGGTAAAGACATATTTCCCGAACTCGCCCCAGCCGATTTTAATGCTTATCGGGTCGGCTTTGAACTGTTGGTTCGGCAATGCCATAACGAAGTATTTTTTTGCCCCGTCACGCATACAGGGTATGAAACGGATTTTGCCTCGTTTGATGACGGGAAGCCCTTTGCTGACGTAATCTTGGTACATGCGGCTAATGGTGTCGCTCTTTAACTGTTCCATAAAAATTGCGATTTAGTAATTAAACATATATTTATCTTATTCGGGGGGAATATAGCGGGCATATGCGGGGTTGTCAAGTTTAAAAGGCGGAGAGAGGGATTAGATTATATGTTGTCCCCATCCCCCAGCCCCTTCCTCCGTGGGAAGGGGAGGTGTTTGGATGATTGGTTGTTTTTTTGTGTGGAGCGGGGTGAGAGGGGGTGACCTTCGGCTGGTGACAGACCGCTTGAAAAAGGTATGATAAAGGAAGAATGCTCTTGGCGAATGAGATTGCCGCGTCGCTAAAGCTCCTCGCAATGACTTGCGTTTAGATGAGAGTATGAAATGTTTGGTGGCCAGAGAGGGGATGACCTTCGGCTTTTTCAAAGCCTCGGCCGCACGGGCACTCATCGGCTTTCAGCCGACCGCGATACTTCCGTCTCGCTTTCGTTTGTAGTCAAACCCCCTTCTGGGGGTTCGATCCCCCTATCGTTGAACGACGATTTAAAATAAAAAAACAGGGACAAGCCCTGATTTTTTATTTTAACTGGTGGCCAGAGAGGGGATCGAACCCCCGACACGAGGATTTTCAGTCCTCTGCTCTACCAACTGAGCTATCTGGCCGGCCACGAGATAGGTTTATATATGAGTTTTTTTTAGTTGGCAAGCGTTTTTTTTGATTTTTTGCACTTTTTTGTGCGTATTTATCTAATGCTTTGTTTTACGGTTGCTTTTCTTTGCGCTTAAACGTCCGGCTATAAAGGCAATCAGATATTTTACGCCGCGGATTATCAGCTCTTTATCCTTTTGCCGCAAGCCGCTCCAAAACCGCCACGCCCGTTTGTGAAACGGCTCTGCCGGCTTCTCGGCAAGCGCAACGCTGCTCCCTGCCCCGTATGCCAGTTTCAGCGGTTTGACTGCAGCACGATACGGCTCCAGCCTTGCCGCTATTTCCGAATCCGGCACATATGCGCCGTGCAGGCGGATTAAATTGCCGTCAGCTGCCAAAAACAGCGAATCGCCGCGCCCGATTAAATCTTCCGCGCCGGTCGCATCCAAAATTGTTCGCGAATCTGCCGTTGAGGCGACTTTATAGGCTAGTCTAGTCGGAAAATTGGCTTTTAAAACGCCGGTGACGACATCCACAGACGGGCGCTGTGTTGCCAATATCAGATGGATGCCGGCGGCTCGTGCCTTTTGCGCCAGACGCATTACGTCTTTTTCAACGTTTTTATCGAGCGCCATCAGGTCGGCAAATTCGTCTATCACGCAGACGATATACGGCAGTTTTTCATCGGCGGTGCGGTTATAGTCGGCGAGATTTTTGCTCATATTTTCGGCAAACAGCCCGTAGCGCTTATCCATCTCTTCTGCAAGATATGCCAAAACGGCAACTGCCTCGGCAGTTTCAGTGATGACCGGCGCATAGAGGTATTTCTGGTTATTATATCCGCTGAATTCGATTTTTTTGGGGTCAATGAGCACAAATTTGACTTCGGAGGGTTTCTTGGCGGCGATGAGCGAGAGGATAAAGGTGTTTAAGCCCACGGATTTGCCCGAGCCTGTCGTGCCGCCAATCAGCAAATGCGGCATTTTTGCCAAATCGGCAATGACGGGAGCGCCTTTGATATCTGCGCCCATTAAAAGCGGCAAGGCATATTTTTCTTTGGCGGCGGCAAATTCCGGACTATCCAGCAGCGCTTTGAAATCCACCGTTTCAAAACTTTCCGCGGGAACTTGGAACAAAAGCGCGTTGCCTGCGGGCGCGGGATTGATAAAAAGCGAAGAAACGCCCAGTTCGCGGCGGATGTCATCAGTGACGGCGGCAATGTTTTTAAGCTTTGTGCCGGCGGCGGGCTGAAATTCGATAATTTCCAACAAAGGTCCGCGAGTTTGCCCCAAAATCTCGCCGTTTATGTTATAATTGTTTAATACTTCCAGCAAATTGCGCATTGTACTCTCCAAACTGTTACTCTGTTATTTGCAGCTAATATAAGCGCAATAAGTTAAAAAACAGTCAGCAAACGGAGAATTTTTGCGTTGTTTTGCCGTGTGCAAAAATATTGATTTGCGGTTGATTTTTCGTGTCGGATTTTGTATATAAATAACGTTCCTTTTTCTTAAGCGGTTGTCCGGCGGAGTATAAATAAATTGGGTAAATGTGCAAAAATAATCGGGGTACGCTCTTTTTCGGGTGCGCTTTTGCTGCAAAAACCGAAGCGTCATCGGTTACCGGAAACATCAATTTCGGGGATATTATCCAAAGTTCGACAACAACAATTGCCCAGATGAGCGCCGGCGGAGGCGTTTCCGTCAGCGGCGGAACAGCAGACGGAACTCACTCTTTAGGATATATTTCCTATACCTCCACGACCACGCAGAGCAATTATTATGACCGTATCGACGGCGTGACTGCCTCGGGTGGATCTGCCGAAACCATCAGCGAGGGCTGCACGGCGCAAGTGACCAGTGCCTCGTTATCTGAAGACAAATTTTCAAAGTTTTCCATTGCCGCTGGCACTAACCGGTCTTGTTCCAACATCCCGACTTCGCAATCGCTGCCGGTTAAGGCGACGCTTACGCTTAAAGGCTATTGCCGCGAGGGAACGTATACGCTCAATCAGGCGACGTATATTTTCGATAATTATTGTGCGATGTTAACCAAACCGGACATTGCTACAGCTATAACAACAGCTGCCAGAAACGGCAGCAGACGATTATCGTGCCGGTGACTTTTACGATTAAGAGTTCGTTATCAATCAAAGAAGAGCAAAACCTTAACTTCGGTACGATTGTTTCCATGCCGACGGCGCAGACTATCCGCATTGATACGGACGGCAGAGTAAGCGGCGGAAATTTTGCCAACAGCATCAGCAACACTTCCGCGGGGCTCTTTTCCATTTACGGCGCGCCTAATGCGGCGGTGAACATTAAGCTGGACAATTCGGCGGTTGTTGCCAATGAAACCAGCCGGACTATGACGGCGGCTTTGTTCAGCGACGCCTCTTTGACCAGACTCGATTACTACGGCACGGGGCAAATCAAAGTCGGCGGCAGCCTAGATGTTAATCCGAATCAGCCTGCCGGACAATACACCGGCACTTATACCGTCAGCATTTCTTATTAAGTTTTTTTATTTCTTTTGTGTTGTGGTTTCAGACGACACCCCTTTACGAGATTGCCACGTCGGCTACGCCTCCTCGCAATGACTATACGGAGAAAGCCGTTAAATATGATAATTTAACTTTCTGTTTTTACACTTTTTAGCGGTTTTTTTGTGTATTGTTTGGGGAGATGTGGAAGAAAATGCTTGTAATTTTCGGATAATCGGCTTATGAATGGGGAGAATTTAATTTTTTATGAGAGGATAACTATGTCTAATCCCTTGGATACAAAAATAATAAGCAGACTGGCTGAAATCTTGGATAAAACAAATTTAACAGAACTTGAATACGAAGATGAAAGCTGCAGAATATCATTGGTAAGAAACCCCGCAGGCGTTGCCGCAACCGCCGCTTATGCTCCGGCTGCTCCCGTTGCCGCACCTGTTGCAGCGCCGCAACCTGCCACTCCGGCTGCCACAGCCCCTGTTGCTGCTGCCGAAGAAGACTACACCAACAGCCCGAACGCCGTGAAATCTCCGATGGTCGGCGTGGTTTACCTGTCTGCTGACCCGAAAACGCCGAACTACGTTAAGGTTGGCGATACGGTTGCCGAGGGCGATACGGTTTGCCTCGTGGAAGCTATGAAGACGTTTAACCCCGTGAAAGCCCACAAAGGCGGCAAAGTTGCCAAAATTTTGGTGGAAAGCGGCGATCCGGTTGAATACGGCGAACCGTTGGTTGTGATTGAATAAGCTTTTTAAGATAAATAAATAGGAATTAAGTCTAATGTTTGAAAAAGTTTTAATTGCAAACCGCGGCGAAGTTGCTTTACGAATCCACAGAGCCTGCAGAGAGATGGGTATCCGCACGGTGGCGGTGCATTCAGAGGCTGACGCCAACGCAATGCACGTCCGTTTGGCGGATGAGGCGGTTTGTATCGGCCCTGCCCGCTCAAGCGACTCTTATTTGAATAAGCAGGCGATTATTTCCGCAGCTTTGATTACGGGTGCGGACGCCATCCACCCCGGGTTCGGCTTTCTTTCCGAAAATGCCGACTTTGCCGAGATGGTGGAATTGCACGGCATTACCTTTATCGGTCCGACTGCCGAACAAATGCGCCTTTTGGGCGACAAAATCACCGCGCGCAAGGCGGCTATTGAAGCCGGACTTCCGATTACCCCCGGTTCTACGGCGCTTGAAAGCGTTGAACACGCTAAAGAATGGGCGAATAAAATCGGCTATCCGGTTATCATTAAAGCCAAAGACGGCGGCGGCGGCAAAGGTATGAAAGTGGCTTACTCCGACGATGATATCGGTGAGGCTTACACGATGGCTAAGGCTGAGGCAAAGGCTGCTTTTCCGTCTGACGTGGTTTATATGGAAAAATATCTGCAGCACCCGCGGCATATTGAGATGCAGGTGATTGCCGACAAATTCGGCAATGTGGTGCATTTGGGCGAGCGTGACTGCTCCATTCAGCGCAACCACCAGAAAGTGATTGAAGAATGCCCCTCCCCTGCCCTTAACCAGTCGCAACGCGAGGAAATCGGCAATATCGTTTGCAACGCCATCAAGAAAATCGGCTACACCAACGCCGGCACGCTCGAATTTATGTATGAAGACGGGCGGTTCTATTTCTTGGAGATGAACACGCGTTTGCAGGTGGAACATCCGATTACCGAGGCTATTTCCGGCATTGACATCGTGCGCGAGCAAATCCGCATTGCATCCGGCGCGGCCTTGGGCTTTACCCAAGAAGATATCCACTTTAACGGACACGCGATTGAGTGCCGCATTAACGCCGAAGACCCCGAAACCTTTGCGCCCTGCCCCGGCAAAATTACCGAGTGGCACGCACCGGGCGGCTTGGGAATTCGCGTGGATTCGGAAATTTATTCGGGATATTCAATTCCGCCGTATTACGACAGTATGATTGCCAAACTCATTGTGCACGCCAAAACCCGCAACGCCGCTTTGATGCGCTTGCGTCGTGCTTTGGAAGAGTTTATCATTATGGGCGTGAAAACGACGATTCCGCTGCACGAAGATATTATCTCGCAAAACGAGTTTATCGACGGGCAGTACAATATTCACTGGCTCACCGAATATATGAACAAACGCAACAAGTAGAGGCGATATGAAAGAAAAACTGTCAGTCCGAAAGGTTTACCGCAACGCTTACAGGTATGTCTTAAGCCATTGGTTTGCCTTTTTGTTTCTGACAGTTTTTTATTTTTTGGGAAGTTTGGCTCCGATGCTTATCGGCGCTGCTTCTTTTAAAGTCGTATCGCTCGTTTACACTTACCTTTTCTTCTATTTTGCGGCAGGATGCTATTATAAGCAGCAGATTGTGTGGGATAAGGGGATTTTTATGGCTGCGGGCGTGCGCTTTTTGGCTGCGGTCGGGCTGTTTTTGACCTCGATTGTGATGGCGACGCTCGTTATCAATACGGGGATTTACTTTTTCCGCATCAGCTTTCCGACGGCGGGAGGCGAGGTTTTGGATGCCGTGCTCGGCAGCGCTTTGTGGCTTATCGGCAAATATGCGTTTATTTTCGTTTTGTTTACGATTTTCTTTATTGTGCCGTCGTTTGCGTTTGTTTCCGAGATTACGGGCAAAAACCGCTCGCTGTTGACCACATATGCCAAGACCAAAGGCAACCTTATCAAAATCGGCGCTGTGGCGTTTGGCGCGTTTGTGCTTTTGATGGCGGCGATGATTATGCTTGTGCATGCGCATTTTTTGGTGGCGACGCTTGTCCGTGCCGCTGTGTTGGTTTATATCAGTATCATTTATTTCAAAATGTATGACTTTTTCTACGGGCTGCCGCAAAACAAACGTCTGCGCAAAAAAGATGACAAAGCCGCCGCGGCAGAGAATCTAACGAGCACAGAAACAGAGGGAGAAAAAAATGCTGATTAAAGATAAAGACATATTAGTTCAAAACGAAGACAATATCGCTGCGGAAGATAAGCTACGCCCTGCCCCGAAAGGCATTGACAAAGAGCATATGCACGAGGCATGGGGCGACGCGTTTGATTATTATCTGCGCGGCATTACTGCAAAATACCTGCAATTTCGCGGGCGGGCAACACGGTTGGAATTTTGGGGCTTTGCGGTCGTTTCTTCGCTGTTATATCTGCCGCTTTACCTTTTGGGCGATTATATTGATATGCCGCTTTTGCCGTATTATTATGCGTTGGCAACGCTCATTCCCTCTTTTGCGGTTACGGCGCGCCGCCTGCACGATACAAACAAGCGTTCGGCGCTGTATTTGGCAGTTACCGCGGTTTTGATGGCTTTTATGTTTATTAACCCGACATATGCATCTGTTCCGGCGCTGGCGTGGGCAGTGGTGATGATTAAGCTTCTCTCTAAGCCGACGGACGATGAAGACGGGTTGTATGGCGAGAAAAACAAAGACGATGAAATTTACGGTTCGGACAATGAACCGATTATTGCCAAATTCCGCTTTTTGGCGCTGGTGATGTCGGCAATATGGATTATTGCTACCGGCGTTTTGTTTGATAACTGGAGCAGAGAGGCCGAGCAGAAAGGAACGATTGAGCTGATTTATGAAGAAGTGGAAGCTTTGGCGCAAAAAGAAAATCTTTCTGCCGATGAGATTCTTAAAGCGCAAACGGCAATGAAACAGATTTTAAGGCAACTTCAAGGACAGGCTATTTCCGAAAAGAAAAAGCAGGAACTGATTATGCAAGCCGTGCAGAGCGTTAAAAACGCGGCAACGTCCGGAAACGGCGAATAACCGGCGGCGGCTCGATGAGACGGACGGCATTAAAAAAAGCCCTCATTATCGGCGGCGTTTTGCTTATCGCATTCGCAGCGGCGGCGGTTTATATGATGCGCGCCAAAGTGGTGATTGCCGACAGCGTGCAAGGGAAAATCCGCCCGTATGCCGAACAGCTGGCGGCTGAAGTCAACCGCAGGATTTCCGGCGAGTTCGGTAAAACTTATACGCTTTATACAACCAATTTTGAAGACGGCGATACCTTGCCGCCGTTATTTCAGCCCGAGGAAAACAGCATTTTGTGGATGGGAAGCCGCCCTGCAATTACGCCGGATGTGCGTCCGTTTGATTTTGTTTTTGCTTCCACGAGGCTGTTAAACGGTTTTTTGCAGGAGAGCGGCGATAAGTCTTTTTATCTGCCGTTATTTACCTCGCATATTGACATTGAGCCGCGGGAGAAAAAGTTTATTGCCCTTATCGGCGAGCCGCGCTTTGCCGAAGAAACTTTGAAACGTCTGAACCTGCCGTATCGCAAATATCAGTTGACGCAAGAAGATAATATTTTGCGGGATATGGGGAAATTTCAGGCGGTATTTGCCGAAAACACGGCTTTTTCCAACGGTCCGCTAGATCTGCACCCGATATTTTTTGCCCTTGCGGCGCAAAAAGTTCCGCTGGCGGCTTTTTGGGCTTGGCCGGATGAGAGCGAGGCTATTAACCTCTTTAACGACAATATTAATTTTTATATAGATGAAAAAGACGCGGAACGGCTGATTAACGAGATGGCGGCATCTCCCCTGCCCGAGGCAATTTCCCGGCGGGCACAAAGCGCGCGCAGGCTCGTTAAAAACGAATATTCCCTCAAACGGGCGGCAGACGAGTTTGTTTCCATCATTCACAACGGCAAAAACCTTACGCTTAAGCCGGCGCAAAACAGCCTTAATATTGACATTCCCGTCGCCGTGGGGCATACGGCAAGCGGCGATTTTTGGCTGGCGCAGGATTTGGCGTCATATTTCAGCAAAGACGGCTGGAACACGGCTTTAAGTTATTTTAATTCTTTATTTGAGTATCGGACGGCTGTCAATATTTCAGTGCGGGGTTTTCTGAATGTTTTGCATCGCAAAAGCGGCGATATAAACATTTTTTATCTGGCGTATCCGCAGCTTGGCGACGAAGCCGGCACAAAGGCAATTAACGATGTTGAGGCGTATTATCAGGAAAGTGCGGAAGCGTTGGCGCAATACGATGCCGTGGCGACTGCTTCGGAGCGTTTGGCTCAGGTTTTGAACGAACGCGGCGTCCGGACGTATTATATTCCGCAATTTACCAATACCAAGCGGTTTTATCCTGACTATGACGAGAGCGTTAAGTCCGAGGTGTTGTTTGTGGGGCGGAATGCGCCCTATCGGCGGGCGGCACAGATTGCCCTTGAGCACAAACTGCCGATTACGATTTATGGTCCGTATTGGGGCGGCGATGCCAAAGGCGAATTTATCGACAACCGCGATTTACACCGCTATTACAGCTCGGCAAAGATTGTCTTAAACGATTCCCGACCCGAGATGTTGGTTCACGGCGTTATCAGCAACCGGATTTTTGACGGTACAGCGTGCGGAACCCTCGTTATTTCTGACTATATGCCCGAGATTGAGGCTGTTTACGGCGATTCCGTGCCAATGTGGAAGACGGAAAAAGAACTTGTCGAATTGATTAAATATTACCTTGATCCCGCAAACGAGGCGGAACGTCTTGAAAAAGCCAAACGGGCACAGGAAATCACACTCAAAAACTTTACTGCCGAACAAACAGCGGAGAAGTTTGAGCGGATTATTGAAGATGTAAAGAAAAAATAGCTTATTGTTTTATCTTTTTTATTTTATTCATATTTTTGCAATGTGAATAGGTGCTTTTTTTTATTGTCTTTTATCTTATATTTCTTATACTGTGCTTACTTTTCTATTTTGAAAAGTGACACATAGTTAGTAGATTGGCTTAGAACACCAAGATGCAACATTTGCTACCAAGTGTCCCGACACCTAAAGGTCGGGATGTCGTTGTTCGTAAGGCAACGAGGTCATTTGTATCTGACTGTTCTAACTCCCGACCGCCTAACTTTGCGGTCTTTTTCTTTTAATTAGAACGAAAGATACAAGACGATGAACAAAGTTCAACTTATATTTTGTGTGTTTTTTATTGCTTTGGGTATATCCTTCGGGCATTTTTTATGGCATAAATGGCATTATTGCGCGGAAATTCATGCTCCCCATGCCCTGTTTTACGGTCCGTTTGCCCAAAAATTAAAATTTGAATTGTTAAAATTGGGATATTCTTTTTCCTGTCCGGATTTTTTGCCGCGCACTAACTTACAATTTGTCCATACCCGCAAAGATTATGACCCGATACCCATTCCGCCCCCGGACAGCAACAGAACAAACATTGCTATTGTCGGGGATTGTTTTAATGATTTTGATTTACAGGCTTTTGACGCATATCAGCTGGTATTGCCGATTAATGAATACCATCACGGTTATTTAAGCCAATTTAATTACAAAACCGCTTTTTTTGCCATTCATAATTGTTTGGAGAAAAATCTTTGCCAGACCGACTTTTTTGATAGCGATATTGATGTTCGTTCATTTGCCGTTTGGCTGCATTCTATTATACAAGGACTGAAAAATGACGAGATATAAGATTGTTTTTTCATTTATTATCGGGGTGTTTTTATGTTTTGCCGTTGAACAGGCTTTTCAACAGCGCTTTTGGACAGCAGAAAAGCAAACTAAACCCGATATTGACTATGACGCTGTTTTGGTTAATAACTGTGCGTATCGGGATACTTATCCCGGAGAAGTCTGGCTGGGATATGACTTGGTGGAGGCTTTTAAAATTTCGCATTCTTTGCCGGATATGGTTTTTATGGAAGAAAGAAAATCTTATCATGACTATTTCGGTATTCAGGTTTATTTGAGGGGATATTATAAATTCAAACCGCCGTTTCCTGACCACAGGCATATCAATATTGCTTATATGCTCTACCCGTTGCGCTATACAAAACCGCAAAAAGAATTTATTGGTAAGCGTGATAAGATTAAGCTTAATGTATTTGGCGGACAGCAGCTTGCGTATGATGAATTACAGTTTTATGACGCGTTGGCGGTTGCGTCATTTCCTTATTCCGAAAAGCTTAAAAAAGCGGGATTTAATGCCTATTATGTTCCGCAATTTACAAATACGCAGAAATTTTATTATGAATATGATGAAACTGTAAAAAGCGATGTTCTCTTTGTGGGAGCTATTCGGAAAAGCGGCGCGCCGGTTATTGCCTTAAAATATGGGTTGCCGATTACGATTTATGGTCCGAACTGGGGAGATGTGGCAAAAGGCGGTTTTATTGACAATAAAGAATTGCACCGGTATTACAGCTCGGCAAAGATTGTCTTGAATGACCATCGCGGGGATATGCGCGATAACGGGTTTATCAACAACCGTACATACGATGTGACGGCGTGTGGGACGATGCTTATCTCTGACTATATGCCCGAGATTGAAGCTGTTTACGGTGATTCCGTGCCGATGTGGAAGACGGAAGAGGAGTTGGTGGCGCTGATTAAGTATTACCTTGACCCGGCAAACGAGGCGGAACGTCTTGAAAAAGCCAGACGCGCGCAGGAGATTACGCTCAAGAACTTCACTACCGAGCAGACGGCGGAGAAGTTTAAGCGGATTATTGAAGATGTGAAGAAAAATAAATCTTGACAAAAAAGCAGTTTAATGTTAGTCTTTTGGCTGCTTACATATTTTTATATTATCTATTATTTATCTTTAAAACTTTTATCTTATGAAATTATTTGAGTTGATTAAGGCAGGAAAACACACTGCAATTATTGAGTATCTGACCAATTCTGAAACGTTGATGGGCGGTGAAGATGTCGCACTTGTTCAACGGGGAAACCACGAAGAAATCATGATGGCAATTGCCCGTACCCTTTTGTGGCCCGATGCATTAGATGCTCTGGTAGAAAGAGGTAATCTGAATGAAATCAGATTTATGTTAGTAACATCGCCCAATGCTTTTATAAGTTATCACGATGTGGAGAAACTTATTCCATTCGGGCGAGGTATTGCCAATGCTTATGCCGATATGCTTTTGGCTCACACTGACATCCAGAAATTTGATGAGGTTATGACACCTCTGCAGGTTGCCCTGATCCGGATGGGTGACCATCGCGCTTTACGCCGTTACATTTGCAAATGCAAACTGACGCCAAAGGCTTATAAAGTCTTTCAGAGAGAGGGAATTCCCGAAGATTTTCTGGTTTATAGCCTTGTTCATTCCGTTGAAGGATAATAGCTATTTAAGCGGTACTGTATTATACAGTGCCGTTTTTTTGTGGCAGTGGCAGCGCCCAACTTGTTGGGGTTTACTTTGGGCTGCGGCGGGGTGAGAGGGGGTGTCGCTACGCGCGGGCTGTGTTTTTTTTGTTGCTTTATTTCCCCCTCTCCCTTACCTCCCCCGCCAAGGGGGAGGAGATTCAAAGAGCAAGCCCCTCGCTGGGGGGGAGGTAAAAAGCTATGCGCGGGCTGTGTGAGTATGCTCTTGGAGCGGGAGATCCCTTGAGTGGCAGCGCCACCTGCAACGATTCGAGGGATGACGGGTAAGAATGAGGGGGGAGGAGGGTAAAAGAGGGAGATTGCCACGGCTTGCAAGCAAGCCTCGCAATGACTACTAAAAAGAGGGATATTGTCACGGGCTAAAGCTCTTGCAATGCCTCACGATGAGATAAAGCGCCTATTCCACGGGCGGGAATGCTCGGGGTGATGATAGCGGATGCCGCTTTTTAAGTTGATATAACCGCCGGATTTGAGGGGGATGTTTTTGCCGTCGAGCTTAAGCCAGCCTTTGCCGAACTCTATTCTTTCTTTATAAACGCAACTCTTTTTGTCACATATTAAGCTTTCGTCTTCTGCAGGTTTGTTCGTGCCGGTCCACATTTTGGATAAAAAGCGGTTTTTATGGTATGGGCTTAAACTTAATTTGCCAGAGGTGTTTTTATAGGCGTAGGTTGTGCCGCTTTCATCAAACACAAAATCCGGTGCGGGTGTGAAGTATAATCCTATCAAGCCGGCGACTATACCAAGCCAGCCCCAGCGGCGCCAGCGTGACTGCCAGATACAGAGCCACAATAAACCAAGCGTTAAAACGAAAATGCCCCAGTCGGGCATTGCCCCTACCCCTTCGCCGCTTTTGGCAGCAGGCAATGATGATACCCACGCCGTGATATGATTGATAACATCCACACCGGCGGCAAGCGGCTTAACCGCATATTCCCCCAGCCCCAGCGGCAGGCTGATTAAAAACAGCAGCAGCGCCGGCATTATCCAAAACGCAATCACTGGTGCGGCAAGCAAATTGCCGAGGCTCGTATAAACCGAAACCTGATGAAAATAATACATACTGTACGGCAGTGTCATTAAGCTTGCGACAAGGTCGGTTATGAGGACACCGGCGAGATATGCGCCGATTTTGCCCATCAGGCTTTGTGCGGAAAACCAGCTGCGCAGGCGGTTGCCGTGTTGCTCATAAAAAGCCACCAAGCCCAGCACCGCGGCAAATGACATCATAAACCCCGGCGACACAACCGCAGACGGCGTGATGACCGTGACAACCAACACCGCAAACGCCCACAGGCGCAGCGTAATCGCACGGCGGTTCAACAACACGCCCAACAGCACCAGCGAGGTCATCACAAACGCCCTTATGCATGATACGCTCTGCCCTGATATCAGAAAATATGCAAACGTGAACGCCAGCGCGGTGATTGCTGCCGGTTTACGCAAGTCATACCGCCCTGCTCCGAACGAAAACAGCAGCGCGCGAAACAGAAAAAACACCAACAGCGCAATCATTCCCATATGCATACCGGATATGGCGAGAAAATGCGCCAAACCCGCCGTGCGATAATTTTCCGTCTGCTCTTCGGCTATGCCGCTTTTATCGCCGATGGTTAAGGCTTTGATTATTCCGCCTTGTTCGGGCGTCGTGTTTTTCGTGACTGTATCTTTGATATAACTGCGGATATTGCCGATGGTTTCCGAAACGGCGGGCGCGGGTTCGTCACATTCGACTTCAAACAGCGGCGCAATGCTGTATCCGCCGGCGCTGATGCCTTTATAGAAATTCGCCCGTTCAAAATTATAATTGCTTAACGGATTGGGCGTGTAGCGTTTCGGCAGTTTGGCGACCGTCTCAACGCAAATGCCCGGTTTCAGCCACTTTTCAGCATATATCAGGCTGATGCGGTAATCCCCTTTGAGTCGGCGTTCAAAATCATCCGCGGCAGTTAGTAAAATGCGCGGGCGATTGTTTGAATTGTAATCTAATTCTTTAACTTTCCCTCTTAAATATGTGATTTCCGGCAAATTATTTTCAAGATGTGCAGCACGGTACATACTGTCGACCTTGGCGATGCTCAAGCCCAGCGCAAACAGCAAAACGTATGTCCAGAGCTTAAATTTCTCCCGCTCGGCACGCGTTAAATACAGCAACAGCAGAATGAGCTCCGGAAAAACAGCAACCGTCCACACCGGCAGCTCCAGCGGCAGCGCAAAATAAAATGCCGCTCCGAGCGCAAAACAGACGGCGTACCAGACAATCAGGCTCTCCGCCTCGTTATAATAATTCTCGGAGGCGTAAAGTTTCAGGCGCAGAAACTGTTTGCGCAGCCACCATCTCATTTATCTTATGCCCTTTCTTTTATCGCCTGCAGGATGATTTCTGCGGCTTTTTGGCTGGGATACTCCTGTCCGAAGCCCAATGCGGCGCGCAAGTCTTCAAAACCGTTTAATTCGCGCTTGTGCAGCTCCGAACGCTCATTGAGCAAATCTTCTGCCGCGGCGAGCAGCTTTTCTTTGGTACAGTCCTCTTGCAGCAACTCCGGCACAATCGGCTTATCAAGCAGAATATTTGTCAGATTGACATATTTGATGTTTGAGATATGGCGCACCAGCCAAGCGGTGATTTTCGGCGCTTTATAGGCTATCAGGTGCGGCACGTTGACTATTGCCAGTTCTAATGCTACCGTTCCCGAGGCGGCAATCGCCATTTTAGCAGCGCGGGCAGCGGCGTAACGGTCTTCCTGCGTGTTGACAACCAACACCTCCGCGCCTTTTTCCGCCAAGATGTTTTTAACGCGGTTTTCAACGGTTTTGACGGTCGGGAGCACAAAATAAAGCTCGGGATGATTTTGCTTCAGCGCCGCGGCGGTTTCAAGAAACACCGGCAAAAGATTTGCGACTTCGTTATGGCGCGAGCCGGGGAGAATGAGCGCGATTTTTTTATCTGTCGGAACGTTGTATTTATGCAAAAAATCCTGCGGGTTGGCATTTATCATCGAGCTTTCAATGACCGGATGACCGACAAAATCGGTTTTGAGCCCGTGCGGCGTGAAATATGCCGGTTCGTTCGGAAACAGGGTCAGCAGGCGGTCGATATATTTGTGCATTGTTTTCGCCCTGCCCTTTTTCCACGCCCAAACCTGCGGCGCGACATAATGCATTTGCAACGTCTTTATGCCTTTTTTGCGCAACGCTTTATGCACGCGGGCGGAAAAGCTCCAGCTATCTATCGTTACCACAACATCAGGCTTTTTTGCCTCAATATCGGCAACGGTTTCGCGGATGCGGCGCAAAACTTTCGGGATGCTCGGAATCACCTCTGCCAGCCCCATTATGGCAAGGTCTGTGATGTCAAACAGCGATTTCAAGCCGGCTTTTTCCATATTTTCACCGCCAACACCGGCAAACCGCACGTCCGGTGCCTCCGCTTTCAAGGCGCGCATTAAACGCACGCCCAGCATATCGCCCGAGGGTTCGCCCGCTATCAAATAAATTAACATTGCCCCTCCTCCGCCGGAATTATCCCTTTTATAAACATTCCGTATTTATTTGCCAGCTTTATCACTTCCGCCTCGTTGACAATCAGCGTATTACCCGCGTGTACGGCGATGCCTTTAAAACCGCTGTTATGCGCGTTTTCCACCGTTCGGGTGCCGATGGTCGGCAGGTCTATGCGCATATCCTGCTGCGGCTTTCTTAATTTTACCAGCACGGGGGCTTTACCCTTGCGCTGATAGTCTGCACAACGGGTTATCAGCTTATCCGTGCCCTCGATGCCCTCGACGCCCAGCACCAAGCCCTGCTGCACCACCACCGACTGCCCGACATCCAAACGCCCTAATGCCGAAGCAACTTCTATGCCGCGGCGGATATCCTCTTCGTCTTCTTTATCGGGGTTCTTTTTGGTCAGCGTGCCCGCGCGCGCCAGCAAATCCGGCACAACCTCCTGTATGCCGATAACTTTCATCCCCTCGCCCTCAATTTCTTTCACCAACGCGCGGAGAATGCCGTCATCGCCCAGAGATTTCGCGCCGAGTTTGGCAAAAAACGCCGCCGTGCGCAAATCAGGCACTAACTCGGCAAGCGTCGGGCGCTTAATCGTGCCGATTAAAACAATCTCTTTTACACCCTCTTCCTTAAAACGCTTAAAACCTGTTCCTGCCTGCCCAATCCTTATCCAATCGTGCGGGGTATCTTTGGTGAAATATTCCTCGCAGGCATTGCCTTTAATCGCCAAAGCGTGATACGCGCGATTGTTTTTTTTGCACCACTCCAAGAGCTTTTGCGGCAGCTCGCCGCCGCCGGCAATAATACCTAGCTTGCGGTCGGGATTTCGGGTTAGACCCGTTGTGTTATCAGGGGTTGCAGACGCCATTTCATTCCCTTTACATTGTTTCCGTATGCCGCAGATTTTAGCACGCAAAAAAAAATATGCAAAAGATATAAAAATATTATTGACAACTATTTTTTTTGAGGTTATATATGCATTCGTTGTTGCGATAACGTTATATATCGCGGGGTAGAGCAGCCCGGTAGCTCGTCAGGCTCATAACCTGAAGGTCGTTGGTTCAAATCCTTCCCCCGCAACCAGTGCCAGCGGCACCTGCATAACTTTTGTATGTGTGTTAAAGTTGGTTTGATTAATAAAGGTATCTTAAAGGTACCTTTTTTTGTTTTATATGTGTTGCAAGGAGTTGAACCAACGAGAAAGTTGGTTCACTACAAGCAAAAGGCGGGCGGAAGAACGCCGGTGAGCGTAGCGAATGAGCGCCCGTGCGGCGGATTTAAGTTAATAATTGTTTAAATGGCATACATAAAAAATCACACACATAGTTGTGTATGAATATATTACCAATCAATATTCCAATATATGAAAAAAGGGTTGTAACCTGCATTGATAAAAAAGAAGTTATAAATATGCTGATAATTGTATATATTTTTATAATTAATCTTGCATTTTCATATGTTTTATCCCCTAGAACTTTTGCTTTATTTAATATCAGGTTACACAGATAGACTACATAACTTAAAAAAATAAAATTCATACTGAAATTATACCGCTGTGTTATCTCGGTTAGTGTGACAATATAGCCGTATATTATTTGCACAAGAATAAAAAAAACACATACAGTTGTGTAAAAGTTTATTTTTTTATCTTCGTAATATGCTCCAACCCATTTATGCATTCACCGCTCCTATTGTTTTTCGGATTAAACTTTTTGTATCTATCCATTCGCCTTTTACGACACCATTATATAATATACTTCCCGTATAGGATATTGGCGAAGTATATTGATGGTATGATATGCACCAAACAAACATCAGATAATAAAAGAAAAATATGATTTTTAAAATGACATTATTTTTTTGCCGTTGTATGATTTGCCAGATTGATATAAAAAAATAACAGGTATAAAGCAGTCCGGCAAAGTAGATGAGTTGTGGAATAAATAACCCGATTTTTTTGGGGATATTCTCCCAAAATCCTTCTGTATAGATTATTATATATGAACCTATTTCCAATATAGATACAATTACAGCACTGATTGCAAGCCAAAATATTTTCTGTTTCATAACCCCTTCAATTTTTTTATTTCATTCAACAACTGAATTTATTAACAAAGATATTGTTAATCTCTTTTTATAAAGCACATTCCCTCTCTTTTTGTTTTATATATTTTCTTACTTTTTCATTGATTTACAAGTACTAAATATCTTTATGCACTCTTTTTAATTGTGTAGAAATCATTGTCATTTGCTATAACATCTCTGGTATCATCTTTACCTAAATGTATATAATTTATACCGCCGCCGGCACTAACATAATCCACTCCTGTTCCGGCTTTCACTTCTATTTCTGCACTATCTCCTGTAATGAATATTAAATCTTTCTTATCGCTTCCTGTTATTTTGCCGTAATTGGTTGTCCCCGTAGAGGTGTTTATTTGTAAATCGGAATACAGATTCCACTCGGTAAACAAAGTATTGATATCATAACCTCCAGTATAATTTTGCACATTTATAAGTAATGGTCATTAGAATTCTCCTTAGAAATGTTGGTTTTGGGAAAAGTGTTAAAATTAGTGTTTCATATCTATTTCATATACATCAGCATCTTGTTTAATATATATTTTGCTCGGATTTTTCCGCTTATCTAAACTGATTGAAACCTCTTTAATATCTTTACTATCTTTTATTTCATAAAAACGATAACCATTAACTACAGTATATTGGTCATTTAATAAAAAGAATAATTCCCTATTTTTAGATAATGGTTCTCTTTTATCTCGTATTGTCGGGGTGTATCCTTCGCGAGCTAACATATCTTTTAATTCAGCTACAGTTATATCTTCCCAGGTTGTTTTTTCTGCAACACTTCGAAATCTTTCAATTTTATATGGATATGTAAAACCTTTTAATTTCAATATTTCTTCTACATCTAACTTGGAAAGATGCAAAACATTGGTTATAATCAGATATTTTTTGTTAGCTAAGGCTACAGCATTAAGAGCAACGACATATATATTTTCTTTTCCATTTTCTTTAGCAATAATAAAATCATTTCCTCTAATTCCTTTTTCAATGTAGCAATAATGGCGCGCGCCATTTTGAAATATAGTAGTATTACAATGCCCATAAGTAGCATTTGCACATAAGAATATTTCATTACTATGATTACGATGTGTTCTAGCTATGAGTAAATTAATATCATAATTGAAGTCATCATATCTACGAGGTTGAGGATAGGAAACTATTAAATCCCCCTTTTTTTCTAATGGAGTGGTATATGCACATTTATCTTTTTTATAACAATGTTTAATACTCTTAAAATAATCTATTTTTTTGGCGGAAGTATCTTTTAAAACAACAGTTTCACATGGAACATATGTATCTATATCTTCAGGGGCATATTTTTCAGCTTCTTTTTCAATACATTTATGTAACTCATCCAAAGGCAAATCAGCATCGCAATCAACGATTTTTTCTTGCCTTTTATCCACTTTAGTTAAAACTTGACAAGCCGCTAAATTGACAATAAACAGTATCGCCACTACTGCAAAAAATACTCTAAAATACTTTAAAAATCTCAACTTTTCTCTCCATCCTCTCCGATTCTTGTGTTATACTTTAGTTGTAGCGTCTGCCTATTTTTTATGATTTGCAAGAGATTATTCTATTTAAGCACTTATTTTTGATAAATCTTTGACATTCTCCTTGCAATAACGAATGTATCGCTGTGTTTTTTTCGCAGAGATATAAGTTGATTATACTACTTTAGTTTGCTGAAGATTTTTGTGCAAAATTATTTTTTCACCCACGAAACATATGAGTTACATAAATAACGCTCAAAAATAATGAAGAAAAAAACAATAGAAGAAAAAAGAACATTTTTACGCGAAAGGCAATCTTTTTATTTTTGTAATCATTTAACCATACAGCACTCAAACCAATAAAAGCTGTACTGAAACATAAAGAGTAAGAAGCTAATACGAACACAAGAGCAAATTTGCGTTCTAATGAATATATATTGCTTTCAACATTATATTGTAGCCACCAAAAAACACTTGGAACCAAACCTAAAAGAAGAACATAAAATAGTGTACTATAACATACTTCTATTACAGCACCAGAACCATATTTATGATAAAATTTATAATTAAAAAATAAGAAAACAAATAAAGAAATTATAAGAAAATATATAAATTCCACAAATTGTATAGAATGTTTATCCCATTCCGGGGTATATTTCGGTATCATATATAAAATCAGTAAATTTATAATACTAATAAATAGAAAAACTGTACAATTTATGATTTTATTGGAATTACCTTTTTCGTTCATAATATTTTTCCCTTATATAGATATGATAAACAAATTACTTTAGCGCAAAAAAGCAAATTTCCTCTTTGTTATTTGTTTCATATTTTATTATTGTAACATATGGCGGATTACAAACATTTCTTTCTTCATATATTTCTTCTGTACAAGCCTGTTTTAGATATTCCATACTATCATTTTTTAGGTTGTTTTCATTATAATATTGAGAAATCTTATCATTATTTTTAATTATATCATCTATATAAAATACATAATTTTGATTTTTATATTTAAAAATTTCCACAGCGCCGCATCCATATGAGCTAATGACTGTACGTTGCCCTTTGGATGTATCATCTGTTTTATAAAATGATGTCCATACTTCCACATTGCTGGAAAATGTACCAGCAATTATGGATGAATAACGCTCTATTTTTTCTTTTTTTCCATCATTGTCAATATCAAAATATAATGTAGAACTTATCCCTCCTCTTTCAAAGTTTCCGAGCACATCTTTATCTTCTTTTTCAAATTGAAATGGTACAAATTCTATCTTTGTCGGTTGATTTTTTAAAAAATTCTCTACTTCAATACAGATATCTGAATAATCACTTTTTATCTTTTCTAAATATCGCATTTTATTAAGGGCGTTTTTATCTCTATTATTTAAATATTCTGTCCATTTATTTTTGTTTTTTGTGGATTCTTTTAGCAAATCAATCCTTTCTTGGATATGCTCGCACAAATAAAATTCTCGAGTTTCATAAGAATTTCGTGTTACAAAACTTTGATGTTTAATATTATTAAACCAATTTTTTTGACTTTCTTGTAAAATCTTCTGCTCTTTAGATGATAATGTGTTATAAAAAGAATTATATGCCCGTTTCATTTCTGGAATTAGTTTTTGTATTTTTCCATTGAAGCAATACATTTCCTCTATTGATGTTAGTTCATTTCTCTCATTCTCCGAACAGTCAAAACCAGAATCTAAATTCTCGCATTTAACAGGTGTTGTGTTTGCTAATAGAAACGCAACTATTGCAAAAAATATTCTCATGTTTTTTCTCCGCTTCTGATACTTTAGTTGTAGCGTCTGCTTATTTTTTATGATTTGCAAGAGATTATTCTATTTATGCCAAGTTATATTTTATTTGTTATACTTTTTAACAGGTATAAAAAAAAATCCCCCGCGCTTCGCAGCGAAAGGGATTAAAAATACAAAGCAAATTTTCAATTTCAATATTACTTTCTTTTTTTAGGGGCTCTTTTGACGGAGGTTGCGGCCTTGAGGGCGGCTACTTCGTTTCTGGTGCTGACGTGGCACGCATTTTCATTTAATTTCCAGCTGGCGCGAGGAAGTTTTTCCAACAACTCGACATTAACCGGAAACAGTTCCGTGCCGTCCATGCCGAACGCTTTGCCGGATTTGCCGCTCACAACTATAAAATAGCTCTGTTTATCGGCTTTTGAAAAAAGGCAAATCACCTTTTTTCCGGCAACGAGCGTTTTTCCTTTTTTAGAAATAACTTCTATGCTGTCGCCCTGGCAAAAGAGAAAATCGTCATTATTATCGCCAACGGCAGCATAAGGTTTGGTTATGCGGGCATTTTCCTTGAAATACAGCACCGTTCCCTCCTCGACATTAAATTTGATATACTCATCATACGGAATAATTGATGATGCGGGGGCTGATAAGATTTTTTCGCCCTCTGCCGTATAAAGATAATGGTCAAGATCGCGCTGAACGGCGATATATTTCTCAAAAAGGTCGACATTGTCATATTCCATCGGAATAATCTCTTTGCCATCGGTTGTTTTAACGCCGGAGACAACTCTGCCCTCTACGGTTCCGGTTTCTTTTACCAGCGTGTCTGACAACGGGGTTTCCTTAATGTTTGTGCAAGATGTTACGAATATTACAATAACAGTTGCCGTAAATAACATAAATTTTTTCATAATAGTAGTGTTTTAGGGTTAGAATAATAAAGTTTACGGTTTTGGTTATAATGCTTTTTGATTGGATTGTCAATAGACAAAATATAAAAAATAATATTTTTTTGTTTATTTTTAAAAATAAGCTTGATTCTTTTATTTATCTTCTATATGATTTGAGGCAGAATTAGTATTATCATTAAATTTTTTTGTTTATGAAAAAGATTGAAAGTTTCTTCAAGTTTGAAATTTCGCAAACGACGAAGGTGTTGCTGTATAAAATCAGCAAGGGCGACGGCAGACGCTGGAATGTGGAATATGACGAGGGCGGAAAGCCGGTTCTGTTGCGAGAAATCGGCAACCCCGAGAACTTTGTGCAGATTAAGGCGCTGCCCAGTGCGTTGCACTTTACCACCGTGCGCGGCTATGTGTATCTGGTGGAAGACAAAAAAGGCGATGGCGCGAATGTGACATTTAACGGTCCGGTGAACGCGCTTTTGACACAATCGCTGATGCCCCGTATGACATACATTCGCCAAACGCTGGTCGGGATGAGCTCGGATATGGAAGATTACGCGCCCATCGCCGAGTTTATGGCAAAGCGCGAAGAACGCCACAACGGCGAGGTGAACCCGCAAGACAAGCACGGCTGGCGCGTCAATATGAAATTTGACAACGAGCTCGTGCCGTGGCTGCCGCCGTTTGATGGCGAGATGCGCTCAAAGCCCAAAAAGAAACAGCGCGCAGGCAAATTTGCCCGCAAGTAGCTTTTTATAATCCCCGCCGCAGATGTTGCGACGGGGTTTTTGTTTGCGTTTCTCTTCAGAGGTATCTGAAATCGGCGCGGTTATGATTTAAAATTGAGCCTTTTTTAACTCTGATTTCAGCTTTTTTCTCTTTTCTTTATATTTGCGCCGTTTTTTGCCGAAACATACAGCTGATAATAACCGATACAGCATATATCTTTTTTTGAGTTGCGGATATGTGATGCGGGCAATATCGCGCTT
Source organism: uncultured Alphaproteobacteria bacterium (assembly GCA_910576955.1). Lineage (GTDB taxonomy): Bacteria > Pseudomonadota > Alphaproteobacteria > RF32 > CAG-239 > CAG-267. The sequence continues at coordinate 160,690 of CAJTJB010000003.1, read as the reverse complement.
TAAGGAGTCTATTTCGGTATTCAAGTGTTCAATCATATCGGCGGCAACATTATCCTGTACCGTTTTTTCAGAGTTAATTGCCTGCAACAGCCACTCTTTAGAACGCTTTGCTTCCCGCTCGATAATTTTATTGACCTGATTATAATCAATCTCCTGAACTAAAATATCGGATATATCCATATTTGTTTCCGAGATGCACCGGCTCTCCAGCCCAAATGTTTTAAACAAGGTTTTGAAACGGCTTTCCCCTCGGGATTTATTTGCCAGACAAACAAAGGGCTTATTAAAGATAATCGCAAAACAGGCGCCGTGAAAACTGTCGGTTACGAAAAATCTGCATTTTTGTATCGCCCGTATCCAGTCTTTGACATCGGCGTTTTCCCCTCTTGCCCCGTCTGTCATATCTATACACGGGGTTCCGGAAAAGTGCTTTTTTATCCGGCTGGTAACGTTATCTGCCGCTTTGCTCCGGTCTAACACATACGACGCCACAAAATTTTCTTCGCGCCGTGCAGACGCTGCCGCCATATTTTCCCACAGCTTTGTATCCGCTAAAAACACGGGGTCAAGCACCTGCTCGGCGGAAACGCCGAACGTATTCCGGCAAATATCCACCCCGTCTTCTTCACGCACCGATATATTGTCAAACTGCTGCAAATAATATTTGGTCTGCATTGTTTCTTCTTCATTGCCCTCAAAATAATCTGTTCCGAAACTTGCGGCATAAGCAATCTTTTTCTTGCGGCTATCGGCAAAATTTAATTGAAAAATATTTTTGCCTATCGGCCAGAAATACGGATACCGCCATATCTGGTCCGAACCGGCAATAAAAATATCCGTTTGGGCATTAAGTTTCTGCAGTTCGGCTTTATCAGAACATTGCTCCGTTAAGGACAGATATTCGGAGGCGAAGCTATAAGCTTTTGAAGATTTAAAATCCTTTTGCCTTTTCAGCGGAATATAATTGATGACGCGCGGCTTTTTCCCTAAAGATTTAATCGTTTCCTGCAGGGCGTAACACGTCAGCATTGCGCCGTAATTGCTGCAAAACCAAAAATTTAAGATGCCGCAATCATACTTTTCCCCCAATGCCGCATTTAAGCTGTCGCGCAGGGATGAGTTTTTTATATCTGCCATAAACGAGTTTCTGTTTTTATGGGCAACGGAGGGCTTTATTAAACACGGATTGCCTTTTATTCCATATTTTATGGGGACGGGTTTGCATATCTTGCTTCTTTTTTTGATATACTCCATGTATTTTCTGCCTTGGGGCGAATTTACCAACACAAGGGATGTTCCCTTACTATCATTTAATTTTTTGGAATATTTATCTATTCCCCAGAAGTCTCCGAGTGTGATGTCTCCCTGACGGGGCAGCTTGGCAAACGGACACGCCGCGCACGACTTGTTTAAACATAAATTTTTGAGAAACGCCTGCATAAACGTATCTTGTGCAGCCGGAAACGAATAAACCGAAGAAGTTGTTTTCGTGGTGATAAGATAAGGTGACCAACCGTCTGCTTTATCCCTGAAATTTGTGGAAACCACCTTTTCTTCTTTATCCGGCACAAGTTCTTCCAAATACTTTTTATAAACTTTGGGAGAGGGTGTTCCGTGGCATACGATATCTACGGTTAATAACGTGTTATATGCTTTTCCCAGAAAGGCATTTAAACCGGCAACCTGACACGGCGTTCCCGAAAAAAGCACCAGCTTATTTTCTTTCAGCAGCAATTTGATTTTTGAATACACATCTTTAGTGTTGCTCTGAAGATATTTGGAACTTTTCAATTTGGACAAGTCCGCTTTATCCGAAATGATAATATGCTCAACGAGGTTATCTTCATTCCACGCGGCACCGCAGACGTATCCGCCATTTTCCAAGACATATTCCGCCAAAAGCGGGAAAACCGCGCCCGAGGAACTTTGCCCCCGCAGGTCATCTTCTGCCGCGACTGCCAGACATTCCGGATGTTTGCCGTTATTATAAACCGGATGCTCTGCCGGACATCTATTATAACATAACCCGCAATCCACACACTTTGACATATCAATATGCGGCGACCAAAACCCCTCTTCATTTAACTGCATTGTTATAGCTTTTTGCGGACAGATGTTATAACAAGCGCCGCACCCCGTGCATTTCTCCGGATTTAGTTCATTTATGTTCATAATCTTTACTTCCCTCTGCATAAACCGCCGTCCGGTTTATATATATAACCGCTTATATCTTTGTTTTGCGCCAAAGTCAATTTAAAAGCGCTCCCCTTGTATAATGATTTTATTTTTCAGTATGGACGGGCGGTTATTAAGTTTTTTTTCATTTGATTATTTTATTAAATTCTCTATATTTTTATTGTTTTTTGGGTTTGTCGGTTTGATGAGGTTAAGATGAAGTTTCGGCAAAAATGTATGGCGTTTTTAGCGGCAGCGGCTTTGAGTTATCCGATTGTGCTTTATTGCGGGCAGCAGCATTTGTATCTGTTTCCGGACAAGGGGTATGTTTCCCCTGCCGAAAAAGGGCTGCCGCAATTTATTGAAAAGCCGTTTACAGCAACAGACGGGCTCAAAATTATGGGATGGTATGCCAAAGGCGATGCGGACAAGCCCGCCCTGCTCTTTTTCCACGGCAACAGCGGACAGATTGCCAAATTTGCCCCCTCTCTGAAACCTTATCTTGACAATGGCTATACTGTTTATATGAGCGAATATCGCGGGTTTGGCGGAACGGCGGGCGAATTTACGCAAGATACGCTTTACGGCGATGCAAGAGCGGCGTTTGACTTTTTGCACAATGTGCTCGGGCACGGCGATATTATCGTTTTCGGCTATTCGATGGGAACGGCAGCAGCCTCGGCAACAGCGGCAGAACGCCCTGCCCGCGGTTTAATATTGGCTGCGCCGTTTTATTCCTTAAAAAAAGTTGCCGGCGACCAGCACATTCCGCTTGCAACGCGCGCTCTTAAATATGAACTGCCGTCGTATCGGTTTGTTCGGGCATATAAAGGCCCGTTGTTGATTATCCATGGGGCGGGCGATACGCTGATTGCCCCCACGCACGGCAAAGAATTGTTTGCGCTTTCCCCCGCGCGCGATAAAGAGTTTATTCTGATGCCCGAGTTAAGCCACAATGCGTTGTTTTTTGGCGATAAGGCGCATCCGGCGGTGTTGGAATGGCTGGAAAATAGGAAATAAGGTTGTCCCCATCCCCTACCCCCTTCCGCCAGGGAAGGGGAAGTTTTAAGGTTGGATGTTGTCCCCATCCCCTCCCTTCCGCCGAGGAGGGGGAAGTTTTAAGGTTGGATGTTGTCCCCACCCCCTATCCCCACTTGCTTCGTAAGGGTGCGCTTATTGCGCGCCCTAACTGCGCTTCGGTCAAGCCAGTGCTAGGGTTCGCTTTATTGGCATCACTGCCAAGTCACTCGCCAAGCACTGCTATTGCTCTCGGCAAAAACAACACACCGTGTTGTTTTATCCTGCGAGCCCCCCAAGGGAGGGGGACGCTTGAGTTGAGATTGCTCTTGTTGCGGGAGATTGCCACGGCTTGTAAACAAGCCTCGCAATGACTGGAAAGGCGAAAAGCTGTAACATTATGTAATAATATTTTCATTTAAAAGCGTTTTTTTTCCTCTATGATGGCGGTGTATTGAAATTATGGAGGTTTTATGATATTTTGCGATATGGACGGCGTACTCGTCGATTTTGATAAAGAATTTGAACGTAATCACGGAGTCTTGCCCTATCAGATGCCACGCGAGAAACTGTGGCAGATTGTGCTGGATACCGAAAACTATTGGCTGAACCTGCCGAAACTTAAAGATGCGGACAAGCTGGTGCAACACCTGAATAAACACGGCTTTCAGATTTTGACCGGACTGCCTGCCTACGGCTATGACAAGGCGGAAAAAGAAAAACGCTTGTGGATGAAAAAATACTACGGCAAAGAAGACGGCGTTATCTGCTGCCTCTCCAAAGACAAGCAAAACTTCGGCAAACCGAAAGATATCCTGATTGATGACCGCGCGCCCAATATCGAACGCTGGGAAGAAATGGGCGGTATCGGCATTTTGCACACCTCGGCGGAAGAAACCATCCGCAAACTGAAAGAATTGGATTATAAATAATGAAAAACGAAACAAAAAGAGATTTATTACAACAAATTGACGGCTTATATACTTATCTGGACTCAATGAAGTGCGGCGAACATACGCCTTTTACGGAAGAAGAGGTTCGGGCTATTTTGCAAAAAGAAGAGGACGGCGCACAAGCCAACTATGAAAAAACGGTTGCCAGCTTTTGGGAAAATGATTGGCAAGGCAAGGAAGCCAAATCGAAACGCTTTGTGGTTTATATGGGATATCCGGGAGCGGGAAAGTCAGTAATGACGCAAAAATTAATCCGCCGCTTTGCCCAAGACGAGGACTGCCTGCCTTTCCGCATTATTGACAAAGACGAATACCGCGACCTTTTCCCGAACCTGTTTAACCACCTTAAAGGCGGGCATATCAGCGAATGCGACCGATTTTCCGGCATTGCGACAAAAACGGTGCGGCAGGTGTTGGATTTGTCGTTGCAATCCGGCAAGCGCTCGATTCTTTCCGTGGGGGTGATGGGAGCCGGCGTGGAATTTGCCGACAATGCGAAAAAAGCCATGGAATACGGCTATAAGCCTTGTGCGGTATATATGTCGGTTAATCCGGATATTGCCTATTTGAGCAATGTTTACCGCTGTGCAACGCTTTATGACCAGATTATCTTTCAACAAAACGAGGTTTACCCGCGGCTCTTTTTCAACAGCGAGGTTAATTCGCTGCCGCAAGTGGTTGAAAAAATCAGCAATTATCAAAAAGCAAATGCCGATACGGTTGATTTGTTGGTCGTTAACCGCGCGAACGAATTGCTATATGACACGCGGCGCCCACACCTTGACAACGTGCGCGAGGTGATTGCCGCGGAAGAAAACCGTCCGCTCAAAAAAGAAGAAATTATGCTTTTGAATATGCAAATTCATAAAATCCATCAAAATATGAAATATCGCTACGAAAACGGGATTTATGCGCCCTGCCGCAGCGAGGTGGATATGGCTAAAACCGCCGTTGCAAACATTGCCAAGCTTATTCGCGCACAAAAAGCGGAGATGGAAATGTCTGCGGTTATGGCTTTCAAGCGCGCGGGGAATTATTTGTAGTGTGAGCCGCGCAGGCAATGATTTGGTCTATGTAGCATTCAATAGTTATTGCGAGCGAATGAAATGAGCGCGGCAATCTTTGAAGAGTATATATAGATGGATGTTTGTTGTCCCCCTCTCCCTTACCTCCCCCGCCAAGGGGGGAGGAGTATTGGGGAGCTAGTTTTTTGGTGGGAGAAAATAGCAGATGTTAACTTACCTTACCACTTCACGGGGAGATTGGCGATTTCCTCGGGCAGTGTGCCGGTGTAGTAGATGGTGCGCAAGACGTGGCGGTCGAGTGCGGGGCTGTATACTTCGTTGAAGTTCAACGAATCTGTTTGAATTTCAAACGCACAGACTTTATCCAGCCACTCTTTCGGACACTGAACTATCGCTTCGTCGACACTCGGGCGCAGGCAGCCATAAAAACCGCCGTAACGGTGATACGTTGTAATTCTGCCGATTTCCGTCAGCCCCTCGGCTCGCATCAAGGCGCTGTCTGCCCTGAATGTAAAACTTTGGGTGCTGATTCTTGCCGGTTTTGCCCAGTACAACGGTTTCGTTTGATTATACGGGGCAAGCAGAGCGTCTTTTTCGGTGCCGCGGACAAGCGGGCGGATTTTATGCGCATAAGCCATAATCTCCTTTTTGGGCATTTTTTCCTGCTCGGCAAGGCGTGCCCTTATTTCGTCACATATCTCCATATAAGAACGTGACGGACTTTTTTTGTGTGCCATAATGATATGATTTTTAGTGAGACATAAATATTGATTTTAGGCTATCAGTATATTATGGACGGAAATTTTTGTCAAGATATTTTTGGAGTCAAGCGGTGGTTTAAATAGCTTAATTGTATCACCCTCTCCCTTACCTCACTTGCTTCGTAGGGCTCGCCTGCGGCTTGCCAACTGCGCTACGGTCAAGCCAGCTGTAACGTTTGCTAACACGACGTTTCCGGCGTTCGCAAACTAACAGCTGCTATAGCTCTCGGCAAAAACAATACACTGTATTGTTTTATCCTGCGAGCCCCGCCAAAGGGGGAGGAGGCTTAAAGAGAGAGAGGCGGAGATAAATGAGAGATAGTGCTAAAAATATGAAGCTAGTTTTCAGATGTTTCTATCAAGCGGGTGACGGCGCGGGTGATGCGGCTGATATAGCAATCTTCCGTGTCGGCGCTTTCCCATTTGTTTGAAACGGCAAACGGTGTTAAAACGCGGTAAAGCGAGGCAAGCGACGTGCGCCCCTTATACCCTGCCCCCACCGGAACATTCTCGTCTTTGAAAACCTCTGCCGGAAAGCCGTCTTTTTCGTGCAGCTTCTTCAACATAGCCTCGACTTTGTCGGATTTGGCATTGTTTTCCGCAGCGTAGAAAAAGCCCTTAAACGTTTCTTTATGCTCCTGCCAATAGGCGCGCACGACTTCCAAAACGTTTGCCGTGGCGATAAACTCGGGGTGATATGCGGCTGGCGCGCTCTTTTGAATCGCTTTATTCGCGGCAAGGTGAAACACATATTCGAGCTTGATTTCATTTTGCACCGCGCCCGAAAAAACCGAGGCGAGAAACGAAATATCACCGACATCTCCGAAACAAAACTGGACATCGTGTTTCTTAAAAGAGGCAGCCGTGACCGGCAGGGCGGTGTTGATTTTTATCCGCCGTTTGGTTAAGACATCCGGCATAAAGGTATCATTCGGGTCGCCCAGCGCGATAACCTTGTGTTTGGCAGCCACCAGCTCGGCAACGATATGCTGCCCGATTAAGCTTGCCGCGCCCGTTACCAAACATACCTTGACTTCTGCCATATTCCCCTCCTTTTTTAAGGAATTAAACAATGTTGATATAGTGCCTGATTTTTTATGCTTTGTCAACTGCTATCTCAAAAGTTTTGCAATAAAAAATTGTTTACAGTATGGATATAAAATTGACTGTTAGAGCAAAAAAATGCACTCTGTTTAAAAGAATCTTAATTTTGCGGATATGGGGGCATAAATGAAAAAATCAACTCTGGCGGCAGTGATTGCCGCGGCAGCCGTTATTATCGGCGGCGGAATATGGGCTTATAAAACCTATTTCAGCAACTGGCTGTTTCAGGCGACCAAAATAACGGAAGCCCAAATCAGCATGGTTTCTCCGCCCAGAGCTTATGGCGGCAAGCCGCTCGGAAATTATCTGGATGTCTTTTTTGATACTAACGTGGCGGCGCCCGAGGCTTTGCAGCGCCTTTCTTTGAGCGGTATAGACATTAAGCCCCATGCCGACGGAATTTGGCATTTTTCTGCCGGTGACCTTTTGACTTTCCGCATACAGAAACACTGGATTCCGGGACAAAAATATAAGGTAACGCTGCCCGAAGAGATTTTTGCCGCGGGGATAAAACTGAAAGAACGGACATTTGATTTTCGCGTCCCCAAATTTTTGGCACACCGCAGGGCGCAAGATTTTTATGAAAACCCGCTGGATATTCGCAAAAAATCCGTTACGGCATCGTTTGAGTTTTCCTATCCTATCAGGGAAGACAGTATAAAAAAAGGCGTGAAGATTACAACCGCCGGCGGCAACAGCTACGATTTTACATATACGCTTAAAGATAACGGGCGGATGCTGCATATTATCTCTGATCCGGTGCAACTGGGCAAGGTTGACGATTTTGCGACGGTTACTGTCAGTGGTGTCAGAAATATCTATGACAACACGCCGATTGCCAATGCCGATGTCCGAAAAGACGCTGAAGCCAAAGTGACCATTCCCTCTGTCAGCACTTATTTTAAAGTCAACAATATCACAAGCAGCATTGTCCGCAACGACGACAACGAACCCTCGCAAGTAATCCGGATAGATTTTTCTTCCGCGGTTGACAATGAAAGCTTGGAGGGACGGGTTTCCCTTGCCTCTTGCCAAGAAAACTGCAATAACGTATGGGGCGGAAACTTCTCTAAAGATGCCCGCTGGGTGAAGCTTGAAACTGAACAGCTGCCCGCTCCCGAGGGCGTAAACAGCCGCTTTTTCAGCTATCACCTGCCCAAAAGGGACGCTGCACTGCGGGTGATAGTCAGCAGCGATGTAACCTCTAAAGAGGGATATTCGCTTGGTTCGGTAGAGCAGGTCATCCGCTCGGAAAATTATCCGCAAGAGGCGGCTATTCGCTTTGACGGCGCTATTATTCCGCTGCAAACGCAAAAAAGCGTGTCTTTTTCTTCCCGCGGCGTTTCTGCCCTGCAGGTCAAAATTGCAAAAATATTTGAAGAAGACCTGAACCATCTTGTGACGCAGACCGGCGGAAATTTTGCCTCTCCGTATTTTCAAAACTATTATTTTAATGAAGACAATATTGCCACTGTTTATGAAAAAGAGCTGGCAATTAATAATCAAGACCCGAGAAAGCTTAATTATTCCTCGCTGGATTTAACCCCTTACCTTAAGGGCAAAACCGGCGTATTTTTGATTACGCTGCGGGGAAAAGACGGCAACAACACGGTGACGCCGGCAGACAGGCGGCTGATTATGGCGACAGATCTCGGAGTGATTGTTAAAGACAATGCCGACGGCAGCCATACCCTTTTTGTGGCGAATATCTCCGACGGCGAACCGGCGGCAGGCGCAAAAGTCGAGGTGCTCGGCGTGAACGGGCAGCCGGTGTTATCTGCGGAAACAAATAATCAGGGAATGGCGGAACTGCCCTCGTTTGAGGAGCTTAAAAACGACAAACGCGCCGTGGCTTATAAAATCTCCCTTAACGGCGATATGAGCTTTATTCCGGTGTGGAAAAACGATCGGGTTTTGGATTATTCGCGCTATGATGTCGGCGGGGAATATACCGAAAGCAAACAAGATAAACTGAAAGCCTTTTTATTTTCCGACCGCGGCATTTACCGCCCGAATGAAACGGCGCATTTCGGCATTATGACACGGCTCGAAAACCTGAAACCGGCAGCGGGAATACCGTTGGTTGCCAAAATCAGGACGGCAGATTGGAAAGTTGTGAGTCAAAAGAGCTTTGTTTCCGCTGCCAGCGGACTTGATACGATGTCTTACACCCTGCCCGCAACCGCGCCTTTGGGGAGATATACGCTCTCGCTTTACAAAAACACCGGAAACTATGAAGAATTTGTTGACAGCGTGGATTTTGATGCGGAGGAATTTCTGCCCGACACGCTGAAACTCAAGTTGGCGTTTGACCCTGCCAGCGGCAAAGGATGGAACACTGCTGATGTTGCCACAATTAAAGCCGATTTGGCAAACCTTTACGGCACGCCCGCTGCCGCACATGGCATTAAAGGCTATTACACGGTGTTTCCCGCCCGTTTTCAGTTTGATGAATATAAGGACTATGTGTTTTATGATCCGGCATCAAAGGGGGTTAACCTCCGGTCGTATAAAGAAGACCTTTCTATGCAGGAAACCAATGAAAACGGCTCGACAAGTTTTGACATTAACCTCCACTACCGCGGTACTTATCGCATTGTTGCCGTTTTGACCGGATTGGAGCTTGAGGGAGGCAGAGGCGTTGAAAAAACTATTTCGGGGCTTTTCTCGCCAAACAGCTATCTTCTCGGGTATAAAACCGATACGGAAGACAATGACCTCTCTTTTCTGCCGCAAAACAGCGCGCATAAAATTCACGTTATTGCGATTGACAACAATTTAAAACAAATTGCTGCGGATGATTTAATACTTCATATTTTTGCCAAGCAGGAAAGCCGCGTGCTTGAGCTTGCCGAAAACGGGACTTACCATTACGCAACTACCTATAAAAACAAACTTATCAAGACCGATTTTTGCAAAATCGGGTCCGAGGGAAGCGATGTTGAACTTGATACGGCAACAGCCGGCGATTTTGTGCTCGAAATTTCAGATAAGAGCGGCAAAGAAATCCTGAACCTGAAATACAGCGTTGCCGGTGCGGCTAATGAAAACTTTAAAGAAGACAAACAGCAAAACCTTTCCCTGACACTTGATAAAAAGGAATATGCCGCCGGCGACACGATCAGGGTTCAAATCCGCGCGCCCTTTAAAGGGCTGGGGCTGTTGAGCATTGAGCAAGACAAAGTTTATGCTTACAAATGGTTTAAAACCGACAGCAAAGCCAGCGTGCAGGAAATCGACCTGCCCGAAGGAATTGTCGGCAATGCTTATCTGAATGCGGCGATTGCCCGCGACATTACCGCCGAAGAGATTTTTGACAAGCCGTTAAGCTATGGCATTGCGCCGTTTGACATTAACAAGAAAGCGTTTGACCTGCCGATTGAGCTTTCCGTTCCCGAAAGTGTCAAGCCCGGAGAAGAGCTGGCTATCGGCTATAAAACGCCCGAAGACGCAAACATCTTTTTATGGGGCGTGAATACGGGAATTTTGCAGGTTTCGGACTATAAGCTCCCCTCCCCTATCCGGTTTTTTATTCCGAAAAAGGCGCTGCAAGTCGTTACCAAACAAATTCTTGATTTGGTGCTGCCGGATACAAAACTTGCTTTGCTGCTTGCGGCACCGGGCGGCGGCGCAGACGCTGAAGAAGACAAGGAACTTTTGAAAATGCTGAACCCGTTTGCCCGCAAACAAAACAAGCCCGCGGCATTTTGGAGCGGCGTGCTTAAAGCTGGACCCGAAGAGAAGTTTTTCACCTATACCGTTCCGGAAACATTTAACGGCGAGATGAAAATTATGGCTGCAGGCATGAACGCCGAAAAATCGGGCGCGGCGGAAAAAAGCGTGTTTGTGCGCGGCGACTTTGCACTGACACTGACCGGTCCGCTCTATGTATCTCCTGATGATAAAGATTTCAAGGTGGGCGCTGCGGTCAGCAATCTGGTTAAGGGAAGCGGCAAGGGCTATAAAGTCCGCCTGTCGGTTTCGGCAACGAAAGGGATTTATCTTTTGGGCGACAGCAGCACAGTGCTTGAAATTGATGAAGACGGAGAAGATTCTGTTTCATTCAATTTTGCGGCGGGTTCTGACGCACTCGGAGCGCAAACAATTACCTTTACGGCAGAGGCGGTCAGCGACCCCGAAAAACGCGCCGTTATGTCTCACGAGCTGGCTGTTCGCCCCGCCGTGCCGTTTACTACCGAGGTTACCGCGGGAAAAGCCAACCGGCAGATTACGCTGAAAAACTTTGTCAAAGAGTTTTACCCTTATCAGCGGTCGCAAAAGGTTTATGCCTCGACCTCCCCGCTGATATTAACCAAAGGACTGCTGCAATACCTCGGGAAATATCCGCACTCGTGCACCGAGCAGTCTGTCAGCAAAATCTTTCCGGCGATGGTGTTGCTGTTTAAACTGCCGGCTGCAGACGCGGCGGCGTATGTGGACAGCAAATTTGTTTATGACACATACGATGACGTGCTTGCCAAGCTTATTGACCGGCAAAAGGCAGACGGCAGCTTTGCAATGTGGGGCGGACCTGATTTGCAAAGCGACAAGTTTGTGTCGGTTTATGCGCTGGAATTTTTAACCGCAGCCAAAAAATACGGCTTTAATGTGCCCAAAGGCGTGTATGACGGGGCAATCCGTTTTGCCAAAACCGTGGCGGCGGAAAATCCGGCGGACGAAAACGACACGCTCGCGGCATATGCGGCTTATGTTTTGACCGAAGCCGGAGAGGTGACGACAAACTATCTCTTAAACCTTGAAGACGTGCTGGAGCGCGATTTCGGCGACAAGTGGAAATCTACCCTTAACGGTGCGTATATTGCCGCCGGCTACCAGCTTTTGCATAACCCGAAAAAAGCTCTGCCGCTGATGGCACTCTATCAATTCGGTACCTCTGACCTTGACAATGCCCGCTATTTATATATCGCCAATAAAGTTTTTGCCGGACAGAATGTTAAAAACAGCGTTGAAGATATTGAAAAGCTGCTGCAACCGTTGGAACAACAGAATTTTAACACTGTCTTTTCGGCATTTGCTATTTTGGCATTAAGCGAGGCCGGACAGGAAAACGGGGCGAATGCTATCCGCTTTGACGGGGCACGCGCAACCCAAAACGGGCTTTACAGCGTAGCGGAAACCGCTCCGTACCTTAAAGAACTGAAACTTTCTGCCGATAAACCGTTTTTCTATACCATTGAGCAAGAGGGTTTTCTCCGCACTCTCCCCGATAAAGCCGTCGCAAACGGGCTGCAGATTGCAAAAACGCTGAAAAATACAGATGGCACATATTTGCATTCCCCGAATTATTTGCAACTCGGCAATGAGGTTATGGTGGAAATAACGGTTAAAAATACGAGCAAGAAATATATCAGCAATGTGGCTGTGGTTGATTTGCTCGCAGGCGGGTTCGAGATTGTGCGCGGGTCGATCAGCAGCACAGGATATCTTTCACATAGCGAGGCTCGCGAAGACCGGATGCTGGCTTATTTTGATATGGCAGAAAATGATACGGTGACCATCAGCTATACAGCCAAACTAACGGCAGAAGGGCGTTTTATGTTTCCTGCGGCATATGCGTCTGCGATGTATGACCCGAAAATTTATGCCCATAACCTGCCGGAATTGATACAGATTCACTGATGAGATGGCGGACAAAAAGATTGGGACTGTTTGCGGCGGGCGGGGTGCTTTTGCTATTCTTCGCCTATGCCTTTTGCCCGAAACCAGCTCTTCTCGAGCCCTACGCTTTTTCACGCGCGGTGTTTGACCGGCAGGGCAATTTGCTCAATTTATCGCTTTCTTCAGATGAAAAATACCGCCTGTTTGTGCCGTATGAAAAGATTAACGAATATACGAAAAAAGCACTTTTAACCTATGAAGATAAACGATTTTTCAGCCACTTCGGCGTGGACGTTATCAGCCTTGCGCGGGCGGCAGCGGCGATGATGGCGGGCGGGCGCAGGCAAGGCGCTTCCACCCTTACGATGCAGGTGGCGCGGCTGCGGTGGCGGCTTGACACATCTTCTTTTAGCGGCAAAATCATACAAATTCTGCGGGCGCTGCAGCTGGAACGTCATTACAGCAAAGAGGAAATAGCTGAAGCCTATTACAATCTGTGCCCGATGGGCGGAAATGTGGAGGGTATCGGCGCGGCGGCGCTCATTTATTTCAACACCGAGGCGGACAGGCTTAATCTGCCGCAGGCGGCGGCACTGGCGGTTATTCCGCAAAATCCGGAAAAGCGGCATCCGCTCAAAAAAGGCGGGCAGCAACACATTGCAGCGGCTGTTCAGCGGCTTAAGGCGCTATGGGGCGAGGCTTACGGGGAAAGCGAAACGGCGGCATTTGACCTGCCGGTATTGTTTGAAAAACATCTGCCGAAAACGGCAATGCACACCGTCCGCCGCGTCAAAAAACTAACGACAACCGGCAATATTCGCACCACGCTGGACGGCATTTGGCAGCAAAAACTTGAACAAACTCTCAAGACCTATATTGACAAGCAGCGCACGCTCGGGGTGAAGAACGCTGCGGCAATCATTGTTAACCGTAAGACGATGGAAGTGATTGCCGAAGCCGGTTCGGCGGACTTTTTTGATGCGGAGATTTCTGGGCAAGTGGACGGCTTGACGGCGCTGCGCTCGCCGGGCTCGGTCTTAAAACCCTTTATCTATGCGCTGGCATTAGAACAAGGAATTATCCATCCGCTCTCGCTGTTGCGCGATGTTCCCGAAAACTACGGGCTGTATACGCCGGAGAATTTTGACCACGGCTTCAGCGGGTTGATTAACGCCACGGACGCTTTGGTGCAGAGCCGCAATATTCCCGCTGTTGAACTGCTGCAAGCCCTGAAAGGCAACTCTTTTTACGATTTGCTGCAAAAAGCAGGCGTTCCGAAACTCAAGCCGGCAATGCATTACGGTCTGGCGCTGGCGCTCGGCGGGGCGGAGGTGACGATGCAAAATCTTGCGGAACTTTACGCCATGCTTGGCAATCTGGGTGCATTTCGCCAGCTGCGCTATTTTACGGAAGAAACAGAGAGTCCGGCTGTGTCGCTGCTTATGCCGGAAAGCGCTTTTTTGACCGTTGAGATGCTAAAAAACAATCCGGCCACTGACAGGCACGCCCTGCCCTATCTTGCCAAACGCGACGGCTATTTTGTTGCCTGGAAGACGGGAACATCTTTCGGTTTTCGCGATGCATGGAGCGCCGGAATTGCCGGAGATTATGTTTTTGTGGCGTGGCTCGGCAATTTTGACAACACGCCAAACAATGCGCTGGTGGGCCGGGAGATGGCGGCGCCGCTGATGTTTACCCTTATCCGGCAGATGGCTGCAGAGGGGCTGATTAAAGCCCCCGTTTTCGCGGCGGATATGCCGGAGCTCACTAAAGTTGACATTTGCCTTGCAACCGGCGAATTGGCAGACGAAGACTGCGAGATTACCAGCAGCACTTATTTTATTCCCAACATCACGAAAACGCCGTATCGGCACATTACGCGCAAAATTCCGATTGACAAAGCCACGGGCAAACGCGCCTGCCGCCATATGCCGCCTCTGACCGAGCTGAAAGCTTATCAATTTTGGGATTCGGATATATACAAAATTTATGAACAAGCCGGAATCCGCCTCAACCGCCCGCCCGAATTTGCGGAAAACTGCGCGGTTGTCAGCGATATTGTTTCGGGCAAGGCGCCGGTGATTAAATCGCCGGTTAACGGCAGCAGGCTTATTTCTCACACCGCCAACGCAAAAATTTCCCTCAAGGCGGAAACAGACGCTGACGCAACGGAAGTTTTTTGGTTTGTCAACGATGTATTTGTCGGCAAAAGCGGACGCTTTGACAGCCTTGAAACAGACTTGCCGAACGGGAAAGCTGCCATTCGCGCCGTGGATAATCTGGGGCGGGTGGCAACGGTTTCCATCACCGGCAAAAAGATTTTACATATAAATTAAGTTTTTTTTAATTTAAAGGCTTATATTTTGGGATAATAACATTATTTAGGAGGTTATGATGAAAAAGTTGATTTTGGGAGCTATGATGGTGATGAGTGCGGCGGCGGCGAATGCGGCGGATATTAAGCTTAATGTGCCGGAAACAAGCGGCGGGATGCCGCTAATGGAGGCTATCAGCGCCAGACGCTCGGGGCGGATGTTTGATACGAAAATGCTTTCGGGGCAGCACTTGTCTAATTTGTTGTGGGCAACGTGGGGCATCAGCTCTGATGACGGCAAACGTGTTATTCCGACGGCGCGCAACCAGCAGGATATGGAACTGTATGTGTTGCTGCCGACGGGCGTTTATGTGTATGACGCGAAAGGCAATGTACTTGTGCAGAAATCGGATAAGGATTTGCGCGAAGTTGTCGGCAAAGAGCAAAAATTTGCGCTTGATGCGCCGGTGCACCTGCTGTTTGTGACCAAAGACAAGAAATACGGCGAGATGCACGCCGGCTCGATGTATCAAAATACCAGCCTTTACTGCGCGTCCGAGGGTTTGAAATGTGTGGTGCGCGGGCTTTATGACCGGGCGGAGATTAAAGCAGCGCTCGGGCTTGAGGGCGATAAAGAAGTGGTGATGACAGAGGCTGTTGGGTATGGGAAGTAATTACAAATGAGTCATTGCGAGGCGTGTGTCGTCAGACACATATTGCCGCGGCAATCCATAGACAGGTGACACAGTCACGCTTTATTATGTCCTACTCTCTTGAGATTGCCACGGCTTGCATTTGCAAGCCTCGCAATGACGCGTTAAAAAGAGAGAGATTGCCACGTCGCTTTGTTCCTCGTAATGACGCATTAAAAAGAGAGAGATTGCAGCGTCGCTTTGTTTCTCGCAATGACGTCGGAAACAACAAAAAAAGCAGGGTTGGAGATACCAACTCTGCTTTTTTCTGCTAGTCCAGCGGGAGGATGAAACGGACGTTCCAGTAACGCGGGCGGTTGGCCTGCGAGGTAGACGATAAATAACCGATGCTCCGGTCAATTTCATCGCCGTCCAGTTCACACAAGGCACTGTTTATCTTGTTGATGGCACTTGCTATTGCGCGCCAATGCTCATCGGACGGAACAATCCAACACTTGCCTTTGGGTGCGGAGCGTTCCGTTGCCAGCTTTTGCGCACGGGCATATTCAATGTCTTTCCCGTTATTGCGCAATGACAGGACATACGCATCGTTTCCCTGATAAAACACCACGCCCAGGGTTTTGCCTTGATACTTGGCGTAGGTCATTCCGTTTTGGGTTTTACCGTACTCGATTTCTTCAGCCGATGGCGCAGTTGTCTGCAACGCGGCTTTCACATCGTCTAATGTGACACCAAGTGTCTGCATCAGATTGACTACAGCTTTTACATTTGTGTTCATAATGCTTATGTTTTGAGAGTTAATAATTCGGATAATAGTATTTTTAAACTTTCTAATAGATTGCCGCGTCGCTATCGCTCCTCGCAATGACTGCCAGCGGCAGCTGCAACGAATAAGCTGCGGTCTGCTGAAGGTTATCCCACTACGCGCAGACACACCGCAATGATTGCCAGCGGCAATTACCCTTTTATAAACGCCCTGCCCCGATTTGTTGTTGTATTGTGCGGGGAAGCGGCAGCAGCTTTTGCTCTTCGCGAACGATGGTTAAGCGCGGATATTTTGTTTTTATTTCTTGCACTTTATCCGCGGGCATATCCTTCGGCACTTCAATTGTTATCGGCAGAGCTGCCACACTTTCAGGCAGTTGCAACTCTGTTTTTTTGCCTATTCTTATCTTTTTTAATACACGATATTGCTCAGATTTCAAGTAAATTTTTCCTATGCTTGACGATACCTCATCCCAGTTAAGGTTCATTTGTACAAATTCGACAGTGCCTTTGGCTTGGCGCAGGTCAATTTCGGTTAAGTGCGGCATCGGGTTATACAGGAACAAACTTTCAAATTTTTCCGGCAAAGCGATGCGTTCCAACTGCGGCAGCTCAAGATGTGTTGAGGTGCGGATTGCTGCCTCTTGCACGGCGGAAACATCCAACTCTCTGAATTCAGCACTTGCCTTATCCATCAAAAACATATATAGTGTTTCGGTTGTGGGCGGAATGTCTTCTCTTTGGAGAATAAAATCGCATTTGAGCGTTTTTAAATGAGGATATTGCCGAAGATTTACCGAATGCGGCACGGAGGTCTTTTTTTCGTTGCGAATATTGAGTGCCTCGACATTCGGGGCGACGATAACATCCGGCAAATGACTGATATCCATATTTAACTTCTTAAGCTTTTCGCAGTGCGACAAATCTATCGGTATTCTTGTCTGAAAGTCAACAAATTGCAAATCTAATTCGTTTAAATTCCGGTATTTTGCCATATCCAGAGGCTGTAAAACGCCGAACTTCATACCGGTAAGATGTATCCCTTCGACACCTTTGCAAAGCTTCAACTCCTTTAACGCCGGCAGGAAGCTAAAGTTCATTAGATAACCGCCGATTTTTGGCATTGTTATCTGATAATCGTTGAGTTCTGCGTTGTTTTCATGCTCTCCCAAATTTATGACTAATTTTCCGTCGCTTTCCAATGTGCCGAACCCCTTACGCGGCGATGCGGATAAATCAATCCGTTCCAACGCAGGATAGACGCAATGCGAGCCGCTGAAATTTTTGACATTTTCAGGAACGATTATTTCTTGCAACTGCGGAAATTCGCTTTGCATAAAGTCAATCTCGTCCAAATCGGGGCACGAGGTAAAATCTAACGTTCCGGAGATGCCGAATGTTCCCTCGTTTAATTCTATTTTTTTCAACTTTGAAAACAGCGGTAATGTTTCCAACCGCGGGAATTTCCCTTTCAGTTTTATTATTTCCGCTTTTTCAGGAAAAGATGTAAAGTTTTCAAAGTTTCCGTCTAATTCTATATCTTTCAGGTTGGGAGCCGTCTCCAGCGTTTCCAATGTTTCATAATTGCCGATTATTTTCAGCTTTTCCAACCGTGGCATTAACGTGCGTGGCAACGTAAATGTACCGTTAAGAGAAAGGGATTCGACATTTGGCAGCAACGTATCGGACAGGTCTGCAGCGCCATGCAGCAGTAAATTTTTGAAGGTCGGGCTTATATGGGAAGTAATTTCCTGCAGCCCCGTGGTTGCTTGGATTTCCAATGTTTCAGAGACAGCGGGAATTTGCGCCAACTTGGCATAGTTTCCTTGTATGACCAGACGTTGCAGGCTATGCGTTCCCTCTATTGCCGTCAGCTCTGATGCCGTACCGAGGATGCAGACATCTTGAGCCGGCAGCGGGAGGATGATTTTTTGTGCGGCGGTGTTTTTGCGAAAATTCAAAAAAATCTTCTGACAGCGCAGGGCTGATAAATCAAGCACCGAAGAGTTTTGTTCGTTATCAAAATTCAAATTAAGGAGCGATAAATTGCTGGCTCGGGAAAGATATTGCAGCGTTTTATCGTTTATGTCACCGCTTATGGTTATCTGTGCAAATTTCAGCCGATTGAAATCCATATATTTTATGCGGTTGGCTTTAAGTTTTACTTCGCTAAAAACAACATCTGCATCTGCTGGTATAACCTCCAGTATATCGCGCAATGTGCCGTGCGTATCTTTCATATAGCCGATATTGTTTTTTTCTGATAACGGAATATCCGGACGGGTTATAATTTCTTCTGCGCTGTTGAGCTGCAACAGTTTCATTACAAGGCGGCGGGCGTCATTGATATATGCCATATCGACAAGGCTGTCTTTATAGCCTTTGATTTGGGTGACTTTGCCCGCTTTATACTCTATGGTGGCGTGCGGCACAAACTCGACGTACTCATCGCCGTAATCACGGATGGAATAAATTTCGGTTTCGCCTTTTTTCACCTTTTCGCAGTATGTAGCGACGCAATGCGACATTTCCGTTCCCTCATATTTAAGGGCGTCTGCGGTGGTTAAGCGCACCGCCTGTGCGTTATGTTCGGGGTAGATTTCGACCACCTCTATTCCCTCGCGGCTTTGGTGCAATTTTTCTTTGTTTTGTTCGTTTTGCCGGTTGACGGTTTCAAAATATTCATCGGCGGCAAGAACGATGTCTTCAAACTCCTGCAGCTCCTTGTGCAAGCCGGTAAAATAACGGCTGCCTCCGACACGGTGCGGATAATGCCGGATGTATGAGGCGACATAGTCTTTGAGGTGGTTTGCCTGCTGATATAAAAGCGAATTGCGAAAATGCTCCACATTGAGCGTGACCGTGCCGTCTTCATTGATGCGGTATGCTTCGGGAGAGGATTTGACAAACGCGGCAAGGAGATATTTTTTCAAGAGGCGCTCGGTGCAGGCATAAACTTTCGCCTCTTCGGAAAGCTCCGCAAACGGCGTGAGGTTTTTCTCTTCTTTATATACTTTTAAAAGCTCGGTTTTGGCAAGAATCAGCCGGTTGAGGCGAATGCCGTATTCTTTTTTATTATCATTATCGGCGGCAGTGCGGATTTGGGCTTTATATTTCTCTATCTCTGCTTTCATCCGGCGCAGGCGGGCGGAAACGGCGGCAATCTTTTCTTTGCGGCGCTGTTTGGACGCGGCAGCCTCTGCCTCAAACGCCTTAATGTCGCACACCGATGTTTCAGAAAACAGCCCGTCAAGAGCTTCTGAAAATTCGGGGAAATTTATAATCTGCCGTGTCATTTTATGCCTTTATTCCTTTTACAGACGGGGAATGTAGCATATCTTATTTTTAAAATCAACAAAAATATTGACAAATATTATTTTTTTGTACTGCTTTATACAGGCTTTGTTTGTATAAACCATCGCTCCGAGTGTGAGCTCGGTCAATGGAATGCTCTTGTTGGGATAAAAAAGAGGGAAGGAGATGATAAGGATGTGTTTGTTGTCCCCCTCTCCCTTACCTTTCTTGCTTCGTAAGGGTGCGCATGTTGCGCGCTCTAACTGCGCTACGGTCAAGCCAGTGCTAGAGTTCGCTTTGTTGGCGTTTCCGCCAAGTCGCTCACCAAGCACTGCTTTTGCTCTGCGAGCCCCGCGCTGGGGGGAGGAGATGTGTGCCGCAAGGGTTTCCCCTTCCCGCGGAGGAAGGGGATAGGGGATGGGGAGGTTATGGATGCTCTTGTTGCGGGAGTTCCCTTGAGTGGCAGCGCCACCTGCAACAATTCGATGGATGACGCCAACTTGTTGGAATAAAAAAGAGGGAGAAAGGATGTCTTATTGTCACCCCCACCCGTCCTCCCCCCTCAAGGGGGAGGGGAAATTGCATCGCAAACCGGGGCTGTTGGGGAATGACTTTCGGTGGTGGGGTGTCAGCGGAGTTCGAATAGGTCTTTGCCGACACCGCAGAGGGGGCAGCGCCAATCATCCGGCAGCTCTTCAAACGGAATGTCGCCGTCATAAACATAACCGCACAGGGTGCACGTCCATTGTTTGAAGCTTGGCTTTTCAGGTTTGGGCGCGTTGCGGTTGGCAAAAGACTTTAAACATTCTTCTTTCAGCTCATCGCGATAATGCTTATAGGTCAACGGCTCCCCTGCCCTCACATCAAACGCGTTTTCAACCTCGGCTATAAACACTGTGTTGTTCGGGTAAGTTAATTTGTCTATGACTTTGGCACGGATTTTGGCAAGCGCCGTCGGAATATACGGCAGCCCCTCTTTCAGCTCATAGGGCACATTCGCCCACTTATCAATATCTCGGCTTGATTGAAAACCGAAATTTGCCACAATATACGGGTCGGTATTTTGGGGCAATACGCTAATCGCAAACTCGCCGCTTTGCTCAATGCACTCTTTTGTGCGACTCGTGTTCATACACGACACCATTATCAAATTCGGCAACACGGAAATCTGGCTCACCGCATCCACGAGCGAACCGCAAAACTTGCCGCCGGCCGTGGACGATAAGACATACAAACCGTTTGAGATGGTATATAAAGCTTCCTGCATCATAACGACTCCTTTTTGACATAAAGTATATAACCGCGGCGAATCGCATTTCAAGATTTTGATTGTTTTTATGTATAATTTTAATTTTTTATATGTTTTGCTTTGTTTTTTGCACATAATAATCACACTATAAGTTGTGCAATTTTAAAAATATGTTTAGCAATTGACTTTCTTTGAAAAATATGTAACCTTATATAAAACTTATTTCAGGAGAACGACTATGAAAAAAAATATGATTTGTTTAATTTTAGGCATTACCTTTTTTTCCGCAAGCGCTGCCACGGCAAGTTGGAATGACGACGACGATGAAGATTATGTTGCTTACGACGCACAGGCACGCTCTTACCGGCGCGTCGGAAACATTATATACAGAAACGACGGAACCGCCTTTTACCAATCCGGCAATATGATCAGCGGCAGTGATGGCAGCCGTTGGCAACAATCCGGCAACGCCTATTATAACAGCGATGACGATGAAAAATGCGAAGAAGTAAGCGGCAGGATTATCTGCAAAAGATAAGGCTTATTTTGCGGCAGCTTCAATAAAACCGTCAAGCTTGGCGCTCATTGCATCGGACCAGCCCATTGTGTATTCGCCTTTGGCGCATACCAACGGAATGACAACATCCTTAAAGCCGAACTTTTCACGGCAGGCTTTTAACAGCGTTTTGCCGTCGGCGGTGTTCAAATCAACTTTGACAACTGCGGCATTATCGGCGTATTTGCCGTTAATATATTCCATGGCTTTAGCGCACATCGGGCAAGTGTCTACATACATCACATAAACGCGATTGTCTGCCAATTGGGCGGCAGCTTCTGCCGGAGCTTTAGCAGCAACGGGCGCAGGCGCAGCCGGAGCTTGTGCCGGCTCGTTTTTTGCGGTTGTAAAATATGCGCCGGCGGCAATGGCTATAATGGCGGCAACAGCGGCTATCAATTTCATTTTGTTCATTTCATTCTCCTATTAACATAACTACATTGGGTGAGATTTTATGCCTGAAAATCCGGTTTGACAACTTCTTTTTTATTTATTTCACAAGTTGAAAACAGATTTACCGATTATTAACATTTTAAAGTTAGAAAAACGTATGTTTAACGGAGTACTGACGATGAAAAAGATTTTGTTTTGCTTAATGGCGGCATTGGCTGTTTCGGCTTGTCAGGTCGGGCAGCTGGCAACGCTTTATAACGATAAAAACTCAATTGAACAAGACGGCTTGCGCGTGGACGCCGAGGGGCTGCCGATTACGGGCGTTTACCAAAAATACAGCCCGTCGATGCGCCTGATGGAAGAAGCGCACTATGTGGACGGTGTTATTTCCGGCAAATATACGGCATATGACAACAAAGGAAACGTTGCCCTGAAAGCGCAATACAAAAAAGGCGAGCCGCACGGCAAAACAACCGAATATTATGCCAACGGCAAAGAAAAACAAATTTCATACTATCGCAAAGGCAAACTCGTCGGCGGGCAGCTCGCTTATTATGACAACGGCGATTTGTTACGCAAGGGGAGCTACAAAAACGGGCTCAAAAACGGCGTGTTTGAAGAGTTTTACCCCAACGGGGCGGTTAAGACGTCCATTACATTCAAGAACGGCGTGCAGCACGGTCCGGCGCGGATGTATACCAAAGACAATCATCTGATTAACTATACCGAATACGCCGAGGGTTTGCGCGAGGGCGCGGCATACAGCTATTATGACGACGAAACGCCGCACATTTTGGCACAACGCAAAAACGACAAGCTTAACGGGACGGCGAAAGTGTTTAACAAACACGGCGAGCTTGTGACTCTGATTACCTATCAGGATGGGGCGGAGATTAAAAGGACGAAGTTTTAGGTGGCGGCGTCACCTGCAACAATTTGAGCTGCGGCGGGTGGAGAGTATGTGCTTGTAGGATGAGATTGCTTCGTCGGACTGCGTTCTCCTCGCAATGACTATAAAAAAGGTTAAGTAGTCATTGCGAGCGAATGAAACGAGCGTGGCAATCTTTAGAAAGTATAGGATGGTATGTTTTCCCCATCACCCTCGGGAGGAGGAGGAAAAAAGGAGTTTAAAGGCTGTAAATAAAGTGTGGATAATAGAGCGAATGCGGTTGTTTGATATGGCGGATTTGGATATGGTTTTATAAAAAGGTTGATGTATTTGAAAGACTTATTTTATGAAACTTTTTCAACGAACAAAAAACGGCAATATTCGCGAGATAACGCTTTTCGGCTTTAAATTTACATATACCAAAAAACCGAAAATGCCGCCGCATATTGATAAGGCGCTGATTTTGCCGCAGGTTGAGGCTTTTAAAGGCTATGGACTGACAACGGAAAAACGCACGCCGAAACTTATCGTATCGCTGACCTCGTTTCCGGAACGGACACCGGAAATTCACTTTACAATCTATTCACTCTTAACCCAAACGGTGAAGCCCGATGAGGTTATTTTATGGCTGGCGAAAAGCCAATATCCGAACGGACTTGATGATTTGCCCGAGATTTTGCGCAGACTGCTGAACTGCGGTTTAACAATTAGATGGTGTGAAGATTTGCGCTCGTATAAAAAACTGTTGCCGACACTTCAGGAACACCCTGACGATGTGATTGTGATTGTTGATGACGATGTTTATTCCCCTGCCGACTGGCTCGAAAAGCTTTATGCCGAGCACATGAAAGACCCGAAATGCGTTATCGGCCACCGGCTGCACTATATCCGCCTTAAAGCAGACGGCAAGCCCCTGCCCTATAAACAATGGAAAAAGAATACGACGCAGATTTTTCCTTCTTACCGCAACTTTTTAACCGGCTGCGGGGGGATACTTTATCCGCCGCACGCTCTGCATAAAGATGTCAGCGATATGGCTCTGGTGCGACAGCTTGCCCCATATGCTGACGATATATGGTTTTGGGAAATGAGTGTCTTAAACGGCACGAAAATCAAAACTTTCAAAGGGCGCTACCGTAAAGTTTTGCTCGTTAACCCCGAGCGGGAAATGCGCCAGACCGAAGAACTGACACTCACGAAACTCAACATCGCGGGCGGCGGCAATGACAAACAAATGGCCGATGTGATAGCGCACTACCCTGCTCTGCTTGAAAAACTGAAAGAGAATTAGATGACAAAAATTACGATTGCCTATGCGCCGGATTTGAACTTTGTGCCGCTAACGTTGGCCTCGATGGCGTCGGTGCTTAAAAATGCGGCGGAAGATGATGACATTGAGTTTGTGATTTTGCATAGCGGGCTTGATGACGAGCATCTGCAAGCCTTTGAAAAGCTTCGGGGAATTAAAAACTATCAACTGACGCCGATTAAGGTTGACTGCGCCGTATTTGAAGGTTTTCCGAATGCAAACTGGGTGACGGCGGAAGCATGGTTTCGCTGTTTATTAGCGGATTTACTGCCTAATCACGCTAAAGTGCTTTATCTCGACTGTGACACGATTGTACGCGCATCCCTTTCCGAGTTGTTTGCGATTGATTTGGGCGTACATTTCGCCGGTGTTATTGAAGATGTATCCAAATCTCATAAAAACGCAGCGCGCATCAGCTTAAAAGACGGATTTTATTTTAACTCGGGCGTTATGTATATCAATCTTTCCCTTTGGCGACAGGTGGACTTTTTCCACACGCTTAAAGAGATGGTGTTGGAAGATTTCAGTATCGGCAATGACCAAGATGCCCTCAACAAAGCGTGTGACGAACGCAAATTGCGCCTTTCGCCGAAATATGACTATATGCACGTTTGGTGGCGCAAGAATACACCGGACTACGATGATGCTTATTTGAAAGAATATGAAAATGCGGCGGAAAATCCGGTGATTGTGCATTTTACGGGCGTTAAGCCGAACAGCCCTGACTGCGGCAATAAATTCACGGCGGAATTTTTGCGCTATGCGGCAATGGTGCCGGAATATGCTGACCTGCAGCAGAAAATTGGCGTTAAAAAAGCCAGCGAGCGCAAGCCGAAAGTGCCGTTTTATAAGCGTTTGCTCTGGGTTGAAAAAGCCGCCGACCGGAAACATTGGTATATTTATTTTCTGGGATTGAAGCTTAAGGTGGCAGTAAGCTAATCCGGATAATATTTGATTCTTTATTTTCCCCCTCTCCCTTACCTCCCCCGCCAAAGGGGGAGGAGGTTTGCTGCGGGGTTTTCCCCTTCCCTTGGAGGAAGGGGATAGGGGATGGGGAGGATTATTTATCCATACTCTCCAAAGATTGCCACGGCGACGGAGCGCCTCGCAATGACTATAAAAAAAAAGTTAAGTAGTCATTGCGAGCGAATGTAATGAGCGCGGCAATCTTTAGAAAGTATAGGAGATCCCTTGAGTGGCAGCGCCACCTGCAACGATTTTAGCTGCGGCGGGTGGAAAGGATACTCTTGCCGAACGAGATTGCCACGTCGGACGGTGTCCTCCTCGCAATGACTATTTAAACGTGAGATTGCCACGGCGACGGGGCGCTTCGCAATGACTATTTAAATGGGAGATTGCCACGGCGACGGAGCGCCTCGTAATGACTATAAAAAAAGTTAAGTAGTCATTGCGAGCGAATGTAATGAGCGCGGCAATCTTATAGAATATAGGAGTTCCCTTGAGTGGCAGCGCCACCTGCAACGATTCGAGGGATGACGCCCAACTTGTTGGAATAAAAAGAGGGAGGGGAAAACCGCGGGGAGATTCCTTGACGGCTTGCATCGCAAGCCGAGGAATGACGTTTAAATAGAGGAGAAAGAATGTTTGTTTTTCCTATGCTTTTACGCGAAGTTTTAAACCTAATATGCTGTATACTTTGTATTTTTGGATACCTTTAACCGTGTGGCGGAGGGAGAAAATTTTGTCTTTTAAAGTGTAGGGTTTGATAAAATCCGTAAAAAGTTGATTTGCTTCGTCTGGGAGGTTTTGAGCGCAGAGCTCCAAATATTCGGTGCGATTTTCCTCCGGCACACGGCGATAGTGAATAGCCGCCAGCCCTGCTGCATCGCAGGCAAAAAGACTCGGCAGCGGATTACTGTTCTGTTCTCTCCCCTCCCATTTTCCTATCAGCTCGGCGATTTCTGCTAAAAAGAGCGGCACTTTGAGGTTTGCCTTTGAGGGGGATTGGGTGAGCGACGAGGCGCGCACAAGGTAATTATACAGCGGCTCCGGCAGGCAGACGGCGGTTTGAGCTTTCAATCTTGCCGCAACAGTGAAATAATGGTCTTCGGCGGCGCGCCCGTCTGAATAATAAATATCGTTTGCCAACAAAAATGCACGGCGGCAGAGTTTGTTCCACCCCGAGGTGATGCCGTCAAACACATATTCGGGATATTCCGCCGCAGAAATTGCTTTATTGTCGGCGATGGCGGCAAAGCCTTTTTTTTCTTTGGTTTTACCGTTTTTTTCGTTATGCGTTCTCACACCGCATTCAACAATATCGGCATTGTGCTTAACGGCGGCAGCATACATTTTTTCATACATTTCCTTGTCTGCCCAATCGTCGGGGTCAACAAAGCCGACATACTCGCCGGTGGCGGCTTTAATGCCGTTATTGCGTGCTATACCGGGACCGGTGTTTGCTTGGTTTATGATTTTAACGCGGCTGTCTTTCGCGGCGTATTGCTGCAAAATCTGCAAAGAATTATCCGGCGAGCAGTCATTCACGCAGACTATTTCTATCTCTTGCAAGGTCTGATTAAGCAGGCTATCCAGACATTTGGGCAGGTAGGCGGCGACGTTATAAACAGGCAAAACAACCGAAACTTTTGGGGCGGACATTATTTTTTTCTCCTCACAAACAGCTTAAAAACATCAAACGAGCGGTGCCCCGCCCAAAATGACACGCTCACTTCTTTTATGCCTAATTCCTTGCAAATCCCCAGACGGTGATGCCCTTGAAAAATCTGGTCTTTAACGCCCAAGCAGCGGTTTAAGACCAACAAAATCGGGTCTTTGGGATTATAGCCCTTTGTTTTGAGCGAATTATACAAATCATTCCAGCGCTTATGTTTTTCTTCCGCACTCATTTGCCAACGCTTGTTGGTCCATTCATAGGCATTTTGCGCATTGCGCTCACCACGCAAAACGTGGTTATCATACAAGCACCGGAGCGGCACGGTATAAACACTGGGAGATTCAATATAATGCCTGCGCTTAATCTTTTTATTAAGATTGATAAAAAAGCTTTTTAACTTCGGAAATGACTGATACGCCAAACGCACCGGCAGATATTCTTCCTCTGCCGCGGCAACCTTCCCTGCCCCGCTTATCAGGCTGTCGCCGTTTTCAGCATCCAGATAAAGCGTGATTTCGCCGTTTTCGGGCATTATCCCCTCGTGGTGCGGCAGCTGTTTCAGCTCGGCAGTTTTTATCATATATATATCGGAAGAAAACGCCAGCATTATGCTTGCTTTCCTTTAACATCGCCGATTTTAGCACCCATCTTAACGGGCGTGCCGTTCTTTAATTTTTTATCAAACGCCACCTTGCCTTTCGGGAACACGCAGACGACCGTGCTGCCCAGCAAAAACCGCCCGAGTTCTTCGCCTTTTTTGAAACTGATGTTATCTTTGCTATAATCGTAAATTGTTTTCTCTTTGCCAACCGACGGGGCAACAAGCCCTGCGAAAACGGTTTCTATGCTGGCGACAATCGTTGCGCCGACCATCACAACGGCAAAACGACCGATTTTATCGTTTTTGAAAAAGCATATCACACGCTCGTTACGCGCAAACAGGTTATCGACATTTTTGGCGGTCAGCGGATTAACCGAAAACAAATCGCCGGGAACAAACACCATTTTCTCTAATTTACCCGCAAACGGCATATGCACGCGGTGATAATCTTTCGGCGCAAGGTAAATGGTGGCAAATTCGCCGGATTCAAACTCTTTCGCGTCTTTCTGGTCGCCTCCGAGCAACGCTTCAAGGCTGTAATAATGCCCTTTGGCCTGCAAGACAGCGTCTTTATAAATCTCGCCCAGCTCACTGACCGTGCCATCCACAGGAGATGCAAGCGCGTTTGCCTCTGCCACAACCGGACGCGTCCCCTTTTTCAGCGCGCGGGTGAAAAACGCGTTAAAGGTTTTAAAATCTTCAACATTTTGGATTTCGGCGTCTTTCATATCAACATTATAATATTTGATAAAATTTTCAATGACCCAGTTTGTGCCTTTGCCGAGCTCTGCCGCGGCAAGCTTGCCGACAGCGCGAGAGAGCAGTTTTTTGGGCAGGAAATATTGGATTTTGACTTTTAAGTTATCCGCCAATGAGGGCATTTTAGTTCTCCTTATAAACATATGTTTGGAGCATAGCATTCAGGCGTTCGTTGTCAACCAAAAAAGACAGCATAAAAAAAATCGGGGAAAACCCCGACTTTTTTTTAATTACTCCGCATAATGCGTTCGTGCAATACCGCTGTGATGATGTCTTCCATATTTTGCCAATAGGCATAGAGGTAATGGACGAGAGTCTTGCGGAAATGTATGTCTTCCGAACCGTCTTCCAATGCGACCGAATAATTTGCAAAGTGATAATGTTTGGCGACATCTTCAATCGGATGATTGGTGTTTTCACCCCAACCGTGCAGATTAAAGCTGTTGACAGCTAAAATATCAGTGCATTCCTCGGCGGCTTTCAGCGTTTCATAGAACGTGTTATAGACCATTCCGAATTGGTCAGCCTCGCAATCAAAAACATAATTCCAGTTGAGCAACAGGTGAATGATTGCAACGGGCGTGAGATGAGAAACGATTACCGCATTATAATACGGCCAGGCATAAAACGCCACATCGGAATCTTCGTCATCTTCCGAAAAGGTCAGCATATCCAGCGTTTCCATAAAAATAGTGCTCATACTGTCCGAGCGAAATTCGAAAAACTTGAGCGCAAACGCCGGAGAGAGAATACGCTTTTTTGTTTTTTCAAAAACGTATCTACTGTCTTCTTCCGAGCAATACCTATAGCCCAGCAACGGAACAGACGCCCCTTGCGTTTTTAACAAGAGGTAATAGTTTTCCGGATCTGAACGCCAGCTGTTGAGAATGTCTACCGCTTCTTGCGGGGCGAGCGGCTTTTCTTTTGAGAGCAGCACTCGTGCATCTATATAATCCATATCTTAAAAATTTTTGTTCTGTACGGGATATTAGCAGACTAGGATTTTTTTGTCAAGAATTTTCACAAAAAAAGAAGATATGCTCTTGATGGTTGAGATTGCCACGGCTGCTACCTTACGGTGCGCCTCGCAATGACGCATTAGATTGTTTGTTGTCCCCATCCCCCTTACCCCTTCCTCCAGGGAAGGGGAGGTGTTTGTGGTGGGAGATCCCTTGAGTGGCAGCGCCACCTGCAACGATTCGAGGGATGACGCCCGACTTGTTGGGATAAAAAAAGAGGAGGGAGATATGGATGGTTTGTTGTCCCCATCCCCCTTACCCCTTCCTCCAGGGAAGGGGGGGAGGTTTAGGGTTTTGTGGGGGAAATTAGAGTTTTACCGAGAAAGCGCAGAAAATCTCTTTGGTGAGCGAAGTGCGGGAAAGAACGTTTTTCAACCCTTTCGAGGTGATGGAGGCGTATTTGCCGATATAAACCTGCGCAACATCGGGGGCGTTGATGGCGGTTTCAAGCTCTGTGAGCGTTTCGACTTCTCTCGTGCCTTTAAGTTTTTTTATCACCTCTTCTTCGCCAGCAGCTTCAAGCGGATAGACGCGACACCCCTCAACCTCTTGATACGGGCGCGCCATTACCGTTTGCAGGATAATGCTTTCAATCTCGTTTTTATTCATAAGCTTTTCCATAATTATCTCCCCTTTCTTCCTGCTAATGCTTGTTGCAGGGTTTGGTTTTCTTCATAGCCGATGTTGG
This sequence comes from uncultured Alphaproteobacteria bacterium, assembly GCA_910576955.1. GTDB lineage: Bacteria > Pseudomonadota > Alphaproteobacteria > RF32 > CAG-239 > CAG-267. The sequence goes on along the minus strand of CAJTJB010000003.1, from coordinate 130,909 downwards.
TCAGCTGCACGGCATCGCATACAGCCAGTTCTTCGCCCGATAAGCCTTGCAGATATTGGCAATAATCTTCAACCGTGCCGTCTTCTGCCAAGTCTTTTTCAATGCGCAGCATTAACGACGAAACAATATGCGACGGTTTGACCTCGCTATCCAGACACTGCGTAGTTTGGTCTTCAAGATAGTTTGCTATCAGCTTATAATCGCGCTCGGCTTCGGCATCGCTTTTTTCGCGCTTTAAGTTCACGAACAAAACGCCGGCTTTGCTTAATTTGGCGCGACTGTCGGCGTTAATGTCAAACGTTGCCAAAATCATCGCATTTTGATTGCCTTTGTTATAAATAACCGAGGCAAAGCCAAAATCCTGCCCCTCTTCGTCATTTACCAACACGCTGGTGGTGAAGAAATCAGCGTCTTTTCCCAAGGCGATGCGGCGGCTTGCCGCATTACCATCCGTTTCCGACAGGTCGGGCTTTTCATCGGCATATTTGCGAATGTTGTATTTACGCATATTTTTATATATCAGACTGTCGGCAAACTGCGCGGCGGTTATCAGCTCTTCGCGGGCAATCTGCTGCTTTTGCGTGGAGGCGATATAGGTTTTTAACACCGGTTCTTCAACGGTGGTTTCAATATCATGATTCGGCACGAGAATGTGTTTCATATCGTCTTCTTTTGCCATCAGCTGCACGGCTTCAAGCAGCGTGTCGTCATCAAACACATCCTCGGGCTGCAGCTGCTCTTTGTATTCGCGGTTGATGGAACTTATCAGAACTTCCTTAATCTCGTCGAGCGCAACATTCGGTAGGTCTTCGGGACGGGCATTATAGGTCTGCGCAACCGAATCTTCCCCAACATAGCCGGCATATTCAAACTTTAAGCCTTTCGCCGTGTGCACGAGCGATTTCCACAAGCCCTCGATTTTGCCGTAATCGGCTGCTGCATCTTCCGAATCTTTGAGCATATTATTGATACTGTCGGGGATTATCATATCATGCAGCTTGGTTGCGACTTCGTTTTCAAGCCTTGTGCCGCGCACGAGCAACTGGTCTTTTTCGCGCTTGGCAATGCGCTTGTTCATCTCCCAAGCGATTTCCTCCTGCGTTTGCGTGGTTTCTTTCTTCCCTAATCCGGCAAACAAGCCTTTGCCTTTGGCTTTCACCGTCGGGTGGCTGATTTTGGAATGCTGATAGAGCTTATAAACATAACGCAAATCAAGCACAACCTGATTTTGCAGATAATCGGTATAGGCTGTGGGCAGGCTGTCATCTTTTATCGCCTGACGGACGATATTTTCCGCCTCGGCGATTAAGCTGCCGTATTGGGTAGCAACCTCGATGGTGCGGTCGATATGCTCGATGTTAAATTTTTCCTCCTGCGGGATTTTCTTTTTCTCTTCCGGCGTTAAACCGACGGTGCGCAGGTGCATTAAGGTTTTTGCCAGCTCGTCGGGGCGGCGGTCAAAATATTCGGGATCCATCATATAAACATGATAGGCGGGAACGCCGGTTAAGTGCTTTAACGTACGCGAGATAAAGTCTGCCTTTTCGGGGTCTGAAATCTGGCGGATATCAATGCCCATACCTTCACGGGAAATCATCGGCTTGGTCAGCTCTTTGGCGCTTAAGCCCATATCTTCGGTGGCATTATTTGCCGTGCCCAAAAACATAAACGTGTCGGGAATTTCGGAGCGGCGGATGACCATTTCTTTATCGTCTTCGCCTTTTAATTTCAATTCTTCGGCAGACGGCTCGGAGAAAAACGCCTGAATGCGCAGCCATGCGTCCACAGCCGGTCCGCGGTTTGACTCATCGCGGATGACCATACGTCCGTAATCCGGCGACTCGGGGTCGATTAACGCCTGCAGCAAAGGACCGTTGCTGACGACAAAGCCCAAAGAGCTTGCTTCTTTTTCATATTTAATCTCGGCAATTTCCATCACGCGGTCGAGCACGGCTTCAACATAAGCAGGGTCTTGTTTTATCGCATTCCAATCCACGGCGGTAATCTTTCTGCCGTCACGGGTTTCTTGAGTTACAATTTCATTGCCGAACATCTTTTTCATATACGCCACGGCATTTTGCGAAAACGGATTTTCGGGGTCGTGATTTCCCATGCGGATGGCGGCATCCACCTTGCGCTGCTTGCGGGTCTGGTCCACGCTGAAAGTTGTTACCTTAAAAAGCTCGTCGGGGTTATCGATATTATTGCAGTCTACGATAATTGCGCCTTTGGGGTGTACCAGTTCGCCGATGGATTTGGCTAAAAAGGTTTTACCGTTACCGGGGGCGCCCATGGTGGTGTAACCGTAGCTTTTGCTCTCGGCTGGCGTGCGGCTTTTATCAAGCCTTAACAGCATTTCGGTCATATCTTTCATCATCGTCGGATCGGTCACTACCTGACGGATGAAACGCCCGTATATGCGATCTTTATCTTCATTACGCATGGTGGGGATGTAAACGGCATTTTCTTCGTCCGCAAGCCAAGTGATTTCGCCGGTGAGCTTGTCGGCAATCGGTATCGGATATGCAGGGGTGCCGAATTTGTGTCTGTATATTTTTGCCATTTTTATTCTCCTTCTTATGCCTTTGCTTTTATTGTATCATTTTTTATCCGTTTGCGCAACCGGTTTTGCCGCCTTTTTAACGCCATTTAATGCTTTTTAGCGCATCATTTATTAACTTTTGCTTAATACTATTGGTTTGCGGGGCTTTAATTTGGCTGTTTTTCATTCTTTTTTTCAACATTTCGGTAATTGCCGCAGGGATTTTATCGGGCGTATCGATATTATCCACGCAATCAATTTGTGTTGAGCCCTGTTTTTTGAGCTTTTCTATCAACGGTTTGGTATAATTGCGCCAGCCGCCGTCAACGAAGAAACTGTCAAACGTGATTTGTTCATTTTTCTCCAACAGCTTTTCGATGCAGGTATTTACATCTACGCTGCCATAATCGTTATTGCCGCCATCGGTGATGGAGAAAATGTGCGTAAAACCGCTTTTAACGTGCGGATGTTGCTGCATATTTTCGGACACATCGGTTAAGAGCTGGCGAATGGCGGGGGTTAAAAAGTCATTGCAACCTCCCTGCCCATCGCGCACGCTCTCCAGCCTTTCGGCAATTTTTTTGGTGGCATCATCCGGAAGAGCTACCGTTAACGGTATCGGCTGACCCATCATATAAATATAAACGTTTATCTCTTTGAAACTGCGGGCAGCTTCATACAAAATGCACGAGATGGCAAGCGCATTTTCAAACGGGCGTCCGGTCATCGAGCCCGAGCCGTCAATCAGGATGCCGAAGTTGGACTGCGGAATTTGGATTTCTTTGATTATCTCGTCTTCGGAATATTTATATTTGGTGCGAAAACGCTCCAAATCTTTGCGGGTGATGTTCGGATCGCCGCGGCGGAGCTTTTGCTCGAGCGCAACGTGACGCTGCAGGTCTATCGTCCGCCCGCCCTGAACCGGCAGTTTAGTCATTTTTTCTTTAATCTTTTCGTGCCCGCGGCGGACGCTGTCCAGCTTGTTTTGTTTGATAATCTCGGCAATCAGCTTTTTGGCTTGCGCAATTTCGTTGGCGTATTGCGCTATGTATTTTTGGTATTCGTCCCAATTGCCTTCGCGATAAAAACGCGCAGCCTGCATTTCGTCGCCTTTGAGCTTTTTCATACTGTCAATGTCTATCAGTGTCGGATAGTCGTTTTGCGGAATGTAATCTTCGAGGTTGTCGTTTGTTTGTTCGTTATCATTGAGGTCTTGGTTTGAGCCTTGAGTTTTTTGCGGGGTTTGACCGTCTTTATTTTCTTCACCGTTTTCTTTATCGCCGGCTTTTTCAAGAAGCTTTTTCAAATCTTGCAAATTCTCGGCTTTTTCGAGCAGGTCTTTTATTTCCTCTTCCGTCAGTTTCGGGCGGTATTGGCTATCGGTATCCGGCAGTTCAAACTGCTCCATCGGCGGAAACCCCTCGGGCATATCGTTTGAAGCGTTTTCTTCTTGCGCATCGCTGTTTTGTTCGTTTTGCTGCTGACCGTTGCTCTGCCCTTGCTGGTTCTCCTGCTGCTGGTTCTGGTCGTTACCCTGACCTTGTTGGTTCTCCTGTTGCTGGTTCTGGTCGTTGCCTTGACCTTGTCGGTTCTCTTGCTGCTGGTTCTGGTCGTTGCCCTGCCCTTGCTGGCTCTCCTGCTGCTGGTCTTGGTCGTTACCCTGCCCCTGTTGGTTCTCCTGTTGTTGGTTCTGGTCGTTACCCTGACCTTGCTGGTTCTCCTGTTGTTGGTTCTGGTCGTTACCCTGACCTTGCAGGTTCTCCTGCTGCTGACCGTTGCTCTGTCCTTGCTGGTTCTCCTGCTGCTGGTCTTGGTTACCGCCTTGACCCTGTTGGTTTTCCTGCTGCTGGTCTTGGTCGCTGCCCTGACCTTGCCGGTTCTCCTGCTGCTGGTCTTGGTCTTTGCCCTGACCCTGTTGGTTCTCCTGCTGCTGGTCTTGGTCGCTGCCCTGTCCTTGCTGGTTTTCCTGCTGCTGGTCTTGGTCGTTACCCTGACCTTGCCGGTTCTCCTGCTGCTGGTCTTGGTCGCTGCCTTGACCTTGTTGGTTCTCCTGCTGCTGGCTTTGTTGTTGCTGATTTTGCATTTGGCTTTGTAACTGCTTATCTTGCTCATCAAACTTTTTTTCAGCCTCTTTATACAATTCTTCCATATGCGGGGCGACAAATGTATCAAAAAACTCATCCACCATCGCCGCGCGGCGTTTGCTCATGGCGGTCATACGGGATTGATACATCTTTTTATTTAAGTTTTTAAGCCGCGGACTCGGCTGGCTTGCTTCAAACTTATCACAAATTTCACGAATACGCTCAAAACACTCTGCTGCCCCCAAATGGTGCCCGTCCGCATCTTTGCCGCTTAACAGTTCCGGATAAAGATGCAACGCGTGCCATTCTTCAAATTTGAGCGGCGAAATCAGTTCATTATTGGCAAAAAAGCTGTTGCGGGCAATGGCTTTAATATGCATAATCCGCTGATTAGCCGACTGTTTAAATGCTTTTTCCGCTTCTTCAATGCTTTTCGGCGCAAGGTATTTGGCGCCGACGTTAATATCCGTTTCCAACTCGTTTAAATGCGCCGCGTCATATTCGCCGCCGAAATTAACCGCGAATCGGTTTGCATACATATTTTCAAGCTCGTCCAAAAAATAAAACCGATATTGAAACTCAAGCTTTAAACGCGTCGCCTCTTTGGCTGCTTTGTTATACGCCGCACGGTCTTTGCTGCGGGAAGCGGTGCGCATTATACCCATCAGTTCTTTTTGGCGCTTGTCAATTTCTTCCATCCGCGGGGATTTGGTGATTTGCGTTCCCTGCGAGTGGGCAATTTCGTGGTTTATCGCCGGCGCTGCCGCATCCGCCCCGGCAACCAGTGTCCAGAGCATATCATCGATAATCAGGTTTTTATCGGGGATAAAGCAATAGCTGATGTTCGGGTAACCGTGGGCACTCCAGACGATTTTGGCATCCGGATTGCTTAAAGAATTTTCCAAAATTGCCGCGTGTTTCTGCAGCTCCTGCTTCATATAGGTAGACGAGGCAATACGCCGCCAAATCGTGCTTTTGGTGATGTCCGGATTATGGTTGCGGTTATTCCACTTTTTCGCCATTTCGGGATGGACGGCATACAGCGCCAACGCTGCGCCCCAAAACAGTTGCGATTCTTCGTCTTTGAGGTTTAGCGGGGTTTTAATATCGCCGGTCGCGAGAAAATGCTCAAAATTTTCCTGATGGGCGGCAAAAATTTCCTTTTTATCCTCATCGGTTGCAAACGCCGTTTCTATTTTGGAATGCAGCTTACGAATATACTCTTCGGTGATTTTGTTTTTGCAATCGGCAGTCAAAAAATTTGAAGAAAACTCAATACGCAAGCGGTTTAACGGGCTTTTGACAATATCCTTAATATGGCGGACTTTGGCTTCCTGCTGATACTTTTCTTTATCGCCGATTATCTCTTCAGCTTTTTCGCGCTGCCCTTTTAAGATATTTTTTAAGCCGTTCAGCATTGCGCCTCCGATATTTTTTTTAAACTTTATGCTATTTTAGCATAAGTTTTGGAATCTGGCAAGCGATATTTTGAAAAGATTATGTATAACCGGAAGTTCCGCCGCCCCCCTTACCACCATTACCAAGGGAGGGATGACGTTTAAGAGAAAGGGGGAAGTTAAAGGATAGATTGTTGTCACCCCCACCCATCCTCCCCCCTCAAGGGGGAGGGGAGGTTGTGCGGCAAGGTGTCCCTCCCCCCAAGGCGGGGGAGGATAGGAGAGGGGGAGGAAACGAGGTATGTTCAGAGTTGTTTAATGAGTATAACGCTTTGCTTAAGCTTGACTTTAAGGTTTAAAAATTGTTAGCTGAATTTAAATGATTTTTTTATGCGGAGGGTTAAACCGTGCGTTCGGTTTTGAAATTTGCGGCGATGGGCGCGGCGTTTATGGCGGCAACGGCAGCGGCAGTTTGCTACGGGCTTGATGCGGCACGCCTTAACCTGTGGCTGGCGATGGCGTTTGTGCTCGGCTTTAACATGCCGGAACTGCAGGGCAAAAAGTTTGCCGTTGCCGGAATAACGGCACTGGTTTTGGCTTTATCTGCATTTATTTTACCGGCAAAAGTATGGAACGTGTGGCTGTTTGGCGGGTTTATCGCCACCGCTTACGGGCTCTCGAAAAAGCCTCTGACCGACGGGATGATTTATACGGCGGCGTTTTTTAACCTTGCGTTTATCACCAACACCGCGCATACGGATGTGCAATATGACTTTGCCTCGTGCTATAACTACATTGAATATATTTTAGAAAATAACTTTTTGTTTTGGAACGAAAATCCGCTGTTGACGCGTCCGAGCTATTCGGCGTATCACCCGATTTTGCATTTCTTCTTGGCGGCGGGGAGCATTCGCATCGTGCAGCTGTTTACGGACAATACCACCGCTGCGGCGGAAACGGCGCAAGTCTTGTTTTGTTGCTATATGCTGTGGTATTATCTGATTGCGGCGCGGATTTTGCGGGTTTTGAACGTTGGCGGGCTTGTTTTCGGGGTGGCGCTGGCGTTAGTGTGCTTTTTCCCGACGTATAATGCGATTGCGGGCTTTTTTAACAATGACTGCCTGCTGCTGCCGTTGCAAGCCGGAGCGGTATATTACGCTCTGCTCTATTACCAAAACGGCGGGCGGAAAAATCTCTTTTTCATCTTTTTATTTGCCACCGCCGCGGCGCTGACCAAGCTTTCGGGCGTGTTGGTGTTGCCGGCTTTGGCGTTTTTGCTCGGAGTTCGGCTGTGGAACAAGCGGGACAAGGCGACACTGTATGAGCTGCTGATATTCGGCGCGTGTTTGCTTATAGGAATTATGCTCTGGCCTTTATACCAGCATTTTGTTTTGGACATCGGCGCGGGGTTTGTGCCACCGCAGGAACATCTGCCCCTCAAACCTTATAGCCTGTGGGAGCGCCTTAACCCGCTCGGAGCGCTTGTTTATGAGCGGATGTTTTATAATGACTTCGGCATTAACCTGTGGGAAACAATGACGAAAACGGCGTTGTTCGGGCAGTGGGACTTCAGTTACCGCGGCGCGGAGATTATGGGACTGATTGCGGTGCTCGTATGGGTTTATAAAGCGATTTTATGTCTGGTTGCCGGTGCGGTGATTTATCTGCTTTGCAGGCAGGCAAAAAATGTTTATGCGTGGACAGCGGTGTTTTTACTCTTCGGACTGCTCGGCGGACAAATAGTGTTTGGCTTAATGCACCCGTATATGTGCAATCAGGACTTTCGGTATGTGGCGCTTTTGCCGCTGCCGATGGCAATGATTCTTGCGCTGGCGGCGGATAAGCTCTCCCCGGCATGGCAGAGAGGAACGGCGGTGTTGCTTTATGGCTTTGCGGTTATGGCGGCGGTTGTGTGGTGGTATGTGGCAGTGGTGTCGTAAAGATGAATTATTTTCACCCCCACCCAACCTCCCCCCTCAAGGGGGAGGAGAAAAATAAAAAAGACAGCTTTCCCTCTAAAGGGAGTGGTATGAATGAAAAAAAGAAAGGTGATAAGATATGTGGCGGCCGGTTTTGATGATTGATGGGTTTATTGTGTTTGTGCTGGGGCTGATGATGCTGCTGCCGGCGGGCGCGCTTTATTATTACAGCGGGCGGGTTGACTATATCTTTCTGCAGAGCAGCTTTACGGCGATGTTTCTCGGCGGAGCGCTGTTTTTAGCCAATATCGGCGATGTTAAGAAAATCACGATTTTGCAGGGTTACCTTATTCCGGTGACGTGCTGGTTTATCGCGCCGCTCGTGTGTGCCCTGCCCCTTTACGGCAACGGCGATATTAAGACTGTGTATGACGCCGTGTTTGAGGCGACCTCGGGAATTACCTCCACCGGTTCGACGATTTTGCGCAATATCGAGGCGCAGCCGAAATCCGTGCTCCTCTGGCGGGCGATGCTCAACGGGCTCGGCGGTATCGGAATTATCATTTTCGCAGTAGCCTTAACCCCGTTTCTCGGGACGGGCGGCACGCACCTGTTCAGCAAAGAAAACTCTGACACCGAAGAAAAGTTTTTGCCGAAAATCCGCTACATTGCCAAAGACATTATTTTCGTTTATATCTTCCTCTCGGTTTTATGCGCCGTTTTGTTCAAAAACGCGGGGATGAACTGGTTTGACGCGGTGGCGTTTGCGCTTTCAACCATGGGCACGGGCGGGTTAAGCCCCAAAAACAATTCGATTGCCTTTTTTGACAGCCCGACAATTGAGGCAATATGCGCGGTTTTCCTGCTGTTAAGCGCGCTGCCGATTACTTATTTTGTGCTTATCTTAAAAAGGCGCACGCTGGCGTCGGTGACCTCCAACCCGCAGGTTAACGCCTTCCTCAAGCTGGTAGCGGGGTATATTTTGTTTATCAGCATTTTTTATGCTTATGACGCGGAGATACCTTTTCTGACCGCATTCCGGCGGGCGGCGTTTAACATTATCTCGGCCATCACCACCGCGGGGCTCGCCTCATCAGACTTTATCTCTTGGGGCAGCTGGACGGTTGTGGTGTTTCTTATCCTCTTTATGCACGGCGGGTGCACGGGCTCGACGACCGGTTCGATTAAGGTTTTCCGCTGGCAGGTTATCGGCGCGTTTTTCAAACAATATGCGGTGAAAGCACTCTCGCCGAACCAAGTGGCGGTGATGAAAACCGGCGATAAGGTTATCGGGGCGGAGATTGTTTCGTCTGTGTTTGTGCTGGTGTTCGGCTTTGTGTTTGCAATTGCGATTTATACGCTGATTATTTGCTTTACGGGAGTTGATTTTGTGACGGCACTCGGGGCAGTGATTGCCAATGTGACGAACTCGGGGCTGGGCTTAACTCCGGCAACCGGACCGGCCGGTAGTTTTGCCGGCTTTACGCCTTTTGTCAAATATCTGTTAGCCTCGGCAATGGTTCTCGGACGTTTGGAGGTCGTTACTGTCTTTGTGTTGCTTAATAAAATCAGCCGCAAATAAAAGATTGACATTTTGTCAAAACTTGCTATACTGGGGATGTTTTAATAAGAATATGTTTTACTTTTAATCCCTATATTTATGGCTAAAAAATTAGGCAAAATCCTCTTTCCCGAGCAGTATGCTCCGGTAGGCAATGAGGTCGTTGTCAGCAACTCTGTTGAGGCTCTGGCGTTCTTTGAAGATTTTTACCCCAAAGGCGGGATGGTTCTTCTCGGCAATATCCGCATGGCGAGTATGGAATATCCCAACCTGCTCGTGTGGATGTATTTTGACATCAAGAGCGAAGAACCGACACTCTATTCGACATTTCCCGTGTTTGCGGTGGATATACAAAAACTCAACAAGCTCCAGATTCTGGAAATTACGCCCCATCAAAACGAGGTGTTTACCCTGTGGAACGACGAGCTGTACAGCTCGGTTTTCACCGACACGGGCGAAATCGTTATCAAAAAAGTCCGCCTGCTTGCCAATGAGCTTGAGGCGCGGCAGGTCATTGAACTGCAGTCTTGCAATCCGGTGACCGATATGCTGCCGGTTGAGCTTTACTCCCACTCGGAGCATAAGTTTATCGGTGTCTGCTGGGCAACCACGCATGAAAACGATGAGGACTGCCTCTATTGGCATCCGCTATGCCTTGATGAGGTGGGAAAACTCGCAGCCTATCCGCCCGAAGACATTACCGACCACCCGATTGAAGTCGGCGAAACGGCGGTTATCGGCGGCGACACCTATCGCCTGTATTACGAGGAAAAAATCGGATATTACTTCCGCAAGATTTCTGTTGAGAATATGCAAAAGGCTCTCGGCAAACGGATGCAGGCTATGCTCAAAGAACGCCGGTCGGCGGCAAAAACCCCAAAAGACAGCGCCAAGCCGGGGAAAACCATCATTCTTCCCATTAACCTGAAGAAATGACGGACTTATTAAAAAAAAGCAGGGATTTTCCCTGCTTTTTTTGTGCCCAACTTGTTGGGCTTTATTTAAGCTGCGAGTGCCAGCGGCACGGGCAATATTTTAGCTAGGGCTTATTTCCTTATTTTGAGGTAGAGCCTAAACCACCGTTGCGGAGGCTTGTGACACAGTCGCTCATTGTGATACCGAACGGCAGGAAAATGCCCTGACAAATTGAGGCGCCGGCTTTTATGCTCACAACCTTATTTTGATTGCTGTCATTGGTGAGCTTTACGAAAATATGCCCCTCATTATCCGAATAGTAATAATCACTGTCTATGACCCCTATCGTGTTATCCATCTGCAGGCGGAACTTAAAGCCCAGCCCCGATTTCGGCATAATCCCCAAAAACCAGCCCTCCTCTATTTTTACCCGCACGCCGGTCGGGAGCAAGATGTTTTCTTTAGGAGATAATGTCAAATCTATCGGCGTAAAAAAATCATATCCGGCAGAGCCTGAAGTGGCACGGCACGGCAGCTTGATGCTCTCATATAATCTTGTTACCTCTTCATCCGAGGCTAAAAAGTTATTTTTCCAAGCTTCTTCAAACTGTTTAAAGCTGACTTTTTCAAATTCGGCAATACGCTGCATTTTCGTTCTCCTGATATTGTGTTTCGCATCGGTTTATAGATTGCCGCGGTTGCAGCCTTACGGCGCACCTCGCAATGACGCATAGATAATATTTTCTTCCACTATGGCGGGGATTTTACTTTTTGCAATAAAATTGCTTGCTTTTTCCTCATTTATTGATATAGTGGGCGCACAAATTAAATTATTGTTTCATTTAACTTCTATTGTATGAATTATTTTATTAAGTTTTTGTGGTTCGGAGCATTGCTCAAACCGCAGTGTTGGTTATGCGCGTTAAAGCGCAATCCGGTTATGCCGGCGCTGATTGCCGCGGGACTGTTTTACTTTTTCGGAATATCTGCGGATATTCCGGAGTACCTTGTTTCGGCTAAATGGCTGATAGGGGGATGGTTTTTCGGCATGCTGCTGTTTATCTGCACCCCGCGCAGCCGCTATAAACTCGTTAACGATGGCAAAACGCTGTATGTCTTTATCTATGACACTTGCAGCAAATGGAAAATCTCCGTTGATAATGCAAGCCACAGCGGTATTGTCCGTGTGTTTGAGAAAAACGGCGGCAAATGGCGCAAATCCGGCGCAAACATTATCATTCGCGGATATGACGACTCGCTTGCGGAAACTTCCGGCTTTCTGCTCATCCGCTGCCCCTACTCCAGCTGGCAGCTCTTGGGCAACGGGTATAACAACGATTCCTCGCCCTTTATTTTAGGGCACAAAATTGCTGACTATGCCTTTGTCTTCACCCTGAAAAAGCCTCGAGTGCCGAAACTTTACCTGCTGCACGGCAAAAAGGTGGTGACGGAAACGGCTCTCTTTTGCGAGAAATGCGATTACGTTACGCTCGATGAGGAACATACCGGCTATGCAGAAGCTGAATATACGCAACTCGAAACCGCACCCGCTTGTACGATTCGTCAGGAAAGAGGCATCTTTCTTCTCGCTAAAGGCAAAGATACCTTTAAGCTGTTTAAGCTTATTAACGGCGCACAAGGCGCAGGGGCATATCGCGTTTATACGCAATGGTTTTTCGTCCTAAAGAAAGACGGACGGCGAACTTTCAGCAAAGACAACAAAGGGGGCTATGCCCTTATCAAGAACCTGTCGGACTGATTTTCAGTCTGATGTCAAAAAAAGCGCTCCTTTGCGGGGCGTTTTTTTATATAGATAATTAGAACATAGTACGAACATTTATATTGACAAATGCTTTTAAGCGGTGTTACGCTCCGCTTATAAAAAGGAGTTTTTGAAGATGAAACATTACATTGCATTGGCTGACTGCGACTGTTTTTTCGTTTCTGCCGAGCGGGCGTTTAATCGCAGGCTGGAGGGAATTCCGGTGGCGGTGCTTTCCAACAATGACGGCTGCGTCGTTTCCCGCTCCAAAGAGGCAAAAGCGCTGGGGCTGAAGATGGGAGAGCCCTATTTTATGGCACGCCCGCGGCTGCCGGACATTCTCTATGTGCGCGCCAATCACGACCTTTACCGCGCCACGTCGGAAAAGGTGATGGCGATGTTTAAATCATTCACGCCGGATGTGGAAGTCTGCTCGGTGGACGAGGCGTATTTGGATTTGACCGGAACGAAACTTTTATATAAGCAAAATTACTTCAAGACGGCGTCGATGATTCGCAATGCGGTATGGGATAAGCTGCACATTCCGGTTTCTATCGGGCTTTCCACCACCAAAACGCTCGCCAAACTTGCCAGCGACAAGGCGAAAAACTGCGGCGGCATATTTGCCATCGGCTCGGCGGAGCGGCGGAAAATCCTTTCCCAGACAAAAATTGAAGACGTGTCCGGGGTCGGAAAGCGCCTGCTTGTCAAGATGCGCGACGGCTGCGTTTTTACCGCGCTTGATTTTATCTCTCGCCCCGACCACTGGATTAAGGCGCAATTCGGCGCGCACGGAACGGATTTGAAAGCCGAGCTTTCAGGCGTTTCGCTCTATAAAGTCGATCCGGTCGGCAAGCCGCCGCAATCCATTCAGCAAACGGCGGCGCTCAAGGCTTTCAGCAGCGACTTGACGGTTTTGCAGACTGCTCTTTTGGGGCATATTCACGCCGCCTGCCACAGAGCCCGCAATGTTGGCGCCAGAGCGGCAAACATTGAGGTTATGCTGCGCACAAAAGATTTTCGGGTTATTACCGAAAAGAAAAAGCTCCCTTTTGCAAGCAATCAGGAACTGGAAATCACGCCCCCTGCTCTGGCTCTCTTGCAAACAATGTATTCGCCGGCGATTATCTGGCGGAGTGTCGGAATTACGCTTTCGGGGCTTATCTACGGAGATACGCTCCAAGGGGATTTATTTTCCGCCCCGCAACAAAGCGACGAGCGCCTCGGCAAAGTTCTTGACCTCCTGCCTGAACTTCATTTCGGTGGCAGTGCCAGCGGCACGGGCAATACTTTAGCTGCGGCGGATTGAGAGGATGTACCGCTACGCGCGGGTGGCAGCGCCACGGGCAATACTTTAGCTGCGGCGGATTGAGGGGATGTACCGCTACGCGCGGGTGCCAGCGGCGCAATGTTTTCCCCTTCCCTGGGAGGAAGGGGTTAGGGGATGGGGTGTTTTTTATGCCGATTGAGATTGCCACAGGCCAATGCCCTCGCAATGCCTCATAAAACAATGCTCTCGCGATGAGGTATAAAAAAGGATGAAACATTAAAATAAAAAGCCCCGGTAACGGAGCTTTTTTAAGTCTTATTTGCAGGTGTCGTTATTGAACGTGCAATCGCTGATTTCTATATCGGCTTTGTCATAATAGCGGATTTTCATATTAACGCCCTTGTCGATAAACATCGGTTTGATGGTCGGGCACATTTCCGTATAAGCCTGCGCGCAGGCTACCTTTTCAATATTTCCTTTCAAGGCAGCTTTTTCTGCGGTGGAAAATTTGTTCATATCCACATCTGCCTTATAAACATAGTCTATCTCGTTATCACGATAGTTAATCGCAGTCCAGGTAGTGATGTTGTCAATCTTTTTGGGCAGGGTTTTCCGAATCGTGTCCAACATAAACTGCAGCTGCTTATTTTCTTTTTCTGCATCCGCGGCGGTTTTTTCTTCTTCCGACGGCGTTTCCGGCGCTGCCTCGTCTTTTGCCATATCGGCAAGTATATTTTTCAAGCTTTCGTCTTCGCTGATGGTCAGGTCAATCTCGGGAACTTCCTCAACGGCATTTTCATCCTCGGGCATCACATCTTCCATCGTCAGCTTTTCGGGCTTTAAATACCACTCTTCGTCTTCCGTATCCGGCTCGGCAGCGGTGTTTTCAGCCGTATCAAGGCTGAAGTTTGCCATTTCCTCCAGCGTTGCCGTTGTGTCGCTCATTGCCCGATTCAACTCGCGCGGCTCTTCTGCTTTGGGAGCTTCGTCCTGTGGCGTTTCAGCGGCGGCGGACGGTTCTTGTTTCATAGCCGTTGCTTCCGCCTCAACTTTTTGCGTTTCCGCATTCAAAGAATTTTGCAACGTTTCCAACTGATAGAGCATATATTCATCGGCACTGATTGCACCGTCACCGTTAAGGTCTATCTTTTGAAATTCTTTCGAGAAAATATCTTTTACCGCGTTTAAGTGGCCGGCGGCATCCATTGCTTTGGCGGCAGAAACGGCAAAAACGGAACAGGTGAGCAATAAGACTAATTTTTTCATGGCAAAAACCCTATAAAAATATGTTTTCAACAGTGCTTTTTTAGCACGCGGTTTCTTAAATTTTATTTAACGGACGGAAATTATTTCCACCGTCAAACAACGCGATATGCGCGGTTTCTTTTTTGTATGCGTCCATATATTCTTTCAGCTTGGCAGCGCGTTCCAAAATCAGCGATTCCGGAACATAGCGCTGGGTTTGTTCGGCACGGATTTGCGAGCGTTTTATAGCGGTTGCCGTGTCGCAGACGATAAAATCGACCGAAGTTTTGTAGCCCTGCCGGCTGATGTTGCGAAACAACTCGAGATGCGCTTTGTTCGTGCCGCTATGCTCAAACATAATATTGACTTTTTTATTCAACGCGCGCCGCAACAGCTCATAGCCGATAATGCGCGCCGGCATTTCATATTTTTGAAATGCGGCTACGCTGCCATTTTGTTTCAGCTCCTGCTGATAGCCCTTGAGCGCGGTCATTATGCGGTCAAAACTCAAAAACAGATAATTCTTTTTTTGGTGCGCGGCGCAAAACGTGCTCTTGCCGGCACCGGGAATACCCGAAATTTGCAGCAGTTCCGGCGCAGGCGAAGATGTAAGCCCTTTTAAGCTCTCGCTTATCAGCCGTTCGCTTTCCTCTGACCGGACGCTTGCATATTCTCCGGTGACAAGCTCTTTTAATGACGGCATTAAAATTTTCAACATTGTTTCCGTCCTTTTGCCGGTTATACCGCCATCGGCTCGCTTTCGGCCAACTCTTCAAGCAGTTCAAACGTTTCAACCGCTATCATCAGCTCCTCGTTGGCAGGAATAACCAAAACTTTTACCTTGCTCGAATCGCTGCTGATAAACTGCGGCGCGGGGCGGGTGTTATTCGCGGCGTCATCCAACTCTAGCCCCAGATACGCCAGTTTTTCACAGATTTTCCGGCGGATAAGCGGCGCATTTTCACCAATGCCCGCGGTAAATATCAAGGCGTCGACACCGCCCAAAACCGCGACATACGCACCGATGGTCTTGACGAGATTATAGACAAACGCTTCAATCGCAAATGCGCATTTTTCATCGCCCTTTTCCGCTTGTTCGATAATGTCGCGCATATCGGAATGCCCCTCGGTGAGCCCGAAAAAGCCGCTTTCTTTATTGATTATTTTATTAACTTCATCTGCCGTTTTGCCCTGCGTTTTCATAATATGCAGCGGGATATACGGGTCTATGTCGCCCGAGCGGGTCATCATCATAATACCGGCAGAGGGCGTGTATCCCATTGTCGTATCAACACTCTTGCCGTCTTTAATCGCCGTTACCGACGCACCGCCGCCCAAATGGCAGCAGATAAATTTGCCTTTTTTACCCAATATCTTCGCGGCTTTGCGCGCGGCGTAATGGTGCGATGTGCCGTGATAGCCGAAACGGCGCACGCCCTCTTTGGCATAATATTCCTGCGGGATGGCATATAAATAAGCGGCTTTATCCATACTCTGATGGAAAGCCGTATCAAACGTTGCCACCTGCAAAACATCCGGCAGCAGCTCGGTGATGGCGTCCACGCCGTGTATCAGCGCAGGACCATGCAGCGGAATAAGCGGCAGTGTTTCATAAATCTTTGCCATAACGCTCTCGTCTATCACCACCGACTTGTCAAAATATTCGGCGCCTACGCCCATTCTGTGCCCGACGGCGGCTAATTCGGAAATATTTTTCAGGCAGCCCTCCAACAGATAATCCAAAATCGCTTTTATCGCCTCTTTGTGGCTGTTTATCGGCTTTTCAGATGAAATCGTATTGCCACCGTTGATTGTTAAGATGATTTTCGACCCGGCAAGCCCGATACGGTCCACCATTCCTTTGGCTATGACCTGATAATTGCCTTTTTCCATTTCAAAAAGTTGGAATTTAACAGAAGTTGAGCCGGAGTTCAAAACCAGAATTTTTTCCATTTATTATGCTTTCTAAAATTAACATCAGGCGGGTATATAGCATACTTTTCGTTTTTTGGCAACAAAAAAATGCTTCAGCTTGGGGGCAAAATTGCAAACAAGGCTTGAAATGTGTGAAAAATGCGGTATAAACAATGCTGAATAAACGTTATCCGGTGAGGAAAAATGAAAGAAGCAAGCCGTGTTGAGGCAATAATCGAGGTTTTGGGCGAAGTGTTGAAAGACGCGCAGCCCGCAGACGTGATTTTGGACAAATACTTTAAGGAACGCCGTTATATCGGCTCTAAAGACCGGCGGCAGATTGCCGACAGCGTCTGGAAAATTATCCGCAACCGGATAAGCTATACCGAGGCACTGGGTGGAGCTGCAACGCCGCGGCTGCTGGCGGCGATGTGTTTTGCAGCTGCCGACCTTGAACTTTTGTTTAACGGCGAAGAATATGCCCCTGCCCCGCTCTTAAAAGAAGAAAAGGCGGCTTTGAGCCAAGCGGCAGCCTATGAAAATTGGAGCGATGAGGCAATTTACGAATGCCCGCGTTGGCTGTTAGATAAGTTTGAAAACAAGCGGCTTTTAGAGGCGTTGAACACCACTGCGCCGGTTGATGTGCGCGCAAACCTGACCTCACGCGAGAAAGCCCGCGACCGGCTGAAAAAGGAAGGGCTGTTTTTTGCACCGACGCCGTTTTCGCCCATCGGGCTGCGCTCGGAAGACAGGGTAAACCTCAATAACTGCATGACCTACCAAGACGGCGAAATTGAAGTGATGGATGAGGCGTCACAGCTTATCTCGTTGCTTTGCCGCGTTAAACCGCACCATAAGACGATTGACTATTGCGCGGGAGCGGGCGGCAAATCTCTGGCTATCGGCGCGTTAATGAACAATGACGGCGTTATTTGGGCGCATGACATCAGCCAAGAGCGCCTCTCGCGCATTAAAAAGCGTGCGGAGCGGTTGGACATTCTCAATATTAAAATCATCAAAGACGTGACGGACACCGACTATACGCGCTTTATTATTGATGCGCCCTGCTCGGGCAGCGGCACATGGCGGCGCTCGCCGGATGCCAAATTTCGCTTAACTCCCGAGAAGCTCGCGCATATTTGCCAAACCCAAGCCGAGATTTTGGAAAACGGCGCGGCACATACCAAAGCCGGCGGGCGGCTCATTTATATCACCTGCTCGGTTTTTGCCGAAGAAAACGAGCGCCAGATTGAGGCTTTTCTTGCCAAACATCCGGAATTTGCGCCGCTTAATCATCGCGACCTGTGGAAAGACACGCTCGAGATGGATTTCTACCCGTTTGACAGCGACAAATGGCTCAAATTTTCGCCGCTTAACACCAAAACGGACGGATTCTTTTTCTGTGCCTTGCAAAAAGCTCAAGAATGATGTGGTTATTTTTGCTTTTATGCTTGATTTTAGGGAGAAAAGTTAATATTTTAGCAAACAAAGGCAATAAAAACGACAAAGAAAGTTTAAACGGCAATGATTTTATATTTAATGAGGCACGGGCAAACCGAGTGGAATGTTGAGGGACGCGTGCAGGGATGGAACGATACGCCTGTTAACCCCAAAGGTATTGACCAGGCTCGCTTTGCCGGCGAAAAACTTGCCAATGAAGAAATTGAAACCGTTTACGCGAGCGACTTAAAACGCGCTAAAAAAACTGCCGAGATTGTCAGCGCCGCGCTTGATTTGCCTCTGCATTATACCAAACGCCTGCGCGAGATGGATTTCGGCAAAGCCACCGGTGTCAAAAAAACCGATTTGCCCGCCAAATTTCCGTATATCTATGCCGCCTTTAACGACCTTAACAACCTCGAACGCTATGATATCCGCTATCCGGAGGGCGAGAGCATCGGCGAAGTGCAGCAGCGGTTTATGAAGTTTGTTACCAAACTTTTGGAAGACCGGCGGCAAAAAGTGCTTATCGTGACGCACGGAATGCTGGTGCGGATTTTTGCCGAGAGCTGCCTTAAAAAAACGCTGCGGCTTGAAAACGGTTCGGTTCTGCGTGTCACTTTTGATGAAAAAAGCAAAAAGTTTAAATCGGCAAAAGTGTTGTTTTAAGGAAAAAACTGTGGTTTAAAAGCGGGGCGCGGTTGTAAACGGAGAAATTTTGATTATTATGTGTTTTAAATTAATTTTTTTGAGAGGAACATTATGGTTACCAAAAAGACTTCGAAAGAAGACGTAAAAAAAGTTTCAGAGCCCGTTGAGGCAAAGAAAGCCGCTGTTAAGCCGGCTGCGGGAAAAACCGCGGCGGTGAAAACGGCTGATGTTAAAACAACTGCTGCGGCGAAAGCTCCGGCAAAGAAAAGCGCTGCTAAAAAAGCCGCACCGAAAGTTGACTACACGCCGATTACGGCAAATAAAGACGTTGTTAACGCCGTGATGGAAATTAAGGCGAAAAACGAAACAAAGAAAGCTGTTAAAGCCAAACCGGCAGCAGCTCAAAAAACTAAAGACGCCACCGTTATCGAAACGGTTGAAAAAGGCGCAAAAGCCGTTTCTACAAAAAGCAAGCGCGATGCCGTGAAAGAAAATGCGCAGAAAGCCGAAGCCAAAAAATTTATGGCGCTCAAAGAAGAAACTTCTTCTGAAAAATGCGCTGTTTCGTGCTGTTTTTGCGGGCTTAAGACTGTGTTTACGGCATGGCTTGACGCTTATAAAAACATTTTCACCTATAAAACCAGAACCAGCCGCTGCGATTTTTGGGCTTTTATGCTGGTTAACTTTATCTTGATGCTGCTGGTGATTATTCCTTATGAATATGCCAACTATAACGCGCTTATCAGTGGTGCAGCGGTTGCGCCGATTAAAGTATATGCTTATTTTACTTTTTCGATTATTGAGCTGTTTGTGTATCTGGCACTGTATGTCCGCCGTTTGCATGACACCGGCGTTGGCGGCTGGAAAGGCTTTTTCGGTCCGTTGACCTATTCCGCATTGGGGCTGATTGTGTTGGCTTTAATCGGCAACGCTGTGTTACCGGCAGACAAACCGGCATCAGAAAGCGCCGATGCACTGTCCAGCTTGTTAGGCTTTGGCGTTTTAATTCTGCTTTTAATCAACCTTTATTATCTGGTTAAGACATTTATTGCTGCCGGATTTATGGAAGAAGAGCGTGCGGAAAATGCCTACGGCGCACCGAAATTTACGGACGACTGCTGCAAAGGCAAGATTTTGCGCTATGCGTCTTTGTATGCCGTGGTTATGATTATCTACCTCATCACCATGTTTACGGTGCAATTTTCGCTCTATCTTACTCTTATCAGCCGCGGATTTTAGGGGCTGATCCCGCCTGCCCGCGGTTATGGTGCGGGTAGTGAGGATTTTTTAAGCGCACGGGCTTTGGTCTGTGCGTTTTTGTTTTTAAGGACATAGGCTCCTAAAGTGGCAGCGCCAGTGCCCGCGGCACATGCAACGATTTGGGCTGCGGGTGCCAGCGGCACGGGCAACGATTTAAGCTGCGGCGGATTGAGGGGATGTACCGCTACGCGCGGGCTTTGTTTTTTGTTACTTTATGTTGTCCCCCTCTCCCTTACCCCACTTGCTTCGTAAGGGTGCGCTTGTTGCGCGCCCTAATTGCGCTTCAGTCAGTGGCAGCGCCATGGGCAACATAGCGATGTGTGTCTGATGATACGCGCCTCGCAATGACTCATTAGATGGTATGTTGTCCCCATCCCCCTTACCCCTTCCTCCGGGGAAGGGGAGGTTTTAAAAGGATGGTTTGTTGTCACCCCCACCGAGCCTCACTTGCTTCGTAAGGCTCGCTATCGCTTGCCAACTGCGCTTCTGTCAGTGGCAGCGCCACGGGCAACATAGCGACGTGTGTCTGATGATACGC
>CAJTJB010000003.1:0-110388 GCA_910576955.1 uncultured Alphaproteobacteria bacterium | reverse complement strand
TAGATGGTATGTTGTCCCCATCCCCCTTACCCCTTCCTCCGGGGAAGGGGCGGTTTAGGAACGAGCTTTTT
This sequence comes from uncultured Alphaproteobacteria bacterium, assembly GCA_910576955.1. GTDB lineage: Bacteria > Pseudomonadota > Alphaproteobacteria > RF32 > CAG-239 > CAG-267. The sequence goes on along the minus strand of CAJTJB010000003.1, from coordinate 110,317 downwards.
TTGGGGGAATGAGGCTTTGTGATTATAAGCTTTTCAGGACGGTATCGACCATTTCGGCGGCTTTGTGGGGGACGTTTTGCCAGAAAGCGTTATATTGCTCTTCCTGCTCCGGTTTGCCGACAACATCACTGATGATACGCAAAGACATAAACGGCGTATGATTCACATAACAAGCCTGCGCAATGGCGGCACTTTCCATATCTGTTGCCAATGCAGCGGGGAAAGCGGCTTTGACCTCCCTTAACTGCGCTGGGTCGGTCATAAATTGGTCGCCGGTGACAGTCAGCCCCAAACGGAAATAATTATCGGGCGCATTTTTGACACACCGCTGCAAAATCTCCTGCGGGGTTTCATAATACAACGGCATATCCTGCACCTGCCCTTTTGCATTCGGCGCACCGCACCAGACATCGTGATAACAAACTTTTTGAGCCAACACAATATCGCCCTGCGCTAAAGACGCATCTATGCCGCCCGCCAAACCGGTGGTTATGACCAAATCCACATTTTCGCCGCACGCTTTTGCCGCAGCAAGCGCACCGTGTACCTTGCCGATGCCCGATTTTATGAGCAGTATTTCTTTGCCGTAAACCGACGCGCGAGCCACGCCGTTATCACAGCTAAAATCATATTGCGAGCAGACAGCATTAAACTCGCTTTGCATCGCTGTAATTATTGCAATTTTTTTCATTGTATTCCTAGTTATATTTGCGGACAATGCCATATAAGATGCCCTGAATTTTCAACCGGTCTGCCGTCAGCTTAATCGGGGAATATTCTTTGTTGCACGGCAAGAGCCATACTTCATTGCCGGATTTTTTATCAAGCACTTTCAGGGTTGCTTCTTCATTATCGACCAGCGCAACAACAATCTGCCCGTTATTGGCGCGGTCCGCACGGCGGATAATCGCGGTATCGCCATCAAATATTCCTGCCTCAATCATTGACTCGCCCTCAATTGTCAGCGCGTACAGCTCGGAAGCCGTGGAAAAGCTTTTGGGAATGTAAATATATTCGGACGGGTTTGCTATTGCCTCAATCGGCGTGCCGGCAGCGATTTTGCCATATAGCGGGATAGAGAGCGAAAACTCGGTTTCGCCGTTATCGTTAGCCGTGTTTTTCGGCGTTGTTGCGGAATGTTCGGTTTTCGGCAATTTGACAACTTCCAGCGCGCGCGCCTTGTGCGCCAACTTGCGGATAAACCCGCGCTCTTCCAACGAATTCAGCAACGCGTGAATGCCGGACTTGGACTTTAGCCCCACGGCGGCTTTCATCTCTTCAAACGACGGCGAATGCCCGTTTTCTTTGATAAATTCGTCTACAAAAACCAATAATGCATGTTGTTTAGGCGTTAACATATTCCCTCCGTAATCTCTTAAATTTTGTTCTACTTTAGTTCTTGATTTTGAAAATGTCAAGCGCTTTTTTTATGTTTTTTAATCTGAATAAATCAAAATAGTCCTGCTTAAATTAAACGTTCCTTTTTTTCAAGCAGTTCATCAAAAATAAAATGTGTGTAAAAATAATATATTAGGATTGCTCACAGTGCGGAAAAATTGTAACAAAAAAAGGAACATAAAAAATAAGCAAGGATTGTAAAATGAAATTATCAGTTATCACAATATGTTATAATATAAAAGACGAGATTGAACGGACATGCGAAAGTATTGTTTCGCAAACAAATCAAGATTTTGAGTGGATTGTGGTTGATGGCGGTTCAACAGACGGAACGGTCGATATTTTAAATAAATACAAAGATAAAATGACGGTCTATATTTCCGAGCCGGATAAAGGCATTTACAATGCAATGAACAAAGGCATAAAACGTGCCAAAGGCGAATATTTAAACTTTATGAACGGCGGCGACTGTTTTGCTGCGTCGGATATTGTTGAAAAATTTTACCACTGCCCCGCCTATGGCGCCGATGTTGTTTACGGAAACTGTGAAATAGTCAGCGCGAAAGGGGAAAAAAAGCCCGCCGATATACCATTGTTCGTAAATAAACTCTATTTTTTATAACGGATATACAATTAACCATCAAGCCTCTTTTATTAAAAAGAATTTATTTTCAGAATACGGGTTATATAATGAAAATTACAGAATTGTCAGTGATTGGGAAAAGTGGATTATATTTATTATCAATAACTGCAAATTTGTATTCTGGGAAGAAGTTATTGCTAATTTTCACTTGGGAGGGATAAGTTCGGTTAATTTGGATTTGCATAGAAAAGAAGTAAATGAGGTATGTGCAAAATATTATACGCCGGAAGAGATAACACAAATATCAGCACAAAATATTTATCATGATACAATCTACAGAATAACCCTGTTGGGATTTATTCCGCTTTTAACCATAAAAACAAAACCATCCTCCCGCAAAATCAAAGGAAAATTATTAAATATAATGCCGTTGTTTAAGATTATAAATAAAACGAATTGCCGGAAATTTTATCTCTTCGGTTTTATTCCGTTACTCAAAATAAAGGAAAAATAAAATGGCAAAAGTTTTTGTTTCCGGCTGTTTTGATGTTCTTCACAGCGGGCATATCCGTTTTTTTGAAGAAGCTGCGCAATATGGTGATTTATACGTTTCAATAGGCTCTGATAAAACAGTGGAAGAGCTTAAAAAACGTCCGACGCTTTATAATGAAAAAGAGCGGCTGTATATGGTTTCGTCCATCCGCTTTGTGCATCAGGCATTCATCGCCCAGGGCAGTGGAAAGCTTGATTTTTTGGACGAATTAAACAAGATAAAACCAGATATTTTCTTTGTTAATTCGGATGGCGACAGCCCTGAAAAACGCGCCGTTTTGGAAAGGCAGGGCATACGCTACATCGTTTCAAACCGCATCCCCAAAGATTTATTGCCGGTGCGCTCCACAACCGCTATTCGGCAGATATTGGGCAAATAAAAAACGCGCGGAAAAATGATTTATTTTTCCCCCTCTCCCTTACCTCTCCCTCCAAGGGGAGAGGAGGTCATAAGGGCGAAGATGTGTATTACAAAAGATTCCTCCCCCTTGGCGGGGGAGGATAGGAGCGGGGGACAATATTATACATATTTCTCCCTTGTCACCGTTAAAAGGCGAAACTGTTGCTATTTGGAGAAATATCTCTTTAACAAGCCGTCAAAGCCTCTGCCGTGGCGGGCTTCGTCTTTAGCCATCTCGTGTACGCTGTCATGAATAGCGTCATACCCGAGCTCTTTGGCGAGTTTGGCAATCATCATTTTGCCGTCGCAAGCGCCGAATTCGGCAGCGGCACGCATTTCAACGTTTTTCTTGGTCGAATCGGTCACAACTTCGCCGAGCATTTCGGCAAAACGGGAAGCGTGGTCTGCCTCTTCAAAAGCATAGCGTTTGAAAGCTTCGGCAATTTCCGGATATCCCTCACGGTCCGCCTGTCTGCTCATCGCCAGATACATACCCACTTCGCAGCATTCGCCAGTGAAGTTTTCGCGCAAACCGGCTACAACGCGTTCGTCCAACCCTTTGGCAACGCCGATTCTGTGTTCATCGGCATAAGCTTTGGTTTCATCCATCGGCTTAAAAGTTTTAGCGCCGCATACAGGGCAAACTTCGGGCATTTCGTCGCTGTCGATAACTTGTCCGCAAACAGTACAAATATATTTCATCAAAAAAGTCCTTCCATAAAAAAAATTAACACCACGGAATATGTAGGTAAATTTTAGCGCAAAGTCAAATGAAATTCTGTGTAAATAAAAAGTTTTATCTTTGCAAACCCGAAAGTTGCTGCTAATATCTGCCTAATCCCCGTTTTGAGGGAAAAGTTAAAGTTATGGGAGACAATTTATGAGTGATAAAACTATGAAAATCGTCTTGTCGGTGCTGACAGTCATCTTATTGGCGCTGATAGCCTTTTTGTTTGTAACAAAAGGTACGGTAAAAACAAACCTGAACAAAGTTGCATTGCGTATCGGCGAGCTTCGCCAATATCGCACCATGAACAGGGCAGATGTAAATAATTATATGGAAAACGCGTTTGCGCGCATCGGGTATGATGTTGTATCCGTAACGGAAGATAACCTTTATCCCTCCACTGCCGAAGATGCGGGCGTAAACATTTATGTTCGCGGCTATAATCCGTTGAGCGAGCTCAAAACCAACAAAAAAGCCGTAAATGTTGTATATCTGCGCGACTTCGATTCTTTGTATGAAGAAGAAATGAAAACCTTTGACGGCATTGCGACTTCATCGCGTGATTTTTATGATTATGCCATCAGCGCCGGCTATGCGGCGGCATATGTGCCGGAGTTTACCAATCCGTCCGTGTTTTATCCTGCGCCTCGTGCTGATTTAGAGCGTAATTTGCTCTATGTTGGGGATAATGACCGTGCCAGCCCGGCAATGGCAGCAGCGTTGGAGGCAAAGCTTCCGGTTGAGATTTACGGTCGTTTCTGGATTGGCAACATTGATGACGGCTACGCCAAAGGCGAATACATCAGCGATGCGGATTTAGGTGCATATTTCTCATCTGCAAAAATCAACTTGGTTAATATCAGCGCTCACGAATCCGAAATCGGCATCATCCCGTCCCGCGTGTTTGATATTGCCGCATCCAAAGGCTTTATGATTGCGCCGTACAATAAAGAGGTTGAGGCTGTATTCGGCGACTCTATTCCGATGTTTAAAAACGCAGACGAATTGAAAGCGCTTTATAACAAATATATCAATAATCCTCAAGCCCGTGCCGAAAAAGCCGAAAAGGCATACAGGATTGCCGTGACCGAATATAATGCCGATGCATTTGCACAGCGTATAAACGGTTTGGTAGAGTTTTTGATTGATGAGAAAAAACTCTAAATGATAAAAGTATTCGGATATAAAAAGTTTTTATTTCCGGCTTTGTTGATTGCGGCAGCGGTGCTTTGCGCCCTGCCGTTTTTGACAGAGAGGACTGAACTTATCTGTGTTTATACGAGAAAATCAGCCCCCTCTGCCGATGAGCTGCGGTTTATAGATGCTTTGGAGGCAAACGGGGCAAGTGTTAAGCTTAATGCCCCGGAGCCGCAAAAGGTTGCTTTCTGGTTTCGTTCGCCCCAACTTCCCGGTGCTGCAACAATAAGTCCGGCGCAATACAATTTTATTTATAGCGAGGAGCATTATCCGTTTGACTGGCGCAGAATGAAAAACTCGCCGATAATTTTAACCCCGCATCGCGATTTGTTTGAGCACTACACGCGCTCAAACCTCAAAACCGCAGTGTTTGACATAACAAACCCCTCCCAAGCGGCACAAAGATTTTTTGAAATATTAAATTGGTTAAAAGCTAACTGCAAAAATTAAGCCGACCGCATAATAATTTCGGCGGCGTCTTCCATTTCGTCTTCAATCAGCTTATGCTCAATTCCGTCATATTCGACCGCCTCCCAGCTGATGCCGTGGGTTTCCAGCCATTCCTTTGTGAAATCAAGCGTTTTATATTGCACCGAAAGGTCGCCTGTGCCGTGAAAAAGATATACGTCGGGTTTAGAAGTAAGCTCTTTTTCGAGCGTATCCTTGCCGCAAACAATCCCCGCAAACGGAAATACGCCGCCGAGTTTGTAACGTCGGGTCAAGCCGGCGAAAATGGCGAGCATTGCTCCTTGCGAAAAGCCCATAACATAGGTGTTTTTGTTGGCAACGCCGTATTGCTTTTGCAGCGTCGTGATAAAACGGTTGATTTCTTTGGCGGCTTTGCTGATACGTTGTCCGGTGCGGTTATAAATTGCCACAATCTCATCGGTAGAGGTTTCGGGCTTTCTGCGCCGGCGTTCGGGGTCAACATCGGTCAGCGCGTACCATTGCTTTTTAAGCGGGTTACGCTCGCAAACTTCTCGGGCTTCGGGAACAACAATCAGTGCGCCCGCAAGCTTTTCCGCCAACATCATCGCATACGGTTCGACATCGGCAATCGTGCTGTTGTAGCCGTGCAAAAAAACAATCAGTCTGGAAACGTTATCCGTTGCGCCGAAACTTTTATAAACCATACCGCTCATAACACTTCTCCTGTTCAGATATTAACTGAATATAAGGAAAAGGTTAATTTTTGCCTAACAAGCAAAGAAATAACGCATCTTTTGAGTCCCCATCCCCCTTACCCCTTCCTCCAGTGAAGGGGAGATAATGGATGATTTGTTGTCACCCTCTCCTGTCCTCTCCCCTCAAGGGAGAGGAATCCTTATTGACAACACTTACTTCCCCAAACCTCCTCCCCCTTGAGGGGGGAGGATGGGTGGGGGTGATATATAAAAGCCTTACCTTTACACCCACTCCTGTCCTTCTCACTCCGTTCGGTCAAGCCAGTGCCTGCGGCACCTGCAACGATAGGGCTGCGGTTGGTTGAGGGGATGTATCGCTACGCGCGGGCTTTGAGAAAAGAGAGGTTTGCAGCGATGTCTCCTTAAGGGGAGGTTATTTGCCGGCGGGTTTGAAGGCTTTGGCGTAGCGGTTGAATTGTTTTTGCTGCTCTGCGCCCCACCCCATAATATAATTATCGCCCATCACGATAAACGGCGTGCCTAATGTTTGCGCCGGTACCTTAAACTTGCGGGCACTGCGCTGCAGATAACCCATATTATTGCCCTCGCGGATATTCAGCTCTCTAATATCATAGCCCTGATAGTACCGCTCCATATAGGCACGGGCGTGTTCGCAATGACCACAGCCGGGCTGCGAAAAAACGTAAATCCGGTTTGTTGCGGTTTTTTCTTCATTGCAACCGCCCAAAAACACTGCGGCGGCAAGCATTAAGACTGTAAATATACGTTTCATTGGCTTATCCCTCTTTATGTTTGCATTTGCCGGTATGTTATATAAACATCGTAAACAAAAGCTTAAAGCCGGTGCAGATATTTTAGACAAAATAATGCTTGCATATATAATTTTTTTATGCTATAAAAAGTGCAACATTTTATAATTTATATATATCTATGGCAAAAAAGAATAATAGAGGCAAGAACAGCCAAGCTGTTACTCCCCGCGCTGTGTACCCGCAGATTTCAAAAAAGCACCTGACCGATTTTTTCGGTTTAACCGGCAAAAGTTTGCTTTTCGCAATTGCTGAAACGCATACCGGCGACGGCGATGTCAACATCTCACCGATTGTTGCCATCTTGGGTGAAAAGGAATATATTTCCCTTTCCTGCGGCGAAATCAAAACCAATATGCAAGTTAAAGGATTTAAGCAGGATTTGTACCCTGCCATCGTTTTCTATAACAAAGATGACGATTCCTTTTTGTTCAAATCTTCCGTGGGCTCAACCGCTGCCATCAGCAGCGCCATCCTTACCGGATATTTCGGCAAAAACATTATTAAACAATAGCGTATGAAGAAAAAACATCACGGCGGAGCAAACCGCAAGGGGCTTCCCTTTAAAAAAATTATCAGCAAGACGCTGTCAAAATCGTACATCCGGAGCTATTTCGGTTTATCTACGGATAATTTTCCGTTTAAGATTATCGAGGTTTCTGATGGCGAGGACGGTGTAGATATTTATCCGGCAGCGTTACATATGGGCGCAGCCAGACATATCGATTTATTGACAGGCAAGGACCAGCCGAGTGTTTTATGGCCTTGGTGCAGGCTGCAGCTCAAATCATACGATGCGGAAGTATTGTATCTGCCGAAAAGCGATGATTTTATCTTTAAGGCAAAAAAGGTAAATTTGTCCGTTCGCGTGAGTGCAACATCCCTTGAAAAACGTTTCGGAAAAGGCATTATTAAAGAACACGTCTTTTTGAAATAATGTTCACATTTTCCCTAAAATTAACACCCCTGTTCTCGTTTGAGAACGGGGGTGTTTTTTTCAGAACCCTTTTAACGGGTAGGGGCTGAACTTTACATATGTGAATTTGTCGTGCAAGCCGGTGTAATGATACAGGGCTTCGTAAGCAACCGATTCAAATTCATAATCGCAGCGTTCGGCAACCATCATTGATTTGGTGTTGCGCTGGTCAATTATGATTTCGACACGGTGAAAACCGGCTTTGAACAACTCTTCCTCAAGCGCTAAAACAGCCTCTTTCATATAGCCGTTGCCGGTTTCGGCTTCGGAAAGCCAATAGCCAATTTCGGCGGTTTGGTTTTGGAAATTGATGTTATGAACACCGATACAGCCGAGAAAACGGTTATCCGCAAGGTTTATGATGTTATATCCCCACTCGCCGTCGTCTTGCCATAATTTGTCAAAATAATCGGTGGTAGTCACAACATCTTCCAGACTTTGAGTTTTATCGACCCAAAACAGGTATTCGCGGAGAAAGGGTCTGCTCATAACTATCGCCTGCCACATTTGCTCATCGTGTTCGTGGGCTCGCTTTTTCAAGACAATCCTTTGCGCCTTGATGCTCTCGTTTGGTTTACATTTTTCCATAAGTTTTCCTTTTTTATAATAATACTTGTTTATTTTTTATTGACAATTAAAAAATCCCCTGCCCGATGTTTTGGTTATTAACATCTGGCAGGGGCTCTCATTATGGAACAAATTACGTTTCGGATTTTTTCCGGTCGGCTTCCTCTTGGCGGCGCTCGTGATAGAGCTGCTGGGGAGCAGGACGGAACTTGTACTTGTCATAGTATATTCTCGCGAGGGAGAAATACTTTTTGATAAGCGCAATTTGCGAGGCATCCATCCCGAGCTCGTGGTCGTAGATGTAATCGCGGACCATATCTTCCGAGGCGGTGTTGATGAACATCTCTTCCCACTCTCTTTTGAGCTTCGCCTTGTGGAGAATGTATTTGGTGGGATATGTGTTCTCATTTTCGATGAGGAACTTCACCAAATCTTCGGTCAGGAGCGTGCGATAGAAGTTATCAACATAGGTCTTGAATATTTCCGCGCCGGTGAGCTTTTCGCTTTTGACGATGCCGTAGATGAACTTGTATTCGGCAAGGGTCGAAAAGCGGCGGTTCGGTTCGAAGAAGCCCTGGGGGCTTAAGTATGCCTCGAGAAGAAGAGCATTGTTCTTCTCGACGAGCGTTTCCTGCTGGCGGTTTGTGAGAGTGTAAGCCCTTACGGCCGCGAGCATCACTTCGCCGACTTTCTCCCGCATCAGGATTTCGCTGATTTGGTTGGTTGAGAGTGAGTGCTGTTTCATATAGAAAAGCAGATATGTGTCACGGTGCTCTCGGATGAGAAGATTGACGATGTTGTCTTCGAGACGGTTTTTCTCGACATACTTTTTGAACTGCCAAGCGCCTGCATATTTGACAAGGCCTTCTTGAATTTTTTCTTTCAGATTCATAATTATTTATTTTTAATTTTACATAATTCTATTTGGATTTTGTCATTTTTAGCATAAATTCATTTTTTTGTCAAGTGTTTTTTTATAGAATATATTACTTTAAAATACGGATGGGGTGGTGTCACCCTCTCCTGCTTCGTTGGGGTGAGCTTGTTGATTGGGATTGCCACGTCGCTAAAGCTCCTCGCAATGACTCACTAAAAGAAGAAGATTGCCACAGTAACAAATTGTATCGCAATGACGCGTGAGGAGAAAGAGAACTCGCAATGACGCGTGAAAAAAAGGGGAAAACAGAAATCCCCGTACCTTATGCGGTGCGGGGATTGGGTTTAGAAAAAGCGGACGTTGCCGCGGGCGGCCTCTTGCAGGCGTTGTTCCAGCATTTGGCGGCGCCGGTCTGACATCGGGCGGGCAAGCTCGTTTTTTATGACCTCCAGCCCTAACGCTCTTGTTTGGGGCGAGGCATAATTCTGCAGATACTCGTTTAAGGTCAGCAACGCGTTCGGCGAGCAAAACTTATGGATTTGCTTTTGTTTGCAGATTTCCATAAAATCCCTGCCCTGCCGTCCGCTGCCGTAACAAGCGGTGCAGAAACTCGGCAAATGCCCGATGCGGATAAGCCAGTTTATGACTTCGTCCAACGTGCGGTTATCGGCAATTTCAAACTGCGCGGTATCGTCAGCGTTATGCGTATAACCGCCAACCGATGTTTTTGACCCGCCGCTTATTTGCGATATGCCCAAACGCAACGCCGCTTCACGGATATGCTCCGGTTCGCGGGTGGAGATTATCAGCCCCGTGTAGGGCACTGCCAAACGCAGAAGCGCGATAATCTTTAAGAACATTTCATCAGGCAGCGCGTTTTCAAAATCCGCGGTGTTGATGTCGTCTGCCGGACGCAAACGCGGCACGCTGATGGTGTGCGGTCCTGCCCCGTATACCTTTTCGAGGTGTTCGGCGTGCAGCAGCAGCCCTATCAGCTCATAAGCATAGTTGTTTAACCCGAACAAAACGCCCAAGCCGACATCTTCAATTCCGCCCTGCATAGCCCTATCCATCGCCTCGGTATGATAGGCATAATCAGACTTCGGTCCTTTGGGGTGCAGGCGTTCATATTGCTGCCGGTTATACGTTTCCTGAAAGAGGATGTACGTTCCGATTTTGGCATCATGCAGGCGGCGATAGTTTTCTACCGATGTTGCTGCAATGTTCACATTCACGCGGCGGATAACGCCGGATTTGTGGCGGATGCCGTAAATGGTGTCAATACTCTCCAGAATGTAGTCCAGCGGATTATGAACGGGGTCTTCGCCGGCTTCAAGCGCGAGGCGTTTGTGCCCCATATCCTGCAGGGCAATCACCTCGGCTTTGATTTCCTCCTGCGTCATTTTTTTACGCGGGATGTGCTTGTTTTGCCGGTGATACGGGCAATAGGTGCAGCCGTTAACACAGTAGTTGCTCAAATACAACGGCGCGAAAAGGACAATACGGTTGCCGTAATAGGCGTTTTTGACCTTTTCGGCGAGCGCAAAAATACGGGCAGTGATATCCTCATCGGCGTTTAACAAAAGCGTGGCGGCTGCCATTGCCGGCAAGCCCTGCATTTCTTCAGCAAGCCCGAGCAAGCCCTCGACCAAACTGCGGTCTTTGGCATATTCCCGCGCAAGCTTTAAGATATGCTCGATTTTCCCTTGTGCCATAAAGCCTGCGGCTTTAGCGGACATAACATCGTAGTCTTCCATATATACATAAATATATTTAAATTATTATTTTTAGGAGTCACGGTATACGCCACGGCGGGGATTTTGTCAAGAGGTTATCTTTGAAACCTGGTATATTATGAGATATTCCCCCTTCTCCGAGGGATGGGGAGGTACAAGACATTATTGTGCCAAACGTATCATTTCTTTGACCATTGCTTCCGCGCCGGCGAAGACATCTTTGACGGAGGTGGCGAGCATATAGGCAGGCGTGGTGACGATTAGGTTTTCTTCATCCGTGCAGGCATCAGTGGCAGCAGTGTCTTGGTGTTTGGCGCCGGTTTGCGTTATTTTTCCGGCAACGGTTTTGTCATTGCCGATGGTGACCGTGATGCCGTGTTTGCCCAAAACTTTGGCTACAATGACAGGGGCGATGCACATTGCGCCGATGACCACGCCGTTATCATATGCCTCGTTCAACACGCTGCTTACGGAACTCTCGACCGTGCAGGCGACGCCCTTTTCGGCAAAATCGCACCAGTTGGTAACCGCCCCTAATCCGCCGGGGAAAATGATGCATTCAAAATCTTTGACATTAAACGCGCGCAAATCTTTAATCTCGCCGCGGGCAATGCGGGCAGACTCGGTCAGCACATTGCGGCTTTCGTCTTGTTTTTCTGACGTTAAGTGATTGATAACCGCAGCTTGTTTGACATCCGGCGCGAAACACTGATAAGTACAACCGGCTTTATCTATTGCCAGCAAGGCGGATACGCTCTCGTGAATTTCCGAGCCGTCGGCTCTGCCACAACCTGATAAAACAACGGCAAAACGGGGCATTTTCTTCATTTTTGTTCTCCTTATTTAAAAAGTTGATTTTATTCCTATATAAATAGATAAAATTAAAAAAATTTTAAGGGTCAGCGTGTATATTCGGCTTGTGCACGGATAAACGGTTTATTTCGGGCACATTCCAATATTCAGGCAAGATTTTTGATAACAACTTTTTTTATGAATTCGGGCAATATGGAAATCAGAAAGACAACATTAAAAAACGGACTTCGCGTGATTACTGCCGAAAGGCCGCAAATTGAAACAGTTTCTTTAGGGATTTGGGTAAACACTGGTTCGGCTGCCGAGAGCAAGAGCGAAAACGGAATTTCCCATTTTATTGAGCATATGGTCTTTAAGGGAACAAAAAAGAGAAACACCTTACAAATTTCGGAAGACATCGAAAATGTCGGCGGGGCAACAAACGCCTACACTTCCAGACATTTCACCTGCTTTTATGCCAAAATGCTTAAAGGCGATGTGGAACTGGCGGCAGACGTTCTCTGCGACTTTATCACCGACCCGACGTTTGACGAATCGGAAATGATTAAAGAAAAAGAAGTCGTGGTGCAGGAGATTAAGCAATCTGTGGACGCGCCGGACGATTTGGTTTTTGATTATTTTCAAGAATCGGCTTTTCCGAACCAAGCGACGGGACGGACTATTCTCGGCACGCCGGAGCTGGTGCGCGGCTTTACCAAAGAAGAGCTGCAGCGCTATATGCACACACACTACACCGCCGACAATATGGTGGTGGCAGCGGTCGGAAAGGTTGACCACGACGCATTTGTGCGGATGATTGAAGAACGTATGAATACGGTTGCCCCGCATTGCGATTTTACGGCAGATAAACAGGTTTATGTGGGCGGCAGCAGGCTGGAGTGCAAAAAAATCGAGCAGACGCATTTGGTGCTCGGGTTTGAGGGCGCGTCTTACAAAAATACGGACTATTACCAATATTCCGTGTTATCAACGATTTTCGGCGGCGGGATGTCTTCGCGCCTGTTTCAGGAAATCCGCGAAAAGCGGGGATTGGTTTATACCATTAACAGCTTTAACCAAGCGCTTGAACACACCGGCGTGTTCGGCATTTATGCCGGCACAACCCCGAAAGAGCTTCACGAGCTTTTGCCGGTGGTGACAGACGAGATTAAAAAGATTATGAACGAGTCGGTCAAAGATGTGGAACTCAACCGCGCTAAAACGCAGATTAAGGCGAGTTTGCTGATGTCTTTGGAAAGTTCGTCGACCACGGCGGAGATTATCGCCCGCCAGATGCTTTTGTTCAAACGGGTGATTCCGACCGATGAGATTGTCGCACGCATTGAAAGCATCACTAAAGACGATTTGCAGACACTTGCGCAAAAGATTTTCCGCACCACGCCGACATATGCGTTGCTGGGCTGTGACGGCAGCGTTTACCCGAGCTATGACGAAGTCAAAGAGCTTTTACGCAATAATTAAGTGCGTTTTTGCAATAAGGAAGACGACCATAATCCCCCTTTTTTAAGAGGGGGATTTTTTTAGCGGGTGAAGATAGATTTCAGGCGGGTAAGAGGAGATTGCTCTTCCGTGTATCGGATTTTGCCTTGCCAGCGGTCGGGGGCGGTAAACCCGCTTTCTTTCATTTGCTTTTTGTTTTTAAAAATGATAGTTTGACAGTGTGAGCCTATGGAAACTTTGATGTTTTGCAGATTGACTTTATCGCAGCCGGAAACATCAAGCGTTAATGCAGGCAGCGTGGCGTTTTCGAGATTGGCTTCGCCGCTTAAGACAAGCTCGTTTAAATTGGAGAGGTTCGAATTAGATAAATCAACTTTGCGGCACTTTGCAATGTCTAACTGATACGGCATTTGGGGACAATGTGACAAATTAACGACGGCGCCCTCTTTAAATGTGAGTAAGGAGTGGCTTACATATTGTCCCCCCCCATTGAGATAATAGCGTAATATGGAATGCGATAAATCCACTTCGTCGCATTTTGAAACATAAGTATCCAGATTTTTGGGAAGGCATTCATTATTAGATAAATTTAATTTCGTTCCCTCTTTGAATATGGCTAATTTTAGCGGCTCATTATCCAGACTGCATTGGAGCATACCGGATAAATCAACTTTGCTGTTTGTGAAGATAATAACGGCATCCTTGGGGAAATCGTCAAGGTACGGCTTTTCATCCGAACAGGCAATAACTTTTTGGGATTGGGTTGCCGCAGAGGTATACACGGGGGTAGTGTTGATGATGGCGTTAAGCTCATTTTCAAAACCGTGTGAGGCGGCGAGTTTTTTGCCAAGGAGGATAGTGTCTGCGGGTTGTTCGCGATGTTCAAAAGCAGAGAGGATGATGTCTTTGTAACACGCCTGTTCTTCTTTGAGGAGGGAGGCGATGAGTTGGAGCGTGTCGTAGATATTCTTTTTATGGTTGGTAGATTGGAGAATTTGGGTGGCGACTTCGGGGGTAAAGGGCTTTTCGCCTTTTTTGTAGGGGCGGAGGGTATTTTCAAGGCGGAGCGGGTTTTGCGGGGTGGTTATGGCGATGAACATTTGGTTTGCTCCTGTTGGTTGAGATTGCTTCGTCGCTTCGCTTCTCGCAATGAGTGCCAGCGGCACCTGCAACGATTTGGCTGCGGCGGGAAGAGGGCGATTGTTTCGTCGGCTGTCGCCTTCTCGCAATGACTCGTTAAAATTGCTTTATGTTTTCACCCTCTCCCATCCTCCCCCCTCAAGGGGGAGGGGTGATATAAGGATGGTTGGTTGTCCCCATCCTCCTTACCCCTCTAGCTTCGTTAGGGAGGAGAGATAAGGATGAGGTGTTGTTGGGGGTAGTATAGCAGGTTTCGGGGCAGGTGTCAAGGGGCGTTGGTAATCAGCGGAGCGCTTTGTTTAAGCCCTCTTGCGTGAGGACAATTATGACGATGTCACCGTCGATAAAGATTGAGTCTTGATGCGGAAACGGCGTGGCTTTGTATAACAGCCACTGTCTGCCGCGCGGAGAAAGCTCTTGCACCACGGCATTATTATAAAATATTTCCTGCGGATAATAGAAATTATAAACTATGCGCGACATAAACTGCGGCGTGAACGATGTTGAGAGCAAGTCCAAGCTCGTTTCTTCTTTTTCCGGTTTCAGGTAGAAATTCGGACGCAGCGACAGCGAACCGATTTGCAACAAGCGATACGGGCGCGACGGGTCAAAATCCGCGCGTTCCTCCAAACGGGAAACAATGCGCTCGTGAGCTTTCATCTCGGCATCAAAACCCAGTTTCCAGACCTTTTGCGCATACATATCGCGCACACCGGACATAAACGCAATCACAACCGCCAACGCAACGCCCGCTTTACGCCATTTATTCGCCGGCAGCCCCAGAATGCAGGCAAGCCCCAACGCATAAACATACACCAAGCCGTAAAAATCTAACCGCGGCACAAACGCAAAGTTTTCCATCTCGGCTAAAATCTGCCCACGCTCGTCGGCAATAAAGAAAGCCAGTTTTGAGGCAAACAAAACGCCGAACAGCAGCATCAGCTGCGGCAAGATTTTTCCCCTGCCGCCTTTGAGCAACAGCCCCCCTGCCCCAAACAACGACAAAACCAACAGCAAGAGCTTATATTTATATTCCATAAACGGCAGCGGCGCTGTAAACTGCGCCACCATTGCGGCGATGGTTTCGATAAATTTTTCCGGCAGATACGCGAGCGTTATGGTTTGGGTGTTATAGCCCATATCTATCGGCATTAAAACCAGTGTCAGCTTAAACATAAGCAACGCCGCCAGCATATCTGCCGCAGGCATCAGCTTTTTGCCGATAAGCGTACAGATATCATCGGTTCCGTTAGCATATGCAAGCATTATACCGCCCAGAAAACACACGCCCAAGAGGTTTATTACTGCAGCATAAGACGCAAACGCAAAATAAAACAGCGCAACCGCCAACAGGTGATAAACCGGCTTTTTTGCTTTGACGGCAAAATCCGCCGCGAGCAGCCCGCAAACGCAAATCAGCGGCAGGCTCAAATTAATCAGCGTATCTTTGGCATAAAACAGCCACGTCATCGTATAGGGCAGCACGGCTATAAACGCTGAAAACAATGCATACCCGAACTTTGAGAACGGTATCTGCCAATATTTGGCAAGCAACAGCCCGCTTAATGCCATTGCCGCAAACGAGAGCAGATTATTCAACACCGGCAGAACCTCGCCGCCGAAAAACAGCGACTGGAGCACAAAATGCAGTGGACGCCCCTCAAACGCGCCCTCACTCCAATAATTGGCGCTGCGCACATAGTTCCAGTCATGGTCGCCAAACATAAAATTGACGGTATGGAACAGAAACGCCAGATTTATCAGTGCAAACGCCCACCAAAACGCCTGTTTATATGCGGCGGGTATGGCTTTTAACATTGCTAGAACTTTAGTTTCCGTTTCCATATATCCCATCTGTTTTCTCCGGTTTAGAAAATATCAAAACTGTTGTTATAAGTCAGCGACAAACCGAGCGTGCTCTGCGCGCGTGAACGGCGGGCACCGCGGGTTTCTCCCAACTCATAGTTATAAAACGGCGCTAAATATAAATCGCCGACGAGTTTGGTTTCTACCCTGTTGTTTATCGCGAGCTTATATTCAAAGTCGGTCGGCTCTTTTTGGCTGTAGCTGAAGAACTTACGGTAATAGCCCTCGGACACGAAGTTGGTGTTCGGGTTCAAAGGATAGTTGAACTCATAGCCGATTTCCGCACCGGTTTTCATATTGTCGTTATTATAGGTCATATCGTCTTCTTCAACGGCGGCGATATACAACTGCTTAAAATATGTGCCGTCATAAAGTTTTAAACCGGCTTTGGCACGGAGAATTTTAGTGCGGTAGTCTTCGCCGTTCAAATCAAAGGTTGTAAACTCGGTTTCATAACCCAAATATGCAAATGGTCCGACAACGCCCTGCTCCAGCTCCCAGACTTTGTGCGTATAGTCCGTAAAGAGCAAAATCTGGTCTTTATTTTCGTTTTCGGTGGTCACGTTGTCTTCGGTGGTTTTGGATTTGGCATATTCCATATATAAGCCGTTTACCCAAACCATGGTCGAGCGGTCATAGGTCAGGTTGCCATCAAACACGCCGCCGATGTTATGCTGCTCGTCGGCATTGTATGAGTCCGGATAGTTCGGGTCATTTTTGTTGCTGACGCTGTGTTCCATATATTCCAACGCAATTCTTTTCACATTTGCTTTTAAGGAGCTCGCCGCGGCAATCGTTTCGGCTTGGGCGGCGGTTTCTTCGGCAGAGGAAACGTTTGGCGCAAGCGTTAAAGCGCAAACGGCTGCCATCAGGGTAAATTTATTCATCGTTCAATCCTGTAAAGGTTAGTCCATGTATCGGGTTGAGTTTAAACGCTATCCCTATGGATTGGCAAATGTTTTTAACGCTTTATCAACGGGAATATGCAATGAGAAAAGCTGCGTTTAAAATAGGTACGTTTTTTTTGAGCAAATGTCAATATTTTTTAGTTTGTTAAAATCAATAAGTTACTTTCTTGCAAAATTGCTCAAAAAAAACGTACAATATTTCTATGCAATAATGCTGGATTTGAAGATTAAGGAGAAAGAAAATGAGTAAATTAGTCGGCAAAATGAAAAGATCTTTGCAACATCTTTCCTTTGGCGGTGAGAAAGTAAATGCCGGAGACGAAGAAGATATTTTTGAAGTTGAAGTTGATGATGCAATCTTAACAAAACAGGAAAAGCAGTCGGAAGCAGCCACCGATACTGTCGACCTTTCCAATGCAGTTCTTCCTGATGAAAAATTAGAGTTTGGCAAATCTTCATCTGAAAAATCAAACAATGATGTCAGAAAACATCTTGAAGAAAGGAAAAAAATGTATAAAAAATCCCGCGAAGTAGAAAAACTTCTTCAAAAGCAGCATTCTTCGGAAAAAGAAACTTCCCAAGAGACAAAGGCTGCCCCTGCAAAACGCGAAGCTGTGCGGGCAACTGCGGCAGCTCCGTTCAAACAAGATGATTTTGACAGATAGTATTGTTTTGAATTTAATTAAGGGCAGTAACACTGCCCTTTTTTATTGCAAAATATAAAAGAAATAAAAAAATCAGTGTCCGCTTTTAAAGAGGGCTTTGCAGACGAGCTTGCAGCGGTCTTTGAACTTGAGCTCGGGTTTCGGGGAGATGATTTCCCAGCCGCGGTTATCCATCAGCTCAAAATAGGCGCGGTAGAGGTTTAGCATATAAACTATCGGTTTGGAGTTTTTGTTATGGTTTTCTTCCAATAAACGATACGCCTCGTTAAACGATTTGCGGGCGATATCGGCAAGTGCCTGCCGCGCGACATAGAGGTTTTTATGGGTCAGGATTTCTTTGGCTGACAAGTCCTTTTCTATGCCGGCTTTGTCAAGAAATTCGCGCGGAATATAAACGTGACCGCCTAATGCGTCTTCTTTGATGTTTTTCAAGATATTGGTGATTTCAACCGCTCTGCCGATGCAGCGGCTGACGGCAAGGGTGGTTTCTTCATCAAACTCGGCAATAATTTTTAATATCAGATAACTCGGGATTTCCGACACACCGGCGCAATATTCCTCAAACTGCGCCATGGCGGGGCAAAAAAGCGGCTTGGGGCAATCCATCGCGAAACTGTTTAAGATGGTTTCTAAACTTTCACGATTAAGCTTAAAGCGCATACAATTTTTGTATATTCTGCGACCGATGTTGGTTTGCGGGACTTTTTTATCATAGATATTGCTGATTTCACGCTGCCACGCGGCTAATACTTCCGCTTTTTCCTCTTCGGGCAGCGAGCTCGAACTCAAGTCGTCAAAATGCTTAACCAGTGCATAAAGCGTGTAGACCGCCTCGCGCTTGGCTTTCGGGTAGTGTCTGGTGCACCAAAAAACGGCAGAATGATTTTTTCTGACGATACGTCCGATTGAACTCATTGAAATTCCTATCTTTTTATAGTTTATTTAGTCCGCGGGTATTATCCCTTACAGTCAGCATATACCACAAACCATATAAAAATGCGTTAACAGAATCAAGAAAATTTATGTTATTTTCGGTATGGTTAGCGTTTTTTTGTATCAGACGGTGGTAAAAACCCACATAAAACGCGATTTGGAGCTTAAACCGAAAACCGGTTATGACCGACAGCACCTGTTTTGCCTCGCTTAACAAGAGCGGCAATTGTTTTTTGAGCGCGGCAGGTTTTGTTTGCAAAAGGGATTGCGCCAATATGCGCTGCAACTCTGGGCTGTTGAGGATATACATAATCGCATAGGCAAACAGCAGGCTGGCAAACGGCTGATAAAACGGCGGGCGTTGATTATTCAAAATTGCCACCAAGCGCGCCAAGGGCGAGATTATCTGCAGCGCTATCGGCGAGGCTTTGGCAAACGAGAGCGTGTAGCGATTTTTAGAAAGCCATTCGAAACCGTCCAGCGGCTCAAGCAACAGCGAAAGTGAGAGGTTGCGGGCAATAAATTCCTGCTGCAAATATCCGAGCAAAGTCTGCCCCCCCCATTTACGGCTGACGGCACGATAAAGATAATTAAAAGTTTTGGCGTGCACGGGCTTAAGGTGCGTGCCGCGCAAGGCTAACAGCTTGAGCCAGCGGAGATACGAGAGCACAAAATGCCGGTCTTCCGCCGGTATCAGGCGGGCATAAAACGTCCAATGCGGCAGGTTAGCAAATTCCATCCAGCCACTCCTTTGCGGCTTTTAGCGCGCGGGCGGTCAGCGCGGCTTTTTTCTCGGTTCCTTTCAGATAACGCAGTTTGCCTTTGGCGGTCATCACTTTCGGCAGTTCCGGAAACAGCCCGAAGTTAATGTTCATCGGCTGGTAGCGCTCAATATCCGTATCGTCGGTCAAATGCGCAAGCTGGCAGCCGAACGCGCATTCCCGCGGCGGCAATACAGGCTCCGCCCCTTTTAGACAGCAGGCAGCAAAATAGCCCGCGAGCCAGCCTATGGACGCACTCTCGACATAGCCCTCGCAACCGGTGATTTGCCCGGCAAACATTATATGCGGGCGTTTTTTTAAGCGCAGGCAATTATCCAATAGAATCGGCGACTTGATGAAAGTGTTTTTATGGATGCCGCCCAAGCGGGCAAACACGGCGTTTTCAAGCCCCGGAATCATCTTAAAAATGCGCACCTGCTCGGGATGTTTGAGCTTGGTTTGAAAACCGACCAGATTGCGCAGCGTATCCTCTTTATTATCCTGCCGCAGCTGCACGACAGCATACGGCTTTTCCTCGCTGTGCGGATTGGTCAGTCCGACCGGTTTCATCGGGCCGTACATCAGCGTATCCCTGCCCCGCTCCGCCATGACCTCCACCGGCAGGCAGCCGTCAAAATATTCGGGCTTTTCAAAGTCGTGAAACTCGGCTTTTTCACCGCTTAACAGCGCGTCCACAAACGCTTCGTATTGTTCTTTATTAAGCGGGCAGTTGATGTAGTCAAACTTATCGCCCTTATCATAGCGCGACTGATACCACGCTTTGGTGAAATCTATGCTCTCTTTATATACCACCGGCGCTATCGCGTCATAAAACGACAGTTTTTCGCCGCCGATAACCGCAGAGATATCCGCCGCCAACGACTCGGAGGTGAGCGGTCCGGTGGCGATGATACTCAAGCCCTCTTCCGCGGCGGGAAGTTCGGTTATTTCCTTTTGGACAATCGTGATATTCGGATGGTTGCGCAATTTGGCGGTGATGTATTCGGAAAATCCGTTTCTATCCACAGCCAACGCGCCGCCGGCGGGAACTCTATTCACATCTGCGCTTTCCATCACGAGCGATTTTGCCAGCCGCATTTCCTGATGCAGCAATCCTACGGCATTATTCACATAATCATCCGACCGCAGGGAATTGGAGCACACGAGCTCCGCAAATGTATCCGCCTTGTGCGCGGGCGAGCGCTTATGCGGTTTCATCTCATAAAGCGTGACCGAAACGCCGCGCTCCGCCAGCTGCCACGCAGCCTCTGCGCCGGCAAGCCCCGCCCCGATAACATTTGCTTTTAATTCCATCGTTTTATCCTTTCCGTTATGCTTTACGGTTATAAATGCATATCTTCGGTTTGTAAATACTAAAAATTAGATGATTTTTAAAAAAGCTTTGTTATAATGGCGGAAACAGGAACAGGAAAATGCGTTTAAACAGTAAGTTAATTTTAGCGATATGGGGCTTATCAGGAGGGCTTTTAACGGCTGCTCCGGCTTTGGCACAGTCGGAAATGGATTTGCTGCTGTTTGAAAAGAAAAACGAAACCTCCGCTCCGGCAATTGAGGTGGACGTTAAAGACACGCTGACCGGAAACCTTGCCAAATCCAGCGCAGCCCCCAAAAAAGACAGCACCGAAGAAAATACCCAAACCGCCGAAGAAGACAGCGGCGAATCGGAAAACTGGCTTAAAAGCCTGATTACGGGCGGCAAGAAAAAAAGCGCCGACAGCGAGGCAGACACGGCAATGAGCGATGAGGAAGAAGAGGAACTGCGCAAACTGGTTGTGAGCCAACGCAAAAACGCCGCGCATTTTGACATCTCGGGCATCAAGCTCCGGATGACGCCCGAGGAAGTCTTCCGGACATTAGAAGCGCAAGGCTATAAACGCATTGTACAGAATATGGAAATTCCGAACTTCATTAAATGGCGCTGCGAAGAGCTTTGCCGGCAGCACGGCGTTATCGGCTTTGAACGGCTTAATGCCTGCGCCACGCGCGTTGCGTCTGAAAACGGCTATAACTTTGTTAACCACGAAACCTATAATCGCTATTCCACCAAAGAAAGCATTGACGTCAACTACAGCTCGAGCTTTACCGGAAACCTCGCGCACCGGATTTTTTATCAAAGCAGCGTGCCGCTTTCTGACAGCAAAGCCTCTAACCGCGTTTATATCAACAACCTCAAAATCTATGACTTTTGGCGGCGGATAGATTTGAAATACGGTCCGCCGGACAATACCTCGGAGGTTAAGTGGGGATTGGGCGGCAAAAAGCCTTATATGAAAGCCAGAACCGGCTCGCTGGAACTGGTTGACCCGCTCTTAAAAGATTTGGACACGGCGCGGATGTTTAACGAAGACACCCGGCTTGCCAACACTAACTATTACACTTTTTAAACCGACGCTTGGACAGGAAATAAACAATGAATGACATAACATTAAGCGAGATTTTAACAACACGTTTATCGCATGACCTTATCGGCAATATCGGCGCGGTCGCAAACGCCGTGGAGCTTTTGAACGAAGGCGATGAAGACGATAAAGAAGATATAAGCAACATTTTAAATTTCAGCTCTAAAGTGTTGAGCCGACGCCTTAAATTTTTCAGACTTTGTTTCGGGCTTTCAAACGCGGCGGTCAAAACATTAGGCGAACTTGAGGAAATTACCGCTGATTACCTCTTAACGCTCGGCAACCCTAACACGCCCGTCAGCCTTGACCTGACCATTGAAACGCCGAAAATTTATAAACTGGTGATGCCGGCGGTGATGATGATGGCGGATGTGATTATCAAAGGCGGGAAAATCCGCGTGACCCAGACGGAAAACGCACTGCTGATAACCCCCGAATCGCCCGCTCCGTTGAACGGCGCCAAACTTGCCAACATCGGCAAAATCTTAAACGGTGAAGAACCGGAAGAAAACGCCTCTTCTTACGCACCGCTTTATTATCTGCTGTCTTATTTAAATAAGAGCGGTGTTTCTATCCGTCTTGGCGGCGAAACGCTTATTATCGGAGATTAACGGCCGATGGCAATTTACGGCGTTCTTTTGCCCCTGCCCTTTAACGATGTGTTTGACTACGCCTCGGAAGAGAGCTTATCTGTCGGGCAGATTGTGATTGTGCCGTTCGGGCGCGAAGAACTTGCCGGCGTGGTTTGGAAAATCGGACAAACCGCCGAGATTGACCCGAAAAAGATTAAAGCGATTAAAGATATTCCCGACCTACCTTTCCTTTCGGCGGCGATGATAACATTTATCAAAAAAACTGCCGAATATAACCTTGCCCCGCTCGGCTTGGTTTTAAAAATGGCGCTGGGGCAAAAGACCAACCAACTGCCCAAACAAAAAGTGACACTCTACGGGCTCAAGATTAAAAACGAAAATCTGCAAGGTATTCGCATTACTCCCGCACGCCAGGCGGTGTTTGACTTTTTGGCAAACGGCTATGAGGCGGAGAAAGAGGCAATTATTGAGGCAACGGGAGCAAGCGAGAATGTTATCGCGGCGATGATTAAAAGCGGCTTTCTCTACAAACGCGAGATGCTTATTAACGAAGAAAGCGGCGAACAAAAAGTCGACTTGTGCCGACAGGTGAACCTGACCGATGAACAGCAGGCGGCGGCAGATATTTTGGTACGCAAGGTCAACAACGGTTTTTCGGCAACGCTTTTAGACGGCGTGACCGGCTCGGGCAAAACCGAGGTTTATTTTGAGGCTGTGGCGGAGGCTCTCTCCCTCGGCAAGCAGGTGCTGGTGCTCGTGCCGGAAATTTCCTTAACCTCGCAATGGCTCAAACGGTTTGAAAACCGGTTCGGCGTTACCCCTTATATCTGGCATTCGGAAGTGGGCGTGAAAGAAAAAGCTAAAACATGGAAAGCGGTGGCACGCAACCAAGCCAAAGTGGTGGTCGGGGCGCGGTCGGCACTGTTTTTGCCGTATGCCGATTTGGGCATTATCGTCGTTGACGAGAGCCACGACCATTCTTTTAAACAGGAAAGCCTTGTGACCTATCAGGGGCGGGATATGGCTGTATTACGCGCACATCTTGAGAAAATTCCGGTTATCCTCTCAACCGCAACGCCCGATTTGGAAACGATTGTCAACGTGGAAGAACAAAAATATGACTGCGTGAAACTCACCAAGCGCTATGCCAAAGCCGTGCTGCCCGAGATTAAGATTATCGACCTTAAAAAAGACAAGCCGCAAAAAGGCGAATGGGGCGTTTCGTTTCTTGCGCCGACACTTGTTGACGAATTGCAGCATAATCTTGAACGCGGCGAGCAGTCGATGTTGTTTCTTAACCGCCGCGGATATGCGCCGCTCTTAATCTGCCGCGACTGCGGACACCGTTTTCAATGTCCGCACTGCACGGCGTGGCTTGCCGAACACCGCATCACCGGCGAGCTTATCTGCCACCATTGCGGCTTTAAGATGTTTACACCCATACGCTGTCCCGAATGCGGCTCGGAAGACGGTTTGACCGCCTGCGGTCCGGGGGTGGAACGCATTGCCGAAGAAGTGGCAAAGCGCTTTCCGACCGCGCGCACGGCGATTTTATCTTCAGACATTACCACTAACTACAAAGCCATTTCCGAGGTTATCCACCAAACCGCCAACAAAGAAGTAGACATTCTTATCGGCACGCAGATTTTAGCCAAAGGGCACAACTTCCCCGACCTGACGCTCGTGGGTGTGATTGATGCCGATTTGGGCTTGATGGGAACGGATTTGCGCGCAAGCGAGCAGACGTTTCAACTCTTGGCGCAGGTTTCCGGACGTGCGGGACGCGGCGCGAAAAAAGGTGTGGTTTACCTGCAGACTCTCTATCCCGACAATCTTGTTTTGCAGGCTGTTATCCAACACAACCGCGAGGCTTTTATCGAGATTGAAAAAAACTCGCGCCGTTTTCTAAAAATGCCGCCATACGGCAAGCTCGCGGCGCTGATTATTTCCTCAACCAGCCAGCAAGCGGCAGAGGCAGCCGCCTATTATCTCGGCAAATGCGCACCAAACACAGGTTTGATTGAAACGCTCGGTCCTGCCCCTGCCCCGATGAACCTTTTGCGCGGGCGTTATCGTTATCGCCTTTTGCTTAAAACCGCCAAAAATATTAATATTCAAGACGTCCTCAAAAAATGGCTCGCGATGGTCAAAATTAAAAGCAACGTCCGCGTCGACATCGATATCAATCCCTACTCCTTCATGTAGGTGCCAGCGGCACTTGCATAATTTTAGCTGCGGCGGGCGGAGAGGGTGTACCGCTACGCGCGTATTTCTTTTTTTGTGGCTTTTTAGCGCCACCTGCCCGACTTGTCGGGGGGGAATGTTAGCTGCGACGGGCGGAGAGGATATCCCGCTACGCGCGCATTCCTTTTTTGTGGCTTTTAGCGCCACCTGCCCGACTTGTCGGGGGGGGGATGTTAGCTGCGACGGGCGGAGAGGATATACCGCTACGCGCGTATTCCTTTTTTGTGGCTTTTAGCGGGTTATACCGCGGGTGATGATTTTATTTAATCCGTTTTGCGGCGGCTGCTCATCGGTGTAAATGATTGTGCCCTGCCAGTCGCGCGGAATATTAAGGCTGCCTTTATTTTTACTATCTGTCCACTTATCTTTTTGCCCCTTGTTTTTGAATGTTATGGTTTGGACGTTATTATAATCGGCAACAAACTCCTCCACCTTATCACACATTGAGAAATCTACATTTTGGGGAAGAATGCACATCAGCATATAAACAGAAGATTCCGGAGTGAACTTTAACTCCTTAGCCGTTGGATTTGTACAAGTCAAAGAGATATTTTTATGAGTGCAGATAATTGAACAATTATCCGGATATTTTGAAATATCCGCTTCTGATTGCACACATATATAGCTTTTCTTATTGATGCCGGAATGGTAAAAAATGCAATCTTTGGCGTAATCGTAATTTTTTGCCGTAATCACGAGCTTTTTCAGTTCGTCTTCAAAGCCGTGAGAGGCGGCGAGTTTTTTGCCGAGGAGGATGGTATCAGTGGGTTGCTCGCGATGGTCGAATGTGGCGAGGACGATGTCTTTATACGCGGCTTGTTGTTCTTTGGGGAGGGCGGCGATGAGTTGGAGCGTGTCATAGATGTTCTTTTTGTGGTTCGTGGATTGGAGAATTTGGCGGGCAACCTCGGGGGTAAAGGGCTTTTCGCCGCGTTTGTAGGGGCGGAGGGCGTTTTCAAGGCGGAGCGGGTTTTGCGGAGTGGTGATTTCGATGAACATTTGGTTGTGTTGCTCCTGTTGGTTGAGATTGCCACGGCTTGCAGGAAAGCCTCGCAATGACTCGTTAAAGTTGCTTTATGTTTTCACCCTCTCCCATCCTCCCCCCCTCAAGGGGGAGGAGGTTTAAAGAGCGAGCCCCTCAAGGGGGGAGGTATATATATGGGTAGTATAGCAGATTTGAGTTTGTTTGGCAAGTTTTTATTTGACATCGTCTTTTTAAAAGCGTATGATACGGGCACTAAAAAATTATTATAAAAACATTTACTCATTATGAACATTTTACAATTATTACTATTTCGCGATTTGCCGCCGGATTTTAAATTCACCTACGGCAAATTTGTCAGCGGTCGCAAAAAGCTCCGAAACGGATGGCAGGCTGTGTGGCTTTCCAACGGGTTTACCTTTTTGCTCCACCCGGCATACGATTGTATTTCCATTCCCGCAGTCAAAAAAATTATGCAGGCGGAAGATGGCAAGTTTATGCTCACAAACCGTGCTGGCGACAAAATAATCTATTCGCCCGACGGAGAACAGCTCGCGCCGTTTGACAGGTATTCCCTGCTCTACCCCAACGGTTGGTATCAGGGGATGGAAAACGGGGCGCTGTCTTTGTTTGACAACAAACAAAACCGTGTAGGCTGCAATCTGCGTTTTGCCCGCGTCTACCCGAACGGAATGTATTGTATGTCTATCAACAAAGACGGAAATCCCCGATTTGCAGGTGTGTTTGATGCCGCAGGCAACCGTTTGTGTTTCACTAATTCCGCCAAAGTCAAAGTGTTACATAACGGCTGGTTTGTGGATGACAACATCCTTTTTGACAACAACGGCAATATCTTTATTGACCAGTTGCCGGGACGAAAAGTGCCGACGTGGATGCTGTGCCTTGTGGGCTGCTGGATGAAAACGCAAAAAAAATGAATAAAAGCCCCTTTCCATCAGGATTGGGGCTTTTATTATGCCCTTGGGGTAAATTTTGTTGTGAAAAAAAGTCGTTTTGTTATGGAAATCTTAATTTAAAATAAGTATTTTCTTGGTAATTGTTGTTTGCGAACGAATAATTTTAGGAATTTAATAAAGAAAATGGTGCAAAAAGTTTCGAATTTCAAAACTGCGGCGGCATATGCAGAGGCTTGGCTCGGCGCAGCGAAAGATATGAACGCCGAAAACGCGGCGTTTGAAGAGGCAAAAGCCTTGCGAGACGGAATCGACAGCATTTCCCCTTTGTGGAATGCTATGTCTGCGCCGATTGAAAGCACGGACGATAAGCTGAAAATTATTTCCGAACTCGCCCAAAAAGCGCATTTATCCGCCGTTTCGGAACAAATATTAAAGCTTGCCGCCGAGAATAACCGCCTGAAACTTATGCCGCTGATTGCCGCGGAATTTATCCGCTTGTATTACCAAGACAAAGGAATTAGCGAAGTGTTTGCCGAATCGGCTGTCGAGCTGGAAGACGGGCAAAAAGCCAAACTTCAGAAGATATTAGAGAAAAAGCTGAAAACGCCGGTGGTTATCTCGTATACGGTCAGACCGGAAGTGTTGGGCGGGCTATCGGTCAGGTTCGGCTCATACCTTGTGGATGATACCATAAAAAGCAAACTTGCGAAGCTTGTGCAACTGCTCGCCAAAGGAAATTAGGAGAAGGAAATGAAGTTTACAAATTTTAATGCGATGAAAGGCTTGAAACAATGACGGTTAAAGCAGAAGAAATTTCCGCAATCTTGAAAGAGAAAATCGAAAAGCAAAATTTCGGCGCAGATTTGGAAGAAGTGGGACGCGTGTTGTCGGTCGGCGACGGCATTGCGACGGTTTACGGACTCGCGGGCGTTGAATATAACGAGATGGTCGAGTTTTCTTCCGGCGTGAAAGGCATGGCGCTGAACTTGGGCGAAGACAGTGTCGGCGTCGTAATTTTCGGTTCGGATGCGGATATCAAAGAGGGCGACACGGTTAAGCGCACAAACAAAATTGTGAGCGTACCGGTCGGCAAAGAGCTTTTAGGACGCGTGGTTGACGCGCTCGGGCAGCCGATTGACGGGCTGGGGGCGATTAAAACCGCCGAATTTTCAAACGTGGAAACCAAAGCGCCGGGAATTATTGAGCGCCAAAGCGTGCACGAGCCTGTTCAAACCGGCTTGAAAGTTATCGACTCCCTTATTCCTATTGGGCGCGGACAACGCGAATTGATTATCGGCGACAGACAAACCGGCAAGACTTCCATCATTGTTGACACCATCATTAACCAAAAAGCCACCAACGATATGGCAAAAAGCGACAAAGACAAGCTGTTTTGCATTTATGTTGCCATCGGGCAAAAACGCTCAACCGTGGCACAGGTGGTGAAGACTTTGCGCGATTACGGCGCGATGGACTACACAATCGTGGTCGCGGCAACCGCTTCGGACGCCGCGCCGCTGCAATTTATTGCTCCGTATGCCGGCTGCGCGATGGGCGAATATTTCCGCGACAGAGGAATGCACGCGGTTATCTTTTATGATGACCTCTCCAAGCAGGCGACGGCTTACCGCCAGATGTCTTTGCTGTTACGCCGTCCGCCGGGGCGTGAGGCTTATCCGGGCGACGTATTCTATCTGCACTCAAGGCTTTTGGAACGCGCGGCAAAATTGGACGAGGCGCGCGGAGGCGGGTCTTTAACCGCAATGCCGGTGATTGAAACGCAGGCGGGCGACGTTTCGGCGTATATTCCGACCAACGTTATTTCAATTACGGACGGACAAATCTTTTTGGAAACCTCGTTGTTTTATCAGGGCGTGCGTCCGGCGGTGAATGTCGGCATTTCCGTAAGCCGTGTGGGCTCGGCGGCTCAAGTTAAAGCGATGAAACAGGTTTCGGGAACTATGAAACTTGACTTGGCGCAATATCGCGAGATGGCGGCATTTTCACAGTTTGCCTCGGATTTGGATGCATCAACGAAAAAGCTTTTAAACCGCGGCGCAAAACTTACCGAGATGTTGAAACAGCCGGTTTATCATCCGCTGCCTTTGGAAGAAGAAATCGTGATTTTGTTTGCAGGCTCTAAAGGCTTTTTGGACGAGCTGGACGTTTCGGAAATCAAGGGCTATGAGGCTTACCTTTTAGAGGCGTTTAAGCGCGAACGGCATAACCTGTTAAAAGAAATCCGCGAGAAGAAAATCATCTCCGAAGAGCTTGACAAGGAAATGCGCGACTTTATGGAACGCGTTACGCACGACTTTATTGAGGCTCGCAAGCGCGAACGTGACGAAAACGGGCTGAAATCGGCATAAAGGAAACGGCAGATGGCAAGTTTAAAAGAGCTTCGGACCAGAATTGAGAGCATTAAGTCCACCAGCAAAATCACTTCGGCGATGAAGATGGTGGCTGCCTCAAAATTCCGCCGTGCGCAGCTGACGCTCGACAAGAGCGAACTCTTCCAGAAGATGATGATTGAAAACATCAAGAAAGTGTTGCTTGAGCTGAAACAACAGGAGCTTGAAAAAGGCGTTAAGTTTATGCTGCCGAAAATGCTGGTGCAGCCCCAAAATCCGCAGACATATATGCTGTTTGTTTTGGCATCTGACCGCGGGCTTTGCGGCAGTTATAATTCCATGATTGCCAAAGAGGCAAAACGGCGCATTGAAGAGCTTAAAAATGCCGGCAAGAAAGTGATTGTGTTCTGCTATGGCAAAAAGGCGGCGGCAGGGTTGAAACGCTATGGCGTTAATGACATTGAGGGGGCTTATCCGAATGTTATTAAAAAGCATTTGACTTACGCCGAGGCGCTATACTTTTTGCAAGACGTCTGGGAAAAGAAAACGCAATACGGTGCGGATATCTGTGAGATTGTTTACAGCGACTTTTTATCGGGTTTGAGCAAGTCTTACCTTTCAAAACAGGTTATTCCGTATGATATTGAGCTTGAACCTGAAGACAAAGGCTTAAACCGTGTCGGCGATGCGTTTTACGGTTATTTTCCCGATGCGCTCGGAACGCTTGAACAACTGTCGCAGCTTTATATGCGTACGGCGATGTTTGAGATTTTGATTAACTCGCAGGCCTCCGAGCACGCGGCGCGCATGACCTCAATGGACAACGCAAACCGCAACGCGCGGGATATGATCAGTTCGCTGACAATTAAATATAACAGCTTGCGCCAATCGGCGATTACGACGGAACTTGTCGAAATTGTCGCCGGTGCGGAAGCAATGTAAAGATTAACTTTAGGAGTAAAGATACGATGGCGGCAAAGAAAAAAATTGCAGAAGAAAAAGCGGAAGAAAAAGACTTGGCAAAAGAAAACGATATCCGCCTTGAAGAGCTGCGCCAACATATTAAAGAGCTTGAGGGTTCGGGCAAACTCGGCGAAATCCATCAGGTTTTGGGCGCGGTTGTCGACGTCAAATTTCAGAACACGGACGCCCTGCCTGCAATTTTGAGCGCGCTTGAATGCGAGGCTAACGGGCGCAGGCTGGTGCTTGAAGTTGAACAGCACTTGGGCGAAAACGTGGTGCGCACAATTGCAATGGACACCACCGACGGTTTAAGCCGCGGCATTAAGGTTTACAACACCGCAAAGCCGATTACGGTGCCGGTCGGTCCGGAACTTTTGGGACGCATTATTAACGTTGTCGGCAACGAAGTGGACGGGCGTGGCAAAATTAAATCCAAAGAATATTTTCCAATTCACCGCGAAGCACCGGAATTTATCGACCAAGCGACAGACCCCGAGATTTTTGTGACCGGCATTAAGGTTATCGATTTGCTTGAGCCCTACTCCAAAGGCGGCAAAATCGGCTTGTTTGGCGGTGCGGGCGTTGGCAAAACGGTGCTGATTATGGAACTCATTAACAACATTGCCAAAGGGCACGGCGGTTATTCGGTTTTTGCCGGCGTGGGCGAACGTACGCGTGAGGGTAATGACCTTTATCACGAGATGATAGAATCGGGCGTTATTGACCTTAAGGGCGGCAACTCGAAAACCGTGCTTGTTTACGGGCAGATGAACGAACCTCCGGGGGCACGCGCGCGTGTGGCTTTGACAGGTTTGACCGAGGCAGAATATTTCCGCGATGTGGAGAATCAAGACGTTTTGTTCTTTGTTGATAACATTTTCCGCTTTACGCAAGCAGGCTCTGAAGTTTCGGCTTTGCTGGGGCGCATTCCTTCCGCAGTGGGCTATCAGCCGACTTTGGGAACGGATATGGGCTCGATGCAGGAGCGCATTACCTCCACGAAAAACGGTTCTATTACCTCGGTGCAGGCGGTATACGTTCCGGCGGATGACTTAACCGACCCGGCGCCGGCGACAACTTTTGCGCACTTGGATGCAACAACGGTGTTATCGCGTAAAATCTCGGAGCTCGGTATTTATCCGGCGGTTGACCCGCTTGATTCGACCAGCCGTATTTTAAGCCCGGATATTGTTGGCGAAGAGCATTATCAAGTGGCACGCGGCGTGCAGGAAATTTTGCAAAAATACAGCTCGCTGCAGGATATTATCGCGATTTTGGGTATGGACGAGCTTTCTGACGAGGACAGGATGGTCGTTTCCCGCGCGCGTAAAATTCAAAAGTTCCTCTCACAGCCGTTTTTTGTGGCAGAAGTGTTCACGGGCAAGAAAGGGCGTTTTGTACAGCTTGAAGACACTATCAAAGGCTTTAAGGGCATTCTTGAGGGGCTGTATGACGAAATTCCCGAACAGGATTTCTATATGGCCGGCACGATTGACGAAGTGCTCGAACGGTATAATTCCCGCAAAAACGAGGTTGCTTAACGATGGCTTCGGATATTGCGCTTAAAATCTATATTCCTGAAAAGCTGGCGGTTGACAAGAGCGTGTATCGTGCGGTGCTGCCCTCTGCCGGAAAAACGCTTACGGTTATCAAAGGGCGTGCACCGACGCTGATGGTGATTGATATGGGCGTGGTGCAGATCTTGGACGAGAGCGACCGTGTGGTTGAGGAATATTATGTTTCCGGCGGTGCTGCCGACATTAAGGAAGACACCTGCACGGTGTTGACCGAGGCGGTGATTGACCGCAAGGAGATTGATTTGGCAAAAGCACGGGAACTCTATGATGAATTTGCCAACCCGTTTTACAAGTGGCTGATTGAGGAATTAAGTAAAGAGGCAACTCGTTGATTTTCTCCCCGCTTTATAAAGCGGGGATTTTTTTGTTGCAAAAAATGTTTTTT
Organism: uncultured Alphaproteobacteria bacterium; assembly: GCA_910576955.1. Lineage (GTDB taxonomy): Bacteria > Pseudomonadota > Alphaproteobacteria > RF32 > CAG-239 > CAG-267. The sequence goes on along the minus strand of CAJTJB010000003.1, from coordinate 78,392 downwards.
CGTGTTATATTTTGTCTAATTATAAATTATTATGAACTTAAAAATTATAGATTATGGAAAATATAGACGATATTATTAAAGAACGCCTGCAGGAACGGATTAAAACCGTGATACAGGATTATCATAGCGGAAATATCCGCGCCGAAGTGGAACGAGAACTTCAGGAAAAGAAAAAACAGGAAGACATCTATAAACTTGCCGCACAGGAGGGAAAATCCGGTTTGAGCAATAAGCTGCGCGAGTTTTGGCTTGTTTTTACCTTTAACGGCGATTATTATACATCGCTGCAAAAAGTCGGAGGTCAAGAAACTTATAATGCAGCAAAAGACAAGGCTTCAAATATTTTGTTTTTTCTGTTACTTTTTATTGAGGTTGTTTTGTGCTATAAGTTTGGCTGGGGATTGTTTGCTTATGCCAAAGAGCAATACAACACTCTGTTAAACAGCGGAGTCACTGATCCTTCTTCAGTGGATTTAGCTCTTGCTTACGCTGTTTTAGGAGTGCTGCCTTTGGGGCTATTTTTGTTGAGTTTGATAATCTCTAAAAAAGTCGGCATATACACTTCGCTTCCCGCATTCGGCTGGGCTATATACCTTTGTTTTATGGCGGCAGCAGAATTCCCCAAAGTTTCGAATTTTACCATACATCTGATGTTCGGCATCTTATTCGGAATACTTTGTGCCGGTTTTCTCTTAATGGTAAATGTATTTATTATTTCAAGTATTTATAAAATTGATTGATACGAAAAAAGCACCTTTCAGGGAGCTTTTTTTATGCGTTATTGTGTGCGAATGTCATGAGTGCGGCAATCTTGTGAGAGTATGGTGGGGGTGTAATAGTAAGGCTTTTATATATCACCCCCACCCATCCTTCCCCCTCAAGGGGGAGGAGATTCAAAGCGCGAGCCTCTCAAGGGGGGGAGATGTTTGCCGCATAAAATTCCTCCCCCTTGGCGGGGGAGGTTAGGAGAGGGGGAAATTTAAGCGCGAGCTCGGCTGTGGTTTTTGCTTGTCTCGCGGAACTGGGCGCGCTCTATGGCTGCAATTGCCAATTCTTTGCTGACGACCACCTTTTCATCTCTGAAACCTTCGGCGGGAATAAGCTTTTCAGCGGCGGCTGGGTCTTTTTCCCCTACGGATTTAAGAATTGCCTGAAAATCCCCTTTCGGGTCAACCCCGAGCTTTTGCAGCTCGCCGATGGTCAAACCGATTTCTGCGCCTTTTTTACCCATTAAGTCATCGGGCATTTTTGCCATTTTTTGGGCAAGCAGTTCTTCATATTTCATCTCTGCCGGCGATTTGATTTTCATATCCAATTTAATCTTGGAGGCGTCAAATTCGGCAAGTTTGACATCAAGCAGAGCAACAGCCTTTTTCTTATCCGGCGCTTTAGCCGTTATGACAACTTCTCCCAACATAATAGAGTTTGCTTCGTTTTCACCCATATTTGACTTAATCTTTGCGACTTTTTCTTGTGTTTTAAGCTCTTTTTTGATGCCGGAAGTTTGCTTATTTTTCCGCTCTGCCGCGCCCTCCAAAAATGCCGTAAGCTTTGTATTATCAACTGTAACGGATTTATCCGCCAATTTTTTTATAAGATTTGCGCTCGTGAACACTCCATCAGGCTTAACGCCAAGTTCTGTTGATAAATTTCCGGGCTCCAAAACGGCGGCTAACGCTGTTTTATATGCATCTTTGCCAAATTTAGCAATTAATGTATCAGCCATATCGTCTCGCCCTGTCGTTCTTTTTAACAGGTCTGAAAGTTTTGCCTTTTCCGCATCGGATAGTGTGTTAGCAGCTTTTTTAGCTTTTTCTTCCTGTTTTTTAACAGCCATATATCTATTAACGCCTTGTTTTACTTCTGCCGTTCTGGCATTCCAATCCGTCGTGCGCGATGCCTGATCATGCGTATACATTGCAATATCCTGCGGGCGGGAAGTTTCCACAAATTTCTGGGCTTTGTTAAATAAATCCGTTGGATTTACATAGCGGAAATCATAGTATTTGTAACAGATGTCAGTGTTGGTATTAAGTGACATAAAATCATAGGCAAGCGTTCCGCATTTTTTCAATACATCATCGGCTTTGCTGCCAAAAATTTCACGGATAACAGCTACTTTTTCTTTATCGGTTGTAACTTTTTTTACCTGATTAACCATAATCATTCTCCTCAACATAATTAATACATAGGTTTATTATACCCGTTTTAAAACTAAAGTCAAATATTTTCGTTTTATAAACGCAGCAAAGCGTTTGACAATTGCAGCGGCGGATTTTAAGCTTTGTGTTATATTTAACGGGGAAACGGCTGATTATGCGGAATTTTATCAAATCTTTTAACGGACGGGCGGCAGTTCTTGTTTTGGCAACGGCGCTCGTTTACGGGCTTTGCCTTAATAACCTAAACCTTTGGAGCGATGAGATTTATTCGGTGCTAATGGCAAAAGACAGTTTGCCCGAGATGTGGCAGCTGCTTATTACCGAAGATTCAAAGCCGCCGCTGTATTATTTGTATCTTAAGGGCATATTGGCGGTGTTTCCGCAAACGTATGAGATTTGGGCAGCGCATTTTGCCTCGTTTATTTTGCTTATCGGCGCGCAGATTTTTGCAATAACTGCAATTCGGCGCGATTTTGGCGATAAGATTGCGCTTTGGATGACGGCGTTGTTGGCTTTAATGCCCTGCTCGCTGTGGCTGGCGTTTGAAGTGCGGACGTATATGCTTTCCGCCCTGTTGCTGCTGATGGCGCTTGTTTATGGTTTGCGGCTATTGGAAACGCCGAAAACCGTTGACTTTGTGAAATTCGGCGCGGTGACAGTGTTGGCGCTTTATTCGCATTATTATTGCGCGATATGGCTGATGTTTTTGTACGCGGGGATTTTGCTTTGCCTGATGTGCGAGAAGAAATTTGCGGCTTACGGCAAAAAGTTTTTCTTAACAGCCGGCGGTGCTGCGGTGCTGTTTGCGCCGTGGCTTGCCGTTCCGCTTTCAACCGGCGGGGATATCAGCAGGTTTTGGTATGTCAGCCTTGATTTTGTGAACATGAGCCCGATGTTTTTCTTGAACCCGTTTGAGCCGGAAATCTTGCAATCTCTGGCTTTTATGGCGACATCTTTGGTAACAACAGCGTTCAGCTTTGTGGTCTGGTCTGGGGCGTTTTGCCTGAAGACTGCGGACTGCAAAATCAAGCGGTTGTATTGGTTTGCCGTATGCACATTTCTTTGCAGCTATCTTTTGCTTATCGGGCTTTCATATGGCATACGCCCGATGGTGACGGCGCGATATTTGAAAATCTTTGCGCTGGTGTGGTATTTGGCTGGCGCGGTTTTGTTAGCGGAAACAAAATATCTCGGGCGGGCGTTCGGGGCATTGGCGGTTTTATTGTTCGGGTTCAGCTATGCGGATATTCGGGAAATTTCTTTTGACCGAGGCTATGCCAATGCTGTTCACGATATCCGCGCCTATATCCCAAAATCAGATAAGCTGATTGCGCTTGATAACAGCAACCTCTTTTGCGAATATTACCTGCCGGAATATACCTGTTTGGCAACAGTGGGGGAATTTGGCGAGATTTTAAGGCTGCCGAGCATTTTGAAACATATTAACCGCTATTCGGAAGAGGCGGCGGAAACGACTTTTGCCTTATCTATCTATAACGGTGTTTCTCAAACAAAGGATTGCCAAACTTACCACTCCGTTTATCGGCAGGGACAGAAACTTAATCTTTGCAAAATTGCCAAGCCGGTTGCAACCAAGCTGCTTGATGACAGTTTGAATTTACGATTAAAAAAATATTAAACGCATTGACTCTTAAAAAATAATGGTTATAGTAAGTTAATACTTTATTAACTTTTGGATACAGAGGAACTATGACCGGTGCAGTAAAAAAGCCACAAGTTATCGGATTAGGCGAAGTTGTTTTTGACATTATGCCCGACAGCCGGAAGCTCGGGGGCGCGCCGGCGGACTTTTTGCACTATGCCGTAAAATACGGCGCGGACGGACACCTTATCAGCGCTATCGGCGCAGACGATTTGGGGCGGGAAGTTGTCAGCGAACTCCAGAAATTCGGCATTAATCCGGTTTTGGCGGTCACCCCCTACCCTACGGGACGCGTGTTGATTTTTAAAAGCCCGAGCGGCGGTTATACCGCGCATATTCTTGAAAACGCTGCGTGGGATTATATTCCGGCAACCGGCGCTGCCGAAGAGCAGATTGCAACGGCGGATGCAGTTTATTTCGGCACGTTGGCGCTGCGCAAGGCTTATTCAAAAGCAACCGTTTTGGATTTGATTGATGCCGCACCCGATAAGGCTTATAAATTTTTTGACGTCAACCTGCGCCAAAACTATTATGACAAAGAGATTATCCGCTGCCTTTTGGAACGCGCCAACATCCTCAAGCTTAATGTTGAAGAGCTGAAAACGATTAAAGCCCTTTTAGGATTGCGCGGATATGCCGATGACATCTGCCCGCGGCTTAAAAAGCAGTATAACCTTAAATATGTAATTCTCTCCGACTCCGCCAAAGAAAGCAAAATCTGGGGAGAGGACAATCTGCTCACAACCGTTAAAAACAGCCGGATTCACCAATCTTTTGCATTCGGCGCGGGCAATGCGTTTGCGGGCGCGTTCATCACCGCCATCCTTAACGGCAAGAGCCAGCAGGAAGCGCACGAAACAGCCAATCAGGCAGCCGTTGAGGTTTGCCGCTCCACAAAAGGATAAAAAATAACGGAGAGGACTTCTGACAATGGATAACACAAACAAAGCTGCGGAAGACAGCGGAAAAACAATCAACGGGGCAGACAGCCGCAACAATGTGTTGCAGCTCGGCAACGGAGCGACTTATTCGCCGGAAGAGCGCGAAAAAATGACGGCGCGCTGGGTCAGAACCGGCGTTAAATCAATCTATTTGGAAACGGCTGAACCTGATTTTTCTACCTTAACCGCGGCAGAGGTTTATTTCTGGAGCAAATATTTTGAGAAAAACGGGCTTAAGGCTGATTTGAGCCGTTTGCCGCAGGAGTTGCGCGAGTTAACGGATTTAACCAAAAACGCCGCCAATATGCCGCCGGCGGAAAAATCTGAAAACGGTTTTTTATGGCGCGTGGGCGCAAAAAGCACAGCGATGTTCAAAAGTTTTCGCGGCAGTTTGGCTTTTTTGAAAGACACCTTATGCTCCGCGGCGCGCTTTTTCTCGGGCAAAGCAATTTACCGCAAGAAAGATTTTTGGTTTATTTTTGCCGATTGCAGCTACAAGGCGGTCGGAATTGTGGCGCTGGTCAGCTTTTTGGTGGGGCTGATTTTGGCATTTGTGGGGGCATTGCAGCTTAAAACTTTTGGCGCAGGGATTTATGTGGCGAGTATGGTAACGCTCGGGATGACGCGCATTATGGCGGCGATTATGGTCGGGATTATTATGGCGGGGCGCACAGGCTCTTCGTTTGCGGCAACGCTCGGCACAATGCAGGTCAACGAAGAGATAGACGCCTTAAAAACGCTCGGGATTAAAATCACCGATTATCTGGTGACGCCGCGGATGGTTTGTTTGGTGGCGACAATTCCGTTTTTAACGATGCTTGCCGATGTGCTGGGCATTTTGGGCGGTGCGGTCGTCGGCGTGAGCTTTCTTGATTTAACTTCATCCGCTTATTTTGAATATTCAATTAAGGCTCTGGAACTGCGTAATATTTTAGTCGGACTGCTGCACAGCCTTATTTACGGCGTGATTATTTCCGTCTGCGGGTGTTATGAGGGCTTAAATGCCGGACGCGACGCGGACAGCGTGGGCAAAGCGACCACAGGCGCGGTTGTGACTTCCCTCGTTTGGATGATTGTTGCTACCGGCATTTTAACCGTCATTTTAGAGGAGCTGGGGATATGAGCAAAGAAATCATTACCGTTAAAAACCTCCGCGTGGCATATGGCGACTTTGTGCTGTTTGATGACATCAACTTCAGCGTTAACGAAAAAGACATCTTTATCATTATGGGGGCAAGCGGCTGCGGCAAAAGCAGTATGCTCCGCGTGCTGACCGGATTGGTGACGCCGGTTAAAGGCGAAGTGCTGATTGACGGCAAAGATTTTTCAGCAGCGGACGAGGCTCTCAAAAACGAAATTATGAAAAAATGCGGCGTGATGTATCAGAGCGGGGCGCTGTTTTCATCTATGACACTCAAAGAAAACGTTGCCATGCCTTTGGAGCTTTACAGTTCTTACACGGCTGCGGAAATCTCGGAGCTGGCGTCTTATAAGCTGGCTCTTGTCGGGCTGGGTGGCTTTGATGATTTTTACCCCTCGGAAATCTCGGGCGGGATGAAAAAACGCGCTGCACTTGCCCGTGCACTGGCGCTTGACCCGAAAATTGTTTATTGCGACGAGCCGTCGGCAGGGCTTGACCCCATCAGTTCCAAACGGCTTGATGATTTGTTTAAGGAGCTGAACCAAACCCTTAACACTACTTTTGTGATTGTGACCCACGAATTGCAATCCATCTTTAACATTGGGACGAACTCTATCTTTTTGGACGGCAAAGTTAAAAACATTACCGGCAGAGGCAATCCGAATGAGCTTTTGAAAAACCCGCCGAACGCGGAAATCTATGAATTTTTAACCAGAGGAAAAAAAGAATGATAAAACAACCGAATATGAAATTGATAGGCTTATTTGTGAGCATTAGTCTGGTCGCTTTGTTTTTGATGTTTGCGTATTTTTTGAAATCCAAATTCAGCGACAACGAAACAACGGTCGTGATGTATTTTGACGAATCGGTCAAAGGGCTTGATGTTGGCGCGCCGGTGTTATTTAAAGGCGTGAAAATCGGCGAGGTTTCTTCGGTGCGTTTGCGGGCAAACCTGAAAACTATGAAGTTCCTCATTCCGGTTTATGCCAAAATTTATAACGGCAAATCGCTGATTACGGACACTACCGACGAAAAAGAACGCTTAAACCAGTTTATCTCGCACGGGCTTCGGGCGCAGCTTGCGATTAACTCGGTGATTACGGGGCAGCTGCTGGTGGAGCTTGATATGTTCCCCAAAAGCAAAGCCGTATTGCATGAGGAAGCCGGCGATTTTTATGAAATTCCGACCATTGCCTCGCCGTTTGCAGAGATTTCCAAGAGTTTGCAGGTGATGCCGATTACCAAAATCGCGCAGGATGTCCACAACATTACCCAGACATTGGACAAAGAACTGCCGCCGCTGTTGAAACAAATGAACTCAACGCTTGATACTGTCGACAACATTTTGCTCGAAAATAAAAACAACACCGCCAAAATGGTTGAAAATGTCGGCGGCGCGGCGCAGGCAATTGATTCGCTCGTCGGTGAAAACGCGGCAAGCATTGCTGCGATGATTGAAAGCTTTGCTTCGGCGGCGTCTTCAATGAAAAATTTAACGGACTACTTACAGATGTATCCGAATGCACTCATTACCGGAAAGGAATATTAAGATGAAAAAGATTTTGATTTTGGCATTAGCCCTCCTCTCAACGGCTTGCTCGAGCCCGAAACCGCATTTTTTCCAGCCTGTGGCAATGCAAACAGCGGCGCAGAGCTATCCGAATGTCAAATTTACCGTGTTGGTTAATCAGGTTTTGCTGCCGGCGGAAACGGCACGCCCGCAGATTGCCACTCTGGGAGCAGAAGACTATGAGGTGCGAATTGACGAGTTTAACCGCTGGGGCGCAACGCCGGAACGGCTGATTCAGCGCGTTTTGAACCAAAACCTCTCCTTATCGTTGCCGAATGCAATAATTGAAAACCAGACGCCTTTGCGCAAAAACTACCAGTATGCCGTGGCGGTTGAGATTACAGAAATGAGCGGCAGGCTTGATGATTATGCGGTATTAAAAGCTTCTTACTACATCAAAAACAGAATGGGGCGCATTGTGAAGTCCGGCAGGTTTGACAACAGGCTCAAAATTGACGGCGGCTACGACGAATATGTGCCGGCGCAGAGCTCCCTTTTGGGCGAACTTGCGGCACAGATTTCCGCAGAGCTTGCCAAGCTGAAATAATACCTTAAAAAAATATTGACAAAAATGATTTGTAAGTTATACTTTGCTGCAGTATTAACTATAACTTATATATCATTATGGAAAAAAATGTTTTAAAGACCCTTCTTTGGTCTGAATGCGAGGGGGTGTTATTTGCTCTTGCTCGGGGAAATATCAGGCGTCCGAAAAAAGGCAATATTGCCAACTTCGCCAAATTTATCCGCAGCTTTTGCACAGTCGGCATTATCTCATCCTTTCTTGAAAAGAATGCCAACCGGCGGCAATTCGGCGATTGCACTTCGCTAGCGCTTATTTCGGAAGATGCCACTCTGTTTTCATGCGAGCCGGCATCTGCTATGGAGATTATTCTCCGCCATCTGAAAATACTGAACAGCGGCAGAAGATTGCCGGCGTTGTGGTGCTTTCTTGACGGCGAGAAAAAAGCCGTTGTCCACTTTGTGAACAAAAAGGGCTGGTATGCCGAAGCTTATTTCGTGTGCAACGAAGAATTTTCGGTGTTGCATTTGCTGCAAAGCAATGAACAAACGTTGTTTATGCCGGCAGTTTTTGCTCCGGATATTTCACCTTATTCCACTTTGGCAGAGGCTTGCGGCGGACACTGTTTGCAGGAATACCTGCCGCGCGAGGCTTTCCAACTTCTTTCCAATAAAAGCGGAAAGAAAAACCGGAAAAAAGACGAGAAACTTCCGCCCCGCAGCAGTCCGGCAGCGGCGCAGAGAGATAACGAGGATTTATTATAAGACAGTTTTTTTAGCCAAAAGGTGTTTACTTTTATGTTAATTGAAAGAGGATGTTGTGAAACATCCTCTTTTTTTGTGGCAATGCCCAACTTGTTGGGGATACTTTAGCTGCGGGGGGAGTTTTTTCAACCAACAGTCTGTTTTTCTAAAGTCATAGCGCCGAACATAACGATACCAAATCCTTTAACAGCTGAAAATTCCAGCCGAGGGAAGACGCCAAAGGGAAAGTGCGAGGACTTGCATTGCAAATCCGGAATGGTGGAAAAGAAAGATTGACATTCGCTTTTATATGTGCCTATTATCGCGATGCTTAAATATTATTATTCACACTAAAATATATTGTTATGAGTACATTATGTGTTTCGGAAACGAATGTTGCTTTATCTGCCGAGCAGATGAAGAACTACTGGAAGTTTTTCGGAGAGAAGCGCTTTGCAGAACATCAAATTGCTTTCTTCAATAACGGCTTTTTCAAGGTATATACCCCTATGTGGCGCGCCTTTGCCATTTATGACAGCCTGTCGCGTTGCTTTATCAACCGGCTTCAGGTTGCCGAGCTGCCGTATCTGACGTTTCACGTTTTTGCCAACGGCTATATGGCTGCTGCCAAAGACAACGGATATATCGAAATCTATGCGCCGGACGGCAAGTTTTTTGCCCAGCACGCCCGCCGTGTTAAATGGTGGGGAGAAGTTTCGGCGTATGTGTTTGTGGACGGCGGCAACTGCTATCTGGCTGATATTACCGACACAAAAGAGCCGGTTTTGCTGGGCAAAGAGTCACAAATTCTTAATGTTGAACAAAACATCAACGGACTTGTGGCGGTCAAGCATTACGGAACGGGCATAGCTGATTTGTATGACGCAGAGATGGAAAGTATCACTCCGGCAAAACAGGCAGAGAGGATTCTCTTTTGCGGCAATGGCAGTTTCATTATCTGCGCCCAAGGCGTGCGTTATCTCTATAACGCCCAGATGGAATGCCTTTTGCAGGCAAGCTTTGAGATGAAAGTGATTGACGGGTATTTCTGCTTAATGCGCAACACGCTGTATGACACAGCAGACGGTTCGGTTGTGGATGGGAACAATAAACCCATTTACTGCGCAGACGGCAAGCTTTTCCTTAAAGACGGCGGGCTTTATGCCGAAGACGGAAGACAGGTTTTGGCCTATTGTCCGGTTCGTCCGCAGGTGTTTGCCGGACATTTCCTGCACTTTCGCCTTAACGAATGCGACCTCGTGTTTGATACAAGAATGTCTGTTGATGAAGTGCGGCAGGCTGCTGTTGATACCATAGACGAAATAACTTCGGGCTATAATGAATTTGAAGACATATCGAAAGATTTGTCTCAATATTTCCAGTTGCTGGCAGATTGCATTAACGGAAATGGACACCGCAAACAGATTTTGAAAGCCTCGCTTAATACATATTATCGCCCTGTCAGCGATTTTATTAACGAGAAAAAGAACAGCAAATAGCCCTTAAAAGGCTTTCTTTCCGAATGACAAGCAAGAGCTCCCCTTTTTTATGAAAGGGCGGCTCTTTTTTTGTGCGAAAATGTCGCGCGGTGCTTGCGAAAATATGCTGAACGGATATGCTTTGACAAAAACGGAGGATTTATTTTGCCGCAAAGTTTTGATTATATCGCAGACGAAACCACGACAACGCTGATTATCGGCTCTATGCCGGGGGTGGCATCGTTGGCGGCGGGCGAATATTATGCCCATAAGCATAATTTATTTTGGAGATTTGTGTTTGAGGCGTTTGGCAAAGACTATAACGCGCCGGATTTTGCCGCAAAAATTGCGCTTTTGACAACACACGGTTTCGGACTATGGGACGCAGCAAAAAGCTGTGTGCGTGACGGCAGCCTCGACACCAACATCAAAAATGCCATACCGAACGATTTTAGGACATTATTTAAAAAATATCCGCAGATTAAGCGTCTGCTCTTTAACGGGCAAAAGGCGTTCCAACTGTTTAAGCGCTTTCACGGCGATTTGCTTGAAGCGTTTGACTATGCGGTTTTGCCCTCCACCAGCCCCGCCAACGCCTCTATTCCGCTTGATAAACGGCGGCAGATGTGGTTTGAGGCGCTGTTAAAATAAAACAGATTTTTTGTGGGTTGTTTGGGGTTCGGGGTTGAAAGTTCCGACGGGCTTTTGTATGGTTGAGGGCAACAGGAGTATTAAGATGTTTTCAAAGTTTGAAAGAATGGCGGCGGGAAGATATCTGCGCGCCAAAAGAAAAGAAGGGTTTATCTCGGTTATTACCTCGTTTGCGTTTATCGGCATTGCGCTCGGCGTGGCAACGCTGATTATTGTAACCTCGGTGATGAACGGTTTTAAAGCCGAACTCTTAAACCGTATTCTCGGCATTAACGGGCATATCAGCATCGCCGCCGTGCGCAACACGCCGTTTGACAACTATCCCGAGGCGGTGAAAATGCTCGAGGCCAACGTTCCGGGGGTGAATATTGCTATTCCGATGATTGAAAAGCAGCTGCTGGCAACCGCGGGCAACAGCGCCGAGGGCGTGATGGTGCGCGGAATTAACGGCAATGACATACAAAAAAAACAAGTGCTGCGCGACGGATTTAAAGACTTTGATATGCATCTTTTTGAGGGGGATGCGGTTGTGCTCGGCTCTAAACTTGCCAACAAACTCGGCGTGACCGAGGGCGATGAAATCACCCTGCTCTCTCCAAACGGCAAAATCACGATGTTTGGCACGGTGCCGCGGATGAAGAGCTATCTCGTAGCGGGAACATTTGACTTCGGGATGTATGAATATGACGCAAACTTTATCTTTATGCCGCTTGAGGCAGCGCAGAAGTTCTTTTCGCTCGGCAACGGTGTGACCGGCATTGATGTCACCCTGCGCGACGACGCCGATGTTGACTATGCACGCCAGCTCATCAGCACTGCCATCGCCAGCTCGGGCAACCGCGCGTATGTGTATGATTACCGGCAGACAAACTCCGCCTTTTTCAACGCGGTTGATGTAGAGCGCAACGTGATGTTTATCGTTTTGACGCTGATTATTTTGGTGGCGGCGTTTAACATCATTACCGGGCTTATTATGCTCGTTAAAGACAAAGGGCGCGACATTGCCGTTTTGCGGACGATGGGGGCAACCAAAGGGATGATTATGCGCATTTTCTTTTTGGACGGAGCGTTTATCGGCGCGGTCGGCACATTTTTGGGCGTGTTGCTCGGTCTTTTGTTTTGCGACAATATCGAAAATATCCGCCAATTTTTGCAATCTATCGCCGGACGGGACTTGTTTGCCGCCGAGATTTATTTCCTCTCGCAGCTGCCGGCAAAAGTCGAGATGCCGGTTGTTGTTTCGGTAACGCTTTTGTCACTCGGCTTATCGTTCCTTGCAACTCTGTATCCGGCTTATCGGGCAGCTAAAATGGACCCTGTGGAGGCTTTGCGCTATGAATAACAAAACAACAACGGCAGAAAACGAAAACTGTGTTTTAACGCTTGCTAACGTTACGAAAAGCTATCGGCAAGGCAAGCAAAATCTTGAGGTTTTGCAAGGAATTGACCTCAATATCCGCCCCGGCGAAGTGACCGCTCTGGTCGGACAGTCCGGCTCGGGCAAGTCTACGCTTTTGCAGGTTGCGGGGCTTTTGGATAAACCCACTTCGGGGCAGATTTGCATTAACGGCAAAGATATCAGCAAGGTCAGTGACGAAACCAGAACCGGGCTGCGGCGCGATTATATCGGCTTTGTTTACCAATATCACAATCTTTTGGGCGATTTTAACGCGCTCGAAAACGTGATGCTGCCGATGCTGATTGCCGGGCAAAGCGCCTCGGTTGCCGAAGAGCGGGCTGCGTTCCTTTTAGACAAGCTTAAGCTCTCCCATCGCCTTAAACACCGTCCGGCAGAAATGTCCGGCGGCGAACAACAACGTGTGGCGATTGCTCGTGCCCTTGCCAACTCGCCGAAGCTTTTGCTTGCGGACGAACCGACCGGAAACCTTGATCCGAACACCGCCGAAGACGTTTTTGCCGCTCTGCTCGGGATTATTAAAGAAACCGGACTTGCCGCGCTGATTGCCACGCACAATATGGAGCTTGCCGCCCGTATGAGTCGCCAATTGCGCTTGCAAGACGGCAAACTGCAAGACCTCAACGAACCCATTTTCGCAAAAATCGCCAAAAACTTCTACTAGCCCAACTTGTTGGGTTTTACTTTGGGCTGCGGCGGGTTGAGGGGGTGTACCGCTACGCGCAAGTAGCGGCTTCTGTGTCAGAGGCACCTGCAATACTTTAGCTGCGGCGGGAGGAAAGGGTGTACCGCTACGCGCAGGCTTTGTTTTTTTGGGATGACGTTTAAAGAGTGGGGGGAATGACGCCCAACTTGTTGGGATAAATAAAGGGGCGTTAGCGCCCCTCGTTTGCTTTTATTGATGTTTTCCCGCTTTTTCGAGCCGGCTGTTGCTGGCTTTGTGCTGCTTGCTCGGCGGGCTTTGCGATGCTTTCCGTGCGTTGCCGGCTTTTTTTGCTTTGCAATGACATCGTTTTCTTTGTTTTTTCGCGCAGCATATCTTCTTTGGTTGCCGATAACTTTTTAAGGTATTTCTGCCCGTTGTCACAGTTTTCGGCATTATAACAGTCTGCTGCCTTTTTGCCGCTCTTATCCACCAATGCCGTATCGGCGTCCGCATTTAATAATAAATCAATAGCGTTCTCCTGACTTGCTGCAACAAAATAGTTTCTGCCCGCAACAAACATCAATGCCGTTTTGCCGCTGTTATTTTGCGCGTTCACATTGGCACCGGCGTCTACAAGGCTTTCCAGCGTTTTGGTGTTTCCTTGGGCGGCGGCATAATGCAGAGCGGAGTTGCCGTTGGCGTCAACCGCGTTAATTTCCGCACTGGACTTTAACAACAACTGCACGGACTTTTTATCGCCGCGTTCGGCGGCATACATCAGCGCTGTTTTGCCGTTTGCATCTCGGGCTTTAACGTCTATCCCCTGTTGGAGCAGCATTTCAACCTGCTTTGGCGTTTTTGCGTTCATCAGCAGCGTGCGCCCTTGTTCGTCAACCTGCTTCATATCAAGCTTGCCGTCTTTGATTTTTTGGCGCATTTTGATATTGCCGATAACTTTTCGGGCTTTTTTGATGACCTTATACCCCACATACGCTGCTACGGCAATTTCTGCTGCCACAAAGACATACGAGCCTAATGCCGCACCGTTTAACAATACTGTTTCAAACATTTTGTTCTCCCTGATAGTGCTATTTTTTAAGAATTTACAGCGGCAATATTAATTTTTTATAAATTCGGATAAAAAATAAGCAGAATTGTGAAAAAAATGCTTGCAAAATAAAAATAATTGAGGTATTTTCGGGCTACTTCCGAGAAAGAGAGCAGGAAATGCTCCGTTTGCGCGGGCGGTTTTTATCGGCGATGCTGCCGGATTTTAATTGCTTTAACGACAAAACTATCGGGACAATAATATGAATTAACCTATAAAAGGATTGTATAAATGAAAAGTATTGTTAATGCTAAAAAGAAAAACAGCCGCCGTTACGGTCAGAACCTCTGGGGCGACCCGAACAGCCCGATTTTGAAAAGAAATTATGCTCCGGGACAACACGGTCAGAGAAGAAAAAAGACCACTGACTACGGCGAGCAATTGTATGCTAAACAAAGATTAAAAGTTTATTATGGCAACATCAGCGAAAAGCAGTTCCATAAATACTATGAAGAAGCTATCCGCAGAAGAGGCGACGCTGCTGAAAACTTAATCGGTTTGCTCGAGTCCCGTTTGGATAACTTGGTTTACAAAGCTAAATTTGTTCCGACCGTATTTGCGGCTCGCCAGTTTGTGAACCACGGTCACGTTACCGTTAACGGCAAAAAAGTAAACATTCCTTCTTATGTTGTTAAAGCTGGTGATGTTATCGAAGTTCGTGAGAAATCTAAACAGTTGGCAGTTGTATTGTCTGCTATCCAATCTCAAACCCGTGACTTCCCTGCTTATTTGGAAGTTGATGCCGGCAAGCTGACTGCAAAATACACTTTCATTCCGAAGTTTGATGATGTTCCTTATGCGGCACAGATGGAACCGAACCTCGTTATCGAGTTCTACTCCAGATAATAAGCTTTCGGAAAAGCAATTTACAGAGCGGGGTTTTGCCCCGCTCTTTTTGTTATGCGCAAATTTAACTTCTTAAAATTATCTGCCGATTATAAATCAATATCTCAACATAATTGTATATGTTCCCTCATATTCGCCGGCAGGGGCATTTGCCGGCACATATAATGTTCCGCCGACATTGACTATGTTTCCGCCTGCCCCCAGTACGCCCTCGCTTTCCGATAAATGCAGATTTTTCAGGCTTAACGTTTGAGAGGGTGTGGCGGTATTATAAAGTTGTATCTCGGGAGAATCGATGCTTAACGCATATGCGGCATTTTCATATCCGAAAATCTTCATCATTCCGGGTTTTACGGTAGATTTATCATAATATTGAATACCCGAATATTGCGGGGAGGCACTGTCGGCAGGCAGTGTCACCGTTCCGGTTGCCGATGGTGAAAAGAACGCGCCGAAATTCATCGGCTGAACTTCGGTTATGCCGAGAGTTCCGCCTTTAGCCGATGTTATCATTAAATTTACGGGAACGGAAGTTGATGTTGCCGTTGCCCCTTGCGGACACGCCTCGGGCGATTTAAAATAGCCTTCTATTACAAGGCTTCCGGTGTATGTTCCTGCCGTGCATCCAGCAGGAATATTTACCTCCATCCCCACATAAAATGGTCCATATTCCGCATAATACCCTCCCCCGTTTAATGATATTGTACTCACAGATAAAACAGGTTTTGCTCTTATAACACAACCACCTGTTGCTGATGTCAACATTATTACCGGAGCAGATAACTCAATGTAACCGGTTAAACTTTCTGCTTGGTATGACCAACGAATGAAAAACGGGTGTTGATTCCATAAAGACGATGGTTCCGCATTTATGGTTTTATCACTTTCAAGGGCGTTGTTTTCAGTTGCTGCATAAGAAATAAAAGACGGCTTTTCCGTATTCGGCAATGACAGATTTGGTATTATATAATCGCCATAACTTAACTGAAGCGGCGAATTTCCGGTTGAAAACTCACACGCGGCTTTGGCGTCATACATCATAAACAAAGAACAAAACATCAATAAAAATTTCATTTTTCACATCCTAAAACTGCTCAAAAAAAAGGGTCGTTTTTTTTAAGCAATTTTTCAAAATTTAAAAAATGTGTAAAATTAAGCTATTAGGCTTGTGAAATTTATGTAAAAAATGTACAAAAAAAACGACCCATTTTTTAAATCATCCGGCGCAAATTTCTTTTTTTACCCACAAAACACTTGACAAAAAAAAATCACCTTTTATACTGGCGGCAATTAAATATTATTGTTTCATTTAATTTTTTTTATATGAATATAGAAAATTATTGGGAGTTTTTCAGTAAAAACACTTTTGCCCAAGGTGACGAGTTACAGTTCTTTGCCGATGGCTCTTTTGCTATCAGCACCGGTGAGAAAAATGTTTCCCTTTATTCGGAAAAGGCAAAGCTGATTGCCCGCTTTGAAAACGCTGTTGCGCTGAATAACGGGATTATCTGCGTTGAAGACCGCAGCAAAAATGAGGTTTCTGCCTTCAAAAACGGGGAGAAGATTTATACTATTCCGCTCCTTCCCGAGCAAAAAGTTTTCCCGCTGGTGAACGCTTTTATGCTGTTTGCCAGAGACGAACACTGCGAGAACAATGCCCTTTACGTTATTCCGTTTTCCAGCGCTCCGTATGTGCGCTTTCCGCTTAAAGAAAGCGAAAGGGTTGAAAAGACATCTGTTGACGGCAAAGCCTTAATCTGCACCGGAGGCACCCAAAATCGCCTGCTTGATGCCAACTTTAAGGAGGTGGCGCTGCCCGCATTTTACAGGATTGATTTTCTTCCTTATGGCGCGTATATCGTTTATTTCCGCGATATGGCGAGCGGTTGTGCCCTCTACAACAGGGAAAACGAGCGCGTTCTCTACTCTACGCAAGATCACGGCATTCGTGAACTCGGCGAGGTTGTGGCGTATGAAGACAAGTTGATTGTCAGCTCTAACGGTGCTATCTGCGGCGAATATAACGGCGAAAAAACGGTTATCGGGGGGCAGCATATCTACCCTTACAAAATCGGGAAGAATGCATATTGGCTCGGCGGCGTGATGAAATATGCCTCGACCTTTTTCGACAATTTGCTCTATTACCAGCATGACGGTGTGTTTTACATCTATCCGGTCGGGAAAGAGAAATCTGTCGAAACGCTGGTTTCTGCGGCATTTCCCCAATTTTCGCTTTACAAACAGCGCATTTTGGAAATGTCTCGGTTGTAGCCCTACCCTATCAGCCACTCTAAAAGCCCTTCCCCCTGCGGGAGGGGCTTTGCTTTTCGGCGCGGGGCGGAAAACAGTTATTGACAAAAAAACATTTTTCTTTTATGCTGTCGGCAAATAAAAATTATTGTTTCACTTAAAAATTATTTTGGCTATGAATTTAGAAAATTACTGGCGGGTTTTGGCTAGCCCTGCGAAAGCCGGCGATGAATGGCGTTTTTACCACAACGGATGGTTTTCATCCATTTACCAAGGGGATCTGACGCTTTATGACCCAAACGGAAAACTTTTCACCGATTGCGATTATGAACAGGTTGTTGCGCTTGATGACGGGGGAATTGCCGTTTGCGAAGATCGCGGCAATATTTGGAAAGCCTATAATCAACACCACGAAAAGGTTGCGGTTTGGAACATTCCTGACACTTACATCCTTGCTAACGGGCTTGTTTATCAGGAAACGCCGGAGGATGAAACCTTTATCTTTCCGTATGGAAAAGAAGAGCAGAAAGCAAGTCTCGGCTATGGGGCTTTCCATATTGTCGGAGGACCGGGAAACTTGTTTGCATATAAGCAGCGGTCGAAACACAATATTTTTGTCTGGCGTATCTGCAAATTTGAAAACGGCAAGATTGAAGTTCTCCGGATGCCGTTTGGCGCAGACAACATTCTTTTCTTTGAAAACGGCAGTTATGCGGTTTTCAGCAAAGATATGGTGCGGATAAACACCCTTTCCAACCGGCAAATTTTTGCCTGCAACATCAAAAGGGCACATGTTGCCAAAATCGGCAGCACTTATTTTTGGGCTTATAACGGGATGCGCTATAAGGGTGTCTATTCGACAGAAGACGGAAAGCTTGTCCGCCTTGGTCCTGATGTCAGACATTATTTTGACAATGGCGCTGTGGCAACGAATAATTCCTTGTCGTTTGATGCCGGCTCTGACCAAGTTATCACTAAAATCTACAATTTGCAGCCTTTCGGCAAGTCCGGCGCGTTTTTTATGTATCGGGCGCAAGCGTATGTGATTGACACGGATCTCTCATTCGGCGAGCTGCGGCTAAAAGCCTTGAGCGAACTGCAATGGGCTTTGGATCATAATTTGGACTATGTCAACTACCTGGCACAGCTGATACAGCTTTTATGTTAAGCTTTAACGCCGTTCCTTTTGGGGACGGCGTTTTTTTAGTTTTTGCAGATTGAGATTGCCACGTTGCTAGCGCTCCTCGCAATGACGCGAAAAGAAAGCGGTTATATCCCGAGATATTGCAGCACATCTTCGGGCGAGGTGACGGGAACGACCTCGGTATTTGGCATTTGGCGCAGGGTTTCGGCAAGTTTGTAGTCATTACCGCCTTTTTCGGTGCGGTCGCCGAAAAATATCAGCTTATCGTTCGGGTGAACCTCACGGATGCGCGCGGCAACCTGCTCTTTGCCACAGCCTTTGGTGACGATATCAATCGAAATTTTGCCGCCGACGCTAGTGTCGTATTCGGGAAATTTCTCATTCATTTCTTTGGCAATATTTTCACGCTCATGATGCACGGCATCCCACTCGCTGTATTTGGCACGTTCGGAAAACGGACAATTGCGCCCGAGCACGCTGAAATTCAGCATTCCGGCACGCAGCTCAAGATAATTGCCGAACAGCTTGCCCGCATACGCCGTGTTGCGGCGGCAGCGCTCGAGATATTGCAACATCTCTTTATTGAGCTTAATCTCATTGCGATAGATTTCTTCGCCTTTTTTATGAAACACGTTACCCATGGAGCTGTATATGCCGCTGAAAGCCAATACTGCGTCCGGCGGAAGCTGCTCGGTGACTTTTTCATAGTTTGAACCGGCGGCCAGATATGCCATATGCGCCTTAAGCCACGGCAAAAAGCGATAAGCAAAATCCGGCGTCATTGATTGGCGCGCGGGGGTTAGTGTTCCATCCATATCGAAAATATATATATTCATAAGACCTCCTTCTATAAAAGGCGCTACTCTTCGGCAACGCATTTATAGTACGCTTTGGAAGGCACAAACAGCCGACAGGTAAAATAATCTTTGCGTATCAGTTCCGCTTTGGTGGCAGCGTCATTTTGCTTGCATAAAGCATCAGCTTTTTCAAGCAAGCCTGCGTCACTTTCCCACAGCGGATTATAGCACAGCGCGGGCGCTCCCGGTTTGGAGGCGCCGACATAGACATATTCCGTGCCCGGCTCGCGGCGGCGGTCTTCAAACGCGCCGAACTGCGAACAGGCAGTTATCCCTAACACTAAAGATAGTAACAATGACAATTTTAGAGTGGACAATTTGTAAAACTCCCATTAAATTATATGTATGTCAGTCAGTATATACAAAGATGAAAAAAATGCAAAGTGAAAATTTATACATTGGGGATGATAAATTCCAGCGGTTTTTAGACCACTATCAATGCCCTACCCCGCTCAAGGTCGTTAAACTCAAATTTGCAGGCGCAATTTGCAGCCCGAACAATAACCTGCGCCCGACGGACGTTATCTCTTCGCTGTTTTCTGAAGATAAGCAGCCGCGGCTGACCACCAAGGCGGAAGCCGAATTGTTTTTTAAGTTTTTTATGGGGCTGTGGGATGAGATGTTTGAGATTATCCAGACCAACACGCTCTATCTGCCGGCGATGACCGCCGAAGATAAAAAAGATTTGGGCACGTTTTGCCTTATGCGGGCGGAACAGGTGGAGCGCGGTTTTGTTGAGGGATTTTGGGGCGGCTGCGAGAGTTTGAACATTCCGCAGTTTGCGGCAGAGCTTATTAACTCGCTTTCCGATATGGCGGGCGTTTATAATATGCTTGCGAAAAAACTTGAAAAATCCGAAAACCCCGAAGACATATCAGAGGTTATCAAACACACCGATAAAACGGTGGAGAAGACATTTAAGTTTTTGATTGAAAATTATATTTTACCGAATATTGCGAAATTACAACGGCAATTGAACTAGCTGTTTCACATCAGGAGATTAACTATGGAACTTTATGAAGGATTATTGAGCAGACGCTCTATCAGAAAATATAACCCCGAAAAGACACTCTCTAAAGACGAGATTTTGGAGCTTATCCGCGCCGCCAGCTATGCGCCCTCTGCCCACAATAAGCAGCCGTGGCATTTTTTGGTGCTGCAAGACAAGGAAGTTTTGCGGACGTTGCGTTCGGTACAGCCGTGGACTTCGTTTGCCAAAGACGCGGCTTGCGTGATTGTGGTTTGCGCCGATGAGGAAGAGACTTTTCACCGCGAAAAAGAGGGGTGGAACTATGCGCAGATTGACGGCGCACTGGCTGCCCAGAATCTGCTGCTTGCCTGCCACGCTAAAGGGCTGGGCGCTTGTTTCTGCGGCGCGGCGCCGATGCCGATGGTGATTGATAATCTGCGGCAGAAGTTCAATATGCCGGCAACAATGCTGCCGGTCGCGATTGTGACAATCGGATATCCGGAAGAAGAGCCGAAAGTTCCCGCGGACAGGCTTAATGTTGAGAAAGTGCATTGGGGAAGTTTTTAGGTTTTTGATAAAATGATGTCACCCTCACCCCTCCTCTCCCCTCAAGGGAGAGGAGATTTTTGTTGAGCGTACTTGTGACACGCATTCCCCTTACGCGGAGATGGCTTGGGGACTATATTTGTCTTTTTCATACTCTTTTGAGATTGCAAACCAATATTGCAATAACTATCCGCAGCAACTGCACTAACAAGGCTATGGTATTTCCCCCTCTCCTAACCTCCCCCGCCAAGGGGGGAGGAGTAGCGGGAAGCAGGGAGATTGCCACGTCGCTACGCTCCTCGCAATGACTCACGATTAGGTAGTCATTGCGAGGAGTGCGTGCCGCAGTGCGCGCCGCACCTGCACAAAGCAACGTACGACGAAGCAATCTTGTGAGAGTATGGTACACTCTTGCCGATTGAGATTGCCACTGCGACGATGTCGCAATGACTAAAAAAAAGAGATTGCCACGGGCTAACGCCCTCGCAATGACTCGTAAAAAGAAAAGAGTTTCGCTATGACAGGAGCACAAAAACATCCCGCAGGAGGCTGCGGGATGTTTTCAGGAGTGTAATGATGAGAGATTTTTGTTTCCTTGTGAAATGTGTTTAAGCACGCAATCTTTTTGCCATCACCTGACTATAAAATTCATTACTATCTATCGCAATTTCAATAGATTGGTTTTTAGTCTTTTGCGTTTGATACTTGTTAAGTTCGATTTTAAAGCCTTTATAGCCGCGGTGCGTCATAGTGTTATAGTGGTGAACTGCCATATTAACACAATCCTGATGGCTGATTTTAACACCTTTTGCGCCGGTTTTTGCCTGCAATTTTGCATTTGCGCCGTAAAAAGCCAAAATCAAATCTACATTTTTTGCATTCAGCTTGTCAATGTTTGCCATCCGGACTTTTAAAACATCGCGTTTCATCGTCCGATCAAGCAGCGCAAAAATATCTTTCGGGGTTTCGCATTTATCGAGTTCTGCAACAAACGCTTTGCCGTCCAGTTTTTTTTCTTCCGTGCCCATAATAGCCTCCTCTTATAATAATTTCATTTTATAATCAGAGTATAGCAGAATTTTGTCTATAAGGCAAGCATTTTTGTTACAAAAATGTCACATTTTTAGTGATTTCTGGTTAAAAAATATCTTGACAACATTTTGAGCTTATCCGCCTTATTGCCAAAAGGCGCTAGCAGATTTTCAGCTTCGGCGATGAGGTTTGCGGCGATTTCACGGGCTTTTTCAACCCCGTATATGCTTACAAAATTAAGCTTATGCTGCGCTTTGTCTTTCTTTAAGGTTTTGCCGACCAGCTTTTCATCGCCCTCAACATCCAAAATATCGTCGGTGATTTGAAACGCAATGCCGAGATTACGCGAAAAGCGGATGAGTGATTCTCTCTCTTGCGCTGTGGCTTTGCCGAGAATCGCCCCTGCCTCGCACGGATAACGCAGCAAACAGCCGGTTTTCAGCTCTTCGGTGTGTTTTATCACCGCCTCGGGGTTGGCAAAATCTTGGTGCGAATCGGTATATAAATCCAAAACCTGACCGGCTATCATCCCGTTTAGAGCGCCGGCATTGCGCGCCAACAGCAACGTCAGCGTCACCTTTTCAGAATCGGGGATAGGCGCGGAATTTAAGATTTCAAACGCATAGGTCAAAAGCCCGTCACCGGCAAGAATCGCTGTTGCCTCATCATAAGCCTTATGACAGGTGGGCTTGCCGCGGCGCATATCGTCATTATCCATCGCGGGCAGATCATCGTGTATCAGCGAATAAGTGTGCAGCATTTCAAGCGATGCCGCCACCGGAAACGCGGTTTCATACGCCACGTCAAACAAAGCGGCGGTTTCATGCAGCAAAAAGGGGCGCAGACGCTTGCCGCCGTTCATCAGGCTGTAACGCATTGCCGCCATTGCCCGATGTTCGGGAGCGTCTGACGCGGAGAAGTATTGCTCCAGCCCAGCGTTAAACTTTTGCGAATAGGCGCTTAAAATTTGTTCGATTTCGCTCATGGTGTAGTCCTTTTTTATTTACAATACTCTCTTGAGATTGCCACGGAGCTAAAGCTCCTCGCAATGACGAGAGAAAAAGAGAGGGGTCACTTCCTTTACGCCTCAACATTATCCAACGGGGTGGTCGAAAGCGTGCCGTCTTTGGCGATTTCGATTTTTTCGACCTTTAAGGCGGCGGCGGCAAGCTTTTCCTGACAGAGTTTTTTTAACGCCACTGCCTTTTCGTAGGCGGCTACGGCATCATCCAGCTTAATGCGCCCGCTTTCGAGCTCGCGCACGATATTTTCAAGCTTTGCCAGTGCGTCTTCAAAGCTTAAATTTTTCAAATCTTCGGTTTCTTCAGCCATTTTATGCTCCTTATAACTTTATCAACTCGATTTGTTTATTCGGCAGGTCTTTAACGCCGACTCCTAATGCTGCCAGCTTGTCGCGAATCTCGTCCGACTTTGCCCAGTCTTTGGCGGCTCTTGCCTCTGCCCTTTGCTCTAACAGAGCGGCGATTTCCGGCGTTACTTCCACCGCCTCGGGCTTTTTCGCTTCTACATCTTTCAAGAACAGACCTAACACCCCGTCAACGTGCATTAAAAACGCCAAGCGCAACGCGGCAGACTTTTTATTATCTTTTGCCACACCCCACATATAAGATAACGCCAGCGGGGTTTTGAGGTCATCAAACAGATAATTGTTGAACTCGGTTTTTAAGCTTTCCAGCTCGGTTTGCTCGGCAGCGGTCAGCGGCTGGGCAGACGCTTTGAACTCCGCCACATAGTCTGCCAGATTGTCATATGCCTTTTTCGCGCCGTCCATAGCTTCATCGGAGAAAATTGCCGAGCTGCGATAATGCGAAGTCAGGCAGAAATATTTATAATGCACCGGCAGATAGCCTTTCTCAACCAATGTATCAAGTGTCAAAAAGCCGCCTTTGGACTTGCTCATCTTGCCGGACTTGTTGTTCAAAAACTCCATATGCACCCAATAGTTCACCCATTCGTGCCCGAGCCTTGCCTCGCTTTGCGCGATTTCGTTTTCGTGGTGAACCGGAATATGGTCGATGCCGCCGCAGTGAATATCAATTCTTTCGCCCAAATATTTGGTCGACATTGCCGAGCACTCGATATGCCACCCCGGATACCCCCTGCCCCACGGGCTGTCCCACTGCAGAATCTGGTTTTCAAACTTTGAAGACGTAAACCACAATACAAAATCTGACGGGTTACGCTTGTTCAAATCCTGCTCGGTGCGCGCGCCGTGTTTCAAATCTTCGCGGTTTTGCCCCGACAAGCAGCCGTATCTCGGGAATTTGGCGGTGTCAAAATAAACATTGCCGTTTGAAATGTAGGCAAAGCCCTTTTCTTCCAGCGCTTTAACAAACTCTATCATATCGTTGATATGCTCAGTGGCGCGGCAGACAATCGTCGGGCGTTTCAGCCCCAACGCCGCAGTGTGGCGGAAAAATGCATCTTCATACATACGAGCAATCTCAAGCACGCTTTTTTGCTCGCGCTCGGCCGCCAGTTTCATCTTATCTTCGCCCTCATCGCCATCGCTCGTTAAGTGCCCCACGTCGGTCACGTTCATAACGTGTTTAACCTTATAGCCAGCCAGACGCAGGGTGTTTGCCAGCAAATCTTCAAAAATATAGGTACGGAGATTGCCGATGTGCGCATAGTTATATACCGTCGGACCGCAGCAATACATCGTTACCTGTTTGTCTGAAAGCGGTTTGAACTCATCTTTATTACGGGTTTTGGTGTTATATAAATAGACGCTCATTTTATCTTCCTTATTCTATATTAAAAAAAGAGGCAGTTTTGAAACTGCCCTTTATGTTCCATATGCTAAAACAACTCCGGCAGCGAGAGCTTTAAGAGGTCTTACAGCAACAGTTGTTTACAACGATACTAAACATTTTATCCCTTTTACACATTACAGCCTATAATGTGGCGCGCTTTAGAGCGATTGTCAAGCATTTATATCGTTTGTGCAAAAACTTTTTCCAACTCTTCAAGTCCGTTATCATCTGTAAGATTGATTTTGAGCGCGGTAATCGTGATGTTTTTATCTATCTTTTCATTATCATCGGGATAATGCGATTCTTCTTTTTCGGTATGCAATAAAAACTTCGTGCACAAAAGGCTGTTTTCCACCGTTCCCTCCACAAAACGGCGCCGCCCCTGACGGCAGATTTCTATGCCCCGCAGCTCGTCGGTCGGGATATTCGGAAAATTGATGTTAATCAGCGTGTCGGCGCTAAATGTTCCCTGACGGACTTTTTTGACAATCTCAATCAGATATTTCTCGGCAATCTGCCAGTTGACCTCCTCGCCTTTTTTCACAAACTGGGAAACAGCAATTGACGGAATGCCGTATAATACGCCCTCCATCGCCGCGCCGATTGTGCCGGAATAGGTCACGTCATCGGCAATATTGCGCCCGTTATTGATACCCGAGATTATCAAATCCGGATAATTGCCGCGCATAATCATATTTAACGCCACACGCACGCAATCACACGGCGTGCCGTCCACCGCATAATGGTAACTGTCATACTGGAAAATATCGTTCGGAAACTCGGCTATGGACGTATGCCCGAACATACTGCGCATTTTATCCGATGTCAACGAGTGCCCTGCCCCGCTTTTTTCATCCTTTGGCGCGACCACCAGCACATTCGGAGTGATTTTGAGCAGCAGATATTCCAACAGCTTTATGCCATACGCATCAATTCCGTCATCGTTGGTTATTAAAATGCGGCAGTTTTCGATATTTGATTCCGGTTTGAAGTGCATGGCTGGTTCCTTTCAAGGGCAATATAAGGCGTGATTTTAGAGTTGTCCAGAAGAAATATAAAAAAACGCCGCACCTTTTCGGGGGTGGGGCGTTTTGTTAATTCAGAGTGTTGCGTAACGCTCGAAATAAGCCGTTACTTCTTCGCGATTGCCGCGGGCAAAAAGTTCTTTTTCCGCTTTCATACCCTCTTCAGCGATTTTGATGTATTTCATAATCAAACCGTGATTTCCGGAAGCAATCAGCGCTTTTTCGCCAGCAATGTGAAGGCTTTTCCTACAGTCAATATAGTGACTTACCACTTCGAGGCAGCTGTCAATATATGCATCACGATGATAGCGGGGATTGAGGTACTGCTCTATCAGAAAAACCTCATTTTCGGGGGTAAGTCCGTACTTGCCAAAATACTCTTTAATTTCCTCAAAGAAGTACGAAAAGAAACATCTCCCGCGGATTGCCTCTTCACATTTTGGGTCATTGAGCTTATAGGCAAGATAATATCTCTCTGCCTTTTCAGAAAGATGCTGTTGAGCAGAGAAATTTCCGTCCTTAATCAGCCTTTCGGCTAATTCATCCGTGTACGGAACATTGACCTTTAAGAAGTCCCATATCTCATGATACGGGCCTTTCTGCCAATGCTCATAGATATAGAGCTGGGCTTTGGGCGACATCAACGGGATTTTGTCCTCGTCTAGTATCCTTGTTATCCCTCTGTCTTCTCCTGCATATGCCTTCAACATCTCATTAATTTCGCTTATGTTGCGGCGCAGGATAATTCTCATTTGCTGTTCTGCCGATATGGCGATGCCGAATTGCAGCCCGCTTATGTTTTTTGCTATCTCCCGACGAACCTGACGTTCCACTTCAGCTTTTTTGCGCAATTCTTCAATTTCCGCAATACTGATTTTACTCTCGTTCATAAGTATACATTTTAATTATTAAACATAAAGATATTTTTATGAACGGGAATATACGCCAATTTTATTTTTTGTCAACTGTTAATAATGTTCGTAAAGTTTTTGCATTATCTCGGGGACTTCCCACTCCAGCTCTGCCAAAATGCGGGCTGCCGTATCCAGATATAACCGGCTGATTTGCTTGACCGAATATTTATCCTGATTTTCTACCCAATTCGGATTATTATAATCTATCCAATAACGCTCGCGATAGTTCGGGATGGTGCGGACTTCAGGCTTTTGGATTTGCAGCTTGCCATCCGGCGCAAGATAGGCAAACTTGGTCAGCGTGCCGTCTTTTGCATAGCCTTTCACGGAGATTTCGCCATTATTAAAGAAGACAATCTCGGTTTTGGTGACTTTTCCGGGGTGATATTCCACCAGCGTATTTTGCCGTTTATCGGCTTTAATCTCGGCTTTTAAGACGCCTTTGTCATATATCTTGGCATTTTCTTTTAAGACGGTATCGCTCTTTTCTGCCATGGCAAGCGGCATAGTTTTGCTGTTTAGGCTGAAAGACTCGAGCTTGCCGTCCGCGCCATATTCCTTAACCGCAATGTTTGCTCCCAGCGTTTCGGTTTGTTTGTGCAATTTTTCATCTGCGCCATAGTCTTTAATAATCAGCGACAGCGGGGCTTGCTGCGCGGTTTCCTGCTTTAACGCGCCTTTTGGGGTATATACCTTTTCGGCAAACAGCAGGGCTTCGGGTGCACGGGTGACGGCATAACGGGGCTTGCCGCTGTCAAAAAAATCCTCGCGCGATATAAACGCCATTACCGCATTGTCATCATAATTCTTGGCGGTTTTGCGGCGAAGCGCCCCCGAACCGAAATATTTTTCAACCACAATATTATCGGCATTATAAACCGTATCTGTCAGCAAAAGACCGCTTTTGGAATATTCTTTCACCTCTTCGGTGCGTCCGCCTTTGGCCTTGACGGTTTTGCGCAGGTTGCCGTTCGGGTAATAAAACTTTTCGGTTTTTGACAAGCCGTCGGCGTTTGTTTTTTCCGCATTCGGCGTTAAGCTTTCTTTTTCCACCGAATCGGTCAGCGTTTCAATATCGGGCTTGGCATTCGGACCGATGTTTTGAGCCGCCAGCTCCGCCTGCTTTTTCGCAGCCTCGGTCGGGATAAGCGCATTTTTAAGGTTATACTCCGCGGCGGCTTTTTCCGCAGCGTCATCCAGTGCTTTTAACTCGCTTTCGCCTATCGGGGTTAATTCTTCTTCGGCGGGTTTGGGTTCCTCTTTGGGTTTAGCAGCGCAGATATGTCCGCCTTTTATCAGTTCGCCCTCGCGATTAACCGTATATTCGCCCAACGCCAGATTATACTCAATAAAATTCAGCGGCTTGCCGGCATTGGTTTCGCGGATGTTATCCAGCTCGCCGTTATAAAAACGGATGTAGATGTCTTTGTTTTTGGCAGCATCGGCAATAAACGCCTGCGTTTTCTTCCCGTCTTTATAGTTTAAATTAAATATCAACCCGCCGTTTTCATTATAAGCGGCGATAATTTTGCGGTCGGCACCGTCTGCTTCAGACACCATTTGCTTTACCGCGCCATTCGGATAATAACTGCGGGCACTGTCTGCCGGCTCGCCGTTATGGTAATACATCTCGGCAACGGTTCTGCCCTCAAAGTCATACCGCTTTGCCCAGCCTTGACGCACGCCCGCCGCATATGGCACTTCATATTGGGGAATGCCATCCGTGCCGTAAAACTTGACGGTGAGGGAGCCCGTTATATCCGCGCCGGCAGGAAACTCCGCCCGCAAGCGGTTTGCCTGGTCATAGCAGACGTTTTGCCCGTTTTCCTCTTTATAAGCATTTAAATCGCGGCATTCTTCGGCTTCTTCAACAAGGTAAAGTTTTTCCGCAGCGGCAGCATTTTCTTCAACCTTGGCTAAAAGCTCTTTGCTCTTATCTGCCACATTCAGGCAACGCTCGTCCAAGACTTCAAGCCCGCCCAAACGCGATGCCAGTTGCCGTTCTTCTTCCGGCTCGGCGTTTTGCATTTTGCCTTCTGCAAACTGCAGCTCGCGCGATACGGGGCTGTTGATGGTTGCCGCGCCCTCTTTCAAACCGTTTACATAATGAAACTCCGCTGCCACCTCGCCGGTCGGGAAATAGCAAGTCAGCGTATCGGCGACTTTGCCGCCCTCATAGCGCTTATGAAACGCGCGCGCGCCGGTCGGGAAATAGCCGGTCGCTTCGCCCTCTTTCATATCGTTATGATAAGCGATTTCGGCTGTGATGTTGCCCGAGGCGTCAAACTTTTGCAAAACGCCCTCCCGCTTGCCGTTTTGATATGGGGTGATGCGGCGAATCTGTCCGGTTTCGTCATAGCTGATTTTTGTGCCCGAATCGCCGTTATTATCTATAACCTCATAAACAAATGCCTCGCGATACGGCAAGCCGCATTTATTGTATGAGATGTCGCCCTCGTCTTCATACAGCTCAACCAAATCTTCAAGGCTTAAACGAACTGCCGTTTCCTGACAGTCCATCGGGGTCAGCTCGCGGGAAAAAGTCAAAATCTCGCTGTCGTTAATTTCTTTAATCACCGTGCCGTCTTCGCGATAAAAGGCGTTTCTTCCGGGTTTGCCTGCCGAAAACTCCGCAGCCTTGGCGCCGCTCGGATAATATGTGACGACATCGCCGTAACGGATAGTTCGCAGAGGCTGCCGGGTGTTTTCTTTTTCGCTTTGGAGCAACATCCAGACTAACTGTTGGCGCAGCACCCCGTTCATATCATATTTCCGCTCTTCGCCGATTTTATTGTCTTCGTTAATATAGTAGGATTCTGATGATAACTTGCCGTTCGGGTAAAACTCTTCGGCATAAAAGCCGCTTTCGCCTTCTTCGGCGGTGATGCGGCGCTGCAGCGTTCCGTCAGGCGCATAGTAATTGAGAACTTTTTTAACAATTTTATCGTCTTTTATGGTCTTTTCCGCCAGAATCTGCCCCTCCGGCGACAGCAGCTTTTCGACATAGCCGCCTTCGATATCTTCACGGATGATTTCCGGTCCTCCGGCAGGCGTTTCGGCATTATCATTCGCAGCGGGCGTTTCTTCGGCGGCAGGCACAATATTCGGCGTCGTATCCTGCTGCAGGGTTTCTTTTAATTGAAAATCAGCGGCGGAGCTTTCATCAAGCTCGTAATTATTTTCGCCCTCGGCATAGGTTTGCCCCGACAAGGCAAGCAATACGACCAAAACAGCAAGCAGGCTTAAATTTTTCTTCATATCAACACCATAATTACCCGTTATAACAAATTTTTACATTTGCCATTTAAGCATAAATATCTTTTTTTTAAAGTATAATTTCAGATTTACACAGAGGGTTTGACGCAGCACGATGCGGTAAGCTTAAATTTTCAGCCCCGACAAAATGACTTCCGACATATCATAAACTTTTACAAAATCATCTTGTATCTGTTGGGTGCGGATATGCGTATTAGTGCAATATACCCCTTTGATGACGCCGCTTGCTTTCAGCTTTTCCACCGCACCGTCCACCAGAACCCCGTGCACGCAGGCAACATAAATATCTTTGGCACCGATAGACTTATAGGCACGCGCGGCGTTGATAATCGACCCGCCCGAGCGTATCATATCATCAAATATTATCACATGGCAGCCATTCACATCGGCATTTAACGCTTCAACCACCGTTTCCGTTCCCGAGAGGCGCTTTTTCATGATATACGCCCCGCCAATTCCCAGACGGTTACTCATTTTCTCAATCCATTTCGCGCGCCCCATATCCGCCGAAGCCAAAACCACATCGCCGCATTCGTGGCGGATATCGGCAATCATCCGGTCAATCACAGGTTCGGTTGTCAGATGGACGGGATGAATATTCTGCTCAAAGTAATATTGCGTACCGAGCGAATGCAAATCAACCATATAAATATGGTTGCCCTGCGGCGAAACCGGAATTGTGCTGAACAAGCGGGCAATATTTTTAGCCGTGACCGCTTCGCCCCCTTTAACGGCACGTTCCATGGTGGAATAGCCGAAATACGGAATGACCAGATGCAGCTCGGAACATCCCTCGCGCACCAGTGTGCAACACATATTATACGCCTCAAATATGGCGGCATCATCCGTTGTGCCGCAAATATAAACCGCGGGTTTGCCCGAGATTTGCTCCGGATTGATTATGCGCCAGTAATGCTCGCCATCAGGAAAAGTTTTGTTTTCGATTTCAATATTATCAAACCGCCCCGTTCGGAGCATATTTTGTTTTAAATAGGTATATGGTGCGGAAGAGAGAAGATTTATCATTAACAAGTTTCCTTAATATGTAATAATCGGTAAATTTTGTTTTGCCCCCACTCGGTGGCGCGGTGTAAAGATTCAGACAGCAACAGCGTTATCCCTGTCAACAAAACAGCGGCAATGCCTAACTGCCACGCATTGCTTTTTGCGGTTAAAAGTGCCGGAAAGAGCAAAATAAAGACGCGATGGTGTACCAAATAAATTTCATAATTATATTTGCTGACAAAACGGATGAAGCGATTTGAGAAAGTTATCTGATACAACACC
The DNA here is from genome assembly GCA_910576955.1 of uncultured Alphaproteobacteria bacterium. Taxonomy (GTDB): domain Bacteria; phylum Pseudomonadota; class Alphaproteobacteria; order RF32; family CAG-239; genus CAG-267. Next base: position 47,425 of record CAJTJB010000003.1, on the reverse strand, counting down.
ACAAATAACGGCAGCGAAAAGATGAAACAGGACAAATAGCTGTATCCTAAAATTTGCTGCGGATTGACAATCCAATATAATATGACAAAAGCCGCGCACGCACCTATTGCCGGACGCCTGCACAGTATATATTTATATTTTTCAAACAACATTCCCATCCAAAAACACATTAATCCGTTCGTAATTGAAAACCAACCGCGGTGATATGTCAATATCTGATATTTCAGGTTAATCAAAAAAAGTAATGCAATAATACCCCCCCCCGTATTTTTATGATTAACAAACAGCCATCTTAAAGCAGGGAACAAAATATATAAAATAATTATAACGGCGGTAAACCACTCACCGATAACCCAGACATTGCGCCGCCCGAATTGCGCCCAGAACTCTCCGGAATATCCCAGCCCGATAAAAGAAAAAAACAGGCTTTCGGGCTTATGGTTAATGATATGCGGCGTTACCAGATATTGGCACCAAAATGCACAGAAGAACCCAATCATTTGTGGAATTTCAATGCGCCATAATCTTTTTTTGTAAAACTCACTTGCTTTTAAGCCCGTTTCATATTTTTTTATCAAGAGTGCGCCGGAGAGCATAAAAAACAAAGCTACCCCTACACCACCAAAGCCGATTGCCCCTCTGCCGACAATGTTTGCGATAAATTCTGGAATATGATAATGCTGCTCTTTCCAAGTGGTAAAAATATGGTGTATGACAATCATTGACATTGCGAAAAAACGGATAAAGTCATATCCTCTGTCTCTTTGTTCCTGCATTATTTTATCCTCTGATAAATTTGTTTAACCGTTTTATGGCTTCGATTATATTTTCCTCCGAACAGGCATAGCTTAAGCGGATGCACTCCGGCGCTCCGAATGCCGTACACGGAATAACCGCTAAACGTTCCTGTTCGAGCAAACGGCGGGAAAATTCTTCCGCATCCATTCCAGATTTTGAAATATCGCACAATACATAAAAAGCCCCTTGCGGCGCATAATATTTGACTTCCGACAGACCGTTTAGCAATTTGCACAACAAATCCCGCCGCTTATGAAATGCCTCAATCATCTTTAAGACATCTGCATCCGCCTTTCCTTGCAGTGCAGACACGGCGGCATATTGCACAAACGATGTCGCATTGCTGGTGGCGTGGCTTTGTAACGCGGCAATTCTCTTGGTCAGCCACTGCGGCGCGGTCAAATATCCCAGCCGCCATCCGGTCATGGCATAGGCTTTTGAAAAACCGTTGACCGTAATGGTACGCGCGGCAATCTCGGCATTTAACGATGCTATGCTGATATGTTTAACAGCGCTGTCATAAATCAGTTTTTCATAAATTTCGTCCGACAGCACCATAATATTGCTTTTAACAGCTATATCTGCAATCATTTGCAGGGTTTCACGCGTATATACCGCTCCGGTCGGATTATTGGGCGAGTTAATGATAATGAGCTTGGTGCGTGCGGTAAGGGCGTTTTCCAAATCTTTTTGCTGCGGGGCATAGTTATTTTGCATAGATGTCTGCACCACAACCATCTGCGCGCCCGAGGCTTTTATCATCTCGGCATAAGAAAGCCAATACGGCGCAATCACAACCACTTCATCCCCCTTGCCGCACAGGCAGGTGATGGCTTGGAACAAGGCAAATTTCGCGCCGGTTGAGATGATGATATTCTGCGGCGATGTTTGAATGCCGTTTTGGGCAAACTTGCGGACAATTTCCGTTTTGAGCTCCGGCAACCCCGATGAGGCGAGATACCGCACTTTCCCTTCTTCGATAGCCTCAATGCAAGCATTTTTAATGATTTGCGGGGTATCAAAATCCGGCTCGCCCGCCGTCATCGAGCAAACATCTTCCCCGTTTGCTTTCATTTCTTTGGCCTTGGCGGAAATTGCCAATGTGGCGGAGGGCTGCAATGAGCCTAAAGGTGAATAGTTTTGTTCTAAATTTTGCATATTAAATTAAGACCTCGTGCGCTAATTTTTTTAAGCTTTTTTTATCCTGTTCGTATCCCCAACTTGCAAATCCAAACGGGCAATTATTTTTTGCACAGGCTTCATAATCACCTTTTGTATCCCCTATATATAAAATTGTTGCCGGTGCTAAATGATATTTTTCTATTATTTCCGCAATCATTTCTGTTTTGGACATAATTTGCGTATCATATTTATCCGGACAATAGATATCATCAAAAAAATCCAAATTAAAAAATTGTAATAATTGCATAAGCGGTTTCTTGGGTTTATTTGTTGCGACAAAACATTGAATATTATTATTTTTCAGTTTTGACAGCAGCTCTTGCATTTGCGGATAAATTGAAGTTCCCGTTATCGGATTATTATCATATATTTCACGGAAAGTTTTCACCACCTTTGTTTTCAGCTTTTCATCCCCTTTAACTCCGAGTATATCAAGAATATCTGCTATTTTGGGACCGATAAGATGTTGGTTTATATCTTCTAAAGCATATCGGACCTCGCATAACGCCAAAGCTTCCCTTATACTTGCCAGAATACGCGGGGCTGTGTCAAGCACAGTCCCGTCAATATCAAAAATATATGCTTTATATTCTGTTGACATAACTTATCCTTATTTCTTTTTCAGCGCTGCAACAGAGTTATTGTAACGTTCTGTAATCATTTCAATACGCTTTGTTTCCGCATTAGATAATTTGCCATAAAATTCTTTTTTACGTTCCATCCAAGCGAGTTCAAACCCTTGCGCTTTCGTCAAAGCCCATTCTACTTCCGGATCATTTAAGGATACGGCTGCATCAAAAATGATATTTCTGGTTTCGAATGAACCTAAAACATCGGCAGGAATTTTGCGGAAAAACTCTAATGATGCGGCTGATACACCACCGCCAATAAAGAGTTTTTTGCCATATTGTTTCGCCTTTTCTGCCATATCGAGTGCAATTTTTTGCATTTCAGCAGAATTTACAAAACTTCTGTCTTTTCCTAAACTTCCTGAAAAATCAACGCGTCCCAATACAATTCCGTAAATCTCTTTTGCTTCTGGTTGTTTCAGCATTTCGGATAAATTTTGATAACCAGTTATTGTTTCAATATTTATCATAAATTTTGTATTCTGCCTTTCATCATCCGAATAAACAGTATGTGTTGCCTCAATAAATTTCTTCATTGCATAAGCTGTTTCAATCATCGGAGCTACAACCTTGTCTACTCCCATAACTTTTGCATCGTGCATATCGCGCTTTGCCTCACAACCGCCTATCTTCATTGATACGGCAACTCCTGCTTTAAATGCTATCGAACTGATAATTTGGGCCAATTCGCCGGTCAATCCTTCGTCTTCATACGAAATTTTAATTCCTGTTATATGATGATTTTCTTTTAAATCTTTAAGAAAATTATACATTCTTTGTTCAGTTGAATTCATTTTAATTCTCCTTTTTTATAATAAATTATGTTGTTTTCTGTATACAAATTCAGCAAACTCAAAATCCAGCATATCATCCACATCTATGGCATCTTCGCGGTCAATTTTGTGAATATATGGTTTTTTACCGATATAATGCGCGATATCAACCATATGCTGACGATCAATAATGCTAATAGCAAAATTAAGCATCAAAATATCAGGTAAATCCTGACTTCTCGGTGTATTGGCAGGATCATAATTAATTGGCTTGTTATCTTTCCATAAAAATTCTTTAACATCATTGGCCGTGTTTAAAGAATCATACTCTCCAGATATTTCTCGATATTTTTTTATACATTCACGCACTGTTTCATCTTTAATACAAGGACTTGTGCAATTAGCATAAACCATAGTGTCTGCCGTAAAAGTTTCGGCAACAAACTTATACATTGAATTTGTCGCATTACTTGCAGCAAATTCTTCCGGACGTTTTACGGTCTCTGCTCCTAAAGAACGTGCCAAATCAAGCATTTCATCATCATTAGAATTAACAACTACTCCGTCTAATTCCGGAATACGTAACATCTGTTTAATTTTAATTTCTAACAAACTGCTGTTGGCAAAAGGACGCATATTTTTGTTAACAACACGTTGTGAACCTGAACGTACAGGTATTAAAGCTTTAATTGTCATTTATTTACTCCTTTCTGCTGACATTTATCAATATCTAATTTTGCCATTAAAGCATTTTTCAATAATTCTTTGCGCTTTTCGTAAAACTCTTCAAATTTTTCAAACTCAAGAGGAATATCCGAATTCAAATATGTTCCTGAAAAATAATTATTTCTCTCATTCTCATCTTTATAAGTATCTTTTACCCATTCGTCTAATAGCGTTCCACTTTTATGCTTATTTTCCGAAGCCTCTAAAATCTGTAAATTAGGCAAAGTATCTGCTTTTTTCTTCCATTCAGACATTTTATCTTCAGAAACCCCATGTTTTTTATATGTAGACTTTTTCGAAATCATAGCCCACGGATGCATATGGTCTTGATCATAAGAATTATCTTTATAATTCTTGTCTTTATATAGCAGAGACAAAATTGCAAAAGCATCATGCCCTTTAACAGTGAGCAAAGCTTCTTCAATATGAGTTTCATCCACCTTAAAATCCGGCATTGCAAGTACACGTTCAAATGGGCGTAACCGGGAACTTTCATCACAAAGTGCATTTAATATTTTATTTAGCTTTCCTAATGTTTGACCAGAGAAAATATGCCGTAGTGCAATAATCGATAAATATTTGCGAATATCATTTAGATCTTCCAGCTCCTTTCCTCCGTCTTTCCACATTCCGCCTTTATATAAGAAACAGATGATAGGAATAAGGGCGTTGGTTGATGTAATGGTTTTGGCGCTATAACCCAGTCTTATTAAAATATCAACAGTATCTTCAATGCAGGCACTAATTATTTGCCAGTTTTCTTTAATGCTTTTGATTGTTTTTGCATTAAATTTATCAGTTGTTAATCTAGATACATTAGATTTATTTACCACTGCCAGACAAATTCGCATAATCAGGTCTTTATCAAATATCAAAAAATCTTCAATTTTTTTCTTTTTCTGAAAATCATCCATCATCTGCCGCGCATCTCGCCAGACGGATACAATTCTTGAAAAGATAAAATCCGTTCTTGAAAGCTGTTTTCCTTGGCTGTTTACACGTACAAAAATATCTAATACCTCATTTTCACAAACCTCTTGCCCAATACAAAATACCTGAACGAATTTTTCACAACAAATATATTTGTGCAGGCGCTGCAGTCTTTCAATAACATCTTCTTTGTATTCGATTAATGCTTCTTCTGTGTTAATATCCAAGTAGTCTTTATTGCAGATGTCCTCATAAATCTGTTCAGCCGCATTTTGTTCATTCCATCTGGAATCTGTCAAAACATTATTTACCAAATACCAATAATGGTTCTCATCATTTTTTAACTCATTATTTGCAAAAAAATCAAATTCAAATTTGATATTATCGTCTACGTCTTCAGTATCCATTGTGTGGAGGAGATTGATGTAAAACTTACGTTTTACCAAATCTCGGTCACTACCTTTGGCATAAGCATAGGTTCCTTTCAAAGCTAAATAAATTGAAGTCAAACGTTGTTGCCCGTCTAAAATTGCATATTTGCTTAAAGGCGGCAAGGGGAGGTTTAAATGTTCCTGTTTTCCACCGTCGGCGTAGTTTTCGGGAAATGCATATGTTTCATATGTGCGCCGCCTCTCGTCGTTTAATTCCCAAAAAAGAAATAAGCCAATGGAGTATCCGCGCAAAATTGAATCAAACAACAGACAAATTTTTTCGGGTTTCCATACAAAATCGCGTTGGATCACCGGTAGAACGTATTCTCTGGTTTGAATAGAATTAACAATATCCTTTAAAATCAAATTATCCATAGCTTATCTCTTTAATTATTCGTTGTAAAATCTTGTTCTTTATCTAAAATTTCAACTGTCGCTGCGTCAATTTCAGGATGTTTTGCTAAATAAGGCCTTGTATAAACATCCTTGAAAATACCTCTTAACCCCACAGGGTTGACAATATAAATTTCTGTTTCTGGATAGTATGTATTAACGAAACTTTTCAAGCGTTTCCAATCTGCAATGTGTTGGGCATCAATAGCTTTGGCATTTTCTCCGCGAGCAGCATTGTTTACCGCGCCGCCTGTAAAATGCTGTCCACTTGCACAACTGCAGTCAATTCCATAAACATATACCTTTTTAGGATTTGTAAATAAGATAAATTGCATAGCCTGTAATGAACAACTACAAGAATTAGCTAATGGTTCAGAATCTATATCCAACGCAAATTTATCAGGTAGAAATCTTGCTGCTGTTTTGTATCTTCTGATTTTTTTATCTTTATACATAATGTGCTGCGGTATTTGGAAATTTTCCCCCATATTTTGGTCACCCATAAATTTGATGCAATCATAATTAAGAAAGCCATCATAAAATTGTTCTTTTCCTGTATCTAAACCGGCTTTATCAATAGAAAACAGATAATCAAAATGGATATCATTTCGTAAAAAAGCACGATTTAACCCGACATATACGGCATTTTTTAAGGGGTCTAAAAATTTGACGGTAGGACCAGCTCCAATCAGAGCCATTACCTGCCCTTCGTATTTGTTACGAAATTCTCCAAAAGTTCTTTGATGCAAATTGGCAACAGTTAAAGAACGTTGTACTTTCAATGAAATTTTATCAATACTTTCTCTATTTTTAATATTAATTAATTTTTCTATATCTTCTAGTCTTAAACGCTTTGTTTTTTCATAAACTTTTATACCCGCAATATAAAATTTCTTTTTTGAAGTATTTTTTATTGTTTTAATTAGCCCTAAAAACTTTCTTTTTACTGTCTTTCCTGATATAATATATTTTGATGAAATTGTAATTCCCCAAAATTTATGCAGCTTGTGCGTAGGAGTGTTTTCTATATAATTGCCCCAATGGGTCAAATACCATCGTTGAAACGGTGTTTTCCAAAACAAACTCTGAATTTGTTGTTTTGTCTTTTTCGGATGTAATAAATATGACCATATTGAAAACTTCAGGCTAAATGATTGCGATGGCGTCGTATTATTAACAAGTCTAAAGAAATAAATATCACTCCAATTATCTATATCAGCCTTTTGCGGCTCATCTATAAAGCAATTCAACCATTTGATAAGTGTCAGGTAACCGATGTATATGTCATGTTTATTAAACAGCGATAAAATATCATCTGTAAACGAGATTGCAGAATCAACAACATCAGGGTAAAGCTGACTACGCTTTATTTCATAGGAACTTGGACTGTTATCATAAACAGGGTGTCCTTCATTATCAATTTCCTTGATAGAATGTTCCGGAGACCCCATTAAAAATTCTACCAAATCCCAATTTTTAGTAAAAATGTGCGTTTCTCTTTTGGAGAAGGCTCTTCCTCTTTGAAAATAGCTATATGCAAAGACATTGTTATTTTCATCTAATAACGGAGCAGCATTAACAAGAAATATTCCTCTGACCGAATTATTGATAAATGATCTTATTAATTTTAGGGCTGAAAAATTACGTTCCATATCTGCAATAAGAGAAATATTATCTTTATCATTTATAATATTATTAATATATTGGCTATAATTATGTTTTATTTCATCAGATTTTTTTCTAAATAATTCAATATTTTCACAAATGAAATTATGATAATCCGTAGAGGATAAAAGGTTCTTGTTTTGAAGAGCTTTCTTTATATTATCATCTTTATCAGCATAATAGGATACAAGATACGAAGTAAAATTTAAATCTTTGGGATTGTAATCTAAATTACAAACTAAATTTAATGCACGTTGTGCATATACATATGATGTTTTAATTTTTGAATTAATTCTATTAAATACTTTTTGTAAAATATAACCTTCTCGAGCCACAAACATTATATGATTTATGTTATTCTCAAGAGAATCTTTTTCAATAAACTTGGCGTACGCAAAATGCAAAGGACCGGCATAATGATATCCTAGCCATGACCAATAATTTTTATCTGAAATCAGACCACATTTTTTTTCCATATATTTATATGCAAAAAGACCTATCAAAATTGAAGCCCCAAGCTCTCCGGTGGTTTGATTTCTGAAATTTAAAACACGCTTATCATGTTCTGTATATTGTCCAATAGGACTTTGATATAGTTCTGCTATATAGCCATATTGTTTTGGCATTTGGTAATTGCCCTTGGGATTGTCCCCAATGTGCAAAATTAATTTAGCATTTATTCCATTCTGGTCTTCAACAAGTTGGTTCCAAAGGCTGCCGTGCCCTTTAGTTTTCCTCAAATCTCCGCTCACGTACAGCTTGTCCCAGCCGTCGTAGCCGTTTTTGCGTAAGATTTTGGTGATGAACTCCGTGGGGAGGTACATATCGGATGTGATGATTATTTTCTTTCCTTGTTCTTTTACATAATCATAGACTTGCTTGAGTTCCGGATTGGCGCGCAATACCATTTCTTCCCAATCCATCTCTTTTTGTTTCATATCTTTGAATTCATCATCGATTTCTTCGTATATCATATCAAAGGTGATATCTTCCAGCTCCGGATGGCGCACTCTGACACGACGCTCGGCATCGCGGCGCTCCTCATAAAAGCCCGGCCGTTCCAACGCTTTTTCCATATGCAAAAATACATCTACGGGTCGGATATACGGACGCACCAGCAACGTATCAAATATATCGAAAGATACAACATCAACCTTGCTGATTTTGCTTTTAACCTGATCCAGAAGAAGTCCGCCTTTTTTCATCTTTTATCCTTTCTTGTTACCGATAATTAATTTGTACTGCCATTTTTCAGCCGGGGTAAACGCAATTGAAAAGTATTGTTTTTGGAAATACGGAAAAAACGTTATTTCAATTTTCTTTATACCCCGAATATGTGCAGAAAACGGGCGGCTTATATTCAATAAAATGGTTTGAATTTTTGACCGCCATACAAGCTTTTGAAGCTTTTTCAGACTCTGAAACGGCTTTTGAACAAACTCTTTTAGCGTTATCTGCGTCGAAAACAGAGGAATCCACATCCGATGTGTCGAATCCTCGGAAATTTTTATATCCGCAAAGTGCCGGATGTCTTCCTTTTGCGGGTGATTGATAAAACCGTTAACCAGCCGGACAATATCCGCGGCTTCAATAAAGATATCATGCCCCGAAAACCTATTTTGCACATCTTCAGCAAATTGCAATGCACCGGCGGCAATCTCTTTATATATCTCGCTACGTTTTATTTCACAAATGTTTTGCTCCGGCGCATATTGCGGCGCGCCGCTATCTGTTATGCCGATTACCGGATGCTCGGGGCTCGTTAGCAAAAACTCCATAAAGTTCCAACATTTTGTGAAAATATCATTCCTTAACTCCGTATTGCTCCCGATTTCTCCCGCATATGCCTTATGTTTGAAGACTGGCAAAAAAGCAGGCATACAAACGCCCCAATATATGCCGCAAACATATTGTTTAAGCGCCGCTTCAATCAGCTTTTGCGAAGAAAACGCTCCGGTTATGGTGTCAACAAGACCTATATTGGTTACGTTTTTTAAATCTTTGGTTAAATATGTCCGGTACTGTTTTAATTTTTCTTCTGCCAACGGCTTAATGATGTCTGAATTAGCACGGACAAACTCATGGCATTCGCCTGCCGTATTGAGCCGGGCAGAGGCAGCGCGACGCGCCAGTTCTGCCGATGTTTGCGCATAATACTCTATAATCGCCTTTGATTCTTCTTTTTTGCTATGCACATAGTCAAGCCGATATAAATTATTCAATATGCGGGGCGCATACACATATTTGGCAGCCCTCGCCGGATTTATCATCTTAAATACTTTTTGCAGCAGCCAGCCGTCGCGAGCCACAAATAACAAGCTGTCCAACTTTTGATTTTGCGCGGTCGCATTTACAAATTGCATATAGCCATATGCTGCGGCACCGGCATATTTATAGCCTAAATTATGCCAATATCCCAAATCTTCTGCGGAGGTTTCCTTTTCTGCCCATAATGATAAGATTGCCGAAATTTTCCAATTCAGGTTATCGCAGCTGCCGACTTGCCTGAATTGCTTTTTATATGCGGCGAAGCGCTTATGTTGTGCCGGCACATATAAATATGCCGACATATTCATCCGCCGCGGAATTTCATAATCCGATTTTTTATTATCGCCGATATGCAATATATCCCCTGCCCCGCAGCCTTGTTGTTCCATAATACGGGTAAACAGCGTTCCTTTATATTTGCTCTTGTTCATATCGCCTGAAACATACAGCCCGTCCCAGCCGTCGTAACCGTTTTTGCGCAGGACTTCGGCGATGAACTCTGTCGGGAGGTACATATCTGACGCGATGATAATTTTCTTGCCCTGTGCTTTGGCATAGCTATACACCGGCTTTAGCTCGGGATTAGGACGAAGCACCATTTCTTCCCAATCCATTTCCTTTTGTTTCATCTCTTTATATTCATCTTCCATCTCATCATAAATCATATCAAAAGTGATGTCTTCGAGATGAGGATGATGTTTGCGTGCCGCTTGTTCTGCCGCTATGCGCGCATCTGCAAAAAACGGTTTGCCATAGCTTTTCTCCATATGCCGGAAAACGTCTGTCGGGCGGATATACGGGCGGATTAAGAGCGTATCAAAAATATCAAACGAAATAATTTGATGCTTATCTATATTTTGTTGAATATCTTTTAATAACAGCATTTTAAATACCCCGCGACAAAAAAACGTATAACTTTACCTTATTTGTCAGCGATAAGCCGCTGTATGTGATGACTTTTTGCTGATACAGCTGTTGCAACATTTCTGCCGTTTGGCTAATCAGCTCTTTATTATCAGAGCGGAGGGCTCTGTTCATCATCATTTTTATGGTGCGGGAGATACGGGTTTTGCGTACTTGTTCCCACTTTTCGGGAGCGTTCTTGATAAAATACGCGTTTACCTCCTGTATGCCTTTAACATAATCTTGCAGCTTTTTCTCATTAAAAGAGCTGCGCATAATGGAATTATCGGAATAGCGGTAGGCATACAGCTTTTCTTTTATCCATACGAAATTTGCAGCCTTTTCAAACGTGCAACAGTTAAAGACCCAATCTTCATAATAAATATGCGGCACAAATTGCATATCGCCGATAACATCGCGCTTGTAGAGCTTGTTCCAGACGTTAAAATGGATAAAATTATTTTTATGCAGCAGCACTTTCAGCGCGTCGGGATAGAATTTCGGCGTTGCCTTGTCCACCGGTTTGAGCACATCTTCCGCATTGCGGATTTTTTGAAAATCACAGCCGGCAATATCCGCATTGTATTCTTGTTGGGCTTTTACCAACAATTCGAGGAAATTCGGGGCATAATAGTCATCGCTGTCGGCAAAGGCAATAAAATCGCTGGCGGCGTTGGACAATCCGGAATTTCGGGCGATGGACAATCCTTGATTTTGCTGCGTGATAACTTTAACCCGCTTGTCTTGGTTAACATATGCTGCCAAAACATCGGCGGAATTGTCGGTTGAACCGTCATTAACACAAATCAACTCAAAATCAGGAAACGTTTGCGACAATATGCTTTCGATACATTGCGGCAAAAATTGCGCGGTATTATAAACCGGCATAATAACTGACACTTTAGGCATTTTCATCTCCTGTATTTTCCGATTTCAGCTCGGGATGTTTTTTCAAGAATGCATATAAATATGCTTGTGAAACGCCTAAATCTTTTGCTATTTGCGTTTTAGCAACACGTTGCGCTAATTTCTGCTTGATAAATTCTTCTTTGCCGTCAAACACATGTTTTTTATTAGGGGGTTTCCGCCCAAGCCTGATACCCTGTGTTTTGCGGTCTGCCAAAGCTTTTTTGGTTATAATGGAAGAGAGCCAGTTCCGAATATGGAGAGCCAGTTCCAAACTTTCGCACAACTTATTTAAATCTTCAGGCGCAAAATTATAGCTTTCTTTGACTGATACCAATGACAGCCTCATTTGTGCCAATAAAGAAAGCTTATCTTTTATATTCCAAAGAGTTGTGCCTAATGCGACGATGTTGGCAATAAGAATCGTATGATTGGGGCTGGTTATGTTGGTTTGGAGGGTTTCGATATCTTCCCCCTGCACAAACATATCTATCATATAATCATTTTCGGCAGCATATTGGACAATTTGTCGGCGTTGCGTATCAGCGTCTACATTTTTTCCGCTTAAGTCCAGATATCCCAAAATCATTATAGTGCTTCAACCTAATCCAATCTTACAAAACGCACATTAAACACGCATCTAACGAACGATAAAATCTTATACTCTTTTTGAGACTATAAAGTCAAGTTGAAAATTTGTTAATTCTTTGGGAAATCAAAATATAAGTATTTATCCGCATACTTTTTCGCTAACAGCAATAATCGTTCGTTAGAATATTACGCGTCGTATTTTCAGAATTTAACATTACAATCAATATGTTATGGTGTGGTTCTTTTTATAAAATTATATATCGTAAAAAGGCTACAACCCATCTTTTGGGCAATTTGGGTTTTGGGGACGCCCTTGTTTATAAGTCGGAGGACTTCTTTTTCGCGCCCATCGAGAATATGTTTTTTATTTCGGCTGCCGAACTCCCTGCCCAGCTTTCTGCCGCCGGCCTTAATCCGCATTAATGCCTCTTTGGTGCGCTGGCTGATGAGGTTGCGTTCGATTTCTGCCGACAGCGAAAATGCAAATGCCAAAATTTTGCTTTGAATATCCGCGCCGAGCCTGTAATTATCTTTGATTGTCCATATCTGGCTTTCTTTTTTCATACAGATATTTAGAATCGTCATAATCTGCAGCAAATTGCGCCCGAGGCGGGAAATTTCCGAACAGATGAGAATGTCATTTTTCTGAAGCTTTTTTAAGACTTTTCCGAGCTTTCTTTTTTCAAAATCTTTGGTGCCGCTGATGGTTTCCGTTATCCATTTATCAATTTCTATTTGCTCCTTTTTACAAAAATTATTGATTTCAAATTGTTGATTTTCATGTGTTTGTTTGTCGGTTGAAACCCGAATATAGCCGTATATCATATTTTTCCTTTCTTATTGATATTGTTCTCTCCCGCTAACAATAACCGGAGATTTGAATTACAACATATTTCTGTAATACTTGTCTATTTCGGGATATTCCGAAAGCTTGATTACGCGATAATCGGCTCGGAAAATCAGCGCAAAGCGTATTTCTCGCAAACTGACGGCACTGCACCTAATTTGGCAGCTGGCTTTCCCTAAAGGGGGATAAGAATTATTACTTGTTGCAAATTCCTGAAAACGGAAGGATGATATGCCTAAAGTTTGGTTAAGGAAGGAGAGAAAACTTGAGATTTTTAAAGTGTTTGAGAGTATTTTTTGCAGTAGTGGCGATTCTGTTAGCAAATGTATTATCAGCTAAATGTGAGAATGTAGCCCCTAGTTTTGACTGCACCAAAGCTACAACTAAAGTTGAAAAGCTCATCTGCTCCGATGATGAATTAGCAAAATTAGATGTAGAGATGAATAAATGGTATAAAAAAGCACGTTTATGGAGGGCTACATACAGCAAACGCTCAAATATTGAACTTCAAAACAGTCAAAATAGATGGTTTCAACGCCGAAATAACCTTGAATGCCATCCTAAAGAAACGAATAAAAAGAAATGCTTAGCGTCTCTATATAACGAAGCTATACAAGTTTGGAAAAATAAATTGTTAGATTTTGAATTTTCAAGAATTTGTAATCATGGTATCAACAGAGGATGTGTTTTTGATTACACAGATAAGCTCTTGAAAGAAGGTGCTGATTTAAATGGGTATGCCGATTTTTATGGAGAATGTTGGTTCGGCCCTGTATATTATAGCGCTTTAGGTTGGAAACAAAAAGAGGTTTTTGATTATGTCGTAAAAAATGGAGCCGATTTTACAATGCCGGTAAGAGATGATTGCCAATGTAAACAAGCATTAGATCGTCCTGGAGCTTGGAAATTTTTTGATGAAATTATGAAACTAAATCCGAATACAGATTTAAATAGGTGGAAATATTGGAGAAATTTGTTACCTAACTCAATAGAAGGAAAAGTAAAGCTTTCTACAGATAAGTACATAGATTATAGTAAAGAATCTCAAAAATATATAGAAAAACTAATTGATTATGGTGCTAATGTAAATATTACAAATGAAAATGGAGATAATATCCCATACATCATATTTAGCTATCCTTCAACCGCTAAAGATTTTCCTTTCGATTATGAATTAACTTTATCGATGTTAAAATATCTAATTGCAAATGGGTTAGATATTTCTCATAAAAATAAGAATGGTCATAATGCTCTGTATTACTTACAAAATAGTCGTTTCAAAATAGATGAAAATTATTATACGAAATATAAAAATTTACTTACACCTAAAAAATAAGGATAAATAGTATGAACAAAACAAGTAATCTATCCGCAAAAATCATAAAATTTCTTTTTATAGTTATTTACTAGTGTCTGGAATTATATATACTATTATGACATATCATCACTGGTTTTTCTTTAGATATTATGATTTTTCGGATATAATATCTTTTGTTTTTTATCCTATTTGTTCCTTGTTGTGGATATTAAAATTATTTAGAAATTTATCGAACAGAATTTATAAAAAACATCAAAATGTCAAATTTAAAGAAATAGAATATAAGAAACCAATAAGCACAGTTTTATTTCTTTTGTATTTAACTTTATTTATTTTTAGCATGACATATTTTTTACCTTTTTTAGTCAGGATAAAGCCATCTATAGAGTTATTTTTTATTTGTTGTTCCATATTTATATTTCTTTATGAAGCAAATCAAAACCTATTTCTTATTAAATTGCCCCAAAAGAGTATAGCTCTATTAAATGTCAATTTATATTATTCAATACTACTATTTGCACCAAGCCTTTATTTTTTAAGATTTTTAATGTATTCATATAATACGATATTTTTTAAATTTTTCTACAGCATAATATTATGGGCAAATCTTATATTTATATTTTCAATATTAACAATATTGATCATTCTTTTTTATCGACTAATAGAAAAAAAGAATGATCGTTTTCATTTAAAATTATTCTAATCGTTATTTTTAAGAGAATAATATGACAGAGTATACATTACGAGTATATTCATGTGATATTGTATGGGGGCAGGAGAACATACGGGATATGATTTAATTGTAGACAACAACGGTACTAAAACAATTCAATATGGAGCGGATTATGTTAGTGCCGGTGGCGGTATAAATCACATACATTTAGGTAAAGATGATACCAGATATGTTATAGCAAATGACAATGATTTCTACACAATTAAAAAGAGTGCATAAAGATATTTAGTACTTGTAAATCAATGAAAATAAGCAGACGCTACAACTAAAGTATAGTATAAGAATTGGAGAGGAAGGAGAGAGGACTTGAGATTTTTAAAGTGTTTTAAGGCGTTTTTTGCAGTAGTGGCGATACTGTTTATTGTTTGTTCAACAGCTTGTAGCTTGTTTGCCGGAGCCTACAGCGATGATCCTTATGGTTCAGTTGTTGATTGCGATTCGAAATTACCGATGAATGAATTACTGCATTGTATTGATGATAAATATGCAGTAATGGATAAAATCTATATGTCCCCAATAATAAGAGAAAGGCGCAAAGCTTTATTAAGGTATAAGAAAACGGAAGAACCGGCTCTAAGTTCTGAAGAAGTGTCATCTTTTCCTAAACTGAAAAATAATATCCTCTATGATAGAAATAAAACAGGAAATGGGGCATTTCATATTAAAGACGATAAATATAACAATCTTACATTAGGAATATATCAAACTACCCATACTTTCAATAGAATAGGATACAAATTACAGTTTCCTTTCAAAGAGGGAATAGCTGGGAATTATATTGATAATACGAACATCGGTTATGATGGATATGTAACAAGAAAATATGCACGAAGTTATTGGGCTGCTTCAAAGGATATTTTGATTACAACTTCTAAAGGTAAGAAAAAACTGTATGCAGGGAGTTATGAAGTTATTCCGTTGAAGGATAACAAGGCTTTATATATCATTAATGTTAGTACATACTGTCAACGGGATTTTTCTAAAAAGGAAATTGAATTTGCAAAAGAAAAAGGAGTTTTTCCTGACGAAAATATGTGTCCGATATATACATTGCCACTGGAAAGTATAGATAAATCATTTGATATATGCGGGAGTGGCTATCTTTATTTTACAGATACCACAGATAGAATACCGGAATATGTGGAAGATTATCCTATTCCTAAAAATGAACAAAGTAATCAGCCTTTTGATCATAATCAAGCGACAAGTTATGGCAAATATATAAATTATGAAACATATTCAAATAAAATTATCAATTTGAGTGCAGATAAACGTAATAATCCAACAAAATTATACATCAATTTAAAGAACCGTACTTTTGAAATTTCACTTTCTAAATTAGGAGTAAATACAGATAAATAACCTTACAATATAATGTTGAAAGCAATATATATTCATAGAACGAAAATTTACTCTTGTGTTTCATCGGCTTCTTACGCTTTACTTTTATTGGTTTGGTTACTGTATGGCAAAAATAAGTTGTCGTATCCTCCTATTTTCGTCCCAATAGTTTAATTACACACTCTACCATAATAAAAAGCCTCCGCAAGGGAGGCCTTTTGTTATGGTAGGCGCGCAGGGATTCGAACCCTGGACCCACTGATTAAGAGTCAGTTGCTCTAGCCAACTGAGCTACGCACCCATAACCAAAATCTTTGCCCAATATACCCAATAGATTTTTTTTTGCAACAGTTTTTTTTGCTTTTTGTGACTTTTTTTTCTTTGTTTAGCTAATTATTCAAAAAAAATTCCCTATTGCAAAGAGTTAAATGAAAAAAATATGCATTTTTCATATTCCCCCAAACGCCTGCTTTCGGCTGGGACGTCCATTTTTTCTATACACTATTTATGCCTAGCGACCGTTCGCTTGTTCCATTGCCCATTGCGGATTTACGGTTGTTTGTTTGACTTCTCTCTTCGGAGCATCGGGGCGTCTGTAAGTATCTTCCTCTTTTTGGCGCATTGCCTCTAATTTTCTGCGTTCTTCGGTAAGCTTACGTCTTTTGGCTTCAATTTCTTTCAACCTTTGTTCAAATTCGCGGCGTTTTTCAGCTCGTTTTTCTTTGCGCATTTTTTCGCGAAGTTTCTTTTCTTCGTCGGTTAACTTCCGGTCTTTATGGAACAGCTTTTGTTTTTGTTCCTCATAATATTTCATCCGCTCTTCAAACCGCTTTTGCGCTTCGGCGGCTTGTTTGGCAGCGGCAATTTCCGCAGCTTTTTGCTGGGCTGCCTGCTGTTCTATGGCTTTTGCCATCACCATATCTTTGCGGCGTTGTTGTACGCGCTCGGCAAAGCGGTCTAATGCGAGCGGTGCTTTGGTTAAGAGTTCGCCAAGCTTTTCCGGCGTGATACCATATGACATTGCTTTCTTTAAGGCTTCAACACTATTTAAACCGAAAGCCTGCGCCATCAGGTCATACGCTTTATCCGTTTCGCCTTGGCGGATGAGTTCTCCTACCCGCTTTAAGGTTTGGCTGTCTTCTTTTATTGCTCCGAATGACATTGGTTTTCTCCTCTATGCACGCCCTCTTGCAGCGTTTCTTGCTTGGGCATTTTGAGCAAGACGCTCGTTTTCTTCTATCTTCGCACGGATAATTTTGCGGGCAAGTTCATCATCGACTTTAGTATCATTGGCAATCGCAATGCGGTAGTGCGTGCCGTAACTTGCGTAATGCGACCCGCTGATAGATGATTTTTCTTGCGGTCTGTTTCCCTGCCACCATTTTCCATCGTTATAAGTTGCTGTGTGCCCCGGGTGAGCTATTTTTATCCCCTCTTTAGTGGTAATTGTACGCCCTTTAGGCTTGTCAAAAAATACTGTTGTTCCTTCCGGTACATTGTTTAATGACGGATTACCGCCTTTTCCGCTGGGATAGCGCAATACTGTAAAGTTATCATTTTCAAATGCTTTATATAATGTTGCAGCAGCGGAAGAACCATTGCAATAACGTCCATAAAATTCTCCTTCTGAAGTTGAACGTGGAATACCTTCTTCTTTGTGAGCCTGATTCATATAATTGGAATATCCGATACGAACAGCCCTGCCGCATTCGTTTTTACCATTTCCGGCTTTGGTGGCTGCTTGCACGGCGTCTCCTACCCCGTTGCCGTCTTTGCCGGCGTGGAGGTATTGGAAATCGCTTTCTTTGATGGTTTGCGCATTGATGCTGAAACCATCATTTTTTAATGAGCCAAGCGTGATGCCGTTAGGATTGTCTTTTTTCATTTGCGCCAATTCCGCCTCAACCTGCTCTTCGATGGTCGGTTTAGGCGCTTGAAGCGTAAACGGGGTTGGAGTTTCCATTATCTTTAGCAGCGGATTATCACGCACCTCCTTTTGCGGCAACAGCGGTGCCGGAGTTTTTAATTTGACTATTTTCGGGGCGGCTTTGCGCTGTACTGTTTTGGTTGCAACTACTTGGTTACTAACTTTCGCTTTTGCTGCTGTCTGCGTGATTTTAGGGTTACTTTTAACTGCCGGCGGAATAGAAACAGAAGATTTTTTGCTTGTTGATACAAACGACTGCGTGGTGCGTATGCCTTTGGATACCGTCGCATCATTTAAATTTGCACCCACAAAAAATTTTATCGTATCGGCTGTATTCATCCATTTCAATTTAGGATTCATCCGCTTTAAAACCTCACCGGGTGCTTGCATACACTCGCGGACAATCTTATATGCACACTCAACGCCATATTTTTCAATCAGCTTATCTGCTACCTTTTTATCTTTGGTTAATCTGGTGACATCTTTATAGACGCGATCCATCTTTATCTTTTTAGCTTCTTGCCGTTTTACCGTTGTTTTTGTGCCTTTTTTAGTTCCTGTTTTAGTCATAACAGCCTCCCTAAAAATATATCATTTATATCTTTTATGGTTATAATATCATATTTTTTATGACAATGCAAGGGGTTTTAAAACCCGGAAAATGTGAAGATTTTGTTACGAGAAAAGCCTCCGGCGTAGGCAACCGGAGGCTTGATGACAAAGAATTTTATTATGCAAATGACAATCCGTTATCGGCAACTTTGACCTTGACTTTGGCATTGTCGCCGATGTCTCCCGCCAGCAATGCATATGCCAGCTTATTTTCAAGCTCGCGCTTTAACAGCCGTTTGAGCGGACGCGCGCCATAAACCTCGTCATAGCCGTTATTGACAATCCAATCGACGGCTTCCGGCGTCAGCTCCAGCGTGATACCGCGGTCAGTTAAGCGTTTTTCAATATTTGCCATCGCAAGCGCGGTTATCGCGCGGATGTTTTCTTTGGTCAGCCGCTTAAAGACGATAATGTCATCAATACGGTTAATAAACTCGGGGCGAAATGCCTGCCGCAACGTTCCGAGCACTTTTTCAGTTTGCTCTGTGGGCGTCAGCGACTGGTTTATCAGATATTCCGCACCTAAATTCGAGGTCATAATGATTATCGTGTTTTTGAAATCCACCGTGCGCCCCTTGCTGTCTGTCAAACGCCCGTCATCCAAAATCTGGAGCAGGATATTAAAGACATCGGGATGGGCTTTTTCTATTTCATCAAACAAAATAACCTGATACGGACGGCGGCGGACGCTTTCTGTCAGGATACCGCCCTCGTCATACCCCACATAGCCCGGAGGCGAACCGATAAGACGCGATACGGAATGCTTTTCCATATACTCGGACATATCTACCCTTAACATTGCGTTTTCATCATTAAACAAAAACTCTGCCAGACTTTTGCTCAACTCGGTTTTGCCCACACCGGTCGGTCCTAAAAACAGGAAAGACCCTATCGGCTGATTTGGATTTGAGATACCGGAACGCGACCGGCGGACGGCGTTTGCCACCGCCTCGACCGCTTCATCCTGCCCGACAATACGCTTTTTCAGATGGTCTTCCAGATGCAAGAGCTTTTCGCGCTCGGAAGAAAGCATTTTATCGGTAGGTATCCCCGTCCACTTGGAAACGACTTTGGCGATGTCTTCGGGCTGGACGGTTTGCTCACAAGCTTTTTTGGTGTTTTTCTCCAACTCGGAGAGCTCGGCAGTCAACTTCGGGATAATACCGTATTGCAATTCCCCTGCCCGCTCATAGAGCCCGTTACGCTCGGCAATCTGAACCTCGCTTTTAGCTTTATCCAGTTTATCCTTGATTTCATTGATTTTTTGCAAGTCGGCTTTTTCCTGATGCCACTTTGTATTTAGACTGCGGGCTTGCTCTTCCATATCGGCGAGTTCTTTTTCGACCTCTTGCAGGCGCTTTACGGAATTTTCGTCAGTTTCTTTTTTCAGTGCCTCTTTTTCAATTTTGAGCTGGAGGACTTTTCTATCCAACGTATCCAGCTCTTCGGGCTTTGAATCGATACTCATCCGCAGCGACGAGGCTGCCTCGTCCATCAGGTCAATCGCCTTATCCGGCATATAACGGTCGGCAATGTAGCGATTGGCGAGCGTGGCGGCGGCAATCAGCGCGCTGTCGGAAATACGCACGCCGTGGTGGAGTTCAAACTTATCTTTAATACCGCGCAGGATGGTGATGGTTTCCTCGACATCCGGCTCATCCACATACACCGGCTGGAAACGGCGGGCAAGAGCGGCGTCTTTCTCAACATATTTTTTATATTCGTTTAAGGTGGTTGCGCCGATACAGTGCAGCTCGCCGCGCGCCAGTGCCGGTTTTAAGAGGTTTGAGGCGTCCATTGAGCCCTCGCTTGCCCCTGCCCCGACGATGGTGTGCATCTCATCTATAAACAAGATAATTGAGCCGGCGGCGTCTTCAATTTCTTTCAGCACTGATTTCAAACGCTCTTCAAACTCGCCGCGAAACTTCGCACCGGCAATCAGCGCGCCCATATCCAACGCTAACAGGCGTTTGCGGCGCAGGCTTTCGGGCACGTCATTATTGATAATGCGCATTGCCAAGCCCTCGACAATCGCGGTTTTGCCGACACCGGGCTCGCCTATCAGCACCGGATTATTTTTGGTGCGGCGTGACAAAACCTGTATGGTGCGGCGAATTTCAGCATCACGCCCGATGACCGGATCGAGCTTGCCCTCTTTGGCGCGCGCGGTTAAGTCTATGGTAAATTTCTTTAAGCTTTCAAACGTATCTTCGGCCGTTTCCGAATCGGCTAATCTGCCCTGACGATAGTTTGCAACTGCCTGATTGAGCTTTACAGGGTCTACGCCTGCCGAACGCATAAGCTCGGCGGCCTTATTGCCCGATGATTGCGCCAACACCTGTAGCAAACGCTCAAGCGTGACATATTTATCGTTATTTTTCTCGCTGAAAGATTCAGCCTCCAGCAGCAAGCGGTTCAAGTCTTGCGATAATGAGCTTTGCACGTTTTCGCCGCTGACCGCCGGCAATTTATCCAGCTCCGTGGCGGCGCTTTGCTTTAATACCGGCAGGTTGCCGCCGCTTTCGGCTATCAGGTTTTCCATTGTCGGGTCGTTCATATCCAGCATGGCATTTAACAAATGCAGCGGCGTCACAAACTGGTTGCCGCGCTTAACGGCAAGATTGATTGCGTCTTTTACCGTTTCTTGCGATTTTACCGTAAATTTTTCGATATTCATAACTTTTCTCCTTTACTTTGTTATGTAGTAAGCAGGCGGGGAGAAAATCAAGAGTATCGGCAAAAATATTTGAGATTTACGGCAGCTGGGCTTGTATGGCCTTTATGCCCTCTGCGGTTAAGAGCAGAATAGCGTAGTTTTCGTCAATATACAATCCCTCGGGTGACGGCCACGGGCGGGAGGCGGTTTTTAAGTATTCGTACATCTCGGGCGTGAGGGTGGAAATCTGCGAATTTCCTTTAAACAACGGCGCGGGCGCATAGAAATTAAACATTCCCGACGGAATATGGCGCACCATCAGCGGCGCATTTAAGATATACGGGCTCGGCTTTGCATAGTTTTCAGCATAATAACGCGGGCGGAGCGGCAATTCACCGGCAACAACCGGTGTCAGAGGCAATACGGAATTATTATCTTCTATCCGGCTGATGACCCTTTCAACAAGCTGTTCTTCAGCAATTTTGCCCAACTGCCAGACTTTTTGCGCCTCTGTATCCTGATTTACGGAGATACCGATATAGAGGAGGCTTAAAGCCAGCCCCAGATTACGGCATAATGTCTTTTTTTGCTGCAAGATAAGGGCGGCAGAGGCGGCGTAGAGATAATTCAAGCCATAGAAATTAACCCGCGGCATATAGGCGGTTTCGGCAGGAGCGGCGGTTAAAAACGTGCTTAAAACCGTAGCGGCAAGCATTGCCCCCCAAAGGATGATATCTGCCGGACGACGGGCAGTTGTGACAAGGGCGGTGATGACCAACGCCATTCCTATACTTTTAAGGGCAACGGGAAAAAACGGCAGGGTGGTTGCCATTTGGCTGAAGATTAGCATCAGCGTTTGCGGCAGACGGGCAAGCATTTCGCCAAATGTTGCGGTTTGCATATTATAATGCCCCATATAAACCAAGCCGGCTTTCTCAAGCCCGTACAATGTGAATTTAAAAACGAGCAACGCGGCGATGATGGTTATTGCCGAGGAAACACGTTGTTTGAATTTTGCAGGCGGGATAAGAATTTGGCGGGCGCACCAACAGATGACTATCATCTCCATCACGCTCGGATAAACGCCCAGTGCGATTAAAAAACAGAGAACGGCGGCAACTTTGGGCTTTATGCCTTCTTTTTCTGCCAATATCAACCCGCCAACCACCAGCGGCACGGCGGCAAAATTGCCCAAAATATTTATCGGGAAATACAGCCAACCCAAAACATACGGTGCAACCGCAGGCAGCAGCGCAACGAGCACACGGGCGAACGGGCGCTTTATCTGCCAATAATTCACGAGCAACACCTGCCCTATTGCCAACAACGCAAAGGCGGCAAGCGTATTCAACAGCGGCAAAATCTGCCCGCCGAACAGCGCGACATTCAGGATAAACTTTGCATAGCGCCCCTCAAACAAGCCAGTATCAAGCCTTAACACCTGCGTTGTGCCTTTAACCCAGTCCCAATCGTGATTGCCCCAGAAAAACGTGAACTGATAATAGGCAAACACCACGTTCAGCGCGATAAACACCCATAAAAAAAGCGATATATTATGTTGAATTGAGGTTTTATCCGGCATTTTCCTATCCTTATTTACAGAATAGTTTAGCTTTATTATGCCTAATTTGTAAAGGATTATTGCGGAGTAATACAATTTTTGTGAATAGCGGTATTGCTTAAAAAATAGGTACGTTTTTTAGAGCAATAGTCAAGTTTTTTATTTCTTGTAAAATCAATGTGTTAATTTGTTTCATATTTGCTGTTTTTAAACGTACAATATTTTATAGCACACTTATTAGAAAGGATACGATTATGAGCAGTAAAGAAGAAGACGGAATGCTGGTTAAACTTTATAAAAAAGTTAAGGCGAAATTGAAAGAAGAAGTCCAACAGTTTAACGAGATGGGCGGATGGAGCAATGCCGGAGAGTATGTCGCACAGAACGCAACAACATTAGCACGGCAAGGTGCGGAGGCTCTTGGTGAGGATAAGCTCGCGCAAGATATTGAAGCCAACCGCAAGGATATTGTCGGGGCTGGAAAATATGTTGATGCAAAAATTAAAGAAGAAGTACAGCAATTTAACGAGATGGGCGGATGGAGCAATGCCGGAGAGTATGTCGCGCAAAACGCAACAACATTAGCACGACAAGGTGCGGAGGCACTGGGCGCTGATGAGCTAGCGAAAAATATTGAAGCCAACCGCAAGGATATTGTCGGAGCTGGAAAATATGTTGATGCAAAAATTAAAGACGTTGATGCAAAAATCAAAGAAGAAGTCCAACAGTTTAACGAGATGGGCGGATGGAGCAATGCCGGAGAGTATGTCGCGCAGAACGCAACAACATTAGCACGGCAAGGCGCTGAAGCGCTGGGCGCGGATAAGCTCGCGCAAGATATTGAAAAAAGTCGGTCTGATGCGCTCAATGTCGGACGAGATGTTGATAATGTGATTGCTTTGGTGAAGCAAGATGTTAAGGATTGTTTAGCCGAACAGCGAGGAGAAATTCAGTCTTCACCGAAAGCTCGTTCACAGGATATGCGGCTGCAAAAGAAGATTGCCGAGCGTCCCGAATCTGTTACTCATAAACAAAGTACTACCGATGAGAATAAACATCAAGCCAGTACACAATATATCGCTTGCAATACTAAAGATAATTCCCGATAGACTTTCGCCTGCCCCTTTCGCTGTTAATAATGCGGCGGAGGGGTTTCTTCTTCCTCGGGTTTGACGGTGCTTTGCGTGTTGCGCAAGGCTTCGGTTAAGTAGCGGTTTTGCTTTTGCAAAAATGCGATATCCCTGCCCTGCCGAATGATGACTTCGTTTAAGTCCTCCACCATCCTCTCAAGGTTTGAGAGAGCCATTTCAATATTGATAAAACGCTGTTCGGTATCTGACATCTTTATTCCTTATGCGTTTGCCAGAGCCAAAAGCTCGGACTTGACTTCATTTAAGCTGTTGACCGCATTTTGCACCGCGGCAATCAGCGGCTCATTTGATGCCGGCGTTTCCGGCTCGTCTTCTTCAAAAAAGTCTTTTTGAATTTCCGTGCCTAAAATATCTTTTAATGTGCGGTTTTTAAAGAGTTTTTGCACGCCCTCAATCGTGTAGCGGCGATTATATAACAATTCTTTTATCAGCGCCAGCAGCTCAACATCATCGGGGCGGTAATAACGGCGGGAACTTTTGGTTTTCATCGGTTTTATCTGCGTAAACTTCGTTTCCCAAAAACGCAAGACGTGCGGGGCAATGCCCAAATCTTCCGTCACTTCGGCGATGCTCCTGAATGCTGATTTTGATTTATTGACGCCCATACGCCCCTCCTAATTTAAAAAAGGCGGTTATTTTTTAAACCGCCCTTTATCTAACTCTTGCTGCTGATTAGTTATCAGCTTTTTTGTTAACAGCATTTTTCAAGCTGTTAGACGGACGGAAAGAAATTACCGTACGCGGGGTGATTTCCGCCTCTACGCCGGTTTTCGGGTTGCGTCCGATACGGGCGTTTTTGCGCTTTAACAAAAACGAACCGAATGTCGAGATTTTAACATCGCGACCGGCGACCATTTCCCCTTTAATTTCATCAATCACCATATCCAAAATATCTCCGGCATCTTTGCGGGATAAGCCAATCTCTTCGCAAATGCTTTCTGCAATATCGGCACGAGTAACTGTTGTCATTTTATACCTTTCCTAAAAATATATATTGTCGTTCTATTTAGAGCATAACCCTTAAAAAGTACAATTCAATACTTCTCTTAAATTATGCAGATGTTTTACATTCTGACGAGCAAACCACCCCAGGTGAAACCCGCGCCCATTGCCGGAATCAACACCAAATCGCCTTTTTTGATTTTTCCGCCATTGACCGACTCGGACAATGCCAAAGGAATCGACGCCGCAGATGTATTGCCGTGATGGTCGACGGTGACGATAACTTTGCCGTCCGGAACGTTCAACTTCTGCCCGACGCTTGAGATGATGCGGATGTTAGCCTGATGCGGCAACAACCAATCAATCTCTTCGGCAGTAGCGCCTGCCTGTTCCAACACTGCGTTTGAAGCTTCGCACATTGCTCCAACAGCAAACTTAAAGACTTCTTTGCCGTTCATATGAACATAACCGGCGGTTCTGGTTGCGGAAACGCCGCCATCAGTCGCCAAATTGTCAAATTGGGTGCCGTCGGCATAAATTTTGGTTGCCAAAACGCCGCGGTCTTTTGCCGTTCCCTCGCCTTCCGTTGCCCGAACGATTACCGCGCCAGCACCATCGCCAAACAAAACGCAGGTGTTGCGGTCTGTCCAGTCAACCAGTTTGGAAAGGCTTTCCACGCCGATAACGGCAGCAGTTTTGACTTGACCCAGGCGAATCATATTATCAACCATTGTCATCGCATAGACGAATCCGGAACAAGCAGCGCCCAAATCAAACGCTGGCGTGCCTTGTTTTACGCCCAGCTTGCCGGCAATTCTTGCGGCAACGGACGGAGTCGTATAGTCCGGCGTTAAGGTGGCAACAACCACAATGTCCAAATCTTCAGCCGTTACGCCGGCGTTTGCCATTGCCTGATTAACGGCTTTGAGCGCCATATCAGACGTCAATTCGTTTTCTGCCACGATATGACGGGAGCGAATCCCCGTACGGGTGCTTATCCATTCGTCATTGGTATCCACAATTTTGGATAAATCGTCATTTGTCAGCACTTTTGCCGGCAGATAATGCCCGCAGCCGATAATTTCTGTTCTAGTACACTTCATAGCAAGCTTCCTGTGATAGTTCATCTAAATCAATGTCTTCAAGTTCGCGGCGGATTGAGCCGACAAAATCTTTTCTGACCAAACGCGCGGCATTTTCCACCGCAATTGAAAAGCCGAATGCGTCTGTGCCGCCGTGGCTTTTTACCGACAAGCCGTTCAGCCCTACAAACATAGCGCCGTTATAAAGCCTCGGGTCCATCGTCTTTTTCAGTTTGCGCATTGCGCCCAGCATAAACGGCAAGCCGAGTTTTGCAAAAAACGACTGCTTAACGCTGGTTTTGATTAGGCGCATAATCAGGTGGCACGTTCCCTCAACCGACTTTAAGGCAATATTGCCGGAGAATCCGTCCGCAACAACCACATCCGCCTTGTCCTTGGGGATTTCGTGCGGTTCAATATAGCCGATAAAATTCAAGTTTAAGTGCGCGTGTTTGATAATGTTGGCGGCAACGTGAATCTCGCCTTTGCCTTTCATTTCTTCCGCTCCGATATTCATCAGCGCGACTCGGGGGCGTTCTATCCCCAGCGCATATTTGGCAAAGATATTGCCCATAATCGCAAACTCTGCCAGATTGATGCCGTCGCATTCGGTATTTGCGCCCAAATCAAGCATAACGTAACGCCCGTTTTGGTGCGGCATAATGCTGATTATCGCCGGACGGTGAATCTTTTGAATTGTTTTTAAGAGCAGTTTGGAGATTGCCATCAGCGCGCCCGTGTTGCCGGCGGAAACAACCGCCTGCGCCTTGCCGGTTTTCACAGCTTCAACAGCTTGATACATACTTGTGGCACGGTTACGGATCACGTGCGACGGCTTATCTTCATTGTGAACAAATTCCTCTGTATGAAAAACCTGACACACGTCTTTGAGATTAGGAAACTTCTCCATCTCTTTGTTGACTTTTCCCTCGTCGCCATAGACTAAAAAACGGATGTCCGGATTTCTTTTATGGGCGAGAGCCAAACCCTCTATTACTACTTTGGGGGAATTATCCCCCCCCATAGCATCTATTGATATGACCAGATTATTATCAGACAAAACCTGCTCCATAAAAATAAAATAAATTTAAATTAGTCTTCAGACTGTTCGTTATTTGCCTTTTGAGCAACAACTTCTTTACCATCATATTGTCCGCATTTCGGGCAAACGTTATGAGGGCGTTTCAATTCGCCGCAGTTCGGGCACTCATGATAAGCATTAGGCGTTAACGCATCATGAGAACGGCGCATATTGCGACGGGATTGCGATGTTTTTTTCTTAGGTGTAGCCATTTCTTTAACTCTTATCTAAAATTATTTGACACAAATTGCCCCTGCACCGCCCTTTTGGAGCATAGCGGGAGCTGCTGAATACGCTTTTATATAAAAAAAATGTATTTGGCAAGAGTTTTTTTTGATTTTTATGTTTTATTTTAGAAAGCTATTTTTTTAAGATAAAATATTTGACATCATATTGGAATAATGTTATTATGTGTTTATAGATATTTGGAGGATAAAATATGTCCACTTTAGAAACTTTAGCAAAACGTCGGGAAGAATTCAGAAACTGCCTTTACAAGGGAAAAGGGAATTTGTGTACCCTGAATGATATGACTGAAACAAGCAGAGGAACGAAAAAAGTTATTTTCCCGCTTAACGGTTATGAGGCAGAATATAAAGACCAAACTTTCACAATCACCAATTCGCGTGATCATGAAGATTTACATTTGACTATACATTCCGAAAACAAGGAGGAGGCTGACAGAATTTTAGCTTGTGTGCAAACTTACAGAGGTGAAGCTTGTTTGGACAAAGATTACATCAAAGACGATGTTGAACAGCTTAAAAAAGAATATTATTTTCGGGCAAGTATGTATGCTTTGGCCTACGAAGACCGCGTTAAAGAAATGTCTTATCCAAGTCCGAAATTACCTCAAGAACAGCAAGAAGTTTTTTCCCTTATAAAGTCAAAATTTAAAAACGGCAAAGTTTTATAGATATTAGAGGAGTGTTTTTAAGCTCCTTTTTTTAGCAGTTATTTCTTCAGCTTTGCCAGCGCGGCGAACGGATTGTTTTTTATCGGTTCGTTATCTTCTATGACGGCGTTAAACTCTTCGCCCTCTTTACGCGGATGGTCTTCCATCACCAGCGCTATCTGCTCTATCGCGATGTCGCCCAAGTCTATCCTGCCGTCATAAACTATATCGGGGACATCGTCTTCTATATCATCATCCTCGCCGTAAACATCTTCATAGGTTGCGTTGGTATCAAACGTCAGCTTAAATTCGGCGGTATAATCCTTATCAAACGGCTCGAGCGAGATAACGCTTATCAGCCCGAGATTTGCCTTGACTGTGCCGTAGACCTCAAGCAGTCCGCGCTTTTTTTGAAACTTCAGCCCGATATTTGCGCCAAAACTATTCACAGCCGGAACTTGCAGAATTTCCGCAAGCGTTTGCAGCTGCTCCTTATCTGCCCTTAATTTGTAGGTTTGTTCCCCCTGCCCCAATTCATCTATTTGCAGGGGATAAGAAAATTCTTTTTGCATTCTTTTTTCCTTGTGTTATAGGACTATATATCTATTTAATAATAATTGTAAGGATTTGAAGATGTCAACACACAATATGCTTTTTTCGACTCTTGCCGGCATTTTGCTTTTGGGAGCCTGCTCGACTGACTATTTCAACCAGACAGAGGGGAATATGCCCTCCAAAGAAGATATTTTAGCCATCAAGCAAGGGATGACGCAAAGCGATGTGCGCAAAATTATGGGCTCGCCGAGCGCGGTTTCGAGCCTTGACCACAAAACGTGGATTTATATGAACTCGACAATGAAGCGGATGGCTTTCTTTGAGCCCGAAGAACTGGAGCGCAACATTGTGGCGATTGAATTCAACCTTGACGGCAAGGTTGAGCGCGTGGTGCAGATTGACAAAGACAGCGGACGCGAGATTGTGCTTTGCACCGATGAAACGCCGGTGATGGGTACGGACGAAACCTTTATGGAAAAATATTTCGGCGGCGTGGGGTATATGCCGATGCAGCCGACGAAAGAATCCAACGGCCTATAAAAATGTGTAATTTTGTGATTGAACTCCGAAATGGAAGCCTCTCTTCAGTCGGGTCACGTAGGTTTAACTACGCTCCCCTCCTTTGGAGGACATTTCGGGCTCACTCGCAATATTCCGCATTTTTAGCGAAAGAGAGCTGTGGGGATTAACTTATTATTATTCAGACTAAAGAACGGAGGACGTGATGATATTTTCGATAGTTTTAACCATTATTATTCTTACCCTTATCATTAGCTTTACGGGTAGCTGGGAGTTAAGCCAGTGGATTGCCATTGGGTTATTGTACGTTTTGCATTTTAACAACAAAAGCGCGCAGATTGACAAGCTTTCCGAAGAAATTGCCAAGCTTAAAAAGCAGATTGGCTGCAAGGATGGTATGGTTATCCAGCCGCAAACATCCCCTGCCCCTGCGACAACAGAGAAAAAAGCCGAAAAGCCAGCGGATATTACCGCCAAGCCGGTCGCAGCGGTTAACCCTGCGGCAATGCCGGTTACCCGCCGCGAGCAGCCGGTTAAGATGCCTTATCAGGAATCGTCCGCTTCTTTTTTCGGGCAGAACCTGATTGTATGGATTGCCGGATTTGCAGCAATTTTGGGCGCTTTTTACCTTATCCGCTATTCTGTTGAACACGGCATTTTAGGACCTCGCGTACGTTTTGCGTTGATGACATTGTTTGGCATGGTGCTGACTTTTGCCGGATACGGCATTTATGGCAGCAATGATTTAGCCAATCACAAGCGAATCGGGCAATCCTTAATGGGAGTCGGATTATCCACATTATATTTTGCGGCATATGCGGTTTCGGAAATTTACCATTTTACTTCACAGGGAATGTCTTTTGTGTGGATGTTGGCGGTGACCGGAATGGCGGTTATCCTGACTCTTCTCCGCGGCGGCAAACCGATTGCGCTTTTAACCATGCTCGGCGCGTTTTTAACCCCCGCATTAGCTGGCGCAGAACAAGCCTCTCCGTGTTTCTTCTCGCTTTATATGTTAATTTTTGCCGGCGTATTTGCCTTGATGGCGGTTGAGATGGCATCAATTTTGCTGCTGGGGTTGGCTATCGGCGGGCTGTATCTGTGGGGCTTATACTGGCTGTTTTTTGGGAATGACTCACTGGTCAGCCTGTGGCAAATGATTCTTTTGGCAGGTATCACCGTAATATTTTTACGCGCAAGCGCCCGTTTAAGCCAGACTCAAAACATCAAATTGCAAATTCCGGCAGTTCTCGGCTGTTTTTTCTTCGGGTTCGGCTATGTTATCCGGATGCAGTTCGGAATTATGGAATGGGCAATTATCGGGCTGATGACCGTTGCGCTCGCCATTCTTTCGTTTAAAGATATTAAAAATTATCTGCCACTTTTGGCTGGAAGCGTCATTGCCGGTTTGGTTATATGGATGTTTCCCGCTCAACCCAAAAATCTGCCGGTGTTTGCAGGTTATGCGGCGGCGGCGCTGTTGCCGGTTTATTGTTCTTTATGGATACGAGGAAAAGCTGCCTTTGCCGGATATATCGGAATTTTTGCCCTGATGTTTTATGCGGTGTACTGCTATATCTTCCGGCTGGACAATATACAAACGTTTGTTGGGCTTATTACTGCCGTGTTGCTGCTTTTGCCTATGTTCCGCTTTAAGCTTGATACGGAAGAAATGCAGCAAGCGGCGGGGATAACGATTTTAACGGCAGCAATTATCACGGCAATCGCTTTCTCCAAACTGCTTACAACGGATATTTTGCCGATTATTGCTGCGAGCGGCGTATTACTGTTTGCAGCACTCGGCAAACTGTGCCGTGCCAAATATATGCTCACAGGATGGATTTTGTCCTTTGCCTGGTTTGTTTATCTGCAATTTAAGCCGATTTCTTATTTAGCTTTATTCCTGTTCATCGGACCGGTTTGGAGTATGCCTATCAGCATTAATGCAGTATCGGGAGCAAACATTTTAACCTATGGACTTATCCCGCTTTTATGCTTTGGCAGCGCGCTGTTTATGATGCCGGCGCGAAGCGAGCCGCGGCGCGTTATGTTTTTCTCTTCGGCAATACTCCTTTCCGGCTGTATATTTGCCTTTTTCGTACGAAGCATGGCATCATTTTCTTACACGCCGGATTTTATGGTGAATGCGGTCATCACAGATTTATTGATTGCCTCTTACGGATTTGTGGTTAAAAGCAAAAGCGGCAGTCCGGTTTTGAGCGGCATCGGTTTTTGGCGGTTAGGCATTATCTGTTTGGCGTTATTATTGCTCGGATTACCCGGCAGAGGCATCAATGTTGGCGAGGCAATAGCAGGGTTTGCCGTTCCGCTCGGAATTTTCATTTGGCTTGCCAGCATTGCCCGCAGCGAAAAGAGCTTTTTAAGCAAATGCGCTTTAGTCTGCTCTTTTTACTTTATGACGCTGATGGTAACCATCCCCTTGCAAAATGGCAAAACTTTCTTTTTATTTGCAAAGAGAGCCTCGAGCATCGACATTTTTTCCTATTCGGTTGCGTGGATGCTGCTGGGAATTTGCTGGCTCATTTCTGCGAAATGGATTAAAGCTATGGCAAAACCGGCATTTGTGCTGATTTACTTTGTGATTGCCAAAGTCTTTTTATATGACGTGGCGGGAATGAGCGATTTTGCGCGGATTCTGGCATTATTTGCTTTGGCGGCAAGCTTGTTTGTTATCGGATTTTTCCACGCCGTGTTCTTTAAAGAGGAAAAATAAAGGAGGTTATTTATACATATAGAGCAGATGGCCGTTTTCGGTGAGCCAGTCGCGGCCTTTTTGCATATCTTCTTCTAAAAACTCGACTAATGCCCAGAAATATGCAGAATGGTCTTGATGTTTGAGGTGCGATACTTCGTGTGCAACGATATAACGGGCGACAAATTCGGGAGCCAGTGCCAAACGCCAACTGTAATTGATGTTATTTAATGTTGAGCAGCTCGCCCAACGGGATTTGGTATCTTTGATGCATACATTATGCACGGTTTTGCCGATGCGGTCGGCGACTTCGCTTGAACGGCGGGTAAATTCTTCCAGCGCCAGCTTTTTAATATAATCTTTGACGCGGCGGTGCAAAAACTCTATACCGCCCGACACATAAAGGATATGATTCTTTTTATCAAGCCTTGTATTGCCGCGGATGTCGCTGTGTTCTATCGTATAGGGTTTGCCAAACAATGTAATTTGGTCGTGATTTTGAAAACTTTTTAATTCGGGGATTTTTTTGAGATTATCCAATACCCAGTCCTGATGGCTCTCAACAAACGACACTGCCTTTTTTTTGGAGCAGTATTTGGGAATCGTCAGCACCGCCACGCGGTCTTTCCGGTCAATACGGAGAGTTAACCGGCGGGAACGTCCGGAATGCACGACTTTCATATCAAAGCCTAAATCGGCACCGATTTCAAAGGTCCGTCCACTTAACAATGTAATTTTCATAGTCTGTTACCCCAGATTCGTTTATTAGTGTTCTTCCTTGAAGAGAAACGCCTGCTTGGTGAACGCTTGCAGCCTTACCCGTTATCAGCGGATGCCATTCTGGCAAGGGTTTCCCCTCATCCAACAGCACATAAGCGCAGGTTTTCGGCAACCAGCGCGGTTTCTCTCGAATCGCAGAGATGTCTATATCACGACAATCGTTAACTTTTTGAAAACGATGCGCATAAATTTTACACAAACAGCTTTTCGTATCCAAAAAACGGCAGTAAGTGTTTGTAAAACATATCTTTCCTTTAATCTCTAATTTATTTAAACAGCACTTGCCGCAGCCGTCACACAAAAGTTCCCACTCGCGTTTGCTCATTTGTTCGAGTGATTTTTTCTCCCAAAACTTTGGCTCGACATCACTTAAATCTGCGAATCGGGATTGCGGGTCATATTCTTCTTCAAGGCTGTATTCTTCAGACATTATATTATCCGTTTCACTTCGATTCCGACAACGCCAAAAGCCTTTTGCCGCGGCTCGGGATAAAATTCGCTCAATACTTTTAATAATTCTTCTTTATCAGCCATACCGGCTTTGCGGCAGTCAATCTTTTCACACAAGGCGACAAAACTTTCCGCACGGTGCAAAGCGATAACTTCCGCTCTGAACTTGTCACCTGCATCCGAGGCGTTGGAAAACTCTATCACGTCCCCGATATGTATAGCCTGACGCTTTTCATCATATAAGCGCAATTCAATGGTCTTACTGCCGGATTTCAACAAATTGTAATATTTTTCTTTAACATTTAATTTATGCATCTTACAAATCTTCCCAATCGACAATATGGTCTTCGAGCTCTTCTTCGGGGACTTCCGTTTCGGGGATTACCCTACCCTTGATGGTGGTATGCGTGGGCGAGGTTGTGTTTTCAAACAGCTCGCGGTAGGCACAGGTTTTGGGCATCCACGACAGCTTATCGACATTTTCCTGATTGAGTTTTAAGCACGTCGGCACAAGCTCGCAACGTTTATCATACACCGAGCAGCACATCTTTTCTTCATCAAAATAACGGCAGACAACATTGGTGTAATACACATCGCCGCTGTCTTCATCCTCCAGCTTTATCAGGCAGCACTTGCCGCAGCGGCGGCAGATATTTTCCCACTCGTCTTTAGCGTATTGTTTCATCTTACCCCCGTTGTTCAGGCAAATATTCATCACGGGTAAGATTGCTGAAACGCGCGAACTGCCCATCCCAGAAAAGCTTAACCGTGCCGGTGGAGCCGTGACGGTGTTTACCGATAATAACCTCGCCCAAATTGGCGGTTTCTTTATCCCGCTGCTGCCATTCTTCTGTACGCTTATTAAAATGTTCGTCGGTTTCGCCGGTGTTGCGTTTCGGCTCGGCATTGTGGATGTAATAGTTCTCGCGGAACACAAACATCACGATGTCGGCATCTTGCTCGATAGAACCGGATTCACGCAAGTCAGACATTAACGGGCGTTTATCGTCACGCTGCTCCAAACCGCGGTTTAATTGGGACAGCGCAATCACGGGAACTTTCAGCTCTTTAGCCAAAATCTTCAAGCCGCGGGAGATTTCGGACACTTCCTGCACGCGGTTGCCCTCGCTCTTTTTATCCCCCGAGCCGGAAATGAGTTGGATATAGTCAATAATTATCAGCCCCAAACCGTGCGTACGTTTTAAGCGGCGGGCACGGGTACGGATGGTGTTAATGTTGATACCGGGAGTATCATCAATATATACCGGAAGCTGCTGATATTCGCGAACAGCCGTGGCGATACGGTTAAACTCGCCCAACTCTAAATCGCCGGTGCGGAGCTTGGTTCCCGGCGTGTCGGTAATACTTGAGAGAATACGGGACGCCAATTGCTCGGCGGACATTTCAAGCGAGAATATCGCCACGCCTTTATCATGTGGATCAAGCTTGCAATCAGCCCCGCGCATATATTCGGCAACATTATACGCAATGTTAATCGCAAGCGCGGTTTTGCCCATCGCCGGACGTCCGGCAAGGATTATCAAATCGGAATCGTTCAAGCCTCCCATCCGGTAATCAAGCTCGTTCAGCCCTGTCGGGAGACCGGACACTTTGCCCTCTTTTTGATAAGCCTTTTCAATCATCGACAGAGCGGCGTTTAAGGACGAGCCGAAATCTTGAAAGCCCTTTTGCCCGTCACCGTGCATAGCAAGGTCAAAAAGGCGCTTTTCCGCCCGCTCTATCTGCGCGGCGGTTGTTTCCTCCAGATTTTCCCCCATAGCCTCGCTCGCAATGTCATAACCGGTTGCTATCAGTTCGCGGCGCAAATATTTATCATACACAAACTGGGCGTAATATTCGATATTGGTCAGCGGAGAAGACGACTCGGAAAGCTTAATCAGATAATTTATACCGCCGACTTCGTTTAATGTTCCCTCCTGCTCGAAATAATTTTTGAGCGTGATAACGTCCGCAACGTGCCCTTTTTGGATAAGCCTTGCCATCACGTCAAACACTTTAACGTGTATCGGGTCTGAAAAATGCTCGGGGCGCAGAAACTCCGAAACTTTTTCATAAGCCTTGTTATTGGCAAGCAATGCCCCTAAAAGCGCTTGTTCTGCTTCAATATTGCGCGGCAGGCGCGTGACGTCCAGTTCTTCCATTCTTACGAATCCTTTGTTAATCTCTTTTATGGTGTTATGGAACAAAACTTTCTCTTTTGCACGAAAAGATAAATTTCCCTGTGGATTATGTGGATAAACCGGTTAACCTTTAATTTACTCTCTTTATGCTATTAAGGTATGATTTTTATTTTAGGAGAAGACTTTGGCTAAAAAAATTTTGGTTGCAGGCGGCGCAGGCTATATCGGCAGCCATGTGCAAAAACAACTCTTGGAAGAAGGGTTTGAGGTGTTGGTGTTTGACGACCTCTCAAGCGGGGATGAAGTGAACATTCTGCCTCAAGCCGAGTTTATCCGCGGGAATATCCTCGACAAACCGGTGCTGGAGATGGCAATGTCCGAGGGAATCGACGGCGTGGTGCATCTGGCGGCAAAAAAAGCTGTTGGCGAATCGATGGTTAATCCCGAATTGTATGCCGAAAATAACCTTGCCGGTTCTATTAACATCCTCAATGCGATGGTGAAATACGGCGTGAAGCATATTGTGTTTTCTTCTTCAGCGGCTGTTTACGGTATGCCCGAGTATGTGCCGATTGACGAGAAACACCCGATTGCGCCGATTAACTATTACGGTTACACCAAGCGCGCCATTGAAGAGAATATGGAATGGTACGCCAAACTCGGCAAGCTTGACTATGCGGCTTTACGCTATTTTAACGCGGTCGGCTATGCGGCAGACAAGTCTATCACCGGCAGAGAGCGCAACCCGCAAAACCTGATGCCGATTATTATGGAGGCGGCAACCGGCAAACGGGAGAAGTTTGCGATTTTCGGCAATGATTATGACACGCCGGACGGGACGTGCGTGCGCGATTATGTGCACGTTTCAGACCTTGCAAAAGCACATACGGCAGCAATGAAAAAGCTGATGGCGGACGGAAAATCGTTTACGGTCAACCTCGGAACGGGCAAAGGAACAAGCGTTAAAGAAATTGTTGAGGCGTGCGAAAAGGTTATAGGGCGCAAACTCAATTATGATTATGCCGCAAGGCGCGCGGGCGACCCGGCAAAACTTACGGCAAACGCCGACAAGGCGAAAGAACTTTTGGGATGGAAACCCCAATATACCGATGTGGAAGACATCATCCGCACGGTTTGGAATTTGGAAATATAATTTTATTGAAAGAACGAAAATGTTAGAAAAATTACAATATTTATTTACGCACCACGCGGTGATTTCGCAAGACTTGATGTGGGTTTGTTTCGGCATTGCCGTGGTGGTGTTGCTGTTTTTGGATTTGTTTGTGTTTAACCGCAAAAACGAAGTGCCGAGCTTTGCGCACACGTTGTGGGTATGTGCGGCATACATCGGCGCGGGATTGCTGTTCGGCGTGTTTGTGTGGTATGAAGAGGGCACAAAAAAAGCGATGGAATATTTTACGGGCTTTTTGGTGGAGAAAAGCTTGTCGATGGATAATATTTTCGTGATGTCGGTTATCTTCTCGAGCCTTGGCGTGCCGCGGATTTATCAGCACCGCGTACTTTTCTGGGGGATTTTGGGCGCGATTGTGATGCGCGCGCTGATGATAGGCGTTGGCGAGGTTTTGATTGCAAACTTCCATTGGGTTTTGTATATTTTCTCTGCTTTCCTTATCTATACAGGTACAAAAATGGCGCTTGACCATTCATCGGATGAAGAGGTTGAAGACGAGGAAAAAGTTAAAAACAGCCGTATTTACAAGACGGTAGAAAAATATTTTCCGGTAACACATGAGATTGACGGGCCGCATTTTATCACGGTTAAAAACGGTAAACACTACATCACCCCGCTGCTGTTTGCGCTGATTACGATTGAGCTGATGGATGTGGTGTTTGCGCTGGACAGCATTCCGGCGATTTTCCTTTTGACCGATGACGTGTTTATTGTGTACACCAGCAACATTTTTGCGATTTTGGGTTTGAGAGCTCTGTACTTTTTGCTTGAAGCGGCGGTACATAAGTTTGTTTATCTCAAACACGCGCTGTCGATTGTGTTGATTTTCATCGGCGCGAAAATCTTTCTGCCGTGGATTGGCATTGAGCTGCAGACATGGCACTCGCTGACGGTAACATTTACGTTGCTGTTGGGTAGTGTGATGCTCTCGATGCTCAAAGACAAGAAAAACGCTTAAAACGGGGGGCTTTTGCCCCTCTTTATTTCCGGAGGCTTTATGAAACTTTCCACGCTTTACAAACTGACGTATATTTACTTGGGGCTGCCGCTGTTTGTGTTTATCTTGAGCTGGCTTAATTTCGGCTTTGCGGCTTTGTTTGCGCTTTTGTTTGCGGGGGCGTTTTATTTTGCATATCCGCGGGAAGCGTATGAGGAAAGTGCGGATTTCAACCGCAAGAGCCTTGTTTTGATAGCAACGGTTGCGGCTATATGGTGCTTTTTTGCCGGTATTGGTTATTTTTATTATCAGTCGTTTGACTACCACTTCCGCAACGCGGTGTTTCGGGATTTGATTAACTACGACTGGCCGGTGTTTTATCCGCTGGCGAACACGCCTCTCGTTTATTATATGGCGTTTTGGCTCGTTCCGGCAAGCATTGCAAAGTTTTTCGGCTTGTTTATTACAGACAGATATACGCTGTTTATGCTGGGAAATTATGTTTTATTTATCTATGCGGCGTTTGGCGTGGCGCTTATTTTCGCGCATCTGGCGCAGGCTTTGAAAGTGCGCACTGTTAAGCAGATTTCAGCAGGCATCGCATTGTTTATCTTGTTTTCGGGAATGGATATAATCGGGCATACATATTTTACGATTATACCGCAGCCGTTTGAATACCATTTGGAGTGGTGGGCAACGTTTATTCAGTATTCGTCCATTACGACGGGGATGTTTTGGGTGTTTAACCAGTTTATTCCGGTGGCGCTTATTATATTGTTAGTATATAACGAGCGCAAAATAAGCAATTTCGGTTTGCTCGCGGCGTTATGTTTGTTTTTCAGCCCCTACCCCACAGCCGGAATCGGCGCGTTTATGTTGGCATACGCCGGAGTTTGCTTGTTTAACTCCCCTGATAAAAAACAATTTTGGCTTGATGAGATTTTTTCGGCGCAAAATATTATCGGCGCTTTCGGGCTGTTGCCGCTTGCCGTGCTTTATTTTATCACCAACTCCGAGGGAATGGACGGGTGGTACTATGTGTTTGACTTTACAACGCCCGGGCGGCTTCTCTTGTTTATGGTGCTGGAGTTTCTGCTTTACATCGCCGTATTATTTCCGCAATATTGCCGCAATGTTTTTTTCCAGACGATGTTTATCTCGCTGTTGCTTATTCCGTTTTTGCGGCTTGACCAGCAGAATAACTTTTGTATGCGGGCAAGCATTCCGGCGATTGTGATGCTTGCGGTGTTTACTATCCGCTTTTTGTTTGAAGAACGGCGCGCACATCCGGTTAAAACCATTGTGTTGTGCATTTTGCTTGCTATTGGGGCGATGACGCCGTTAACGGAGTTTTACCGCGGAATATATTTTATCGGAAAAGCGCACAAGGTGGATTTGGTGCGGGATGAAATCCGCACGCTCAACGACGCATTTATCCCGATGCCGGAATTCGGCTGGGATGTTAACCACCAATACACCGCAAAAGAGTATAAAACCGACATTTTCTGGCAATATTTTTCCAAAAAACTGCCGCGGTAATTTAAGCGGCTTATAAGTCTTAAAAAGCGGTTGACTTTGCTTATATATTTGAGATACTTCAGAAAGATTTATTTAATAGAGGTAAAAATGGCTGTTGTACTGGTTTTATTGTTTTGTTTAATAAGTGTTGAGGCGATGGCAAACCCCGCCTGCCCTATCTGCACGGTGGCTGTGGGCGCGTCTTTGGAAATAGCACGGCGTATGGGCGTTGATGACGCGGTTGTCGGCGTATGGGCTGGCGCATTTCTGCTGATTTTGGGCTATTGGGCAAACAGATGGTTTGATAAAAAGGGCTGGAACTTTAAGGGACGCGATTTTATTGTTTTGGCATTATCGGTGCTGATGATTTTGGCGATGTATGTGTCACAGTTGGAATACACACCGAAAGCTATTTTGATTTTCTGGCTTGACCCGTTTTTGTTTGCGACGCTGTGCGGTGCTCTGACATTCCACTTTGCGATGAGATTTTACCAATGGATGAAAGAAAAAAACGGCGGACACGCGCATTTTCCGTTTGAAAAAGTGGTTTTGCCGTTTGGCGCTGTCGCATTGGTGGCGTGGTGGTTCGGCAAAATTCAGCTTTGTGCGCCGGCGTTGCCTGATTTGAGCGGTTTATAAGATTATAGGGAGATTACACAATGAAAAAAGCAGAAAACGTTAAGGAATTTGTGGAGCGCATTGACGCCACAAAAAAGGTTAATCCGAAAGATTTGTCTTCTGACCAAGACCTGACGATTGCGATTATGAACTTAATTTCGATTGAAGAACATTTGGTATTTTCGGGCGCTAAAACCGGCAAGACGTCGTTTTATGATTTGATTGAAGACGTACGGGAAACGCGCAAAAAGTTGATGCTCAAAATCATCCCGAGCTATGAGGGCGAGGTTTGGTGCATTTCAAAGCACTTGCTCGCGTCTTCAATGCGCCTGATGGAAGTGGGCACAAAGCAGCAGAGTTTGGGCAACAAGGAGCAGGCGTATGATTTGTTTAACAAGGCATATGACCTTTATTGCCTGTTTTGGGGCTTAAATATGAATATGCTGAACGTGTCGGAGCTAAAGTGGCTCGAGGACAGCGCGGAAGACATTAAGCGCATCAGCGAAAAAGTGAATGCGGCAGCGCCGGTGGCGGAGGTTTCCGAGGTTACAGCCGAGGCGGCGACCGGTGAACCGAAGACAGCGTTTGCAAAGATGAAAGCTTTTGTACGGAAAGCTGTCGATTGTTGTATTGAATAAAAATGTTATTTTATTGTCACCCTCACCCTACCCTCTCCCCTCAAGGGAGAGGGGCGATTTAATGCTGGTGGCAGTGGGTATTGTATTGAGTTAAGGATATGATTATGTCTTATACTTTCGAAGAGAAACAGCTTTCAGATATTGAAAGCTTGCCAGCTGACAGCTCGTGGATGACTTTTTGCAAAACTGATTTATTCGGCAAAAACTTTTGTAACTTTAAAGGCAGAGCCTCTCGCAGCGAAGTATGGGCAATCAATATATTTACTGCTATTTTTAACCTGTCTGTATCTTTATTGCTTACCGGTTTGTTTGATAATTCCCCCGATGAAGAAATTGTATTTATTTTATCTGCTGCAGATTTTATCTTGTCTTTACTATTTCTCCTCCCGTTATCTGCATTATCCGTCCGCCGCTGCCACGACATCAACCGGAGCGGCTGGATGCTGTTGCTCATTGTTCCGTCTTTAATTCTCCCGTGGTTTAGGGGGGATAGGAAAGATAACCGCTTTGGCATAAATATTTATAAATACGAAGAAATACAAATTGAAGATTTACATAAGCCTCAAAACAATGATGATACTCCGGTTCTCAACGCATTTGGCAAAGCAATCTTTACAGATTTATTGGGAAACAATTTCTTTAATTTTCACGGGCGGGCTTCCCGCTTTGAATTTTGTACGGTTTTGGCAACACTTACTCTCTTAACGATAGTATTTTTTAAAGTGGATGCGGGCTTATTTGTTTTTTATATTATCTTTATGATTTGTCCGCTATTGGGAGTAATATCCCGCCGTTTTCACGATTTGAATATGCGGGGATATTGGATGCTCCTTGTTGTTCCGCTCATTCTCTTGCCGTTTGCGCGCGGAAAGGCTGAAGATAACCGCTTTGGCAGAAATATTTATTGAGGACTTTCAGCTGCAAATACAAAAAAAGCCCTGCTGATAAACAGCGGGGCTTTTTGTTAGTTTCGGGCGGGAGAGAGAGCTATTTGCGATATTTAATCTCTCCGGCCGGGAGGTTGCGATATGAATTCGGTTTAATCTTGGTGCCGTTGTGTTTCGGGTCACCATAGAATACGAATTCGTGGAACTTGCCGTTTTTCTCCGAACCTTGCAGCCATACCGTGCACTCGTTGTCCGAGATAACGCGGAACTTGCCGGCCTGATTCTTCCAGAGGCCGAACGTGGCGGGGACGGTGTAGGTGAACGAGTCGCCGTTGGCGTAGCTGAACTTCACCTCGATGGGCGCTGCATAGGGTGTCTTCTCGTTGTAGTTCACCACTACTGAAGCGGCGGGAGAGCCGGTCGGGGCATTGAAGTAGTTATACTTCTTGGCTGCCTTGAGGTCAACGGCTTGAGCATTGTGCTGCGGCTGATAGACTTCTTCCTTGACGGGAGCCGGCGCGGGAGCAACTTCGGTTTTCTTTTCTTCGTTACACGAAGCACACATACTTGCGATTGCTACAAATGCAAGCATTCCGAAAAACTTTTTCATAATTGTAGATTTAATTGTTAAACATAAAGTTATTTGTGTGATTTTTTGTATAACATAGAAATATATTTTTGTCAAATAGTTTTTTATTATGCGGGAGGCAACAGACAGATAGAAAGTATGTTTCCCCCTCTCCTATCCTCACTTGCCTATGGGGAAGAGTTTAAAGGATGAATTGTCACCCCCACCCGTCCTCCCCCCTCAAGGGGGAGGAGATTAAAGAGTGCGTCCTCCGAGGGGGGAGGAAGTCCCCCAAGCCCCATTCAGAAAGAGGGGAGGAAAGTTTAGCGGATGGAATGTACCAACACGGCAACGTTGGTGATGAAGAGTTTAACAGACATCGCAAGCAGCACCATACCGAAAAACTTTTTCAACACATAAATCGTTGCGTTGCTCAAGTGTTTTTTTAAAAAACGCGAAAGGCGGATGGTGGCGTATATGCACAGGCAAACGCAGCAAACGGCAAGCAGCACATTCACATCGGAATATTGCGAACGGATAGACAACAGCGTTGTCAACGCCCCTGCCCCGACAAACAGCGGAAACACAACCGGCACGAATGTTGCGTCACAAGAAATATCCGCCCCCTCGCGAAAGAGGCTGACATCCAAAATCATCTCTATACTGAACAAAAACAATATCAGCGAACCGGCTATCGCGAACGACGAGATATCCAGCCCGAACAGGCGTAAAAACGCTTCACCGGCATAAAAGAAAGACACCAGCAAAATCAACGAATATATCGAAGCGCGGGTCGCTCCGATTTTCACCCCTTTGTTTTGCATATTCAAGATAATCGGCAAATTGCCGGGGACGTCGGTTATCGCGAACAAAACCACAAACGCGCTTAAAAACTCGCGCAAATTAAAATCTGCAAAAAAACTCATTTTTTCCTCTTTTTTACTTCATTAAATTTCATCCCAGCCTTCCACTGCCGTGCTTTGATTATATGACGACACGTTGGCCTCAAAGAAGTTCCCTTTGACATTGCCCTCGCCGTTAGTATCAGCTACTTTTTCAAGCTGCTTATACGGGTTTTGGTCATAGCCTTTATAGCGCGGCTCAAGCCCGATATCTTTCAAGCGCTTGTTGGCAATAAACTTCGTGTATTCCTCAATCGTTTTTTCGGTGATACCGATAATATTATGCCCGATGATGTGGTTGCTCCACGCGATTTCCTGCTCGACGGCTTTGTCAAACATTGCGTATATCTCGTCAAGGTTAAAAAATCCTGAATTTTCTTTCATAATATCTTTAATCATATTCGCAAATATCACACAGTGGGTCAGCTCGTCTCGGTTGATATATTTTATCTCGTCGGCCGTTCCTATCATCAGACTGCGGGCGGCAAGGTTATAGAAAAAGTTAAAGCCGTTATAAAAGTATACGCCCTCCAAGAGATAGTTTGCAATCAAAACGCGGGCAAAGTTGACATCGCTTTTGTTATCTATAAAGTTTTGATATATCTCGGCGATGTATTTGTTACGCTCCAGCAAAACTTTATCTTCGCGCCATTTCTCGTATATCTCGGCACGTTTGGCAGCGGGGATAATGCTCTCTATAATATAAGCATAACTTTGCGAATGTACAGCCTCTTGATAGGTTTGGATAGCCAAAATCAAATTAACCTCGGGTGCAGTGATGTATTCGCTGATGTTCGGCAGGTTGTTGGTCTGGATACTATCCAAAAACACCAAAAATGACAAGATGCCGTCATATGCCGTTTTTTCCGAGGCGGTCAGCTCTTCATAAGCGCGCTTATCATCAAACAGCGAAACTTTTTCCGGAATCCAGAAGTTTTCCATCATCAGGCGGTAAACCTTATTTGCCCACTGGTATTTGACGTTATTTAAGTTAAACAAATTCGTGACGTTGCCGCCTATCATCCGACGGTTAATGATTTCGTCGTTGCCGTTAATGTTAAAAAGCTTTTTTCTCTGCATTTGTCTTACTCCTATCCGGCACAGCTTACGCATTCGCTCTTTTCCAAGCTGGAGCCGTCTTTTTGTATGGTTCGGGTGTAATAAAGGGTTTTGATGTCTTTTTTCCACGCGCTCATAATCGTGTTATATATATCCAACGCGCGGATATTGCGGTTTAAGTTATACATCAGCTCAATCGAAATGCCGGTATCAATCCATTTGTTAATATGCGCCATCACGTCGACAACCACTTCTTGATTAATGTTGCGGTTTTCCTGATAAAACCAGAATTTGTCGCGGATATAGGGCGGACAGTTCGGAATTGAACCTTTGCCGTGCGTTTCCACAAAAAACTTGCTGTATACGGGCAAAACCGACGCCGAGCAGCCTTGGATGAGCGAAGAACTGGTGTTTGGCGCAATCGCTGTTATCTGGCTGTTGCGGATACCATATTTTTGCAAATCAGTGAAAATATCGTTCCACGCCGCAGTTTGTTTGGCATTTTTATTAAACCAGATTTGGTCGTGCCCCAAAATTATCCCCTTGCTCCAATCCGAGCCCTCATACGCGCCGAATGCGCCTTTTATCTTTGCCAAATCTATTGAGGCACGGATACAATAGAGTGCGATTTTCTCAAACAGTTCATCCACATAACCTGCCGACATAATATACGGAACATTGTTTTTGGCGAGCATATCCGCCAACCCCATCGCGCCGACACCGATGGTGCGGTAACGCCCGTTATGCTGCTGCCCCTCCAGCACCGGCACGCGGGTAAAGTCTATCGCATTATCCAAAAGGCGGACGGACGTTTCGCAAACGCTTTGCAACTCTTCATCGCTGTCGATATTCGCAAGGTTGATGGAAACCAAGTTACAAACGTGAACCAGACCATTTTCTGCCG
Organism: uncultured Alphaproteobacteria bacterium; assembly: GCA_910576955.1. Classification (GTDB taxonomy): domain Bacteria; phylum Pseudomonadota; class Alphaproteobacteria; order RF32; family CAG-239; genus CAG-267. Next base: position 2,703 of record CAJTJB010000003.1, on the reverse strand, counting down.
TGCGCACTACTTTGCCGTTTGAGAGCGTGTCTTCGGCAATCTGACTCGGGCGGACGTTACTATGCGACTCGGTACAAAGGTTTGTGCCGACAATCACGCCGTCGTGCTTGTTCGGGTTATATTTATTGAGCGTATCCTTAAATGCGATGTAGGGCATACCGGTTTCTATCTGCGAGCGCATTACCTTTTTCAACAGCTCTTTGGCGGGATAGAATTTATACAATTCCAATTTGCCGAACGAGGCTTCAAGATAAAGCTGATTATAGGCTTTTTCAAACTCTTTACCCCAGAGGTTTGCCAGCTCTATGCCGTATTTTGTGCGCACCTCGTGCGGGTCTACCATCAGCCAGTCTTCATTATGCTCAACTTTTTGCATAAACAAATCCGGCACAACCACCTGCGGGAAGAGGTCGTAAGCTTTCATCCGCTGGTCGCCGTTTTCAGTGCGCAGCTCCAGAAAATCCTCAATATCCAAGTGCCACATATCCAAAGACACGGTAACTGCGCCTTTGCGTTTGCCCTGTTGGTTAACTGCCACTGCGGTATCGTTCAAAATGCGTATCCACGGGATAACGCCGCCCGAGGAATTTTTGATGCCTTTGATGCGCGCGCCTTTTGCCCGCACACGCGAGATGTTTACCCCTACCCCGCCGCCAAATTTGGAGATGGCTGACACTTGGTCTATCACATAAAAAATCGACTCGCGGCTGTCATCCATCGCGGTAATAAAACACGAACTTAAGTTGCCGTTCGGGCGGCGCAGGTTCATCAACAACGGCGTTCCCAACGAGATTTTACGATTTGCCAATTTCTCGTAGGTGTCTTTGACTTTTGCCATTCTCGTTGCTTTGTCCTCGTTTTGCTCAATCAGGAGCGCGATGGAAAGGAACATATCCTGCGGGAGCTCGACAATCTTGTCGTCATATTCGCAAAGGTAGCGTTTCAGCAGCAGGTTTGCACCGGCGTAGTCATACACAAAATCAAATTCAGGATTGATAAAACCGGCAGCCTCGGCAATTTCCTCCCCTGAATATTTTTCTGTTATTACAGAGCCATAAACGCCATTCTTCACAGCGTAGTTTAAGAATTTAGCATAATCATACGGCGGGGTGTTTTTGGGCATATTGCGATTTAGGGAGGTCTCTTTATAAAGCGCGAGCATTTTCAGCCGGCCGGCAACGTTTTTCCACTCCGGCTCTTCTACCGAAGTTAAGCTCAAAACATTCATTGTCAGCGCATTAAACAAGTCTTTGGTGGTCATATTGTCTTTGAGATAATCGTCCAGATTATCCAGCGGTTTGTGCGCATTTAACGGAAAGCTTTTACAAACATCATTTAAAAGCCTTTCGAGCTTAAAGATAGAAAATTCTTGCTTGGTGCCGTTGCGTTTTATCAGGTTTAGTGCCATATCGTCCCCCGTTTGGTTGTTATCATTCTTGCGGGCAGTATAAGCGGGGGAATTTGCGCTGTAAAGAGGCGGTTTGAGTTATGCTAAAGATTTTTTCTTATCATATCAAAACACCCTATATCAATATGATACAGGGTGTGCCGATTACTTTTTCTTAAAACCGGAGAGTATTCCCGCAAGCGGTTTATAAAGAAAATGATGTCCGAAAAAGAATAACATCGCCGCGATGAAGGGAATTCCGAATCCTATAAAGATAGAGGAAACAAATGTCATATACACGATTGTCCAGCTCCAAGAGCTCCACCATATCAGCAAACCGATAATGTAAATGGCGATTGTCCACCCGAGAACGCCGCGCGCAATCAGGCTGATTTTGGATGGTACGGGCTGCTTATCCCAATCCCATTCTTTTTTGACAATCGAATAAATAAAGCTTATGAGCTGAATGATGCCAATTGTCAAACAGGCGGCAAAAAGGATAAACGCTACAACATCGTGCGGACCGGTGCTCCAAGATGTTTCTTGAGCAACAGCTGCTGCTGTGTCAATTTCAGTGTTACACATAATTTTTAGATTTTAGTTTATAATAATTTATTTGATATCATAATTTGAAAGTGGAGTTCTTATATACGCTTTTCGTTAATTCGTCAAGTTTTTAATTGTATGCGGTTTAGAAAGTGTCAGTTATTGCTTTTTATGATTTATTTCTTATTTTCCCCTCCGTTTTCCGATATTTTTTCACAAACACTCAAAAAAGTACTTGCATTTATATTTTTTTTATTTTAGATATGTTTCTGTTCGCTGATTGCGAGCTTACCACAAAATAGTTGGGGCGTCGCCAAGTGGTAAGGCATCGGCTTTTGGTGCCGACATTCGTTGGTTCGAATCCAGCCACCCCAGCCAGTTGAGACAGAGGGCTTAAATTTCGGTTTAAGTCCTTGTTTTTTAATAAGAAAATGCGGTTCGAATCCCCACTTTTTTGACCCTTCTGAAAATGCCCCAAAATTGCCATCAAAGCCTTGTGTATCAACGAGTTCGCAAGATTCAATTTTCGGGGGTGTATTCGTTTCCTTCTGATTATCCTCAGCAGTAAGCATATCATCACTAAACATGAACGAAAAAGGTTTATTCAAGACACAACTGATAACACCTTCTTTGAGTATAATTTGACTGAACAGAAAGTGAAGGAGCATCTGTTTATCGGTTATGGGCGTTACAGGGGAGCTGAAGATGTCCTTGGCTTTAGAGAGGATTTTAAGCGCACTGAGTACCGTAGCGTTATATCCGTCATCTCC
>CAJTJB010000002.1 GCA_910576955.1 uncultured Alphaproteobacteria bacterium | reverse complement strand
GTGCATAGTGGCGGTTTTCTGTTTCGTATTCAACGTGGGAGGTATTAATGGTAATACCGCGGGCACGCTCTTCCGGTGCTTTATCAATGTTTGCATAATCTACAAACTCGGCATCGCCCTTTTCAGCCAATACTTTTGTAATTGCTGCGGTTAATGTTGTTTTACCGTGGTCAACGTGACCGATGGTACCAATGTTGCAGTGTGGCTTACTGCGTTCAAACTTCTCTTTTGCCATGAATATATACCCTAAAATATTGTGTTGCGACGAGGTTATTTATAAGAGGAAAATCTGGAGCGGGTGAAGGGAATCGAACCCTCGTCATAAGCTTGGAAGGCTTCTGCTCTACCATTGAGCTACACCCGCTCAAACCAAACATCCTGAAACAAAAACCTATTTATCAAGACGATTTTAACTGGTGGAGGGGGATGGATTCGAACCATCGTAGACTAAAGTCGACGGATTTACAGTCCGTTGCATTTGACCGCTCTGCCACCCCTCCGCTAAAATCAGTGCGAGGGAAAAAGAACAAAAGTCTTTCAACCTGACAAGAAGAATAAAAACGTATTTTTCCGATAATGTCAACAAGTTTTTTATCAATTCTTAAAGTTTTTTTGTTATTTTGCATTTATTGCGTAAAAAGAGTGAGATAATCAAATGAAAAACATCTTAACCGAACAAAGTAATCCCCAAAGTGCCAACATTGACCTGATGGAAACTTCAGAGATTGTCCGCACCATAAACGAAGAAGATAAAAAAGTGGCTTCTGCCGTTGAACAAGCCTTACCGGAAATCGCGCAAGCCGTTGACCTTATCGCCGATTCATTCCTCAAGGGCGGCAGGCTCGCCTATTTCGGCGCGGGAACAAGCGGCAGGCTCGGCGTTTTAGACGCCTCCGAGTGTTGGCCGACGTTTTCTGCGCCCGCCGAAATGGTGCAGGGGTTTATCGCCGGCGGCGATTATTCCCTCCGCCACGCCGTAGAGGGAGCGGAAGATTCCTCTGAACTTGCCCTAAAAGACCTTTCAGCCTTTAATCCGCAGCCAAACGACGTTGTTGTCGGCATTTCGGCTTCGGGCAACCCGCAATATATATTGGCAGTCTTAAAAGAGGCGCGCGCCCGTGGGGCAAAAACCATCGGCATAACCTCAAACCCCGAGGCAAAGCTGAAACCGTTAAGCGATGTCTGCATCTTAACGCCCGTCGGCGCGGAAGTCATCACCGGTTCAAGCCGGATGAAATCGGGCACCGCGCAAAAAATGGTTTTAAATATGCTCACCACCGCCTCAATGGTAAAAATCGGCAAGACATACGGCAATTATATGGTGGATTTGCAGTTAAACAACGACAAGCTGATTGACCGCGGCAACCGCATAATCGCCGCCATCTGCGAGATTCCGCTTGCAAAAGCTGATGAATATCGTATAAAAGCGGAAAACAATGTCAAAACCGCCTGCGTGATGGCTAAAAAACACTGCAGCAAACAGCAGGCTGAAAAACGGCTTGCCAAACACAACGGCATTTTGCGAAAGGTAATAGAAGAATGAAAAACTTTCATAAACAGCGCGAAACAGCAACCGCCAACAAAGACCAGCTGATAATCTACGGTCGCCACGCCGTTATCAGCGCCTTAAAAAACCCCCGGCGCAAAATTCAAAAGCTGCTGATAACCGCCGAAAACCGCGCGGAAATTGACAAGCTCGGGCTCAAAACGCCGTATACGGTCATAGATAAAAAAGATTTTGCCAAAATTTTGCCTGAAGACGCCGTGCATCAAGGCTTTGCGCTTTATTGCCAAAGGCTGGAAAGCTATGACATTAGAGACCTGACCGCCATGGCGGAAGACAAAGAAAAATGCCATATTTTAATCCTCGACCAAGTAACAGACCCGCAAAACATCGGCGCGATTATCCGCTCTTGCGCGGCGTTTGAAACTTTGGGATTAGTGGTGCAGGATAAAAATTCCCCGCTTGAATCTGGCGCGATGGACAAAGCTGCCGCCGGCACAATAGAATTTGTTCCCGTTGCCCGCGTCACCAATTTGAGCCGTGCGATAGAAACCTTAAAAGACAACGGCTTTTGGGTGATGGGAATGGACGGCTATGCCGATACGACAATAGATAAAACAAACAAATCCGGCAAAATTGCGATTGTGATGGGTTCGGAGGGCAAAGGAATGCGGCGGTTAGTGCAGGAAAACTGCGATTCGTCCGTTAAGCTGCCTATTTCCCGGAATGTGGAGAGCCTGAACGTTTCCACAGCTGCCGCCATCGCCTTGTATGAATTGAGCAAAAACTGACTTATTCACGCCCCGAAAAATTACCATTGATTCTGCCGCTCAACACCTTATATTAATATGTATATATAGACACCGAAGGAATAAAATGTATAAGGAAACGCTATGCGGCAAATTTTTAAAGCTCGGCAAAGATACAGCTCTCTCTCTCTCTCTCTCTCTCTCTCTCTAGATTTCCTGGGATTGCGGGCATTTTCGGGGCGCTGGCTTTCTTTTCTTCCCCTGCTTTTGCAGATATAACCGTTAAACAAAACGTCGATTTGGGCAGTTGGACTTTTCTGGATTCGTCTGCACTCCGTGCATCTTTTACGCTCGAGCCGAATGGTAATATAACCAATGCCTCAAATATAACGGTAAAAAACACAAGAGTCGGAATTATCAGTATCGGTTCAGAAACAAGCTATACTACGGATTATATCGGAGCCGGAAACTATATTCAAGAAACCGGCTGCCTCATTTCTTTAGCCCCAAAACTTTCCGAAAAAAGCATTCCGCCGCGCAGAATTATTGATATAAAAATTGGCGTTGAGGTTTATATAGAAAATCTATCCGACTGCCAAAAAGGCACGGTTTCCGATGTTTTTCCCATTTTCACCGACGAACTTTTCGCCAATCTGCCGTTTACATACACGCTCGGAGAAACTAAAAGCATTTCCTTAAGAGAAATACAACCGCTGGATTTTGGCGAATTAATCTCCCCCGAAACCGCCGCGAGTTATAGCGTAAACCCGCAAACGGGCATCGGTTCGGGAACGGCACAGCAACACGCTTCTCCCAAACTGGGAATTTTCCGCGTAAACGGTGATGCCAACACGCCCTACCAAATAAACCCCGTCAGCGAAGTACGCCTCGAAAATGACACCCGCACCCAAACGCTTGCCGCCACACTGGCAACAATCTCAAACGCAAGGCTAAACGCCACGGGGGAAGATTCCGTTTATGTCGGCGGCACATTGACAATCCCGAGCCACAGCCAAGCCGGAACATACAGCAGCACCTATTCCATAACTGTTAATTACTGACACATCTAAAAATTATACCGGACGCCGACGCCGCCCTCAACGTTCGCCTCTTTCTCGGCATTATGCGCAATTTCTGCCGCCACCGAAAAATCTCCGTCTTTATAAACAGCTTCTGCCGTGGTTCTCAAACGGTCTTTATCCTCTTTATAGGCATTAACTTTATAATTAAGCGGCGAACCATCCATCCCAACCGTTAAATCTTTATACGGGTCTGAAAATTCGTGATAATACTTCACCCCGACAGCCAGCATCAACGAACGTTCTTTAGCCAGTGCAAAACGTTTGCGCAATTTCAACCCCACGCCGCTTTCAATAGAGAGCGAGTGTCCGGAATGCAAATTAAGCCCGTCATCCTCTTCAGCCTTGCCCATCGAGCTCCCCTGCAGGTTAAGTTCCGCCTCTGCCACCAGCTCGGCAACTTTCATATCCACGCTGTATTCGGCGTGATTATACATTCCGTAATAGAAATCTGCCGTATCCGCCTCATAGCTGCCGGAAAGGGCTCTGCGCTTATAGCTCCCGAACCCGACACCGACACTCGGCGTGGTTAAAAACTTGAAACCGCCGTTTTGATACAACACCGGCAATGTTGCCAACAGAATTTTATTGTCACGGCTGGATTTCGCCTTGTCATATTCCGCATCCACATATGCCGCCCGCAGCGTGCCGCCGATGCTCCAGTTGCGGTTAAGCTTATCGCCGAAACCGATATACGGGCTGTACACATTGTCAGCATAGCCGCTTAAGCTGCCCTGCCCGTCTTTTCCGGTACGGTAATAATCCGCCCCGAGATGCACGCCGTCAAGCCCGTCTTCCAAAATGCGGTTTTGCTCTTGCGCATTCAGCCCGCGCAGCACTGCCATATTTTCCCGCGGCAGATTGGCATAAAAGTTTTCGCCGCTTTCCGCCTCTTTGGCAGAGTCAAATTCCGCAGCCGTTTCCGCAGATTTAAGCGCATTAAACATCTTCTCGTTATGCTGCAGCTGATAGTTGCTCTCCCAAAATGCCGCAAGGTCTTTTTCTTCTACGACTTCTTCAAATTTCTTGCGGTTCAGTTCAACATCCGTTGCCTCGCCTTTGTCTTTGGCATTTGCCTCAAACAAATACGATTCGGATTTAACATTAAGCCCGCCGTTTTTGCCTTCAAACGCATTTTCGCCGGCATATGTATCAGCAAAGCCGTTCATCACAATATCTTTGCCAGCCAAGACTTCGCCTTTCAGCGTATCCGCCTTATACGAACCGCCCTCCGCCAGCACAAAAGCGCCTGTTTCATCGCGCAGCTTGTCAAAATCAATATCTTTTGCCCCGAAATCAACCTCGCCGCTGTTTATAAACTTTGCATTTTCTCCCGCATAAACCGGTTGTCCGTCCTGCACCATCACCGCTGCTCTGGCAACAACAAGCGCATCTTTTTTATCCTCGCATTTGCCATACTGATTAACAGCCCCGCTGGTACATTGCCCGCCGTTATCGCTGTTAAAGACAATCTTACCGGTGTTTGTTAATTTTCCGCTCGTAACAACTGCCCCGACGCCAGCCCCCTCAATTGTTATCGTTCCGGAATTATAACCTTCGGCATTTGCCCCGCTGACATACATTCCATAACCGGATAAAACGCTGATTGTACTTTCGTTCCTGCCGACGCCATTGTCAATTTCCATTCCCGTTCCGTTGGTCACGTTAATCGTCGCCGTATTTATTCCCTCTGCCTTGGTGCCGTCAACAATCATCCCGACCCCGCGCCTGATATTAATATTTCCGGCATTATTGACCGTGCCGCCGGTAACCACCATCCCCGTACCGGTGGAAATATCAATATTGCTGCTGTTAATTGTCGTTCCGGCTTCATTATATACGCCGGTGCCGATACCGCTGATATCGCCGCTATTCGTAACCATGCCGCCCTGATTATAGATGGCATAAGCGTTGTCCGTTTTAAGGTCAATCGTTCCCGAATTGACAAACTTGTTCTTCAAAACATTAACGCCGACGCTGTCATCGCCGGAAACGCTTATTGCTCCGGCATTTTCCCAATCCGTATCAGACAGCACGCCCAAGCCGCCGTTCAAGGCCTTAATCGTCCCGTTGTTTTCAAATTTGGCAAGAGAAAACACTTTAACGCCGGTACTGCCCGCACCGTTTGCAACAATTTCGCGCTCATTCCTACCTTCAGAGCCATCACCGGTGCTGCTCACGCCTTCAATCAACAACCCGACACCGTTATTAACCATAACATCGCTGTAATTCGTAACCACTGCGCCATTGCCGGCATACACACCCAAGCCATTGTGAACCGTAACTTCCGAATTGAGCGTCACATTCGTTCCCGCCCCTTTGGCATCAATACCGGTCGCCTCGCTTGTTGCATCGCCAATGTCCAACCGTCCCGCGTGCATCACGGAAGAACCGTCTTTTCCGCCCGCCACAATAGCTGTTGCGCCGTCTTTAACCGTTACTACCCCGACATTGTTGACAGTTCCGTCTTCCACCACAAACAAATGCGCATTTTTCCCCGTAATTGTCACATCGCCCGAAAAGCTCCCCTCGCTGGAGCTGGTAACTTTTGCAAGCGTATATTTATCAATAATGCCGGAATAATCAAAATCCTTTTTCGAACCGTTAGCCAGCCAATAATAGTTTTGCCCCTCTTTTCCCGAAAAGGTAATATCGCCATAATTGAAAAAATGCTCATAATCATTATTTGTGCTGTCAATAATCACGGCTGTGGCATTTTTACCCGTAACTAAAATAGAGCCGTAATTATATCCAATTCCGTCTTTGATATACATCCCCGCCGCACCATCGCCGCTGACCGTAATGGTTCGCGGCAAAAGCGATGTTGAATCGCCGATAGCATTTTTCTCGCGCCCGTTAAAAATACGCGTGGCATCAACCACAGACATCCCATAAGAATAATCCCCGTTCACCAGAATATGCCCGTAGTTTGTTGCCTCTGCTCCGTGTTGCGATGCATTGCGCATTCCGATAGAGGCCGTTGCATCAATAATAATATTTCCCCGGTTATTAATATACGCCTCATTGCTTGTTGTATTATCCAGCCACATCGCAGCATTCACCTGCGGCGTATCCTTGTCATATTTCACAAGCCGGATAAGCCCTTTATTGCTTGCCGCCCCCTGATTTTTAACCTGTATGCCCGCTGTCACATATGTACCGCCATAGTCTTTGCCAGCCTGCCGATCGTCGCCAACAATAATTTCGCCTGCCGTTTCATTAACAAACAGTTGTTTTTTATTAACCGTATCGCCAACCGCAACCACGGCATTTTCCATAGTAACCGCCGTACTAAACCCGGGTTGGTCTAACACCCCGCCGATTCCGGCATTTTCGCTGTTGCCCACCTTATATTCAATCAGCCCGCGGTTAACCGCCTCGGAAAAGTTTCCGCCCATGGCAAGCGATTTTGTCGCTTTGTTTGAAAGATATATCGTGCCGTTGTTCTCTAACGTTACCGCCCCGGCAAAAGCATTATACAAAGCCGTCGATTCGGTCGCATAAACATTGATTAACCCGTTATTGATAAGTGTTGCGCTTGCCGTATCATCGCCGCCCGCGCTATAAATGCCATAGTCATTTTTATAAAACGAGCCACCTTTATCGTAGCCGAGGTTAATAACGCCGTTGTTAACAACCTCGCCGCCCGCAAACGACGCCATCGCATACGAATTGCTCGTCAGCATATCAACAAGCCCGAAGTTATAAACTTTCGGCGCTTTCCACTGATAAAGCTTTGTCTGTGTTCCATCGCCTTTTGCCGCTAACATACCATAGCTCACACCGCCGGACTGTGCCTCATTGGTAATACGGATTGTCCCGCCCGTAACGCTTCCCGCACCGTTATAAGCAGCGCCTTTTGTCCCGTTGGTAATTTCCGCCCCGTGAACAGAAAGCATCCCTGCTGCCACATCCGCATTTGCGCTCATCTCGGTCGATGTCAGCGCCATATCAATAGTGCCGCGGTTAAGAGCCTGTGTCGACGCATCCGCACGCATACCGATAAGCCCGCCGTCGCCCAGTTTAAGCGCCGTGTCCGAAACCTTGTAAACGCCGTCATACTTCAGCGCAATCGTCCCGTAATTATCAAGTTTCATCTGTTCGGCAAATGCCGGATTGCTCACCCCGTTCAGAAAACCGTCATCAATATAGCTGCCCATTCCCACCAGATTAACACTGACATCCGTTGCGCTGTTATAGCCGGCAGAAAGGCTGATGTCGCCGTGGTTTTCCGCACTGACCGTTTTTGCGCTGTTGTTCGTGCCGGTATAAAAATCAAACACCGCCATTCCGAGCACCGCGCCGGAGTTAGCCGATGTCACTTTCTCTGCCTCGTCATCACCGGTCAGCTCATCCTTAAAATCATCACTGTTCGTACTGTCCGGATTAACCGGCGTTTTAGAAGATGTGCCGTTAATCTGCCCGTAATTGACCGCCTTTGAACCGGTATCCGCATACATTCCGATAACGGCATCGCCCTCTTTGCCGCCTTTAAAAATAATATCAATCTTACCGGTTGCGTTTGAGGGGTTATTCAAAACCTCCGCGCCGTTGCTCGCCGCCATACCGATAGCGCCGTTTCGGGCATCAATCCGCAGCGCCCCGTCGTTCAGCCCCTTTGAACCATTCCCGTACGCCGCCATAGCAACTGCCGCATCGCCTGATAAAATGCTGCCGCCGTCAAGATTGCGATATGACGCGCCGTCAATAATTTTGACATAAGCGCGCAGATAATCTTTATTATCCAGCATATTCGGCAAAAATTTAATCTTATCAACCACCGCCTCGGCATTCGGGTTAGCACCGTTCAAATTATATGTATTGGTAACTTCGCCCGCGCTGACCAGCTTATAATATTTATCTAAAAATCCGGTCAATCCGTATCCGGGGTTATCTTCAATAATCGTTTTATCCTTTTTGGAGCTTGACCCGCCGCCGCTTGTCAAAGCCCAAATACCGCCGCCAACCGCTGCTCCGCCCAAAATCCACGGCCACCAGCTGCGTTCGTCATCTTTATAATACAAAGACTCTTCGTTGCCGACCACCCTGTTAATATGTGCCGCATTGCCGGATTCCAAAAACTCCTGATATTGGTTATACATCTCATATGTGCAACGATGCCTCGGGTTTGCCCCGCTCATCCGAAACGTATTATATGCCACATGGTCTTTGCGTTTAACGGCAATACAAAGCCCCGTATCGCCGTTCGGGTTCACCGCGTCAATATTCAACCCGCGATTAACCGCTTCTCTCAAAATACCGACTTTTCCGTTCTGCGCAAGATAATACATCTTGTTAAAATCTTGCGGAGAGAGCTTTCCGCCATATGCCAAAGCATTGCCGGCAGCCATCAGGGCAGCCGCACAAACGGCAGAAAACATCAAATCGGTCCTAAATTTCATTTAAATAAACCATAAAAACAATTGCTTTTACCCGATTCTAAACCACCGTTTCTTAACAAAAAGATAATATGCACAAAATATCAACCAAATACTGTAAAAAAGTCCGGCACATATTCCGGACTTCCGTTTTTAAAACAAATAGCTCACCCCGAACAACAAGTCATACGAATGATATGCATCGCCAAAAGTATAGCCTGCGCGGGCAAATCCCGAAAATTTTGAGCTAATGCCGAATTCATCGCCAAACTCAGCCCGCCCCAGCGTCCGGTCTTCATAAACTTTCACTTTTTCAACCCTTTCGGCAGTAAAAAGCCTGCTATGTCTGCCATTTGCAAAAGTACGGATAATACTTGGTTTGAAATACAAGCTATTCGAACAGCCGTTAGCACAGAATTGATACCCAAATTTCACCCCAAATTCCGCCTCTGCATAACGAAGCGTATCAAATTCCGCCCCTTTGCCGACATTATCCCGTATCCTGTCCGTATCCATTATCGAATAGTAAACACCTGCTTCCGGCGTAATATTCCAATAATTATTAAGCGCAATTTTCTTCCCAACGCGGGCACTCAATCCATATTGGGTCGATGCCGTATCAGCCGAAACCACACCATCAGTTGTCTTCAAATCAAGGTTTTGTCTGCCGGCAAATAATGTTGCGAGCAAAAGCCAGCTGTTACAATTGCGATTATAATACAAACCACCGAGCCAACTTTCATCTGTAATATCAGACGAAAGCGCCGAATAGTAATTCCCCTTGCCCGATAAGTCATATTTGCCGTGACGGTATGTCCCAAACACACCGGCTCTTTCAAACCTTGTACGATACAAATCCACCCCTATAGTCACACCGTTAATTTTTGCTTCCATATCCGCCGGAGCTTTAATATCGGCATTTTCGTGCGTTGTGGTAATCCACGCCTGTTTTTTCGGCAAAATCTCAAATTTTCCGCAGCGAGTATTATGGCAAATCTGTTTATGTGCCACAGCCAAACCTTTAACAATACTGTTTGTAACACTGCGGTTTTGCTCAATAACCGCACTCTGAATGCCGGCAAACGCGGCAATTTCCGGTGCAAACGTTGGCTTTTCCGCATCAGGGTTCTCAATATCCGGATTTTCATAATCAGGATTTTCTTCATTCCCCAAAGTCAGATACCAATGGTTCCCCTCTGTTTCTCCTTTATGATTAACTGCCGAATCCCACATATACGGACTGCCTATAACCCGCGCGATATTAAAACTCGCCGGTGTATCTGCCTTATCATTCGGCGCATCTAAAAATTTTATAGCCGCTCCGGCATCAACAACCGGCTTTTCAAGGTTAACAATCACATTCGTAGTACCCTCAACATCTCCGCTCACATTGATTATACCGTTATGAAGCGTTTTATTGTCTTCACCGGTAGTCACATCAAGCTTCAATATTGCATTGTCAGACTTATAATTAACCGCATTGATAACAGCATTTGCCCCCAAATGAATCATAGAACCGGCTAAAGCCATAAAATTTTTAACATGATCCACCTTTCCGAGCAAATAAACTTCACCGTTGCCCTCACCGCTCACACCGGCAAGCACATCGCCCACTTCTTCCTTCATTTCCTCATCTATCACCTCATCGGTCAGATTGTCCGTCACACCGCCGGAAATTTCAATATCATAATTTTCGCCGTCAATATCGTCGTGCACGATAATCTTACCGCCGTTATATGTTTTCAAAACCAGTTTTGGATTAACGTCATCTGAACCGCTGCCGTATTCATTAGTCATATAAATAGCTTGTTTTTTGCCATCATCAAGCCCGTTGCCTTTAAATTCGCTGACGCCGTTTTCGCCTGCCGCAATAATCGCAGCTCCGCTGGCAGCAAGCGCTCCGCCTTTATCCACGGCTTTATTGTCATAAAAAGAAGTATTGTAAAGCGTTAATCCGCCAAACTCGGTATCAGGCGTTCCTAAAAGCCCTTGTGCAAAACCGGTTAAAATTGCCCCGCCGGCATATGCGTGATTTTTCCGAAATTCAGAATTAAGGATAAAATGTTTATCACCGTTAGCCTCAATTGCCCCGCCCCGATTATATGCATTAATAGCCCCGATATTATCTCGGGTATCTTCTGCACTGTTGTTAATAAACCGAGCCCTGTTTACAAAAAGTGTTGCTGCCATATGGGCTATCGCGCCGCCCTCATAAGCTTTATTATCTTTAAAAACATTTGAATCAGCTTCATTTTCGGGCTGCAATATAGTATACCATTGGGAAAACAATGCGCCGCCGAAACTTGCAGAGCTGTTGCCCTCAAAAACATTATTACCTAACAAATAAGCAATACCGCCATTGAGAATTGCACCACCGCCCCAGTAGCCGCTGTTATTTTTAAAAACATTATCGCCATATAAATAAAGAAAGCTATTGTTGTCAATCGCCCCGCCATAATTTGAAGAATTATTTTCAAACGTCGCATTCCGCGCAGACCACTCTTCTCCGCGCCTTATCGAAACAGCACTGTTCGTATTGCCCTCATACACCGGCGAATCAATAACTTCCGCCCTAACCCCGACAGTGCCAACTAAACCACTTATAACCGTCAACATCAATAAACGTTTCATATCCATCCTTTCCCGTCCGCATAATATCAGTGATGACAATTTGCTATAAAAAAAGGTTCCTTTTTTTTGAGCAGTTTTCGTTATTATTTCAACATTTACAATCAAAAAGTTATTTTTTTATTAACTGCTGATATTTAAGGAACGTTTTTTTATAGCAGTTACCATAAAAAAACAGCCCTGCTTTAATAGCAAAGGCTGCTTTCTCTAACAAACCCGAACAAACGCGGCAATTTAATATTGCATAGGCGCATCCCTGCCCTCAACTTCAAGATGAGGGTTAACGTATGCCGTTGATCCTTTTTCATAGAAATAAAAATCGCGCCGCAATCTGGTCTGGTCGCGTATGGAAAGGGAAGCCCATTCCTCTTTTGTCAGCCCGTAGGGATACGTTTCCTCGCTCGCACAGCCGCATAGCAAGCCTAAAACCAAAATGACAGCAATTTTTTTCATCTCAAAACTCCGGATAAATACATTATCCCGACTTATAAAGCATATAATTCTGTTTTGCAAGCATAAATTATAGTTTTAAAAGCTGTGCTGCAAACACTTCCGCATAGTCTTTCCGGCGGTTTTGATAGTCCAGATAATACGCATGCTCCCACACATCCATATTAAAAATCGGCTTATAGCCAAGCACCAGCGGCGTATCGCCGTTTTTGGTGGTTAACACTTCAAGCTTACCGCCTTTTCCCTCCGCCAGCCACACCCAGCCGCTGCCGAAAACCGCCATTGCCTTGTCGGCCAATTCTTTTTTTAAGGCATCCGTACCGCCCAAATCGCTCTCGATTTTCTTTTTCATATCGTCATTCAACCGCTCGCCGATTCCTATGGACTGCCAATAGACATTATGGTTATACACCTGTCCGGCATTATTATACAAAGCCTGCCGGTCGGGGTAGTTATGTGTCTGTTCAATCACCTCCTCAAGGGTCAAATCCTGAAATTCCGTACCGGCAATCAGTTCGTTTGTCTTGTCCACATAGCCTTTATGGTGTTTCCCGTAATGATAGCTGATTGTTTCGGCAGAAATGTACGGTTCTAACGCGTCTTCTTTAAAAGGCAGCTCCATCAATTTAAACATTTTTTTCTCCTAATAAAAAATTACAGCTTTATAACAGCTCTTAAGTACTTATTTTAAAAAGGTAAAATCGCTTTGTTAATAATTATTAACAACCCCCATATCAAGGATTCACAAATAAAATTTATGTATTATTATACAAATAACAATAAACAAAACGGAGAGGAAAAATGAGAGTTTTACTGATTGAAGATGATTACGCGGTTTCCCAAAGCGTCGAAACAATCTTAAAAAAAGAAGGAATGGTTGTAGACACCACCGACGACGGTGAAGACGGGCTCGACTGTGGCAAGCTCTATGATTATGACATCATCATCTTGGATTTGAATTTGCCGGGGATGAACGGTTACGAGGTTTTAAAAAGTTTAAGAACCGCCAAAGTAACAACGCCGGTATTGATTTTATCAGGCTTATACGAGCCGGATAAAAAAGTTAAAGGTTTGGGCTATGGCGCTGATGACTACCTGACCAAACCGTTTGACAAGAGCGAACTTTTGGCGCGCATTCAGGCGATTGTCCGCCGCTCCAAAGGGCATTCCAATTCCATCATTCAAACCGGACTGGTTGAGGTTAATCTGGATACACAAACCGTAAGCGTTGCGGGCAAAGATCTGCACCTCACCGGCAAGGAATATGGCATTATGGAATTGCTCTCACTGCGCAAAGGCTCAACCTTGAATAAAGAGCAATTTTTGAACCACCTTTACGGCGGCATTGATGAACCGGAATTAAAAATTATTGACGTGTTTATCTGCAAACTCCGCAAAAAGCTTGAAAAAGCCTCGGGTGGCAAAAACTATATTGAAACTGTTTGGGGCAGAGGTTATATCTTAAAAGACCCTGACGAAAAGAAATAGTTTCAATAAACGGATTAAGAGGCGGTTCTCCCACATTTCACCGCCTCTTAATTTTTTGTATCAGCTTCATTTTTAAAAAGCAAGTTTAAAAAATCGCCCATTTTCGGCTACAAAAATATCATTAGCAGCAAAGCACAAATCAACATTATCTGCAAAAAAGAAAATCTCCCCAAATAAGCGTCCCTCCCCCCATCGAGGGGGCGACAATCCATCTTTCCCCCATACAAAACCTATTGACTAGCCTCAAAAAATGTGGTATATTAAAAGCCTAAATATTATAGATATCTCGATTATTAACAACAAACAGGGAAAACTGTTTTTCGGATGGATTTAGAAAATAAAAGGGTTACGGACAGGTTCGCAAGGGTTTGTCTGTGGTTTAAGTAATTTTCACGATATGAAGATAAGGTCAAGTAGGTGGTTAGACTGACACTGACGCTCTTACGCAGAGATACGGCCAAATCAACATACGTTAAAATAAATTCAGAAGAAAAATAAGTGCTTTGTTTTTTAAAAAATAAAACTATGACAACAGATTTTATATCAGGTCTTGTTTCTGCCAAATCGCTGGTAAACAAAATTGGTTGCGGTCTCTTGGCTGCCGCCATCGTGCTCTGCTTCTTCCACCTTTGGTGGGGTATCGGAGCATTCTTTGTAGTTGGCGCTCTGGTTTGTGGAGTCAATGCTCTCTGCATTGTGATGCCGGGAAATGCAGGTTACCAGATTGTTCTGGGCAAGCTGCTAAACAGCCCGCTTGATGCCGGCTTACGGATTGTGTGGCCTTTCATTACCTCTGTAACGGAGGTTGATGTCCGCTTGCAAAAGCACGAGGACACCAACACGATGAAAACCGCCAAC
This sequence comes from uncultured Alphaproteobacteria bacterium, assembly GCA_910576955.1. Classification (GTDB taxonomy): domain Bacteria; phylum Pseudomonadota; class Alphaproteobacteria; order RF32; family CAG-239; genus CAG-267. The sequence goes on along the minus strand of CAJTJB010000002.1, from coordinate 202,688 downwards.
CTCCGCGACATCACATTGACGTACGCATTAACCTATCAGGTGGACAAACGGTATGTGCATCTTTTGCACGCCGCCATCGGGGAAAATGAGTTCGTCAACAAGGCGCTCTGCCCATGGCTTGACGCTGTAATGACCTCAATAGTAGCATCTAAAACTTATGAAGACATCAACGGTAAAATCGCCGATTTGTCTTCAGAGGTAAAAAATGCCTACTTGAACGAAGTCGAAAAACAGTGCAAAGCGCTAACCGGAAAGCTACCGGATCACTCTGATGGAATAAATTTCTTCGCAAACATATCGGTGGCTATCATCGATGTTAAGTTTGATGAGGAATATACGCAAGCCGTCTCAAAACTTGCCAAAACCATCAAAGAAAAGGAGATAATCGAAGCTCAAGCCGAGCAGCTGAAAATCTCCGCGGCAGCTAAAGCCGATGCACTGCGCATCGAGGCTGAAGCTGAAGCCGACGCCCTAAAGCTCAAGGGTGATTCAGAGAACGAGATTCGCAAGAACCTCGGTAAGATTCTCAAAAATCATCCCGAGCTCATCAAGGAAGAGCTTGCCAAAAACTTCCCGAAAGTTTTCGGCGGCAACTCTATCATCAACCTTGATGATATCCTCGGCAAATAATGTTGCATCCCTGTTTATTTCCCCGCTGTACAGCAATTGTACAACGGGGATTTTTTTGCTTGATTTCCCCCCCGCCCAAAGTTATATAACACAAAGTTAAGAAAATAGCCGAAAGCTCCGCATTTATCTGAAAAAACAACATTTTCGCCACCTGCCTTTGCCCACTTGCCCACACCGCGCAAAAAATTTTGCTTGATTTATTTTTTATCTGTATTATACTGACAACCAGTAAGAAACAAAGAGTGCTGGCTGTGCCGTTTGGTCGCAGTCAAATTTTTTCAAACTTTTTAATCAATATCAAACATCTGCCTAACACGCAGATGGCTTGTTTTTTAGGAGATGTACAATGGAAAAATTTCCGCTGACCCAAAAAGGATTTTTACGGTTGGAGCAGGAACTCAAAACCCTTAAAGGCGTTGACCGCCCGAATATTATCGCGGCAATTGCCGAAGCACGCTCACACGGCGATTTATCTGAAAACGCCGAATATTCTGCCGCCAAAGAAAAACAAAGTTTTATCGAAGGGCGCATTCAAGAGTTGGAAGCCGTTGTCAGCCGTGCGCAGGTCATCAATCCCGCTGATGTTAAAGGCAGCGTTATCCGTTTCGGCGCAACGGTTGCCGTGGTTGATGTTGATACCGATGCTGAAAACAGCTACCAGATTGTCGGCGATTATGAGGCAGATATTAACGAAAACAAGATATCATTATCTTCTCCGCTCGCCAAGGCTCTGATTGGCAAAGAAGTCGGCGACGAAGTTGTCTACACTGCGCCCGGCGGCAAGAAAACTTTTGAAGTATTAGAAGTTTCGTATATCTAAAAACCGCTAAAAAAGCAGATTATATAAAAGGCCGGACATTTCCGGCTTTTTTTATTTGAGGAGAAAAAAATGAAAGCATTTCCCGAACACATTGAACCCTGCCATTACGATTATAGAAACAAATGCGACTGCGCCGAAGACGACAAATGCGGTTGTGATTATCCTAACAACATACCGCACGATTACGGTTTGGAATGCCTGACCGCCAAAGAAACCGAAGAAGTCGTCACCAAAGCTCCGCTGACCGTTAGCGATTTTGACCACACCGACAATCCGGCAGCAAGCGAAAGAGCCAAACAAAAATCGCTTGACTCTTAATATTTAAAGGGCTATAAGCTGTTCCGACACACAATTAGTTACATATATTTATAATTTCAGGAGCTGCCTCTTTCTTCCGGATCATTAGAGAAACGCAGCTGAAAAATCGGTTTCAAGCATCTCGGCTCGCTAACGTGCTATATAACCCGCAAGGAGTAATTGACCTTTAAGGCGCCAGACTTATAAACAATTTTGGTTTGATGCACAATAGCGTTTTGCAAGTAGTGGCAAGCGAAAGCAACAACAGATGAACTGCAACCCGCTCTAAAAAAGTCAGCAGCACGAGAAACTGCTCGTTAAGGTAAAACCTTACTTTTTTTCACCCGCCGCATTTATTGCCGCGGGTGTTTTTTATGTCCTGTGCATTACCAAATCTCTGCACAAACAAAACCCCGCACTACGGCAGGGCTTTATATTTATTGGCGGACAGAGTGGGATTCGAACCCACGGTACCCTTTGGGGGTACACACGATTTCCAATCGTGCACCTTCGGCCTCTCGGTCATCTGTCCATAGAAACGCTTTCTATAACCTTTTTTTCAGTTTGGCAAGTGTTATTTTTATTTTTTAGAAAAAATTATTCTCGGCTGTCTCGATTCAAATTAACGCTAATCGGCACATACTTCTCGCTTTTTGATGCCGCTTCTCGCCCTGCGTTTTGTTCATCAAGCATTTTTTGCCGGCGCTCTTCAATATTCTTTTTCTGCTCTTCATTATAAGCTTTGCGCTCTTCTTCCAATCGTCCGGCGTGAAATTCTTTGGCTTTTTCAAAAATAACTTCGTCTTTTTCCTCGGGCTTTTTAAACAACGCCCCTTTAACTTTCAAAAACGCTTTCACTAGCTGGTCTGTACTGATACTGTTTTTCGTTAAATCAATCCACCCTGTAAAATGCCCATTGCTCAAAAATTCGGAAAAATCAATATAAAAATGCTTGGCTTTCTTTTTCTTCTTGGGCGCTAAAATCTTTTTAAGCTCATCCGCGCTGGGAATCCGCCCCAATGCCTGCGCAATCTGCTCGGGCGTGATAATACACTCGCTCAAGTCAAGCTCCATAATATTCACGCCGGTAAAATCCATCCCCGTAAAATCAACGCCTTTCAGATTAACCTGCCGCAAATCAATGCGTTTCAAATCCAATAGCGAAAGGTTAATCCGCTGCAAATTGAGCTTATGCGGATAATATACCGCCAAATATTCCACTAACGCCTGCAATTCCTCAATTGCCAGCTCGTCCATCCGGATGTCAATCAGGATAGCATCTTCAATATCCGCATCTCGCAGGATAACGCCTTCCATATTCGCACCGGTAAAGTTTGTTCCCTTTAATTTCGCACCGGCAAAAATAGAATCGCTTAAATCCGCCCCCGATAAATCTGCCCCGGACAAATCCGCGCCGGTAAAGTCAACGCCGCTCAAATGGGCGTCTTTAAAGTTTGCATCCTGCAAATTGGCTGCCGAAAAATCCGCATTGGCTAAATCCTGCCCCGAAAAATCCGTCCCGACCAAATTTTGCCCGACATGATACTCGCCGTTTGCGGCACTTCTTTTATGCCCGTGTTCGGCATCATAACGGCTGATTTCTCCGGCAATTGCCCGCCATGAGTGACTGAATTCATACAATTTGCTCTCAATCTCGCCATCAACCGTTTCACCGGCAAGCTGCGCCGTAAGCTCTTTTTCCATCACTTCTCGGGCTTTGCCTAACTGGGCATAATAGGAGCGCAATTTTTCCAAACGGGCAGAAACTGGCTTTTCAACCGGAATTTCGCCGATATTTGCAACCGGCGTAAACGATACATTCTCCAAATCAGTATCTGTCGGCAGTTTTGCTTGGTGTTTCAATTTTTCTTCAGACGTATCCATAAAGCCCCTTTTCAAAAACGTGCTTTAATCATACATCATTTTTTTCAAAAACTCAAGCCTCTATTAAATAATCCGGACGTTTTTTATACAAAAAGATACACAACAGCACCGCCGGCAAAGCCAAAAGCGTACTGATGATAAAGAACGCCGGCCAGGAGGTCAACTCCAAAACCCTGCCCGACGTTGCCGCAAACACATCGCGAGCAAACCCCGGAAGAGAAGATAACAGGGCATATTGCGTTGCTGTATAACCCCGATTGCATAACACCGACATAAAGGCGATAATTGCCGTAGTCGCCATCCCCGAAGAAAGATTCTCCAACGAAATTGTAAACATCAGATACCACACATTATGCCCGACATAATACAGCGGAATATAAAGCGCGGTCGTACACCCCTGCACCACGGCAAATAATAACAGCCCGCGCAAAAGCCCCGTCCGGTTGATAATATACCCGCCCAAAAGCCCGCCGACAATTGTTGCCGCCATGCCATACAGTTTAGAGATATAGGCAATTTCCACCTTTGAAAACCCCAAATCGGCATAAAACGGATATGCCATCGGCGCAAAATATGCATCACTTAACCGATAGAAAAACACCACCAAGAGGGCTGTGCCCCAATATTTTTTCTGCATAAACGCCTTAAACGGCGCAACCAGCGCATACTGCCAAATCGGTCCGTTTTGTTTTTGATACGGGCGGGAAACTTCGGGCTCTTTTGCCCACAACACCGCTGCAACACCTAATAAAAGGCTCAACGCAATCATAAAATATACCGTATTCCACGATACCACCGCCGCAAGCCCGATAGCCCCTGCGCTCGAAAGCACATTGCCAAGCCTGTAACCCAGCACATACATTGTTGCCCCGTCCACTTCCTGCTCGGTATTTTCCGAAAACAGCTCAACCCGAAACGCATCCAACACGATATCCTGCGTTGCCGAAAAAAAGCTGATAAACAGCGCCGCCGCCGCCATATATAAAATATTGTCATCCGGCGTTAAAGAAGAAAGCCAGAAAATGCTACCGAACAAACCGATTTGCGCAAACAACGCCCAGCTCCGCCGCTTGCCTAAATTTCCGAGCCCCGGCAGCCGCACCGTTTCCACAATCGGCGCCCACAGCCATTTAAACGAATACGGCAGCCGCAAAAGCGAAAACGCCCCGATTGTCCGGTAGGCGATATTATAATCTTTAAGCCAAAGCGAGAGCGTGCCGAAAACAAGCGCCAACGGCAGCCCGCTCGCAAAACCGAACGCCACTGTTACCAGCATTTCTTTGGTAAAAAAGGCTTTAAGCTTCTTCGTCATTCAAATTAACCTTTTTCTCAACAATATACAGCGGGCGGTTTTTCACTTCAATAAAGATTCTGCCGATATATTCGCCCAAAATGCCTAAAATAATCATCTGGATACCGCCCAGCAGCAAAATAAAGACCAACAGCGAGGCATACCCCGGAACATCCGTTCCCCGCACAATCGTGCGGATAATGATATAAAGGGCATAGAGCATTCCGGTAGTGGATAATAACGACCCTAAATAAGTCCACACCCGCAGCGGAAAAGTCGTAGAGGCAGTAATGCCGTCCAGCGCAAAATTCCATAATTTCCAATAGTTCCACTTGCTGACACCGGCTTTTCTTTTTTGCCTTGTATATTTAATCCCGCAGGATTTAAAGCCCGTCCATCCGAACACGCCTTTCATAAACACATTGCGTTCCTTAAGGCTCAAAATCGCATTGATAACCTTGCGGTCAATCAGCCGGTAATCACCTGCATTATACGGAATGGGCGACTTTGTCATCAGGTTATAGGTTTTATAAAAAAGCTTTGCCGTCCACCGTTTCAGAAAAGTATCGCTTGTCCGGTCATTGCGAATGCCGTAAACCATATCATACCCTTCTTCCCATTTTTTGACAAACTCGGCAATCAGCGCCGGCGGGTCTTGCAAATCCACATCAATCGGAATTGCCGCTCTGCCGCTGCAAAACTTCAGCCCCGCCATCATTCCGTATTCTTTGCCGAAGTTGCGCGAAAATTTAATCACCTTAATCCGATCGTCTTGCCTTGCCCGTTCCTCCAAAAGAGCATACGTCGCGTCGCACGAACCATCGTCAATACACACAATTTCATAACTGTAGCCTTTAAGTTTGGCTAATTCTTTTTCCATCGTATCAAAAAAGAACCCCAAACTCTCTTCCTCGTTATACATTGAAACAATAACGGACAAATCCGGCTGCCGGGTCAGGCTCTTGATTTTTTTCATATCATTCTCCGCCAAAACGGTTACATTTTCTCATTATATGATGAGCTTATCTTTTTTTATGATAAAACACAATTTATTTGCCCTTTATTAACAGATTAAATATTAAACTCATTTATCGGCAATTTTATTCGGAGAACACAAGGTATGTCTTTTATTAAATCTATCGCAACATTCGGCGGTTTCACTATGGTCAGCCGCGTCACCGGCTTTCTCCGCGATATGATAATTGCAAACTTTTTGGGCGCGGGCGCGGTTTCAGACGCGTTTTTGGTATCTTTCAAACTGCCAAACCTTTTCCGCAGCCTTTTTGCCGAAGGGGCGTTTACCTCTGCGTTTGTGCCGCTGTTTTCTTCCAAACTGGTTGCCTCGGGACGAGATAAATCAATAGAGTTTGCCGCCAAAGCCATCTCGCTTTTAACCTTTTTCCTGATTTTGTTCGTCATAGTTTTTGAACTGGGAATGCCGTATGTTGTCAAATTCCTTGCCCCCGGCTTTGCCGATGACCCCACCAAAGTTGCCCTAACCATAGAACTCTGCCGCATAACCTTTCCGTTTTTATTGTTTATCTCGATAGTTTCTTTCCAAGCCGGCATATTAAATTCGTTTGACCGTTTTGCCGCCCCTGCCGCTGCCCCGATAATCTTAAACATCGGCATCATCATAGCCGGACTTGTTTCTGTGGTTCTGTTGGATATGCCGGTTTACGGAATGGCTTGGGGCGTTACCGTCTCGGGAATCATTGAAGTTATCTGGCTCAAATATTTCCTTAATCGGGAAAGTATCAAAATCAGACCCGATTTTGCCATAAAAAAACTTATGCAAGATGCCGAAATCCGCACATTGTTTAAGCGCATTGCCCCCGGAGTCGTCGGTGCCGGCATTTATCAGATAAATATGGTGGTGGATACGATTCTCGTTTCTCTGGTGGCAAGCGGGGCAGTCAGCTGGCTATATTATGCCAACCGCCTCCAGCAGCTGCCGTTAGGCGTTATCGGCGCGGCAATCAGCGTTGCCCTGCTGCCGCTTTTATCCCGCAAGCTCAAAGCCGGAGAAACCGAAGACGCCGCCGCCGTGCAGGATAAAGCCGTTATTTACGGGATGATGATGTCGCTTCCTGCCGCCATAATGTTTATCTGCCTGTCCGATTCGCTGGTGCAATTATTATTTGAACACGGCAAGTTCACCGCCGCCGACACCGCCAAAACAGCCCTCGCCCTGCAGGCATATGCTGTCGGTCTGCCCTGCTATGTGATGGTCAAAGCGCTGATGCCAAACTTTTTTGCCCGCGGCGATACCAAAACGCCCGTCAAATACAGCGCCGTTGTTTTCCTCTCAAACCTTATAATGAATCTTATTTTAATGAAACCGTTCGGACATATCGGCATTGCCGCTGCCACCTCAATTGCGGCTTTCGTATCGCTGTATCAGTATATCCGCGGCTTAAAAAAACGCGGCTATTGGCACTTTTCTTCAGAATTAAAGCATAAGCTGGCAAACATTGCCCTGTGTTCCGTCTTCATGGGAATTTGCATTTATGCCGCCCAATACGGCTTAAACACCCTCTTTCCGACCGCATCAACTGCCTTTCTGTTCATAAAATTAGCCCTAATCGGCACAATAGGGCTTGCAACTTTTTTAATCGCGGCTAAAATAACAGGCATATTAGACATCACGGCAATTATCAAAAATCTGCTGTTACGGAGAAAGAGAATATGAAGAAACCCGCTTTAACCGGACTAAAAGAGATAATAAAGCCCTATCTGAACAAGTGCACCCAGCTGCCGCCTTATTGCCGCAAACAGGTTGCACGACTTACCGCAGCGGCAAAAGACAAAACCGCCCGCAAAAAATATCAAAAAAAACTCACCGGTTTTATTGCGCTTCTTGCCGAGCAGTGGCGTCTGGTCAGCATTTCGACTGTGGGTTTCATAATTGTTTATTACGGTCTGGGCGCAGCAGTGAGTTCTAAAATCAACAATCCAACAGACACCGAGCTCTCTCCTCACGCAACCACCGGAAAACATTTAACACCGGCTCTTGCATATGTTTTAAAAACGCAGGTAGACGATTCGGCGTGGGTTCCCGCTCTGCCGGCGCTATTTCCCGCCGCTGTGCTCGATAACCTGCCAAACTTTCAAATCGGTGTTAAAGACGGCGTGCGTTTTCTTACCAAACGATTAGCTGCATTTTATAACAATGACAAGCTCAAAGCTGCCGGCGAATTGCTTGATTACCCTGCTGATATATGGCTGTTCTCGCAAACCGGAGAAGACAAGCTTGCCCCCGGCTCTGCCAAACAATATCGCAAGGCTATGGCAAAAATTGCCGCCGCTCTGCCCGAAAACGCCAGCGAAACAGCACCCAACCGCGAACCTGCCTACATTTTGGAGAGCATCAGCATTGTCTTAAAGCGCCAAATTGCCAAACTCGAAAAACAAGTGCAGGAACATAACTCTGAAACAATGGATTTCAAAGCCGACGATGTCTTTTTCTATGTTCAGGGAAATATTTACGCACTTTATTACGCCCTCGCCGCAGTTGCCAAAGACTATCAGGATATTATTGTCCGCACCGAGCAATACGAAAATCTGACCGGCGCATTGAAATACCTGAAAGACGCCGAAACCCTGTCCCCGCTTTCCATACAAAACGGCGCGCCGGAAGAAAGCTATTCGGCAAACCACTTGTTATATCTCGCATATTATCTGCTGCAAGCGCAAAACCGCATCAGCCTCATCCTCTGCGCTTTAAAATAGGACTTTAAAAATGGTAATTGAAGAAAAAAACATATCGCCAAACGAAACACTGCTGTTTTTCCCGACGCCTCTCCCGATTCGCGGTGCATTTTACCACAGCAAAGACACGCCGGAAAGCCTGCCGCTTATTCAAAACATTGCAGATACAAGCCTTGCGCAAACCTTGTTGCTCACTGCCGATTTCATCTATTTGCAAAGCAATGCTCCCGCAGAGCTCGAAGACTTAACCGCACTTTCCCTTGCGGAAATTGACGATTTCGCCGCTTCTGCCCCTACCCCGCAAACCGCCCCCGAGCAACAAACCACAGAAAAAATCCGCATTATCCTCAAAACCGTTATCGCCCCCTATCTGCAAAAAGACGGCGGCGACATCGAGCTTGTAAGCTTTGATAACGGCATTGTCAGCGTACACTTTCTCGGCAAATGCCACGGCTGCCCCTATGCGGAAAAGACTCTCAAAAACCGTGTGGAGAAAAATCTTATCCGCTATCTGCCGGAAGTCAGGGAGGCTGTGCTTGTATGATAAAAAAGGCAGCGTTCATATTGGCTTTCTTTTTGTTTCTGCCGCTGACGGCGTCTGCAGAGATGAAAGTTCGCGAATCCGGCGGAATGCTGTATGTTGAAAACGCCACCGTCAAAGAAACCGAAGAGCTCTTTGCCAAATATGGCTACACGCGGTTTCTTGCCCTGCACGACGGCGCTTATCCGGCAATATTTTTAAAAACCCTGCCGACTGATTTTCAAAACATTAAATCGCAAAAATACCGCAACGAATTATTTATCCGCATTCTCACCCCGCTTGCTTTAAAAATCAACGAAGAAATATCAAATGAACGGCAAACGCTGCTGCGCATAGAGCGGCACTTTCTCAAAAACGGCACACTCTCCGAACAAGACACCCGCAAACTGGAAGAGCTTGCCCTGAAATATGACTTTTTTACACGCGGCAAAGGCACGGAACGCATCGCCTTGCAGCTGAAAAATTTGAAATTGCGGATTGAGGCTGTTCCGCCGTCTATTTTTGTTGCCGCCGCGGCGATGGAAAGCAACTGGGGGTTCTCCCGTGTTGCCAATGTCGCCAACTCTCTTTATAAAGAAAAAGTATGGTATACCGACGAGGGGCTTGAGCCGCTGGAAAACAAAGAAGACGGCTACCGTTTCAAAATTTTTGACAGCCTGATTGAGGGAATGCGCAGCTATGCGCTGACATTCAATTCCAACATCAACTACGAACCCGTGTGGAACGCCCGTGACGGTTTAATAAAGCGCCGGGGCTTTGGCATCGGCGAGGGCATTGCCTACGCTCTGGCAGCAGCCTCAAACTTGCCGAACTATATCGGCATACTCGACTACACCACCGCTTTTTATGATTTGCTTGCTCTGGATATGGGGCAATTGAAGAAAGGGTTACAAAAACAATGAGCACCAAGCTGATTCCCGTATTTTGCAATGAAAAAAATATGGCAAACTATGCCTATATATTAAATGACGGCGCAAGCGGGAAAACCATTATTATAGACGCCGCCGAACCGAACCCGATTATCCGCCGGCTGGAAGAATTGCAGCTGAAGCCCGACTATATCCTCACCACCCACCACCATTTTGACCACGTTGGCGCCAACGAAAGCTTAAAGCAGAAATATAACTTGAAAATTATCGCTCCCGAAAAAGAGTTTGACAAAGTTCCTGCTGCGGATATTGCCGCCCGCGATGGCGATCCCATCAACATCGGTGCGCTGGCAATAACGCCGATTGCCGCCCCGGGACACACCCGCGGACATATCCTCTATCATCTGCCCAAAGAAAAAATGCTCTTCACGGGCGATGTGCTGTTTAACTGTTGTGTCGGCGGCTTATTTGAGGGAACACCCGCCGAAATGTTTGAAAGCCTGCAAAAAATAAAAGCTCTGCCGGATGATACGCTCATTTTCCCCGGACACGAATACACCCGCTCCTGCCTGCCGCCGGAAGCCTTTAACCTGCCGGAATTTCAAACCTATCTGCAAAAAATGCTCATCCGCGAAGAGGGCGGCACAGCCCCCGTAACTCTTGCGGAAGAAAAACGGTATAATCCGTATCTGCAGGCTCAAACATTATCTGAATTTTTAGGACAATAAAAATGTTTTTCAGCTTAAACAAAAAGTTTTTCTTTACCATTCTCGCATTTTTCCTTTTAAGTGCGGGCATATTCCTGATTATATTTGACGGCACCATCGGCAAAAAGATTCGCAGCGAGCATACGCATTTAACCTCTCGAAACCAATATGTTATAGAACTGCTGAACGAAAACATTGCCCTCCGCAAAAAAATAAACAACCTGCTGCCGGAAAACACCCAGCAGCTCACCGAAAGCCTGACCCAAAAACAACAGGAATTAAGCACAGAGCGCAAATTAAACGAAGAATTGAACCAAAACTACAACGAAAGCTATGCCACCCTGTCGGAAAGTTTGCGCATTATCAGTTTTGGCGCCTCATTAACATTAATCTCGCTGATTATTTTCTGGTTTTTGCTGCGCCGGTGGGTATTAGCGCCGGTTGATAAGCTGACCGAGCTCTCCGCAAACGTTGCCAACGGCAATTTTACCACCCGCCTCCAATCCCAGCGCAGCAGTTTTACTGACGAGTTTGACACGCTTTTCAAAACCATAAATTTTATGTTGGATAACATTGAAAGCAACATCAACCAAATCAAAGAAAAAGAGATTTTTCTCCAAAACCTGATTGATACGCTGCCGGATGCCATCCGCGTGATTGATGAAAACCATAACATCATCTTATTTAATAAAGCTTATAAAGAACACATCGAAAAAAAATATTTCAACAAATCTCTTAAATGCTATGAGGCATATAACAAAGAGGCAGACTGCCCCTGCAGCACCGCCCAATATATCTGTCCGTTGAAAGAATTAAAAAAAGCATCAGCCGCCAAAAACAACATCAAACTGATTCACAGCGTTAATGACCGCCCGTTATCCATCAACTCCGCCCGCATTTTAATTAACGGCACTGCGGGCATTGTGGAATCTTTCCGCGATTTAAGCGAAAACGTCAACTATTCCCACCAGCAAAAAATATCGTCATTGGGCTTTTTAGCCACCTCGCTTGCTCATGAAATGAAAAATAATCTCGGAGCAATAAACCTCATTTTGGAAGGAATCTTGCAAAAATATTATCAAGATGACACCAATGTTTCATCCGAAAAAAAATATCTGGAAATGATTTCCGCACAAATAAAAGAATGTATCAAAGTTCCCGAACGCCTGCTGAAACTATCGCGCAATACCGAACAGGCAGACGTAACATTTAACATAACGTCGGGCATTAACGATACCTTGTCGCTGTTGGATTATGAAATAAAAAGCAAAGGTATCAACCTCATCAAATCTTTTTCCAACACCAAAGAAAAAATTGCCGGCAACGAAACAGATTTCAAAATGATTATTCTCAACCTTGTGCAAAACGCCATCAACGCCATGCCCGAGGGGGGAACGCTTGAGGTCAAGACCAATACAAATAAAGAAAAAATTTTAATAGAAATCAAAGACAGCGGCATCGGCATCTCCGAGGCTGCGCTCAAGCACATCTTCGAGCCTTTTTACTCGGTTGCCGTCACCGACCAGAAAAAAGGCACCGGTTTAGGGCTCGCCATCGTAAAAGATTTAACCTTAAAATTTAACGGCACAATCACTGTCAGCAGCCAGGAAAACATCGGCACTTGCTTTCAAATTGCTTTTCCGCGTCAAAAAACACAAAAAATGCTTGTAAAATAATATTTTGCAGTATATATAGCAAAAAAAAGAATTGATAAGGAACCTTAAATGAGTAAAGAAGAACTGTTGGAATTCACCGGAGATGTTATCGAAAAGCTCCCAAACGCCATGTTTCGCGTCAAGCTTGAAAACGGTGTGGAGATTTTGGCACATACTGCCGGAAAAATGCGCAAATTCCGCATTCGCGTTATGGTCGGTGACAAGGTTGATATCGAAATGACCCCTTATGACCTGACCAAAGGGCGCATTACATTCCGCCATAAAGATTAATTTATACACAGATACAGGCGCAAAGCCTGTATCTGTTTTTTATGGCTTTTAATTCACAACTTTCACCGATTTAACATCAAGTGTCACGTCATCGGCATCTCTTGCGACTTTTCCTTTTAAGATAACTTTGTCATTCGGGGTAACAATCTGCCCTTTCCAGTCTTTTTTGCCGATTTCGGCAACAATATTATCCAAACCGTCCGTAAAGTTATATTCGCCGCTGTCCACACGGTTGGTAATATGCCCGATAACCGTAACCTTTGTTCCCTCCGGCAAGGTTAAAACACGCTGCACGCTGACCGGAGTTGCAGCAATTGCCGACGCATCTGCAAAGCCGCCTTTATACTGTTGCTTATGGCGCAGCTTATGCTCAACTTTGCAAACTTCGCACCCGTCGCAGCCGCAATTATGCTTGGCAGCAGCCCCGCCTGCAAGCATTGTCGCCGCCATCAAAAAAAATAAAAACTTTTTCATCTTATTCCTCCTGTTAAAATAACAGGAACAATATATGCAGCCCCAGGCTTACTTCAACCTAAACTTATTTCGTATCGGCAAACGCCGCCTTATCGCCGATTACGATATTTTTTTTATCTGCCGTTCCGCCGTTAATCTCAAGAACATAGCAAAATTTCGCCTTATTTGTAATCACGTCCAAAGACATCGGTTTGGCATTTTTATGTATGCCGACCACCGTAAAATGGCAATCAAAAAACAGCATATCAAGCGGAATATAAGTATTTTTCATCCACATAGCTAATTCCCTGTCCTGATACGGCGTAAAATCAAACAGCATTCCGCCGTCTTCGGGAAGCTCGCGCACAAACATCAGCCCGCGCTGAAGTTCCTCAAGCGTTTGCGCCACCGGCACATGAAACACCGCCTTATCGCTGATTTTAATTTCCGCCGCATTCGCCTTGCAAACGCCGGCAATCAACAGCAAGCCTAACAAATACCTCATAAAAATCTCCTTAAAATTTACCATATATTAGACTTTTAGCCCTTAAATTGTCAAGAAAGGAAACAACAAAAGAGAGATATATGCCGCATTCTTTTAACCTGAATAAAAACGAAATATCTTGCTGGCTCTGGTCATTAAGCATATTATGCTTATGCTTTTCCCCGCAGATTTTCAATTTCATCTGGGGAAACCACGACTGGATGCCGATTCTTAACGACGCGGGGCTCTCTGCCGGACTGATTGAGGGGCGTTTCAGCCAATTTCTGCTTTTAAATATTTTTCTTTCCGGCAAAATTCTCCCTGTCTTTAATCTCCTATTCGGCTTTGCCCTGTACACGCTTGCCCTTGTTTTGCTCTGCACCCGCTTTTTCCGCTTTTCTCTTGCCGGTTGGGCAGACAAGCTGATTCTCGCCACCATCGCCACCCTGCCGTATATAAACGAAATCATTTATTTTCATTTCATCGCATTCAGCTTGCTGGGGTGGACGCTGATTATCGCCCTGTCGCTTATCGCCGCGCAAAAAGCTTCTGAAAGCAGCCGTATCCGTTATACTTTAATCAGCGCCCTGCTGTTGTTTTTGGCAGCCGGCGGCTACCCCGCCTCAATCAGCCTCTTTGCCGTTGCCGTGTGCCTGTATGCAATTTCAGAACCGCGCATAAAAAAACTTATTCCCTTTGCCGTAAGTTTTATTCTGGCATTAGCCCCCATCCCGCTGATATATAATCTGCTAAAACAAAACGGCTTAATGCTCCCGCGATATAACACCGAAACCGAACCCTTTATTAACCTTATCCGCAAAATCCCCGAAACGCTGTCTTATTCAGTGCAAAGCCTTTTCCAGCCGCAGCCGTTTTTCCCGTTTGGCTTTAAGTTAATCACCATACTCATCATCGTGCTGTTTTGCATCTGGCTGAACAAAGAATACAGCCAAAAGCGCCGACTCTGCATCAGCCTAATGTTTATTCCGGCAATTCTTTTGGCACTCAAGCTTCCTTTGTGGCTCTCCCATCAAATATCCGACAGCTATTATGCCACGCGCGACCCTACGGCATTTATGGTTCGCGGAGATTTTTATGCGCTCCCCGTATTGTTAATGTTCAGCTTGTTTTACCTCGTCAAGTCAGGCTCTCAAAAACTGCGCAATATCCTGTTAGTTTTATCTGCCGCACTTTTGTGGTTTAACATAAACCTAAACTTATCTTTTTGCAAAACAATGCTCCTCGGGTTCAAAGCCGAAAATCTGCTCATTCAACGCCTGACGGACAGAATACAAAGTCATCCGCGCTACAATCCGAATACTACATACTACATTACCCAAACCGGAGAATTTTATTTCCGGCTCAAATACCACACCCCCGCCGCTGATGAAAAATTCGGATATTACACGCTGCACACCCCGTTCGGACGGTATTGGACGGGCGGCGAACATTTTAATTTCTACGCCCCGCAAAATTTCTCGGGCAACCAAATCCCTATTTCTCCCGAACACATCACAGGCGAAATGATTGATTATGTGCACTCCCCCGCCGCCATATGGCCCTCGGCAGATGCGATATATCTGAACCATAAATATTGCATATTATCTCTAACTGCAGAAGGAAAGCAGCCCTTAATCCAACAAATAGATATTATACAAAGGCAACTCCGATGAAAAAACTTTTGCACTCCTTATCGCTGTATCCGGATAAAACCGACATAACCGCTTTGGCAATAAGTTTTTGTATTATAAACTTTGCCTTTTTATTCCACAGCTTAAATTTTATGTGGGGCAATCACGATGTCGCCTTTGTCAAAAACGAGCTGCTGCTTTCAAGCGGTCTGTTTGAGGGGCGTTTTACGCAGTTTATTCCCTACCGCCTGCTGGCAATGGGGCAGATACTCCCTGTATTAAATAATTTTATCGGCTTTGCATTTTTAACGCTCGGGCTGTGGCTTCTCGCCAAATATTGGCAAATTCCCGCATCCCGCTTAAATTACGTTTTGTTTATTTCCTTTTTCGCAACCCAGCCCTACACGCTGTCTTGGATATATTTTGCATTCATCACCATCAGTTGTCTGCTGTGGGTATTGCTTGCCGTTCTCGGGCTGTACCTTTCCGAGCAGGCTGCCGCAAACAAACGCCGAAAAACGCTCTGCACCATCGCCGTTTTATGTTTTTATACCACCCTCGGCGGCTACCCCCCTGTCATCAACGCCTTTTTCGTCTGTTTCGGAGCGCGGCTGACCATCGCTTATTTATTTGAAAACAAGCCCCTTAAACAACTCTGGCAAATTTACCGATATACCCTATTAAATATTTTCATTGCCGCCCTGCTGTTCAAGCTCACGCTGCGTTTTGTTCCGGTTAATGACGTGTATAATCTGGAAACCGAACCGCTAAAGAACTTGCCGGCAAAATTTATCGCCGCGCTCGCCATTGCTTTTCGCCAGTTTTTCGTAAGTGTACCGTTTATGGAACAAGGGTATAAAATCCTCTTGGCGGCAATGGGCTTCTGCGCCATCGCCGGAGCATTTATAACCGCCCGCAATTGGAAAAAGCGTATTTTAACCGCCCTTTTGCTCACCGGAACAATCTGGGCAACCGCCCTCACCACCTTTTTGGTAATTCCGCCCACCGAATATGTATCGCGTATAGATTTTTACGGATTTGCGTTTCTATATGCTTTTTTCCTTGCCCTGCTGCTTAAATATAAAGCAAACATCAGCCACAGTTTGGCATTGGGCTTTATGCTCCTGCTCATACCGGCAAACATCATTAACAACTACCGCGCCCAAAAAGTCTGGCAACAAGGTTATGACGCCGAATTTCAAATATTAAACCGCGTCGTTGAACGTATTGAAAACCATCCGGATTTTAACCCGCACCGCAAATACCGCTTTTATCAGGCGGGTGACATAGCCCTCCGCCCAAACTATTACAAAGGAACATATCAGGTAGACGATGTCTTTTTGCTTTCTTTGCCGTATCTCGCAATCTGGCAGGGAGCAAACCTGCTGGAGTTTTATTCACCGTTTGAATACATTGACCACAGCTCTCCGCTCTTGCCGTCTGATATCACCCCGGAAGTTTACCGTTATTTTATGGAAAAGGCGCGTCCGTTTCCCCACCCCGAAGCCGTATATGTCAATAAAGACATTATCATCGTCGTCTACAATCAGGCGGGGCTGAACGATTTTCGCGAAAAAATCCGCACACTTTATCCCCAAAACTGAAGATGTTAATAGAAAAATTACGCTTTCTGTGCTAAAACACTTGAAAACAACCTGATTTTTATGGGGATATTCAATGAAAAAATATGCCGAATTAGCAATTATCGTTCCCTGCTTTAACGAAGAAGAAGTCCTCGCAAGCAGCATTAAAACTTTGAACAAGATTTATGACGATTTAATCAAAGAAGAGCTTATCTCCCCTGCAAGCAAAATTGTTTTTGTTAATGACGGCTCAAAAGACAAGACCTGGCACATCATAGAAAACGCCCACAAAAAACAACCGCATATCAAAGGCATCTGCCTGTCACGCAACTTCGGACATCAGGAGGCGCTGCTCGCGGGCTTATATAATACGGATGCCGATATTTACATCACCATAGATGCAGACCTTCAAGACGACCCTGCAGTCATCAAAAATATGGTCAAAGAATATTACAAAGGCAACGAGGTTGTCTACGGAGTCCGCAACAAACGCGATACCGACAGTTTTTTTAAGCGCAACACCGCCCTGTGGTTTTATAAGATAATGAAGATATTAGGCGTGGAGTTGGTTTCCAACCATGCGGATTTCCGCCTGTTAAGCCGGCGCGCCGTTAACGCCATGGGCGAGTTCAAAGAAAAAAATTTATTCCTGCGCGCCATCGTCCCGCTGATAGGCTTTCAATCGGCAAACGTCTATTATGACCGCAAAAAGCGCGAAGCCGGCACAACTAAATATCCGTTAAAAAAGATGGTTTTGTTTGCCCTCAAAGGAATCTCAAGCTTTTCAGCCGTTCCGCTGCATTTCATAACCTTATCGGGAATTTTGATTTCAATTTTGAGCTTTTTTTTGATGTTTTGGACCATTTTTGCCTATTTCAACAACTCAACCATAGTTGGCTGGGCATCGCTGATGTCTGTCATCACCTTTTTCAGCGGCATCACCATTTTGTTTATGGGCATCATCGGCGAATACATCGCCAGCATCTTTATTGAGGTCAAAAACCGCCCGACATATATCATAGATAAAAAACTGGATTAACCCATGTCAGCCCCTGTTGCAACACATTCCCCGCACCCCCGGAGCGGTTTTGCCCTCAACATTTGGGGATGTTTGTTTGCCGCAGCCGCCCTGACATACGCGCCGTTTTTATTTAATTTTATCTGGGGAAACCACGATTGGGGCTGGGTTAGGGCAAACACGCCCCTCTGGAGCGGCGTTTTTGAGGGGCGGTTCTCGCAGTTTTTTATGCAAACCTTGCTCTTTGACGGTAACATTTTGCCGGTCATAACTTTGCTTGCCGGCTTATTTTTCTTCACCGCCGCCGCTGTAATAATACTAAAATTATGGCAGATACCGCCGAAAAAGTCTTTTTTCTTCCTGCTCGGGATAAATCTTGTCGCCTCACCTTATACGCTCTCTTGGCTGTATTTTGCATTCATAACTTTAAGCTGCCTCTCTTGGCCTCTTTGCGTCATCGGGGGCTATTGGCTGTTAGCGAGCAAACCCGCGCGCACGGCAATCCCCGCCGCCGCATTGCTGTTCGCCCTTGCTCTGGGGGGCTACCCGCCGGTTATAAACCTTATTTGTGTTATCTTTTTCACACTGGTTTTAAACGACCTCTGCTTAAACGCCCTGCCGACTAAAAAAATTCTCTGCAAATATGCCTTTTTTGCTGCCGCACTCTGTTTGGCGCTGGCAATGTTTTTGCTGGTGCAGCATTTCCTAAAAAAACAAGGCTTGCAATATGGCACATATAACACCGCCGGCATCAGCCTGAACGATATTTCCGGCAAAATCAGCCTGATAAGTGCGGCACTGCTCAAACAATTCACCCTCACCACCAGCTATATATCCGTTTTTTATAAATCCACCTGGCTGATTATAACCATCACCGCGCTGGTTGCGTTATTTATAAAAGCTCCTAAAAACGCCGTTTCGCTCGCTTTGTATTTCGGCGCGGTTGCCGGTCTGCTATGCGCGCCGCTCCTTACCGCCATTGCCGCCCAAAACACGGTTTATGTGCTCCACGAACCGCGGATAGACTTTTTCGGCTTGGTCTATATCTACATCTACGCCGCAGCAGTCTTGCTCCGCTCCGCCTCTCGCCCGATTCGAAATTTCACAACGCTGCTTTTGCTCGCGCTGACATTTTATAACCTCCACACCGCCGCCTATGCCGCCAAAGTCTGGCAATTAGGGTTTAAGGCAGAAACCAACCTCGCCGAACGCGTCATCAACCGCATTGAAAATACGCCTGCATTCGCCGCAAAACAAAAATACACTTTCGTTCAAGGGGGAACGTTAGACTTCCGCAGCCGCTATTATCTGCCGGATAATCCCGAAAAAACCGATTCATACACCCAAACCGCCCCCTACATTCCGTGGCATCTGCCCTCCAAAGCCTACAAATTTTACTATCCGGAAGACTTTTTCACCGCCGACTTTGATATATTTTGGAGCTTTGTTGACGCCAGTAAGCTGCGCCTGACAGCCGAGCTGGTAAATTATCTCCTCTACAACGCAGAACCATGGCCGCACGCCAACGCCCTCTTTCTTGACCGCAACACCATCATCCTCACCCTCACGCCCGAGGGCAAACAACAAGCGCAAACATGGATAAATAACCTTTAAAATTATCCCCCGCCCGATAATTTTCTTGTCATTCGCCTTTATATATTTTATAGTACGGAAAAACAAAGGAATAGAGATGAATAACACCCCGAACCAAACACTTTCCATCGGCGGCAATGTCTGGAACATCGCCCAAACCGACGAACGGCAGCAAGAAATGCTCTGCCGACAGACAGGCATATCCGTACATCTTGCCAAGCTTTTACTCTTGCGCGGTTTAAATACCGAAAACATCTCCGTATTCCTAAACCCGAAAATTGCCGCGCTGATGCCTGACCCCTCAATCTTAAAAGATATGGACAAAGCCGCCGAGCGTATTGCAAACGCTATTATCAACCATCAAAAAATCGCCATTATCGGCGACTATGATGTAGACGGCGCAACTTCAACTTCGGTTATGCGCCTGTTTCTGACCTATTGCGGCATAGAAACGGCAGTGCACATTCCCGAGCGCGAAGAGGGTTACGGACCGAGCAAACTCGCCTTTCAGGAATTTACCGATTTCGGGGCGGATTTAGTCATCACTGTCGACTGCGGCACATCCGCCTTTGAGATTTTGGATGAGGCAGCCACAAATTTTGAGATTATCGTTTTAGACCACCACGAAGCGGAAACCCGCCTGCCGAAAGTCTATGCCGTTGTTAACCCCAAACGCCTTGACCAAAGCGATGAACGCCCTGATTTAGGCTATATGGCTGCTGTCGGCGTAGTGTTTATGACCGTGGTTGCAGTCAATAGGCTGTTGCGGCAAAAAGGCTTTTATACCGAAACCCTGCCCGAGCCAAACTTAATGCAATGGCTTGACTTGGTAGCATTGGGCAGCGTTTGCGATGTCGTTCCGCTCTTGGGGCTAAACCGCGCCTTTGTCACCCAAGGGCTGAAAGTGATGGCAAACCGCCAAAACCTCGGGCTGAAAACGCTGATAGACGCCGCCAAAATCACCGAAAAACCAGACGCCTATCACCTTGGTTTCGTTCTGGGACCGCGCATAAACGCCTGCGGACGTGTCGGCAAAGCCTATATCGGCAGCCGCCTGCTATGCTCGCAAAATCCGCTCGAAGCCGAGCACCTCGCCGAAGAAATGAACACCTATAACCAAGAGCGCAAAGATATTGAATGCTTTGTTTTAGAGCAGTCTATCGAGCAGCTTGAGGGCACGCCGCAAGCCTACCCGATAGCTTTTGTCGCAAGCAAAGGCTGGCATCAGGGAGTTATCGGCATTGTGGCAGGCAAATTAAAAGAGCGCTACAACCTCCCCGCTTTTGTGATGAGCATTGAAGAAGACGAAGTCAAAGGCTCTGCCCGTTCCATAGACGGCGTGGATTTAGGCGCGCTGATTATTGCCGCCAAAGAAAAAGGCGTAATCACCAAAGGCGGCGGACACACCATGGCTGCCGGTTTTTCCTCAACCGAAGAGCAAATCCCCGCATTTAAAGAATTTGTCGGCGAATATGTCACCCAAAGTTTGCATAACACAACCCCGCATCCGGTGATAAATATTGACTTAAGCATATCCCTGCCCGCCGCAGATTTTGATTTATGCAGCGAGCTGGAAAAGCTCAAGCCGTTCGGCACCGGCAATCCCGAACCGACAATTTTAATCCGTAACGTCTATTTCAAACGTGCCTGCATCATCGGCGCCGGACACGTCAAATGCGAGCTGACCGCTTTCACCAAAGAGCGCCTGCCCGCCATTGCTTTCAAAATTGCCGACACCGACATCGGCAAAGAGATATTAAGCAGCCGACAGGATTGTTACGATGTTGTCGGCAACCTGCGTTTTAACCGCTGGAATAACAGCACCACCCTACAATTTATGATAACAGACATTAAGAGGTCAAATGAAAAAGAAGCATATCAGGAAACTGCGTAAAGTTGTCGAGCAACAGCAAAAAAAGCCGAGTTTTTTCGGCTATGTCGTCTCCAAACTGAAAACCTATTTATTCACGGGCATTCTCGTAACCGCCCCCGTTGCCATTACATTTTATATGGCATATAATTTGTTTATCTGGACGGATAAATGGAGCAGAGCCCTCATTCCGCCGCAAATGGCGCAAGGCGTTTTGCCCTACATCCCCGGGATTGGCGTTGCTGTTTTGCTGGCTATTCTCATCTTAATCGGGATGTTCACCACCGGCTTTATCGGCAAATTTTTCGTTCGTTTAGGCGATTTCATCGTTTCCAAAATGCCGCTGATTTCAAGCATTTACTCGCTGTTAAAGCAATTGTTTGAAACCATTTTCTCACCAAAATCACAGTCGTTCAAAGAGGCGGTTTTGCTTGAATACCCGCGCAAAGGCTTATGGATAATCGGTTTTCTCGCTGGTGAAACCACCAACGAGCTGCAAGAGATTTTAGCTCCGCGCCGGATGGTCAGCGTTTTCATCCCCACCACGCCGAACCCGACCTCGGGCTTTTTAATTATGGTGCCGGAAACGGATATTGTTAAGCTGGATATGAGCGTTGAAGATGCCTTAAAATATACTGTTTCGTGCGGCATCGTCACCCCCGAAAAAGCCAAAAAACTGAAAAAATCACAAAAAACCGATTGACAATCAGCATAAGCGGGAGTCTAATGGCATTGTAAAGCGATAATCGCTTTAGTGTGGATTTAACCTTACTTGTCCGACACCTGATAGGACTAAAACGGAGAACTTTTATGAACAAAACAGCTGAATATGTGTCTTTAGGACACCCCGATAAAATTGCCGATTACATTTCCTGCGCTTTATTAGACGAATGCATCAAACAAGACGCATCCGTCCGTTACGCCGTGGAAGTTATGGTCAAAAACAACCATATCACTTTAGGCGGCGAGATAAGCGGCAATGTAAAGCTCAACCACCTGCGCGCCGTCGTTAAAAAAGCCTTGCGCCAAATCGGCTATGACGAGAAATATCATAACCTCTGGCAGGAAAATGCGATTGACATTAACAGCCTGAAAATCACCAATCTCATCAGCGCCCAGTCTGCCGAAATCGGGCAAGGCGTAGAGGCAAACGGCTGGGGCGACCAAGGCGTCTTCGTAGGCTATGCCGAAAAGGGAAACGGCTTAATAAATCAAGAGCTGTACCTCGCGCAAAAACTCAATCAAGCCCTTTATGCAAAAGCATTAAAGTCGGGAAACCTCGGACTGGATATTAAAACCCAGATTACCATAGACGATAACGGCAACATCAAAACCGCCATCGCCGCCGTTCCGATGTTAAAACAAGAAGACCTACGCGACTTTATTATTGAAACGCTCGGGCAAACACCCGAAAAGCTTATCATCAACGGTACCGGCGCCTACACCTGCCATTCTTCGGTTGCAGACTGCGGCATCACCGGCAGAAAACTTGCTTGTGATTTTTATTCCACCGCCTGCCCCGTCGGCGGAGGCTCGCCATGGACCAAAGACCCGAGCAAAGCCGACCTCACACTTAACCTTTTTGCCCGCAAACTGGCAATTGATTACCTTAAAGATAATGATAAATGCTTTGTCTATCTGTCATCGTGCATCGGCAAATCCGAACTGCCGAGCGCCGTTGTCAAAACCATCAAAAACGGCAAGGAAACCACGGCAAATATATGCCCGAACTGCTGTCCGAAAACCCTGATTGAGACACTAAAGCTCAACCGCCCGATATATAAAAAGCTCTGCCGCAACGGGCTGATGTGCTATTTTAACACCAAAGGCAATCCTGCTTTTTAAAAAACGCAAAAGAGCGCCCCAAACGGAGCGCTCTTTCTTTAAGAGTGGAATGAGTTTTTACTTCTTGTTATCCGAAGGCAGAATTTTGCCTAACAGCTGCTGTCCGGCTTCTGTTCCGGCAAGAGCCTCAAGCATACTGCCGAGGGCCTGCCCGCCTTTAGCCGAAAACAAATCCATCGCCGAGCTTACGCCGCCGGCAATATCACCGCCGGCATTGGCGATAATCTTGATTTGTGCATTGCCGAGGTTTTTGGCCTGTTCAACGCCGACAGCCTGACTGGCTTCGACCTTTTTGATTTCGATAAGATAGGTTTGATAACCTTGATTCTCACCGATTTCTTTAGCGAGGGTAATCTGCGGCTGAACTTCAGCAAGACCGGCTTTTTCTTTAGCCGCAGCCTCGGCCTCGCCTTTGGCTTGGATACCGGCAGCTTCGTTTTTCGCAGCCACCAGCTGGGCTTCAGATTCCTTGGTCTTCTTCACATATTCAGCCTGAGCCGTGTGCTCGGCTTCGGTTTTGCGGCGTTCGGCAACAAGAACTTGAGCATCCGCCTTGATGGTTTCGCTCTCTTTATCGGCATTGGCATCGACGATTTTCTTGTCCTTATCAATCTCCGCCTGACGGATAGTGCCGACCTTGGTAACCTCCATTTCTTTTTCTTTGGTTATCTTGGCCTGTTCCTGCACCTGTTGTCTGGATAATTCGTTAGCAATGCCGACCGCTTTCTCGCGTTCGGCTTTGCGTTCGCCGACAGCCTGTTCTTTTTCTTCGCGGCGAACATCAACAGCCTGCTGGGCTTCCAGTTCCGCAGTTTCGGCCTCCTGTTTGTTTTTGGCGACCTCTTTGCGGCTTTCCATATCAATAGCGGATTTTTTCTTCTCCATTATATTGGAGATGACTTTCTCGCCATCTTTGTCACGGATATCCATGAGCTCAACGCTCTTCACGGGAACGATACCCCATTCCTTGAGGTTAGCCGAAACCTCTTTGGTGAATTGCTCACCGTAAACCGAACGCTTGGTCATAATCTCATCCAAGATATCCTGCGCAAGGATAGTACGAACCGCACCCTGCACGATTTTGGTCAGATGTTCCTCCAGCGTATCGTTGTCTTCAATACGCGAGGCAGCCTGACGATAGTCCGCAATGCGGAAGAACGCGGTCACATCCACCACAAAAGGCAGCTTGTCTTTGTCGTATGCCTCATAACCGTCAAGGTCAACCGAGAAGTTGTGCAACGGCAAAATCTGCACCTCCACACCCCAGACGGGAACCCACGCCGGAATATGATAGTAGACGTTTCCTGCCGATTCATCAGCTTGAGGAATCCCTCCCGTATCACCTTCAGCGGCGGAAACAACCGGCTTTACGTTACCGTAAATTTCCGTCACTTTTCCGCGGCGCACAACGTGCACTTCAGAGGGTTTGACAACACGGCGCAGATTAAGCACCCATTTGATGATGCAAATCACCACGATTACCAGAGCAGCAACGCCGACCCATGGTAAATAATTCAAAACTTGTTCCATAAACAGAAAAATTAAGTTAATAAAAATAAAATATCGTATGTAATATACCTGAAAATTTTATTTTGTCAAGAACTTTGTCAAAACATTTTTTTATAAAAAAATCATTTTTTCTGCCCAAAACTATTGCCGTGGCAAAAACTGCTCCCTATATAAGGTAACAGAAAGATTTTGTAATATTAAAAAGGATTTATGAAATGAGCAATAAAGTATTAGGTATCGACTTGGGTACAACCAACTCCTGCTTTGCGATTATGGAAGGCGGAGAGGCAAAAGTGCTTGAAAACTCCGAAGGGGCAAGAACAACCCCTTCAATGGTTGCGTTTACGGATACGGACCGCTTGGTCGGCTATCCGGCAAAGCGTCAGGCCGTTACCAATCCGGAAAACACCTTGTTTGCCATCAAACGTTTAATCGGACGCCGTTTTGATTCGCCTGAAGTTGAAAAAGATAAAAACCTTGTTCCGTTCAAAATCGTTGCCGGCGACAATGGCGACGCATGGGTAGACGTTAAAGGCACAAAATACGCTCCGTCCCAAATTTCTGCCATCGTTTTGCAAAAGATTAAAGAATTTGCGGAAAGCTATCTCGGCGAAAAAATCGAAAAAACTGTAATTACCGTTCCGGCATACTTTAATGACTCCCAACGTCAGGCAACCAAAGACGCCGGTAAGATTGCGGGCTTGGAAGTTTTGCGTATCATCAACGAGCCGACAGCCGCAGCCCTTGCTTACGGTATGGATAAAAAAGCCTCCGGCACGATTGCCGTATATGACCTCGGCGGCGGCACATTCGATATTTCCATTTTGGAAATCGGCGACGGCGTTTTCGAAGTTAAATCCACAAACGGCGATACGTTCTTGGGTGGTGAAGACTTCGACCAACGCCTTGTAAACTATCTTGCAGACGAGTTCAAAAAAGAAAACAATATCGACCTTAAGGCAGACCGTTTGGCACTGCAACGCTTAAAAGAAGCTGCTGAAAAAGCCAAAATCGAGCTTTCTTCCGCAACCCAGACCGAAATCAACCTGCCGTTTATTACCGCAGATATGAGCACCGGCACCCCGATTCCGAAGCACCTGAACATCAAATTAACCCGTGCAAAACTGGAATCTATCGTGGAAGACTTGATTGAGCGCACCGTTGAGCCTTGCAAAAAAGCTATGGCAGATGCCGGCGTTAACCCGTCGGACATCAGCGAAGTAATCCTCGTTGGCGGTATGACCCGTATGCCGAAAGTACAGGAAAAGGTTAAAGAAATTTTCGGCAAAGAACCGCACAAAGGCGTTAACCCGGATGAGGTTGTTGCTGTGGGCGCAGCCATTCAGGGCGGCGTGTTAATGGGCGATGTTAAAGACGTTTTGCTGCTTGATGTTACCCCGCTTTCTTTAGGTATTGAAACCTTGGGCGGCGTGTTCACTCGCTTGATTGACCGCAACACCACCATCCCGACCCGCAAATCACAGGTATTCTCAACCGCAGAGGACGGACAAACAGCCGTAACGATTCGCGTTTTCCAGGGTGAGCGTGAAATTGCCGCACACAACAAATTGCTCGGTCAGTTTGACTTGGTAGGCATTCCGCCTGCACCGCGCGGTATGCCGCAGATTGAAGTTACCTTTGATATTGACGCCAACGGCATTGTAAACGTTTCCGCTAAAGATAAGGCAACCAACAAAGAGCAGGCTATCCGCATTCAGGCTTCCGGCGGCTTGTCTGACGCAGACATCGAAAAGATGGTTAAAGACGCCGAGGCAAACGCAGAGGCCGACAAGAAGAAGAAAGAACTTGTTGAGGCTAAAAACCAAGCTGAAGGCTTAATCCACACCACCGAAAAAACTTTGAAAGAAAACTCCGATAAAGTTTCTTCGGCAGATAAAGACGCGATTGAGTCCGCCATCACCGCTCTTAAAGGCGTTATGGAAGGCGAAGACGCTGCTGCCATTAAGGAAAAGACTGACGCTTTAATGCAAGCCTCAATGAAACTCGGCGAAGCAATGTATAAAGCGCAAGGTGCAGACGCCGGCGCTGCTGCTCAAGGAGCCGAACAAGGCGCACCGGAAGCAGAAACCAAAAAAGACGACAACGTCGTAGACGCTGACTTTGAAGAAGTTAAATAACAATTCTTCAACCTCAAAGCCCCGCCTTAAACAGCGGGGCTTTTTTAATATCTGAATTTAAGCTATCTGCCATCTCTTACCGGCATTTTATTCATATCAAACTCGACAGCTTTTCCTTTGTTTTCCTTAACAGGTTTGGCGATTTCTTCTTTAGGGGCTTGCGACGCCTGCCCTTCCGAATTTTTAGCTTGGTAATCGTGAACCGTGCGCTGCTTATGCATATCCGCTGCAACATTATCTCTGCCTGCAGAATTTAATTTGCCGGCGCCAGCTTGTCTTAAAATTTCCACTTTTTCCATATCAGTTGCATAATCTAAAGGCATTAGTCCAAATTTATCGGTTGCATGAACATCAGCACCGGCATCTACCAACATTTTCACCTGCTCGGCTGTTCCATGATGCATAGCATACGCTAACGGCGATACGCCATCTGAATCTTTAACATTAACATTCGCACCTTTTTTAATCAGCTGCTCTACTTCTTCTGTTGTTCCGCCGTTTATAACTGTATCCAACAATTGTTTATCCAGCATTTCTTGCTCTTTATCAGTCATTTTAGCCTCCGTAATTTTTTATTGACTAAAAATATTGTACCTTTTTTTATGACATTTTAACCGGCAGATAGCGCCTTGATTTTACGTCATTAATTTTTCTTGACAGTTGCTATAAAAAAAGGTACGTATTTTTTGAGCAAACACACAAAAAAAGATGCTCAATTAAGCACCTTTAAATCATCAAAAGAATCTTCTCAATTCACCGTATAAGCTGTTTTGCCGGTAATTGCCGCTTATCTTTGCAAATCAGCAAACTTCTGTTTTTGCTCTTCGGTCAGCATATTCCAAAAGTTTTGAAAATATTGCTTTTCAATCTCAATAATGCGGTTGCGCCCACTTTCCACTTCTTCCCAAATCGGCTGGATTTCCGCTTTCAATTGTTCCTGCATTGCCGCAAGTTTTTTGCTTTGCTCTGCCGTCAGTTCCAAATTTTCCGCATTGATTTCCGCCGCCCCGGCATTAAAACCCATTAAGCACATCGCTGCCAAACACAAAATTTTTCGCAATTTCCTTCTCCTTAAATCATATTGTCAAACCATTTATAAAGTATATTTAGCACACCCCTGCAAAACTTCAACGGATATTTATATACAACCCCACAGATTTATAAACAAAACCGAAAATAGCCTTGCAAAACACAAACAAATCTCCTAGCATAACGCCATAAAATAAACTGGGAGAACTGCTATGAAAGTAACTGTTATCGGCACAGGCTATGTCGGGCTTCCGACCGGCGTGGGGCTTGCCGAACTGGGCAACGACATCATCTGCCTTGATATAGACGAGAAAAAAATCAACACCCTGAAAGCCGGCAAAGTCACCATTTTTGAAGAGGGGCTGGAAGAGCTGTTTTATAAAAACACACAAAACGGCAAGCTTGCCTTTTCGACCTCCTTTGCCGAAAGCATCCCCAATGCGGATTTAATTCTCATTGCCGTTGGCACGCCGCCAAACCCGATAACCAAAGAGGCGGATATGAAATATATCAAAGCCGCCGCCGAAGAGCTTGCCAAACATCTGAACGGCTACACCGTTGTCGCAGTCAAATCTACCGTTCCGGTCAACACCGGCGACGCGGTCGAAAACATCATTCGCCGCACAAACCCCACTGCCGATTTTGACGTTATCTCCCTGCCGGAATTTCTGCGCGAGGGCTTTGCGGTGCACGACTTCTTTAATCCGGACAGAATCATTGTCGGCGCAAATTCCGAACGCGCCCGCAACCTGATTGCCGAGTTATATAAGCCATTTGAAAACAAATGCACGATTCTCTATGTTTCCCGCCAGTCTTCCGAAACCATCAAATACGCCTCAAACGCCTTTTTGGCAATGAAGATACAATACATCAACGAGATGGCAGACTTTTGCGAAACTTCGGGCGCGGATATTTACGAAGTTGCCAAAGGTATGGGGTTAGACAGCCGCATCGGCGCTAAATTCCTCGTCCCCGGTCCCGGCTACGGTGGTTTTTGTTTCCCAAAAGATACGAATGCAATGGCATATATGGGCAAGTTTAACGGCGTCGACTTATCGCTGATTGAAACCACGATAAAAAGCAACGAACGCCGCAAAATCAATATGGCAAAACGCATATTAGATATGGTTGCCGACATCAAAAACCCGACCATCGCCGTGCTCGGTTCAGCATTCAAAGGCGGAACGGACGACTGCCGCGAATCTCCGGCTTTGCAGATTATCGAGATTATGCTCGCTCACGATGTCAACATCAAGCTCTATGACCCCGAAGCAATGCCAAACACCAAGGCGATTTTGGGCAATATGATAACCTATTGCAACTCGGCGTATGAGGCTATCGGCGGCGCGGATGCTTTAGCCGTCTTGACCGACTGGCAAGAGTTTAAGTCATTAGAACTTGAAAAAATCAAAACCCTGATGAAACGTCCGCAAATTTCTGATTTTCGTAACGTGTTTGATATAACCAAAGCCAAAGAATTGGGTTTTGAAATCAAGAGCCTCGGGCGCAAATAAGCAAAAAGCACGCCTTAAACAGCGTGCTTTTTTTAACGGATAGCCGAAACAGGGCTGATTAAACCAAACTCCTGCAATTTGCCGGCATAACGCTCCTCTTCCCAAATTGAGGGGTGAAAGCGGGCATATTGGCGAATAAGTTTTTTATCCCCTGCCTCAAACATCAGAAACACCATCGTCCGCGAAAAGCTTTCTTCCGGATGTTTGGCAATATATCTGCGCAACAGAGTAAACTCTTTTTCCGCAAACAATTGCATCACGCTCCTTTGGCGCAAATGCCACTGCTCCAGATAAATCTTTCGCAACTTATTGTTATTGAGCGACATCAGGAGCTCTTCGGCATCTTCAAACAGTCCGCAGTTCTGATGGCTGTTAAGATAAGCAGCAATCAGTTCCGTATCGCTTGTTCGCATCAGCCATTCCTGCATTGCCGAACCGAGATAATGCGTTTCCACATAATTTTTAACAGCAGCTCTGTTGCCGTTTTCCCGAAGTGCCTGCAACTGCGAAACGCTTAATGCCGCTCCGGCGTCACAAACATCCGGCTGCCTTTCAGAAACCTTTGCTTGACGGGATGTTTCTTTAACAATCCTTTTAGACATAATAACAGATTTAGTTACAGTAATATTTAAAAACGCGGCAACGCTACCACCCAATTTAAATATTGTCAATACCCTGTTATAGTAAAAGAAAGTTTTATATTAATAAGCCTCGTTAATCAGCCGCAGCTCTTCGGGCGTCATCAACAGCGGGCGTTTGCCGTGGTCAAGGCTGTATCCTTTAATCGCCACGTCTTTATTAAACAACACTTTTGCCATCAGCGAACCATCCAGATTATACGCATCGAGCATTCCGTGTTTTTGCCCCTTTTCATAGGTCACCTCGCCCATAAGCTCGCCAGTCGGATAATAGCGTTTGACTTTGCCGTCCTTGCGGTTATTCA
This sequence comes from uncultured Alphaproteobacteria bacterium, assembly GCA_910576955.1. Classification (GTDB taxonomy): domain Bacteria; phylum Pseudomonadota; class Alphaproteobacteria; order RF32; family CAG-239; genus CAG-267. The sequence goes on along the minus strand of CAJTJB010000002.1, from coordinate 172,382 downwards.
AATACGGCACTTCATATGACAAGTTGCCCTCCTCGTCATATATCAGCGACAGCCCGTCCAACACGCCGTTAACGTATGCGGCGGTAGATTTTATTTTGCCGCTGTCATAAAACTCTTTGTATTCGCCGTTTAGCACATCGCCGGCATAAGTGCTCTCGGAAACCAAGCGTCCTGCTTTGTCAAAATCTTTCTGCACACCCTCTTTTTTACCGGCTTTATACATCGCTTCCGTCATAACATTGCCGTCTTCATAAAACTTGGCAATACCGTTTGCAATAGCATTAATGTATGTCATCTCCGTAAGCAATCCGGCAACCTCGTCATATTCGCGCCCGATACCGTTAATCACGCCCTCCACATACGGCATTTCCGTTTTAACGGCACCGCTCTCAAAATATTCCGTTTCCACGCCGTTTTTAACATCATTTTGATAATTTACCGCAATTTTCGCCTTGCCGTTCGGATAATAAGCTTTTGCTATCCCGTTGCGCAGATTGTTTTTATAGGTAACGGTTAATTTTAAACTGCCGTCCTCCTGATAAAAAGAACCCTCGCCTTCAATAACATCATTAACATACGGCACAGACGCCTCCAAACCGCCCGCTTCATAATAGTTCTGCATCACGCCGTTTTTCTTTCCGTTCGCATATTGAATGCGCGACTTCGGGTGTCCGCTTTTATAATAAACCATCCGTTCGCCGGTTATCTCACCGTTATTATATATCACCTTTTCTGCCACATTTCCGTCATAAAAATAAACCGTGGCGTTGCCGTCTTTTTTCCCGTCTGCATAATTAAAAGTTTCTTTAAGTTTACCGTCTTCATAATATTCTTTGGCTTCGCCGTTTGGAACATCATTATCATATGTAACTTTGCTCTTGAGATTGCCGTTTGGATAATATGACCGCATAATTCCGTTAATTTTGCCGTTTTTATAAGGAATTTTATCTTTCAACGCGCCGTCCGCATAATAAACCAACGCCACACCCTCGGCTTTGCCGTCCACAAAAGGCATATCCGCAGATTTAATGCCGCGTTCGTCATAAAGCGAACCCAAACCGTTCAGCACGCCGTTAACATAAGGCATCCGGCTTTTTTTAACATTGTTTTCGTGATATTCCTCATAAATTCCGGTCACGGGGTCACCGTTCACATCATAAAGCGAGCCGTTCATAAATCGGGTGTCATCTTCTTTATAGGTATACTCGGCTGCAGCCGGATACACACACAACATAGCCCCAAACAAAACGCCAAACGGTAAATATTTCATCGGATAATCCTCAAATTGCTTTTTTTAAGATTTTAAAGACACCGCATAATATATTCAAGCAAAAAGATATTTTGACCACATCATAAAAAATCCCCCTCTTTTCGCAAGGGGGAAGATGATGATTATTTTGCGTTAGGCTTTTCCCGCAAAATATAAAATATTTCTAACAGCAGCACCGCTAAAAAGACATGAAAACTCGCAGGGTTCATCCCGATTAAAATGCTGCCCCAGCGCAAGATTTCAAATGCAGAAACGCCGATTGCGCAAAATCGCATCAACATCGGCAGGTCAAACTGCTCCGCCCTGTTCAGCACTTTCGCCGCAAAAAAGCCCAAAACGGCAGCAATAAAAGTCTTAAACAGACAAACAATGAACAATATGCCGATTAAAACCGCCCCGACAACGCCGGACATCGCGCCAACAACGGAATCAAGCAGATTTTCAAAGCTGGCTTTATCCCACAAACCGTCCCGCAATTCAAAACTGCGGATTTGCCCCGGTGTTGCCGCATATATCATATCTTTATAGATAAAGAGCCCCTGCTCCCCTTTGGGCAAACTGGCAGCCTCTTCACGCGTGTTCAGGATGATTGTAAAATAGTCTGATTTCTTTCCCGTATTGCCCAATCTGAAATTAACGCGCTTATAAGTATCCGCTGGTTCAACAATTTGTCCGCCTTTAACGGTAATCGGCAAAAAGTCATTTGCAACCATCAGCACCTGCGGGCGCATCTCGCCGTAAAAACTTTTAGCAACCAACAGCATAACAATTGTTACAATAACCGATGCAGCCAGCATAAATAACAAGCCGATACCTTTGCCGCTGCGCACATAATTCACAAACTTTTCCATATTGCCCCCAAAGTTTCAAATTTTACTCTGTTTAAGGGTTACATCACTTTCAAAAAAGACTCAAGCTAAAATTTGTATTGTACGCCGGTATCAACAGAAAATGCTTTGTTGCCGCCTGTTTCCTGTTCTATCACCGCATAAAGCATCAAATCTTTATAGGTATAATCCGCACGGAGCGAAAAGACTGCCCGGTCATCCTGCGCTTTGTTCTTCAAGCGGAATTTGCCGTTCATCCCCTGCATTCTCGCATCCACGCCGTCATCAGGGTCTAAAAACTCAACATAATATACGCCGCCGATTTGAATTCCCAGCTTGCCGCTATCGCCAAACATCATTTCTTTGGCAAGGTACGCGCCAAGCCCGCCTTCAAGCGACAAGCTGTTGCCGCTGTCCAGATTCAGCGCCCCTTCGGCATTGCCCTCGTTGGCACTGTCCTGATAAATTCCCAAGAGGTTAAGCTCCGCAAGCGGTTGGAAACTGAAGCCCTTGCCCAAATTCATCTTATGGCGCAATTCATTGCTGATGCCATATTGATATTCGGTCAAATCAGCTGAAAACTTGCCGAGTTCCGTCTTACGGTCGTATGAACCGTCCGCATAACCGGCATAAAATTTCGAATACCACTGCGTACCGTTTTTAAAGTCATACCCAACCGGCGCCCACAAACCGAAAATATTGCTCTTGCGGCTTGCCCCGTTGTCATAATCGCTTTTCAGGTTAGCAAGTGTTGCGCCCAAACCGTAAACAACGCCGTCATCCGTTTTCCCTTTGAGCATACCGTATGCCGCATTAACCTTGCCATCGCTGCCGGTCAATGTTCCATCTTCATCCATCGAAACATCAATAAACTTATACCCGCCGATATAGTTGTCATCCGGTTTGTTAAACAGGTTATCATCAAACTGTTTGCTCAAATGGCGATAAACCAGCGCATTTTCGCGCCTGAAATTCGGAACAACATCCGCCCCGCTCAAATTAGCCGACTGCGCCTCCAGCGCTGCGCCGTCTTCTGCTTTTTTCAAAACATCAAACACGGCTGCGCCGTTTTTCTGCTCATAGTTTGCCTCAAAGAAATTCCCCATTTCTTTATCTTCAAGCAGCGAATTAAAGTTCTTGCGGGAAAGGACCACATCCGTGCCGCCGGTGCCGTTAGCTTTTGTTGCAGCTTCAAACATTGCGGATTTAGAGTAAACATTCAGCCCGTTAATGTTTCCGGCCTGCAAAGCTTTATCCATAACATATTCATTTTCCAAACTGCCCTGAACAGCCTTTTGGGAAATGCCCATATCGCCGCGAAGTTCGTCGGCAAAGAAATGTCCGCCTTTGCCCAAAATAATTTCCCCGCCCATATCGTTCAGATTAACCACACTCTGAACCGAGCCGTTTTCAGCCGTTTGCACATTTTGGAGTTTTCCGTTAAACCGCACATTGCCGGAGTTTTCAAGCGTTGCCCCGTCTTCGAGATAAATTCCTTTGCCGGCATTTGCTCCGGTTATGGTAATATCGCCGGTATTCAACACCCGAGCGCCGGTTTCTGCGTATATGCCGTACGCCACGCCGCCATTAGCACCTGCCGGATTATATTTTGTGCCGGTCACGGTATCGGTATATGCATCGCGGTGAATATTGATTATGCCGCTGTTTTCGATTTTGGAATCCCGCTCGCCGTAAATGCCGATAGCCGTGCCGTTTCCTAAATTGTTAATATCAATCGTTCCCGAATTGACAATAGTTGTTTTCCGCCCGCCACGCAAACCGGTCGCCGTACCGCTGCCGACATTAACAATCGAAACCACGGATTCTGCACCCTCCGAAGTAATATTGCCGATAATTCCCTTTTCATCTTCATCCGGCAGATACATACCAAAGCTGTTGCCGTTGCCTTTGCTCAAAATATTGATATACCCTTTAGCAATACCGTTGGGCTTTCCGGTTTCCGGGTTCACGCCGCCATATGTCCTTGCATTAAACAACTCGCGCCCGCCATACATTCCGTAGGCATTGCCGTTACCGTCATTATAAATATTGATATTGCCGATAACTTTGTCGCCGCCCGAAGAATATGCATTAAACGCAAACCAGCTGACCAAATTGCCACCACCGGCGCCTGCCCCCGGAATATCATCTTTGCTTACCGCCATTCCGTAAACATCTTTGTTTCCCCTTTGATACAAATTAACATTGCCGATAACCTCGCTGCCGAAAAAAGGCGAAACCGAGTTTGTTGCCGCCACATAGCCGCTGATGCCATAAATATCTCCGTCGCCGTTAATAGTAATATCTCCATAAGATTTTCCGCCATAAATAGCATATGCATTATACGCGCGAACATCGCCGAAAACGCCGTACGTTGTCCCGCCGCCACGATGGAGAATATCAATCTTGCCGTGAGCCTTTCCTTCATCCTGCGTACGAACATTTATTGCCTCTTTGTATTGGGTAATATCTGCAATTTTAGAGTACAAGCCATATGTTGTGCCTTTGCCTTCACTCGTAATGGAAATATTGCCGATATTATCCGCCTCATTAACACCCCCTTCAGATACGCCTTGCGCAAAAACATTTGTCACATTGCTGACGCCATAAACGCCATATGTATCGCCGTCTCCTTTATTATACAGTTTTATTGAAGCTTCGTCATTCGGATACCTAACCGATGAAAACAGGTTAAAAACGTCTTCCCCGTTCGTTTGAATACCATACAGAGAGTCATTGCCGACATACTTTTCATCAAGGTTACCGTTGCCAACACAAATATTGCCTTGTAAATGTGTATTTGGCGGACAGTTTTTCACCTCGCAATCCGTACCGTTCCAAAACATTCCTTCCGGACAATCTTTAGCGCATTCCCGTCCGGTCCATGACCACCCGTCCGGACAATCAGTAGAAACGCACACGCCGTTTACCAAAGCAAACCCCGGTTCGCATTCCTTCGGTTTACACTCGCCACCAACCAGCTCAAACCCCGGCTCACAGGTTTTAGGCTCGCATTTGCCGTTAATTAACACAAACCCCGGCTCACACCGCTGCACATCGTCTTTTTTATCATCCTGATTAAAATATATACCGGCACCCACACCGACCGCCGCCAGCGAACCGGCGGTTGCCCAAAGCAGCGTATTAGAATCTCCCTCGATTACCTCTTTTCCCGCGATACCTCTGTCAATCGGAGAATACCGCTCATCAAAATCTTTTACCGTTTCGGCATCAAGCGAAGAAATGCACTGATGGTTTGCATTTGCTCCGAGCCTGCGCAATTTTCTATATACCGTATAGTCTTTGGCTTTAACGGACTGGCACAGCGCCGTCATCCCCTCTTCATTAACTGCATCAACAGAGTATCCTTTATTCAAAAAGGATTTGACCGCCTCTTCACGCCCTTTTTGAATGTTTTGAAAAGCATAGTCAGCAAAGCTTATCGCATAAGCAGAACCCGCTCCTGCCAACAATATCGCCAATGCGGTGCCAAAACCGAATATATACCTTTTAATCGTCATTTTTTAATCCTTATTGCGCAATTTTATATATTATACTACGCACAAAAATCTTAACATTCGGTTTATGGCACACAAAAAAGCAACCCAAACTTTCGTCTGGGTTGCTTCGGGGAGTTGGAACAATTAGAAACCCATTCCTGCGCCCATGCCGCCAGCAGCACCGTGCCCGCCGCAGTTGCATTCTTTGGTTTCCGGAATTTCCGTAACCATCGCCTCGGTCGTAATCAACAGGCTGGCAACAGACGCCGCATCTTGCAAAGCCGTGCGCACAACCTTGGTCGGGTCAACAATACCGGCTTTAATCATATCGGTATATTCATCTGTTGCCGCATTATAACCGTAGTTATAGTCCGTGCCTTCCAAAAGTTTGCCGGCAACAACCGCACCGTCAACACCTGCATTTTCCGCAATTTGGCGGATAGGCGCTTGCAGCGAACGGCGAATAATATCCACGCCGACTTTTTGATCTTGGTTTGTCGGATTAACTTTTTCCAATGCTTTGGTCGCATACAGCAGAGCCGTACCGCCGCCGGCAACAACACCCTCTTTAACTGCGGCGCGCGTTGCGTTTAACGCATCGTCAATACGGTCTTTCTTTTCTTTAACCTCAACTTCCGAAGAGCCGCCCACGCGAAGAACAGCCACACCGCCGGAAAGTTTGCCCAAACGTTCTTGCAATTTCTCACGGTCATAGTCCGAAGTCGTCTTTTCGATTTCTTTCTTAATCTGGGTCTTGCGCGCTTCAATCAACTCTTTATCACCGTTGCCGTCAATAATGGTTGTATCGTCTTTGGAAACAATCACGCGTTTTGCCGTACCGAGCATATCAACCGTTGTGTTTTCAAGTTTCATACCCAATTCTTCGGAGATAACCTGACCGCCGGTCAACACAGCCAAATCTTGCAAGATGGCTTTTCTTCTGTCGCCAAAGCCCGGAGCTTTAACGGCGCAGACTTTCAAACCGCTTCTGATACGGTTGACAACCAAAGTTGCCAATGCCTCACCGTCAATATCCTCCGCAACGATTAAGAGCGCACGACCGGATTGCAAAACAGCCTCCAACACCGGCAAAATCGCCTGCAGATTGGAAATCTTTTGGTCATAAAGCAACACAAACGGGCTTTCATATTCCGCTGTCATTTTATCCGCATCGGTTACAAAATAAGGAGAGAGATAGCCGCGGTCAAACTGCATACCTTCCACAACATCAAGCTCGGTTTCAAGCCCTTTGGCGTCTTCAACCGTGATTACGCCGTCATTGCCGACTTTTTCCATAGCGCGAGCCAGATATTCACCGATACTCTTGTCGCCGTTAGCAGAAATTGTGCCCACCTGTGCGATTTCTTCAGATGTTTTAATTTCTTTGGAGCGGGATTTCACATCCTCAACCACCGCTTCAACCGCCATATCAATACCGCGTTTCAAATCCATCGGGTTCATACCGGCGGCAACCGCTTTGCACCCTTCTTTGATGATAGCCTCTGCCAAAACCGTTGCGGTTGTTGTGCCGTCACCGGCTTTATCAGCTGTTTTCTGGGCAACTTCTTTAACGAGCTGCGCCCCCATATTTTCAAATTTATCAGCTAAAACCACTTCTTTGGCAACAGACACGCCGTCTTTGGTGATTTTCGGTGCGCCGTAAGACTTATCAAGCATCACATTGCGCCCTTTCGGACCTAACGTTACTTTAACTGTTTTAGCCAAAACTTCCACGCCTTTGAGCATTTTTGCTCTGGCGTCTGTTCCGAATTTAATATCCTTTGCAGCCATAATCTCAAAATCCTTTCTACTTATCTCTCAACAATTGCCAAAATATCGCCTTCTTTGATAATCAAATGCGGCTCGCCATTCACTTTAATTTCCGTTCCCGACCATTTGCTAAACAAAATATGGTCACCGACTTTAACACTCATCGGCAAAGTTTTGCCGTCTGTTGTTCTCGGTCCTTCGCCGGCGGCAATAACTACTCCCTCGCTCGGCTTTTCTTTTGCTGTATCCGGCAGAATAATTCCGCCGGCTGTTTTGTTTTCTTCTTCAACACGTTTAATCAAAACGTTTTCCCGTAAAGGCTTAACTTGCATTTACATCGCTCCTATAAATAAGGTTAAAAAATTCTAATACTTTAGTTAGTGTGCAATTTTCTGAAAATCAAGCATCCGCTCTAAAAAACCGCATTATTTTTTAATATTTTTAAAAATGCTGTCAAAAATCGCTGCCGCCCGAGTGTGTGTAAAGTTTTTAAGCGTAATGTCGCGCGCTTTTGCCGCCATTGCCCTGCGCTCTTCGGGGTGCTTCAGATAATATTCCAGTTTTTCCTTAAAATCGTAATAATCTTTATAGGTAGCAATACTGTCGCCATACATCTCGGCAATCTCGGGCAGATAATCCGTCAGCACAAAACCGCCCGACGCCGTCACATCATAAATCCGGTTGGAAACAAACCCGTAAAAAACCATATCTTCCCGATGGTCGTTTAACACAATTTCCGCATTGGCATAATACCTGTTCAACTCTGCATTATCAATATATTGCCCTTTTAAAACCTCGGGCGTTAAGCTTTTCTCCCAAAACTTGCCGAAAACGCTTAACGGCGCATTGGCAAGCAACGCATAATCTACCGATTTGCGCCCGAACCCGCTGTGATTTGACCCGACAAACAACACCGGATACGCCTTATCTGCCTCAATTTCCGCCGGTTTAAACCGCTCTGGGTTTGTAAATTGCGGCACAAACACCGCCGCCTTTCCCCGCGGAATAACTACATCGTTTACAAACCGCTTTGAGGCGCTCGCCACCACGTCCGCCTCGTCCAAAATCTCCAAATTCAGCCCCTCAACATAATAGAGGTACAAAACGCGCTTGCGTCCGTCTTTTTTCACCGCCGGCAGATGTTCAAAATTATAATATCCCTTGAAATAAAGCACATTCCCCGCGTTACCGAGCTCTAAATCGTCATAATCTTCCCGAAAGCGGTATTCGACCGTATAGCCCAGTTTCTCAAACCCGGCTTTGAGGTCGTCTGCCAAAAAGAAATCCCCGTCTTTGCCGAAATAATACGGCGATGACGCCCGCTCCGAAGAGGGCAGCACAAATACGATTTTCGTATAGTCCAACTTTGACAGATAAAGCCACCCCGCTCCCGCCGCAATCAAAACAAATACGAATGCTATAATCTTTTTAATCATAGCATAAGCATATCCAACCTTGCCAAATCCGCAACCTAAAAAACATTCCGCACACATTTTTTTGTTGCGCAAAGCCTAAAAATATGGTATATTCTGCCGCGTAACAAACTATTCAGGACATTATTTATGAACTTTCGCCGCCTTATTATTAAAACAATCAGCAAACATAAGTCGCTTTACATCATCTTCGCCATCAGTTTTATTTTCTCCTCAATCGCGCTTTCCATTACTCCGTATGTCGCCTCGCGGCTTATCGGCTGCTTTTCCGAGCCGACCAAAGAAGCTGTTTTAGAGGGAATTATCTTCTGGACAATCGTTTTTGTAATTGCCAAAACCCTGCAGGCGCTCAACCAATATGTTATAGCCATCTATAATAATATGGCACAGAAAGTTTTGAATTCTGCACTGGTACAAGACCTTTTCAAGACTGTTCACGCTCATCAAATCTCTTATTTTGATGATGAAATGACCGGACGTATTACCTCTGCTGTTAACAAAATCTCGGGCACGGTTTCAAGCATTACCGCAGGCTTGCTCTTTTCACTCGTTCGCCCGCTGATAAACTTTTTCTTTGCCCTCGGTATTATATCTTACGCAAGCCCCAAACTCGGAATAACCCTTGTCGCTTTATGCATCCCTTTTTATTTCATCCAGAAAAAAATAGTTCCGGCGATTGTTAATACTTGGAAAAAGCGTGGTGCGATTGAACGCGAATACGACGGCAGAACTGCCGACAGCCTCACAAACTACAAGCTCGTCCGCTACACCGGCTCGGTTTTCAACGAGCGCCTAAACGCCTATAAGCTCCTAAAAAAATATCTCCGCACCACTTATGACTGCGAAACCACACGCGGCATAAGCTCAATGGGATTAGGCGTGGCAGAAAGTTTGTTTATGCTTTTTTGTTATGCCGCTATATTATATTTTATTGCATTAGATACGCTTTCGCTTGCTGATGCGTTTTTTGCGTTTCAGTCTATCCAAATGCTTAAACAAAGCATCTCAGATTTAAATGATTTTGCAATTGATATGTCTTCTTCTTTTGGCGAACTTAAAACTAATTTAGAGCTGGTTTATAAACCCGTTACGATTCAAGACAAAGAAAACGCCGTAAAACTCAAAGTAACGGATAACAGCATTACTTACCAAAACATCAACTTTGCCTATATTAAAGAAAAACCAGTCTTTCAAAACTTTAATCTGAATATTAAGCCTAATCAAAAAGTCGGCTTGGTCGGGCTTTCGGGCGCGGGCAAATCTACGCTTATCAGCCTGCTGCTCCGCTCTTATGCTCCGCAGTCTGGCGAAATCTTAATCGGCAAGCAAAACATCGCTGATGTCACCCAATATTCGTTACACAAAAATATCGCCTATGTCCCGCAAGATGTCACGCTGTTTAACCGCTCGTTGTTTGAAAACCTGCAACTTGCCAACCCCAAAGCAAGCAAAGAAGAGATTTATGAAGCAGCCAAACTCGCGCATATTCACGACACTATCTTGAGCCTGCCAAATGGCTATGACAGCATTGTCGGCGAGCGGGGTATTCTGCTTTCGGGTGGCGAGCGCCAACGTATCGCCATTGCCCGCGCCATTTTACAAAACGCGCCGGTTCTGATTTTGGACGAGGCAACCTCCGCACTGGACAGCGAAGCAGAAATTATGGTGCAGAAAGCGCTTGAAAACCTGATGAAAAGCAAAACCGTAATAGCCATTGCCCACCGCCTCTCAACCCTGCGCTCAATGGATAGGATTCTTGTGATGGAAAACGGCGAGATTAAGGAAGACGGCGCGCCGAAAGAGTTGCTGAAAAAGAAAAACGGTCTGTTCAAACATTTTTACAGCCTGCAAACCGAGGGATATATCACTGCAAATACAAACAATTCTCCACAAGTCATTGCAAGCACCTCTCCCCTCCCTCCCCCTTGAGGGGGGAGGGCGTAGGGTGGGGGTGAAAAAAAGCCGCCACACCACCCCACACACCCACGGCAAACCACAAAAAGCAACAAAGGAGCAAAACTAATGAATATTTGGCGTTTCTTCTTCACCCTCATCCGCCGCAACAAGTTTTGGTTCACTGCCTCTTGCGTGTTGGCAATGCTTTCTCCTATTTTGTCTGCTGTCGGGCAGCTTTATTATGCGAGAATTATCGGCATTGTCGGGGAAAACCCGAAAGACGCTCTTTCAAGCGCGGTTATTTTCTGTTTGGTTATTTCTGCGGTTATTTACATCTGCCAAGACCTCATTAAAGGCTTGCGTATTTATGTGGACGCCCGAATGAAAATCCGCTATCAGTGCGCGATGTACAATACGATTTTTCAACACACGCACAAGCACTCCGCCCGTTTTTTCAACACCGAGCAAAGCGGCAAAATTCTTGCTAAAATCGGAAACCTTATATTCGGAATGTTTCAGCTTTTCGGCAATCTCCGTATGCTTTTCCTGCCGCATTTAGCGTTTTTGATTACAACCGCCTATCTGCTTATCCGCATTAACGCCACTCTCGGCATCCTCATAATATTTTTAAGTTTGGCTGAACAGTTTGTCATCATCCGTAGCTACCAAAAAATCAAACCTCTTTCGCAAAAAGTTGTTAAAGAAGATAGCAAAATTACCGGTATTTTGACAGACAGCATTGCCAACGCAAGGCTTGTCAAAAACATCGCCGCCCTTTATCACGAACGCAAAAAACTCTGCAATCAGATAAACAAAGTCCTCCGCCTGAAAAACACTTTTGGCAAGAAACTCGGACAAAGCAATATGTGTACCACACTCATCTCTGTTGCTTTCCTCATTGCCAAACTTTGCGTTATTTTATATTTTTACCTCACCCCATCTTCTCTCTCGCTTGAAAGCATTATTTTCTGCGCCACAATGATTACCCGCATAGACGAAAAAACTTATGACTTATGCTCCCGTTTCTCCCAGCTGCAGGAACGCCTCGGCTCAATAAATGACGCGCTCGCCCTGCTCTATCGCCCGTTTGACATCATCGACGCCCCGAATGCGAAAAAGCTTAAAATCAAGACAAACAATATTGAAATTAAAAACCTTTCCTTTGCCTATACCAAAGATAAGCCCGTGTTTAAAAGCCTCAACCTCTCCATCGCTCCGAACGAAAAAATCGGTCTTGTCGGCATATCCGGCTCGGGAAAATCAACCCTTATCAACCTCATCTTGCGCGCCTATGACCTCAATAAAGGGAAAATCCTCATTTCCAACCAAGACATTGCCAAAGTCACGCAATTTTCGCTGCATCAAAACATCGCGCTTATCTCGCAAGAGCCTTGCCTCTTTAACCGCAGCATAATGGAAAACATCCGCTTTGCCCGCCCCAAAGCCACCGACGCGGAGGTTATCAAAGCAGCCAAGCTCGCCCACATCCACGACACAATTATAAAAATGCCCAAAGGCTATGACAGTGTTGTCGGCGAGCGCGGGGTAAAACTCTCGGGCGGCGAACGCCAGCGCATTGCCATTGCCGCCGCCATCCTCAAAGACTCGCCGATTCTCATTTTAGACGAGGCAACTTCGGCGCTGGATAGCGAATCCGAGCAAGCGATTGAAAAAGCCCTAAAAGAACTGATGAAAAACAAAACCGTGATTGCGATTGCCCACCGCCTCTCCACCTTAAAAAATATGGATAGGATAATCGTGCTTGAAAAAGGCGAAATCAAAGAAGACGGCGCGCAAAAAGACCTCTTGAAAAACAAATCCGGCACATTCAGCCGCCTTTATAAGCTCCAGTCCGAAGGATACCTCTAGCCCCTCTACCAATATGAGAGTTGCAGCAATAAAAGCTCTTCTGTTTCCGATTTTGCTTCTGCCTCTTCCGGATTTGCCCCAAAATGCAAAGAGCGTTTCCCCTCCGTAAAAAGCGGCATATTCAAACATTGCGGATTGGAAAAAAATTTTGCCTTCTCCCGATAATCCACCGAAGAACAATCAAATATTGCCCCCTCTTCATATATTTCAAAATCAAACAGTTTATCTCGTTTCATCATACGTTCCATTTAAAAAATCTAATATAAAGAAACAAACAACAAAACAATATACAAAAAATTGTAAATATGCAACAAATATTTAATTACACTATAAAAAAAATGGAGTGACATCACGTCACCCCATTTCCATCGTTTTTGAAGCAAAGCTTGTTTTATTATCTTCTGCCGGCACTCTCGCGCTGGTTCTTGACGTATTCGCGCAAGAACGGAGCTTTTACGGACATATTGCACTGCATAATGAGCTGATATTCCTCAAGCGAAAGTTTCCATTTCCTGGCATATATGCCCACCAACTCTGCCCGAATCTCCAATGAAAGAGGAGCAAGGTCAGAAAGCAATGCCCTGAATGAACTGCCCGCAAGCTGAACACGCTCAATATAGTTGCGTTTCAGCTCGTGTAGCGACACAGCCGACAAATTCCGCGTCGTTAAGAGATACAGAAATGCCTTTTCGGCTTTTGGCAGCAACTGTACGGTTGTTACCAATTTCCCTACCTCATCTGTCGCAAGCGTGTCAATCTGCGACTGTGTTTCCATCGCATTAAACGCCGCGTTGCGAAGGGTTGAGGATACCTCGGATAGGCGATTGATATAAGCCGAAAGCTGTTTACGCTCGGCCATCATAACAATCGCACGTTGCGCCAGGCTTTCCATCCAGCCTGTAAAAGGAAACGCAAAGCCCAGATTAACTCTGCTTTCTTTTCCGGAAGCAAATTCAAGAAGCCTATGTTGAACATCCAGCCAATAATCTGTATCGGTGCCAACCTTTTTCACATAGAACGTATATAAGCTCTTGAGATCGTAAGCATCCGGCACAAACCGAAGCATTCTTTCAAATAACTCCTCAAACATACAGTAATTAATGCTGCTATGCACCCGCCGCAGACTTTCCAGAAAACAAGCAAACACTTTCCTGTCTTCCAACAAATGATAGCCGATAAGCAGCCAAGAATAGGCCTCATCACTATCATTGATTTTCTGCTGAAAGCAAATGCCAGCCAAGCGTACCTTGTTGTCATCTTTTTCCAGAAACTTCACCAGCTGCGGGAACATCACCAAAAAATATGGCACAAAGTTCTTGTATGCTCGAAAGTTATCACGAACTTTCATATAAAGTTTCGGAAAGATAACATACAGATACGGCATCAACTGCGAGATATCCGCTTTTGCCTTAAAGGCAATGTCAAAGAACTTTTGCATAAGTTCCTCGCCTACGTTTCCCAAATGTTGAGGAGCAATGTTCCGCAGCTCAAGCATAAACAATGGCGCCCAAGTCGGACGAACCTCGGCTAAAGCCAATGCCAAAGACCAACGCTCGCTGTCTGCCGGACAAAGCGTGTTCTCTTCAATTCCGAGGATTTCCCAAGGTTTCAAAGATTCAAACGCCGCCGGAACAGCTTTTGCAAAGTCGCATAACGCATCGACTTTAAACCGCTTGAGTATCCCAAGCATTTTAGCGTGCGATGGTGTATACACCCGCATAGCAGCGATGATATTGCTGCGGTTAATACGCGCCAAAACTGCATCAAGCTCTTCCTCGTTGCAAATATCGCGCAAAAACGCCATATTTCCTTTAGCAAGCAGAGCAACGCGGGTCTGCGGCGACCACACGCGTTTGGCAAGCTCGGCATCAGAAAGCTCCAGCTTGTCAATAAGCTTAAGCTCTTTCTCCTTACCGAGAAGATAACGCCACGCATCGGGACGATTTTTAAGGGTTAAACACTTCACGCAATAGCGTGGAAATAACACTCTCATGATGGCAGCCCATACATTCAGTACGAACTCGCCGAAAGACTTCTTTGTCTCCATAATTAAGTTATGTTTTAAATGTTCATCAAGAAGAATACCCCCTTGATGGTCACCAAAACAGTGCTTAAAAACCCAAAAACCACCTTAAAGCAAAGCTCAAAAATGATATTCAAATCTATAAAACACAATAATCTTGGTAAACATTAAGAGTATATCACATTTTCGCCCCACCGTCAACCCAAAATTATGACCAAAGTCCTACCTCCGACGGAATCCTGCTCTCTAAACCTCCCCTTCCCGTGGCGGAAGGGGTAAGGAGGATGGGGACAATATATATCAAATCAATACCTTTCCTTCAAATATTCCGCCCACTGCGGCGCATTGACCTCCTCAAAAAACTCTTCCAAAAAAGCAACCATAAACCGATGCCGCCGCTCTGCCTCCCGCCGTCCCGTTTCAGTCTGCATTGCTCCTTTTAACTTCAAAAGCTTATCAAAAAAATGATTGATAGAGTGATTGCCTCTCCGATTCTTATTCTTATATTCCTCGGGCGTCAAATTCTCATCCGGAAATTCCGCTGCGTTAAACAGCGTCCGCCCTGTCGCCGCCGAATACATCACCGTGCGACACACGCCGATAGCCCCCATCGCGTCAAGCTTATCCGCATCGGAAACAATTTTCTGCTCCAAAGTATCAAACCGCGGCGCACTGCCGGACTTTGAAAAGCTAATTGCCCCGATAACATCAAGCACCTTTGCAGCCACATCTGCCGCCACCTCATTTTCCGTTAAAAACCGATTCGCACGCTCACCGCTAACGCCGAGCTTATAATCATCCACATCGTGCAAAATCGCCGCCAACTTAACAACAAGCTCATCCGCTCCCAATTCGCCAGTCAAAATCCGCTCCGCATTTTTAAGCACCCGCTCAATATGTTGAAAATCGTGCCCCGAGCAATCTCCGTTATGACACATCCGCGCAAAATCAAGCGCTTTCTCTATAATCCCGTCCATTATCTACCTTGTTTCCCTTTTGTTACCGACAAACCGTTTTTCGCGCGTTTCTTACACATCTGCTGCTTATACGCCTTAACAAACTCTTCAGGATGTTCTCTCAACAACTTACCTTTGCGTACCCGTTCTTCGTCCGTCAATCCGCGCTCTTCCGCTTTCAAAATTTCCGAGATTTCCTGCTCCGGACGAACACCGTTAAGACTCTCCTGAAACTGCCGGCGCCGTGTTTTGACATCTTCCACACTCAATACACTTCTGGTAATATCACCGGATTTCACCAAATCCATCGGCTTACCATCCGCAGTCACTTCCCCGTTTTTAACCACCACCGCACGGTCGGCAATAGCTATCTCTGTCGGATTATGCGTTACCATAATCACCGTCTTGTCTTTCGCCAGCTCTTTTAAAGATTTCATAATTTTCAAGCTTAATTCCGGATCCAGCCCCGTGGTCGGCTCATCCATAATCACAATCGGCTTATCCATCAAAAAAGTTCTTGCCAGCGCTAACCGCTGCTGCTGCCCACCGGAAAGCTGCGAGCCGTCCTGCCCAATTCGATAAGACAAACCATTTTTGAACTTCCCGACATCAGTGTCAAAACAAGCCATCTGACACGCTTGCATAAGCTCTTCATCCGTTGCATCCGGCTTAAAATATTTCAGATTATACGCTACGCTATCGTCAAAAAAATGCACTTTCTGGTCCACAAAAGCAATATGCGCATTTAATTCCTCATCCGAAATATCACGGACTTCCCTATCTCCTATATAAATTGCTCCCGATTGTGCATCATAATCGTGACGAATAAGACTCATCAATGTTGACTTACCATTGCCCGACGTCCCGATAACCGCCGTTAATTCCCCTTTATCAAACGTCACATTAAGGTCATTCAAAATCGTTTCTGTCCGGTTGATTTCACCCTCTCGGCTTTGCACATCTGCCAAACTCATATCCGTCACATCTTTAACAATCGGATATGCAAAGCTGACATTCTCTACCCTTATTTTTGTATCTTTTTCAGATAATTTTTCTTTACCAACCACCCTGTCTAACTCTTTCGGTGTCACCAATTTTTTAGTCGCATCAATCAGCCTGTGCGTTCCCGCCTGCATATCTGTCCAAAGTTCTGAAAGCATATTGCCGGAAAACATCATTTGCCACGCCGCTCCGCTGATTAAAGCAAACCTCCCGATATCGCCGGTTTTTGCCACATCGGCAAACGCTGCCGCCATAATCAGCCCCTCCATCGCCACGCTGATTGCTGTTCGCATCTTCAAATAAGCCTTGCTTTTCGCATACGTCACTTTTTGATTGATAGACGAAGATTTTTCTAACCGGTTTTTCATCGCCTGCGTTTCGCTTTCAACCCGATTCGTATCCTGCACCAACGGCGTGTTTTTAATTGAATCATTATTGTCGCGAGAAATTCGGTTTTTAAACGAGCTTAATTTACTGTTCAGTTTTCGAAACGCTCCGTTCATATAGCCGCCAAATTCAGCTGTAACTGCCGTCACCCCTAAAACGCCTAATGCTAACTTGGGGTCAACCGCCAACAAACTCGCCGAACTAATACCAAAAATAACCGCCCGAGAAAAACAATCTACCGACGTATTAAGCAGAGTATTTTTTGCCGCAGCAATCTCACCGGCAACACCGCTTAAAGACGCCGGCGCATTATTTTTAAAATACGGTCGCGGTTTATGCAAAATATTCTCAAAAACAGAACTCAACACCGCATTAGAATGCGTATTGTTGAGCACGAGCTCTGCCATTTTTGCCTTAAACCGGCAAACATCGCCCGCTCTTTTCCGCACAACCTCGGCACACGCCGCCCCAAAAAACTTTACCGCACCTTGTGTTCCACCGGCAGCCACACCGGTTAAAGAACCAAACAACAAGCTCTGCACATACGGCTGCAAGCCACCCAAAACAGACTCACCGGTTTTATAGGCTATCAGACGTTTAAAATCTTTCCCTGTTGTTGCCATCGCCTCTTTAAAAACACCCCAAACTGTTTTTAACGTTCCCTGCTCTTTAGACGCTGTTTCTGCAAGTTCACCCGATTTTTTACGCAAAGCCCATTCGCGCAACGTCTTTGCTTTCCGCAAAACCTTATCCTTTTCATACGTTGCAAAACTGGGAATCTGATTATCTTTCCTCTCTTCCGCCATATTATAAACCTCCTAATCATTCAGTTATATTATAATATCACATTTAAAACCAAAAATAAAGGAAAATATAAAGCCCTCAATGAGGGCTTTACACGAGAGGAAAACTGTATTAATCATGCTCAATAATTTTACACGATTTAAGCTGTGAAACAGCCACATCTTCCGGAACTATCTCTAATGCCGGTCGCCCAATAATAAACCCCGGATGAACAGCTCCCCGAACAAAATAAGTTTTACCGGCTTCCGCAATAAACCCGACATTTACCTCCGACTCTGTCTTTGCTGTTATATATTTATTTCCCGCTTCTGTTTTATGGTAATCATATCCGCCATTATAAAGTGTCGTAACCGTTTCGCCATTTTCTTTCACATCAAAATATACACCTGCGCCTGAAAATTGGCTCGGTCTATAATAATAAATAATAGCTTCATCCGAATTCGGCTTCTCTAATTTTTCAAACGGCTCGCCCAGATTCGCACACGCAGATAAAACCGCAATCAATACAAAACAAATAAATTTTTTCATATCTTTACCTTAAAAATATAGCCCTGCCGATTCTATACGGCAGGGCTAACGTTCATTACCGAACAGGTGTCATATTAAAATGAACCGGTTTTTCATCCAGATAATACATATCGCCTGTCAACGGATCAACAATCAAATAGCCAATTAAACCGCCAAAAGCAAGATTACCCAAGATATACCAACCGCTGACTTCCCAGTCAATAATCTGTGTTTGTGTTCCAAAACCATCTTTAGACGCCACAACCGTATATTTTTCAGGGTCAAAATACCCGCCCGCAGATGTCTTCAAATTAACAACAGTCGGTGTTTGCCCCTCAAAAACCGTCATACCGGCTTTGTTCATAATCTTAATATTAACCTTTTCCGTGCTGGCGTTAATCGGAATACTCTGATTGTTATCCCGCATAATTGTTGCACACGAACTTAAAGCCCCGGCAAATAAACCAACAGCTAGCATTAACAATATTTTTCTCATAAGTTAGTCCTCATTTTAGAAATTATAACGTACACCCAAAGTAAATTCTGTCAGCGACTCAACATAATCATTATCAATAAATGCATGTCTTACAGCACCGCGCATTGCCCATTTTTCATTGATGTTATACTGAATACCGCCACCGATTCGAAATGCAACTTCTTGATTCTGAATATGAGTATCACAGTCTTGGAACAAATTTTCTCCCATATCTAAATCAAGCGTATAATAACCAACACCAGCCAAACCAAACAAATCTACCTTATCATTTACTGGAGCATAAGCAATAACATCAGCATTAACACTGCTATATGACAAATCCCCCATTCCTTCTATATCTACCTCTGAAGAAGCTTGAGTAGAAAATTCGACACCAAAGTATTTATTAAATTTCGCACCAATGTTAAAATTAGACACCACAAAAGTATCATCTTCACCATCAAGCCAATATCCATAATCAGCTTTTGCGCCACCAATATCAAACCCGACATAAGGTTTAATTTCCGAAGCATTGGCTTGTACTGAAAGTAAGCAGGCAACACCTGCAAGCAATAAAGATTTTTTCATTTTGAACATCCTTTTTAATAGTTAAAAGAAAACCCACCAAAAGGCGGGCGGATGTTCGAAAACCGTACTTTATCAAAACGGCTCGGCTTATTTGGGCAGAGCCTTATTCACCGACATCCACCCCGTTTGGAGGTATGATATCGGCACTATTTTTCAAGTCGGGTGCACCACGACTGATAAAGTTTAGGGTTTTCGACGCCCTAGATACGCTATTGCATATCCGAGAATATTTTTAACACAAAAAAATTATATTTCAAGACAAATATCACACACTTTCACCAAAACAAAAAGGCAGAGCCGAAGCCCTGCCTTTTATCCTCACTTATCCTACCTGACCTCATACTAGGTATCTACTCTACCAGCTCGTCATTAACATAATTAAATTCTCGTTTTAAATTTCCGTTTTTATAATATTCCCTAGCTATCCCCTCCCTCTTATCATTCACATAAGTCACTTCACTTTTCAATTGCCCGTTTTTATAATAGCTTTTATGTACTCCGTTGACCATATCATTCACAAAAGGAATTTCCCCCTCTAACTCTCCACTTTCATAATATACCTTATCCACCCCCTCCGATTTACCATTCACATAATTATTTTCACTCAACAATCTTCCACTTTTATGATACATCTTTTCCACACCTTCTTTCTTGCCATTCACATAATAAGCCACACTCAACAATTCCCCTGTTTCATAATAGTCTTTTTCCACACTCTCATTCTTACCATTTATATAGATAGTTTCAGAAAACAACTGCCCGTTTGGATAATAGTCTCTTTCCACTCTCTCCATCTTGCCATCTGCTTCCTCTGCTCCATAAGCAACCATCGCCGAAGAAATAACAAACATCAATAACACAAACACAAAACTCAACTTAACATTTCTCATATTTCTAACCTCCTAAAAAATTTCTATATCTTAACACCATTACCAAACAACCACAACAATATTAAAATATCTGTGATACTTCCCCGTTCAACCAGACATACAACTAGCCCTGCCCCTTAAAACTACTCCTTTCTTTTTAACAAACAATTAAAACATTCCCATTTTTATCTTTCCCTCCAAAACAAAAAAGCAGAGCCGAAGCCCTGCCTTTTATCTTTGCGCAGTAAAAGCTGAAATTAAGCTTTAACCGTAACTTTGCCGCCTGCTTTCTCAACAGCTTCAACAGCTGCCTTGGAAGCAGAATCAACCGTGATGTTGATGGCAGAAGTCAATGCGCCTCTTGCCAACAAACGAACACCGTCTAATTCTTTTGAAATAACATTAGAAGCGAGCAAGCTCTCTTTTGTGATTTCATTAGCGTTTAACTTGCCGGCATCAACGGCTTTCTGGATTGTATCCAAGTTGATAACAGCAAAAGTTTTTGCAAACGGGTTTTTGAAACCACGTTTCGGCAATCTACGGTAAATCGGCATCTGACCGCCTTCAAAACCGTGAATAGAAACACCGGAACGAGATTTCTGACCTTTAACGCCGCGACCGCCGGTTTTACCCTTACCGCTACCGATACCGCGACCAACGCGGATACGGTTTTTTGTAGCGCCTTCGTTATCTCTTAATTCATTAAGTTTCATTTTCTTCACCTTTATATTTAACTCTGTTAAAATTAAAAATTCTTTGCTTCGGGCTCGCCTCAACTGCTTGGGGCAGGAGCGGAAATTCCGCTCCGTTCAGCCCTTCAAGCAATTATTCTTCAACTTTAATGAGGTGAGCAACCTTGTTAATCATACCTCTAACGGACGGCGTATCTTCCAAAACAGAAGTTCTGCCAATCTTGTTCAAGCCAAGACCTTTCAAAGTAGCAATCTGCTCTTTGCCGTATCCGATGGAACTCTTTACTTGAGTAACCTTAACAGTCTTTTTATTAGCCATAATTAAGCCTCCTCTTTTTCCATCTTAACGTTAGAAGTGTTCTCACGACGGCTTACAATATCACCGACTTTTTTGCCGCGTTTTGCTGCAACCATACGCGGGCTGTTAATAGCCTGCAAAGCTGCAAACGTAGCCTTAATCATATTGTAAGGGTTGTTCGAACCCAAAGACTTTGCAACAACGTCCTGTACGCCCAGCACTTCAAATACTGCACGCATCGGACCACCGGCAATCACACCGGTACCGGCAGGAGCTGTTCTCAAAACCACTTTACCGGCGCCGAAACGACCTGCGATATCGTGGTGCAGAGTTCTGCCTTCGCGAAGCGGAATACGAACCATATTCTTTTTAGCTTCGTTTGTTGCTTTAACAATAGCTTCCGGAACTTCGGCAGCCTTGCCGGAACCAAAGCCGATGCGGCCCTTCTGGTCACCAACAACTACCAAAGCGGCAAAAGACATTGTACGTCCGCCTTTAACGGTTTTTGCTACACGGTTTACGAAAACGAGTTTCTCAACCAATTCTTCTTTTTTATCTGCCTTGTTATTGTGGCGTTCTAAAGATTGTGCCATAGTAACCTCCTAAAATTTCAATCCGGCTTCACGGGCAGAATCTGCCAAAGCCTTTACACGGCCATGATATACATAACCGCCGCGGTCAAACACAACTTCGCTAACGCCGTTTTTAACAGCGCGCTCGGCAACAACTTTGCCAACATACTGCGCAGCTTCAATGTTTGAAGACTTCGCAATATTGGCTCTTACTTCTTTATCCAAGGTAGAAGCAGAAGCAACTGTTGCACCTTTAGCATCGTCAATAACTTGAGCATAAATATGCTTGCCACTGCGAAATACAGACAATCTCATCTTTCCATTCGCTGCAGCTTTCAAAGCCGTTCTTACACGAGCTTTTCTTTTTTCATATAATTTTCTTGGTGTATTCATTGCTTTACATCCTATTTCTTCTTGCCTTCTTTACGACGTACATATTCGCCATCAACACGGATACCTTTTCCTTTATAAGGTTCAGGCTTTCTGTATTTGCGAATTTCTGCCGCAACCTGACCGACCAACTGCTTGTCAACACCGCTAACTTTCAAAACGGTTTGGCTTTCGCAAGCAATCGTGATACCGGCAGGAGTTGCAAACGGTACATCGTGGGAGAAACCCAAAGTTAATACAACGTTCTTACCGTCCATGCGGGCTTTGTAACCAACGCCGAACAGTTCGATAGTTTTGCTGTAACCAACGCTCACACCCTTAACAATAGAGTTAATTTGTGCGCGGGTTGTTCCCCACAATGTTCTTGCCGTACGGCTTTGAGAATGCGGAGTTACAACAATTTTGCCTTCATTGAGTTCTACATTAACGTGAGAATCATCAAATGCAAAGCTTAATTCACCCAATTTTCCTTTAACGTTAACAACATTGCCATTAACAGATGCGCTAACGCCTTCCGGGATAATGACTGGATATTTACCTACTCTTGACATCCGCTATCTCCCTAGAAAACCTGGCACAAGATTTCGCCGCCAACATTAGCTTTTCTGGCTTCGTTATCGCTCATAACACCTTTCGGAGTAGAAACGATGGAAATACCGAGACCGTTATAAACTCTTGGCAAATCGCGAACACTGGAATAAACGCGGCGTCCCGGTGTGGAAACGCGGTAAATTTCAGTGATAACACTTGTACCTTCATAATATTTCAATTGAATACGAAGTTCATCAACGCCATTGCGTACATTAACCTTTTCATATCCGGCAATGTAGCCTTCTCTTTTCAGAACTTCTAACACATTTTCACGCAGGCGAGAGGCCGGTGATACAACATCACTTTTCTTCGCTCTTTGTGCGTTTCTAATGCGTGTGAGCATATCGCCCAAAGGATCAGTCATAGACATAATATCATCTCCTTACCAGCTTGATTTTACCAAACCCGGAATCTCGCCGAAGCTTGCCATGTCTCTTAATTCAACACGGCTGACACCGAATTTTCTGTTATAACTACGTGAACGCCCTGTAATCTTGCAACGGTTACGAACTCTAACCTTTGAAGAATTACGCGGCAACGCTGCCAATTTCAAAGTAGCCTGAAATCTTTCTTCTTCAGGAGCATTTTTGTCATCGGCAATGGCTTTTAACTTGGAGCGGATGTTTGCATATTTCGCAACCATCTTAACTCTTTTCAAGTTTCTGTAAACTGAACTTGTTTTTGACATAGTAAAATCTCCGCTTATTTCTTATATGGTAAGTTGAAAGATGTCAGAAGGAATTTAGCTTCCTCGTCTGTCTTGGCTGTGGTGCAGATAACGATATCCATACCGCGAACCTGTTCAACTTTTTCATAGTTAATTTCAGGGAAAATGATTTGCTCTTTAATGCCAAAAGCAAAGTTTCCTCTTCCGTCAAAGTTCTTTCCGGAAATTCCGTGGAAGTCTCTGATGCGCGGAAGTGCCATATTGATTAAACGCTCCAAAAATTCATACATTTTGTCTGAACGAAGAGTAACCTTGCAGCCAATCGGCATACCTTCTCTTAATTTGAAAGTAGCGATAGACTTTCTGGCTTCGGTAACCACCGGTTTCTGACCGGCAATCATTGCCATCTCTTCAACAGCGTTATTCAACTTTTTCTTGTCTGTGATAGCGTCACCAACGCCCATATTCAAGACAATCTTTGTCAACTTCGGAATCTCGTGCGGGTTCTTGTAACCGAACTTTTCCACAAGAGCTTTCTTAATGACATCATTATATAATGTTTCAAAATTAGTCATCAAATTATCTCCTAATTATCGATTACTTCGCCGGATTTCCGAGCAACGCGCTTTTTAACGCCGTCAACAACTTTATAGCCGACCTTTGAGGGTTTGCCTTCAGCTGTAACTGCTGCTACGTTGGAAACCTGAATAGCTGCTTCTTTGGTAACAATACCGCCGGGGTTGGTCTGGCTCGGCTTGGTGTGTCTTTTAACAAGGTTAATACCTTGAACGACAACTTTGCCTTCTTTCGGCATAGCTTTTAAAACTTCACCGGTTTTGCCTTTGTCATCACCTGCGATAACGATTACTTTATCACCTTTTTTAATTTTCATTTTGCTCATTACAAAACCTCCGGCGCTAAAGAAATAATTTTCATGAACTTTTTCGCACGCAACTCTCTGGTTACAGGGCCAAAGATACGTGTGCCAATCGGCTCACCGTCTTTGTTCACCAAAACAGCTGCATTGCTGTCAAAACGGATAACACTACCGTCTTTACGTCTGATGTCGCTGGCTGTTCTAACGATAACTGCACGTTGAACGTCGCCTTTCTTTACACGCCCTTTAGGCATTGCATCCTTAACGGAAACGATAATAATGTCACCGACTGAAGCATGCATTCTCTTGGAACCGCCAAGAACTTTAATGCACTGCACCTGACGTGCTCCAGAATTATCCGCAACATCTAGGTTGGTTTGCATCTGTATCATAATTCATTCCTTCCTAATTAGGCATTTTCATTATTACTGATTACAGTCCAAGTCTTGGTTTTGGAATAAGGTTTAGATTCGACAATCGAAACCAAATCCCCTTCTTTGAACTGATTGTTCTCATCGTGAGCAGCAAATTTCTTACTTTTCTTCACGATTTTTTTGTAAACAGGATGCATAACCTGACGCTCTACGCTGACCACGACAGTTTTATCCTGTTTAGCACTTACAACAACACCTTGAAGAATTCTTTTAGGCATCTGTTTTTCTCCTAACTATTCTTCTTACGCTCTGTTAAAAGCGTATTGATTTGAGCTACTTCTTTACGAACTTTAGAGATAGCTGATGTATTTTGCAGCTGACCAGTAGCCTGCTGAATGCGCAAACTTAATTGCTCTTTCTTGCATTCTACGAGTCTTGCTTCCAATTCATCAACGCTCATAGCTCTCAAATCTTTAATTTTAACCATTATGCTTCTCCATTATCAGAATTCAAGCGTTTAACAAACTTGCTCTTAACGGGCAATTTTGCTGCGCCGAGCGCAAATGCTCTGCGGGCGGTGTCTTCATCAACTTCGCCGATTTCGAACATAATACGTCCCGGTTTAACTCTTGCTACCCAAAATTCAGGAGCACCTTTACCTTTACCCATACGAACCTCGGCAGGTTTATCTGACACGGGAACATCTGGGAAAATTCTAATCCATAGTCTTCCGGCTCTTTTCATCTCACGGGTGATAGCGCGGCGGGCAGCCTCGATTTGGCGTGCGGTAACGCGCTCCGGTGTCAGAGCTTTCAGACCGAATGAACCGAAACTTAATTCAGAACCGCCTTTGGCAAGACCGTGAATACGACCTTTATGCTGCTTGCGGAACTTTACACGTTTTGGACTTAACATATCAAAACCTCATTCTTACTTTTGTTCAGCCAATTTCTTGTCTTGTGCCATCGGATCGTGAGACATAATCTCACCTTTGTAAATCCAAACTTTAACACCGCAAGCACCATAAGTGGTGTGAGCTGTTGAAGTGGCATAGTCAATATCAGCACGAAGAGTGTGCAAAGGCACTCTGCCCTCACGGTAATATTCAGTTCTTGCGATTTCCGCACCGCCTAAACGGCCGGAGCAGCAAACTTTGATACCTTCGGCGCCCAAACGCAAAGCAGACTGCATAACTCTCTTCATCGCACGGCGGAAAGCAACACGGCGTTCCAGCTGCTGTGCAACAGAGTCAGCAACCAACTGCGCATCCAGTTCCGGCTTTCTGACTTCCAGAATGTTCAATTGAACTTCAGAATCGGTCAACTTTTGAATATCTTTTCTTAACAACTCAATGTCTTGACCCTTCTTGCCAATAACAACACCTGGTCTTGCTGAATGAATAGTAACTCTTGCTTTTTTAGCAGGGCGTTCAATCACAACCTTGCTGATTCCGGCTTGAGCCAACTTTTCCTTCAAAAATTTTCTGATTTTCAAATCTTCGTGGAGGTAATCGGTGAACTTTTCGTCAGCATACCAACGAGAGTCCCAAGTGCGGTTAACACCTAAACGAAGACTGATAGGATTTACTTTCTGTCCCATTTATTTTACTCCCCACGCTCTGCAACAACAATCGTCAGTTTGGAGAAAGGCTTCAATACTCTTGCGCCTCTTCCGCGACCGCGTGCGTGCATACGTTTCATTACAATGCCGTTGCCGGTATAAGCTTCAGCAACAACAAGCTTATCAATGTTAAGCTTATGGTTGTTTTCAGCGTTGGCAATAGCAGATTTCAATACTTCTAAAGCAACTTTTGCGATTCTTTTCTTAGAAAAGCTAAGTTCTGCAACAGCTTTCTCGGCGCTTAAGCCTCTGATTGACTGGGCAACAAGGTTCAATTTACGAGAGCTGGAGCGGATAGAATTGTCCATAGCCATAGCTTGGTTATCGGCAAGTCTTCTTGTATCTTTACTTTTTCCCATAATTAACCTCTCTTAACTTTTTTATCTGCAGCGTGACCATAGAAAGTACGGGTCGGAGCAAATTCGCCAAACTTATGACCAACCATTTCTTCGGTAACGAGTACCGGAATAAATTTATGACCATTGTGAACGCCAAATGTCAAGCCGACAAATTGCGGCAACATTGTGGAACGACGAGACCAAATCTTAATCACTTCATTACGAGTAGATGCTCTTGCTGCATCAGCTTTCTTAAGAAGATAACCATCTACAAAAGGTCCTTTCCATACGGAACGAGTCATCAGTTTACCTCCTTATTTCTTTTTGTTTTCATGACGAGATCTCATAATAAAGCGATCTGTCTTCTTGTTAGAACGAGTTTTAGCACCCTTCGTCGGTTTACCCCACGGAGTAACCGGATGACGACCACCGGATGTGCGGCCTTCACCACCACCATGCGGGTGGTCAACAGGGTTCATTGCAACACCGCGAGCAACCGGACGAGCGCCCAGCCATCTTGCACGGCCAGCTTTACCCAGAGAAACGTTTTGGTTATCCGGATTAGAAACCGCACCTACGGTAGCCAAACATTCTTCACGAACGATTCTCAATTCGCCGGAAGAAAGTTTCAACTGTGCATAACCGCCGTCTTTACCGACAACTTGAGCATAGCAGCCTGCAGAACGAACTAACTGTCCGCCTTTGCCAACTTTAAGCTCAACGTTGTGTACGATTGTACCAACCGGCATACTTCTCAAAGGCATTGCATTACCCGGCTTAATATCAGCTTTCTCGGCAGAGATAACTTTATCGCCGGCTTTCAATCTTTGCGGAGCCAAGATATAAGCTTTCTCGCCATCTTCATAGTTAATTAAAGCAATGAAAGATGTGCGGTTCGGATCATACTCGATTCTCTCCACAGTTGCTTCACAATCAAATTTATTACGTTTGAAGTCGATAACACGGTATTTGCGTTTGTGTCCGCCACCGATTCTGCGACTTGTAACGTGTCCGAAATTATCACGCCCACCGGTTTTGGTCAGACCAACGGTCAGACTTTTTTCAGGTTTGCCTTTATAAAGCTCACTTCTGTCAACAATAATCAGCTGACGAAGACCTGGAGTAGCGGGCTTAAATGTTTTCAAAGCCATGACTAAATTCCTGCTGTAACATCAATATTTTGACCTTCGGCAAGCGTAATAACGGCTTTTTTGTAGTCAGAACGAACGCCCTGATAACCTCTGAAACGTTTTACCTTACCGGCTTGTTTAACGGTATTTACCTTATTTACCTTAACGTTAAAGATAGCTTCAACAGCGGCTTTAACTTCGTCTTTCGTAGCAGACATCGGCACCATAAAGACAACCTTGCCATTCTCGGAAGACATCATAGACTTTTCGGTAATAACCGGACGAAGTAATGTATCGTACATAGCTGCAGTTACATTGTTTGCATTTTCTGATTTTTTCATTGTAATCTTTCCTCCAAGCAAGCAACGGCATCTTTAGTCAATACCAACTTCTCTTTTTTCAAAATATCGTATACATTGGCACCGATTGTCGGCAATACATCAACGCCGGCAATGTTGCGGCTCGCCAATGCGAAATTAACATCAACTTCCTTACCGTCAATGAACAGGCAGTTATTCAAACCGCAAACATTCAATTTAGCGAGTAAATCTTTTGTTTTTGTGCTTGAAAGCTTTGCCTCGTCAATAACAACAAGGTTTCCCTCTTTCGCTTTTGCGGAAAGAGCTGTTTTCAGACCTAATTTTCTGAATTTTTTAGTCAAGTCGTGAGAGTGATCTCTTACAACCGGACCAAAAACGATACCACCTTTTCTGAATTGAGTACCCTTACGGCTGCCTTGACGTGCATTACCGCTGCCTTTTTGCTTAAACGGTTTTGCAGGAGTCAATGCAACATCAGAGCGCCCTTTGGTCTGGTGGTTACCGCATTGGCGCATAGCTAACTGCCAATTAACAACGCGGTGCAAAACATCCGCACGAACTTCAACACCAAAGATAGCGTCATTAAGTTCAATGCTTCCGACGTTTTCATTATTTAAATTTAAGATGTCCTGTTTCATATTCAAAATTCCTTAATCTCTTATGCATTATCAGCTGTTTCTTCAGCTTTAACTGCAACAGGTTCATCAACCTTTTTCAAACCGGCAGGCATCGGCAATTTGACATCTGCAGTTTTTTTGATGGCGTCAGTAACGCGAACCCAAGCATTTTCAGCTCCCGGAACGCCGCCTTTAACCATAATCAAACCACGGTTTGCATCAACAGAAACAACTTTGAGGTTCTGAACGGTTACGCGCTCGTCACCCATATGTCCTGCCATTTTTTTGCCTTTAAATACCTTACCCGGGTCTTGTCTTTGTCCGGTAGAACCGTGTGAACGGTGAGAAACCGACACGCCGTGTGTTGCCTCAAGACCGGCGAAGTTGTGGCGTTTCATAACACCGGCAAAACCTTTACCGATAGAAGTAGCGCAAACATCGACATATTGTCCGGCAACAAAGTGCTCTGCAGACAATTCATCACCAACAGACAATAAGCAATCTTCAGAAACTCTGAATTCGGCTATTTTCTTTTTCGGCTCAACTTTAGCCTTGGTGAAGTATCCCTTCATAGGTTTAGATACGTTTTTAGCTTTTACAGCACCTGTTCCCAATTGAACAGCACTGTAACCGTCTTTTTCATTTGTTCTGACATTTACAACCTGAAGACCCTCAACAGCCAAAACCGTTACCGGTACATGGGTGCCGTCTGCTTCAAAAAGTCTTGTCATTCCAAGTTTTTTTGCGATAAGACCAGTACGCATTATTATTTTTTCCTTTTCAATAGGTTGATTTTATCTTTCAAAAACCAACATTAAAATTATAACTTAATTTCTACATTAACGCCGGCTGCCAAGTCCAATTTCATCAGAGCATCAACAGTCTGCGGTGTAGGATCTACAATATCAAGAAGTCTTTTGTGTGTACGGATTTCAAACTGCTCACGGGATTTTTTATCAACGTGAGGAGAACGGTTCACCGTAAACTTCTCAATTTTAGTCGGAAGAGGGATAGGCCCTCTAACATTTGCCCCGGTTCTTTTAGCTGTATGAACAATCTCTTTTGTTGACAAATCCAACAAGCGATGGTCAAAAGCCTTGAGGCGGATTCTTATGTTTTGTGTATCCATCATTTTAACACTTTTCCTATAACTAAATGGCAAAAAATTCCATACGGAACTATGCCATCTAAAAATTTCTGCAAACCTTTCACAGCAACCAGTCTGCATTATGGGTTATATTTGATTCGCAAGAAAGTTAACACTTCCTTAACATTTGCTGCGTTGCCTTTGTAACATTTAAATTTTATAATTGCAACAAAAAAATGCACAAAAAATCAAAAAAAATGCACTTTTTTATCTTTTAAATCCGTTGCTGCGATTCAGGTTGAATCATTTAGACAAAATTTCGCCTTTTATCCTGTTGGAAAATAAAAATAAAAGAATATATATGTCCTTAAGGAGGACAAGATGCATATTTTATTCGCTCTTTTAACTTTTTTAGCTGCGCTGCAGGCTGATGCCGAAGAAACAGGCAACACACCCAATACGCCGCAACTCATTGCCAACCAATTTGCGGAAGTGAATCCCAAAGATGTGAATCCGCTTGACTACAAAGATAAAATAGAAAACACCATATACCAGTCCGGCGACCGCCTGATTGTTATCCAGTCAATTCCGCTAAAATATATCAAAGAGGCAACCGAACCAAACACGCAGCCGACAATCAACGACTTTCCGCAGTTTTAGTTAAAACCGAACTCTTACCCTTTTCTCAAAAAGGCAAATTCCCAGAAAATAAAAACGCACGCCCGTATCGCCATAAGACAATTGCGCAAGAGGCAGCCCTAAAATCCGAAAATAAATTTTCTTCCACATTGAAAAAGGAACTATTAAATTATGCATATCCGCAAATTTCACCAACGCTGCCCGTGCGTCACGATAATCTTTAGCCATTTTCTCATTCTGCGGTGTCAAATGTGTAATTGAAGATACATTCTGCCGATAATAATACGAAACACCGCCGATTGCAACAGCCTTGCCCAATTCGCACATTACTCTGGGTGACCAATGCATATCTTCATAAACTTTCCCTTCCGGAAAAACAACACCGCTTTTTATTAGCGTTTCTCGACGATATATTTTATTACAAACATAGCAGTACGCCGAACCATTCAATAATTTATAATACTTTTCTTTAAGCCCCTTACACACAAGTTTGCGTTTATAACAAATTTGTTTTACATTCTTTTGCGGATTTTCATACCACACCAATTCACCCGCGGCAATATCTGCCTTTTCCTCTGTTGCTGCCGTATACAACTTTTCACAAAAATCTAAATCTACCCAATCATCAGAATCAATAAAAGCTACAAATTCGCCTGTTGCCGCCTCAACGCCTCTGTTTCTTGCCGCTGAAAGTCCGGCATTTTTCTGATTGATAATTTTAATACGCTTGTCTTTTTCGGCATATTCTTCCAAAATACGCAGACTATTATCTTTTGAACCGTCATTTACGGCAACAATTTCAATATCTTTGAGCGTCTGCCCGACAAGACTGTTTAAGCACTCCGTCAAATATTTCTCAACATTATAAACCGGAACGATAATTGAAACTTTTATCATATCTGCCCTCTTTACCTGAATTATGCAATCGTTTAAGTTAAGCTAAAATAATATAATCTGAATATCTAATATAACGAATTACTTATGCACATAAAACCGCTTAATTTAAACAGCCCTTTATGAATAAAATATTTGACTTTGCACTCTGCCCTTAATATGCTAAAGAAAAAATATTAAAGGCTGTATTTTTTAGCGGGAGGTTTTATGCCTAAATTTTCAATCATCGTTCCGGTTTATAATGTTGAAAAATATTTAAAAGAATGCCTGAACAGTATCATTGAACAATCCTATCAAAATATAGAAATCATCGTTGTAGATGACGGCAGCCGCGACAACAGCGGTCAAATTTTAGATAAATATGCCGCCAAAGACAACCGCATTATTGCCATCCACCAGCAAAACGCCGGCGTATCCGCCGCCCGCAATGCCGGTTTAGACATTGCAACCGGAGAATACATCTGCTTTGTCGACGGTGATGATATGTTAATGGAAAATGCATATAAAGAATTAGCCGCAGCCACAGAAAATTCGCCCCAAACAGATATATTTGCATTTAGCTTTTGCAATTTAAGCGGTACGGAAATTCGCAACAAAACAACTTACCTGCAAACCCTCAACAAATACGCCTCCCGTGATTGCTCAAAAAAAGATTTTATCTGGGAGTTGGGAGGTAGCGTCTGGACCAAAATTTACAAACGGTCTTTTCTTGAACAGAATCACATCCGCTTTGCCCGTGGCATACCTTTGGCAGAAGACGGGCTGTTTTGCACCGAATGCGCCATACAGTCGCCCAAAGTCACCGTCATCCCGCAGATCTTTTACATTTATCGGATTTTTCGGGAAAATTCCACAATGTCATCGCAACACGGATTAGATAAAGAAATATTATGCCGCGATTATATGATAAACCAACCCTATTATCAAAACGCCTCCCGCGAAGACAAATTTATAATGGACATAAAAATTTGTATGAACCTTTTATACAGATATTCCCTCCTTTCATATAATAACCGCCTATCCAACCTCAAATATCTGCAAGACTACCAAACCTATCTGATAAGCCAATACACGCCGGACGAATTAAACAAGGAATATCAATACCTCCATCTGATTCGCCAGATAAAGCTTAAAGGAAAAGAACGGATAAGCTTTTTGCAACAGTGTTTTTCCATCAAAAATACGCCAGACAAGAGATTTAAAGAAATTCGCATATTGGGCATAAAATTTCACCTCAAACGAAAAACTGCAAAAAATTACTGATTTTCTAAACATCAATAT
This sequence comes from uncultured Alphaproteobacteria bacterium, assembly GCA_910576955.1. Classification (GTDB taxonomy): domain Bacteria; phylum Pseudomonadota; class Alphaproteobacteria; order RF32; family CAG-239; genus CAG-267. The sequence continues at coordinate 139,819 of CAJTJB010000002.1, read as the reverse complement.
CATTTTTAATACAGTACCGCGTTTCTTGAGATAAATTCGAAAATTTATAAAACTTAATTGCTTTTTAGTTTTTTATAATTAAAATTAAAGCAACAAGCAAACGAGGTATAAAAATGGTATCAAACAACAAATTAAACATAACAGACCAGATAGAGCTCAACAAAGCCGAGGAAAAAATCAGCAAAGAAAAAGCTATAAAGCTCTATGACAGCGGTAAAATAGACACCATTAAAGCCGGAACATTCGCCGGATTAAAGCAAATTCATAAATATTTGTTTGAAGACATATACGACTTTGCAGGAAAAATGCGCGATGTCAACATTTCCAAAGGCAATTTCAGATTTGCTCCCGTTATGTTTTTACCCCAAGCCCTCAAACATATCGATAAAATGCCGCAATCAACTTTTGACGAGATTGTTGAAAAATATGTTGAAATGAATATTGCCCACCCGTTCAGAGAAGGCAACGGTCGCGCCACACGAATTTGGCTGGACTTGATATTCAAAAAAGAATTAAAACGGGTTGTTGACTGGAACAAAATTGACAAAGCCGACTATCTTTCCGCAATGGAACGCAGCCCTATTAAAGACATAGAGATAAAACATCTCCTAAAAAACGCCCTCACCGACCAGATTAACGAGCGCGAAGTCTTTATGAAAGGCATAGACGTCAGCTACTACTACGAAGGCTATGACGAATACAATATCCATAACCTATTAAGAAAATAAGCCCGTCATCCAAACTTCAAACAAAAAAAGCACCCTGAACAGAGTGCTTTTTTTAATCTGGGGCGGACGATCGGGCTCGAACCGACGACAACCGGTACCACAAACCGGGGCTCTACCAACTGAGCTACGTCCGCCATCGCTCCAAATCTTTTACAAATAATATTTTATAAAGTCAAGCAAAAAAATATAAACTTTTTTTATCTTTACAAAAAGAAATTAACAATTTATTTTCTTTTTCATGCCTATTATAAACTGATTTATAAATAGGAAAGGATTCGTATTCAAATGTATTTGCTAAAAAAGCTTTGTCTGGCTGTTCTCTGTTGTGGATTAACCGCCGTATCCGCGCACGCATCGGGAACATCTTCCATTGTGATTGACGCTCAAAGCGGCAATGTCTTATACTCTGATAACGCCGAAACGCTGCGGTATCCGGCTTCGCTGACAAAGCTTATGACCCTATACATTACGTTCAACGCTCTTGAAACCGGCAAACTTAAATTATCCGACAAATTAAAAGTTTCGCGCACGGCTGCCTCGCGCTCGCCGTCAAAGCTCGGAATGCCCGCCGGTTCTTATATTGATGTCAAAACTCTCATTCAGGCGCTTATTGTCAAATCCGCTAACGACTGCGCCACGGTTTTAGCCGAGGCATTAAGCCCGAGCGAAGCTGAATTTGCCAAACTGATGACCAAAACCGCGCATAAGCTCGGGATGTATCGCACCACATTCAAAAACGCGTCCGGACTGCCGAACTCTGCGCAAAAAACCACCGCAAAAGATTTAGCTATTTTAGGTGCTGCCATATACCACCATTTCCCGCAATATTATCCGTTGTTTGCAATGACGGAATTTACTTATAACGGTATGACCTATAAAACCCATAATTATCTCTTGCACGATTCGCTCGGCACCGACGGAATGAAAACCGGTTACACCGCAGCCTCCGGCTTTAACATCCTCACATCCGCGCAACAGGGCAATCACCGCGTTATCGCCGTCACCCTCGGACACAAAAAAGTAAAAGACCGCGATGATAACGTTTCTAAAATGATGGAAATTTCCTTAAATCACATTCAAAAAAGCGCCCGCGTCAACACGGCTGCCCTAAAAAGCGCAATTAACAGCTCGCTGAAAGGCGCTAAAACCAAAACCGCCTACAACCAAGCTTCAGGCAAATATCACAGATAAAACCGCACACAATGCCTGATAACAAAGCACACATCATTATTGTAGACGGAGCAAGCGGCACAGACCGGAAAACCTTTTGTTTTGAACTGGCGCTGATACTGCTTTATAATCAGCAAAAAACCGCTTTGCTGCTTTCTGCCGATTCGCCGTTGCGCCAAACGCTGAATATACGCAAAACCGAATTTCCGCAATTGCCCCTGCCGGCAGTTCTGACGCGTGAAGAATTTGCGCAAAAATCAAACGAATACAATGCTGTTATAATTCCCACTGCCGCCACAGACGAACTCGCCGCAATGGCAGAAACATACATAACCCTGCTGCCCAAAGATAAAAAAGTTGCTTCCCGTTTCAAACAAAACGTTATGTATATAAACGGACTCTGGGAGCTGAAAAAGAAAATCGCCGCCACTCACGGCAGAAGTCTGGACTGGGTAGTCTGCGAAAACAATTTGAAAGAAAAATATTGCAGCGAGCCTTCCGCGGAACTGTTTCAGGCTGCAAAAATGTACGGTTTTCGCCTTTGTCCGCCTTTGAACCGCCGCAATGCCTATCAGGCAAACGCCCGCGGACTTTCCGCCCAAGATAAATCTTTCGCTCCCCTAAAAGAGAGCCTGACTTATGACGATATATGCGCTAAACGTGAGATTATAAAACTTGCAGAATTTATCTTTAGCTCATAAATAGTCTTTACAAGCCGCGCTTTTTGTTTTAAGTTAGCGGCAAATGTGTTCATATTTTTTTGATTAGAGAGAAATAAATGATTGAAATCATTAAAACAAAACCTTATACCGACCAAAAAATGGGAACCGCCGGACTGCGCAAAAAAACACGCATTGCCACACAAGAAAACTATTTGGAAAACTTTTTGCAAAGTATCTTCAATACGATTCCCGATTTAGATAAAAAATCTTTTTTAATCGGCGGCGATGGCAGATATTACAACAAAATCGCCATCCAGAAAATCATCAAAATCGCCGCAGCCAATAATGTCAAAAAACTTTACGTCGGGCAAAACGGCTTGGTTTCCACACCGGCAGGCTCTCACATTATCTTAAAAAACAAATTGGACGGCGGATTCGTGTTATCCGCTTCGCATAACCCCGGCGGGCTAAACGGCGACTTCGGTATCAAATATGCCACATCGTCAGGCGGGCAGTGCCAACCCTCCGAAAGCGAGGCTATTTATAACCAAACGCTCGCCATCAGCGAATACAAAATAGCCGATTGTCCGGATATCGATTTATCACACTTGACAACGCTCAAATGCGAAAACACCGAGATTGAAATCATCGACCCGTATATTGACTATATAGAGATGATGAAAGAGATTTTTGATTTTCCGAAACTGAAAAAACTCGCCACTTCCGGTTTTCGCTTTGTTTTTGACGCTATGAACGGCGTTACCGGACCATATGGCAAAAGAATATTCGAGCAAGAACTCGGCGCACCGCAGGGAACGGTTATCAATGCCTCTCCGCTTGAAGATTTCGGCGGGCTGCACCCAGACCCCAATCTCATATACGCCAAACATCTGGTTGATTTGATGTATTCGGAAGCAGCACCGGACTTTGCTGCCGCAAATGACGGCGACGGCGACCGCAATATGATATTAGGACAAAGCTTTTTCGTAAGCCCGAGCGACTGTCTTGCAATTTTGACCGACAACTACAAACTCATCCCCGCTTATAAAAACGGCATTTACGGCGTTGCCAAATCCGCCGCAACTTCAATGGCGGTCAAACGCGTGGCAGATGCCTTAAACATCGGCTTTTATGAAGTGCCGACCGGTTGGAAATATTTTATTCACCTGATGGATAGCAACCGCATAACTTTTTGCGGAGAAGAAAGTTTCGGCGCCGGTGCCTCGCACATCCGCGAAAAAGACGGCATCTGGGCGGTTCTTTTCTGGTTAAGCATTGTTGCCGACACCCGCAAATCAATCAAAGACATCACGCTGGAACACTGGAAAAAATATGGTCGCAGCTATTACCTCCGGAACGACTTTGAGGGCATTCCGCAAGAAACGGCAGACAAACTGATGGCGGATTTAGAGCAAAAGCTGCCCACACTTGTCGGCAAAACCTTTAACGGTTTTACGGTTTCAGAGGCAGAACCGTTCATTTATCATGACCCCGTAGACCATTCCTCCAACAAAAACGGTTTGGTTATCCGCTTTACCGACGGCTCGCGTATTGTCTATCGCCTGTCCGGCACCGGCACAAACGGCGCAACGCTCCGCACCTATATCGAACGTTACGTTACCGACAAACTGCTGGAAGACCCCGAGATTATGCTCCGCGAACTTTCCGCTGCCGCCCATACCATCTCTGATGTTACGGCGCGCACCGGCAAAACCGAACCGGACATCATCACCTAACCCCCTTGCCAAAGGCTGCCTATGTTTAACAATGAACTTAACATCCGCCCCGATAAAATATTAGAAAAGCGCCTGCTGCTGCTTGTTCTGATGTTGACTGCCACCATTGTCAGTATCGGCTTTCTGTTTGCGTATCCGATGTATTTAAGACCGGTTATTCTCGCAGTCTTTGTCTTTATTATTTTAAGCATCTACCTCACAATTACGATTTTGCAGTCCGGTGAAACCGCGATTCTCTACGGCGGGCTTGCCAACGAAATATTAAAAAGCCGCAAAATATGTTATACAATTATAAATCAAGACGGCAAAATCGTTTTGCAAAATGAACTGGCAAAAGATTTTCTGCAAAACGATTCCATTCTCGACTTTTTGCACAAGCACCTCGCCGCAGAAGAAAACAACCGCCAAAAGCTCAACCAATTGCAACAAGCGGCCGAGCATTTAAAAGAAACTTCATTGGATATCGCCCTAAAGTTTGATACGGCAACCGTATTTTCCGGCGCGGAATGGTATCGCGTGACCATCCGCCCGATAAGCCTTGCCCAAACAGACAGTGAAGAAATGGACAAAGCCTCCGCTTTTGATAAAAAATATAACATTTACCTGTTATGGAGCTTGGAAAATATTACATCCGAAAAAACAATGGACGCCATTTTTCAGGAAGAGCGCCGTTCGTTCTATAATTTTCTTAATTTTATGCCTGTCGGAATTTATCTGCAAAATGCCAAAGGCAAAGTGGAATATGTCAATAAGACATTAAGCCTGATGCTAAACACCCCCAAAGAAGAAATTTTAGGCAAAAGCATCACAGATTTTCTCCATCCGACATCAAGCGACGAGAAACTTCTCAATAAAGCCTGCCGCCAATATACGGCTTATGTCAAAAACAATAATGAAGACATCAGCGAATATCTCGTCAAAATCGACCAGTTCAAAGAGGGAACGGAACTGCAGACGCGCGGAGCGGTCATCGGCAACATTCCGACCGATTCAAACTTAAAACAAGCGTTTGAAGAGGCTGCGTCGGAAGCAAACAGCATCTTCAACCTCTCGCCGTTCGGTATGATGTTGTTAGATTTGGATTTGGTTATCAAACGCACCAATCAGCGCTTTCTTGATATATTAGGCGTGCCCTCCGCCTCGCAGCTTTTAGACAACTACCTCTCCAATTATCTGGACGAAGAAAGTATTTCTAAAATCAAAAAGCAGCTCAACGCTTTCACCTCGGAAAACGGCAAATTGCAGCCGGCATATTTCGATTTAAACATCAAACAAAAAAACAAAAGTAAAATTTTGCGGCTATATATCTGCCCGCTGTTTTCTTCAACCATCCAAATAAAAGAAAATGTTAAAGGCGCGGTTCTGTTTTGTTTGGACACAACCGAACAGAAAAACCTCGAAACCCAGTTTGCCCAAGCCCAAAAGATGCAAGCAATGGGGCAGCTTGCCGGCGGCGTTGCGCACGATTTTAATAACTTGCTGACGGCAATGATAGGCTTTTGCGATTTATTGCTCCAACGCCATCGTTTGGGCGATTCGTCTTATGCAGACATTATCCAAATTAAGCAAAATGCCAACAGCGCGGCGGAACTTGTCCGCCAATTGCTGCAATTCTCTCGCAAACAGCCGCTTCAGCCGGAATTAAACAGCATCACCGATATTCTGGTAAACTACACCCCGCTCCTGAAACGCACGGTCGGCGAGCAAATCGAGCTGAAATTCCGCCACGGCGAAAATCTGGATTGCATCAAAGTAGACCGTGTCCAATTTTTACAAGTTGTTCTCAATCTCTGCGTTAATGCTAAAGACGCAATGGATAAAAAAGGAACGCTGACCATTTCAACGCAAATGGAAACCCTGCTTGAGCCATATCACTTTGGCGCGGAAACCATTGAAAGCGGCAGCTTTGTGCGTATGGACGTGACCGATTCGGGCTGCGGCATTCCGCTTGAAAACCTGTCGCGCATATTTGAGCCGTTTTTCTCCACCAAACAAAACGTCGTCGGCTCGGGAACGGGGCTCGGACTTGCCACCGTATATGGCATTGTCCGCCAAATGGAAGGATTTATTAAGGTTAAAAGCACCGTCAATGTCGGCACCACATTTTCAATCTATCTTCCCGCCTATCCGGCAGAAATCAAAAAAACAAACGAAGATATGTTCAACCGCCGCACCTTAAATGACAAACGCGGACGCGCCGTTCTCACTCCGGACGCCGTCAAAAAAGACACCGGCAAAGTCATTCTCGGTTTGAGTTTATCTGCCACCGATGACCTGACACAAACACCGGATAATATAGAAAATACGCGTATATTGCTGGTGGATGATGAAAACTCGGTACGAACCTTTGCCGTGCGCGCCCTGCGTAAAAAAGGCTATGACGTTGTCGGCTGCAATTCGGCAGAAAACGCGCTCGAAACATTAGAAACCGATAAAAACTTCCAACTCCTGATAACCGATATGGTCATGCCGGGGCAAAACGGGATTGAACTTGCAAAACAAGTGCTTGAGATGTTGCCGGAAATTAAAATCATTCTCGCATCGGGCTATTCCGAAGATATTTTAAAAGGAGAATACACCGACATCGACAATATGTCGTTCATCCCCAAGCCGTTCAGCTTAAGCGATTTAACCCAAAAAGTTTATGAGGTGATGAAGTCATAATGGAAAACCGCCTCAAAAATAAATCCGGACAATATTTATTAAAATTCGCCCCGAATACCTATATGGGCGAAGAGGATTTTTTGGTCGCAAATTGTAATGAAACCGCTTACAAAGCCATCAAAATGTGGCCTTATTGGCAACACTTTGCGTTAAATATTTACGGTCCGAAAAGCTCGGGCAAATCCCACCTTGCCCACATATGGATAAACCGAGTGCAAAAAAGCCTGCCCCGCCCAATACAAATCCCGATTGTCAACGCGGCGCAAATCAATATGAAAAATATAAATAAATACGCTAACGAATATCCGTTTCTGGTAATTGAAAACCTTGACGGAACAATCAACGAAGAGGCTTTTTTCCATTTATATAACCACTACAACGTTCCGGATAAATTTATATTGTTTACATCCGAGCTGCCGCCGTCGAAATTGCCGCTGAAACTGCCGGATTTGCGCTCACGACTAAACATCATCCCGACTGTTGAGATATTGCAACCCGATGATACAATGTTGACCGCGCTGATTGTCAAGCTCTTCAATGACCGCCAGATAATCATCTCGCAGGACATATTAGACTATATCCTAAAACACACCGAGCGCTCTTTTGATTTCGTTGCGCGCTTAATAGCAGAAATTGACGACATCTCATGGACATACGGGCGCACCGTATCCGTTCCCATCGTAAAAGAAGCCTTGAATAACTTAAACAAAAACCAACAACTGGAACTTTTTATATGAGCTCGCATTATAACCAAAATATAAACGGCTGGATAATCCTTGACAAACCGCAAGGTATCAGCTCCAACCAAGCCTTGCGTAAAATTCAATACTTGTTTCACGCTAAAAAAGCCGGACACATCGGCACGCTTGACCCTTTTGCAACCGGCGTTCTGCCATTGGCATTCGGCGAGGCAACCAAGCTCATCCCTTACCTTGAGGGAACGGAAAAGACATATGAGTTCACGCTCAAATTCGGCACTGCCACCACCACCGCAGATACCGAAGGCGAAATTTCCGAAACCTCCGCCAACATCCCCACATTAGAGCAAATACAAAACATCCTGCCGCAGTTTATCGGTGAAATCAGCCAGATTCCTCCCAAATATTCCGCCATTCACATTAACGGGGAACGCGCATATGACTTGGCACGCAAAGGCAAAGAGTTTGAAATTCCCTCCCGACAAATCACTATCAAAGAACTGACGCTCTTAAACACGCGTTTGGAACAAAAAGAAGCCGACTTCCGCGTCACCTGCTCTAAAGGCACATACGTCCGCACTCTCGGCACGGATATTGCCGTTGCGCTCAACACTTGCGGGCATTTAACCGCGCTTCGCCGCACTAAAAACGGATTTTTTGACCTCTCGCATACGATTTTGCTGGATAATTTAAAAAATATGCTATATAAAGGCGACGGAGTTTCCCCTCTTAAACCGGTTGAAACATTTCTGTGCGACATCACGGTTATCGCTTTAACCAAAGAGCAAACTCTTAAGCTGAAAAGCGGGCAAATGTTTGATTCTGCGGATTTAATTCCGTTTGAAGACATGGCAGCTGCCTGTTTTGAAAACAAGCTTATCGCCTTAATCGGAACAAAAGAAAACAAAGTTTTCCCGATTCGGGTATTTAATTTATAAACGTTAAATTTAATATAAAAAAGGAATAGAAGATGTCGATTACAAATGAAAAGAAACAAGAAATTATTGCTCAATACGGCACCAAACAGGGTGATACCGGTTCACCGGAAGTTCAAATTGCTATCTGGACATACCGTATCAACGCGCTGATTGAACACTTCAACACCCACAAAAAAGACTTGCACTCTCGTCTGGGCTTGATGAAGATGGTCAGCCGCCGCCGTCACTTGTTAGACCACTTAAAGGCAACAAGCGAAGAAAGATATCAAACATTGATTAAAAAGTTAGATTTACGTAAGTAATGTTTGAAAACAAATAGCGGGGCAATGGGGCTCCGCTATTTGCAAAATCCTGATATAACATCAGGTGAGGTATTTTATAGGAAAGGTAAAAAATATGGTCAATTGGAATGTGCACCGCAAAGAAATGGAATGGGGCGGTCGCAAATTAGTTTTAGAAACAGGTAAAATCGCAAAGCAGGCAACAGGTGCCGTTTATGCAAGTTATGGAAATACGGTCGTTGTTGCAACTGTGGTTGCCGCAAAAGAAGCAAAAGCTGATCAGGATTTTTTCCCTTTAACTGTTAACTATCAGGAAAAATATTATGCAACCGGCAAAATCCCCGGCGGCTTTATGAAACGCGAGGGCAAACCTTCCGAACGCGAAGTTTTGGTATCCCGTTTGATTGACCGCCCGATTCGCCCGCTGTTTCCTGATGCGTTTAAAAACGAAGTTCAAATTGTCTGCACCACTATCGCACATGATAAAAAAACCGATTCGGACGTTTTGGCAATGGTTGCCGCCTCTGCCGCACTGGCAATTTCCGGCATTCCGTTTTTAGGTCCGATTGGCGCTGCCAAAGTGGGCTATATTGATGGAAAATATGTTTTGAACCCGACAGTTGAAGAGTTGAAAAATTCCGAGTTGGAATTAACCGTAGCCGGAACAAGCGAAGGCGTTTTGATGGTTGAATCCGAAGCCAACGAACTTTCGGAAGAAACAATGTTAAACGCCGTAATGTTCGGTTTTGACAACTTCCAAGGCGTTATCAATATGATTAACGAATTAAAAGCCGAAGCTGGCAAAGAACCTTGGGAAGCACCGGTATTTCCGCCGGAGTTTGACGAACTCTACAATCGTATCGAAAAAGACTTTCGCAGCAAATACGAAGAGGCATTTAACGAAGTAGACAAGCAAAAACGTTCAACCCGTTTAGGTGAATTAAGCGCAGAAGTTAATGCGACTATTGACCCCGAAAACGAGTTTGAAACCCGCTATGCTTTAGACGCTGTTGAAAAGTTAATGCACTCGGTAATGCGTGAAAAAGTTTTAACCACGGGCTCGCGTATTGATGGTCGTGACACAAAAACTGTCCGCCCGATTACCTGCGAAGTTAACTTATTGCCGACAACACACGGATCTGCCCTGTTCACCCGCGGTGAAACGCAGGCATTGGTTGTTACCACACTGGGCACGGGCGAAGATTCGCAGATTATTGACGGCTTGATGGATGAAACCCGTCAGGAATTTATGTTAAACTATAACTTCCCGCCATTCTCGGTTGGCGAATGCGGCAGATTAGGTTCGCCTGGGCGTCGTGAAATCGGTCACGGCAAACTCGCATGGCGCGCTATTCACCCGATGTTGCCGAAAGACAAGGCAGAATTTCCTTACACCATCCGCGTCGTATCGGATATTATGGAATCAAACGGTTCTTCGTCTATGGCAACCGTATGCGGCTCTGTCCTTTCGTTAATGGATGCCGGCGTTCCGTTGAAAAAGCCTGTTGCCGGTATTGCTATGGGCTTAATTAAAGAAGATGACGGTCGCGTCGCTATCTTAACCGACATTTTGGGTGATGAAGACCACCTCGGCGATATGGACTTCAAGGTCGCCGGAACTAAAGACGGCGTAACAGCTCTGCAGATGGATATCAAAATCACTTCCATCACCAAAGAGATTATGAAAAACGCTTTGGCACAGGCTCACGAAGGGCGCATTCACATTTTGGGTGAAATGGCAAAAGCGTTAGCAGAACCTCGTCCGGAAGTTTCTCCGAATGCACCGCGTATCATCACTATCAAGATTCCGGTAGACAAGATTCGCGAAGTTATCGGCACCGGCGGCAAGGTTATCCGCGATATCATCGAAAAAACCAACACCAAGATTGATATTGATGATGACGGAACGGTTAATGTTGCTGCTGTTGACAAGAAAGACGCCGAAGCCGCACTTGAAATCATCAATGGTATTGTTGCTGTTCCTGAAGATGGCAAAAACTACCACGGTGTTATCACCAAAATTATGGATTTCGGCGCATTCGTCCGCTTCTTGGGTTCAACCGAAGGTTTGGTTCACATCTCTGAAATCAAAAACGAGCGCATTGCCTCGGTTACAGATTTCTACAAAGAAGGTGACAAAATCTGGGTTAAATGTATGGGCACGGATAATCGCGGAAAAATCAGACTTTCCGCCAAACGTGTTAATCAGGAAACCGGTGAAGACGCTTAATTTAAATACAGTGTATCACAAAAAGCCCGAGATTTTCTCGGGCTTTTCTCTTACTAAATAAAAAAATTATTTCACTTTACACACATCAACCCAAACAGAATTTTGCGTATACATTTCCAGCTCATCAGGTGTCAACTCAATCGCGCTGTTTGCACTCCCGCAGGCAGGAAAAACCGTCTGAAATCTTTTTAAGGATACATCCAAACATATTTTAACACCATTCGGAACGGCAAACGGACAAACACCGCCCACAGCGTGCCCCGTACGAGCCAAAACCTCTTCTGCTGTCAACATCTTTGCCTTGCACTGAAATTGCTGTTTATATTTAGCATTATCAATTTTGCAATCGCCGGCAGTCACAATCAGCAGTGTCTCGCCATTGCAATCAAACGACAGCGTTTTTGCAATCCGGCATTGCTCACACTCAAGCGCCAAAGCAGCCAATTCAACCGTTGCGCTTGAAACATCAAACTCTAAAATCCGATTTTCAATTCCGAATGGCTTAAAATATTCCCGAACCGCCGCAATACTCATCGCAAGCCTTACTGCAAATACTGCTTATTTGCCGCTAAAAAGTCACGGGCAATATCTTCGCCTTCTGCCGTTCCCTCATACCAAAAGAAATTTTTGCCTTTTTTCTGCAATTCCAAAACCGCAGGCTTGGTCATTTCTTCATATTCAGCCAAACGTTCCGGCAAAACTTGGTCATCTTTGCGTTTAACCAAACGTCCGCCGCACTCGCAAACGCCATCGCCAACATCATGCGCCATACCGCATTTTTCACAGATACGCCGATTCTTAACACGCTCTAAAATCAAATCTTTCGGTGTATCGCGGAAAATAACCGCGCTGTTAAATTGTTTCATAAGCTTGTCAAATTCCTTAACCTGCCCCACGGTGCGTGGATACCCGTCCATAATCAACACTTTTGCATTCACATTTTTCAGTTCTTCAATCAACATCTCGTTAATCATATCATCCGGCGCAAGCCCGCCCTCTTTCATATTAGCTTCCAGAGCAAGCCCCAGCGGTGTTTTCGCCTTTTTCTCGCGCCGTATCATTTCGCCAACGGAAATATCGGCAATATCCTCATCTTTAAAACCATATACCCCTTTAAGTTCCTTAACCAAAGAAGATGCTATATATCCTTTGCCGGAAGCCGGCGCCCCAATCAATGCAATAACAAATTTCTTATTCATAATTCTTCCTGTTTTTTTACCTCTTTACCCGCAAAAAAGCTCCAAATACCATTTGAAGCTCTTTTACATTAAAACCTAAATCGTTAATTTTTATTTTATATATTCATCTAAATCATCAACATAAACCTCTTCAAACGCAGGCTCAAACCCGACTTCTCTGATTTCATAAGGTTTGGCATTCCGCGACTCCGGATTCAGGATAACCTTTTCGGACGTAACCACCGAATCGGGAGAAAGCTGCATCGGCTGCGCCGGAGTAAGGTAAATGCGTTCATCGGAACTCTCAAAACTGACATCGGTCTGCAAAGGTTTCCGACCGGAATACGATTCAACAACTGGTTCTTCCGGTTTCTTGACAACTTCTTCCTTAATCTGAACCGGAGCAAGCGCCTTTTCTGCCTCCGTATCGTTAATTTTCAGTGCCTCGGGATTAACTTGCGGTTTAACAACCGGTTTTACTGGGTCAGCCGCAACAGGTTCTTCAGCCGCAGGCGCCATTAAAGACGGCTTTAGCGGATGCGCGTCTTTTTTCAACCGGATAAGGCTGTATCCCGTACCGCCGCCGTATGCCGGCCCTGAAAGCCCGATACTGTAATATCCGCCGATATAACCATAATCCAAATCAATATAATCAATGCTGAACAAAGCACGGATGGTTGTCGTGCCCACACTCGTCATATCGCATTTAAAGCCGTTGCCGTTTAACACAACCTTATTATTATTTTTCACATAAAGCATCGCTTTGTCGGGTTTGCATACTGTCGGCGTCTGCCCGTTGTAGCTCAAATTATACCCGAGCACCAAATCAAGCCCGGTTTGCCCGTCTTTAATTGAAGCATCAATAATTTTCACACCGTCAAAATAAACATACGCCGGTGTAACGCCGATTTTCGCGGGAACAGTCAAATACGGATTAACGCAAACGTGCGCCTGCGGATTCGCCTCGCACAACAATGCCGTACTGTCCAAATTATTATCAACCAGCTGTGTCAACGCATTGAAGATATATTCGCGTGACTTTGAAAGCTCTGCCGGCGCACACTGCTTATCGCGGCACACAATCAGCGAATTAAGCGGCGGCACCCTCTTATTAAACACGCTTGCCGCCTCTTCCGGATGATACACAACAACATCCGCACCGGCATAACTGTCAGCTTCGTTGCTCAAATTCTCATATTTTTCTGTTCCGGATCCGAAAAAGCAGGAACAAGACGCCATCCCCATTGCTGCAGCTGCCAGGCATAAGCTCAAAACTATTTTTTTCTGCACGCTAACCAACCCTTAATAAAGTTATAAGTATATACTATTAGGCTAAAAATATATTGAAAGTCCGCCGATGGGAAGAAAATTGTCACACATATACACACCATACCGCATAATATTTTGCATAATTCTTGCCGCCCTTTCGCTATACTTTGAAAGTGCGAGCTCCGCGGAAGAAATTATTTCCTCTCCGCTCGCTCCGGTCAAAGCGGTTGATGGTGACAGCCTTGAAATCGGCACGCGCCGCATCCGCCTGATGGGCATAGATGCTCCGGAATACACCCAACTCTGCAAAGACAAAAAGCAACAAAACTATCCCTGCGGCAAAGAATCTCTGTCACATCTGCAAAAACTGATTGCAAACGGCGAAGTCAGATGCATCATCCATAAAAAAGACAAATATAATCGGGATTTATGCACTTGTTATGTCGGCAAAACCGACCTAAACGCCGAAATGATACGCTCCGGTCACGCGATTGTTTATCTGGAAAGCGATTACGCCGCCGAACAAGCCGAAGCCAAGCGCCGCAAAAACGGCATTTGGAACGGGCGTTTTATGCATCCACGCCTTTACCGACGCCTCAAAGAAGAAGAGAAAAAAGCAAATAAATTTAAATTTATATCAGATTCTTATTGACTCCTGAAAAAACTTATGTATAGTGCACAAAAAAGTTATGTTTAAATCTATAAAACAGGTGAAATAAAATGTATGCAGTAATTAAAACAGGCGGCAAGCAATACAAAGTAGCGTCCAATGACGTTATCAAAATCGAAAAGATTGCGGGCGAAGCCGGAAGCGAAGTAATTTTTAATGAAGTCTTGGCAATGGACGAAACCGTTGGCACACCTTTTGTTGCCGGCGCAAGCGTAAAAGCGACCATCGTTAAACAGGCTAAAGACGCAAAAGTTATCGTTTTCAAGAAAAAAAGAAGACAAAACTACCGTCGTAAAAACGGTCACAGACAAAACATCACACTCGTAAAAATTACCGAGTTGTGCAAATAATTAAGTAGGAGTTTTTAAAAATGGCACATAAGAAATCAGGCGGTAGCTCATCAAACGGACGCGATTCTATCGGACGTCGTTTAGGTGTAAAAAAATTCGGCGGTGAATCCGTAATTTCCGGCAACATTATCATTCGCCAGCGCGGAACAAAATTCCACCCGGGTGAAAATGTTGGCATGGGTAAAGACCACACCATTTTTGCAACCGCAGAAGGAAAAGTTGAGTTCAAGACCAAAGCCAATGACAGAACTTATGTTTCTGTTGTACCGGCTGAATAATCTCACTCGCAAGCAAAAGATAAGGGGGTGTCAGACATCCCCTTTATTTTTCAAAAAAACAGGATACATATCCTCATCGGGCTAAACGACCACAAAGAGAGCAACAATGAAATTTCTGGATCAGGCAAAAATATACTTAAAATCAGGCGACGGCGGACGCGGTTGCGTGTCATTCCGGCGTGAAAAGTATATTGAATTCGGCGGTCCGAACGGCGGCGACGGCGGCAAGGGGGGCAGCGTCTGGTTTGTTGCGGTCGAAAACCTCAACACGCTGATTGACTTTCGCTATCAGCAACATTTCAAGGCTCAAAACGGACAACACGGTATGGGGTCGGAAATGAGCGGCGCTAAAGGCGAGGATATCATCATCAAAGTTCCGGTCGGTACGGAAATTATTGCCGATGACGGCGAAACGGTCATTGCCGATATGGTGGAAGCCGGGCAAAAGTTTATGATTGCCAAAGGCGGCGACGGCGGACGCGGCAACACGCGTTTTAAAACATCGACTAACCAAGCTCCGCGTTATGCCGAACCCGGCTGGCCGGGCGTTGAGATGTGGGTGTGGCTGCGCTTAAAAATCATTGCCGATGTCGGCTTAATTGGGTTGCCGAATGCCGGTAAATCAACATTTTTAACTGCAGTAACCAAAGCCCGCCCCAAAATCGCCGATTATCCTTTCACCACCCTTCACCCGAATTTGGGCGTGGCGTGGGTTGATGGCAAAGAGCTTGTTTTGGCAGACATTCCGGGGCTTATTGAGGGGGCACACGAGGGCGTCGGGCTAGGCGACCGTTTCTTAAAACACGTTGAACGCTGCTCGGTTTTCCTGCACCTGATAGACGCAACCTCCGAAAACGTTGCCAAAGAGTATAAAAAGATTCGCAAAGAACTGGAGCTTTATGAACGCAAACTGGCAGACAAACCGGAAGTGGTTGCTCTCAATAAAACCGATTCGCTGACAGAGGCGGAAATAAAGAAAAAAATTAAAGCCCTGTCAAAAGCAACCGCCTCTCCGATATATGCGATTTCTGCCATTGCCGGCACAAATACGATTGATTGCCTACGCGAAATCGCCCGTTTCGTTCCTGCCAAAAAGAAAAAAGTTGACCCGGATATGGTTATGGAATATAAAGAGGATGAACCTGAAATCAAAAAACCTTGGTCACCGCTTGACTAAATTTTAGGAGTATAAAATGAGCACAACCGATAACACATTGCTTGAATTGATTGAAAAAACATTAGACGACAACAAAGCTGAAAATATCGTCACCATAGACCTCAAGGGCAAAACCTCCATCGCCAATTATATGGTTATCGCCAGCGGCACATCAAACCGCCACGTTGCCGCTTTGGCAGACAAGCTCAAATATACCTTAAAGCAAAACGGCTATAACACCACCTCCGAGGGCGAAGAAAAAGCCAACTGGGTTTTGATTGACGCTTTTGATGTGATTGTTCACATTTTCTGCCCCGAAGTCCGCGACTTCTATAATCTCGAAAAGATGTGGAACACCGCCGCCGAATTGCGTAAAAACTAAAATTTATCGACAAGCGCAAAAAACACTTGATTTATTGTTTTAGAACGTGTATCAAAGTGAAAGCAAACGGCACAAAGCCTTTTGCATCAAACACAGGGGTGTAGTTCAGTTGGTAGAGCGTCGGTCTCCAAAACCGAATGTCGAGGGTTCGAATCCTTCCGCCCCTGCCAGTCATAAAAAAGCCACCTTTACGGTGGTTTTTTTATGGCTGATAAAGACAGACAGATACGAACCCGGAAAGAGGGTTCGACTACCAGCGAAAGCGAGACGGGAGTATCGCGGTCAGCAAAGCTGATGAGCGCCTGTGCGGCGGAGTAATACGATGTCAATCCTTCCGCCCCTGCCAGTCAAGATAAGCCGTCCGAAAGGGCGGTTTTTCCTTTATAAAACAAGAGCTTAACCGAGTCCGTGTGAGGCGCGCCCATCAGAGCCATTTCCCGCTTGTTACACGGACTATCTCCGATAAAATCCTCTATTTTACAAGCATTTAATGCAGTTTGAATCTTGTTGAATTCCGGGAAAATTATTTGTTAAAAATATCATACTCATCTCTTTTCATTAACTGACGTTGATGTCATCTATTGAACAAATTTTCGGTTTTACTTTTTCTTAAAACACAATATTTTATTATTTAGTAGAGGTAAAATTCAGAGGTTGGTTGAAACAAGGGGAGGGATTATGGCATCAAGTAACGAATATCTGCAATTTATTTTAGAGCAGTTATCCGAATTGGAAGAAATAACTTACCGTTCAATGATGGGCGAATTTATAATTTATTATCGTGGTAAGGTTATAGGCGGTATCTATGACGATCGATTGCTTGTAAAATCTACAAAATCAGCAATTTCTTATATGCCAACAGCCACATTTGAATCACCTTATGAGGGAGCAAAAGAAATGTTGTTGGTAGATGAAGTTGATAATAAAGAATTTCTGACCGGTTTATTTCGTGCCATGTATGATGATTTACCTGAGCCTAAAAAGAAATAATAACAGTCCGTGGATTGCACTATGTGCTCTGCCACTCAAGATAAAGGTGCTAAAAAGCGTCTTTTTTCTTTATAAACAAGTATTTAACAGAGTCCGCGTGAGGCGCGCCAAATGAGACTGTTTCCCGCTTGTTACACGGACCATCCCGCATAAAAGCCTTTATAGGCAATAGAGGTGGTTACTTATTTTCTCATATATATAATTTGAACTTCAACAGCAGGATCACCATCCATTTGCAATTTTTTCATATTCAGTCGCAGATATAACTTGCATCTCATTAGTATCCATAACATTGTAACAAAGATACGGCGCCTAAACGATTAGCATATTCCTTGGATTTATCCTGAATATTTTTTCTTAAATCTTCTGGTCGCATCCATTTAACCTCTGAAACTTCGCCATCTTCAAAAACAAATTTTTGATTATCCGCAACTCTGATCAAAAAGACGCCCAATAATTCTTTATTTTTATTTTCTTGCGAAGTATATCTGACCTCACCCAGCTTAATCACATCATCAGCTTTAATTTTAAGACCTAATTCTTCTTTCCCCTCTTTAATAACATTAGCAAGCAAAATATCTTCATCTTTATCGGCTTTCACACAATGCCCACCAAAAGACACATCCCATTTTCCAGCGCTTTTATCTTTTGTTGCCGCTCTTCTCTGGACAAGCACCTCACCTTTAGAGTTCATAATCCAACACTGTACAGCCGAGTGCAAAATACCTTGATTGTGAACTTCCCCACGATCCCGCAAACCACAAAAACGTCCGTTTTCATTTAAAATATAGATTTTTTCCATTTAGAACTCCTTTATTTTTTTATATATTGAGATTGTCCGTCCAAGATATCAATATATTGATTTTCTAGAAAATTATTTATTGCGTATCAAAATATAATTGAAATATCAAGAATAAAAGTCCGTAGATGTCCTATGCGCCCCGCCCCTCAAGATTGGCGTTTTTTATAAAAAAATCCCTCACAATTTAACATTGTAAGGGACTTTGATAAAATACAGCAGCTAAAATAAAATTTTCTTTAAGGCTATCTGCTGATACGATTATTTTCCAACTTTTTCCAAAGCTCCATCACTTGATAAGCTTTGGTATGAGGCGTGATTCGGATGCTCCTTCCTTTAAAATTTGCATATACCGACATTCCTGTAATTTGGCTTAAAGATTTCATTTCCTTGATAGCATCAAAAGAACCATCAGAAAGTTCAATGATAATTTTACGTAGATGCTTGAATTCTGTGCTCATTTCATAATATTTTAATAGTTAAACACCATAATTTTATTCTGATTGCATTATATTGAGTTCTCATAAAATAGCAATTATTTTTTTGATATGGTCTGTAGATTGAACTATGTGTCCCAGCCATAACAAAAACCCGTAAAGATATTTTTTTATTATTAATAACAACAGAAGTTAAAATCCCCCAAAAATTCAC
This sequence comes from uncultured Alphaproteobacteria bacterium, assembly GCA_910576955.1. Lineage (GTDB taxonomy): Bacteria > Pseudomonadota > Alphaproteobacteria > RF32 > CAG-239 > CAG-267. Next base: position 120,989 of record CAJTJB010000002.1, on the reverse strand, counting down.
CAAATAAAACCAATTCCTACTATTCCTTGGGTAAACCCGAATATAATTATTGACATTAAAAAAATAATTTAATATGTTGGCGGCAATAAGCCGGATGCGTTCCCTCAACGGGGGATGATGTGTCCTGCCCTTTTTATCAATGTTATTGAATGGTACAGCTATGGGAAAAACAAGTCCGATACAGTTTTTAAGACAAGTCAAACAAGAAGTAAAAAAAGTAACGTGGCCTTCTAAAAAAGAAGTTATGCGCGCAACTGTTATGGTGTTGGTTATTGTTGCTATCGCCTCAACGTTTTTCTTTTTAGTCGATATGTTTTTTGCATATATCGTCCGTTTAATCTTTCAGTATTAGGAGTTAGCCTATGACCGCTCGTTGGTATGTTGTCAATGTATATTCCGGTTCGGAAAAGAAAGTTGCCGAATCTATTCGTGAACAAGCCGTCCTCAAAAAAATGGATGACAAGATTTTGGAAGTGCTCGTTCCTACCGAACAGGTTGTTGAAGTAAGAAAAGGCGCAAAAGTAAACGCTGAACACAAGTTTTTCCCGGGGTATATCCTTGTAAAGATGGAAATGAGCGATGACACTTGGCACATTGTTAAAGATACACCGCGCGTCAGCGGGTTCTTGGGCAGCCATAATAAACCGCAAGCTATCAGCGAACGCGAAGTAAAACGCATTATGGAACAGATTGAAGAGGGAATTGAACGTCCGCAAACCCAAGTTTACTTTGAAGTCGGCGAGCAGATTCGCGTTACCGACGGTCCGTTTGCCTCTTTCGTCGGCGTGGTTGAAGAAGTTGATAACGAAAAGACCCGTTTGAAAGTTTCCGTATCAATCTTTGGTCGTTATACGCCGGTTGAGTTGGAATTTAACCAAGTCGAAAAGATTGCATAACAAGTTTTCATAGAAGTCAAAAACCGCTGAATTTCAGCGGTTTTTGTTTTGCTCCAATCAATCATCTGTTACCAAGCATACATCAAACCGGCATCAACGCCATATGCCTGATATTCGCTGCCAAACGTATAGTTTGCCGAAGTATAAGCCGAAAGCGCCGGCGTTAACCCGAATTTCGCGCCGATTTCCATTCTGCCGAGTGTTTGATTCTCATATGTATCCGCTTGTTTCAAACCGGTAATTCTCGTACGATTCCCGCTTGCAAACGTCTGGATAACCGACGGTTTCATATATACTTTGGATGTCCAGCCGCCGCGACAGAACAAATGCTCAAACCGCAAGCCCAATTCCGCTTCCATATAGTGCATCACATCAAACTCAACCTTTTTGCCGACATTATCCGTAAAGCCATCCATATCAAGCGCGGTATAATACAACCCCAAACTCGGCTCAATAATCCACGCATACGGCAGATAAAACTTGCGCGCCACTTCAAGCCCTGCACCATATTGCATTGCCGACGTATCTGCCGTTGCCAAATGGTCATCCGTTTTGGTATTGATGTCCTGTTGTCCGGCAAATACAGTCGCTAAAGCGGTCCAGTTTCTGCCGCCGTAGGAATAATACAAGCCGCCCAAATAGCTGTCGATATCCATTTTAGAACCGAGAGAAGACCTGAAATCGCCTTTTCCGGATAAATCATAATCGCCTTGATGATACGCCCCAAAAAGCCCGACACGATTCCGTGCATCTGCCGCCACGTCAAAACCGGCGGTCACACCTTTAATATTAGCATCCATCTCGCTCGGCGCATCAATCTCTGCGTATGAATAATCCGCATTCACCCAAGCCTCGCGGCGTGGGGCAAATTTCCGGTCACAACATCCTCTGTTCCGATTCGCACGCAAACCATCGCTGATTTTATGTGTAATACCCCGATTCTGTTCCACTGCGGCAGTCTGCATAGCAACATAAGCTCCGACTTCCGGCGCATATTCTTTATCGTTATCGCCATCATTGCCGTCATTACCATCATCGCCGCTATTACCGTCATCAGCATTAACATTATCTTTTAATGCCAGATACCAGTTGCTGACTGTATCCCCCTCTTCATTATAATAATTCTTAACAGACTTCCACATATACGGGCTGCCGATAACCCGCCCGACCTTAAAGGCGGAATATGTATCAGGATTATCATTTGCCGATTCCACAAACATTGCCACCGCATTATCCGGATTTTCGAGCACATCTTCATTCAGCGAATTAACAATCACTGTCGTTTCGCCCTGAATATCGCCGCCCACTCGGATAATTCCGTTATCGACTTTATTATTCGCCGTATCAACCGCCACATCCAGTTTCAAAGTCGCATTATCAGCAGCGGAATAGTTCGTCACATTCACATCCGCAGCCGTCCCCAGATGCATGACCGCCTCATTTCCGACAGTCAGATTATTCGCATTGTCCACACGGGAATTAAACACAACCTCACCGGTTCCGTCGCCTAAAATATCAATATCATATTGCGCACCGGATACATTATCGTCAAAAATGACTTTGCCGCTATTGTTTCCGGACAAAATCAGCGCGCCGTTACTGCGCCAATCTCCCTCAATATAAACGGCATTATTTTCACCGTTTGCCGTATTGCCGCGAAATTCGCTGTTTTTTCCATCTGCAGAAATCTGCACATAATTACCATATATCGCACCGCCCAACGCATCGCCGTCCGCGGTTACGCTGTTATTATAAAAATTAGAATTAACAATTTTCAGCGCATCCTCTTTTGAAGAGCTCCCGTCATGATAAATCGCCCCGCCCGCGGCAATATCATCCGCCACAGCACGATTCGCAATAAAAGTCCCGCTAATGTTTTCAATTGTTCCCTGATTTGAGATTGCCCCGCCGACAGCCATCGCATCCGTACCGTGAGCTTCTGCCAGATTATTGTTATATTCGCCGGTAATATTGCCGATTGTTCCGCTGGCATTATCAATTGCACCGCCCCAAGCCTCCAAATTGCTCACAGCCTTGTTGCCGATAAAGCTCCCTGAAATCGTTCCGATAGACGCCGCATCGTCATTATTTTGAATAGCTCCGCCATTCGCTTGTGTATCGGCATCAATGGTATTCGCAATAAAATTGCCCGAAATATCCTCAATCATACCCAAATTAAAAATTGCGCCGCCGTGCGTATTTGTCGCCTTGCTGGCATTGCCGACAAAATCCCCTTCAAAACCTTTGATATATGAACCGGAATTATTATAAACAACGCCGCCGTCAACATTATTGCCGATAGCCTTATTTTCAACAAAATCGCCTTTAACCAGCCCGATTTGCCCCTTGTTTGCTATAACCGTACCATCAATATGCACGGCATCGGCATACTCGCTTTTCGCACTCATGGAATTGCCGATAAAATCCGCATCAATTGCCGTTCCCGTAAAGTTGCCGTCCGCATCCTTTGTTCCGATAACGCCGGCATTAAAAAACACGCCGCCGCGCACAATCACATTAGCTTCGCCGTTGCCGGTATATTCATATTCAAACGTATTGTTTTTATACCCCACGCCCGGCACTAAATTTGCGGTTATTCCCTCCGGATTTCTTAATCCCATTCCCGGATTAACTTTTAAGGTTTCGCCCTCAACTTCAGATTGTCCGTCGCCGCTTGCAGATTCTTCAAATGTGACGACCCTATCATACTCTTTGCCTGTATTCAGTTCATAGCGATAATATTGCGGCACAACCTCTCCGCTTTCATTTACGGCGAAATCTTTAAACACTTTTCCGCTGTCATCTGCATTAAAATCAGCTTCGGTAATCTGCACAACTTTATATGCTGAATTTTCAGTTGCATGCGTCACAGCCGAATAATCAGCCCGAGCACCGGTTGCAACCAATCCCGCAGACAATAACAACATATAACGAAACGACATAGCAAACCTCTTTTCTATTATAATTTACTACACTTTAGAGGCATTTTTTTTAAAATAGGGTTAAAATCTTAACGATTTAAACGTTTTTTATACGCAAAAAGAGCCCCTTTCGGAGCTCTTTTTCTAAACTAATCTGAAAATTTAGAAACCTTCAGTATCTAAGCGCTTGCGCAACTGCTTTCTGGAGCGTCTGATCGCTTCTGCCTGACGGCGGGCTTTCTTTTCAGAATTTTTCTCGTGACAACGTCTTAATTTCATCTCACGGAAAACGCCTTCGCGCTGCATTTTCTTTTTCAAAATCTTCAAAGACTGCGCAACGTCATTACCGATAACAGTAACTTGAACCACTTAAATCACCTCTTTTCTATTCTCTGAATTGTTAACATTTGCAAGCCTTATACCATATATTTTTTAGATTGCAACAAAAAAATACGCCCCTAAAAGATTTGTAACAAAATTTTAAGAACTTTTTTCTATAATACGGCAAAACACTCCAGACAAGGATACAAAATTATGGCTAAAAGACCGATAAACCCCAGAGATGTTTACGAATTGATGGAAAACGACCAAGGGGAAATTATGTTGCTGTTGTATGCAGGCGATACCGCCCCGCAAAAAGCTTCTTTTTACCTTAACGAACGCCAAAAATGCATTGAGTTATACCGCAATCCCAAAGACACGGTCATTATTGACGGGTTGGAAAAAGAGAGTATAGCCAAACTGAAACAAACCGAAACGCTTTATGTCTGCGAAATGAAATATAACGAAGACGCCGACAGCGAAAATGAAATTCTTTATGCATACCCCGCTAATCCGGCAAAAGAACCGCAAAGGCAAAAAAGCGACGCCCCCAAAGCCGCAGAACCGTCCCTTTCCGAAAAAGCCAAACAGGCTAGGGAAAAAATCTTGAAAAAAGCATAACAAAAACCCCGCGAAATGCGGGGATTTTTGTGCCTTGCCGCCTGTTGGCTAAACGCCGAACACCGTATCTTTCAACCGTTTTAACGTCCCTTTGGCGATGGCACGCGCTTTTTCGGCACCTTCCGCCAAAATCTGCTCAACCTCGTCAAAATGAGCCATATAGTAATTATACACTTCGCGCTCTTTTGCCGTTTTTTCGATAATCGCATCCAGCAGCATATTTTTGACATGCCCGTATCCGAGCTTGCCATTACGAAGCCCGTCCGCCATTTCGGCAACCTTATCGGCTGGCGCAAGAGTCTTATAGATTTCATATACCAGCACTTCTTCCGGATTCTTCGGTTCTTCAATCGGTTTCGAGTCGGTTTTAATTGCAAAAACAGCTTTTTTCAGCGTTTTGTCATCTTCAAACATCGGAATAACATTGCCGTACGACTTGCTCATTTTACGCCCGTCGATTCCCGGAATAACTGCAATATTTTCATCTGCCACATAATTCGGCTGCACCAACACGTCTTTGCCATACACTGCGTTAATGGCACCGGCAATATCGCGCGCAATCTCCACATGCTGAATTTGGTCTTTTCCCACCGGCACAATGTCTGTATCAAACGTCAAAATATCCGCCGCCATCAAAACCGGATAGGTATACAGCCCCATATTGATACCGTCATCATTAGGCTTTCCAGCTGCAACATTCCTATCCACCGCAGCCTTATATGCGTGTGCCTTATTCATAAACCCTTTAGGTGTGAAAGCAGTTAAAATGGTCGTAATTTCAAATATTTCCGGCACATCAGACTGGCGGTAAAAAATACTCTTTTTCGGGTCAAGCCCCGCCGCAAGCCAAACGCAGGCAACCTCCCTCATTGATTTATTTAAAACTGCCGCATCTTTTTCAGCGTTTATAGCGTGATAATCCGCAATAAACATAATATGCCGCTTTGCCGCATTTCCCAACTCAATGGTCGGCTTAATTGCGCCGAGATAATTGCCCAAATGCGGTTTTCCTGTCGGCTTAACACCGGTCAGAACTGTTTTTCCTTCAATCATTTTGTGCTTGCCTTTCAAATTTCTGTTGTTTTTAATTTTTATTATTGATAATCTTATTTTCAGATTTTTGCAAATACTTTATATCAAAAAGGATAACAACAATGCTGGATATTAAATTCATCGCTGAAAACAAAGAACTTGTTAAAGACGGACTTGCTAAAAAAGGCTACACGGCAGAACAAATCGACATAGACGCGCTGCTGTCCCTTTATAAAGATGTAAACAAATTAAAAACCTCCACCCAAGCTTTGGCAGAGGAGAAAAACCGTTTAAGCAACTCCATCAAATCAGCTTCCGCCGACGAGCGCCCCGCAATTATCGCCAAAAGTAAAGAACTTGGCGAACAGTTGAAAAAGGAACAGGAACAACTCGCCGACGAACAACAGAAGTTTGATAGCATTATGTGGCGGATGCCGAACCTCCCGAGCCCCGAGTCTCCGGTTGCTCCGGATGAAACCGGCAATGTGGTTATCAAAAAAGTAGGCGAGCCGACAAAGTTTGACTTTGAGCCCAAAGATCACGTTGAACTGATGGAGCTGAACGACTGGTCGGAAATGGAGCGCATCACCAAAGTTTGCGGCGCCCGCACCTACGCCATCAAAAACGAATTGTCCCGTTTGGAACTCGCTATGCATATGCTCGTGCTGGATAAGCTCGCGGAGCATGGTTTCACCACCATCACCGTTCCGTCATTAGCCAAACAAAAACCGTTGTACGGAATGGGCTATCTGCCGTTTGCCCAAGACGAAATTTACTATATGCCGGCAGATGACCTCTATCTTTCCGGCACGGCAGAACTCGTCCTTAACTCTCTGCGCGCAGATGAAATCTTGTCAGAAAACGACCTTCCGGTATTATACGCCGGTTTCTCGCCGTGTTTCCGCCGCGAGGCTGGCGCTGCCGGCAAAGACACGCGCGGCTTGGTGCGTGTTCACCAATTTTTGAAAACCGAACAGTTTGTTATCTGCAAAAATGACATTGCCGAAAGTGAAAAGTGGCACAAAACCCTGCTTCAAATTTCTGAAGAAGTATTGCAAGATTTGGAATTGCCTTATCAGGTATTGGAGATTTGCACCGGCGATATGGGCGCACCCAAATACCGCCAATATGACTTGGAAGCATGGACGCCATCGCAAAACTGCTACCGCGAAACCCACTCCTGCTCCAATATCACCGAGTGGCAGGCTCGCCGTACTAACTTAAGATACCGCGATAACAAAGACGGCAAAGTTAAGTTTGTCCACACCCTAAACAACACCGGTATTGCCACACCGCGTATTTTGGCGCCGTTTATGGAAAACCATCAGCAAGCAGACCACACCATACGGATTCCGGAAAAACTGCAGCCTTATATGAACGGCAAAAAGTTTATCGGTAAAAATGCCAAATAATAAATAACACAAAGGAAAGCGATGAAAAGAATTGATAAAATCATCAATTTTATGCGCGTTCTGGAAGAAGTCTGCGTCGTCAAAAGGGACTTGCTCCTTTTTGACGGCACAACCGAAAATGATGCTATGCATATTTTCAAGCTTTCCTTTCTGGTTATGCTGATAGCGCCCTACCTCAAAAACAAAGTAGACTATACCAAAATGCTCGAACTGGCGCTCGTTCATGACATTGCCGAAAGCAAGACCGGCGATTACACCGTTGCCAATCAGATTGTCCATCCGGAATTAAAAGAAGAAAAGAAAGAGCGCGAAACCGCCGCCATCAAAGAGCTGAAAGCATTGCTGCCCGCGCCGCTTAATCAAAAAATATACAATCTCTATCAGGAATATGAACACAAAGAAACATTAGAAGCCAAAATTGTTTCCGCTCTGGACAAGCTGGAGGCAAATTTGCAGGCAAACCAATACAATAACGGCGATGTGCATTACTGGCAAGATTGCGAAAACGGTAAAGAATACTATAAACTATCACTCATGAAAAAAGTACTTATCGCCGAAATCGGCGAACCGATTTTAGCCGAGCTGGAAAAAGCGATTATAGCTCTGGCACGCCAAAACATTCAAAAATGCAACATAAAAAATACCGGCGAGTAACCCGCAATGCTTTTGTATGTCGATAAAAAAAAGCTGAAACGCCGCAAAATAAAAATCATAAGCATCACCTTAAGCTGCATCTTGATTTTAATTGCTAACATTATCCATTTTCGCACCGCACTGCACCAAACAGACCAAAGCCTGACGGCTTATACCCCCCTGCAAACCACCCAAAATTGGTATAACGGTGCTGATGTTGTGACTGTTTTTTCCGCACACAAACAAATTAAAGCAATTCTCATTCCTCAAAACACAAACCGTGAAAACACGTTGACAATAGCCCTCGCTTTATCCCGATTGCCTGCAGGAAAGACAATTCTGACATTCACCGAGGATGTTTCCCCAAAGAATTATCTGCAAACATTAAGTGGGCTTTTTATCTCTCCGGAGGAAAACAAAACGCAGGAAAACGTTATTATCACAACGGATATAAACCAAATAATCCCCCTGATTAACGAGCTGAAACTAACACCAGCAGCCCTAAATTATCGTCAAACCGCAAATTTACGAACCAATGAGCGCCTAAACAGCTTTATCAACCGACACTTTCCGCCCGAACCTCAACCTCTCGGCATACAAGAAAAACAGCAGCAGGCTCTCGAACAATTTGCCCAAAAGTACCGTTCTGACCTGTTGAAGCTGATTCAGTCTTCAGAAAATTCTATCGCATTTATAAATAAAAGCCTGTTGCTGCAACATCTCGCCGTTTGCATATCTTCAAAAGATAAAACAGTCTGCAATGCCACCGCGGGATATTCGCTGCAAAAAAATCTCCATACGGCATTAGCCGGCTTGCATTCCCAAACACCGCAAAAAATATTTTTACTGACCACCCCCGAAGAAATCCCTTTTAATACCGTTTTGGAGAAAGATGACGGCGCACTTTTGCGTTACGGCACCAAAGAGGCTTTTATTTTGCCGCAAAAAAAAGCGCAAAACCCTAACAATACAAATATTTATGCTTACTTAAAACAACAAGCGGGCTTGAATCCGGATTACCATTCGCCTGATATGAAATTTTACAAATTTAAAACAACGGAGATAGATATCAATGACAACATATAACGGCTATGAACTAAACTACACGGTTGAAGACCTGAAAAAAATGACCACCGAGGAAATGACCGACGTAACCCTGCTCTCTGAAGAATCCCCCGCTTACACCGCTCTTGCCGAAGGGGATAAAAAAGCGCTTAAGCACCTTGTTGCCGCCGCAAAAATCCTAAATAACGTCAGCCTCAAACAAGACAACCCGCATAACCTCGCCCAGAAAAAAGCTTTAGAAGACGCCGCTGCCGATGGGGATGAGCACGCGGCACTCGCCCTGAAACTATTTAATTCGTTAAACGGCGTATCCGGACTCAATGGCATAGACGCCGAGCCGATAAATATCTTTAAAGGGCTGACCACGCCCAAGGGCAAAAACTTCTATCCTGCGGATTTAAGCGAAGAAGAATTTCATAACATCTTGTTAAAGATGTTCCAAAACAGCGAGATAAATGCGATTCGCCGCATACTTTCCGCGCGCACAATGGTCGTTCGCGAAGGCAACAAACTCAAAGCCATCGACTATACCGAATACTTCAAAGACGAATTCTCGGAAATGGCAAACGAGCTTGAAGTTGCCGCCCATTATTGCACGAATGCCTTGTTTAAAGAGTTTCTCTCTTGGCAGGCACAAGCATTGCTGCAAAATAATGAAGATATGGATATGCTTGCCGACAAGCACTGGGCAATGATGCAGGCAACACCGCTGGAATTTACCATCAGCCGTGAAAACTATGACGATGAAATGACCACGACCGTGCTTGAAAACCCCGAACTTGCCCGCCTGATTAAAGAGCATCACATCGAGGTTATCGCCAAAGATATGCTCGGCGCCCGTGTCGGCATTGTGAATCTGGAAGGCACAAAATTACTTTTGCAATTCAAAGACACTATGCCCAAACTTTGCAAAATGATGCCTTTTGCCGACAAATACGCACAAAACATCAGCTCGGATTCGGACATTAAACAAACAATGGTTGATGTAGATATCGTCAGCCTGACCGGAGATTATGCCCAATGCCGCGGCGGAATGACCATTGCGCAAAACCTGCCCAATAATGACAAGCTCTCCATCAAAACCGGCGGCGGCAGAAGAAACGTTTACCACCGTCAGGTCAGACAAAGCAGAGATGAAGCGCTGACAAACCGAATGCTCAACGCCTTTTTACACCCTGATTTTCACAAATATTACGATCCCGAAGCTGACCATATTTTTGTTATCGGTCACGAAAACGGGCATTCATTAGGTCCGTCCAGCGAATATCAAAATTCCCCCGGTATTTGCAAATCCATCATTGAAGAAAACAAAGCCGACACGGTTTCCATCTCTTTTATGCCGGAATATGTCAAACACGGGATAATCACCGAAGAACGTCTAAAACAAATTTATACAACATGGGTCTTCCGCCTGTTATTACGTGCCAAACCGATTTTTCCGACCGAAACCTACAAAATTGTTGATTTGATTGAATTTAACACTCTCTTGAAACACAAAGCAATTTGGTTTGATGAAAACAACCTGCTGCACTTGGAGTTTGATAAAATAAGCCCCGCGATGTTTGAGCTTTTGACCAAAGTGGTTGAAATTCAGCTTTCCAAATCACCTGAAAAAGCCCGCCGGTACATTGAGGAAAACACCGAGTGGAACAAACTGCACGAACACATTGCCGCCACTCACAAACTGCTTGGTCTGAAAAAATACAGAAATATTGTAAGTTACTTTTAAAAAGCGGTTGCGCAAACGCAATATTATCTTTATATAATAAGCAGATACTAAAAAGGAGAACCACAATGTTAGGACGTTTTATTTATGGTCAGTGCTCTTTATCCGAAGCTTTTTGGAAGTTTTCGGTGCTGGGGATGGCAATTGCCGCTTTCATCACCCGCGTATTGATGATACTCTTAAAACAAACAGTCGGCTATAACACCAGATATTTAAACGCTGTATGGGATAACCTGTCAATTTTAAGTATGAACCCGCGGGCATTTGCATGGCTGTGTTTTTACACCGCCGCCTTTTTAGCATTGCTCGGCTACTCCGGAGTCTGCATCACCGGAATGTGGCGCACGTATAAAGAATATGAAAAAAGCAAGGTACTCGCTTTTATCTGTATGGCAATTGTCTGGGGAATTATTTATTTCGCAATTAAAACATCAATCTACTAAAAACATTTACCCCGCAAAAAGTGGGGTTTTTATTACTTCAATTTTCCGCCCAAATTTTTGGGTAAATACTTTCCCATCCTTTATTATGAGTGGCATTGGGAACGGAAATAACGAGGCTGTCGTCTTGCACAACATCTTTAACCAACGCAGACGGAATAACCTCATCATCGTTCCCCACATAATGAATCTGCGGAATAGTTGCAAATTGCTTGCGATAACTTTCCAAATTCATCGATTCATTAAGGGACGGCAAGTTGTGATATTGTGTCCACACCAAATGATCCAGATTCCCGGCAATCGTGATAATTTTTTTGACATTCAACCCGACTTTTGCGGAAACTACCAACCCCGCAACTTGCGCACCACCGGAAAACCCCACCAAGACAACCGGATTCGCATCGGCAATCTGCTTTATCGCCTCAAATTCCGCAATGATAATCTCCGGTGCAAACCGCGCGGTAGTCCAATGCCTTTGGGAACAAATCGGGCTTTTAACATACTGACACGGACGGGCTAAATAAATCACATTTTCATTATTATCGCCAAACGCAAGTTCCCGAACCAGCGTTCCTTTGGGTGTCGGGTCACTTGTCGGCTTGCCATAAGCATTGAAAGCATATCCATCGCCTTCAAGATAAATCTTATATGTACCTTGCGGATTCGTCACCTTTTGCCAACTGGCAATCTTAAAATCCCGCGTTTCAACTTCTTTATAAGTAAAACCATCCGGCACGGTTATTGACGAACAACCGCTTAAAATCAAACTCACAAAAATGAATAAATACTTCTTCATATCGCCAATATAAAGCAAAATTCAAAAAAGAAAATACCCTGCAACTAAAGAGCCACAGGGTATTTCCACCGCTGATTTAATGCTTAAAACTTATATTTAGCGTTAAGCATCAGCGTGTTATCGCTAAAGTCTTTACGCAATCTCAACTCATAACCGGCAGCAAGCTCCCAGTTGTCGGCAACGTCTGTTGCAACTTTGGCGCCGAACTCGAAGCCTAAACGCTCCAGCTTTTCACCGTTTACACGATATCCAGCACCATTTGCCAGCATAACATTAGCGTTGTTGTTATCTGATACAACATCGTAGGTTACAGCTGCTTTGAGTTCCGGACGAAGTACCATGCCGCTTTCCAGCTCATAAGATTTTGCAATCTTTGCACCGGCAACCGCGGTCAAAACATCACTGTCTTTGGATTTAACTTTTGAGCCGAGCGCATCCGTGTAGCCGTCTTGGCTGATGTGCATATAGCGCAAGCCGAATTCCGGATTTAAGTCATATTCACCCAGTTTGCGTTCAAAGCCATACATTGACTGCAAAGCAAGAGTGTCAACATCATATTTGGCATTGGCATTATAGCCGAGAACAGATTTCTTCTCTTCATAATCAGACCAGCTGTATGCCAGAGCGGTATTGATGTACCAATCCGCAGGCTTGTATTGCCCGTAAACAAACAAGGTGTTTGTATCTACATCCGTATCGCGAACATCACCGTTGACATCGGTTTGGCTGTATGCATAGCCGAATCCGGCTTTTATGTGGTTATCAAGCTCTTTGTCGATACCCATTGCCACGCCGTATGTATCTGCGTCAAAGCCTTGAGCTTTAGAAGTGCCGTCATAGTCAGCATTGTTAAACAGACCGCGAATCCACGCTTTGGCTTTGCGGAAATAATCACCTGCGGACATTCCCTCTGCCATTGCATTGCCTGCGCCGTTTAATTCGTCATTAACCGCGGCAAAAACCATATTTGTTCGCGATGTTTCAACCGCGCGGGCAACCGAAGCAGCGTCCGCACCAAGTTTTGAGGCTTCACGAACAACGGAACTGTTGCCGGCTTGCGCTGCTTCATACAATGCGTCTGATATAGCATTAAAGTTTTCGTTCGTATCTGCATTACCTGATGTTGCTGCGAGTAATGCCGCCGCTGTTACTCCGGAAATGCCAAGATTTGCCGCAACTTCTGACGTATTTGCCTGTTCAACAAGCCATAAAGAACTATTTTCACCCTGACGAACTAATTTATATAAAGCATTTTGAATCTTAACATCAAAATTTGCAAGCTTATCTTCATTTGCAGCGTTTTTAAAAATCTCATTAAGCTGTACTTCCGTATCGCCTTTTACCAATGCTACATTTACGATTGTTCCTGCTGAACTGACCTCATTGGCGATGGTGGTGGAATTTCCCACATTTAAGGTCGTGCCTGCAGCAAAGTTAATTTTTCCTTCACCCTCAACATTATTGTTAAGTGTTAATTCACGTTCAACATTCATTTCTTTGTTAACACGCAATGTTCCGCCATTAAATGTCGCGTCTGCCGCGTTGATATTGTCAACTGCGATACCTCTTGCAGTGTCTTTTATGTTGACCGTACCTTTATCTATGTTCAGATTATTGAGAGCTGTATAGCTTACTTCGTAATTTAATCCTGAAACATCTGTGATTTTATCATTAACAGCTGTTGCATTCCACGTAGCGCCGTCTTTTAATGATATTGTCGCCTGACTGACCAAAAGCTTATTGTCATCAGCAGGTTTCTTATCGTATGAAATGGCTGTGTTACCATTCCAATAAGATTCTGCCCCCACAAGATTTACATCCACTATTGAATCAATTGATGTTTTTGAGGTCGCATCATTATAATCAAAGTTTATATTACCATCCATCTTGACGGTATGTTCACCGGATTTGTTAATATAAATCTGTGAATAACCACGAGTTAATATCGCTCCGTTTCCTCCTTTGATTGTTGTATTTCCTTCAAGAACAACTTTGCCATTTGACATTGCAGAAACAGCATATCCATTTGGAGCAGATAAATTTATATCTTTAGCCTTTATTTCAACTGTAGCATATTTACTCATCGTTTTATCATTTGTACCGTTTTGAGCCAATATTGCCCCCGCACCATCACCACTGATAGAAACTGTATCACCAATAATAAAAACTCCCGCTTCTGTTGTTATTCGCTTTTCAAATCTTTGCGCTAAAACACCATACCGTTCATTTGCTTTAGTTTTACCCTGGCTATGTATAACAATGTTTTTGCCATTGATGTTAATCTTGCCGTCATCTTGCAGATTAACACCATTAGTTGCTCCGGTGATGTTTATTTCATCTGCATTCAGATTAACATTACCACCATAAGAAGCTACAATACCTGTTCCGCTTTTACTAGAAACTGTTATTTTTTCAGTTTGGCTACTTCCTACTGCGACAGTAACTTGCGGCTTTTTATTCCCCTGAGCTCTAATGCTATTGCCATTCGACGTAACTTCAATTATTTTCCCATCTATATTTTCATTATTAACCAGCTCTCTCTTTACAATGCCCTCTGCTGCAAACGCATGCGTTGAAAATACTATAGCCGCTAATGCCGTCGTCACTAAAAGTTTATTTCTCATATGAACTTCCTTTCTGATAATTAAATCTCATACCAGCTGGAAAATGTTTACAAAAAACGTTCCTTTTTTTGTAACAGACGATACAAAATCTAAAGGTTAACTCCAATATTGAACCGAAATGTATTTTTTTTATTTCAAATGAGGTATTTAAATTTGACAGTTCTAATTATTTGTTTTAAAAGTATTCACATATATTAGTAAGGAAAATCTGCTACAAAAAAAGGAACGTTTTTTTGTAGCAAGTTTCGTTCCTCATAAATTTTCCCAATAAAAAAGGAGAGCAAAAACTCTCCCTTTTTCAGATAAAAACCATAAATCTTAAATATCCAAGTTCACCACATTGAGGGCATTTTCCTGAATAAAGTCTTTACGCGGCTCAACCACATCGCCCATCAAGGTTGAGAACACCTCGTCAGCCTCTTCCATCTGGTCAATCTTCACCTGCAGAAGAGAGCGAGCCTCCGGATCAAGCGTTGTTTCCCACAGCTGCTCGGGGTTCATCTCGCCCAACCCTTTATAGCGTTGCAGCGTAATACCTTTCTTGCCCGCCGCCATCACCGCATCCACAAGCGTTACCGGACCGGCAATCACTGTTTCGCCGCCGCTTTTAATCACAAGCTTAAGCGGATTCGAGAAGTTTTCAGCCAGAAATTCTTTCATAGTATTGAGCATTTTCGCCTCGGCACTATCTAAAACCGACGCCCCGACAATATGCTCTTCTTTCACGCCGCGCAAGGTACGATAAAAAGAAATACTGCCGTTTTCCAAAATCTCTGCTTTCCACCCACGGTCATATTCCGCTTCCAGATTATCCAAACGAACTGCCAATTTATCAAGTTCCGGCTGGAGTCGCGCTTTGTCCGCCAACAATTCTTTATCAAACAAACCGCAAATTGCCATCTGTTCCACAATATGCTCCGGCGCCTTAATGCTTAACATTGAAATAAGGTTGCGGGCTTTTTTGGTGCTTTCAACATATGCAACCAAATCTTGCCCCATAATGCGTTCGCCATCCGAAGTTTGCAGATACGCGTCATCACACCCGCCGTTAATCAAATAATCTTCCATCTCGCGGTCATCTTTTAAGTAAATAATCGAGTTGCCGCGTTTGGCTTTATAAAGTGGCGGCTGCGCAATATACACATATCCGCGCTCAATCAATTCCGGCATCTGGCGATAGAAGAATGTCAACAACAGCGTTCTGATGTGCGCCCCGTCGACATCCGCATCGGTCATAATCACAATCTTATGATAACGGCACTTATCGGCATTAAAATCATCGCGCCCGATTCCCGTGCCTAACGCGGTAATAATCGTTCCGATTTCCGCCGAGTTCAACATCTTGTCAAAACGTGCGCGTTCCACGTTTAAGATTTTACCACGCAGCGGCATAATAGCCTGATTCTTACGGTCGCGCCCTTGTTTTGCCGAACCACCCGCGGAGTCTCCCTCCACGATAAACACTTCGGAAAGCGCAGGGTCTTTTTCTTGGCAATCCGCCAATTTCCCCGGCAGGGAAGAAATATCTAACACGCCCTTGCGCCGTGTCAGCTCACGGGCTTTGCGCGCCGCCTCGCGGGCAGTCGCTGCCTCCACAATCTTGCCGACAATCACTTTTGCCTCTGCCGGATGTTCGTCTAACCATTCTTTGAGCTTATCACCCATCACGCCCTCAACCACCGGACGCACTTCCGACGACACCAATTTGTCTTTAGTTTGAGATGAAAACTTCGGGTCAGGCACTTTCACAGATAACACGCAGGTCAACCCCTCGCGCATATCATCGCCGGTAATAACCGTCTTGTCTTTCTTCAACAAACCGTTTTCTTGAATATAATTGTTAATCGTACGCGTTAATGCACCTCTGAAACCGGCCAAGTGCGTACCGCCGTCTTTTTGCGGAATATTGTTTGTAAAGCAAAGCATACTTTCGTTATAAGCTTCCGTCCACTGCATCGCCACATCAACCTGAATATCATTTTCATCACCCGAAAAACTGATAATGTTTTCGTGCAACGGAGCTTTTGCCTTGTTCAAATGCGTTACAAAAGCTTTCAAACCGCCCTCATAATGGAACACTGTTTCTTTCGGCTCTGCCCCGCGGTTATCAATCAATTTCAGATAAACGCCGGAGTTTAAAAAGGCTTTCTCGCGAATCGAACGCTCCAACACATCATAGCTGAATTCAACTTGCGTAAACGTTTCCGGTGACGGCAAAAATGACACTTCCGTACCGTGTTTTCCCGGAGCAGCCGCCGTAACGTGAATATGCTCCACCACATTGCCGTTGGCAAATTCCGCCTCATATTGCTGGTCATTGCGCCAAATTTTCAAGCGCAACCACGTTGACAACGCGTTCACCACCGAAACGCCCACACCGTGCAAACCGCCGGAAACTTTATAAGAGTTATTATCAAACTTGCCGCCGGAGTGCAGCTCGGTCATAATAACCTCTGCCGCAGACACCCCCTCTTCTTTGTGCATATCCACCGGCATTCCGCGCCCGTTATCGCGAATTGTTGCCGACCCGTCCGGATTTAAGATAACTTCGGTCTTGTCGCAATAACCGGCTAACGCCTCATCAATTGCATTATCCAGCACTTCATAAATCATATGGTGTAAGCCGGAACCGTCATCCGTATCGCCGATATACATTCCCGGGCGTTTTCTGACCGCATCCAGCCCTTTTAAGACCTTAATGGAATCCGCGTTATATTCCTGTTCGCCTTTAATCATTTCTTCTTCTGTTAAATCAGCCATTCTAAAACCTCTGTTATCATAATTTAAGCTATGTCTAATATAGCACAAGCTCTGATATTACCAAGTAAAATCTGCAAAAATTGTCAGGTTATCAACAAAAAAATCCCCCAGACATTCCGCTCAATCATAAAAAAATACTTGCATATTCATTGGAAATAATATATCTTATACACAGAACAACATAACATATTATATATGCGATGATGTTTTAGCACCGGAGACGGTGCAGGGGCATGCAAACCCCGCTCAGTACGGTATTAGGATATTTATACCGTAAGGCTGAAACCGTTAATATCGAGGTTTGAGTAGAGATATCCTCAATCATGTAAATGGTTGGGGAGCTGTTAGTGTATGTACAAAACCCCAACGGGTTTAAAGACTAACGGGTTATCCTACTGAGATATTTTGCAAGTCCCCGACCATCTTTTCGATTGTATGTTCCGATTCTCAAATAAGTTAAGATACTGATTTATAAGAGGGTTACCGTCCTATTCGGAAAAATCCGCAGGATTTAGTTGTACCAAAGGATATTTAGCCCCTTTGCCGCCGGGCAAATTATAATGCCACCATTCATGTTCAAGCGGCTCAAATCCGGCATTTACCATAAAATCGCGTAAAAATTCCCGATTCTTAATTTTTTCCTCATATCCTTCTTCATAAAAGCTATGACGCGCTTTTGCCAAATGCGCCATAAATTCCTCGGCATCTCCGGCAAGAACTTTTTTGCGTAACCGTGCATCATACGCATCCACTTTTGTCGGATAAAGCAATTCCTCGCCATTTTCATTGCACAAACAAACATCAACCGCCGTTCCCAAACAATGTTGCGATTTTTCTGCCTCTTCCGCAAAAAAGCCGTTCATCGGAATCAGCTTTTTCATCATATCATGCGCCGCCGGCAGCCGATAAGCATCGCAAATTTTTAATTTCAGATGCATCTTCTTCAACAGCGGCGCAGCTCTCTTTAACAACTGCCACACATCTTGGTGCACAACAGCCAGATTCCCCCAGTGCAATTCCTGATAAACCGCCCGTCCCGTCATATTATCCGAACGTGCATACATCAAATCTGCAATAAAAGGCTCTCCGTCTATTCTGACATAGGGCAACGGCATCTAAATCCTCACATCAAACACTTCAAAACTATCGCGTAAATATGCTGATAATTTTTCATTTTCAACAAGTGCCGCACACTGCCCCTCCGTCGTATCCGTATCGCTCGGAATTTTGCGGTATTTTTGCAGGTAATATTCCTTAACCCCCATATTTTTCAACGAGTCGGCAATTGTATAGATATCATCAATGCTCAAAAATCTCGGGTCACACGTCGTCCGGCATTCAAAATGTTTGCCCGACGCGCACAAAGCCTGCAAACTTTTATAAACTTTCGCCACATCGGCAATACCGCCCGTAACCTCTTTATAAGCCTTTGCCTCAAGCGGCGCTTTAATATCAAAGCCCACCCAATCAACCAACGGCAAAACTTCTTTAAACCGCTCCGGCAAATAGCCGCCTGTGTGCAGCCCGATTTCATATCCGAGCGCCTTAACCTCGCGTATGGCGTCTGCAAGCCCCGCCTGAACAAGCGGTTCGCCGCCTGAAAACACGACAGCATCCAGCATCCCCTGACGCTGCTTTAAAAAATCCATAAATTTCTGCCACACAATATTCGTTTGCGCATTCACATCCTGCAAATGCGAATTATGACAGAAAGGACAACGCCACGGACACCCCTGCATAAAGACAACAGCCGCCATCCGGTTAGGAAAATCGACGATACTGAATTTCTCAATACCGCCGATTTTAATCGAGCTCATAAAATGCTCCCGCAATGCTTAAAGAAAAACTATTCCGCAGCCAAAGCCAGAGTGCTATCTCTGCAAACGCACTCACGGGCTTCGCAACCGCTAACTGCCTTGTCTTCGCAGAAACAAAGTCTGGAATTAAACTCGCCTTTTTTGCCAACGTTAAATTCTGTCGTCGGGCGAATATAGCCCATCACGCGAGTATAAATCTCGCAGCGTTGTCTTTCGGCATCGTCTAATTTAACATCTTCAATATTAATGATATTGCTCATATCTCTCCCTTTCACTAATTATAATATTCTACACTACTTCTTGCAATTTTGCAAGCTTTTTCAATTTTTCCGCCTTTTTTTCTTTATCGCAAATCGGACAGAACTCATGTTCGCCGGCAATATACCCGTGTTTCGGACAAACCGAGAATGTCGGCGTAATCGTGATATATGGCAGACGGTAATTTGCTAATACCTTCTTTACAAAATCACGACAAACTTTTGCAGAAGAAATACGCTGGTTCATGAAAAGGTGAAGCACCGTACCTCCTGTATATTTAGACTGCAGCCTTGCCTGCAAATCCAAAGCTTCAAACGGATCATCCGTATAGCCCACCGGCAGCTGCGAAGAGTTTGTATAGAACGGCGCATCAGGTGTTCCGGCCTGAATAATGCCGATATAACGTTTTTTATCTTCTCTCGCAAATCTTGTCGTAGCGCCCTCTGCCGGAGTCGCCTCAAGGTTATACATATGTCCTGTTTCTTCCTGAAACTTAACCAGACGATCCCGAATAAAGTCCAAAAACTTCTCGGCAAAAGCCTGCCCCCAAGTATCGGCAATATTATGCTCGTCATTGGTAAAGTTTCTAATCATCTCGTTCATGCCGTTCACGCCAATGGTCGAGAAGTGGTTTCTTAAAGTTCCCAAATATCTCTTTGTAAACGGGAACAACCCATTGTCAATCAAACGTTGAATAACTTTTCTCTTAATTTCCAAAGATGTTCTGGCAATATTCATTAACTCGTCAACACGGGCAAACAAACCGGCTTCATTACCTTTGTAAACATAGCCCAATCTTGCGCAGTTAATTGTTACCACGCCAACAGACCCCGTCTGCTCTGCCGAACCGAACAAACCGTTACCGCGCGCCAGCAATTCTCTCAAGTCAAGCTGCAAACGGCAGCACATCGAGCGAATCTGCCCCGGTTTTAAAGAAGAATTGAGGAAGTTTTGGAAATAAGGCAAACCGTATTTTGCAGTCATTTCAAAAAGCAATTCCGTATTTTTATCTTCCCACGGGAAATCCCACGTCATATTATAAGTCGGAATCGGGAACGTAAACGGACGTCCCATTGTGTCACCGCCCATCATAACGTTGATATAGGCTTTGTTAATCATTGCCATTTCTTCGCCTAAATCGCCGTATGTAAAGTCTTGCTCAACACCGCCGATAATCGGGTGCTGTTCGCGCAAATCTTCCGGACATACCCAGTCAAACGTAAAGTTTGTAAACGGAGTCTGTGAGCCCCAACGGGACGGAACGTTCAAGTTATAAATCAGTTCCTGCATACTCTGCTCTACTTGTTCGTATGTCAGCTTGTCTTTGCGAACATATGGTGCCAAATAAGTATCAACCGAAGAAAACGCCTGCGCACCAGCCCACTCGTTTTGCAACGTCCCCATAAAGTTGACCATCTGCCCCACAGCCGAGCTCAAATGCTTCGGCGCACCAGCTTCAACTTTTCCCGGAACACCGTTAAACCCTTCGCGCAACAGGTTCTTCAAAGACCATCCGGCGCAATATGCGGCAAGCATACTCAAATCGTGAATATGGATATCACCGTTTCTGTGCGCTTCGCCGACTTCTGCCGGATAAACGTGAGAAAGCCAGTAGTTAGCAGTAACCTTACCGGAAACGTTAAGAATCAAACCGCCGTTGGAATAGCCCTGATTTGCATTTTCTTTAATGCGCCAGTCCAGATTCTCCAAATATTCGTTAATTGAGCTTTCAACGTCAATAACGGTTTTGCCGTCACCGCGCATTCTGTTTCTTTTATCTCTGTATAAAATATAAGATTTCGCCGTATTAAAATAGTTCGCGGAAATCAGCACCTGTTCAACCACATCTTGAATATCTTCAACCGAAGGCAGAGCCTCGTCAAATTTATGCGAAAGGATTTTCATAACCTGCGCCGTTAAAAGCCACGCATCGTCTGCGCCAAACTCGGTTGTTATTTCGCCGGCGCGCAAAATGGCATTATAAATTTTCTCTCCGTCAAAATCCGCAAGTGTCCCGTCTCTTTTTGTTATACTTTTAAACGGCATTTTATATTTTTTCGCCGTCGGCATTTGCAACTCGTTTGTAGCCATTTTTTTACTCTTCCCTTCTCGTTATTTTAATGTTTTAACTTTTTGCCTTTTCAAACGCACCCTACTACATATAGTATTAACAAACGGTAAAGATATACAACATATAGTAAAATACTTTTTCAAAGCCCCTGTATATCGGCTGACTCAATAATGAAAAAAAACTCCCCGATTTACAAGATGCCGACCCTGCGTTTTTTAAATTTTCACATATCATATTAAAATTAAAACGATTTTTTTTTTTAAATGCGTCCATAAAAACCCCTCCAAAAATTTTAAACCTTTTACACACAGCTTTTTAAATTTTTTTAGCACTTTTATTTACAATTTTTATGTATATAAAGGTTGACCTCAAAATTATCTGCATATATTATATCCGATGGATTTAATTTTACGGAGATATTAAATTGCACAATATTATATGGGACTTGGATAACACCCTGTATTTTGAAACTGACGAATACAAAAATAAGCTGAACGAGGCAACCGCCAAAGCGGCAATAGCAGAGTTTAATATTCCGCTTGATTTTGCAACTGCCACGGAAAAAGTAAAAGAATCTTACGCCACCTATCGTGACGGGCTTGAAATATTCTCTCGCGAATACGGCATTTCTCATAAAGAGCTATACGTTTCATACCATAATTATAAGAGCGAGCTCGTTCCCACCATAAAGCCGTATGACGGGCTGCTTGAAAAGCTGCAAACATTAAACTGCCCGCAGTATGTCTTCTCCACCTCTTCCCGCGATATTTGCGAACAAATCCTCAAACATATCGGGCTGTATGACTTTTTCAAAGATCGTTTTTATTCGGTTGAAGATTTTAATATGTATAAGAAAAACGAAAGTTCCGAAGTTTACCGCAAGTTATGCGAAAAAATCGGAGTCGCGCCCGAAAACTGCATTTTTGTAGATGACAGCTATTCAAACCTCGACTTTGCCAAACAAATCGGAATGACAACCGTCCGCATTTACTATCGCAACAATTCCGCCAAAGATATGACATTTATCGATTCGGCATATAAAGGAATTTATGAATGCATAGACGGTTTGAAAAAAGATTATAATTGCTAAAAAAAGCCGGAACTTCCGGCTTTTCTTTTGCCTAAAACGATTGTTGGCTGCCCTCGATTTCCTCGCACAGTTTATTTTCGATAATATAATGCTCGGGCGTATCAAGTTTCAGCTGTTCTTTTTCCACCTCTTTGCGCCACCGGTTAACTATGTCCTGCAGCGGCTTAAGATACAAATCATTAAGTTCCTGCGCTGCGCTTCTTCCAGCCTCTGCCCGTTTAACAACCTTAACGCCGATTGTGCCAAACAAGCCGTTCACCGCCTCTTTCAGCTGCGGCAAAAAGTAATCCAACGCCTCCAGATAAATCTGCATATGCGTTTTCTCATGCCGTACCGCCATATCATATAAACACGTTCCTTTTTTAAGGCTGTTCAAGATATAAATTGTCGGCACATAATAGCCCAAATGCACGTTAATTGTTTCCGGATACAAACAGGTATAACCGTTACTGATATTTATCTGCCCTACCGTAATGCCGAAATCAAACGCATCGCGCACTTTGGTAAGCCCCACCGGCTCAAACCCATCATAAAGCGATTCGCCCAAATCTTCAAAACGCTTTGCCGTTTCCTGCCGCAAAAAAGCGCTGTCTTTACTGTAATTATACTTAAGTTTGCCGTAAGTAGACGTCAGTTCGACTTTAGGCGGCTTAATAAAGCTCAAACATTCCTCTTCATATTTTGCGAGTTTGCCGTCTGCCTGCGCGGAATTTATTACAAAACACCCGAAAATTAAGCTAAAAAAAACTTTTTTCATCTAAACTAATCCTTATTGAAACGGCATAGCGGAGAATTTATGAAATATATATATATAATATGTCTGGCTTTGTCCAGCCTTTTTGCACACGGCTCTGTAAACGCGGATATCCGCTCCTATAATAATGCTTTTTTCATCCCCGGCGGCGCTTTCCAACAAAACACGCAGGTTAAGCAACTCCGTCCCGCACAGCCTGCCATGCAAGCATCTCGGCAAAACGCCACAAAACAGCTCCCCTCTCAACCACAGCAACAAATTACGGCTACGACAGCAACAACAGCGTCTGCACCCGTCCGCCCCCAAAGAACAACCAGACCGGCAAAAAAACAAAAAGCGGTAAACAAAACCGCAACCGAACGCAAAACCGCCGTCAAACAGCAAACAACCGCACCGGCAGCCGTTGCCAAACAGCCCCGCCCCGCTTCCAAAAAACAAACCAAATACAAGCTGGATGACACACCAGCGGAAAAACCGGCAGTCGAAACCGTCGCCGCCGTAAAAGAAACACCTCCACTAGAAAAATTTCAGCAAAAAAGCATCAACGAGATGCTGAACACACTCCCGTATCCAGATTTCAAACAACCAAAATTCAAACAGATTTATGCACTATATGCTCTAGAACTGCGCTCGGCGTACCGCCGCGGCAAGCTTCCCCCCAACCGCGAGCAGGAAGAAACTTTGGCAAAAGCCAACTCCATCCGCCGCTTTGAAGTAAAATAACCGCCTAATCGTCACCGATTCGCAAAGCTTCGATAAACGCCGACTGCGGCACTTCCACCTTGCCGAACTGGCGCATCCGCTGCTTACCTTTTTTCTGCTTGTCCAAAAGCTTGCGTTTACGCGTCACATCGCCGCCATAACACTTCGCCGTCACGTCTTTACGCATCGCCGAAATTGTTTCGCGCGCCACCACACGCCCACCGATGGCAGCCTGAATCGGAATTTTAAACAAATGCCTCGGGATTAAATCTTTCAATCGCTCGCAAATCTGCCGTCCGCGCGATTCGGCCTCGCTCCGGTGGCACAAAAACGCCAACGCGTCCACAGGTTCTTCGTTAATGAGAATCTGTACTTTCACCAAATCAGACACTTCATAGCCCGTCAATTCATAGTCAAAACTCGCATATCCGCTGGTGATGGATTTTAAACGGTCATAAAAATCAAACACAATCTCGTTTAGCGGAATCTGATAAACCACCATTGCCCTGCTCCCGACATATGTCAGCTCTTGCTGCACGCCGCGCCGCTCGGTGCAAAGTTTCAACACCGCCCCGAGATAAGTATCCGGCACCAAAATCGTTGCCCGCACCATCGGCTCTTCAATTGAGGCTACGGTAGACAAATCCGGCATATCCGCAGGATTATGCAACATAATCGTTTCGCCCTTGGTCAGATTGATTTTGTACGCCACCGACGGAGCGGTCGTGATAATATCCAAATCAAACTCGCGCCCGATTCGCTCTTGAATAATCTCCATATGTAGCAAGCCCAAAAAGCCGCAGCGAAAACCGAGTCCCAACGCCGCCGAGTTTTCATTTTGATAATCAATACTCGCGTCATTCAATTTCAGTTTGGCAAGTGCATCTTTTAGCGCCTCATACTGGCTGCTGTCTACCGGAAAGATAGAACAGAACACCACCGGTACCGAGGGTTTAAACCCCGGCAACGCCTGCTCGCACGGACGCTTGTTATCGGTAATCGTATCGCCGACGCTGCAATCGCCCACACTCTTAATGCTTGCGGTAATAAACCCAACCTCGCCGGCAGAAAGCTCTTCCACATCCTGCATTTTCGGCGTAAACACGCCGATTCTATCCACGGAATACACGGCATTGTTGCTCATCATCCGGATAACCTGTTTTTTGCGCAAAGTACCGTCTTTAATGCGCACAAGAATAATCACGCCCAAATACGAGTCGTACCAACTGTCAATCAACAATGCTTTCAACGGCGCGTCAATATCGCCTTTCGGTGCGGGCAAATGTTGCACAATCGCTTCCAAAAGCTCATCAACGCCCTGCCCTGTTTTGCCGGAAGTTTCCACCGCCCCGCTCGCATCTATCCCGATAACATCTTCAATCTGGCTTTTAACCTTTTCCACATCTGCAGAGGGCAAATCTACTTTGTTTAAAGCTGGCACAATCTCGTGGTCGTTGTCAATTGCCAAATACACATTGGCAAGCGTCTGCGCCTCCACCCCTTGCGTCGCATCCACAACCAAAACCGACCCCTCGCACGCCGCCAGCGAGCGGGATACTTCATACGAAAAGTCAACGTGTCCGGGCGTATCAATCAGATTAAGCAAATATTCCTCGCCGTCTTTGGCTTTATATTTGAGCCGCACGGTCTGCGCCTTAATCGTAATGCCACGCTCTTTTTCAATATCCATCGAGTCGAGCACCTGCTCGGTCATCTCGCGCCGCTCCAACCCGCCGCACGTTTCAATAATCCTATCAGCAATGGTCGACTTCCCGTGGTCAATATGGGCAATAATTGCAAAATTCCTGATTTTTGCCAAATCCTGCATTGGTCATTTTTCCTTTTCTTTAATAAACTTACTTTAATAAATAAAATATATTTTTTGAAACCGCAACAGATTTTATACTTTCCTGTTGCAACTCGGCAAAAAATATGCTTAAATAAGAAAATAAAATTATTTGGTATGCTAACGGAGGCTGTTATGATTAGATTTATTGATGTTGAGTTTGGTTCAAGCCGCTATCAGGAGCTCTTGGACTTGCGCTATAAAATCCTTTTGCAGCCGTTAGGGTTAAAATTTCTCGATTCGTATCGTGAACAGGAGGCAACATTTCTCCATATTGGCTGTATAGATAACAGCACCGATGAACTTATCGGCGGTTTAATCCTTGTGCCGGTAGATAATGAAGAAATCCGTGTAATGCAGGTTGCCGTAGATGTTGTCCATCAGGGAGAGGGAATTGGTCGCAAATTGATTGAACACGCTGAAACCGTCGCCAAAGAAATCGGCTACAGCCGTGTCGTTATGCACGCGATGCTCTCCGTTGTCGGGTTTTATGAAAAACTGGGCTTTGTTCAGGAAGGTGATATGTTTGAGGAAAAAGGCATTAACTTCGTCAGAATGGTAAAAGAGCTGTAATTATCTCTGAAACAAACCATCCCAGCGCCATAAATCAGTTCAAATACTTACTTTACCGATTCTCTGCTGGCTCATTAGTTTTTCTTCTCTTTCAATTTTTCCTGCAATTCCCTCAAATACAAATATCGCACATCATTTTTCTTAATATCGTCAATCACAACCGTTTCCGCCTGCTCGCCATACGTTATACAAACGCTCATTTTCCCTTTGTTTAGCAACAATCGCCCCAAACCGTAAATCAAGCTGTAAACAAGCTTCAGCCGAAATACCTTTTCAAACTTTGTCGATTCTCTTTTAGCTGTTTTCACTTCCGCAAAAGTGATTTGCTTAATCTCATTTAAAAGAATTTGCTTTTTCGCGATTCCCAATAAAAAACACTGTTTTTTAATAACACAAAGCTTTTTGCCGTCACATTCCAAAACAGTTTTATAGCTGGTCAGCCACACCCACGCTGCAACCGCGATAACATAAATTATTCCTAGCCGGACAACCCGCCAAAAATCTTCCTGCGCATAAAAGAATATTCGCCACACCACAATCACAGGCATAAGCAAAAGAACCGGAAACAGCACTTTCCCCAAACACCGGAACGCAAACGCCCAGATATCTCCGGCACAAACTTCGCCGATTCTCCGCCGTTCCATAACCGCCTCCTAGTCCAGATAAAGCGAGCTTAATTTATATCTCTTGATAGCATTTCTAACCAACACGCCGATAATTGCCGCAAGCGGCACCGCAAGCATTAACCCCAAAAACCCGAGCAACACGCCGCCTGCCAGCAACGCAAACATCACCCAAACCGGATGCAACCCGACACTCTCGCCCACAAGTTTCGGCGTTAAGAAATTCCCCTCCAAGAATTGCCCGACCAAAAATACACCGATAACATACATAACGTGTTCCACATCGCCATATTGCGCAAACGCCAGCACACACCCGAGCACAAAACCGGTAATCGACCCGACATACGGGATAAATGAGATAATTCCGGCAATAAACCCGACCAATAGACCGAGCTCTAACTCGACAAGCTTTAAGCCGATAGAGTAAAACAACCCCAAAATCAGGCAAACACTCAACTGCCCGCGGATAAACCCTGCAATAATCACATTGATTTCACCCAATGTATCCATAATGCCCTTTTTCGATTTCTTCGGCAGCAGCCCCTCAATCTTCGCGACAAATATATCCCAATCGCGCAGCATATAAAAAGTAACAACCGGCGTAATCAATATAAGCGAGATAAGGTTAATCAGCGCAAACCCGTTGGAGAGCAACCCGCTTAACACCTTGCCGACAATTTTCAAGCCGTTACCGATATTACCTTTTACCATCTCTTCAAGATTACTGCCTTTCATATCCGGAAATCTCTCTGTCAGATTCTGCAATATCGGGCGCACTTTCTCCATTATCAGCCCCAGATATTTCGGAGTCGCCTGCAATAGCAATGAAATCTGATTCTCCAGCATTCCCAAAAACAATCCCAACGCCGGCAACACAATCAGCACCACCAAAAAGCAAACGAGCAGCGTTGCCCATAACCGCGATATTTTTAGCTTTTCCAATTTATCAACCATCGGATCAAGCAGATACGCCAGCAGGATTCCCGCCACAAACGGCATCAGCACCGACCGCAGCACATACAGCAAATAGAAAAACGCAAAAAAGATAACCAGCCATATATACGGGCTGACATAAAACCGGCTGCGCACGGCAGACACGCCCACTCCCGTTTTTGGGGCAGCGGTTTTAACCGCCGGTTGTTTCATAACTTTAGTTGATGGCATAATATCCTCCTTCGTTTCTCATTTGATATCCTTTAACGCCCAAATTAGCCTGTAATTTTTCAATCACGCCGCTGTAAACAAAGCGAAACCGCACCTTGCCGTTGCCCATAGAAACAATCGCGACTTCGCTGACTTGCGGATTCGCCTCAAGCATTTTCTTTAACGCCGCCCACTCGGCAAGCCGCGGATAAGTATATACGGCATCATATGTCTTTGGTTCTGCCGTTTCCTCTTCCCCTGCCGCAACAGTCTTGACGCTCCCTTTTAAAAAAGGCAAAACCAACTCGACCGCCTCTGCTGGCGTCTTGCTCTCAAGCTTGATTTCATTAACGGTTCTGTCCGGAAAAGATTTAACCGACACAACATTATCTGCCGGCACATATTTCAAAACATAAATGCTGTTTATGCCGTTAAATTCCGCCAACTCATTATATTCGCCATCAGACATATCATACAGCCGTTTGGCATTTGCCGCGGCGATATTGCCTAAATTTTTATCAATCACGCGCACATCCAAATTGCCGCGTTCAATCCGACCGCGTTCCAGAAAAGCCTGCCGCCAAATATTTTTATCGCTCCATAAATCCGGTTCGCCCTCCCGAATCATCAGCGGAATAATCAAAACTTCCTGTTCTTCCCCCACCACAAACGGCATATTATTTTCCGCCATATAAGCTTTTAAAATATCTTCATCGATACTGACGCGCAGTTCTGCAATATAGCGCACGTCCGAAGATTTCTCCATCAACACCATCACGCCCGAGATAAAATGCTGCAGCTGATTGTCGTTTAATTCATTAAGCGCTGACACGCTTTTTTCCGTGCTGATACTCTGCACCACTTCGCTCAAAGCGTCGCGCGCCGCCTTTGCCATAGCCTGCTCTTTGGCTTTTGTCACCGTTTCTGCCGTCACATCCACGCGCACATCCGCCTCATATGACGGTGCGGCAATTGCGTTCACGCTGAAAATTACGGTCAAAACCAGACTAAAAATATACTTTCTCACCTTTTCACTCCGCTTTTTTTATCACAATTATCTCTCTCATACACTTAAAAAGCACAAAAATCAAACTTTTTTATTGCCTTTTAAATGCGTATGATATTAACTAAAGAAAATTTTTTAATATTTTGATTTATATATTTTAAGGAAATTGAAATGGAAATCAGCAAATTTTTAAACTCTCTTCTGGACAGAGCGTCCAAAGATAAGAAAACCATTGTCTTGCCTGAAGGGGAAGACGAACGCATTTTGCAGGCAGCGCACATCATCAACGAGCGCAACGCCGCAAACCTCATCATTTTGGGCAATGAGGCAGAAATCAAAGCTTATTATGCCAAAAACAACTGGAGCTTAAACGGCATCCGCATTATTAAGCCTGAAGAATCTGCCAAACTGGAAGAATATGCCAACTTGCTGTATGAGCTCCGCAAAGCCAAAGGGATGACCTTGGAAGACGCGCGCAAAATGACCTTAAACTATAACTATTTCGGTACATTGATGATAAAAGCCGGTGATGCGGACGGCTTGGTATCCGGAGCTAACCACTCCACGGCAGATACCGTGCGCCCGGCACTGCAGATTATCAAATCTGCCCACAAAGACCGCAGCGTATCTTCCGCGGTTATTTTGGTTGCCAACGACAAACCGTATATTTTCTCGGATTGCGCCATTATCATTAACCCGACCGAGCAGGAACTCGCCGATATGGCATTAGCCAGCGCCGAAACTGCCATCAAATTCGGTTTAGACCCCAAAGTTGCAATGCTCTCTTATTCCACATACGGTTCCGGTTCAGGCGGAATGGTAGACAAAGTACGCAACGCCACCAAACTTGCGCAGGAAATGCTTGAAAAGAGTGACTTAAACGGCAAAGCCTTAATTGATGGCGAGCTGCAGGCAGACGCCGCTCTGGATATGGTTGTTGCCAAGAAAAAAGCCCCCGGCTCTAAAGTTGCCGGTCAGGCAAACGTTATGATTTTCCCGTGTCTGGAAGTCGGCAACATCGGCTACAAACTGTTACAGCGCTTATACGGTGCAGAGGCTTACGGTCCGATTATGCAGGGAATGAACGCGCCTGTTAATGACCTTTCGCGCGGCGCATTGGTTGAAGACATTGTCGGAATGATTGCCATCACTGCCATTCAGGCTGTTAAATAATTTTTGAAGGACGTATCTATATGAAAAAGATTTTAGTATTAAACTCGGGTTCATCTTCATTAAAATACCAGTTGTTTAATGTCGACGGCGAAAAATATGACGTTGTTGCCAAAGGTGTAGCAGACCGTATCGGCATTAACGGCTCATTTGTGGAAATCAAATTTCCGAACGGCGAAAAACGCAAACGCGAAGTTGCCCTGCCCACTCATAATGAAGCTATTAACGAAGTTATCTCCGAGTTGATGAACGGCGCATTAACCTCAATGGCAGAAATTGACGCTGTCGGACACCGCGTTGTTCAGGGCGGCGATATTTTCAAAAACTCCGTTTTGGTAACAGACAGTGTGATTGACCAGATTGAGGCTCTTGCGGAGTTAGCGCCATTGCACAACCACGCTCACGTTTTGGGTATGAAAGCCGTGCAAAAGCTCTTGCCGAACGTTCCGCAAACCGCAGTGTTTGACACCGCTTTCCACCAAACCATGCCTAAAGAAGCATTTTTGTATGCGCTTCCGCTGGAGCAATATACAAAATATAAAATCCGTCGTTACGGTTTTCACGGCACATCGCACGCATACGTTTCTGCCAAAGCTGCTGAACTGATTGGCAAAAAAGGCAAAATCATCACCTGCCACCTTGGCAACGGTGCTTCGATTTCTGCAATTGACAACGGCAAATGTCTGGATACATCAATGGGGTTCACGCCGCTTGCCGGTCTTGTAATGGGCACGCGCTGCGGTGACATTGACCCCTATATCCCGCTTTATATTTGCAAATCGCAAAACAAGACCCCCGATGAGGTCAACGAAATTCTGAACAAGCGCAGCGGTATGTTTGGTTTATGCGGCTACTCGGATAACCGTGACGTTGAAACACTGTTCGGCGTGGAAGAAAAAGCAACTGACGCCATGAATGCATACATTCACAGCATTATCCGCTTTATCGGCTCATACATTGCCGTCTTGGGCGGCGTTGACGCAATTGTATTCACCGCCGGCATTGGCGAAAACGGCTCTCTGGTCAGAAAGCTTGTTTTAGAGCGTTTGAGCTATCTCGGCATCACTCTTAATGAAGAGGCAAACAACCGTCGCGGCAACATTGAGGAAATCTCCACACCGGATTCCCAAGTTCGCGTTTTCGTCATCCCGACTGACGAAGAATATATGATTGCCAAAGACACAATGCAAATTGTCTTCAACGCATAAATATTTTATCAAGGCTGCCCCGCGGCAGCTTTTTTTATATCCTGAAATCCGCCGGACAACCGGCGGATTCTTTTCTGTTTAGCAAATTTTCATCCCCTGCATAAAACGAACGCCTGCATCTATTTGATGTTGAAATATATGATTTTGCCTGATAAGATAAAATAAATCATCATTTGAGGTACGGCATGATAGAAATACAAGGAAAATATAACAAAGCCAAAGTTTTTACCGATATTGCGGATAAGACATCCCAAGAACAGATAAAAACTTTATGTGACCAAGAGTTTGCAAAAGAAAGCACCATACGAATTATGCCCGATGTACACGCCGGCGCAGGATGCACTATTGGCACAACAATGACGATTAAAGATAAGGTCGTGCCCAATCTTGTCGGTGTTGACATCGGCTGCGGCATGGCAACTTATGTTTTGGAAGAAAAAGAAATAGACTTAAAAAAGCTTGATGAATTTATATATTCCTCTATTCCAGCGGGTATGAGCATTCGGGAAACGCCGCATCAATATATTGAAAATATAGATTTGGAAAACTTAAATTGTATCAGCCAGATTAATAAAAACCGCGCAATCCATAGTATGGGAACGCTCGGAGGTGGAAACCATTTCATTGAAGTTAATAAAGATGATAACCAAAACATCTACTTGGTGATACATTCCGGCAGCCGCAATCTGGGCAAACAAGTTGCCGAATACTATCAGGAAGAAGCATACAAATACCACAACCACAATTCTTCTTCTCAATTGAGCGAAACAATCGAACGACTAAAAAAGGAAAACCGTCACTCTGAAATACAAAAGACGATAAAAGCATTAAAATCTCAAATAATTACCGATATTCCTAAATCTTTAACTTATTTGGAAGGTGCGTTGTTTGAAAGCTATATTCACGATATGAAGATTGTACAACAATACGCAACCCTCAATCGTAAAGCTATGGCAGAAGACATTATTTCCGCATTAGGATTACACATAGCAGAAACCTTTACGACTATTCATAATTACATTGATACAGACGCTATGATTTTGCGAAAAGGCGCTGTTTCCGCCCAAGATGGCGAAAAATTGCTCATCCCGATTAATATGAGAGATGGCAGCTTAATCTGTATCGGCAAAGGAAATCCGGATTGGAACTGCTCTGCGCCTCATGGCGCCGGAAGGCTTTATAGCCGGCTGCAAGCTAAAAAAACATTTAATGTCGAAGAATTCAAACAGGCAATGGAGGGAATTTATACAACATCCATCAATGAAGACACCCTAGATGAATGTCCGATGGCATACAAAAATATGGATGACATCGTAAAAAACATTACGCCCACCGCAGACATAATCAAAGTTATTAAGCCCGTCTATAACTTCAAAGCCGGTGAAAATACAGATACATGGAGGAAAAAGATATAAACAATATAGATAGAAAACCTTTTGACAGCTATTTACAACAAATTTTAGAGATGAAATAAGTAAAGACGACAAATGAAAAAATACATTATAGGCGGATATGTAAGAGATATTTTAAGAGGCGCACCGCCTCATGACAAAGATTTCGTGGTAGTCGGTGCAACAATTGAGGAAATGTTATCTTTGGGATACAAACAGGTCGGCAAAGATTTTCCGGTGTTTTTACATCCCGAAACAAACGATGAATACGCTCTGGCACGCACCGAAAGAAAAACCGGTGAAAAACATACCGACTTTGCCTTTAATTTTTCTCTGGACATCACCTTACAAGAAGACTGTTTAAGGCGGGATTTCACCTGCAATGCAATTGCGTTAGACGAAGAAACCGGCGAAATCATTGACTATTTCAATGGTCGGCAGGATATTGAAAATAAAGTCATTCGAATTATTGATGAAAAAAACTTCAGATTAGACCCTCTTCGAATTTTAAGAGCATACCGTTTTGCCGCCGTATTAGACTTTGAAATAGAGCCTGAAACCAAAGAGGTTTTAAGACAAATGGTTGCTGACGGTATGTTGCAGCATCTGACACCGGAAAGAGTGTGGAAAGAAGTTTACAAAGCGCTGCAGCCCAAAGCCAATTCCTCAAAGTTTTTTGAGGGTTTAGCAGAAATCGGAGGATTGCACGACTGGTTTCCGGAGCTTGAAGCTCTGATTAAAACCCCGGAAATAAAGCAGTATCACATCTCTGAAAATACGTTTAAGCATACAATGTGCGCTTTAACCCGAGTACAAAATGAAGATGAGCTGACCAAATGGGCGGTTCTTAACCACGATAGCGGAAAAGGCAATACGCCTGAAAATATTTTACCCCATCACCACAAACACGATGCACGGGGCTTGGCGTTAATTAACAACGTTAGCGACAGGCTGAAAGTTCCAAACGAATATCGCAATTTCGCACTTTTATTTTGTCGGGAACATATGCGTATTTGTAAATTCCCGGATATGCGTTTACCCAAACAATACGATTTTGTTAAAGAGATTAGCGACAATTTCCGCAATCGCAAACGTTTAGAAATGTTTTTACAGTGTTTTTATGCTGATTACTATGGAGAATGGACACTTAATGAATATTGCAGTGATGCGGAATTTCAAAATCTATGCGCTTCCATCACGCAAATTTATAACATTCTTGAAGGTCTGACCTTAAAAGACCTGCCTCAAGAATATCAAAAAAGCCTTGAAAAACAAAAGGGAGCTCAATTTGGTGTGGTTTATAGAGAATATATGATTAAATTTCTTAAAGAAAAATTGAACCGCCTAAACGAAGAAAAAAAGTAAAATATATACCCTGACAAAACATATGCAAAAAATGATTAAAGCAAACAACTTATTGCCATTTTATCTGCATTTTCAAGAAACTTCTTTTTATTGGTCCAGCTGTCTGCCCACCATCTCGCGATGTTTATAAAAATCAAGCATATCCGACACCATAATAATGTATTTATCATCCACATAAACCCCGTTTTGCTTCGCCTCCATATACAGCCAATAACGAATATTGCTCATATTTTCTGGATTATTTTGCCAATAATCCTTATCAAGCCAATAAGGACTTTCAAGATCTTGGGATACACGCAAAATTGACGCTCCGTTAATTCCTACGCCTATGGCCACCGGATTATCATTATCTTCCCAAAACAGCATACTAATAACATTATGATAAAACACCAATCCATATACTATTTTTTCACCAAGTAAATTTTTACTATCCAGAAAATGCGTCTGAAATTTCGGATTACCAAAAGAAAATGAAATATATTTTTTTTCATTAACGAATTTAGGATGAGAAACCAATCTATCTATCAATCTTGCTTGATATTTACGTCCTGACCCAAAGCTCAAAAACTGAACTTTTTGTATTTCAAAATCAGTGCGTATAAACAGCACCATCACACAGAATGCCCACGCCAAGAATAGATTTTTCCAACACTGTCGCTGCTGGCGAGCAATAACAGCTAACGCAAATATATACAATCCGACGCGACCGAAATATTCTAACCTGACAGCACTAACCTCGGAACGCGGGCTGACTAAAAACGCAAAGCGGGAAGATAAACACATCCCGATTAAAAGCAAACTCAAAATTAAGCCATTCTTCCCCCGCACCGAATAAAGCAAGCACACGGCAGCTATAATCGGGAGAAATAATAACGCGCTGTAATCCCATTCTAAAAAAGAATAAACGTTGAAAAATTGGCTGACAGATCTAACAGCTTCCGCGGGAATATTGGCAATAATCTCTCCCAAACCACGCATCTTAATATTATACATATCCATCTGAATAAACTTATAACGCTCTAAAAGATTAAAGGTAATCTTAAATCCCACAAATGCCAACACTAATTGCCCGCCTAAATAAGCATAAGCCTTAATTATTTCTCTAATATCCTCATTTCCATAACAATACCTTATTATTCGTTTCGCAGTAAAAACAGTTAAAAACAGCGCCATATTAGGCGGATAGCTTCCTAATATCAAAAACCAAATTACGCTGCACAGCATAAACATTTTCCAAGAATATGTCTTTTCACATAATATTAAATTATACACCCCAACCATAGGCCACGCCATAAATGGCAATGCCAAATAGACATAATAGAAAAATACGATAATAAACGGATTTAAGCTGACAAACAACACAAAAATATAAAAAATACTTTTTTCTTGCGGAACTTTCAAATAAATTGCCAACAGCATAGCCAACATAACCAACGAAACTATACCGCCTAAAACTGCTAACACCGGCAGCACTTGTCCGTTAAAAAGAAAGACACTAAATAAATGTTGGCTATATCTTACTTCAAAAAAGCCATCGGCAATTTTCACCTGATTTTTAATATATCCCCAATCGTGATCGCCCCACCATAATTGAACAATCATAAAAGACCAAACGATACATGTTATCAGCAGGCTTTTTACAAAAACAGTTCTTAAAAAAGAAACCTCATAATTCTTAATATTTCCGCACATAAATATATCCATAATTATCATAGTGTTCATTCATAAATTCGTCATCGAATATTAACGGCACACTGCGGCAAGACCCATGTGAAAACACCATCTCGTCAGAAACACGCTCCAACACTGTATCATTAACTACAATTTTTGGTCTTTTCAGCTTAATAATCATTTCTATATCCGGCCAATTATGCCTGTGAAAATTTTGATAATCCAGTCTGGCGGTATAGCCGCGTTCAAACCAATAATATCCGGCAGCCTCATAACGAAGTCCCCCCAAAGTAGCATTATTTCCAACAATCAAATCTTCGGGTTCAGACAAACGTAAAACCTGTTGCGATAAAAAAACAAAATGCCTCATTGGAACATCGCCGTTGTTCCATCGCACAAAGTTAACCAAATGAACTATGGAAGCAATTAAAACGCCGGTCAATAAAACCAAGCGAACCGTCAAACTTTTCCATTTTACCATCCAATAGGCTGTCAATATTGCAAAATACGGATAAACCGGCAGCCAATACTGTTTCCACGGCGTATAAACAAAAAACTGTAAAATTCCGAATGTTGCCAACAACAAAAAAGAAATTATTTTCAATACGTTGTTTTCTGTAAAAAATAAAGCGCCAACAACCGCCACCATTGCACACCAACAATATGCCGTCCCATATACGGTATCTTTAAAATCAAACTTTTGCTTAAAATTTAAAAGCCAATTCAGCTCAAAATAATCTTTAAGAGAATCCGTGTGATAACAAAAAGCAATAAAAGCCAACGTAAAAATGGCAGGTAACATCATTGCCTTTCCAACCGCGCCCCACTTCATCTGACCACAACACGTCATCCGCAAACTAACCAACGCAACAGGCAAAATCATAATTATAACCTTTTGCAAAGCCAACACAGCCAGAAAAAATAAAACAAAAGATAAATTAAGGGCAGATTGCCAACCATTTTTAACATAGCAGAGCCAACAGTAAAGTCCGGCTAAAAAAAGCATTATCATTAAATTATCAGGTCGAAATTGACAACCGTTATATAAAACATTTTCAGAAACCGTAAAAAACAAAACCGCAAAAAGGGCAAAATACATTTTTACGGAAACAAAACGGCATATTTTACTAATAAAATAACATTGTCCGCCCAAAATCAACAAAGCAAATCCTCTGGCGGCAAACCAAATATACGCGCTGTTATGAAAGAAACACATCAACGGATAAAACAAACACCACATCAAAGGATGATGATGTTCAAAAAAATCCCTATATGGAATAAAACCTTTATAAATCAAAAACGAAGCATAAATATGCTCCCTTTCATCAGCCTGTATTCCTCTCATAAACAAAGAGTAATACAGCACACAAACTATTACTCCGATAAATATCGCAAGTTCAAACCTATACAGCCCCTTGCCCCTTTTAGACCACGTATCCATTTCAACCATTGCTCAAAAAAAACGTTCCTTTTTTTTAAGCAGGGGAGCTGATAAAAATATTGTGAAAAAACAATCCTAAAAATTTGCATATATACAAAAAAAATTGTACAAAAAAAAGGAACGCTTTTTTAGAGCAATATCGATGAAAACACAAAAAGAGCTGCCATTTCTGACAGCTCTTTTTTTCGTTTTCGTTCTGATTACTGTCTGTTAATCAACACAATCTCAACACGGCGGTTTTGTTCGCGTCCGGCAGCCGTTGCGTTGGATGCAATCGGATTGGATGAACCATAACCGTTGGCAACGATTCTGTTACCGTCAACGCCCTGCAATCTCAAATAATTTGAAATCGAGTTCGCACGCATCATAGAAAGCGAATTGTTGGTTGCGGCACTGCCCGTGCTGTCCGTATAACCGTTAACCTGCACCATTGTTTTGTTGTATTCTTTAATCACCTTGGCAATGGAGTTCAACACCGGTTGAAATGCCGGTTTAATATTAGCGTCATTGCTGGCAAAAGTAATGTTCCCCGGCATAATCAAATAAACTTGCCCGTTAACTTCCTGCACCTGAACACCGGTGTTCAAAAGTTCCTGACGGAGTTTGCGCGCCTGAATATCCATATATGCGCCTGTTCCGGCACCTGTTGCCGCGCCAATGCCCGCACCAATCAAAGCGCCTTTCTTGCCGCCGGCGAGAGCGCCGATTCCTGCGCCCGCTGCCGCACCGATTCCCGTTCCCCACGCGGTTTTGGAAACTCTGCTCTCGCCGGTGTATGGGTCTGTTGCGCAAGCTGTCAGTATAGAAACAGCCAATAAACTGCAAATAAACGATTTTTTCATCAATTTACCTTTCATAAAAGTTAAACCATTCGCCTATTTTATAATAAAAACTGCTTAAAATAGTTTTAATGCTTAACCAGCTTTTTCACCACATAGCGAATAATCAGCAAAAGATACAACGCCCCCAGCCCCCAAATGAGCCACATCTTAAGCTCGCGATCGCTGATTGCCTTTGTTATTTTATTCACGTTCAATGCACTTCCCGCCACCTTAATCTCGTCTGTCGGGTTCTCGTGCAAAATATTAACCACATATTGATAATCAGGGTTCAAAAAGTCAAAATTGAGCACCAAATCTTCTCCGTAAGGAATAACCTTTGCCGTAATAGCGCCGGTAGTTTCATCTTTATCAAGGTTAAAGTGTTGCATTTTCGCGTCTTTCGGAATTTCAATCCGAATGGGGTCGTGCCCGATATGCGACACGTCCGCCCCCGAAAGCGCCTGCTCGCCCTGATTATAAAGATATACCTTTGTCATATACAAATCTTTATACTTCTTGCCGTGCACATCAACCGCATATTCATTATTATTGCTTGAAGAAATCAGTTTAACCGTGTTTGTTTCATAGCGCAAAATCGGACGGCTGATATAAAACTGGTAATACCCGAGCGCAATTGCCGACACAGCCAAAATAAACGCCCCGGTCGGACTGGTCCAAAACGCCCAAAAATCTTTCAACAAGCGGCTTAAGAAACTGGATTTATTATTTTCTTCGACTATATCAAACATATTACCTCCTAAATTTTCTACTAAAATATAACTCCTCCAAACCAACTTTAAACCCGACGAAGCGCACTAAAAAAACATTGATTTTAAAATAAAAACCATTACAATTATGCGCAAATACTAATTATTAAAAAAATTTTTATGGAATCAATTATTGAAAAAATCAAAAAATGGGGCTTTGAGCACGTTCGGGTTAATTCCCCCTATGCACCGCTTAAGCTGGAGTGCATTGCCGCTTATCCTAAAAAGACAATCGGCAAAAGTGAAACCGGACGTTTAACATTTCTTCAAGGAGAGCACCCCACTCTCTATTGTATGTATGGCAGAGATTTCTTCGGTGAATACCACTTGTTTTACAACGATAAAGCCGAAACGCCTTGCTACAAACTCATTCAAGGGCATTTTCAATTCGTGTTCGACGCCGAGCAGTTTTTCCAGTTGCTGCAAAATGCAAGCCGGAAAAACTGGCGAAATTTTATCGGACAAACCATTTTGAAAAACCCCGCAGAACTCGCCAAGTTCAAAAACTTGATAACAACCTCTTCCTGCCTTTCCGACAAGCAAAGAAACCGAGGACTGGGACTAATCAAAGAACTGGAACAATCTGCACAGTAACAAACTATCATCAAAAAACGCCCAATCACTTGGGCGTTTTTTCTTTAACTACATCGCTTCGTTTCTCGAGCGCTTGCGCAAAATCGGGTCTAAAATCTTCTTGCGCAGACGCAACGATTTCGGGGTCACTTCCAACAGCTCATCTTGCTGAATGTAAGAAAGTGCTTGTTCCAAAGTAAGTTTCCGCGGCGGAATTAAATCAATCGCATCGTCTTTACCGGCTGCACGAATATTCGTCAGCTGTTTGGACTTCGTCGGGTTCACTTCCAAATCATTGGATTTTGTATGCTCGCCGATAATCATCCCCACATACACAGGGCTGTTATGCTCAATAAACATCGGACCGCGGTCTTGCAGTTTCCACAGCGAATAGGCAATCGCCGTCCCTGCCTCGCTTGAAATCAACACGCCGTTGCGATGGCTCTCAATCTCGCCTTTATAGGGTTCATACCCGTAGAACACACGGTTCATAATGCCCGTTCCGCGCGTATCGGTTAAAAAGTCTGAATGATAGCCAATCAATCCCCTTGCCGGCGCGTGGAAAATCAAACGCGTCTTATTGCCGATTTGTGACGGAATCATTTCCAAAAGTTCGGCTTTGCGCTGGCTTAACTTTTCAACCACCGTTCCCGAAAACTCGTCATCCACATCCACAACAACCTCTTCAATCGGTTCAAGCATATTGCCGTTTTCGTCTTTGTGCAGCAACACGCGCGGGCGGGAAATTGAAAGTTCAAATCCCTCGCGGCGCATCGTTTCAATCAAAACGCCGAGCTGCAGCTCTCCGCGACCTGCCACTTCAAACGATTCGGAGGTTTCCGAACGCGAAATTTTCAGCGCAATGTTGCACTCTGCCTCTTTTTGCAACCTGTCCCAAATCATACGCGAAGTAACCTTATCTCCCTCGCGACCGGCTAAAGGCGAGTCGTTAACCGAGAAAGTCATTGCCAATGTCGGCGGGTCAATCGGCTGTGCCTCAATCGCATCGGTAACGTCTAAAGCGCAAATCGTATCGGCAACCGTTCCTTTAACCACACCGGCCACCGCAACAATATCGCCAGCTTTGGCTTCGTTCAGTGCCACACGTTCAAGCCCTTTGTATGCCATAATCTTGGTAATGCGGGTGCGTTCAATCTCGCCGTCTTTGTTAATAACCTTAACCGCATCA
This sequence comes from uncultured Alphaproteobacteria bacterium, assembly GCA_910576955.1. GTDB lineage: Bacteria > Pseudomonadota > Alphaproteobacteria > RF32 > CAG-239 > CAG-267. The sequence continues at coordinate 80,263 of CAJTJB010000002.1, read as the reverse complement.
TTAACTCTCAACGTGCCGCTGTGAATCTTGCCGGTCAAGATACGTCCGACAAACTTATCCGCCTCAAGCGTTGTCGCCAGCATTGAAAACGGCTTGTCTTTCTCGCACACAGGTTCGGGAACATAAGATAAAATAAGTTCAAACAGCGGGCGCAAATCTTTCTTTTCATCGCTTAATTCCTTAACCGCCCAGCCATTGCGTCCGGAAGCATAAAGCACAGGAAAATCAAGTTGCTCATCGTTTGCATCAAGGCTGACAAACAAATCAAAAATTTCATCAAGCACTTCATCAGGACGAGCATCCGGCTTATCAGCCTTATTGATAACCACAATCGGTTTCAACCCGATTTTCAAAGCCTTGCCGAGCACAAACTTTGTTTGCGGCATCGGACCTTCGGAAGAATCCACCAGCAAAACCACACCATCCACCATCGAGAGAATACGCTCAACCTCGCCGCCGAAATCAGCGTGTCCGGGAGTGTCTACAATATTGATATTCGTTCCGTTCCACTCAACCGAGGTACATTTTGAAAGGATGGTAATGCCGCGTTCGCGCTCCAAGTCATTGCTGTCCATCACACAGGTTTCCACCTTTTGATTATCCCTAAACGTTCCGCTCTGGCGCAAAAGCCCGTCCACCAATGTTGTTTTGCCGTGGTCAACGTGGGCAATAATGGCAATATTTCTGATACTCATTTTCTATTTGTTCCTTAAAAAATGCCTTTTAAGCTTGCTTAAAGGCATAACCTGACACTAAAAATTTACCCTTTTATAGCAAAAAAATTTTAAATAGCAAGCATTTATGACAAAAAATCTCATTTATTCCGAGTTAAAACATCTTATCTTTTGTCCATAACCGCATATAGTATTTATCAATTTTTTCAAAAATATCATTTTGTTCCGGCAATGAAAATTCTTCTGCCAGCGTTTTTGCCCCCGCAAACAGCGAAACGCCCATCCCTGCTTTTCTCTCTGGCAGTTCATATCCCATAATCTCCAAAATAGTCGGAAACATATCTATCTGATTAAACGTCCGCTGCACATTCAAACCATTAGCCAAATCTTCGGGCAAATTATAAAACGCATTATAAATTTTATGAGTGTCATTGCTTTCTGTTCCCATCCGCAAATGGTCTCCAACAACCACCACTGTTGTATTGTTGTAAAATTCCTGTTTTGCCGCCCAATCCATAAAATCGTTCAAATTTTTTATCGTATCGTCCACAATATCTTCCATAGTTTTAAAATACGGATTATTCCCCACATGCAAATCTGTGGTAAAGAAAACTGCCAAAAACGGACGCGTCAAATCAAGCCCGAGAATTTTCCGTTTAAACGCTGCCAACACATCGCTGTCTTTATACCCCAGCCAGCTCGGATACGCCTTTTTTCCTAAAACAGCTTCAAGGTTTTCCTCGCCGTAAATATCTTTTTCCTCAAATCCGTTATGTAATAAAAACGATTTTGTTCCCGAAAAACTGACCGAGCCGCCCTGCATAAATAAATTTTGATACCCGTTTTCTTTGCTGATTTTCCCCAAACTGTTAATATTAGGCAATTTAAAATCAAAACCGGAAGATAACCCGTTCGCCGCAAGGTTTTGCCTCAAATCTTTCTTAAACGTCCCCATTCTATCCAAAATCATATATCTGTAATAATCAGAAATATAATGAATATGCGTTCCGGTAAAGGCAGAAAACAACGCAGCCTGCGTCCATCGCTGGGCATATCCCTCAACAAAATTATCAAACCTCACCGCTTTTTCATCTGCCATTTCGCGATAAGTGCCTTTTACAGTGATTTGCCGATATGTTTCGTTCATAGATTCCACAAAGATAAGTATAACATTTCGGCGCTGCGAATGTTGAAGATTAATTGCCGGTACATAGCGGTCCTCATAAAATCGCACATATTCCACTTTGTTTCCAAATAACGATGAGATTTTATAATAGACATTAAACAAATACCCCGCAAAGAGCATTATAAATAATACCAGCGCCGAAACAGCCCCCGTCGTAAACCGGCGGTTAAGGTTAAAAATAAACAACCCGATACAAAACAAAAAACAAACTTTAATATCTGAAACAGTCAGATACAAATATTTCTTGCCAGCTAATAATAACAAAACCAAAAATAAGCCGCACAACACCGGCGAAAAAAACGGCTTATTTTCTTTTTTTAATTTTTTTACTAAATAAAAAAACAATAATGTAAGAACAAACGGCACAATCACACAAACAAGTAATATTTTACAACCAATCAGGGTGTACCCCCCCCCGAAGCAATTAACCCTCGTAAAAAAGAGAATCTGACTTAAGCTGACATTCCCCCAAGCCCTGCCAATAAACTCCGCCGTAAAAATAACAACACAGCTGAAAAATAAAATAACCGGCAAAATAAATCTGAAATACCACTGCGTCATATTGTCATCCTAAAAGACAAATCCATCCATCGCCCTCCGGCATGAGCAATAAGCTTATATTTCCATAACAAACTCTCTTTAAACGGCAAAAACATTTCTCTTTTTCCCCACAGTTTCTGATAAAACCGGTCAATCTTTGTAAAATAGCCCTCCTGCTGCTCATACGAAAAGCGTTCAGCTAAAGTTTTTTCTTTGCTGAATAACGATGTTCCCACACCGGCTTTGCGTTCAGGCAATACCAGCCCCATAATCTCCAAAACGGTAGGAAAAATATCAATCTGGTTAAACCGCCGCATAACATCTGCATTTTCCCTCAACCGCGCGGGAACATTAAAAAACGCATTATACAACCCACCGCCGACATTAATATTTTCTCCCATCCGTTTATGGTCTGCCAAAACCACAAGCGTTGTATTTTCATAAAAATCCTGCTTTTTAAACCACGCAATAAAATCATTCAGATTATCAATTGTTGCCCGAACAATTTCTTCATCATTTGCAAAATACGGATTGTTTCCGCGATGTAAATCTAACGTGAACATCACTGCCAAAAACGGCTTATCGCCCTCCAAGGCTGAAATCTTATCTTTAAACAAGCCAAACACCGACTTATCATCCACACCCCACCAATATTTGCCTTTTTCGTGCTGCGGCGTACCGATAAAATGATTAACGCCGTATATATTTTCTTTGGCAAAACCATTATGCCGCAAAAAGCTTTCCGTTCCCGAAAAGACAATATCGCCACCCTGCACAAACAAATTCTGATAGCCGTTGAGTTCCGCAATTTTGCCTAATGACGGCATATTAGGCAAAGCAAAATCAAAATCTTTTCCCGCATGGTTGGAAACCATCAAAATCCTGTCCCTTTTTTCATTATATTTTAATTTGTCATACAGCGCATAGCGAAAATAATCAGAAATATAATGGATGTGAACGCCTGTAAACGCAGAAAACATTGCACCCTGCGTCCAACGCTGCGCATACCCTTCCGTAAAGTCTGCAAATATTATCGCGTCCTCATCCGCTACTTTTAAGCGAACACCGCCTTGGTCAAGAAAGCTGAATCTTTTTTCAAACGATTCCACAAACACGATAATGACATTGCGTTTTTTATTCCCTTTAAAGTCCAAACCAGCCGGATTAACAAAATTTTGCGCATAAAAATCTGTTTCGCGAAATTCAAAAAAAGAAAGATAAAGCCTGTCCGCCCCAAAAAGCTTTAAGATTCCCGCCACGGCAAATACAGATAATGCCAGCGTCACAAACACATCTCTCTGCCGCTGAACATTGCGCCCCTGATTAACTAAATAACAGATAAACAAAACTAAATATAAAACCGCCGTTTCCTCTCCGGAAATATCCAACACTTGCCGCAACAACACTCCCAAACCAACTAAATAGATAAAAAACCATGCTTTATTAAAATAACAAGGCTGCCTGCGCGCAAATTTGCAATATAACCAAACACACACCGCCGCCAGCGCCGCCGGCAGCACCCCGCAAAACGCCGCAATGCTTAAAAGCAATTCCCTATCGCAAATTTCCCCGCCTTGCATACGTATAAAAAACAAAAATTGCGGCAGGCTGACCGTTCCCCAAGTATATCGGGTAAAAAGCCCGCAACATAAAAATTCCATCACAAAAAGCAAAAACAACACATTTCCCAATGCCGCCGCTTTATGTAAAATCGTCCCGTTCATCTTCTATTCCTTACAGTTTGAAAACAATTCCCGCCGCCGCCGCTAAAATAATATAAAAAATCGGACTTTTTTTATAAAAACAGACTAACATAAAAAAGGCTGCGGCAAAAATGCCAGCATAATAATCCTTAACCGACAGCTTAAACAGCTCAAACCCCGCCTGCAAAATCAACGCCGCCACTGCGGGGCGTATTGCCGCCATCACCTCGCACAAAAGCTTGTTTTCCGCACAATGTTTAAGCAGTTTCGAAACCAAAATCACAATAATCACCGACGGCAGCACCAAGCCCAAAGTTGCCATAACGCCTCCGCCCGCGCCTGCCGCCTGAAAACCGGCATAAGTTGCCATATTCACCCCCACCGGTCCCGGCGTGGATTGTGACACGGCAATCATATTCGTAAGTTCCTCTGCCGTAAACCAGTCAAATTTCTTCGTTAAATCAAACAAAAACGGGATTGTGACCATTCCGCCGCCAATCGCAAACAACCCGATTCTGAAAAACTCATAAAACAATATTCCGTATATCATTTTAACCTCGCATAACGCACCGCGCCCGCACCTGCCGCCAATATCACCGCCGTAATCGCCGAAATATCTCCCAACAGCAGCGCTGCTAAAATAACGATGAAAATCCCCAATTGCAGCCGCGACGTGACCGCTTTTTTAAACAAATGGATTACTTCATTTAAGATAAGCGCAATCACGCCGATACGGATTCCCGCAAAAGCATGCGCCACCATTTGATTGTCAGACAATGCCTGCAAAATCCCCGCAAGCGCCATAATAATCACCAAAGATGGCAACACAATTGCCAACGTAGCAGTAAGAGCTCCCCTAACGCCCTTAACTTTATAACCGGTAAACGTTGCCACATTCACGGCAATTATGCCCGGCGTACATTGCCCGATAGAATAATAGTCAATCAATTCATTTTCCGTGATATACTTATGCTTGTCAATCAGTTCCTGCCGAAACAACGGCATCATCGCATAGCCGCCGCCAAACGTAAACAAGCCGATTTTAAAAAACGAAACAAAAATTTTCCGATATTCTGACATTGATATTCTTCTTTTGCTGTTTATATCTCCGATATCATACAAAATAAAACTTAAAAAAAGGTTTTTTTATGCTCATAGGCTCAATAAAAGAACAAACCAACGCCGAAACCCGCGTTTCCCTGACCCCGCCGATTATCAAAAAACTTATCGCCAGCGGGCATTCGATTATATTAGAAAAAGATTACGGCATAAAGTCCGGCTTTTCGGACAGCGAATATTTAAACGCCGGAGCCCTCGTCAGCAATAACGCCGATGAAATTTATGCCAAATCGCAAATTATTTTACAGATTCTCCCGCCCGCACAAGAAAAACTCGAACTTTTAACCAACGGGCAAACCATCGCTGCCGATTTTCGCAATTTCATATTTACCTATATTCCCAAAGACTTGAATATTATCCGTTTGGAGCTCGTTCCGCGCACATCAATTGCCCAAAGCATAGATATTTTAAGCGCACAAAACACGATTCGCGGGTATACGGGTGCATTATACGCGCTTTATCATTCTCCGCGCATTGCCCCGCAGCTGATGACCGCCGCCGCTTCCATCAAAGCAGCCGCTGCGCTGATTGTCGGCACGAGTGTCACCGGTTTGCAAGCTGCCTCGGTTTTCAAACGGCAAGGCTGCCGCGTAACAATTTTGGATATAAACGAAAAAAGCAAAGAGCTTGCCCAATCCGTCGGTGCGGATTTTGCCATGGCGCCAAACAAAGAGGCATTAAACGAGCTTTTAACCGGCAAAAACTTTATTCTCTCCGCTGCCGCCACGCCAAACGGCAATTCGCCGCAGGTCATTACCGCCGAACAATTAAACTATCTGGCAGAAGGCGCTGTCATCGTTGACACCACATCCCACAACATCGGTTTGGAAACCGACACCGAAACAAATATGCATTACCACTTCTACCGCAATCTCTATCTCGAACGCCTTGCGCCGGATACCGCCTCTGTCCTCTGGGCAAATAATATGTATAACCTCATCACGCTGATAGCCAAAGATAACAGCCAAATCGACTTAAGCCTTAATTACATCTCCCCCATGGTCTACACGCCGCGTCCCTCACACATTCCCCGCCCGCCGGCACCTTTTTACGAACACCCGAACATCACCCGTTAATAAAGGATAATCTTATGTGTTTACCGGATATTTTCATACTTTCCTGTTTTATCGGCTATTTCGCCATCTGGAGCGTCACGCCGGTTTTGCATTCCCCGCTAATGAGCGTCACAAACGCCATCTCCGGCATTGTCATAATCGGCGCATTTCAGGCTTTGAATAATATTCATTCCGATAATGAGGCGTATCTGCTGTATGCCGCGATTTTTTTTGCCGCAGTTAATATATTCGGCGGTTTTTACGTTTCCGCCCGTATGCTTAATATGTTTAAACCGAAAGATAAACAAGATGATTAACGCCTTGATAATAATTATATACTCGATGTTCATTTTCGCCATTAACGGACTCTCGACACCGCACAAAGCATATCGCGGCAACCATTGGGCAATGCTTGCGATGGGAATTGCCATCGTCTGGGGATTGTATAGCCTGAAGCATACATACCTCGTTCCGACTGCCGCCTCACTGGTTGCTGGCGCTCTGACCGGCATTATCGCCGCCCGCAAAATCAATATGCCCGACCTCCCGCAAATGATTGCCCTTTTAAACGGGCTGGGCGGTTTAGCTGCCGGACTGATAGGAATAAGCGAAATATCAAACGCCGATTACCACCCGTTGCTGCTTTTGTTTATTATCAGCATCGGCTTTATCACCTTCACCGGTTCTGTTGCCGCTTTTATAAAACTGGCAGGGCTAAAATTATTTATAGATAAAGACACCCTCCAAACCATGAGCTTAATCATTCTCGTCATAACCGTCATCACCGGCTTTTACGCTTATAATAACAGCGGCGAATATATGTGGGGATTTATTGCCCTGCTCTGTTTATGGGGATTATTGTTTATTCTCCCCATCGGCGGCGCCGATATGCCGATTATCATTTCGGTTTTAAACTCATTTTCCGGTTGGAGCACCGTTTTAGTCGGTTTCAGTTTAAACAATACCCTGCTCATCATTGTCGGCACGCTCATCGGCGCAAGCGGCACAATCCTTTCATATATTATGACCAAAGCCATGAACCGCAGCCTGATGAAAGTTATTTTTTCCCCGCCGCAAACCACAACTGACGATATTGCAAACGAAAATAAGGTTATCCGTCAGGGAAGCCCGCAAGATGCCGCCTTTCTGATGGAAAACGCCAACAAAGTCATCATCGTCCCCGGTTACGGAATGGCTGCCGCCGGTGCTCAACACGAACTCGCCAATATGGCAAAAATCTTACAAAACAAATATAACGTTGATGTCAAATTTGCGATTCACCCCGTTGCCGGCAGAATGCCCGGACATATGAACGTGCTCTTGGCTGAAGCAGACATTAACCCTGATGATGTTTTTGAGCTTAAAGATATCAATCAGGAATTTCAAACCGCTGATGTAGCTTATGTTATCGGCGCTAATGACACCACCAACCCGCTCGCCAAAACCAAAACCGACAGCCCGATATACCAAATGCCGATTCTGGAAGTTGAACAAGCCAAAAAAGTCCTCTTTGTCAAACGTTCCCTTGCCGCCGGCTATTCGGGCATTGATAATCCGCTGTTTTATGCCGATAACACACTAATGCTTTTAGGCGACGCCAAAGAAGTCACCAAACAAATTGTTTCCAATCTCGAGGAATAAGGTTTATTTCTTCGCCAGATAAGACATTCCGGCAAGGTAAGTGTTAAACAACACCCGCACCACATAGCGTTTTTCCAAACGGGCAAACTCTTTTTCGGTAGTCAAAAGCGAGCTTAACGCAAACACGGAAATAAACAGCACTTCCGTTGAAACCTTACGCTCGCTTGCTGGTACTTTCACAAATAACTTATGCAGATTATGCTCCAGCAGCTGCACAATTTTGATTATCCGCCGCAAATAAAACAATTCAAAATCCGCCATCACGCTCGCAAAGTGAAAATTATACAGCGTAAACCATAAATTTTTATTCTCTAAAACAAAATCAACATATTTCTCAAGCAGATGGTTAAGGTTTACATATGCATCCGAGCCAAACTCCGCCGTCAGCAATTTCTGATACAGCTCGTCAAGCGTCTGGCAGTTTTCCCACATCACCAGAACATCCATACTTTTAAACTGGTTATATATCGTCCCGACAGAATAACCGGAATAATCCGCAAGCTTGCGTGCTGTCAGATATTCATACCCTTTTTCGGCAATAAGTTCGCGGGCTTTAATAATTAAGTCCACCCGAATTTCTTCTTTTGTCTTTGCTGTTTTCATTCCTGCCGCCGTTTCTTTTTAATTTCGATTGCAGAATACAGCACTTTTGAACACTGTTCAAGCTTTTTTTATAAAAAATTTAACTATTTTATCGTAAAACAAAATAAATAAAAACAAACTAAAGGAACGTAAGAATGGCTAAAATAGGTTTTTGCGCGGTCGCGGGCAGCGGAATGAGCGCATTGGCACAAATATTAAAACACCAAAATAATGACGTCTGCGGCACAGATCGCAGTTTTGACCAAGGAAAAGAGCAAAAAAACAAACGCGCGCTGGAAAACATCGGCATTCGCCTTTTCCCGCAAGACGGTTCAATGCTTGATAAAGATTTTTCAGTCCTTTATGCCTCAACCGCCGTGGAAGACACCGTGCCGGACATCAAACGCGCCAAAGAACTGGGCATTCCGGTCAAACGCCGGTCAGATTTGTTAGCCGAGATTTTCAGCTCTCGCAAATACAACATTGCCGTCGGCGGCACATCAGGCAAATCTACCGTTACCGCCATGATTGGCTATATTTTGGATAAGGCAGATTTAAAACCTTTAGTCATCAACGGTGCTCTGCTGAAAAACTATGAAGACAAAGTCGGTATCCCCAACATCATTTACAATGACGGCGAATATTGCGTGATTGAGGCAGACGAGAGCGACGGTTCAATTGAAAAATATGCCCCGTACATCTCGGTTGTAAATAACATCACGCTCGACCATAAATCAATTGATGAATTAAAACTCCTGTTCGGCGATTTTATCAAAAAAGGCAAAGGCGGTGCAGTTATCAATAAAGACTGCGCAAACAGCGCTGATTTACTATCACTCAATCCAAACACCGTCACATTCAGCATTAAAGACAACACTGCCGATTTTTATGCCGAAAACATCACAGCCGTACCGGACGGCACAACCTATACTTTCCGCGGACAACATTATTCGCTAAAGCTTATCGGCAGCTTTAATGTTCTTAATGCAATGTGTGCGGTTGCCTGCTGTTCCCTGTTGGGCGTAAAGCCGGAACAAGCTTGCGCCATCCTGCAAACATTCCTCGGCACCAAACGCCGTCTTGAAGTATTGGGAACGGTAAACAACATCACGGTTATAGACGATTTTGCGCACAACCCCGACAAAGTTGCCGCCTCTATGTCTGCCCTAAAAAGCTACAAAGGGCGTTTGCTTGTGATGTTTCAACCGCATGGCTTTGCCCCGATGCGTTTAATGGGACGTGAGATTATGGATAGTTTCATTCGCTATATGGATGAAAAAGACATCTTGCTGCTGCCCGAAATATACTTCAGCGGCGGCTCGGTCACTCGCGACATTTCTTCTAAAGATTTGGTAATGTATGCCGGCAGACATAACAAAAACGCGCATTTCTTCGCCACAAGGGACGAACTAAAACAATATTTATTAAATACAGTCCGCCCCGAAGACCGGATTATTTTGATGGGCGCACGCGACAATTCCATAACCGATATGGGGTTTGACTTGTTGGAGAAACTCAAATGAGCTTATTAAACAAAGGAGATACCATCGGAATTATTGCCCCCTCTGCAGGTCTGCAAAACAAAGACCTTTCAGCAGCTGTAGCATATTTTGAAAAACTGGGTCTAAAAGTAAAGTTCGCCCCCAATCTCAACCACGAATACCGCTATATGGCAGGCACAGACGACGAACGGGCAGACACAGTCAACCGAATGTTTGCCGACACCGAGGTTAAAGCCCTGTTTTGCCTGCGCGGCGGCGCCGGTGCAACCCGCATTTTGGATAAGCTTGACTATCGGCTCATCAAGAATAATCCGAAACCCGTCATCGGTTTAAGCGATTCTACCGCCCTACAAAATGCCCTGATTGCCAAAACCGGCAATCCGGCACTGACTGGCTTTTTGCCTTTGTATGATTTTAATAATAAAGAAATTGATTCAAACGTCGACCATTCCTTGCAAAAAGCCCTGTTCGCCGAAAAGCATACTCTCTCCTCCGGTATCTGCCACACCCAAGGCTCTGCGTCAGGAAAAATCATCGGCGGCTGTTTAAGCGTTTTATGCTACCTCTGCGGCACGCCTTATTTTCCGGATTTAAGCGGAAAAATCCTCTTACTGGAAGACATCGGCGAAAAAAACTACAAAATTGACCTGATGCTAAACCAACTCAAACAACAAAAAAACTTTAATCAGCTGAAAGGGATAATCATCGGAAAGTTCACAAATTGCCCCGTTTCCGCCCCTGAAGACGGCAGCATTGAAGATTGTATAAACGACTTTATTTCAGGCTTAAACGTTCCCGTTATCACAGATTTTGCTTACGGACACATTCCCTCAAGGCATATTCTGCCTTTGGGAATCCCCGCACAGCTCAAGGCTGATAAAAAAGGTTGCACAATCAGTTGGTAAAAAACTTCACCAAATGCGCCAGATTATATAAATCGAGCTTATAAACCGCGGTCATATATTTCTGCACCGCCAGCCATCCGCCGTTATTAAACGCCACCACCGCCGAACAGGCAAACAAATTCGCCCCCGGCAAAAACAGCCAGCAAAATGGAAAGCCGACTTCCTTAAAATCCGGCTGCTCCCCGTGTATCTGCACCATGACCGACTCGAGATGATACGCAAAAAAATACCCGAAAACACCGTTCACCCATAAGCTATCGGGGATTTTTGCCGCAAAAAACGTTGCAAACAGCATTAAAAAAAACAAAAACAGTGGGAAAAAATAAGGGGAAATCGTAATCAGCCAGTTACCCTTACCCTTAAACCCCATAGCCCCGCCTGTTTCATCAGGATTAAGATGAATATGAACCACTTTATGAAAAGTTAAATATGCAAAAAAGATATGCGTAAACTCATGCGCCAATATCTGCATTGAAACATTTGAGCGCGCCGCCGCCATAATTTTAATTGCCAAATAAGCAAACGCCCCGCCCAAAAACGCAAAAAACTTCATATTATTGAGCTGAAAATAGTCAAAAGCCTGCACCAACGCCGGCAAAGACAAAACCGCCAGCATCGCCGCCGGCCATTTCAGCAATCCCAACACTAAATCTAAAATTCGAGCAATCATATTTCCCTCTGTCGCTAATAATAAAGTCTATATTTATATTTTCAAACAAAAATTTCCCCCTACTGGAAAAAACATTTTTCATAATTATATTGGCTCTACCCCGAATAGGAGAGTTTTTTAATGTTAATTATATGGAAAGGCAAACAAATGGTTGAATATAGAAATGACCGCGACACTCTCGCCACCGGCGAAACTCGCGATACTTACACAAATGACTACACTAACGGGCATTACGACTGCGAATGCTGCCATTGCAAAAAAATCTTTATGATGTTGGTTCTCTTAATCTTGGCATTTATCGCCGGCATTATGGTTGGCAACTGCAGCACCTGCCGTTATGCCGATAACTATTATGATGGTATGGCTTACGCTCATAACAGCGCATTAAACACACAACGCAAATTTCACCGCGGTATGCAGCAAATTGCTCCGAACGCGCCTGCCCGCCGTGCAAACAGACCGTACGCCGCACCGCAAGCCGGAGGTTTCGTTATGGAAGTTGATGAAATCGACTAACCTGACCGACACTCATGCAAAGGCAGACACCCCGTCTGCCTTTTTTGTTATAATGCTTGACAAAAAACATTTTCCCTGCCATAAAACGCTCATAAATAAAATTATTATTAACAATTAAAATCCCGATTATTATGCAAATCACTACAAATCCTTTAACAGGACTGTACATCGGGTCATTTGACCCGTTTACGCTGGGACACTTGGATATTGTCAATCAAGTGCTCGGTTGGTCTCTAACCACTTATGACGCTAAAACCGGCAAGAAAGACGGTGTTTATCCGACATATGGTAAGCTCATTATCTGTGTTGGCAAAAACGACGCCAAAACGCCCAAGTTCACAACAGAAGAACGCAAAAAGTTCATCGAGCTTGCAGCAGCCGAACACCCGCGTGCCGAAGACATCACGGTTATCACCAGTGATGAACTTACCGTTGACATTGCCCGCAAGCATAATGTCAACTATCTTGTCCGCGGTATCCGCTCGGATGCCGATATGCAAAATGAAGGGGCGCTTGCCGAAACCAATCGTTTCCTTGCCGGTCAACAAGGGTTTGTGCTGAACACGACTTTTGTCAAACAAGAGGATGAATTTTTAAAAACCATCTCCTCAAGTTTGGTTCGCAAACTCCTTGAGATGAAGGAATACACTGCCGCAGCTCATTGCCTGCCGCCTTGTGTTGCCCGAAAGATTATCGCCCAAGAGCTGGGAAAGGTATTTTGCGAAAAATTCTCCAATCTTCTCCAAGCCCAATACCTCTGGAGCAAGATTGTTGAAACATATTCGCCGCGAGCCTACCATAACCTTATGCATCTGGCCTATATGTTTGATATGCTTAAATTGTATATCAGGCACACAGCCCCGGATGGCATCCCCTGCGAAAAAGAAATGGCTTTGGCGATTTTTATGCACGACTATGTGTATAAAACAGCCCGAAACCATACGGAGCCGTATCAAAACGAAATAGCCTCGGCAAACCTCGTTAAAACATGGAATTTGGTTGATTATCTTCCATTCTATACTAATCGGTCGCTGATATCATCTCTGATTATGGCAACAACGCATAAGGATACTTATATGCAAGACCTCTGGCATATGCTGATAGCAGACCTTGATTTAAGCATCCTCGGCACGGCTGATTTCAAAACTTATGAAGCTTATGCTGCAGGTATCCGCAAGGAATATGCCGCTTTCTCTGATGAGGAATATAAAAAAGGACGTCTCGAGTTCTTATTTTCCCTCCTCAAAAGAAAACCGCTGTTTCGTACCAAATTTTTCCGCGAAATGCTTGAAGAACAAGCCCGCCGAAATATTGAGAAAGAAATCAAACTCCTGCATCTCCGGTCCTAACTTTAAAGCCGCTCCTCACCCGAGGCGCGGCTTTTTTTTATATCCGATTCAATCTTGACAAAAAAAAGAAACATCTCTAAACTGCCCGCAATAAAAAATTATTATCTCATTATTTTAAACTTTTAGATTATGGAAAGAAAAAAGAACTTGATTTTCCGGTTATTGCCGGCAATCTGCGCTGTTTTTCTCGTTTTGAGCACCACTTCGTGCTTTGAATCATACGAAGAACAACACTGGAATATCTTTAGAGAAAACATTTCTAAAGATAAAAACGTACCTGACAGCCTCAAAAAAGAAATTTTGGCAATGTCATTCTACACCTTTTTAAAGGAAAATCCTCTAAAAAAGGAAACTGACAAATACAACGCCTTGTGCAACCAAGAAATGCAAAAAGGCGATAGTATCTGGAATACGCTGATACCCCCCAAAGAAACGGAACTCCAAGCCGAACGGGAAAAATATCAGGGCAGAACCAAAATTCTCACCATCAAGCGTCTATGGCTTAACGGTAACACGCTCCCGTGGACATATCAGTCTTGGTTGCGTGAGTCATATCGGTTCAGCGGCTCACGGTTTAGCGGCTCAATCACACCGCAAAAATACGGTCACGCTAAATATACCGGCAACAATAAACTCGACTACATCAATGTCGTCTTCTCTGACAACAGCTACAAACGGTTTCTGATTAAGGATAACCCCGAGTGGCTGTTGGCAAAAACCGACGAAAAAGTCGAAGCCCGCTATATAATCAAAGATTATAAAGTTGGCACAGACGTCGGATGCGTGTTAGAAAAAAATGCCTATGACTTGGTTATCGGCATTGAATATGTTCCATTATTTAAATAATAACAGTATGAAATTTAAGTATATTATTTTAACACTGGCTTTGATATCAGCAACACTTTTAAGTGCCTGCCAATCAGAAGAAGCGCCCGATCAGAAAGTTATAGACGATTTTTGCGCCTTTTATGTAACATGGAGCAAAAATTACCAGTTTGAAAAAGAAAAACTGGCAGCTCTGCAAAAACGCACCGAATTGATGCAGCAAACTGCAGATTCTTGGAAAATCTATCAGGATTCCGCCAGAAATATCATCAAAAAAAAGGAGATTGTCTATATCAAACGTATGGCATCGTCTTCTGTAATGAACTTTCCGTCGTCTTATAGTAAAGACTATTTAGGAGATGTCACCACAGAAAAAGGGCAAGGAGCAGAAAATGAAGATTTAACCGTTTTATATTTAAGCGACGGCACAATCATCAAATCTTCTCCCCTGCAAAACCCCGAGTGGCTGGGAACGATGGTCGGTGAAAAAGTGCTGAAAACAAGCGGAAAACGCCTTGCGGCAACACAGAAAAAATTGAAGTATTTCCATCCGGATAAAAAAATATGGTGGAGTTTTGGACCGCATTACACCTATTTCGACGAGCCCTGTACACATACGCTGGCAACAGCGCCGGACTTTAAATATGAGGAATACGTCACCTATCAGCCGCTTTATTCAAAGTAATCCAAGCACCGCCCCTAAAAAGGCGGTGTTTTTTATACCGCAAATAAAAATTCAAAAAACTTATTGACAAAAAGTCCGTTCAGTGCTATTTATATTGTCAAGTTTTAACAACTGAAGAAAAAAATGATTGCAAATATAAAACATACAGCCCTGCGCTGCCGTAGATGGAAAATGCGACGATGATTATCTGAATAAAACCGGATAAACAGTCGCAAGGTTTGAGATGCACTCAAATCTTTTTTTTATAACCATTTACAGGAAAAACATTTATGAGCAAAAAACATTTAACAGTCAAAAAATTAAACCAAACCAACCTTTCAGACGTGATGGCATTGCAATCGCGGATTATCTCGGGCTTGCACCCTGACGAGCAACACTTCATCCTGCACCGGACAGAAGAAGACTATATGAAATCCCTGACCGGTACAAGCTCTAATATGCTCGGCGTATTTGATGAAGACAAGCTTATCGCCCAAGTAGTTTACGGGCTGCCGCAAAACGGCGAAACAAGAGATATGCCGGAATTTAAATCCGACACCCCCAACAGCGATTTGGTCATATATGAGGCTATCCTTGTTGACCCTGCATACAGAGGCTCAAGCTTAATGAAGCGGATGCTCGAATACATCGAGGCTAATGCGATTGATGAGGGCAGAAAACACTCCATCATCCAGATTGCCGTTGATAACCCCGCCAGCTGGATTAACGCGCTGCATCACGGAATGTCTGTTACAAAAGTTGACCTTGACCCGTCCGACGGCGTTAAAGTCATTTATCTTGAAAAAGAAATTAAGCATGATAACACGCCAGCCCCGCTCATCCAAGATAACAAACAGACATACAGTATGTATCTGGGTGACAACATCCACGCCAAAATTCCCAGCCTGTTTATGAAAATGCAACACCTTATCAGCAAAGGCTATCACGGCGTCAGCTTAAACAAAGAAACCAAAAGCTTAATCTGGCAAAAAGCAGAAGACCCCGTAAACTTTTTGGATTTATCATACATCAAAGCTGCGCAAACCGCTGCTTACCATAAGGCTTTATAATTTCGCAACCCCGAAATAATACCATTCTGCTCCAACTTCGGCATTAAGATTGGGCAAGAGGATATACCCGTCTGCCGACGCAGCCAAAACCTCGCCGTCATCATAGCGGGCAATCTCTTCGCCTTTGATAACGGTATCCAAATGCTTATAGTTTTTGCAAAGCTTCCCCGTACGCTTTTTAACCACATAGTTTTTCATCAGGATATGCGTCTTTTGGCGTTTCTCCGGTTTATTTGCAGTAATCATTCCAAACTGCACTAATGTGCTGATAATCGCTGAATACGCAAGCTCCACCGCCTCTGCTGATTTATGATAGCCGCATTCAACCGTTGTGCCGCTCTTGCCAAAAGTGTGCGCGCACCGTTCGGTTGAATAGTCCTCAATTTCGCCCTGCCCGTCATAAATATCCGGCCATCCCTCCAACACATAGTCAACCGCGAGCCCGTCAATCAATTTCAAATTATTTTCATCCGGATAATCACAAAATGCAAACGGCACATCGCCCTCGCAATGCGTGGAATGCAAATCCAACATAACATCACACGCTTCAATAAGCGGGCAAATCTCATTAGCCAGTCGTTGCTCATATGTATTAGGCTGCGAATGGAACGTCATCACCCGATTTAAGTTCTCATCAATCTGCCGCACATCGCGCTCATACCCCGCCGGATTGCATACGGGCACAACAACCAGCTTGCCGCTTGTCAAGACAACCTGTTTCCCGCTGATTTCTTTAAGCAACCGTTTCAGTGCATTTGTTCCCGCCGTTTCATTGCCGTGAATCGCAGCCAAAATAAGCAATTTTTTTCCGGCAACTCCCGAATCAAACCCAAATTTTTCTATCATCAGTCTAACACCTCAATAAATTTCTTATACCGCTCGGCATATTGCCCCTGATATTTGCCGGCAATCTCCACCAAAGACTTTTGTTCTTTAAACCGGTTTATCAGCGTTTCGTCGGTTTTAACCGATAACACTTCCGCTGTTTCGTCATATTCTGTCTGCAGCCGAATAAATTGCACCTGCAAATAATATGCCCGTATTTCGTCATAATACGGCTTTGCCAATTTAAACCGTACCGGCTCGTCCAACGGTTTGCCGTCCAAAAAATGTGCCACCGTCACCTGCCGGATAAACTCCATAATCAAAATCGGCGAAAACAAAGCCTCGCTGCTTCTACTTTCAGTCATTAAACACCTCATCAAATATTGCAGCCATTTTAAGACGCTCTTTGCCAAGAGTAAAGCAAAAACAACACCCATAAACAAAAAGCGCCCGCAACCGCAGACGCTTTTATAAAAACCATCAGCTAACAGCTTATTTGCCGCAAGGAGCAACGATTTCAGAAAGTGACAATACACCCAACAGATAGTCATTGGTGCAAACTTTCTGACCGCCGATAGTACCACGGGTACCTGTGCAAGCAGACAAAGCCAACAAAACAACGAGAACAGCTAATTTTTTCATTTTAAAAGTCCTTTCTATAAGTTCATTACGAATAAAAACACATATAGATTATATCCGCTGCCATAAAAGTCAAAAATAAAATATGATTCAGAGTATAACTTAAAAATACGCCGTTATTTCAACAAACTATTTCTTCGCAAGCGCATAACTCTCATCAATGCGCCGACAAATTTCTTCACTGTCTACCCTGCCGTCCAAGCAAATCGTAAACCAACTTTTTTTATTCATATGATATGCCGGAAAATATCTCTCGCCGTCCACAAGCTGCGCAATTTCTTCCGGTTTTCCCCGCAAATCAAGAACTTCAGCTTTATCCTCGCCCAAAAGTCCGATTCTATCGCGCCTGACGGTCAATACCGCGCCATACCATTTTTGATTATCTTTGCGCCGAAACACAGCATTGTCCGGAAACTTTTCCCACAAATATTCAAATTCATCACCGTATATTTTCCGCACATAATGCCGGATAAGCCGCGCCTGTTCGCTTTTAAAAACTTCTGCCTGCCCGCATTGTGCCGCAATCTCTTGAAAAACCTCGTCGCACGCCATTCTCACCTTGCCGACAAACGCCCCGCACACCGTTGTGATTTTTACCAGCGGATATATTTCTGCCGTTTCGACATCATAAACATCCCATTTAATCTTCCCCGCGCCATCAATCATAACCCGCAGTTCAAACCGCTCTTGCATAATCCTCTGCACATAACAAAACTTTTCCCCTTTTTCGGCAAAACCAAATTGCAAAAGCTTTTCTTTTTCAAAAACGCATTTATCCAACACCGTTTCCATCATTATCGCCTATTCATCCTGCCAGCCTTTAGCCGCTCTGTTTATGCAATCATAATATTTCTCACTTATTTGTTTCGGCATTGCCACGCTGCCGCAAACAACCGATTTGCCAGCTTGCGCAATCTCGGGAATCTCCCAAGCGCGATTTTCCAGTTTATACCGCGCCAAATCTGCAAAAAGCCGCGCCTCCATATAATCCCCCAATGTCGAATTGCGAACAACCGGTTTGTCGGCAAAACGCCCGCGCAAATGCTCAAATTGAGAAATATGTTCAGGCAACACATATCCTGCGCCGGTCAACAACTGTTCGAAACTCTCTCTAACCACCGGATTTTTCCACCCGCCGCCGAATAAAACCATATCTTTCGGCATACGGATATTTTCAGAAACCAATGTCAACGCCTGCACGGCAACATACGCTGCAAAATATTCAAACGTATGCACCGCATCTTCAAACCCGATTCCTTTTTGTTCAACATATTCAAAAATTTCTTTTTTATGATAATACGCCGGATCGCCGGACTTCGGCAGCGGCGCTTCATAATATTGCCGCCCGAAATTAAATAATTCTTGCAAAAGTTCTTTATCAAGCGCCCCTTTGCGCCCATATTTGCCGTCTGTATCAAACGCATCGTCCGTATGCTGCCGGATATAATTATCTATATATTCGTTAAACGGTCCGGCATCTGCCCCAATCTGCGCCACACCATCGTTAATTAGGGCAAAATTTGAGGTATTGCCCCCATTGTAATAACATCCGTCGCCCTCTGTTGCCGATATATGCGCATTATGCGGCGGCACAAGCGGCGCACCGTCAAACCCCGCCATCAGCGGGTCTGAACGAAAATCATACACCACCGGAATCCCCGTCAAATCCGCTAACATCTGCCCCGACCCGATTTGTAAAGTATACGGCATCGTTCCGTCCTTATTCGCTTTCGACGGCGGATTATGGTCAAGCGTCTTACCATGAAAACCGATAGCATCAACGGTTGTTTTATCAATCCCCTTTTGCGCACACATCGCGTTAATGCATTTGGCAATCTGCCGGATGTAATCATCGTGCACCGTTTTAAACTCCGGCAAAAGTTCAATTTCTTTGCGCGTTTTATTATATGTTTTCCCGCGCAACGCCTCAATCCGTTCCTGCATATCTTTTGTATAAGGCTCGGTATAACTGCAAATATCCGTCATCTTATCACCATCAAACTCGGTAAACACCAAATCTATCGCATCCATAGAGTTTCCGGTCATATTGCCGATAATCCGATATTTTGCCATAATTTCCCCCCTTGTCCAAGTTAAATTTAGATCAGTATATCGCCCAATCCTTAACATATCATAAACCCGCCAATCTGCCTCCGGCAAAAAAGCACTTGATTTTTATTTATTACTCATATACTCTTACACGCAGAACAACATAACATATTATATATGCGATGATGTTTTAGCGCCGGAGACGGTGCAGGGGCATGCAAACCCCGCTCAGTACGGTATTAGGATATTTATACCGTAAGGCTGAAACCGTTAATATCGAGGTTTGAGTAGAGATATCCTCAATCATGTAAATGGTTGGGGAACTGTTAGTGTATGTACAAAACCCCAACGGGTTTAAAGACTAACGGGTTATCCTACTGAGATATTTTGCAAGTCCCCGACCATCTTATTTTTAAATATTTTATTCCGCAGATAACAATCGCATCCGCACAAAATAACTTTCGATTTAATAGATTAACTCAACACGCAAACACACCTCATTTTTAATTGCCGGTCAAAACAATTTAACAAACAATTAAAAAAATTGACAAACGGCAAGAATGCATTATATTAAAACCATAAAGAAAAATTATTATCATAAAAAATAAGAATAACTTAAGGAAGATACCAAAATGAGTTTACACACCGAACTGGCTGAAGCATATAATCACTTATTATATGCCATCGCAAATGCACCTGAAAACACCTACCCCAAATTCACTAAAAACAATGTCAAAAAATATCCGGAAGACAGCGCCGCACGCATTGTTGAAAATGTTATCTCGCACCGCTTAAGCACCACACAGCCGCCTCACGACGGCAAACCGCGCGTAGAGCTGGTTATGGGCTACCCCGGCGTCGGCAAAACGTTAGTAGAAAAAGAACTATTGGAAAAATATCCGGGCGAGCTCTTAAAAGTTGATTTTGACGACTTCCGCTCATACGACAGCCGCGTGCTTGAAACCAGCCGCCAAAACCCATTGGTTGCAGATTACTTCGGGCAAATTCCCGGAAGCATTAAAGACGGTCTTTTAGCCCGCGCCGCCCAAGAGGGCAAAAGTGTCCTGTTAAGTGCTCCGGCACTAGACATTCAAGCTTCGGATACAAATTCGTTAAGAGCAATGTTTCTGGAGGCAGGCTATCGAATCAACGTTACTTATACGGCAGCAAATGAAAGCTTGTGCTATTTAAGCAATTTCACCCGCCACTTCAACGCGCGAATGACTAATTTTAATAATGGCGGCAAAATTACTGAAATACCGCGGATGGTCAAACCTGAAATTCACAAGGTCATTTCTGCTGGCACACGCCATAACATTCACGAAATCATAGATATGATAGACCGTGGTGCAAATATGAGCTTGCGTGTTGTTGACCGCAACAACAAAGAATTTGCCAAAGGCGATATTCATAACATCCCGACACTGGCGCGCCAAAACGAACGCCGTCCGTTAACACCGCCGGAAATCGAAAGGCTGATTAACGAGCTTAATATCATCAGCAAGGCCGCTTTAACCGTCGGGCTGAACTATCAGGAACGCAACATTCTCTCCAAATACGCGAAAACAACGTTGTATAAAGACCAGATATTGCGCAACACCCCCAAAATTATTCCCTTGTTTACCAACTTTAAGGATAGATAAATAAATGCACTTTAAACCACTGACTAATTTAAACTCCTGCCGCGTGTTAATCTCAAACGATGACGGCATAAACGCTTATGGCATTAAATTGCTTGAGAAAATACTTTCCGGCATCACAACCGACATCTGGGTTGTTGCCCCCAAAAATGAAAAAAGCGGTGCCAGCCATGCCATCACTTCAGATAAACTCCGCAGTATGCAGGGGCACAGTTCCGTAGACGCCTTTCCGAATGATATCATCCAAATATCAGACAAACATTATGCTGTTGACGGCACGCCGACAGACTGTGTGCGCATTGCCTTAAATATGATAATGAAAGACAATCTGCCCGACATCGTCATTTCCGGAATAAACAACGGTCGTAACATTGCCGACGACATCACCTATTCCGGCACAATCGGCGTTGCCGTAGAGGGAATTCTGCACGGCATTCCGTCAATTGCGGTTTCCCAGCTTGTAGATGGCGCTACGGATATCAATTGGGAAATTGCCGAAAAATATTTACCGGAACTTTTGCAAAAAATCTGCCGCGGCACATATAGCGCCGACACGCTGATAAACATAAACTTCCCCAACGTTCCCTTTTCTGAACTTAAAGGAATTAAAATCTGCAGCCACGGCACCCGCCGCTTTACGGCAGGAACAATCGAGCATAACCGCATCAACAAAAACGCGGTGATAAAACTTAACAACACGGATAACACTTTCCCGCCGGATAATGAAGAAATAAAACAAAGCATCACCGTATCCGCTCTAACTATAAACTTAAGCGATAACGCCGGTTTGAAAGAACTGGAAACAATGCTGAAATAATCTAAATACAAACAGCGCCCTTAAAAGAACGCTGTTTGTATTAGCGATGCTTGCCTCACAGTTTCCGAACCGAATTTCATACTATCTTAACCAATAACCTTATAAAATATCTTTGATTTATAAGAAAAAGCAATGTCCATTTTTATCCTAACAAAAATATATCATAGAATATACTTCATAATACCAATATTATTTCTTTCAGGATGTATTGAGTAAACCCCCGAAGAATATCGTGATATGAACAAGGACTTGAAAGAAGAACAATATGAATTAGAGGGCAAATCTGCTTTACTAACTGAAGCTGATGAAAACTTTTCTATTGCCCTTTCAACCATAATGTCTATGGCAAAAAACGCCTACCAAATATTCAAAAGTTCGAGAGTTGAAACAAAAAGAGCGATTTTAAATATTTTACTCTCGAACTTGAAAATCACAGATAAAAAAATCTCGTATACACTAAGGAAACCTTTTGATTTAATCGTTTCCTTAAACAAAAAAACACCCCCGAAAAACGAGGGTGTCGCATTTGGTGATACTAATGCGATAAATCTCGAACTTTTTCTTGCTCCCGAATATTATCAAGCAACAATGGAAAGATACAAAGAAATACGCAAATTCAATATGTTAATTCATATACACGAATAATTTACGACAAAAAATTAAAAACATCGGAGAAATTTTTGTTTGCGAATCAAAAATTGAATCCCTACATATATTAAAAACAATAACTGGAGAAGAAAATATGAAAAATAAACATCTTGAAAAAGCTTTCACAGCGGGAGCTTTAAGCCTGATACCAGGTATAAACAATATAAAAACAGCTTGGGACACATATTTCCAATCACAGAGCGAAGAACGCCATAAACAAGTTGAAAAGGAATTTTTAAAGCGTTTGAATAATAACGATGAAAAATTAAAACAAGCATTTAAAAAAATAAACGAAAATCCTGCTAATTTTGCTATTTTTTTTCAAAGCCTGAAATCAGCTCATGAAGATATTAGTTCTGATAAAATCAAAATGTATATAAATTTTCTTGTAAATGCCATAAAAGCTGAAAACAAAAACGAATGCACAACACAGTTTTACCTCAACAAATTACAAAAATATTCTTTATTACACATTAAGCTACTTCAATGTCTTTCAACATCTCATACAACAAATTCTCCAGGATATGGTATGAATTTATTTAACAATGAATCCGATATGGATATAATTACACGAGAGTTTAAAAAATTAGACGTTTACTTTGACGTGGATTTTCACCTATTGAACGCTCACATATCAGGTCTTCACGATGATAAAATGATAAGCATTCAATCTTTACATGACTTCCATATGCCATTTAAAGAAATCCCTAAAAAAACAACAACACTCGGCGATAGTTTTTTAAATTTTATCTCCGAATAACAAAGAACAGAACTATGCCATATTGCCATTACCACGAACAAGACGAAGAAGCGCTTTGCAAAGCACATATTATTCCGAAATGTTTTTATAACAAAACAAAACCCCACCAATCTTATAATGCAAACGGAACTATCGACGCTAAACATTATCAAAATGGCTGTAAAGACAATAATATTATATGTAAACAAGCTGACAACCTTATCGGACAATATGATGAGGAAGCTTTCAAAATATTAAAAAAGAACATACAACAACATCAGGTTCACTTTTTCAATAACTCACTAAATAAACCATTTTATTATTATTTTTCAAACGAATTTAACTATAAGAAACTTCGTCTATTTTTCATCTCCTTGATATGGAGAGCATCTATCAGTTCCGCTCCAGAATTTAAAAATATTAAACTTTCAAAAAAATATGAACATTTAGCTCTCCAAATTTTAAAAGAAGAAGTTCTTGACAATCCTAATTTATTCCACATTTTCGTTAGCTTAGATGAAAAGTTTGATGATACAATTCTTGCAACAAATGCACTAATGTCTAATTCCCAAACTTTTGTCTTCAAAATCTATAATTTATACATAATAATTGTTCCTGAACACAATTTTTACATTGAAAGATTTAATTCGTTGACTCCAAAATATTTTAAAATTTACGGTTCAATAGAAAATCTTTCTGGTTTAAAAAATGTAATTGAATATGTTATGCTGAGACATACTCATAACAAAAAAGGAGTGTATAGTTCCTCACATATCAGCTTCTCTTCCAACCAATAAAATTACCTTTTTCATCAAATGTGCAAGTATATTTACGACAATATCCATCAACATCACGAAATGCTAAAGTTTGAGAATCTTTGTCTTGAAAACTATATGGTGAAACAAAATGACGGAAACGTCCCGCAAAACCACCTTTGTCAAAAATTATAATATGCTTCTGTAAACTAGGGCAAAACCTTTTAAAAAATTCGCTAACCGTATCACGGGGTTTAGCACATTCTTTATCTGAAATCTTGCAAAATTTATTTTTTTCATCAGCCGTAAAATTCTGAAACTTTTTCAAAACCGTAATCAATTTTGAATCTTTACCACCTTTAGCCTTTTTAAGTGTAATTTCCTCAACATCCTCTAAACCATTAAACTTAATAACAAACTTATTACGTTCAAAATCGGCATACGCTTCTAATGCCCAATTTTCATTCTGGGGCTGAACTAGGTTAAAATATTCTGGTTTTAAAACATCAATAACATAACGAGTAAAATCATCGCATTGCCAAAGCCAATTAGCACGGTCAGAATATTGTTTTCCAACGCTTCCAACAAAATTTATTTTTATTATATCGTTATTTTCAAGCATTTGCATAACCTCATATATATCGCAATTCGTCATATTTAAGCTCTCTGCAAATTGCTGAACTTTCTCCGCACGGATAAACAAGTTTTCATTTTTACCATTATCTTGAATAGTCTGTTGAATAAATGATTTAATAGTTGTTTTCATTGTAGTACCTTTCAGTTACCACAAGCCCTATTGCTTGTGTACTTTTAGGGTACCGAAACCACCATCAGAAACCGCAAAAAGCGGCTTAAAACAGGCAGTTATAAATTTTGTATAAGTAGTATAACCTATAATAGAAAAAATATTATAGGTTGAGAATATAATACATAAAATACAATATGTTACATACAAAAAATGGATAATAAAAAAACTCCTGCCATATTTTTACAACACAGCAGGAGCAACATACCTATTATAAATAAAGTATTATAGGTCGGGTTCAGCTTTTAAATGCCTTACAGTATGACTATTACTGTCACGGTCAATATATTTTTGTCGTTCTTTTTCAGAAAAATCTTCAAAAACAGGCTCAATTACCTTAAAATCAAATTTTTTAAACGCTTTATCGGGCATTGATAAAAATTTAATACTTTCCGAAGCTTGCTTATGTTTAAACTTTTCAAGCATACGCCGTGCATATAAAGCATACCCAACAATTTCTGAGGTTAATGTATAGCATTTTTCCTCTTCGTAACTTAGCAACGCTTCTTTGACCTTATCGGACAATAACTCTTTTGCTGCCGTCATTTCTTGAATATTGATAATATTGTGCTGTATTAGCGTATGAATATATCCAAAAATAATATGCCCTTTGGGAAGATATTTGCTAATACATTTTGCCGTGTTTGTTATTCCCCATAATTGATAAAAATCTTCCCGTCCATTCAAACTTAAAAACAAATTAGAAATAATTTGTTTCGCTTTATGAATACTGAATTTTTGAGGAGCATATTTACGCAATCGCAATAACGTTAGAATGAAGAAATACATCATCATCAAATTAGGCGTTTCTTTTTTCAAAACTTCATTCATATCCCTATATGTATAACCGTGAATTATAGCGTCAGCCCCTCCATTAGCAATATAAGCCTCGTATTCATACTTATAAATGTCAAAACATTCTTCATTACACTTTAATTTTTTAATCGCCTTAGTGCGGTATTTAAGAAACAATAAAGCCTCATCTTTCTCATCCACAAGGCTATTCATTAAATCAAATGACACCATTGCTTTATATTTTTTTAATTCGTTATCATTCTTTGCTATAAGATAAGGCATTAAATGAAACAAAATATTTTCAATAGCGCATTCTTTGGATTCTTCTGAAATTCTATGATTTAAATAGGGAAAGAAAATTTCATTCATAACAACACCTTATCCTCAAGTAATACTAAAAAAATAACTCAACAACGTCATTTTTTTACATTTTAACCAAGCCTATACATTTTTTTCGCAAACTAATCGGCTAAACCAAAACCACCGCACACAGAGTCAAAAAAACATTATTTATTCATATCCATATCTTAATAATGTAAATAAAGCAATTTTTTTATAATATTTTCACCAATTTAAGATTTGAATAACTAGATTGCAAAAAAAATCTACAACAGCACTAAACCGAATGGCGTTTTCAGAGAATAACAAAATTTTAAATGTTGCTATTAACTGAGAATGATTTAGAATATTACAAAAGGAGATTAAAATGGCAAATCCATTTAAAATAGGAACAAAACCTTATGAAGATTTTGAAACATTGTCAGATTTACAATGGCATTGCACAAAATGCGAATTAAAATCCGGACAAGCTAAAACTTGGCAAGTATGGCGTCAAGAAAAAGGTATACAATTAGACCAAGATGAAAAAGGACATTGGTACAAAACGATATATTGTGAGCATTGTGGTGAAAATACCGTCCATAGGAAACTTAAATCATTAGAATTGGTCGAAGTAAATAAGGCTCGTTCTGGTATTCCAAGTAAAGTTGCTAAAAAAGTAAAACAGCTGTATGATAATGAAGAAGCTGTAATGTTGCGTAAATTATCAGATAATGAACTTGAAGTTGACCACAAATTTCCTCAAATTCGTTGGGGTACTAATGAGTGTAATAACAATACTTTATCAGATAGTGATTTAAAGTCAAAATTTATGCTCCTCAATAGAAGTAACAATTTACTAAAATCACGTTATTGCGAAAGATGTTTTGCTGAAGGTAAGAGGGGATCTTTTCCAGGGATTGAGTATTGGTATCAAGGAGATGAACATTGGCAAGGACGCAATGAATTTGACGAATATGGTTGTGTAGGTTGTTTTTGGTATAATCCGTATGAATGGCGTAAACATCTAAATGAAATAGTGAAAAATAAAAAAGATGCCTAAATTTAATGATTTTGATTTGAATGATTGGAAAAATCTATCTGATATAGAAACAGATAGCTTATGGATTATTGAAAAAAGAGATAATTCTGGAAAACATAGTAATTTTTACCACGGTAACTTCGTTCCTCAAATACCAAGGCAGTTAATTAAGCGTTATACCCAAAAAGGAGATGTTGTCTTAGACACATTTCTTGGTAGTGGAACAACAATGTATGAAGCCGAAAACCAAAAAAGAAGTTGTATTGGCATAGAATTGAAACAAGACTTAGTAAATATCGTGTCCAATAATATGCCGCTCATAACGGAAAATTGTTTTTACCAAACTGTCTGTGGAGATTGCACAACAGATAACGCATACACAGAAGTCGCTAACATTTTAAAAGAGCACAATAAAAAAAGCGTTCAACTAGTTATTATGCACCCTCCATATTTTGATATTTTAAAATTTAGTGAAGCCCCTGCAGACCTTTCCAATAGTCGAGATTTACAAAGTTTTATATTGTCTTTTGGATGTGCTGTTGAAAAAGCTGTCAATATACTTGATAAAAACAGATACCTCGCTGTCGTTATTGGTGATAAGTATTCTGCAGGACAATGGTATCCTTTAGGGTTTTATTGTATGGAAGAAGCCCAAAAGCACAATTTATTACTGAAAAGCATTATTATCAAAAACATGGGCGGAAATCGAGGAAAACAAAACCAAGAAAGCATTTGGCGTTATAGAGCCTTAAGTAGCGACTATTACATTTTTAAACACGAATATATTTTTCTTTTTAAGAAGGTCAAATAAATGGCAACAACACACGTTTTTATAGTTGATGATAAAACTTTTAAAGTCCATTTAGAGTATTTATTTGCTGGCACTGGCGGAAAAAATACTGATATGCGTTTTATTACAAATTTGGAAGAAAAAATACACCATTCGAAAGAAAATAACGTAATGGGGATGATTGCAGATGCTAATCGCATAAGAAAAAATGATAATATCATTTTTTATTTGCAACAAGCATCAGAACACGAAGGAAAGTTTTTTGGTATTTTTAAGGCTGTTTCAGATTTTTCATTTATAGAAGATAATGGTACAGAACTTAAAGAAGAACTTGGTAAATGCCTTACATTTAGAACTTTAATTAAGCCATATAAAGTTTATAAGTATGGAATTTCTGAATGGAATTTATTAGATAATATATCAAACATTGATACTCCCCAGAAAATGATGTGGTCGTTAATTTACCGAAAATTGAAAGGTAATCGAGGTAATACAATGATTACACTATACGAAGCGCAACATCTAGAAGATTTATTATTTCATATTCCAAATAATGAAATTTTAGATGTCTCCTCAGGTTTTTCTTTTAATTGTGATGACTGCAGTATAAAAATTGCAGAAAGAAAAACATATCTAGGACATACTCCATCAATAGATGTTTTTCCTCGAATGAAAGATAAATATGATGCAGGAAAAGCTTATGAGTCACATTTACAAGCGTATATTGTAAAAAATATAGACACAAATGCGCAACTAAGGAACTTAATTCTGAATAATCAAAGCATTGAATGGCTTGGTAATGAAGTTTCTTGTGGTGTTGGTATGCAGAGAATTGATATTGCTTGCACATATATAGATAGCGGTAGAAGATACGTTGCACCTATAGAACTCAAAGCCGTTGAAGTTCATCCTAATATTATTAAACAAATTAAAAGATATGTTGATTGGATAAAGTTATATTTCAAAGAAATCAATGAAGTTGACAATATTCAGCCTGTTGTTATAGCTCCAAAACATTCTAATAAATCCTCGATAGACTATGTTAATTTTGTTGAAAGATTAAAAGAATTTAATCAACAAGAAAATGTTTTGCCTATAAAATATATTGAATTTTTTATTGACAATGATATACATTTCAATAAAATAGATTACAATAATTAAGGAAAAACAATGAATTACATAGGAAGCAAACATTCTTTATTGGAGTTTATTGAAAAATCCATCAACACTGTAGTTAAAGAGCCAGTTAAGACATTGTGCGATGTCTTTGCTGGAACTGGTGCTGTTGGTATATACTTTAAACAAAAAGGTTTACACATAATTGCAAATGATATGCAATATTATAGCTATGTATTAAATCGTCATTATATAGGAAATCATAAAGAACTATCTTTTAATGGATTAATAGAAGAATGTAATTTAAATGATACACCTATTACCAATCGTAAGAACATTGTTTGCAAATATTTAGAGCAGTTAGAGCCGTTAAAAGGTTTCGTCTATCAAAATTATGCTTTGGGCGGAACAAAAAACAAAGAATATAAACGTCTTTATTTTTCAGATAATAATGCGGCTTTATGTGATGCTATAAGAACTAAAATTGAACAATGGAAAAAAGAAGATAAAATCAATGATAATGAGTATTTCTTTTTATTGGCAACACTTTTAGAAGCTATTGATAAATGTGCTAATACAGCATCCGTATATGGGGCTTTTTTGAAAAAATTGAAAACATCAGCACAAAAAAGCTTGTCATTAACACCAGCAAAATTGATTTTGAACAAGCAAGACCACCAAATATATAATAGCGATGCAAACCAGCTAATAGAAAAAATTAGCGCAGATATTTTATATCTTGACCCCCCATATAATGCCAGACAATATTGTGCAAATTATCATATGTTAGAAACGATTGCTAAATATGATAATCCGAAAATATCGGGTAAAACAGGTTTAAGGGACTATAAAAATCAAAAATCTTTATATTGCTCTAAATCTGGTGTAAAAAATGCTTTTGCCGACTTAATTCAAAAGGCAAATGTGAAATATATATTTTTAAGCTATAATAATGAAGGTTTACTATCCCTAAATGATATTAAAGAGATAATGTCACAAAAGGGCGAATATGGTTATTTTACGCAAGAATATAATAGATTTAAAGCAGATTCACAAAGAGATTATAAAGCAGACAAAACGACAGAATATTTACACTACTGCATTGTAAAAAACTAAATTTGCGTAGTTGACGAAAATGGGGTTTGAAACAAATCCTGATTTCCATTTCTTTTTTTTCGATATACACCTTTGCGACCAGGAACACTTTCAATTGCAGGATAGCTTTCTTTTGCCATATTATAAAGTTTAGTCATAATTTGACGTTTGGTTTTTATTTCATTAAACTTTCTATAATATCCAACAGTAACTTCATCAACATTTAATTCTCTATTTGCGATATTAAAAAGCTCTAAAATTTGTTCAGCAAAGCTATCTCTATTCAGCTCTTGTTTAATTTCAGCTGGAATATCCGAAATATTGTTTAAATCAAAAAGATTATCCATATTAAAATCCTCCATATAATGTGTGCATTCTATAACATATACATTTTTGAATGTCAATTATTATTTTCTCACATCTTAATTATATTTTAAATAATAAATACCTCACTTTATTAACTCGTTTATATTTTTTTATCTTCCTCACAAAAAATGTCTTGATTTTATTTTTTAATACTGCTAAAAAAGAAACAGATACCGAATCAGAAGAAGCGGTATCTGTAATTTGGAAAGTGCATAGCGACTTTCCGTGAGATAGATTTCCATTATGCACTTTCCTTTCAGTTTGTCAATACTTTTTGACTATACTTTAGTGTATAGGAGAGTATTGGTGTAATTAACAGCCGTTAAAGAAAGGTAAAAACAATGGCAAATACAAGTTTTAATTGGAATTTCCAGGATATCTTAATCACTTATGACCTATCGGATAACAATGTATCTGCTTCACAAATAGCTGATGCAAGTAATGGGCTTTTACATACCAAGGTTACTATAAAAGAAAGTCACTGCACATATTTGCTTCCTAATACCACTTTGTGGTTTTCAGGCTCAATTGAACGAGCAAAATCAGCTTTTATAGCAGCGTTTAATAAAGCAAAGCCAGCATATTCGTCTTGCAAGATTAATAAGTTGCTTATCTCAGAAGTGAATAGCCAATTTGCTTATATTGAGGATTAAGTTTATTATAGGATAAAATAGGAAGGAGGTGATACAGATGGCAACGAATCCACCGTCAGGTGACGGACATAGAAACGGCGCTGTAAGAAACCGTTCACAAGTCCACAATCCACAAAATGACCGTTGGGTTAAGCGTGATACCAATACCGGCAAATTTATTGACCAAAAGTCAGATAAAAAGCCGTTTAAAGGTGTCAGAAAAGAAAAATAGGTCATTTGGTAGCCGCTAAATAACCTACACGCTCAAAATATTGCTCCGATGAATTTATTCGGAGCTTTATTTTATCTATATATTATTTGATAAAAGTCAATATTTTGTTAACACAGCTAAGAAATTAAAGGGTTAATTAGTTCACCCCTCAATAAACTCATGGCATTTGTTTTTATACGGGGAGTAAGGACATTTCCCGCCGTGGGGTTTCGGAGCTTGTTTACCGCAATAACGGCAGACAAAGCTCTTTTTCTTATTCAGTTGTTTGCGGAGTTTTTGCATTTCCATGCGAAACACCGCTATTAAATTATCGGTTTGAACCGTATCACTCAAATCTAATATTTTTTGCATTGTTAATCCTTTCAAATGTCAATTTCATATATAATTAAATTATTTGAAATAAGATATTGATTTTATGTAATATTCTTCTTTACTTTTAGTCAAAATATGTTATACTATACATAGTAAAAACGAATCGATTCGTTTTTATGATATTCACAAAATATGCAAATACCAAGCTTCTGCTTTTTGCGGAACAGATTTGTATATTTGAAAGTGAGGTTAAAATGCCGCTTCTATCAATAACGTTAGAAATAGTTGGTAGAGCGGTTTATAACCTCAATCCACTAAACGAGCGTCAGTCGAAAGATTGCCGCTCTTTTTTTTATTTTAAAGGAGCAAAATATGAAGATTGATGTGAAAAAAATAGCGCAACAAAACGATAAATTTCGTAAAACATTCTGCGGCGGGCAAATATTATTGACTTACGGTATATCATCACTACCAATGCCTCAACAATTTGAAATTACACAAAAGGTTAAAGAATTTAATAATTTTACCGAAGACAATGACCCGTACGGAGAACACGATTTTGGCTGTTTTGAATATAAAGGGCAGCAAATATTTTGGAAAATTGACCTTTATGACTTGAATTATGAATTTTATTCTCCGCAACCAGATGACGAAAATCAAACTAATCGCACCCTAACTATAATGTTTGCGGAGGAATACTAATGAAACCGTTTAAACAAGGAGATTTTTCACGCTATTGCTCGGTGTATTCAACTTTAAATAGTCTGCAAGCCTTGAAAATAAAGTTAAAAAGCAAACAATGGCAACAACTCTACGACCATTTAATTTATGGCATAAATTATTTTGATGCTTTATATGAAATAAATACTTACGGGGCAGACCATAAAAGATTGGAAGTCATTTTCCAATATGCAAACGAATGGCTAGAAAGACATTGCAAACAGAGGTTAATCATACACCGACCCTTTTGGAATAAACAACTAACCCTTGCTGAATTTATCGACTACGTCAAAGCGCAACAGACAATCGGTAAAGTCGTGCATATTCGCATTAAAAGCAAAGTGACAGACCATTACACGGTTATCAGACATATTGCCAAAGATAAAATATGTTTTTACGATAGCTCTGATTTACCTGACATACCTCTCAAAAACATAGAAATCAGTCATTCAAAAAAATATCAGATATGTCTGCGCCAGGTGTATTTATTAAGTTTGGAGGTTGTGCAAACCGAGTATACCGCAAATGCACATAAGAAAAAGTGTGCAGACTAAATGCTAAAACGTATTTATTTCACATCTGTAAACCGACATTATAAACGTCAATTTCACATAAAGGAGCCAAAAAATATGATTTTTAACTATATCAGAGTATCAACCACCGACCAAAACACCGAACGACAGCTTTTAAATATTGCCTACGACCGTGCATATATCGAAAAAATCAGCGGTAAAAATACCAATCGTCCCGAATTACAGGCAATGTTGCTTAATATTCGTGTCGGTGATGTTGTTAATGTGCATTCAATGGACAGACTAGCCCGCAACACAAAGGATTTACTAAATTTAGTCGAGGAGATAACCAATAAAGGCGCTAAAATTATTTTTCATAAAGAAAACCTAACTTTTGCGCCCAATAAACAAGACCCGTATCAAAAAATGATGATGACAATGCTAGGAGCGGTTGCAGAGCTTGAGCGCAATTTAATCTTGGAACGTCAACGGGAAGGCATTGCCCTCGCTAAACTCCATGGCAAATATAAAGGCGGTCAGCCGAAACTAACCACCGAACAAGTTGAGGAAATAAAAGCATTAGTCAATAAACGCACACCTATAACCACCATCGCCAAGCAATATGGCGTTTCAAGACGTACGGTTTATAATTATTTGTAAAGTTCCTTAATAAATTTTGATTTATAAACTTGTATATCAAGCCAACCAATCTTGCGCATACCTTTATGAATATAGGTCAATGTGCAAGATTTTTTCGCTCTAGTTATCGCAACAAACAACACTCTGCGTTCTTCTTCTCTATCTTCTGAAAAGATTCCCCGTTCTACTCCCAAAACAAAAACATACTTAAATTCTGTTCCTTTACTTTTATGTATAGTCGAACAATAAACACCTGTTCTTTTAATTTGTGCTGATAGCATTTTCTCCTTTCTCACTAAAACAGCAATATCTTTTTTATTAACCCCTTTCTTCAATAAGCGGTTAATTTTTTCAACACAACTTTTTGTTTCATCCTCACAACAGCGAAACTCCATAACCCTAAAATGCCCTTCTCGAGTATTAAAGGGTTGCAATACTTTATTTGCACGTTTTTTATTATGACAAATAAGGTTATTTGCCACCTCGGCAATTTCTGCGGTTAAACGATAACTTTTATTCAAAGTATAAATTTTCAAATCAGGATAATAATGATTTAAGCGTTTAAGAATATTATTCTTAATGCCTGCCCATTCTAAAATTTGTTGGTCGTCATCACCAACCATAAATAAAAACGTATTCTCACCCACCAATAGCCTTAATAATTCAAAGCGGCTTTGTGACAAATCTTGACTTTCATCAACAAAAATATACTGATAAGTTTTAAATATCCTATCAATCTTTTTAACTCTTTTTTGCAAAATTTCATTCGCACCGCATATAAATTCAGGATAATCAAACATCCCATCCCTATGTAAAATTGCAACATATTCTTCATATATTCTCTGAAAATCAGAATTATATTTTCTTATATTACTAGGATTCTCACGGCATTGAGAAAACATATCTAAAATATCATCGTTTTTAATTCCCTTAATTCCGAATTGCTTTTTTATTTGGGTGATAAAATTAGAACAATCCTCTACAATTTCACAACCCAATATAGGACAACCTTGATAACATTCTATTATTTCCTTTCCCAAACTATGAAAAGTACGAATATTAAGCCCTTTGACATTGCTAAATCTTTTTCTCAAAAGATTAACCACTTCTGTATTAAATGCCAAAATCAATATTTTATTGACAGAAGCTCCTTTTTTAATCAAATATCGAACACGAGCCTCTATAACACTAGTTTTTCCCGTCCCAGCGCCTGCATTAACATATACAAAACGTTTAGTTGTGTGAACTGCTTTCCTCTGTTGCTTATTAAGCTCTTTCATTGTTTAAATCCTCCAAAATACGCTTCAAAATTTTCTTTCCTTTTCCGCCTGCAAACATAAAATCTTGCCGTTTAACACCTTTCAAGTGAACAAGGGTGTCATATAACGACTTCAAAGAAATCGAAGTATTTTTAGATGTTTTGATATTTTTTCTATCTCTATATCGTATTTTTCCGCCAAAAGGACTTTTGAACGCATAGTAAACAGCATCAATCAAACGGTCATAGTGCCGAAAGACCAAAGGGGTAATAAAATATCCCGCTGGAGAAATTTTTTGATTTATCTTTCCTTTAAACCACCGAGAAGGCTCCTTAAAAAATATACCATGGACGTGCCAAGACATTAAAACACCTTCATCCATAAATCGTGCTTTAGGAAATTCATCTAATGCAATAGTTGCAATATACGAATACCCTTTTAATAATTTTTGAGTGCGCTTTTTTAACTTATCATAATTCATATTCCAATTATCTTTACCGAAGTTAAAACCAGTCACGAGGGTAAACATAGAATATTTGCCCTCATAATTCGCACTTATTTTTTTAGATAATTGCTTAGTAATCTTGTCACCAAGAAACTTTAATGTTCTCGGTTGCATTATCTCATACTGACGTTTACTACTTACATACTTATATAAACGTGCTTTATTATTAACTGAGCCACCATATCTGTATATTGCTTTATTTAATTGATTAAGTTGATAATTTGCATTTTTTTCATATTTATCTGCAAAATTTAATCGTTTCATCACAAACACCTTTTCTTACATTTTATACAGTTTTATTACGTATACAGTACAACAGTTTCCTAAAAACGTTGTACCACAACGAATTTGGGGGAGGATTTACTCCCCCAAATTCAAACATCGCCTATATTTTTTTAAAATCTTTGATACTCAAACTCTGCAATAGTACCTTTTGAGTACTGATGCTCACCTTATCGCCATGAACCCAAATGATATAATTTTTACTTGAGCCAATATATTTACCAAACATCATTGCAAGTTTTCCACTCAACGAGCTCTTCAATACAGGTTGTTTAGATTTACAAGAATCAGTTTCAAGACTTTTAGCTTTCGTCTTGCTTTTTCTTGGATTGGCAAAAAAATCTATTCCCAATTTATTTAACTTATTTTGAGCGGTATCTACGCTATATCCACGAGCTTTAAAACTTTTTAACACACGCACATACGTTCTAATACGCGCTTTTGTGCGTTCATTACAATTATCACCAATTTTCATTGCTAACTTGATAATCATATTGCAAGGTTTATTATCCTTATATTTAATACCTTGGTTCTTACAACAAGACCTAATAAAGCTCTCGTCATAACATACATACAGCTCATAACAATTTATAATTGCCGTCTGAACAAATTTGCGACCGGTCAAATCTAACACACCAAACATACCAAAATTTTTCTGTGCCGATTTCAAAATCTCTTTTAAACTATTCTCTGCCATTTTTTTATCCCTTCGTTTAAATGGCTTTGTCTTCTTGGTACAGAACAAAAAAGAATTGAAGTAAACGGTCATATATCTCCAATGCTTCCTCATCAGAAATGATTTCATCAGGATACCACGACTTTATTATTTCAATCTTACTCATTTTTCACCTTTTAGACAAAAAAGTTAAACCAATGTAACCTTCATTTCTTCTGATTACATTGTCAGAGTAAGAAAACGATTCTTGGTTAGGAACGTAGAAAGAACTATGAAAATTAAGAATTTAACCAAGGATAAACACTTATTCTTGGCAATAACCAAGAATTAACATAGGCACATAGATTTTGATTGTTTTTGTCTATATTGCTATGATATAGTGTAAACAATGAAAGGAGTATAAGATGATTAAAAAAGCAGTTTTATTGCGGCGTGTATCAACCTCAATGCAAGAAAAAGAGGGGTGTTCATTACAAAACCAACAGGAAGTACTAAAACAATATTGTGAACGTATGGGCTTGGAGATAATAAAAGACGCTGAACTAGTCGAAAGCTCAACCCGAGGTGAGCGAAAAAATTTTATGAAAATACTGAATTTTTGTAAAAAACAACGTGGTGGAGTAGCATTAGTTTGTTTAAAAATTGACCGCCTAATGCGTAACCTCAAAGACTATCCAAAGCTTGATGAAATGCGTAAAGAGGGTCAAATAGAGCTTCACTTGGTGCAAGAGAATTTGATACTTCATAAAAATTCAAAAGCGGGCGATTTAACTATTTTAGGATTAAATGTAGTTATGGCACAAAATTATGCACTTGTTCTACGGGATAACGTTGTCAGCGGTATGAATTACCAAGCAGAACACGGATTTTGTATGTACCGAGCACCTTTAGGCTATTTAAATATCAGAAAAACAGACGGCAAAGCAGATGTAATTGTTGATACAGACCGAGCTCCACTAATTCAAAAGCTCTTCAAACAATATTCAACAGGGTTATACTCATTAAAAGATATGGCTAAACAATGTAAAGAGTGGGGGTTAACAAGTAAATATAATGGGAAACCGCTAAATACAAGTGCAGTACATCGAATCTTGAATAATAAGTTTTATATCGGAGAAATGGTATATAAAGAAGACTTATTTAAACATCAATACGAAACACTCATCTCTCCTGCATTGTTTCAAATGTGCCAAGATATAATGCACGGTCGCAAACCAGAAGAAAAAACACACTTCAAAACAACCGAAGAACCATTTATATTTCAAGGATTAGTTAGATGCGGAAAATGCGGGTGCTTGATGAGTAGCTATAAAAAAGTGAAAACCAATGAATATGTATATATAAAATGTTCTCACTTTAAAGAATGCGACAATCCTCAATTAAGTGAGAAAAAAGCCCTAAAGCCAATAGAGGATAAATTAAAAAAGCTATATATTAAGGAAGAAATTTTTACATATATCAAAAAAGACCTTGAAAAACTGATAAATAAACAAAATGAAGCTCACAATCGAGAAGTCAAAGCTGTGCGTAAAAAATACGATACGTGTCAGGATAAAATCAAACGTTTGCGGTCATTACTGCTTGAAGGGCATTTAACCCCCGAAGAATACCGTGATATGAACGAAGATTTGAAAAAAGAACAATATGAGTTAGAGGGAAAATCTGCTTTATTAACTGAAGCCGATGAAAACTTTTCTATTGCCATTTCAACGATAATGTCTATGGCAGCAAATGCCTACCAAATATTCAAAAGTTCGAGAGTAGAAACAAAAAGAGCGATTTTAAATATTTTACTCTCGAACTTGAAAATCACAGATAAAAAAATCTCGTATACACTAAGGAAACCTTTTGATTTGATAAATTCTTTAAACAAAAAAATACCCTCAAAAACTGAGGGTATCGCATTTGGTGATCCCAACGGGATTCGAACCCGTGTTGCAGCCTTGAGAGGGCCGCGTCCTAGGCCTCTAGACGATGGGACCTACCTAAAACAAATAACTCATAATATAAATAAAAATATATTGCAAGCATTTTCTCGCAGCAACTAACTCTTTTTCAAACTAAAAGCGGCAACTCTTTCAAGCTGCCGCCTTTCTTTCGCAAATTACTGCTCTTTCTTTTTCCGCTCAACAATGGTTTGAACCATAATGTACAAAAGCGGAATCACAATCAAGCCGAATACCGTACCGACAAGCATTCCTGCAAAAACCGGAACACCCACGGCAATACGCGACCCCGAGCAAGCTCCCGTTGCCCAAACCATCGGAGCCACACCTAAAACGAACGTCAATGCGGTCATTAACACGGCTCTAAACCGCTCTTTTGTTCCCACAACTGCGGATTCGACTAACGGCGTACCTTTTTCGTGTTCCTCTTTGGCAAATTCCACAATCAAAATTGCGTTTTTCGCCGCCAAACCCACTAAAAGCACCAAACCTAATTGCGCGTAAATACTCAAAGGCAACCCTGTTACAAACATTCCGATAAACGCGCCGAGCATCGCGGTCAAAACTGAAAGGATAACCGAAATCGGAATAGACCAGCTCTCGTATTGAGCAACCAAAAACAGGTATGCAAACAAAATAGCCAGCGCAACCAAATAGCCGATTTGCCCCTGATTGCGTTTTTCCTGCAAACTCATGCCGGACCACTCATACGCAAATTTGTTAGACAACACCTCATCAGCTAGCTTTTCGACCGCTTCCATCGCCGCACCGGAACTTGAATTTTCCGCCGCCGTAATGTTAATCGTCGCCGCCGGATATTGATTATAGCGATCAACCGCACGCGGCAAGGTCACGCGTTTAATCTCAATAAGGCTGCCAAGCGGAACCATATTGCCGGTATTGCTCTGAACATAGAGGTTTTTAATGCTGTCCAAGTTTTTACGATACTTCCAGTCCGCCATCACCATAACTTTATTAGCTTGCGTACCGATATTAACGTCGTTCACATACATAGAGCCGAGATACGTCTGCAACGTTGAATAAATATTGCCAACCGACACATCCATCAGCTCTGCTTTTTCACGGTTAATATCCAGATATGCGTGCGGCGTTTTAGAGGTAAAGGTCGAATATGCCATCGCCACTTCCGGCAGCTGATTCAATTTCATTAAAAATTGATTCAGATTCTTCTCAAGCTCGGTCATATCCGTACTCTCAATCGCCTGAAAACGCAAATCCATACTGTTATTATTGCCTAGCCCCGGAATCGCCGGCATCTCAAACAACATAATATTAGCCTCCGGAATACCGCTGACGGCAGCTTGCAAACGATTACGGATATTAGTAGAATAATCAATAATATCTTTACGGTCCGCCCACGGTTTTAAGGAAATAACGTTGAACCCGACGTTCTCGCCTTGTCCGGCAAGAATACTGAAGCCGCGCAGATTCATCACGGATTCAATTTTGCTCTCAGACTTCATAATCCCGCGGGTTTTATCAATCACATCAAGCGTACGCTTACCCGCAGCCCCTTCCGGTAGCTGAATATTCGCCATAATCACGCCTTGGTCTTCATCCGGCAGGAATGATGATTTAATATTCAAAACCGACAGCAGATTCAATCCGGCAAGCATCAGCAAAATCAGAACAATA
This sequence comes from uncultured Alphaproteobacteria bacterium, assembly GCA_910576955.1. GTDB lineage: Bacteria > Pseudomonadota > Alphaproteobacteria > RF32 > CAG-239 > CAG-267. The sequence continues at coordinate 40,452 of CAJTJB010000002.1, read as the reverse complement.
ATTGCCATCTTGCGCCCGAGCCAAGCCACCGTTTTAACATACTTGCTTTTTGAGGCGTTAATCATTTGCTCAAAACGATATAGGAAACCGGATGTTCTCGGTTTAATCGGTTTAAGCAACGTAGCACTCAATGCCGGACTTAAGGTCAGCGCATTCACGCCCGAAAACAGCACTGCAAACGAAATTGCAATTGCAAATTGCTGATAAATACGTCCTGTCACGCCGCCCATAAAGGCAATCGGCACAAAAATCGCTAAAAGAACCAAAGTAGTCGCCACAACGGCTGAAGACACCTGCTCCATTGCTTTAACAGAAGCTTCTTTCGGCGAAAGGTTTTCCGTCTGCATCAGGTAAAGCACGCGCTCCACCACCACAATCGCGTCGTCCACCACCAAACCGATAGCAAGAATAAGCCCGAACAATGTCAAAATATTCAGGTTATACCCCAACGCCAGCATAACGGCAAACGTTGCTAAAATAGACACCGGAATAGCAATAGACGGAATAAGCGTTGCCCGCCAGTCTTGTAAAAAGACATAACAAACCACAACCACAAGCAAGAATGTCAACAACAGCGTAAACACAACTTCTTCAATAGAAACGCGAATAAACTCTGTTGCATCAAAAAAGATTTTCACTTCAAAATCTTCCGGATAATATTTTGACAAACGTGCCAACTCTGCTTTAACCGCTTCCATAGCTTTCAAAGCGTTCGCTCCGGAAAGCTTATTAAGCATAATTGCAACGTTCGGCTGCCCATCCACATCCGAAAGCATCAGATAGTTTTCCGACCCGACTTCAACGGTTGCAATATCTTTTAAGCGCACCAAACCGCCTTCAGCCTCCGTGCGCACAATAATATTTTCAAAATCTCTCGCCTCGTTCAATCGTCCTTTAGTTTCCAAAGAAAAGACCATTTGACTCGTTCCATCGTTAGGCTCACCGCCCACAGAACCGAGTGACGGCTGATAGTTTTGGCTGCTGATAGCCGCACGCACCGCACTGATGGGCAGATTGAGCGCCGCCATCTTATCAGCATCGAGCCAAACACGCATGCTCAAATCCGAACCCATAACGTTCGCATCGCCCACACCATATTGGCGTCCGAGGTTGTTTTTAATATTATTGGTCACATAATTGTTCAAAAAGTTACGGTCATGTGTTCCGTTCGGCGAAACGGCTTGCAAAAAGCCCAAAATCTCCGAAGAACGCCGCATCACATTCACACCGCGCGCCTGCACTTCATCCGGCAGACTGTTAATTGCTTTTTGCACACGGTTTTGCACTTTAACTTGCGCCAAATCAGGGTCTGTCCCGATTTCAAAACTGATGTCCAGCTGATAACGTCCCGAGTTATACGAAGACGAGTTCATATACATCATATTGTCAACGCCGTTAATTTCCTTTTCAATCGGAATAGCAACGGTGTTGGCAACCGTTTCCGCACTCGCGCCGGTATAATCCGCCGTTACCGACACCGTCGGCGGCGTAATCTCCGGATACATCGCAATCGGCAGCGTAAATAAAGCAATCACCCCCGCCAAACTCATCACGATGGCAATAACCACCGCAAAACGCGGTCTTTCAATAAAAAACTTCGAAAACATAGTTACGCTCCCTCAAACTTATTTGGGTTGGACTTCTTTAACGGCTGCCCCATGGCGCATCATACGATTTTGCAATCCGCCGACAACAACTTTTTCACCGGCTTTCAAACCATCTGCAATAACCTGCTTACCGCCGTATGTCTCGCCGAGTTTCACATTGCGGAGAACAACCGTATTTTCTGCCGTAATCACATAAACCTGCGAATTTTCATCATTTTGCATAATGGACGTTTCCGGCACAACCACACCTTTTTTGGGAGTAGCGGAGGTTATGAACATCTTAACGTATGCCCCCGGTTTCAAAAGCCCTTTATCATTATTGATATCGGCATAAACCGCAACGGTAGCCGTACCCATATTGATTTCATTATTTGCAAACACCTTTTCTAATTTTTCGCTGAAAATTTCGCCGCTTGCCAATTCGATATTAACCACAAAATCGTTCAAATCGCGTTCGCCGGCTGCTTTCATTTCCAAATATTCTTTGTCTGTAAGCGAAAAAGCGATTCGTATCGGATTAACCTGTACCACGCGTGCCAAAGGCTCTGCCGAAGCATTAACATAGTTTCCGGCTGTCACTTTCGTCTTGCCGATATAACCGTCAATATAAGCCTTGACTTCCGTATTATCCAAATCAATTTTTGCCAGTTCAAGCTGTGCCTCTGCTTGCGCAACCGCAGCCTTTGCTTGCAGATAAGCACTCTCGGCACTGTCAAATGTTGCTTTAGAGGCAATTTTCTTTTTTGTCAGTTCTCTCTGTCTGTTAAAATCGCGCTCGGTTTTGGTCAGATTCGCTTTTGCGCTTTCAAGCTGTGCTGCGGCTAAATTATAATTTGCCTGATAGCGGTCTTTATCAATCACGAACAACGGCTCGTCTTTCGTAACAAAACCGCCCTCCTTAAAATTAACCTTGTCCAAACTGCCGCTGACTTTCGCCACCACATCCACGCTGTTAATCGCCTCCACCAGCGCAACGTATGTTTTCGGATTGTTAATTTCTACCTCTTCAGCGGTTGCCGAGGTAACGTTAATTGCCGGCATTCCGCCTTGTGCGTTTTTCTGCCCGTAAAAATGACATCCGGCAACTGCGGCAATAATCACCGCCGCCCCTAAAAATAAATAATTTTTCTTCACAGTCACACCTTTCTCCGATTTTAAATTTTTAACCATCTCAATCGCTTTCTTTTTCATCATATCCTCTCTATTTCTTTAACCCGTCAAATAATAATGTTAACCCCGTTTTCACCATATCCACCAAATCATACGATACTCTTTTGCTGATGGAAGAAAAAACAATTCCCATATATGTTGAGATAATAACGTGCTGAACCACATCAATATTAAGACCGTCTTTAAGCTGCCCGTTTTTCTCACATTCTGCCAAAACTTGATTAACTTTCTCTAAATGCCAGTCTTTGGTCGTTGCCAATGTTTTTTCAACCCTGCTCAACACCGCCTCGGACCATTCCATCTGACACATAACAAAACGCTGAAATCTTGAAAATCTCAAATCTTTCGCACCGGCATCCGCCCACTGGATAAAATATTCCAACAAATCATCAAGCGTATTCCCTTGCGGCAGTTTTTGCATAAGTTCCTGCCTTTTGCTTTGCGTATATTCAATAATCAGCGCCGCTACCAAATCCGCTTTGTTTCTGAAATACCAATAAACAGCGCCTTTCGTAAACCCTGCCCGTGCGGCAATCTCGTCAAAAGTCGCTTTGGCATACCCTTTATCCGAAAAAACATCTAACGCGGATTCAATTACCGCCTGTCTTGTTTTTTCTGCGTCTTCTTTACATTTTCTAGCCATCAAGCCTCCGAATTATAAATACATACTAAAATGTATGTTAATACTAAAACTAAAAAACACTATATTTTATGAAATGTCAAGAGGGTATTTTTGATTTATTTGAATGAGTGTTTACACTTTTTTAACAACCCGATTCGTTTAAACGCCGAGCTTCAAATTGGAAAGTTCCGCTGAAAAATCATTTTGATTCGGACTGGCAATATAGGCACCGGCTTTAACTTCTTCATAGCTTTTGAGATAAAACATCCGTTGCTTGATAAATTTAACCCCGTCTGTCGAATACGAAAAAATATAATCATCCCCAACCCGATTAAGCCTAAACCACAGTTCATTAACCGATTCGTTAAGGCTGAACCCGCTCCAGTCCGAATGCCCGCCAACGGTTAAAGACGTCACAAAAACATTATTCCCCGCCTGCTCGTTCATCAGCGAGGCTTTAAACCAGTTTCTCTCATCGATTCGCAGCATAATGCCGCATTGCGAAAATTTCTCCATCCGGTCAAATTTCCATTTTAAGGTCAGGAAAAAATCGCCGTTTTGCCGGCAAAAAAAGAAATGCCCGTCATCTTTTTTAAAACCGCGGTGAATACTCTGCCAAAAGTCCGTATCCGCCCGCGCATAAATCACCATTGCATCGTTTTCAAACCGAACATTCTCGGGGTCGTTGTACCATTCAAAATTTTCCAACTGCTCAAAGTGCATTAAAACGTCCTCAATTGTTCTTCCACCGTATCTTTCAAAACATTCTCCAAATCCGGATTTTTAGCTTTCGGCGACATTATCACCAAATTGACAATTTCATCGCCCGTACCGTTTTTGGTTTTTATTCCTTTGCCCTTAAGGCGCAGCTTTTCCCCACTTGAAGAATACGCCGGTATCGTCAGGTTAACTTTGCCGCTGATTGTCGGCACAATCACTTTCGCCCCAAGCACAGCCTCTTTCATCGAAATCGGCAAATCAATAAACACATTTGTTCCTTCTGCCCGAAAATACGGATGCGGGCGGACATTTACCGTAATCAACGCATCACCGTTTGCGCCGCCGTTAACGCCGGCATATCCCTGCCCTTTCAAACGCAGCACCTGTCCCGAGGTTGTTCCCGCCGGAATTTTCACATTCAGCTGCCTGCCGTTCATAATGATGTTTTTCTCAACGCCTTTCGCCACATCCAAAAAATCGACATCCAGCGCATAAGCAATATCTTGTCCTTTTTGCGCACGCCTGCCGCCATACCCTGCGCCGGCAAAACCATTTCCGCCGCCGTTGCTGAACTGGCTGAAAATATCCTCCCCAAACAAAGATGAAAAATCAAATCCCGCGCCGTTAAATCCGTTTGTTGAATAGGTATGATAACCGCCGCCGGGATTAAAGCCTCCCCCTCCAAATCCGCTTGCGCCAAAACCTGTCGGTTTCCCCTCGGCATCTATTTCATTATTATCATATTTCTGCCGTTTGTCTTTATCGCCCAAAATATCATACGCTGCCGAAATCTCTTTAAACTTCTCGGCTGCAGTTTTATCTTCTTTATTCAAATCCGGATGATACTTACGGGCAAGTTTGCGATATTGCGATTTAATTTCCATTGCCGACGCCCCTTTGCTGACGCCCAGCACATCATAAAGATTCTTTGCCATTTTTTATTCCCTTCTATCTCTTATATCAATATAGGGAACTGAAATTCAGATTGCAAGATTAACGCAATCAAATGTCGCCCGCATAAACCCGTTATGATACATATTGACTTCTCTTAAATACGGAGAAGCTCCCGTTGCCACATCCGCACAATATAATGACGCCAGCGGCGAAATTTCGTCAACACGCACATTTGCATATTGATACGTTACAAAATTATCCCCTTCATTAACCACAAACACATCATTCGCCGTTATTGCCTTTTCGGAGATATTGCTGCCATTAAGCGTTTTTTCCGTATAGTAGTTTTCATCTACGGGATTACCGTTTTCATCCATCAGAATATACTTTGTGGTGCAAGCGCTAAACAATAATGCCACGGCTAATACCAAAATCTTTTTCATATTAAATCTCCTTATTTAAGTTCGTCATAAATTTCTTTTCCGGTTCTTTCCAAAATCCGCATAATTCTGCGATTTTTTGCCTCGCCGGGTTTGGAATTATCGAGTTTTGCCATCATTTTCCGCAAATCCTGCTGAAATCTGTCATATTCGCGCAGCTTATCAACGTCCGGTTTTAGCTCTGCATCATTCATTTTATGGTCTGTGATAACCTTTAAAACCGCAACATATTTTGCCTTGTTCAAAGCCGCGCTTTGCGCCTGTGCAGACACTGCCACCACACATAAAAGCAAAACTAATATCACCTTTTTCAGCATATTTTCATACTCTTTATAAACAAATTTTACTTGCATATATTACCTGTTATCATATATAACTTAATAAAAACCTAAAAAACCCGTAACAATCTGATAAAAAGATTTATTTATGAAACATACAATATGGATACTGCTGGATAATCGTATCGGAAGCCGCCATCAGGCCGAAGGTATTGCCCATTATCTTGATACTGCAAAGTTTGAAATCATTTTTAAAGAAATCGAATATACAAAATGGGCAGCCCTGCCAAACATTATTCGCGGCAAAACCCTGCTGGGAATAAGCAAACGCTCCAAGCAACAGCTGTCCACACCGTTTCCTGATATGGTTTTATCAGCCACGCGCCGCACTGCGCCCGTTGCCCGCTGGATAAAAAAGCACCATCCGCAAACACAACTTTTTCAGCTTTTACATATCGGACGCACCGGGCTCAAAGATTTTACGACAGTTTTCGCCCCCGAGCACGACAACTATAAATGCAAATCGCCGAATATAAAATACACCACCGGCTCACCCCATTTCATTACCACAGAAAAATTAGAAAGCGCCTTTAACGAGTGGCAAAACGCTTTTGCAAGCTTGCCGCATCCGCTAACCGCCGTAATCATCGGCGGCTCAATCAAAAAGCACCCATTTTCGCTTGAAAATGCCGTAAATCTGGCAAAACTCATCAAAAAACTGAAAACAAAAGACAACGGCTCCATCCTGATAACAACCTCCCGCCGTACCGGTGCCGAGGCTGAAAAATTAATAATGGACAACTTATCCGGCATTCCGAATTATGCTTACCTATGGGGAGCTAAAGGAGCAAATCCGTATCTAGGCTTTCTAGCCTGTGCCGATAACATTATCGTCACCGGAGATTCCGTTTCTATGTGCTGCGAGGCAACAGCCGCTCAAAAACCTCTCGCAATTTTTACCGGCAACAATTGGCTGACGGCTAAACATATGCGTTTTGTACAGTCGCTATACGACAAAGGTTTTGCTGAAGAGTTATCGTCACAACCGTTAAGCCCCAAAAACAACGCGCTTCCCCCGTTAAATGTTGCCAAAGAAATCGCGGAATATCTGAATTCGTTATAATATATCCGGCTTTCTCTCCTCGGACATAAACTTGTGGCACAACCCGAAAATATTGTCGACCTCCCGAACAAATACATCAAACGGCAGATTTTGTTCTAACGCCGCGCATATTTTTTCAAAAACAAAAACAATATCATCGCCTCTTCCCTGCACTTCTTCTTTATATCGGGCGCAAACGTTGTGAAGCTCCCGATACGGGCTTTTCCCGTCTTCCCAATTCAGCAGTTTCGCCTGCTTGACCGATAAAAAAAACGAATCTTCTTCATCAAGCGTATCAGCCATCCATACCGAATGATATGCTTTTTTAATTTCCGCGGCAATTCCCAAATTTTCATCCGCCGCCTCGCAAACATCTTTATCAATCCCCCCAAGCTGCTCTTTAAGAATTTTTTTTTCATACACGGCTAACATTTTTTCACACTCGCTAATAATTTGCGGAAAAATCTTCGCCGCTTCGGCATTTGGATTATGCAGAAATTTCAACACGCATTGACGATGAATTTCCGCATAAATATCTTTTAACCTCGTAAATTTTGCATACATATTGCCTCCTTAACATAAAAAAACACATATACATACCTATACACGCGCCACATCAAAAAGCAACCTCTTTCACTTTATATTTTAAATAACTAGTTAAAATATAATAATATATCTCCAAAGGAAATTATATTAAAATAATAGTTGCATTTAAAAATTTATTCTATATACTTAAGTTGAACAAACCAAAGGAGAACAAAAATGGCATCTTTAGCAAACCGCGTAATATCTATTCATGACCGCAAAACCAGTATGCGTTTAGCTCCGGCAGAATGGGAGGCAATAGATACCATCTGCAAGCGCGAAAATATCAAACGCAAAAAATTATTTGAAATTATCGACCTCAACCGGGATAAAAATCTCGGATTAACCTCATCGGTGCGCTTGTTCTCCATAATCTATTATCAAAATTCGACCTTGCGTAAGCAGCTTCCCTATATCCGCAATGAAGAGTATTGCCCGATTTTCGAAGCAGTACGCGGCATAATCTGAAACAAAGGAACATCAAATGGCAGAATTAGCAAATAAAATCATCTATATATCAAACAGAAAAACCAGTATGAGATTGGCAACTGCAGAATGGGAGGCAATAGATACCATATGCAAACGCGAACACATCAAAAGAAACGACTTATTAGATTTAATAAGCCGTCGCAAAGACCAAAAATTAGGTTTAACGTGTTCGGTAAGGCTTTTTGCCCTTATCTATTTTTATCACCTTTTAATTGATAAAAAATACAGCTATTCTTCTAAATCGCCACAAATAGACAGTCCGGTTTTTGACGCCATAACCGGAATATTATAACGATTATGAATGTCCGAAAATCCGTTTTCTGGCATCTGCCAAACACTTATTCCGCGCATAAATATCCACGCTGCCGTTTTTAACCGCCTCGTTATAATAAGCAATTTTAAAGTCTATCTTTTCTTTATACCGGCTTAATTGTTTCATTTGCTCTTCGATTCTGATTTTCTGCCGTTCAAACATTGCCAACCGTTCATGAAGGGTCGAATCGCCCTCCAAACACAAATCCATATATCTTTTAATGTCTTTCAGCTGCATTCCCGTTGCTTTAAGGCATTCCAAAATCAAGAGCCAGTCAATATCATCGTCTTCAAACACCCGCGCACCCGAAGACCCTTTTTTCACAAAAGGCAACAGCCCCTCTTTATCATAATAACGCAGCGTGTGTGCTGTCATCCCTAATTTTTTAGCGACTTGTCCGATAGTATAACGCATTTTAATCTCCTGTTTTTAAACAAAGTATACGCCTTTTCCGCAAAAGTCAAATAAAGATTAAACATAAAGCAAGCTCTAATTTCAATTTTATAGCCTATAAATGCCCGAACAATAAATAACCGCTCATAACCAATTAAAAATCTTGATTAAATCCCCGCCTTGTTTTACGCTTTTATCAAGCTAAAACGGGAAATTACCAATGAACAGCAAAACCATACAACAAATCAGGCTTTTCACCGCCATTTTTGCCGCAATACTTTATATTGCCGGCTTTTTAGGCTTTTTTTATCCTATAAAACTTTTTGATATAAACATCGCCCCGCTCATACAGCGCACCTTTGTTGATGTTACACTGACCGCAGGCATTCTGCTGGGTTTCATTTTCATCCTGACCGCCGTTTTCGGGCGCGTTTACTGTTCTGCATTATGCCCGCTGGGCTTGTTTCAAGAATTATGCCTGCTGTTGTTTCACCGCAAAAAACTCCCATTGCAAAAAAACAGGACATTCAAATATTTCCTTGCTGCCGTTTGTTTCGGAACACTGTTCGGCGGCACAATCTTTATTCTGCGGCTGATTGACCCCTACACCATATTCGGCTCTACCTTAAGCGGAACATTATATGGCATAATATGCATAGCTCTTATTGCCCTGTTAACCGGTTTGCGCGGACGCTGGTTCTGCACTAACATCTGCCCCGTCGGCACAATCCTCGGGCTAATCGCGCGCCATGCTTACAATAAAATCTATATAGACGCCGAATCTTGCGTTGCCTGCGGCTTATGCGCTCAAAAATGCCCCTCCGGCTGTATAGATTTCAAAAATAAGACCGTAGACAACGAAACCTGCATCAAATGCTTCAAATGTCTGGGCTTATGCCACAATAAAGGGCTGAAATTCGGACATCCTCAAAAAAAACCAAACACCATACCCTTTTCACCGGCACGCCGCCGCCTTATAATAAGCGCAGCCGCACTTGCCACACTTGCCGTTGCATATAAAGCCGGTTTGAAAATGAGCAAAGATATTGCAACCAAAGTAAAAACTCTTCTGCTCCCGCCCGGCGCCGGCTCTGCCGAACGCTTTGCCAACAAATGCCTGAACTGCAATCTTTGTGTTGAAAACTGCCCGATGAAAATCATCAAAAAAGCAGATTCCGCCTTTCCCGCCGTTCATATTGAATACGGCAAAAACTATTGTTCATATAATTGCAACAAATGCTCTCAAGTCTGCCCGTCAGGTGCGATTCGCACATTGACACTGAAAGAAAAACGCAAAACACAAATCGGGCTTGCCGCAGTCAATCCGGACATATGCATCCAGTGCGGTTTATGCGTCCGCGAATGCCCGCGAACCGCCATTACCAAACAACAGGGAGATTTCCCGCAAATTAACCCTGATATTTGTATCGGTTGCGGCGCGTGCCAAGCCGTCTGCCCCGTAAACGCAATCAAAGTTACCGCAATCAACACCCAACAAACATTACCCAAATAAGGAGAAAGAAGATGTCCATTGGAATAAGCGAACTCATTTTAATATTAGCCGTTGTTTTAGTGCTTTTCGGCGGCAAACGTATCCCCGAGCTTGCCCGCGCTCTGGGCAAAGCCTCATACGAATACAAAAAAGCCAAAGAATCTCTGCAAAACGAGGCAAGGGAGCTTAAAGAAACTCTGGAACAAGAAGCAAAACACGAAGAACACAATCAAGATCGGTAATGACAGATAAAGAAAACCTGATTTTCCATTTAGAAGCACTGCGGCAAACGCTCATCCGCTGTTTTATTGCGCTTGCCATAGTTTTACCCGCAACGCTTTTTGCCGCACCGCTCCTTTTGGAAACTCTAACCCGCCATCTTGTCAAAGATTTGCCGATAACCCTCAATTTCTTTTCTCCGATGGAACTTTTTATCTTGCAGATAAAAACCGCCGTCGTTATGGATTTGCTCATATGTTTTCCATACATCGCCAAACAATTATGGACATATATTCTTCCGGCTCTATATGACCATGAACGCCGCTTTATCAAGTCCATTGTTATTTCTTCAAGCGCGTTGTTTATTACCGGTATTGTTTTTTGCCTTTTTTTCATCCTCCCGCCAGTTATCCGCTTCGGCGCAAGTTTTGCCACCGCAGACATCAATGCAGTTTTCGGCATTTCCAACATCATCAGCCTATGCCTGCATCTGTCCATCATCTTCGGGCTGATGTTTCAATTTCCGCTCATAACCATTGCTTTAATTAAAGCCCGCATTGTCACATACGACACCGTAAAAAATAAGCGCCCGTATGTTTTCACATTTATCCTGATACTTTCAGCCCTGCTCACCCCGCCCGATATCATAAGCCAGCTGCTGCTGACGTTTCCGACTTATATTTTATTTGAACTCGGATTATATTTTGCAAAAAAATTATCCCCTGCCGCAAAAAAGGCTTGACTTCGAGTAACCTCTAAAAATTACATTACTCTTGTCAGAAACATATAAAGGAGAAATTATATGAAAAAATTATTGAACTTCACAGCCATAGTAGCAGCCCTAACTGCTTTTATTAACCCCGCATTCGCCATAGAAACAAAGGAGAAGACAATGCCTGAAAACGCCAAAATCCTTATTGCCTATTATTCTTGGTCCGGTCACACCAAAGAAGTGGCAGAAGCAATACAAGAAAAAACCGGCGGCACGCTGTTTCGTATAGAAACCGCCAAAGCATATCCGGAAGAATACCGTGCCACCACCGAACAAGCCCAAAAGGAAATCAATGACGGCTACCGCCCCGAGTTAAAAGCCAAAGTTGAAAATATTGCGCAATATGACGTTATTTTTATCGGCTCGCCAAACTGGTGGGGAACAATTGCACCGGCTGTCAGCAGCTTTTTAGCTTCAAACGACCTTAAAGGTAAAAAAATCATTCCGTTCATCACCCACGGGGGCGGCGGCGTTCAAAACACCATTAAAGATTTAACCGCCCAATGCCCCGGTTGTGACGTATCAGAAGACGGCTGGGTAGGATACGGCAGCCGCACGCTCGGTATCGGCAGTTGGCTGAAAGGATTGGAATTTAACAAATAGCCATTGCCACATCTTAAAAAAAGCTCTATATAAACATAGAGCTTTTTTTATATTTACTCTTCCAAAACACAAAAAAAGGACTAAATATAAATATCATATCAACAGAAAGGATAGCCCAATGCATAACGATAGCAACAGAGTTTTAGCATCATTCATTTTAGCGCTTGGTTTAGCCGCAGCCGGTTTCTTCCCCGGATATTATTATCATCAAGCCAAAACAAACAATAACAGTGTCAGCGTCAAAGGGTTGGCAGAAATGAACGTTAAAGCCGACCTCGCCATTTGGAAATTGAAATTCGTCACCACCGGCAACGAGCTTATCCCCGCCCAACAGCAGCTTTCCGCCCAAGCCGATGAAATCAACACATTTTTGCAACAGCAAGGTTTCACCCCAAAAGAAATTAACATCGAACGTATCGAAACCAACGACCTAATGGCAACGCCGTATCGCGGCAATGACGCCAACTCGTCGCGTTTTATTCTTTCGCAAACCATCACGGTTAAAAGCACAAACGTCGCCCTTGTCGAAAAAACACTCCCCAAAACCGATTCGCTGATTGCCAAAGGCATTATTTTTGATACATCATACAGCGACCCTGTTTCCTACATCTTTACCAAATTAAACGATGTCAAACCGCAAATGCTAGAACAAGCCACCATAAATGCCAAAAAAGCCGCCGCCGAATTTGCCAAAAGCTCCGGCAGCCGTGTTGGCAAGATCCATCGGGCAAGCCAAGGCGTCTTTTCAATTCTCCCGCGCGAGCAAACTGCAAACAGCTTTGAAGCCCAACACATCGAAAAAACAATCCGCGTGGTTTCCACCATCGAATATTGGCTTGAATAAGCCGTATCTCCTGAATTTAATACACAAACACAAAACCCCACGAATACATAAAGTATTCGAGGGGTTTTGCCTTTCATTCTTTTGCAAATTCCTTTCGCCAGTAGGAATAAGCCTCTTCAAACGATGTCTGTTTCTCAAACTGGTGCAAGACTTCAGTGTTTTGCTGCGAAACATCCTGTTTCTTAAGAGAAAGAGCCGTAAGGCGGCTTTTCTTCGCCTCATACTTGCACTCCAACACAAGCAGCGCATCGCCCTCCTTACGCAAAGGAACAATCAGTTCTTCCGTTTCAACAAACCGAAACGTATCCATCCCGCAGGAAATAATCTCCGATTGACCGACAATATAGCCATAATACACACCATCTTTCTTTAATGCGTAAAAGCTGCCGAGAAAAGATTCATTCTCAAGGTCATACAAACTGTAAAGTTTGATATCATCAGTCGTTGCGTGTGCAGGCAGGCCCGTATCCATCGCAATCGCCATACACAACGGCTGAAGAAGATGCGCAGGATAAACTGTATTATGCTGCATCTCCAACAAAACCCGCACCATCCCCGCTTCGCTCGGCGCGTTTTCCTCTTTTTGCACGGAAACTGCGACCATTTCATCCAACGTTTTTTTCTGACGAAGACGTTGTACAAGCTTTTTAAAAAAATTCATAACGCATAAAAATTTAGATTATACAATAATAGTTAATTGCGCCGATTATACCCTAAACTCCCAATTTTGCAATAATTATTTGTCTAAAAAATTATAGACTTTTGCAAAAAACATCATATAATGCCCACAAAATTAAATTATTCGAATATTATTAATCCTAAAAAAATTATCAAATATGGAAAAAAATAAATTTTCACTAACCATCGACGGCATTTTCTGCATCACTGGCAGAGGCATTGTTGTCACCGGACGTATTCTTGAGGGGCACATTCGGCAAGGCGATAAACTTAAGCTTATCACCGCCAGCAAAACAATGTCAGTCCGATGCACTTTACTTGAGAAGTTTCGTAAAATTGTCACAGAAGCTCAAGCCGGAGAATATGTTGGCATTTACCTTTCAGGACTAACACTATCAGAGATTCAAAAAGGAATGACACTAACAAACGATGACTAAACAAAAATAACCGGCAAACAATCTGCCGGTTATTTTTTATTTAATGGTCGAAACGAGAGGATTGACCTTCGGCTTTACAAGCCTCGGTCGCACAGGCGCTCATTCGCTCCGCTCACCGGCGTTCTTCCGCCCGCCTTTCGCTTGTAGTCAAACCTCCTTTTCGGTTCAAATCCCTCTTATCTAAACCATAAAAAAAGGTATCACAAGGATACCTTTCTTAATGGTCGGAACGAGAGGATTCGAACCTCCGACATCTTGCACCCCATGCAAGCGCTCTACCAGGCTGAACTACGTTCCGACAACTCATTTTTCTATATATGACTTTAACAAAAAATGCAAGCAAAAAATTTTTAACTTTGCTTTCTGAACAAGCATTTTTCACATTTTTTCAAAATTTACTCGAGAATCAACAAAACATAAATCAAATGAAAGACATCAAATAAAAAATCTCCCTCATACACAGTTATAAAAACTTGTACAAGGGAGATTAAAATTACGCTTCACCGAATGTCCTGCCGAGCCAATAGCCATCTTCGTCCCAAACATCGCCGTTTTTATCAGCTCGAGGGTCATCAGGGCGAACGCCATAGCGATTTAAGCCATGCTCATCAACGCGGGAACCGTTACGATGAAACCCCCAACGATCAAAACCACGACAATCATAGTCTTTCGCATCATAGTCAGAGCCATTACGGTGGCGGCCATAAAAATCAAAACCTCGCTCATCATAACGAGTACCATTACGATGGATACCATTAGCATCAAAACCTCGCTCGTTATAGCGGCTACCATTTTGATAATTTCCGTTAACATCAAAGCCATTTTCATCATAGCGACCATAACGACGATGATTTCCGTTAGCATCAAACCCTCGTCTGTCATAGCGGCTAACCTTAAAATGATTCATTTTTTAAAATTTTAATTAGTTAAAAAAAGCCAATATAACTCACAAAAATATCGTTAAAATTATAAAGATAATAATTTTCAATATCAGCGCCATGATAGCATATCCCCTTTTTATGTCAACAAAAAACCATACCGCCGCCCGCCCCCAGATTGCTCTCATAAAAATTTATTGATTTTTACACCATTATCGTATATACAGCACCATAACAACTAATTATGATGTCAAACTATAATTCTCCCAATTATGAAAAAAGAAAAACTAAACGAAAAACAATTGCTCGCCGACGCCAAGCTTTGGTTTGAGCAAGAACACGGCAAACCCCCCAAAGAATGCGGCATAAAATTCATCAAAATCTGGCACAAACCGACACCATTCGAAAAAACAATAGCTGTCGTCTTTGCCCAAACAGAAGAAGCCGGCAAAGCATTTATCTGGGAGCAAAATGTTATTTTCCGTTCTATGACACATTTCTGGATTGTTGCCGTCTATGTGGTAATAACTTTCTTCGCTGTTTTCTCGCAAAAAAAGCCTGACGAAGCCAAAAACGTAGCGATAATATTCCTTATCCCTATCTTCCTCGCTTTTTTGCTTTCTTTGTATCTGCAAAGAAAATGCAAAAGGCTCGAGAAAATCCATCAATGGAACGTTGACGTTTACTATGCGTAATCTAACCATAAAAAAATCCTTATTTCCCACAAATAAGGATTTTTTTATTTTCTCTTCGCTTTTGAATACAAAAAAAGACCGCCGAAGCGGTCCAGGACGAATGAAGAACGTCTTATGCAGATACTTTTTCTGCAACAACTTTTTTAATTTTTTTCGCTTCTGCAGACAATTTGCTATCCGGTGTAGACATCAGGAAAGCATCCAAGCCGCCCTTGTGCTCAATTGTACGCAAAGTGCTTGTGCAGATACGCAATTTATAAACTTTCCCCAAAGCTTCGCTCAATAACGAAACAATTTGCAGATTCGGCAAAAAGCGGCGGCGGGTTCTATTGTTCGCGTGGCTTACATTGTTACCGCTCATAACGCCAGTGCCGGAAATTTCACATTTCTTAGCCATTTTTTTATCCTTTACTCAAAACTTTTGCCTATACATACAAACATAATCCCAATAAGTCAAGCAAAATCTTCGTAAAAACTTTAAAAAAAACTGGATTTTTGAAAAAAAGCGTAGTATAAACCTATCTCGCAAATGATATTTGCGGTGTGTACCCGTAGCTCAATTGGATAGAGTGTTGGCCTCCGACGCCAAAGGTTGCGAGTTCGAACCTCGCCGGGTGCACCACTTCTCCCCCACTCCTGATAATTAGACTTAAACCCTCTGTAAGCGCAGAAATAAACGCTTATATTAAGCGCGTAACAGTTACAGGAGGAAAAATATGTCACATTTAACTAATCCGTTAAAAAAATATTATGACGGCGGCTACGAATGGCAGCCGCAAAAAGCCCCGGGCGTGCAGGCTAAAATGCATCCACTCCCCGATTGCGGCGAAAAAACATACCGCGGCACAGGCAAATTAAAAGGGCGTAAAGCGTTGATTACCGGCGGCGACTCGGGCATCGGGCGTGCCGCAGCCATTGCTTTTGCCCGCGAAGGGGCGGATATTGCCATCAGCTATCTGCCGTTTGAGGAAGAAGATGCGCAGGAAGTCAAACATATCATTGAACACGAAGACGGCAAAGCTATTCTTATCCCCGGCGATGTCAGCGATGAAAACTTTTGCAAAGAGTTGATTAAAACCGCCATAAGCGAACTGGGCGGGCTGGATATTCTCGTTCCCAACGCCGGCACGCAAACCGCCAACAAAGATATAACCACCCTGACGACCGAGCAAATTCTCTACACCTATTCGGTAAACGTTTTCGGAATGATGTGGCTGGTGCGCGAAGCCGTACCTCATATGCACCCTGGCTCAACCATCATTACCACCACATCAATTCAGGCATATCAGCCATCTGAAGATTTGCTCGACTATGCCGGCACAAAAGCTGCGATTCGCGCCTTCACACAGGCGGCAGCCAAACAGTTTGCCCCCAAAGGCATTCGTGTCAACGGTGTTGCCCCCGGTCCGATTTGGACTCCGCTGCAAATCTGTGGCGGACAGCTCAAAGAAAAGCTGCCGGAATTCGGGCAGGATACATTGCTCAAACGCGCCGGACAACCGGCAGAGCTGGCTGATGTTTATGTTTACCTCGCATCAGAAGCTTCAAGCTATGTTACCGGAGCAATCTATGCCATTACAGGCGGTATGCTGACCGCCTAACTTAAAAAAGCCCTCGACCGAGGGCTTTTTTTATTGACTCTGCCGCAAATTTACATACAATACCGCTATAAAAAAATTATCATTCACACAATTAAAATATTTTTATATGGAACAAAACCAAGCACCGCAGGAATTACTGACAGAGTTTTGCAACACTTGCTGGAATTTCGAGGTTGAAACACAACAACAAAAATACGACATTTTGTCCGCCTCGTTCAAAAATCTCTCCGTCAAAGAAAAATTAGATATCATTCCTTTGCTTGTTGATGCCTGCCACATATATCGGCAGTTTATCTTCCTTGCTGAAAATATCTTTGAAACGCTAAACACAGATGAGCAGCACAGTCTGACAATCCCTATGGTTTTTCCGACAGATACCGATGTTTGCAACATCACCCGCAACGAATACCTCTGGCGGATTAAGCATAATCTCCCTTGCTTTTCAAAAGAAAACAAATTCTTCTGCCCATCATCATTTGAAGACTTAATGGGATTCAAAACCAACTTAACGATGGTTATCGCTTCGGGTACTCCTGCAATATTTTGTTGCTGATACTTGCACATAAAAACGCCCTCAAACGAGGGCGTTTCATTTTGCCGGATTCTAATTATTCTTCGTCCTCATTGTCCTCTTCGTCTTCATTATCTTCTTCATCGCCTTCCAGTTCTTCAATTTCGATGGCGTCTTCTTCCTGCATTGCGCGGATAATCCAAGCCTGTTTCGCATAAAGCTCAAGATATTTTTCAAACAAATTGGCAATCTGAAAATCATCTTTCTTATCCGCCTCGTCACGAATATCTTTTGCCATTGCCATAATATTTTCGCAATCGGCAGCCAACTCATCAATAACTTCATATCCGGTATAATCGCGCGGTTCAACTTCTTCAACCGTTGTATTTTCCAAATACTGCGCCATTGTTCCCATCGGCATTCTGTTTTGGGTTTTCATAACTTCCGCCAACTCGTCAAACTGGCATTGAAACATCATATAAATCTCTTCTGTCATCTTATGGATAACCGGAAAATTCGGTCCGACAACATTCCAATGCAGATTATGAACTTTAATGTTCATAACAGCCAGATTCGCCAAAAACACATTTAATTTATCAATTTTGTTCGCCATAACATTATCTCCTCTTAAATTTTCAAATTACCCCTAATAAATAATCGCTTTTCAGCCGTTGAACAGAGGCTATAAACAGAAGAGATATAGCAAAAGCCGCCCTCAAAGAGGACGGCTTAAACTTAATCAAAACACTGGAGAAACTCGTGTTCTTCAGTGTCATACTGCAAATGCAGGGGCGTGCAGTGTTCATACGAAACATTTTTAAGCCCCAAGCCAAATTGCAGAGCACTGATAACACCGGCATGGCAAACAACGCAAACCGTATGCGGACCATAACTGAACGAATGCTGGCAAACTATTCTTAACAAACAGTTATACACGCGGTCAAAAACCTGCCTTTTGCTTTCCCCATGCGGAAAATGCAAATCAGCGGTATCTTCCGTCGGCCATAAGAGCTTATTAACAAACTCTTCTCCATACTGCCGCACCGTTTCTTCAAAAGAAGCCCCTTCGGCATCGCCGAAATTGCATTCACATAAACCTTGCATAATAACCACATCGCGCATACCGACACCATTGCGGGCAATCACATTTGCAGTTTGCACGGCTCTGACCAGCGGGGAGCAATATAAGCCGATTGTTTTCAACCGAAACATTTTAGCAAGCTCTTTTGCCTGCGAAACCCCCGTTTCATTCAGCGCGGCATCAGTACCATCCCCTTGCCAAACACCTTCAACGTTTTTGTCTGTTTGCCCATGACGGCAAATATAAAAATCTATCTTCATAATATATAAAATAATTAATGTTTGCCGCCACTATAACAATATTTTTTATTTCCGCAACAAAAAACCGCCCTCAAAGAGCGGTCATATCACAGCAAAATCACATTTTAAGCCAGCAACTCGTCAGCCAATGCCTCAATTTGCTTTATATCAGCCTCTTTCATTGCCGATTTAATTGATACGGTATTATTCATAAAGGTAATATTTTTAAGCCCCTCAAGCTCTGCGCGCATCTTTTTAGCTGCAATCGGCGCCCAAGAGCCGTTTTCAATAAAACCGACTTTGCGATTCTGATAATTTTTGCTCTTCAAATGCGCAATAAAACTCTCCATCACCGGAAAGATGCCGGCATCATAAGTAATAGACGCCAAAACGAGCCTGTCATATCTGAACGCATCTTCCACAGCCTCTGCCATATCATCGCGTGCCAAATCGGCAATAGATACTTTCGGAGCTCCTTTGGCCTCCAAAACTTCTTTAAGTTTTTCAGCTGCCGCTTTCGTATGCCCGTAAACAGACGCATATGCGATAAAAATGCCCTCATTTTCCGGACGATAGCTGCTCCAAATATCGTATTTGCCGATATAATGCCCCAAATCTTCAGTAAGCATCGGACCATGCAGCGGAAAAATCTTTTGAATATCCAACGCCGCCGCTTTTTTAAGCAATGCCTGCACCTGTGCACCATATTTGCCAACAATGTTGATATAATAGCGGCGCGCCTCGCAATCCCACGGCTCATCCGTATCCAACGCTCCGAATTTGCCGAACCCGTCTGCCGAAAACAGGATTTTATCTTTTTTCTCATACGCAACCATCACTTCCGGCCAATGCACCATCGGCGCCATAACAAAAGTCAGCGAATGCTCGCCCAAAGAGAGTTCATCGCCCTCGTTAACAATAACTTTCCTGCCTTCCAAATCCAAGTGCTCAAAAAACTGCGGAATCATATTAAAAGTTTTCGGGTTTGAAACAACTTTGGCATTTTTATATTTATCAAGAAATTTTTCGATATTCGCCGCATGGTCAGGCTCCATATGCAAAACCACCAGATAATCCGGCTCTCTGCTGCCTAAAACTTCCTCAAGATTTTTAAACCATTCATCAGTCGCACGCTTATCCACCGTGTCCATAACCGCAATTTTCTCATCCATAATCACATACGAATTATAAGAAATCCCGTTCGGCACAACATATTGTCCCTCAAACAAATCAATTGTTTTATCATCTGCGCCCACATAAAAAATATTATCTGTCAATTTCTTGTTTTGCATATCATTACTCCATATAAACGTTTGTTTGGTTTATTTAATCTTTTTCTCTATAATTGCAACTGTTTTTGCAAAAACCTCTTCGATTCCCATATCTGACGTATCCACAATCACCGCGTCTTCTGCTGGTTTCATCGGTGCGTCTTTCCGAGTCGCATCGCGCTCGTCACGAGCTTTGACATCTTTTAAAACTTCTTCATAACTTGCCGCCATCCCTTTGGCAACAAATTCATCATATCTGCGCTTTGCCCGCACTTCCGGCGAGGCGGTAATAAAAAACTTAATCTCCGCATTCGGGCAAACCACCGTTCCCGTATCTCTGCCGTCATAAATAACGCCTTTTGCCGGAGTCCCGTCTGCAAACATCGGATTTTTCGCAAAATTACGCTGCATATCCAAAAGCAACGCCCGCACTCCCGAATAACTCGAAACAATAGATGCCGCCTGTCCACCTTTTGCCGAACGAAAATCTTTATGGCGCGACAATTCCACCATTTTTGCAAACGTCAACGCCGCTGCCGCTTTTTCAGCCGCCGCCACATCTTGCAAATCTTTATCTTCCGATAGCAACATCAACCCGACAGCCCGATATACCATCCCCGTATCAAAATATGCCAAGCAATATTTCTCTGCCAAACGTTGTGAAAGAGTGCCTTTCCCCGCCGCCGCCGGCCCATCAACTGTAATAATCATTCTATTTCCGACCTAAAGTTAAAAAATTTTATCTATTCTTTAACACATATTTGCTAATATCATAGCATAAAATAACTTTATGCAAAGAATAAGAAAATGGCAAAAAATTTCCGCTTGTATGTCGCAGAAGAGCTGGATACAAATAAAACAATAGTTTTAAACCAAGAGCAGACGCATTACCTGAAAAATGTCGTCAAATATAACGCCGGCGATACTTTAAGCTGTTTTGACAACAAAAACGGCGATTTTATGTGCGAAATAACCGAAATCGGCAAAAAAAACATCACTATAACCGTTTTAAGCAAACAAAAAGGCTTTTCCCCATGCCCTGATATCTGGCTGTTGTTTGCCCCGCTAAAAAAGGACAAGACCGATTTTGTTATCGAAAAAGCAACCGAACTCGGCTGCCGCAAGATTATCCCGACAATAACCAGATACACCATCACTAATAATATCAAAACCGAACGCTACGCCGCACAAAGCATTGAAGCCGCCGAGCAATGCCGTCGCACAGACTTGCCGGAAATTACCCCTCCGCAAAAATTAGAAGATATATTAAACAACTGGGATTCCTCCCGCCCGTTATATTTTATGGATGAAACGTTGCAAAGCCGCCCGTTTGCAGAAATATTAGCCGCCGAAACTTCGACGCAAGCAGCGATTCTTATCGGCCCCGAGGGAGGCTTTTCCCCCGAAGAACTAACTTTATTGCGAAACTCCCCGTTTGCCAAGGGCGCTACTCTCGGTCCGCGGATTCTCCGTGCCGAAACAGCCGTTGCCGCCGCCTTATCTTGTTGGCAGATGTGCGCGGGAGACTGGAGAAATTAAATGAAAATACTGATTGCTGACGACCACGAATTATTTTTAAAAGGTTTGGAATTTATCTTGCAGGAAAATCTGCAAAACGTCGAGCTCACCACCGCCCAAAGTTACACGGACATCTTTGCCACACTCGAAAACAACACCGATTTTGATTTAATCATCACCGACTTGGCAATGCCCGGTGCGAACTGGCTGGCGGCAATTAACAAAATCCACACCACCCTGCCGGAAACCCCGATTATCATCATTTCCGCCGTGTTTGATAAAGAAATTTTGCAACAAACGCTGGACATCGGCGTTGCCGGTTACATTCCCAAAACCTCATCGAACAGCCTGATTGTCAGTGCCATCAATCTTGTTTTGGCAGGCGGCGTATACATTCCACACGAGCTGTTATATTCCACAAAAAATGCGCCGGTTTCCGCCGAAAAGCAAAAAGAATATATCTCACCGCTGAAAACATTGGAAAAACTGGTCATCAACACCACCGATGTACACCCCAAGGGGCTGACCGAACGCCAGATTGACATTGTGAAATGTATTGCAGAGGGCTTGTCAAACAAACAAATCGCCTACAAGCTCAACCTCACCGAAGGCACGGTAAAAGTTCATATCACGGTTATCCTAAAAGTCCTGAATGTCAAAAACCGCACCTCTGCCGTTATTGAGGCAGCAAAACGCGGCTATATCTCCGACAATATTTTAAACCAATAAGCGAGAAACTAATGGCAAAAACCACAAAAAAATCCATCCCCGCCTATATCAGCGATATTTATGCTTGGCTGTATTTAAATCCGACGATTTATAACTTTTTAAATCACGCGGCAATACAAAACATTTTAACGCTCGGCTGCCACAACCTGCTCATTAACGAGTTGAACAAAGAAATCGCCTCAAAATCAAAAATTTTGCAAATCGGCATAACTTTAGGCGGACAAATCGCTCAAACTTCATTTTGCCTAAACCGCAAAGGCGAATATACGATTATGGACTGCCTTCCCCACATCTTGGAAAAATGTCAGGAAAAACATCAAAACCATCGCATAAATTACATTTCCGCAAACGCAGCAAAACCATTCAAAGGCGACTATGACACCATAATATGTTATATGCTTTTGCACGAATTACCCCCGATTACCCGCCAAAAAGTCATAACAAACATCTTAAAATCCCTGCCTGTCGGCGGCAAAGCCGTGTTTGTTGATTACCACCTCCCCTCATCGTTAAACCCGCTGAAATATTTTATCCGCGCGTTTAACCGCCTCTACCAACCCTTTGCCGAAGCCCTCTGGAAAACCCCGATTAGAGAAATGGCAACTGACAAAGAAAACTACACCTGGTCCAAACAAACCTACTTCGGCGGCACATACCAAAAAGTCGTCGCCACTCGCGAAAATTAAATATGATTTTAATCTTTAGGATAAAAAAGAGAACACTAGCCCCCTCATAATTTGTAATTTGCAAATAAATTTATTAACCTAGCTTAATCGTTTAAACATCTGTTGTTCGATTGTCACAAACCCCAATTTTTCATAAAGTTTATATGCTTTTTCATTAAACATATAAACGCCAAGCTCGAGCGCCTCGATTCCTTTTTCTTTCAAATAGTTTTCCGCCTCTTTAATCAACGCCGTACCGATTCCCTGCCCGCGATAAACCTCATCCACACCCATATTCAAAATAACGCCGGTTTTGGAATGAACAAACCCTTTTCGCTCCCTTTCCGGCACATATAAACACAAAAAACCGCAAATTCTATCTTCACATACCGCTTTAAAAATCACCGTCGTGCTGCTCTTCAGCATTTCGGATACAATCCGCAAATGCTCTCCCTCTGTTGAGGACATAAAATACGCCGGCATTGCCTCGTCGTGCAACCGCCCGACCTCATACGATAATTTAGCAATCTCCGCAACATCCTGCTCATTAGCCGCTAAAACTTCAATAGTCATCTTACCCCATTTCCACATTATTAAAACATTGCTATATTATAATAACCCTCACAAAATTTATCAAACCGAAAATACCGATATATCAAATAAAAAATTACACAAAATTTATTGACAAAAAGGATATTTCTGTTAAATGATACGCGTATTTCTTATTTTTATTAACTAAATTATTTAAATTATTTTTATGAACGCACAAGAAAAATTAACCTTGGCGCTTGACGTCAAAACGCTGGATGAAGCTCTTGCTCTCGTACAACAAACGCAAGAGTTTGTAGGCTACTACAAAGTGGGGAAAGAAATCCTTAACGCCGTTGGACTGCCGATTGTGCTCAAGGCCTTGAAAGGCTTAGGCGTAAAGGTCTTCGTTGATGTCAAAGAAATGGACATCCCGAACACTGTCAAAAATGCTGTTGTTGCAGCTGCAATGCACGGCGCAGACATCATCAACATTCACGCTTCCGGCGGAAGAAAGATGATGGAAGAAACCGTAAAAGCCGCAAAGGAAGTCAACCCGAACGTCAAAATCATTGCTGTATCAATCTTAACCAGCCTCAATGACAATGATATGCGCGATATCGGCTATATGTACAGCGCCGAAACAATGGTCTGGAAACTCGCCCAACTCGCCAAAGATGCCGGGCTCGACGGACTGGTATGTTCCCCGATGGAATTAAACGCCGTCCGCCAAATTATGGGAGATGACGCGTTTATCATCACCCCCGGAATCAAGCCCGAATGGGATGCCAAACAAAGCGACCAAAAACGTGTAACCACACCATACGACGCTGTTGTCAACGGTTGCAGTTCTATGGTTGTTGGTCGTTCCATCACCAAACACAAGGAATTTTCGCCTTACGATGCCGCCCGCAAAGTCCATGAGGAAATCAAACAAGCCCTCGCAGCCCCTAAAAAGACCGGGCAAACCCTAAACGACATCTTCGTAGAACGTCTGCTCGAAGCCGGCGTGGTAAAAACAGGCAGTTTCAAACTCAAAAACGGCACACTCTCGCCAATCTACATCAATGTCAGAGATCTGCCGACCTGTCACGCAGCCATGTCTATGGCCCAGTTCATAATGGCGCGCAAAATCAGCGAAGAACAGCTTGAGTTTGATCGTGTCGGAGGTGTTCCGATGGGAGCGCTCTCTATCGCCAATATGCTTTCCATAGCAACCGGCAAGAGCATTCTCACCCTGCGAAATGAAGCTAAAGACCACGGACTCGTCGGCACCAAAACTGTCGAAAGTTTCACCGAAGGACAAAAAGTTCTCGTTATCGAAGACGTCGCAACCTCCGGCGGTTCTATCAAAGAAGCGGTTGAAAAATATCGCTACTTAAACCTCAACACCGCAGATGCTTTCGTTGTGGTAGATCGTGAGCAAGGCGCAACGGAAATGCTCGCCGCTGAAAATATCAAGCTTCACAGCTTAATCACCTTAAGCGACATTGTGGAAGCTCTTTATAAGCGAACCGACATTTCCGAAAAAATGAAACAAACACTTCGCGATTATATGGCATAATATGCCCGAATTTAATCCCGAACAGTCTAATTAAAAAAACAGCTTGAACAAAAATGTTCAGGCTGTTTTTTTAAACAGCAAGCCGGCCGCTCCATGATAAAGCAGCCAGCAATAGTTCAAAGCAGACATTTTAATTAAGATTTAGACACGCTAATCTTCTTAAACTTCTGCTTTTCCGTCTGGGATTTTGGAATAGACACCGTCAACACGCCGTTATTATAATCGGCAGTCGTCGCATCATAATCCAAATCCCACGGCAGTTGTATGGTACGCTTAAACATACCATACGAGATTTCAGAAAAATAATTATCTTTAGTATTTTCTTGGACTTCGTTCTTTTTCTCACCGCTGATGCTCAAATAACCGTCTGATGACACCTTCAAATCAATATCCTTCTCATTGATTCCCGGAATCTCCGCAGTCACTTTCACCGCATCTTTATCTTCAGTAACCTGAATTTTAGGTGACAATTCGGTTATATCCGAATTTGAACTATCCATAAAATTCCAAAAATAATTCATCAGGCTTCTGAAATCCGTCGGATTGTGAGAAACGGACAAATCGCGTTTGCTTTGATTTGTATTTGTAACCGCATTTCTCATCATACTTCTCCCGTAAAACTATTTCTCTTCAATATCAAGTACATCAATTTCTTCAACATCATTAGACATCTTTGAACCGCAGCAGCAGCCTGAAGAAGATGATGAAGACGAAGAAGAATTAGGGTTAGAACTTGTACTTGATTTTGACTTATCGTTAGAAAATTTAGACTGTGAATTTTTCATATTAACCTCCAAAAATTTATGTTCATACGTATACCAACGTCCGCTTTATGAACCGGCAAAAGAAAACCGGACTTTTTGCCGTAAAATCTTCACAAATTTTACACCACAAAAAATAATCCGGTTTTAAGCTATTTTAAGCTAAACAAAAGGGCAGATAACTGCCCTTAATATCTAAAATTCAGCAGTAATGTGCCGTCCCATTTTAAGGAATTTGTCCGTCCTCTGCTGTTTCAATTCTTCAGGTGAAAAAGCCTGCAGTTCTTTTAATTGTCTGACAAGTGCCTCTTTAACCGATGCAAATGTCTGCGCCACATCACGGTGAGCACCGCCTAACGGCTCTTTGATAATTTCATCAATAATTCCCAAAGCTTTTAAATCCTGCGCAGTCAGACGCAAAGCTTCCGTAGCCTCTTTGGTTTTATCGCCCGAACGCCATAGAATCGACGCGCACCCTTCCGGTGAAATAACCGAATAAATCGAATGCTCCAACATCAACACACGGTTTGCCGTTGCAATGGCAATCGCGCCGCCCGAGCCGCCCTCGCCGATAATCAGCGAAATAATCGGCGTTTTAACCTGCAAACATTTCTCAATAGAAGAGGCAATCGCCTCTGCCTGCCCGCGCGCTTCGGCATCCACCCCCGGATAAGCACCTGCCGTATCCACAAAGCTGATAATCGGCAAATGAAATTTTTCTGCCAAATCCATCATACGTTGGGCTTTGCGGTAGCCTTCGGGCTTCGCCATTCCGAAATTATACTTAATACGGCTTTCCAAATCATTGCCTTTTTCCTGCCCGATAATAACGACCGATTGTCCGTCCAATTTGCCGATACCGCAAACCATCGCTTCATCATCTGCAAAACATCTGTCACCTGCAAGCAATGTAAAATCTTCAATAAAAGCTTTAATATAGTCCAAACAATGCGGTCTTAACGCATGGCGTGCAATCTGCGCTTTCTGCCAAGCGGACAAGTTCATATATGTACGGTTAATATGCTGATTTAGCTTTCTTTCCAAACGTCTGGTTTCTCTTGTGATATCCATATCTTCGTCTTTGGCAAGCAGCTTTAAGTGCTCGATTTTCTCTTCAATTTCCAATATGTCTTTTTCAAAATCAAGCGCGGCAGCAGTAGAATCATTCATTTTTAGTACCTTTTTAAAATTACACTTTGCCCCTTCTATAACACAAAATAAAAAAATTTCA
Organism: uncultured Alphaproteobacteria bacterium; assembly: GCA_910576955.1. GTDB lineage: Bacteria > Pseudomonadota > Alphaproteobacteria > RF32 > CAG-239 > CAG-267. The sequence continues at coordinate 13,522 of CAJTJB010000002.1, read as the reverse complement.
CCATATTTTTTTTATCTATGCATTTAAACCGGCGCAAAACCCTGTTTATAACTTAAAAAATATCGGAATTTTAAGCATTTTTTATTTGCAAAATAGAGGGTTTGCGCTAAAATGGCAAAAAAATTAAACAGGAGCCGAAAATTGTTAAACATCTCTTTTTTTATCGCAGCTTTTAGCAGTATTTTTTGGTTTATCTTCAGTTTAAGATACATAAACATTACTGCTGTTTTATCCGGTCATAACGCGGACGTGCTGTATCAGGCCGTAACGGTTATGCTGTTTCCTGTTGCCTTAATCTGGGCTGTTTTTGCAATCATTAAAAGTTTTTATGCCGAAAGCCGTGCGCTTTCCCGCATAAATAAGATGCTCGACACGCTCCATAAAAATACCGAATCCACCGCAAGCCTCTGCGCCACGCTGCTCGGGGCGGAAGCCGAAATCAGAAGCGGCTTTCTGATAAGCGAGTTTGATATTTTGATTTCTGATACCAACGAAGTTCTGGCAGACGTTATCAAACGCAGCAATTCCATTTCCAGCACCCAAATGGAACACTTGTGGGCACGCACTGCCGGCGGCGAACGATGGCTCATTGCCAAAACTTTTATTGAAACGCATAATTTTCAATCCGGTTTTGCAAACCATCTGTTGCAAAAAGCCAAAAAAGACAGCCTGCTGAAAGGAAGCATTTTTGAGTTTCAAACCCGCTATCAGGGTTTAAAAGCGCTGCTTGAAACTTATGATAAACAAAAACTGTTTTACAATATGGTCGAATACGGCGCACTGGGCAAGGTTAACAGCCTGTTGACCCCGATTGCGCAGGAGCTTATGAACAAAACATCTGTCAAACACGCAACACCGGCAGATAATTATAACTCAAAATCAGAATTCGCACAGTCTGAAGAACCGCTTGCTTTTCCGTCATTTTTTAACAGCGATAATGATAAAAGCCTTTTCCGCCAACCGCCCGTTGCCACGCCGGAACCGCATAACGACATTGATAACAGCCTGAAAGCTATTCGCAGCGAGATACTTTCAGAACCGGCATTATCAACCGGCACAACAGATATTCCGCCGGCTCCGCGTATAACGGAATATAGTAATGCACCATCCGGACTCCGTGCTTTTAAGCAAGATTTTCCTGCCCCCAAGGCAACCGCAACCCAAACATCCAAGCCGTTGATTTCATTAGATGAGCTGGAAAAAGAAATTAACGCCTCACCGGAAAATAATTATGACGAATACGCTTATCCGTTTGGAGCATGGATAAATGATAAAAGCAGCAAGTAGCCTTATTTTTATGGCATTATATCTCTTTGCCACACCTGCAATTGCACAAAACACCCCGCCCGCTGTCACAATAGCTGATACTGTTTCAATCAGCGGTCACCCTAAATATCAAAGCGATTTCAAACATTTTGACTTTGTAAATCCCGAAGCCCCGAAAAAAGGGCGTATCGTTTTGCCAGCTTATGGAACATTTGATAATTTCAACCCCTACATATTCAAAGGAACAGCCTCCACCGAAGCCGCAGCGCTAACGCTCGACAGTTTGGGTTATACTCCTGCTGATGATCCGGAAACAGCTTATCCCCTGATTGCCGAAAAGTTTGAAATTCCGGCAGATGGCAGCTTTATCGGTTTTTACCTCAACCCCAAAGCCACATTTGCCGACAACTCCCCGATTACGGCAGATGATGTTGTTTTCAGCTTTAATTCCTTAATCACCAAAGGCTCTCCGGTTTATAAGTTTTATTATGCGGATGTTGACAAAGTCGTAAAAATATCGCCACGCCATGTCCGGTTTTATTTTAAACCCGAAAGTAAAAACCGTGAACTCCCCTTAATATTATCCGCCTTAAAGATATTTTCTGCCAAAGATTTTGCTAATAGGGAATATGATAAACCGAGCCTGACCCCGCCTTTAGGCAACGGTCCGTATAAAATCAAAAGCTTTGAAGCCGGGCGTTACATCGTCTTTGCGCGCAATCCGGATTATTGGGCAGCAGATCTCCCTGCTCGCAAAGGGTTTTTCAATTTTGATGAAATAAAATATGATTACTATCAAGACACCACCGTCACGCTGCAAGCCTTATATTCAGGCAATATAGACCTCCGCGGCGAATATATTGCCAAAACGTGGGCAACCGGTTATGATAACGATTTAATAAATCGCGGCAAAATCAAAAAGCAAGCCATAAAACACAATCGTCCCGCCACCACGCAGTTTTTTGCATTCAACACCCGCAAAGACAAGTTTAATAATCCTCTTGTCCGCCAAGCAATTAGCTATGCCTTTAATTTTCCGTGGGCAAATCAAAACTTATTTTACAACCAATACCAACGTTTAAAAAGTTACTTTACGAACACGCGCTTTGCCGCCACCGACACCCCGAAAGATTTAGAACTAGATATCCTTCTCTCCATAGAGGATAAGTTGCCGCCCGAAATATTCACCACACCGGTCGATTCTGTATTTCGAAACGATTCGCTATCTGACCGTGAAAACTTAAAACTGGCGGTAAAACTCCTCAACAAAGCCGGCTATGATTTTATAAACGAGCAAATGTGTAATCTCAAAACCGGCAAACCGCTAGAGTTTGAAATTGTGATAAATGCCGCCAACGGCAATGCATTTACGCGTGTTTTGCTCCCGTTTATCGAAAATCTGCGCAAAATCGGCATAAAAGCCACAACCCGGGTTTTGGAGATTAATACCTATAAAAACAAACTTGATAAATTCGACTTTGATATGATAGTCGGAGGCATTGGCGGCTTAACAACTCCTGGGTCGGAGCAAAAAGACCTCTGGGGCAGTCATGCGGCAGATGTTGAAGGCAGCAATAATATTATCGGCATCAAAAACCCCGTTGTCGACGAACTCATCCGGAAACTGATTGAAACCAAAGACAATGAACTCTATACAGCATACGTTAAAGCACTGGACCGCGTTTTATTGTTTAACCATTATGTGATATTTAACTGGTATTCCGATTCCGACCGTATCGCCTATTGGGACAAATTTGCATATCCGGAAACCGGCGCACATCTCGGCGTGGATATAAACACTTGGTGGATAAAGGATTAAATTGATGCAGAATTATATAATCAAACGCCTGTTACTCATCCCTGTAACCTTGTTTGGGATTCTCCTTATCAACTTTGCAATCATCCAACTTGCCCCCGGCGGACCAGTCGAATATATGCTCGCCCAATATAAAGGAATGGACACCACCGCTACCGGAAACATCAATGCCGGCGCTCCCAATTTAAACGAACAAAAATATCAGGGAGCAAAAGGTGTACCGGATGATTTGGTCAAAGAACTCGAAAAGCAGTTCGGATTCGATAAGCCCGTACACGAACGTTTTATCAAAATGCTTAAAGATTATTTGTCTTTTGACTTCGGCAAAAGTTATTATAAAGATAAAAGCGTTTTAGAACTTATTAAAGAAAGAATGCCGGTTTCCATCTCATTAGGGCTATGGTCAACACTGATAATCTATCTGATAGCCATCCCGCTAGGCATAAAAAAATCCCGCAAAGACGGCGAGCAATTTGACGTTATCACTTCCGCCATAATCTTTGTCGGCTCTGCCATCCCCGTTTTTCTTTTTGCCGTTTTACTGATAGTATTATTCGCCGGTGGCACATATTTTCAGCTGTTCCCACTCAAAGGCTTAACCTCGGATAACTGGGAAAATTTAAGCACCCTGCACAAAATCGGCGATTACTTCTGGCACATAGCCCTCCCTGTCACCTGCATCGTTATCGGCGGAGTCGCCTCGCTGACAATGCTGACTAAAAACTCTTTTATGGACGAATTAAGCAAACAATATGTTTTAACTGCACGAGCCAAAGGACTGCCTGAAAAAAGGATTCTCTATAAACACGTTTTCCGTAATGCCATGATGATAATCATTGCCGGTCTTCCTGCGCTTTTAATCAAGGTCTTATTCACCGGCTCACTCTTGATAGAAATTATTTTCAGCCTTAACGGCATGGGACTGCTCGGCTACGAAGCCATAATGACCCGCGACTACCCCGTTGTTTTTGGCACACTATATATCTTTGCTCTGTTAGGATTAGTCTTAAAACTTATCAGTGATTTAACCTATTCGCTTGTCGACCCGCGTATAAATTTTGATAAGATATAAAAACAAAAAGAGCTACCCCGAAGAGCAGCTCTTTTCTAAAAATCCAAATCCTTTTAGATTTCGCCGACATACATTCCCATCTCAACCGCAGCTTTAACATAAACGCTGTCTTTGTTGAGCATCGTTGTACCCTCGGCAACAACTTCTTCCAACGGATAAGTATCAATCTTGTCGCCGTTTAATGCCACCATCACGCCCGTATGACCATCGTGCAGCAATTCAACAGCTTTAGCGCCAAACGCACAAGCTAATGCACGGTCAAACGCCGTCGGATCACCGGCACGCTGAACGTGACCTAATTTAGTAACGCGGGTCTGAAATTCAGAATATTTTGCATTCAAAGCAGAACTCAAATATTCACCGATACCGCCGTTAATTTTTTCGCCGATAAGATTTTTCGTGTTTGAAACCATCTCGCCCGTTTCTGTATGAACACCCTCGGAAACGACAATCACGGCGTGATTTCTGCCACTCGCCTTAACAGCTTTTAATTTTTTAACAATTCCGTCAATCGTATAAGGAATTTCCGGCACAAGGCAAACATCAGCAAAACCGGCAACAGCAGAATGCATTGCCAAATGTCCGGCATCGCGCCCCATAACCTCCAAAATCAAAGCACGCTGATGTGAACGGGCTGTTTTCCACAAAGCATCAACCGCATCCACACAAACCTGACAAGCGGAATTGAAACCAACCGAATATTGCGTTAACGGCGTATCATTATCAATCGTCTTCGGAATACCGACCATCTTCACACCGGCATTACGGCAATAGTTGCTGACAATATTCATACTGCCATCGCCGCCAACCACAACAACCGCGTCTAACCCGAGCTCTTGAACGCCTTTGCCGAAACGGGCAGAAATCTCCGCCTGCGATTCCATCTTAACGCCTTTATTTAAAGAGCCGAGATACGAGCCGGCAAGTCTGGGCCACGGCGTATCGGAAAAATTCCGTACCGTTAATAGTTCATACGAAAGCGGAGATTCGGTCAATCCGTCTGTTCCGTTATGAATACCATAAACTTCCCAGCCGTATTTTGCCGCAGAATTTACCACCGCAGAAACCACTGCGTTTAAGCCGGCACAATCGCCGCCGCTTGTTAAAATACCGATTTTTTTAATGTCAGTCATACTATTAGTTTCCTGTTTCTAAAGTCAAATTTTAATCTTGTTTTAGCATCAATACCTGATATATTTTATATTAACTAGCACAAAATTATTTTTTTTCACTAATTTTTTTAATTTTCCCCGCAAAATAACTTGATTTTTATCCCAAAATCGTGTATAATGCGCTCAAACAATAAGAATCGCAACAAGCGGTCTAACTTTTTATCGGAGCAGCAAAAAATGGTTAACTCAAATTCTTTTGGCAAACTTCAAATTCAACTCTGCGAACTCAAACTGGAGGAAAGAAGAGTTAAATCTGATATTACCAAATTAGTCAAAAACAAACAAATGATTGATTTTTATCAGGCACAGCAGCTAAACAGCCAAAAAAGCAGCCTGAAAAATAAAATTCAAAAATTGGAAACCCTGATAAACCCAAACATTATCGCCTAAACATTTAGGTATCAAACCATGAAAAGCGGCAAATCAATATACTATATCAGCATGTTGTCTGCCGCTTTAATTTTATGCGCTGCCATATACACCCTTTTCATCTATAAAACCGATTATTTAAAGATTTTCGTTGTTTATTACAAGCCGGCACCGCTGATTAAAAGCGAAATATTTGCGCCCATTCAAGCCGGACGCGCCATCGCAGACACCCCCTCAAGGCAGGGAACTTTTACAAAAGAAGAAATCAGCTGGCTGAACGAAAATATGATTGGCGATAATACCGGCGGTAACATCTCTGAACTAAACCGCAGCTTTGCCGAAATAACCGCCCTTTACTGGATATGGAAAAATACCAATTCGCCGTTTGTCGGGATGTTTCAATACCGCCGCTTCTTAAGCCTTAATGACAACGCTCATTATCCTTATGTCAAATTCCCGTCAATGCGTTTCCGACATCTGGGGCTCAAACACCTTGAATCTTTTGCCAAACCGTTTCTGCACGATTTGGAGCTCGAAAAAAAATATATACTTCCGTGGTTTGCTACACACGATATTCTGGTTTCCGAACCCATAAAGCTAAATGCTTATCAACAATATAAAAAAGAACATTATATTTCTGATTTAGACGCGGCACTGAACATTATCAAACAAAAATATCCCCAAATGTATGATTTTGCCCTTCAAAACCTAAACAGCGAAGAAGGATTTTATCCCTCAAACCTGTTTATTACGCGCCGTGAAATCTTAAACCAATATGCAGAATGGCTTTTCAGCATCTTATTGCCCCTGCACGAAGAGCTTAAAGATGAAATTGCCGCCCGCAACACAGAGCAAAAGCTCGCATCCGCTTATCTCTCCGAACGCCTGTTTACCATATATTTTCGCTATCAACAGAAATATAACGGACTCCGCATTAAAGAATTTCCGTTTGCGCTTGCCTCAAACTTTTTTGAACCGCCGGCTGGTCTGCCTTTCATCGTCTTAAAAACGCCGGAATGGCAAGACATCTTCATTGACCAAAAAGACAATCGCATATGCAGCTTTAACAATCCCTATAAAAATTGCGGCAAATTCCGTTTTCTCCCCGAAAACCGCCTGCAAGTAAAATGGGATGACGGCAAAACATCACTGTTTCGCCACCATAACAGCAATGAATTCGAACTTGAAAAATAGATATAAATCCATATATTCCCCTATAAATTAACGTAACATAAAGAAAACTTTTCCTATAATGCCCCATCTGGTAATTTACAAAAAAAATACGGAAAAGAAAATGCACGCAATACATTCCCTGATTGTTGACCTGACCTTAATAACTATTTACGCCGCCATTACCACGCTGTTATGCAAAAAGCTAAAACAACCGATTGTGCTAGGATACGTCCTTGCCGGCATTTTCGCAGGACCATATTTCAATCTGCTCCCTACCGTTATGGATAAAGAAGACCTAACCCTCTGGGCAGACATCGGCGTAATCTTCCTCCTCTTCGGTTTAGGATTGGAATTTAGTTTCAAAAAAATGCTCCACGTCGGCAAAGCCGCAATGATAACCGCAAACATCAACATCGTTTTTATGCTCTTTCTAGGTTATACCACCGGACTTTTGCTCGGTTGGTCCACAATGGACAGTTTCTTTTTAGGTTCAATGATTTCTATGTCTTCAACAACCATCATCATTAAAACATTTGATGAATTAGGAATAAAAAAACAAAAATTTACTAACCTTGTTTTTGGTGTTTTGATTGTTGAAGATTTAGTCGGTGTATTATTGCTTGTTTTATTGCCGACAATCGCCGTCGGAGCAAACATCAACGGCGTTGAACTTTTATTAAGCGCCTTTAAGCTCATTTTCTTCCTGATTTTATGCTTTATAACCGGAATATACCTTGTTCCGACATTTCTAAATAAAGTCCAAACCTTATTAAGCGATGAAATGTTGCTCCTCATCACTATCGGAATGTGTTTTGGAATGGTATTGTTAGCAACCTCTTCCGGTTTTTCCTCTGCACTCGGTGCTTTTCTAATGGGCTCAATCCTCGCAGAAACAGCAATCATTGAACGCATAGAAAAAAACATCAAACCGTTAAAAGACTTCTTTGGCGCAGTCTTTTTTGTATCTGTCGGAATGATGGTTGACCCGACAATGCTTATCACATATGCCAAACCCATTATTATCATAACCCTCATCGTGCTAACCGGACAAGTCATTTTCTCCTGCTTTGGCTTTACTGCATCGGGACAACCGCTTAAAACCTCCGTTTCCGGTGCATTTTCTCTTGCGCAAGTCGGCGAATTTGCCTTTATTATTGCCGCCCTCGGTATGAGTCTGAAAGTTTTAAGCCCGAAAGTCTATCCGATAATCGTTGCTGTTTCCGTCATCACCACATTTTTAACCCCGTTAATGATAAAGTCTGCCGACCCCGCATATAAAATGCTCAATAAAACCTTACCGGCAAAATGGTTGGAATATATTAACAAATATACCACGCCTGCCGCATCATCACACAATGAAGAACGCCTATGGGGGGCTTTGTTCAAGAATTACCTTCTTCGTTTAACACTATTCTGCATTATTCTATACAGCATTCTGGCTTTTGCAATTGCAATTCGCCCGTTCGTGCGCGAGCTCATCCCCTATCGCATAATCGCCAATATCATTATGACCGCCCTGACTTTCTTGCTGATGGCCCCCTTTCTTAAAGCGCTTATCGGTTGGAATGTCGTTACAAGCAAATTTATCAAAGATAAGATGTCGTGGTTATTCCCTAAAAAACATACCGAAGAAATCGAACTTGCCGCCGACTGCGCCAAAGAAACAGAAGAGGCTGAAAATCACATCTGCGCCAAACTTGATGAAAAAACGGCCCGCCTGCGTAATTTCTTTTCAGACAAAAACCAGATTTCCAAAATTTATTACAAACTTTGGATGGCAAAAAAAGCCAATCGCCTGCCGTTGATTATCTTAACCAGTTTTCGCATTCTGGTATCCGCTTTCTTTATCGTAACGGTTGTTCATACCTTTTTGAGCGAAAATCCCAAAATAACATTGTTACTGCTGTTTTTAACAATCTTATCCGTATCCCGCTCCCGCTGGCTTCTGGATCAATATTTAAAAATCGAAACACAGTTCCTAAACAACCTCAAAGGCAAAGACATCTCCGAAAACTCTTCTGAAGAGCGCCAATAGCTTTAACAGGAAGAAAACATCGGCAAGTTGTTTTCCACGCCGCTTTCCGTAATAAAGCGAGCCACTGTCATTCGATTCACTTTCAAAATGCGTGCTATCTCGGATTTTGAAATATTATCCTGCCGCAATGCTGAAATCTGTCGTTCCTTACCCGCCAATTTCAGTTTGCTGTTACGCCGCCCTTTCGGACGCCCCAATATGCGCCCCTCGCTTTTTAAACGCAATAGCGCCTCTTTTGTACGTTGTGAAATAAGGTTTCGCTCAATTTCTGCCGATAACCCGAACGCAAACGCCAAAACTTTTGACTGAATATCAGTTCCCAAACGATAATTATCCTTAATTGTCCAAACCTGCACGCCGGCGGACATACAATAATGCAAAATACTCATCACCTGCAGTAAATTACGCCCCAAACGCGAAAGTTCAGATGCCACCAACACATCGCCCTCTTTTAGTTTTTTCAGCAATTTTCCTAGCTTTCGTTTATCCAACTCTTTTGTTGCACTGATAGTTTCCATAATCCAACAATGCACTTTTAATTTGTTTTTAGCCGCAAACCCTGTTATTTCAAACCGTTGGTTTTCCGTTGTTTGCTTATCAGTGCTAACTCTTATATATCCGTAAATCATAGTAAAGTCCTTTCTTTTTTATTATTAAACAACTCTGCTATGCCACTTTTTAAACAAAAACGCTAATAATAAAAAACGCCCCGAAACCGAAGCGTTAAAAAACAAAACTTATTTATTTCCTAATTTGCAGAACCAAAATTCCTCAAATTTTGAATAATTGACTGCGCGGTCGATTGCGATTCTTCACTAATTCCTGCAGATTGAAGAGCTAATTTGCGTAAACAAATGCTGACTAACTCATCAGATGTAGCGCTCAACCCTTGTGTAAACAACGTTCCTGCCTGAAATTTAGCCGTTGCCTCGCTCACCAAACAAGCCCGCATCCGCGTTTTAACCGGTGCATTCGCATCAATAGTCGTATAGCGGGATGTATCCGCACATCCGGAAACCAACAACAACATAAAACAAATCAAAAATTTTTTCATATCAAATCTCCCTATTTTAGACTGATACCTTTTTATCATATCGCCTGATAATGTCAACCACACTTTATTAATACCTCAAAATCCCCCCCTTTTTTCATACAAAAAGCGGCAGATAACTCTGCCGCCATAAAATAACTTAAAACTCAAAAATAAAATCGGACACCGCCTTGGAAAATGCCACCCCATTTAACCTCTCCGCAACCGTTAACCGGTAGCGTCTGATAACGGGCTTCGCCAAAAATGCCGAAACGCGATGCGATCCTCAACGTGCCATTGACTCCAACGCCGAAATACCCTTTGCCATAGTATCTGTCATGCCGCGGACCATAATGATAATAATCGCCGCAGCACCACTCTTCCTGCATAGAATATCCGGTATGCAACATAAGAGCCATATATCCGGAATACCCCTGTAAAAACTTCACACCGAGATTAACCCCGAAAGTCACGGTTGACAACTTTTCTTTCCTGACATCAACATCATCATAGAAACCGACAGCATTGATGGAAAGATACGAAACTTCCGCTTCTCCGATAAAACGGTTAAATTCAGCCCCCAGCCGCACGCTTGCAACCGGAGATGTAAATTCATTAACTAAAGTTGCGCCGCCAGCAAAACTTGCGGTAAACTCAACATCATCAAATCCGCTGCCACAGTCAAAATACTGCGCATTTGCTTTTCCTGTGCAGATAACTGCTATCGCAATTATGACTGCGAAAAACTTAAACTTCATATCTAAATAATTTTGATTAGAGCCTGATTATATCACATCTTTCCGTAAAACACAATCAAAATTTTTCGCCTTATAAATATCCGTATCTGCTCCGAAACTTCAAAATAAGCGTTATGCTGACCATAAGGGCAATCACTTCCGCAACAATAATCGAGCTCCAAATACCGTTTAACCCGAAGAAAATCGGCAAAATCATCACACATCCACACTCGCAAACCAACGTTCGCACCACAGAAATAATTGCCGAGATAATTCCGTTATTCAGCGCCGTAAAAAACGCCGATGCATAAATATTAAAACCGGCAAGCAAAAATGAAATCGCATAGATTCTGAAACCATACGTTGTCAAATTAAGCAGCGTATCATCAAAACCCACAAATATCCTTGCCAACATACGCGCCGAAAGCTCTGCCGCAATGGTCAAGATAACCCCAGACACGCCGATAAACATTACATTTTTCCTAAACAAACTTTTCAATTCTTTCCTGTCATCTGCGCCATAATGATAGCTGACAATCGGATTGCTGCCGATGGAATAACCGATAAACACCGCTAAAAAGATAAAGTTAACGTATGAAATCACCCCAAACGCCACAACTCCGACTTCGCCGGCAATTCGCAAAAGCTGATAATTGTACAGGATATTCACCAAAGAGAATGAAATCTGCCCTAAAAATTCGCTCAATCCGTTTGTGCAGGATTTAACCAACGCACCACCATAAAATTTGGTCTTAACCAACCGCAAAGGCGAACCGTTCGGACAGGTAAAATACAATAAAGGAAAAATACCGCCTACAATTTCCCCGATAACCGTCGCCCAAGCAGCTCCCGCCACGCCCCATTGAAAATAGGCAATAAACAGAGCATCTAATGCAATATTTGTTACCCCTGCCGACACGGTAATAAACATTCCGAGTTTCGGACGTTCTGCCGTAATCATAAAGCTCTGAAACATAAACTGCAACATAAACACAGGAATAAAGGGCAGCAAAATCCGCGCATATATAAGGGATTGCACCATCAATTCCCCCTCAACGCCGAATGCTGTCAACACCGGTTCAATCAATAGCAATGCAATAATCGACACAACCACCCCGAAAATGATGCAGGCATAAACAAGCATAGAGAATATTTGATTTGCCATAAACAGGTTTTTCTCCCCCAACGTTTTGGCAATCAACGCACTGCCTCCGGTTGAAAACATAAACCCGACCGCCGCCAAAATCATCATAAACGGAAATACGATATTAACCGCCGCAAACGGCGTTGCCCCCACATAGTTAGAAACAAACAACCCATCAACAATACTGTAAATTGATGTAAAAATCATCATCAAAATTGACGGCGCCGTAAACCTCAATAACTTCGCAAACGTAAAATGTTCCGAAAGTTTAATTTGCATATTTCACCTGTTTAATATTACTCCTAAACAAGCAATATATCGCAAATAAAACAAAAGTCAAAACAAACAGAAGAACAGCGTATAATTACCCCCCTCAAAAAAAGGAGCGCGTAAAATTCAATACTTTGCCATTATTTAACTAATGAATATGAAAAATGAAATCAAACTTCTACATCAACAATCAAAAATGGATGGTCAGAGTAACTCATCTCGTCTTTAGCCGATAAAAGTTTAAAATCTTTCGTCGCTAAAATATATTCTATTTGAGTATTATAAAGGTATCTCGGCTGATATTTTTTACCATTAAACGACACCAAAGATTGCAACTCATCACCTATTTTTAATTCGGGAAATGCCTTGTCATCCGCCTAAAAGGTTTTCTTTTTTCTCGTTGTAACCAAGATGAACCATACATTGCATAATATTTGCAAAAATTATTTTTAAAGTCATAAAAAAGCTCCGATGGATTACTTTGCTAATATTTTATAGAAAAAAGTTTAATATGAATATAAAATTCCTAAAAAGTCCGATATTTTTTGAAAAATTGCCGCTTTCAAAACTTCCAAAATCAAACTAGCTGAAAGGCATGGATTTCATAACAAAAAAGCACCTCGAAAGGCACTTTTTAACAATTGGTGCGCGATACTGTACAATTATCGGACTGAAAATTATGATGATTTTAAGGAACTCAAAACTAAAATAGAAGTACTTTTGCTATAAAAGATTATTTTATTTTGTTATATAGGATACCTTTTTTAAGTTTTCTATTTCTATCGCGCATTTTTCGTATGGTACACTTTCTTTTCCAAATCTTTTGGCTATTTCTTCCAGCCTTTCTGTAAAAGTAAAGTTTTCACCATTTGGTCCCGTCATCATATCCGCAAAATTCAAAATAAACAATTCATTTGACATATTTTTAGCCGTTTCATTGCCATGATTGGCAACCTCTTGCCAATATTTATAACCAGAGCGTTTTAATATTTCACCACCGACAACCGCATGAGCGGAATTACTTTCTGTAAATTCATATCCTATATCGTGCAATAGCCCAAGCAAAAACATATCTTCAGCATATCTTTTATCATCAGGGCGTAATTTTAATGCTAACTCTTTTGCCTTTCGTGCTACGCCTAAAATATGGTTCCATCTATTTTCCGTAATCATTTCTGTTCCTCGTTACATTATTAGAATAAGATAAAATGATTTAATTTATATTAAATAAAATCGGGCAAGGCTTGAAAAAATAATGTACTTGATTTTCTTAGATTTCGCTCAAAAAGTCCGATAACTTTGTAAAAAATGCTGTTTTCCAAACCTCTAAAATCGGACTGGCTGGGAGAGTTGGTTTTCATAAAAAGGAACCCGCCGGCCTAGCCGGCGGTTCTGCTTTAACGCCTGTAAGGCTCATGGTACCAGCCAACGCCTTAAG
>CAJTJB010000001.1 GCA_910576955.1 uncultured Alphaproteobacteria bacterium | reverse complement strand
GCTGCCAGTTCTTCTAATCACTGTATCCCTTTCTCCTCCTCCTAAACCCCACTTCTCCTCGTGGGGTTTTTCTTTATTCCACAACCACACACACCTCACTCCAAAACACCTCACACCTCATACCACACACCTCATACCACCAGCGCATTAACTGGGTGTTAATAATTAAGATGATATTTAAAAAATAAATTTATTATCATTTTTTTATTAGGAAAATTTATTGAAAAAAGTTTTTATTATTTTGAGCATTCTTATCCTTTCATCATGCATTGGTTATATTCCGGAATATTATGATACGAGAGAAGCCTTAATCCCTGTTTATGGGCTAAAAATTACCGATAATGTTAAAGCTTATGTTGATGATGAGCCTGCAGAAATTACAACTTCTGGAATAACATACACATTTGACAAGGGGCATAATTTTCATTGGGATAAAAAATGTTTAGATAATAAAAAGGAATGTTCTATATACGCGCATTTGCCAAAAATAAAAGTTAATCGCTTGCAGAAAGACAGAAAACTAAAATTAAGCCGCGAAGGGTATGAAGACTTGTATTTTGCATTAAAAAGTCAATTAACGGACGAAAAGTGGGCAAAAGGATATGGCGAATTCATAGTTACAGGAGAAGCCCCGGCAGCTGTTTTGCTCGTACCCTCAAATACTTTATCGGTTGTTTATGCTTTATGGAAAGGTCTTCGGGTAACATTTGAAGATCCGTTATTTGGAATAAAAATGACAACCTTATCCTTGGCAGGACTTCCGGTAGCTATGGTCGTTGATGTATATAACGTAAGCATTGGCTTGCCAAGTACGGCAATCATTAACCCGTGGTACAATTATCGTATCGAGCCTGACCCTTATTCTAATGTAATAATCTGGCAAAAAATTAAAGACACCGACAAACAATAAAATGTAACTATATATAAAAAACAGTCGGTAGTAATCTTTTAAATGCAAATGAGGTCTTTTTTTGTTTTTAAAATTTTGTCGAAATGCTTGACTTTAGAAAAAAATTGTCGTATACACACAATGTGCTTGTTGGCAAGCCGGCTCGCTCGTGTAAAGATTTCATCAGCCAACATATGATAATATAACCCTTCAGAGGTTCTTTGTCTGACAACAGGGTACGGGCGCAACAATTTAAGACGGGAATTTCTGGCAATAAAAAGGATTATATTATGAATAATATTTCTTATTTAAAACTCCAAGCCAAAAATTTATTTCATGACATCAAGCTTGATTTTATGCAAGATGACGAAAACTATATTTTTGCCCCGAGATTTTTTGAGGTAAATGCCATTGTGACTGATTTCAATGTCGATTGTGATGATTTCAGTTTAATGAAAGCGCAGCACATCATTGCCAAGATGACAGGCTTTAATTCGTGGGATGAGCTTATCAAAGCATCAGATGAATTACTTGAGGTTAGAAAAAACATATTAGAAGGCTATAAAATCATACGCAAAAAAATCTACAGGATAGATTTATCTGCTTATGAAAGAATCACCGAGGTCGGAAAAGCTGGAGATTATGTGGTGAAATGCCCCAGATTACCTGAATTTGAGGAAATTATTACGCAAAAACCCGATTGTTTGTTTATGAGCTGTCCGATGTCAGATACAGCGCTTAATAAATTATCAAATGACACAAAACATATTTATATTAATGTCTGCCCTGTGAATTCAACAATCCGTGTTCTTGTGCCCGGAAAAAAATATCCTGATTGGTATGCTGTCAGCGTTAAAAATATCGGTTAATTGATATAATCCAGAAAAAACTCCGTCCGAGACTGTTTCGGCGGAGTTTTTTTTGAGCTGATACGATTAAAAGCTTGTATTATATCGTAGATTTGATAAATTATAATACATAACAAAGGGGATATTTGATGAATTATGAAATAGGCGTTTACGGAGATAGCATTGCGTATGGTTATGGCAACGAAAATATAAGCTGGTTTGATATGCTGTCAAATAGAAAAAAGGGGATAAAACACGCACAAAACGGTGAAAAAATTGTCGATGTTTTGAGAAAAATAAGAGAAGACAAAAATCATTATCAAACTCTGATTATTGCAGTAGGAATCAACGATTTATTGCATCCGGTAGATTGTTCCGACACGGAATCAATGAGTATGTTGCTTGATAAATATAAAAAAATTTTAGAAATAGCCCATTTAAAAACCAATAAAATTTTTATACAATCTTTGTTGCCTGTGCGTGAAAAATTATTTCCTAAACAAGATTGGTTAGAAAACGAGATGAGTGTATCAAATAATGAAATTGCAATGTTTAATCAAAATCTGTTAAAACTGGCTGAAGATTATGCAGGATTTTATTTGGATGCACTTAATAAATTTGCCAGCCTTTCTTTATCGGAAAACTATATGGATGCAGTGCATCTTAATTCATTAGGGCAGCAGAATCTTTTTCGAATTTACCAAACTGTATGTATGTAAAAATATTAGCCATTCGAAAAATAAACAGGTTGTAATAATCGCCTAATAGAAATCAACCATTATATGCTTTTGTACAAAATAACACTTTATTATAACATTATCGCAAAATAAAATCTTATATCATATATGGTTTAGAAGTATTAAATAAATTATTTTGCAAAATATATGATAAAATGATTGAAATAATAAAATAATAAGGATATAACGTGTATACAATGGTTGTAAAATATCAATAAATTATACCTATGAAAAGTAAAACAGGAGAGAATATGAAAAATTCAGAACTTTTATCAGAAGTATCAAATGCCAAAACTGCAATTGAACGTTATACCATCGCCGGACTTTTAGATGATACCGATTCAAAGCATATATTATGCCAAAAAATAACCAATACGGCAGTTGCGCTCTATCTTAATGCGCTTCGAATTGCACACGGGAAAAGACAACTTTTGCAAACACAAGAGAAAACATTGTCATTAAGTGACATTAAAGCTCTGATGGCGGGAATTCTCGGCATTCTTTCAAAACCTTTATTTTCAGAAGAAATTGAAGAAAATATAAAACAACTCCTCCAAACGCAGGGGCTGAATTTGGAGGAGCTATGGGTTGCAAATCCGTCTGCTGATGCCGAGATAGCAAAAATCCGGAACATCTTAAACGGTAATTAAATATCGCGGTCGTATAGTCTTGCTGCGTTTAAAACGACCAAAACAGACCCGAGATTATGCATAATCGCGCCGGTAACCGGTGTTAATATGCCGCTGACGGAAAGGGCAATCCCCAAAAAGTTAAGCGTCATCGAAATTGTGATATTGGTTTTAATTGTTTTGACGGTGAGTAACGATAGCTTTTTAAGATAGGGAACGCTTTCAATGCTGTCATTGATTAAAGCAATATCAGCCGCGTCAATGGCGATGTCACTGCCGATATTTCCCATCGCGACGCCAACATTTGCCGTTTTAAGAGCCGGTGCATCATTCACTCCGTCACCCGTCATACAAACAATATGACCGTCTTTTTGCAAGGATATAATCTTCTCAACTTTATCATCAGGCAATAGGTCGGCAAATACGTTTCGAATACCGGCTGTCTGGGCAAACTGCATGGCAGTAGTGCTGTTGTCACCCGTTAATAATAAGGTGTTGACACTTTGCTGTTCTAACGCCGCAAGTGTTGTGGTCGTTTCGTGCCGAATTGTGTCAGCAAGTGCGATAATGCCCGAGATTTGCTTGTCATAGGCAACAAGAACCAATGCTTTTCCTTGCTTGCTGATTTTCTGAATAGCCTTTTGTGCGGTTTCATTAACAGCAACGCCGGATTCTTGAACAAAATTTAAGTTACCGGCAATAAGAGAATGTGTGTCAATCTTGCCGCAGACACCTTTTCCGGCATACATTTTGAATGCATCAATATCATATAATTTAACCTTGTCGGTAGCGGCTTTGCGAACAATCGCTTTTGCTAATGTATGTTCGGAATATTTTTCAATGCTGGCGGCAAAGCGTAATACATTTTCAGCCGTCATATTTTCCGCAACTGCAATAACATCAGATACAACAATTTCTCCGGTTGTCAGCGTTCCGGTTTTATCAAAAACAGCTGTGTCAACCCGCCCCATTTCCTCAAGTGCCGCGCCGGATTTAATCAACACGCCGCGCTTTGCCGCTTGTCCGATTGCTGCCATAATTGAGGTTGGCGTGGCAAGGACGAGAGCGCATGGGCAGAAAACCACCAAAACCGTTACGGCGCGGATAATTTCACCGGTAAAGAAATATGTCAAAACCGCAACGCCCAGCGCCGAGGGAACGAGAATTGCCGCCCATTTATCCACGATTTTTTGTGTCGGTGCTTTTTCGTTTTCGGCTTTTTTAACCAGATTAATCATTTTTTGCAGATAAGTGTTTTGAACATTCTCAACCTGCATTTCTATAACACCATAATAGTTTACCGTACCGGCCATCACGGCATCGCCGACAGTCTTGTCAACGGGTAACGATTCGCCGGTTAGTGTGGCTTGGTTAATGGATGTTGAGCCTTTCACGATAACCCCGTCCGCCGGGATGGTTTCGCCAGCAAGCACGCGTAAGATGTCACCTTTTTGAATGTCTTTAAGCATAACAGTTTCTTCTTTGCCGTTGGCAAAAACTTTATGCGCTGTTGTCGGCGTAAGTTCAAGCAAACGCCCCAAACCGCGTTTCGCCTTGTCCACTGTTGCATCTTCCAAAAGTTCGCCGATAGCCATAATCAGCGCAACTTCTCCGGCTGCAAATAATTCGCCGATAATAATCGCCGCAATCATGGCAGTTGTAATTAAAAGCGGGGAAGAAATGCATCGGCAATAAATAAGCTTGTAAAATGCTTTATAAACAATCGGTGTGCCGGAAATGAAAACCGTAAGCCAAGCAGGATTAAAAGCAGGCTCAACGCCATAAAACATAAACCCTAAACTAATAAGCAAAAAAACTGCCGATAAAATCGTCATTTTTCCGCCGGATAAAAATTCTATCATTTTTTTAATCATATTAAACCCTCATCTATAAATTTTTTCTTATTATACATTATACCCTATATGGTATAATGTCAAGTGAAAAAACAATACAGGCAAAAAATATGTTCTAAACTCAAATATTCGAAAATCGCTCGATTGCTTTGGCAAATTTTTGAATGGTTTCGTCTGCATTGCCGTGCTGAATGCCTTCGCGCACGCAACAATTTAAATGCCCTTCAAGCACCATCTGTCCGGCTTTGTGCAACGCAGATTTTGCCGCATTGATTTGCGATAATACTTCTTCACACGGCGTTCCGTCGTCCACCATCCGGCTGATGGCGTTAATTTGCCCCATAATACGGTTTAAGCGGTTATGCAATGCTTTTGAATCTATACAATGGTTCATATTTACCTCCTTAATATACCCCATATCCTATAAGTTTTTTATCGGCAGTCAAGTAAAACAACGCATTACTTCAACTGTTGTTTTAGCGCATTCAAATCATTGCTGCAAAGATAAGGAATAAGCTTGTCAATTTCAGCCTCGCTGCGGTCATAAATTTTGAGTGCCGATAATTCCGCAATTGTCTTGTCATCAAAACGTTTTTTTATAACCTGTGCCGGATTGCCGCCAACAATTGTGTAAGGTTCAACATCTTTGGTAACAACTGAATTTGCGGCAATAACCGCTCCTTCGCCGATGTGCACCCCGGGCATAATCATTGCCCGCATCCCGATCCACACACCGTCGCCGATTATCGTGTCGCCTTTGTCAATATAAGCCTCTTTAATTGTTTCCATAAACGGATAAGACGCAAACCAGTCCATTCGGTGCGTATTGTTTCCTCCCATCAAAATAATCGTTTCCGCCCCAATGCAAACATAGTTGCCGATATAAAGTTTATCATATTCCCACAAGGGCTTAAAGTGGGAGCGGGAATATTCATCGCCATAGAGATAACGCACGACATAGTTTTCAAAGTCGGGCGTATAGGCGTTACTGTAATAACTCTTTGTACCTTTAATAATGATGTTTGGATTTTTGACACTTTCGTGCAGATATTCAACTTTTGACCAATGCTTAACCATAACTATCCTTTCTGTAAGTTCCACAATTTGGCAAATTTGCCTTTTTTATCCAACAGCTTTTCAGGTGTTCCTTCTTCCACGATTTGCCCGTTGTCAATCACGATAATCCTGTCCATATTTTTATGCGTAGAAAGCCGGTGTGTAATCGCAATAACCGTTTTGCCGTCCATCAGCTCATTTAAAGCATCAATTACTTCGTTTTCGGTTTCATTATCAAGCGCAGAGGTAGCCTCATCCAAAATTAAAATCGGGGCTTTTTTCAAAATCGCCCGCGCAATAGCGATTCGCTGTCTTTGTCCTCCCGAAAGTTGCACGCCCCGCTCGCCGGTGATGGTTAAATAGCCGTGCGGCGTTTCTGTAATAAATTCATCCGCTTGCGCTTGTTGCGCTGCCGTTTTGATTTGCCGCATTGTCGCTTTCGGGTTGCCAAAAGCAATATTTTGCTTAATCGGACGATGAAATAAAATGCTGTCTTGCGCAATAACCGCCAGCGCACGTTTCAAACTTCCGAGTGTCACGTCTTTAATATCTTGCCCGTCAATTAAAATCTTTCCGTCTAACACATCATAATTTCGCTGCAACAAATTGATGAGCGTACTCTTTCCGCCGCCCGAACGCCCGACAATCCCGACTTTCTCTCCGGCGTTAATTGTCAAATTAAAATCATTAAACACATCTTTGCCGCTTTCATAGCCGAAACGGATGTTTTGAAATTCAATTTTCCCTTTACCTGTTTTAAGCGCTCGCGCGTTTTGCGCCTCAATAACGCTCAACGGCTGCTGCAAAAGCGCGACAGAATAATCCAATTTTGCCAATCGGTTGCGTACTAATGTTACATCCACAAGCAATCGCGAAAAATGCGGCAGGAAGTCATTAAGCAACAGCAGCAGTAAAATAACATCCGCCGCTTTGATTATTCCTTTATGCCACAGATTAAGCGAAATAATCAGAACCGTGATTTGAAATACGGCAATCAGCGCCTTTTGCCCGCCGTGAATAATATTTTCAATCTTGCTTTTACGGATATTATACGCGTTGACATCATCAATATCTTTTTTAAGTTTTTCATTTTCCCGACGTTCCGCACCAAAGGTTTTGATGAGCAAAATATTGCTCAAGGCGTCCGTTACCTCGCCGTTAAAAGCGGTTTCAGCCTTTTCTGCCTCTTTGTTTATTGTAGCAGATTGCCTCGAGGCATAAAAGGAAAACAAAATTGATATACCGCCAAACGCCAACACCAGCGACATAATGCCCAAATCGGTTTTGCCGATGATATAAAGCGGAATAATAATCAGCCAGAAACACGAGGTAATGCGCTGAAAAGATAAAAATACTGACCAGCAATTATCGCCAAAGTTATTTATCCGCTGGGCAAGCGCGCCTGACTTTTGCTCTTTTAAATAAGCAGAAGACTGTTTTGCAATGTGTGAAAGTGCATATTCCTGCGCCCGCCAGCCGATAAGCGAACGCGCCTTTTCGTCCGTCGTTTCGCGGATAAATCGGCAAGAGTTGGTGAAAAGAAAAAGCCCGAATATTTCGCAGACATAAAGCATCGCCGTCTGCCACGAAAACGCCGTAATAGAAACAGTGGAGAAATAATCAATCAATTTGGCAAATATTACCGCTACCAAAATTTTGGATAAGCTGTTCAAAAATGAATACGTTACATCAAAAAGAAATATCCAGCGAAACCCTTTGCACGCATCAAAGAAAAAGCGAAACGCAGATTTGTCGGAGGCGTGTTTTAATTCTTCATACTTGATGTTAAACATTCTTTCCTCCGCTCTTTTTCTGTTCTGCAAAATAGAGTTTGGCAAATTTGCCGCCTTTTTCTATCAGGTCCTCAAAACGTCCGGCTTCTGCAATCTGCCCTTTATCTAAAACAATTATCCTGTCCATATTTTTGAGTGTGGAAAGCCGGTGCGCAATCGCAATCACGGTTTGCTTGCTGATAATATTATGAAGCGCTTTATTGATAAGTTGTTCCGATTCGCTGTCAAGCGCAGAGGTAGCCTCGTCCAAAATCAAAATTGGCGCTTTTTTAAGCACAGCTCGCGCGATAGCGATACGTTGCCGCTCGCCGCCCGAAAGCAAACAGCCTCGGTCGCCGGCAAAGCTCTCATACCCTCCGTCTTTGGTTTTGATAAATTCATCGGCGTATGCTTTTTTCGCAGCCAGCTCTATTTGCCTTTGTGTTGCTGAAGTTGCTCCGAATGCGATATTTGCGGCAATGTTACGGTTAAACATCACCGTATCTTGCGGAATAAGGCTGATATTTTGGTGCAGGCTGGCTTGTGTAACCGTTGCAATGTTCTGCCCGTCAATCAAAATTTCGCCGTCCTGCAAATCGTATGCCCGCTGCAGCAGATTAACCAGTGTTGTTTTGCCCGAGCCGGACTGCCCGACAATTCCGATTTTTTCGCCGGCCCTAATCGTCAGACTGAAGTTCTTAAATACCGGCTTGCGCTTTGCTCTGTAAGCAAAGGTTATATCCTTAAATTCAATTTTTCCGTGTTTAGCTATGAGTTCCACGGCATCAGGTGCGTCAATAATCCCGTGCGAAACAGCAAACGGTTCAAGTCCTTGCTCAATTTCGGCAATCTCTGTTTTATGCTGTTGGAAATTATCAAACAGCATCCCCAGTTGGTTCAATCCACCGGTTAATGTCATCAGCACAAAAACGACATCTGCGGTTGTAATGCTCCCCTTGCTCCAAAAATATACCGCCGCCACCAAAAGGATAAATGACGAGAAACTAATCGCCACGCCCACAGCCGTAAATTGCTTAAAAAACAAAACTGTTGCCTTGACGGCACTGTTATATTTCTGCACAAATAAAGGACGCAGCCGCTGTTTTTCATATTCCATATTATCAAACTGTTTAACAACTTCCAGATTATTAACCGTGTCTAAAATCCTCCCGCTGACAATGGCTGCAATTTTAGCGCGGATTTTATTTGCTTTGGCAAGTGCCTTGTTAAAATATCTCCCCGGATAAATCACCAATACCCCGAGGGCAAAATACCCGAGCCCGATAAACGGCGATATGAGCATAAGCATGATGGTTTTGACGGCGATATCAAAAATGCTTTTCAAATCCCATGTAAAACGGCTCAACATATCAGGAAGTTTCTTAACCTCGTTTTTCTGTGCAATCAGCATTCCGCTTTGTCTGGAAGTGATAAACTCGTAACTGTGCCCCAAAAGGTATGCAAACAAATCCTGCTCCATCCGGCTCTTGCAGGGAATAAGAAAATATTTATGGGTAAAATAATCCGCATATCTGCCGGCAAAAATAGACGTCGCGCTGCACCCCGCAAACAAGTAAACATACAACATAATGTTCACACTATCAGGGTTATCAAGCTTTATCGCGCCGATAATATCGGCAAAAAAGCGAATATTCAAATTGTAAAGCGTTGCCGCCAATATCATTAAGATTAAAAATAAAACAATCCGCCATTTAAAAATTTTGAGATATATCGCCAACAGCGGAAAAAACTTTTTAGGAAAAGGCTGCATAATTCCTCACAAAATCATATAAGATGCCGCCAAACATACCACAAAAAGCGCAATGTGTCAATGAATATTAAGAAAGGACAGAGGCTAAAGCCGCTTCTGTAATAAAAAAACGTTCCTTTTTTCTACACAATCATAATACCATAATTTTAAAAATGTGTAAAGACAAAAAAACTTCAAAAACATAAGGATAGAAAAGTATCAAGTCAAATAATGTCGCACTCCTCGCTGCTTAAAAAAAAGGAACGTTTTTTTTAAGCAAAAAGGAGAAAGCTTATGAGTTACAAAATTTCACAACAAGATATTGATACAGTAAAAGAAAAAGGAACACCTGTCGTCAGTGGTACAATGCGCTATGTTATACCATTAGATAAACTGGCTAATAAATTTGATTTTATCAATCCCAAAGATGCCGGGACGGAGTGGGGAAATCAAAGCCTGAAAGGCGACGGCAATGATATTTTGCTGTTAAATGGCTTAAGCAAGGAACAAATAGCAAAAATAGATGACTATGCCACAAAATTTGAGCAAGAAAAACATAAACCCATCTCGGATATGCATTTAATTGAGTTAAAACAATTTATGAGTTATTTGTCAGAAAACGGATTTAATGATGTATATTGTTCAGATAAGCAGTATATGGAAAGCTCGCTGACTGCAAATGACAAAGATAAGCGTATCGGTTTATATGCCCGCAATAAAGATGCAATTTGCCGCGCAGCAGTGCTGCCTTTGGGCGCTGTGTATAGCGATGGTCAAAAAGAACAACAGGCAAATGTTGAAGGCGCATTGCTGATTGTGCCGGAAAATGGGCGTGCAGAAGATGCCCGCATTACAAATGTGCCGGAAGATTACTCCGCATTAACCGGTGAAAAAGTCACCTCGCTGGTACGTTTGAAAGCTGATATGTCTAAACAGAAAGGAAATGAAATTGATTTATCAAATGCAGATTTGTCAGCTGTTAAAAAGTTAAATTTCCGGGAATAATTTGAGAGTAGATATTATCGGCATAAACTAAAAAAAGCCACTCTTTTGAGTGGCTTTTTGCTAAAGAGTTTGAAGTTTTTGCAAAAACTCGTCATGTGACAACGTTGCAAGAACCACTTTTTCCATTACCGGAGTATAGTTTCCGATGCATTGCCCTCTTTCGGGATGGTGCGCAAACTTCTGTTTGTACTCGTACAAAACAATTTTTTCCGGAACTGCACAGTCGGCAAGAAGTATTGCTGGAATGTCTCTTACGGTACAGCAATAAATTTGTTCGCTATACTTTTGCCGAGCATAAAAAGTCAAACAATCTCCATCCAAATCGCCTGAAGACACAAACCACACACCAGATTTAAAAGGTGATGACTTTGCCATTCCTCCTTCATCAAAAAGCGTCAGCACATTTTGCGGTGTTGCCACAGCTTCGGTTATTATTTGGACATCGTGAATAAAAACCGATGGCACAACAAGAATCTCCCGCTCGGGTGAAATGTATACATCAGACGGATTTTCAGCATATTGGGCTTTGAGCTTGGTCGCAGCATCCGCAAATTGCTGACAATGGCACACAGCCTCTCTCAAATGTTTGCCGCAAAACGGGCACAAGGGCTCAAAAGGCACAAAACCAATTGATGAAAACCCATACGGAAACGGCGCAGCTTCGGTTTTAGAAGAAATAAAAGCCGGCGGTTCCAAATAAATCTTCACTTTCATATAAAATATTTTAGTAATAAATAGAATAATAAATTTTGCGGGCATCTTATCAAGGATTATAAAAAAAGCAACAAAAAAAGCTGTCAAAAGACAGCTTTTTGCGTTCCTGGCGGGAGCGACGGGGCTCGAACCCGCGACCCCATGCGTGACAGGCATGTATTCTAACCAACTGAACTACGCCCCCATCGGAACAAAAACACTTATAACCAACAAAAAAGATAATTGCAAGCATTTTTTTATATTTTTTGCGATAATTTTTCAAAGAGCAGCGCAGCCCTTAATTTATAAGGGATTTTGACCCCGCGCACCTCCGGATTTTGCTTGGTATATCTTTCCCAGTCTTCCGTGGTGCAAATTTCTGCGCCTGTGCGGTTTTCTTTGATAATCCAGATTTTCAGTTCATCTTTCATAATATGGCAGTTGCCGAGTGTTGCGCCAGAAAAATCCGCCGCCTCCAGTTGCAGAGAAAGTGTGTTTAAACTGTCTGCCTCCGGAAAATATGCCGCTTTGCCTAATGCCGTTATCAGTTTGCCCAAAACATAAAAACGCAACTCTTTATGCCAGCTTAAAAACGCAGCATAGTCAAAAGAAAATCCGCAGTCGCGCCATTTATGCACTTTGGAGCTGATAATCCCGTCCACGGTGTCTTCAATAAAACCTTTGATTTTGCGCAAATCAGCCGCAGCCTCGCATAATCTTTGCGGAGATATACCGGCTGCATCACTCAATTGAGGCAAATAGTTCCTCATTTTAACGCGCAGAAAATCCGTGCATTGGTTTGATTCGTCTTCTACCCATCTTATCTGCTGTTCGTTTAAAAATTTTTTCATTTCATCAGGGTGAATATTCAGCAGCGGACGCAGAATCCTCACGCCGTTTTTCTCTGTAATTTCGCTCATTGCCGATAAGCCGTAAAGACCGCTGCCGCGTTGCAGCCGCATTAAAAAAGTTTCTGCTTGGTCAAACAAATGATGGGCAATAACTAAATTGGCAATATTATTTGCTTTGCACCAATTGCACAAAAGGCTATACCGCGCCAAACGAGCCTGTTCCTCGATTCCGGTTTGGAGCTTTTCGCCCTCCCAAACGAGGGTATGATGCTCAATCTGATATTTTTGCATAATTTGCGCCACATATTGTGCCTCTTCTCCGGAAGTTGGGCGCAACTTGTGGTCGACTGTTAAGGCAATAATCCGATATTGCGGAAATTCTTTTTTAAACATCAACACTAGCGCCAGCGAATCTGCTCCGCCGGAAACGCCAACAGCAAAAGCGGTATCTGTAATATGGTGAATGTCTAAAAAATTTCGGATTATTTGCACGCCAAAGCCTCTGCCTCTTTCTTGGCGCGTGCAGCAATTTCAGGGGTGACCTTGCCGAAAATAGTCGGCAAATTAACAAAAGCAGTGCAAGCTTCTTCTTTTTTGCCCAAAGCTTTCATAGAAAGTCCGAGTTTGAGCAAACAGTCAGGTCCTTTTGTCCCCTCCGGATATTTGCTGTATCCTTCCTTAAACGCAACAGCCGCTTTGGCAAAATTTTGCTGTTTATAATAAACTTCGCCCAGCCAATATTGAGCATTGCCTGCTAACGAGTCTTTAGGATAAGAGTTGAGAAACTGCGAAAATTTAGTTTCCGCATCAGATAGCTTATCAGCTTTTAAATCCGTCAAAGCTTTTTCATATAATTCTGTCGGTTTGATTCCTGCCGGCGCTTTTGCTTGAGCATTATTTTTCTTTTTTCCGTTTGCGTTTGTTTTCGGGGCAGGGGCTGCCTCTGTATGTTTTTTCATTTGTGAAAAGCGTAATTCAATGTCTTTATCGATAGTTTCCATCTTTTTTTCAAGCGTATTCAAACGGTATTCAATGTTTTCCACTTTACCGTTCATCTCGCGAATCATCTCATCATATTCGCCGAAACGGACATGAAAATCGGAAACAGCCTCTTTCGGCGCCTCCGCCTCTGCTTTTTCGCGATACATCTGCCGTTGCAAAACCACAATATCATCTTTAAGTTTGGTCAGTTCGTCCCGCAGATAGATGTCATCCGCTTTAACCGTATAAGCCGAAAGTGAAAATAATATTCCCAAAAACAGATAAGATTTTTTCATAACATTCCTCAATAAAACAATAAACTATCCAAAATATAGGTCATTATTTTTTATAACTCAACAAAAAAAACGTATTCTTGCGAATACGTTTTTCTCGAACCTGTCAAATTAAATTAGCGGCTTAATTCAACAACTGTTACGCCACGACGGCTTTTAGCATATGCTTCTTCGGTGTCGCCCGGGAATGCATATTCTTTACCGTAAGAAACAGTGGTGATTCTTCCGGCACAGATGCCCTGGTCAACCAAATATGCTTTAACAGCGTTTGCACGGCGTTCACCCAAAGCGAGGTTGTATTCTGCAGTACCTCTCTTATCGCAGTAACCTTGAACAACAACGTTTACTTTCGGGTTCTTTTTCAGCCATTCAACCTGTGAATCCAATGCGGCGATTGCATTTGCATCCAACGCAGATTTGTCGTATGCAAAGTAAACAGTCGTATCGGCATTTTCAGCAAACTCACGTGCAAGTTTAGACTGGCAATCGCTACCACCAAACCAGCTACTTGTTGTAGAACAGCCTGATAATAAAACAACTGCACAAAGCAAGCTTAAAAGTTTTTTCATTTATTTTCTCCATATGGTTAAAAAACGAAGTTGATTATTGAGATATCTCAAAAACAACCGGACAGTCATTAAATTAAGTAACAAAAGTAAATATTTCAATAAGAAACTATACTATTTGTGTATAAACTAAAGATTTATAAAAGTTTTTTTTAGAACTTTAGTTTTTAATTCCATAATTTTTTAAAACTTTTTCCCGTTGTGTCTGCAAATCAAAGTTAGGAGCAATATTAAGCGTGGGGGCGATTCGGGTTATAATCTTTCCTCCTGTCGGGCAGGCATTCCAACCCGAAGTAACAAAATTAAATGTTTCGGGCAGACCTTTTGGCGAGTCGATAATAACCATTAATGCATATTTCGGGTCAGAAATCGGAAAGGCGGAAACAAACGAAGTAACGTTTTTGCCTTTAACATAGCGTCCGTTTTCAAGTTTGTTTGCAGTTCCTGTTTTGCCCGCCACTTCATATCCCTCAATATTGGCATTTTTGCCAGAACCGTAAATAACCACATCCCGCAGCAGCTTTCGCATATCCATTGATGTCTGCGTGGAAATAACCCGTTTGCTCTTGCGGTTGTTCGTTTCAAAAACTAATGTTGGCGGCGTATAGATGCCCCCGTTTAATATAGAGGAAAAAGCGGTGATAATATGTATCGGCGTAACGGAAATGCCGTAGCCGTAAGCGGTGGTTGCCACGGTATGGTCTTGCCAATACTTTTCGCTCCGGTGCAGCGGACGCCCTTTTTCATAAATTTCAAGATTTTCAATTTTATCAAAAAAGCCCAAGTTTTTCAAAAATTTAATTTGCAATGCTTTTCCGACTTTAAGCGCAATTTGTGCCGAGGCTATATTTGATGAATGGATAAGCGTTTCCCCGACGGTCAGCCACTTTGCCGGCACGCGGTAATCGGTAATCTTATGCCGTCCCATCTTCAGCGGTTTGGTCGCATCAAAACTGTCGGTAATTTTAATTTTGCCGCTGTCTAATCCCAAAGCGGTATTAAAAACCTTAAATACTGAACCGGCTTCATAAACGCCCAGAGTGGCAAAATTAAATTTAATATCTTTATCTTTAAAATCGCGCCTGTTTAAGTCATAATCCGGCACAGAGGAAAGGGCGATTATCTCCGAGGTGTTAATATCCATCACAATCGCGGTAGCGCGTTCGGCCTTAAATTTTTCTTTAGCTTTCATCAGCTCGTCCCGCACCATATACTGCACGCCCAAATCTATGGTAAGCTGCAAATCGCGCGTGGAAGAGCTTAACCGCGTATCCAAAGATTTTTCCAGCCCCGATATGCCGTTGGAATCAATGTCGGTATTGCCCAAAACATGCGATAAAAGTTCTTTTTGCGGATATACGCGAACTTCGCTGTTTTCAAATTCCAGTTCAGGAAATCCCAGTGCATTAACTTTAACTTGCTGTGTCGGCGAAAGGTTTCGTTTAAGCAAAACTTTTGCATATTTTGATTTTACCTTTTTGGTAAGCCTGCTGTAAAATTCCGTATATTTAACATCCGGAAAAATCTCATTGAGCTTTTGGGCGGTCACTTCGGGGTTTCCGACCTCATAAGGTAATGCGTATAGGTTAACTGTCGGCAGGTTTGTGGCAACGACAATTCCGTTTCTGTCGGTAATATTTGCACGGTGCACGGGGGAAACGATGCCGTTTCTCGGGCGGTAATAAATCGTTTCTTTTCGGCTTAACTGAATGCCGTCGACCAGACAGACATTAAATATGCGGATGATGATAACCGCATAAATCAATAGAAATAAGCCGATTATATAAAAAATACGGGAGCGGCACACATTAACGGCTTCGTCTTCCGTTTCCCACCCGAAACTTCCGGCTGAAAAACGGATTTCCTGCCCCGGTTCATAAATAAATGTATTTTTCTTTCGAGATAAACTGACTTTTAACACCTTGCTGCCATCTAAAATTATCGTTCCGAGTTAGCAAGTTGCCGCAAAACCCGATTGTTTTTAGCAAACATTGTCGGATTCTCAAACAACTCGCCCTCTAATGGTAAAGCAGAATAGTTAATAATTTGTTCAGGCTTGATAAAATCTAAAGAAATATATTTGCCGGCTAATTTTTGCAGCCTTTCGGGATTGTTTAACTCGCTCCAGTCCGCCTCCAAAATATGGATGTCGCGAATGTCGTTTTTAATGTCATTGTTAATTTGTGCCAGCTCGCGCTCAAGGTTTTGCACATCATTGGTTAAGACGAAATAATATGAGCCGATAACGATGGTAAACATAAACCATAAAATTGTAATGGCGGTTTTAACAGTGCTCATTATATCAGTTCCTTTCTTTTAACCGCGTAGCGCAATTTGGCGGAACGCGCGCGAGGGTTAAGCAAACATTCTTCTTCTGTGGGCATAACAGCCTTTGAGGCATATGCCAAAGGCAAATCGGATGCGGGTAAGTCTTCAGTTGTTTTATAACGTGAAGTGTGCACTCTTTTCGGGGCGTTTTCTGCAAAAAATGTTTTGACAATGCGGTCTTCCAAAGAGTGAAAATCAACCACAACGATTCGCCCGTCGCCTGAAACCGCGGAAACGGCCGCGGACAAGCCGTCCTTAAGCTGTTGCAGCTCATCGTTAACGGCAATGCGAATCGCCTGAAACGTGCGTGTTGCCGGGTCAATCTGCCCGAATTTTTTCGGCATAACGCAGTAAATGATTTCTGCAAGTTCCGTGGTGGTTCGAATTTCCTTTGTTTCCCGATAGAGCGCAATTTTATGTGCAATCTGGCGGGATTTCTTTTCTTCGCCGTATTGATAAATCAAATCAGCTAATTCTTTTTCCGGCATTGTGTTCACGATATCTTTGGCTGAAGTGCCGCTCATAGACATCCGCATATCCAAATCCGCTTCTTTGCTAAACGAAAATCCGCGGAAATCGTCATCCAACTGCATAGAGGAAACGCCAATGTCAAAAACAACGCCGTTCACTTTTTCGGAGATAAGGTTAGTAAGTTCGCCAAACGTGCCGGCTTTGAAATCAAAACGGTCGCCATAAAGCGCTTTTAGTTCATTAACGCGCGGCAAAACCGACGGGTCGCGGTCAATGGCAATCACTTTGCAGTCAGCCGCTTGTAAAATCGCCTCGCTGTATCCGCCGTTGCCGAAAGTGGCATCCACATAAACCTCGCCGTCTTTGGGGGCAAGCGTCTGCAACACTTCTTTGAGCATAACCGGAATATGGCGGGCGTTTTCTGTCATTATTTGCCCTCCTCGGTTTTAAGGGTTGGGCGGTTCAGTTTGATTTTTTCGCGAATCCGTTGTTCTTCTTTAGCCCAGTTAGCCTCGCTCCAAATCTGAAATTTGCGTCCTTTGCCGACAAACACGGCCGAATCGGTAATTTCCGCGTGTTTTAACAGTTTTTCTGTCAGCATAATGCGTCCCGTGCTGTCAAAACTAAATCTTTTTGCATCACCAAAAATCAAATTGGTCAAATCATCTTGCGTTTCAGAGAAAAAGTCTGTGCTGTTTTCAATATCTGTTGCCAGCTTTTCCAGCAAATCTTCGGTGCAGCCTTCAATGCACGGTGCGGTTAAACTTCTGTAACAAACAATTTCCGTTGAGAGTTCTTTAACGATTGTGCGGTAATCTGACGGTAGGGAAACACGCCCTTTGGCGTCTACCTTATTGATGATTGTATCTAAAAACAAAAATGTTTTTCCCATTACCGTTTACTCTGATTGTGCACACATTACCTATGGTATAACATGGTATTTTATGGGAATCAATGGAAAAATGTAAAATATTTAACATTTTTTTACTTTTTTCTGCCAACGCTGAAGCAACCGCGACTTTGCGAGTCGCAGCTGTGGATAAGTCTGTGGGTAAATGTAGCTGTATAAGAAATGTCTATTTAAAGAAGTCAATTGCAAGAGTGCATTTATTTTCCTCCAAACAGGAGGCGCAAGCATTGCTGATATCGGATACGGTAACATCAGATATACATCTCCGATTTATATTATCGCAAAAATTTTTCCCAAAGCATTCAAGGGTATAGTCGTTACCGCTGCCTCTCCATATAAAAGCCGTGTATATGTTTTCATCGTATAATTTAATAATATTAAGCCAAATATTTTGGCAAAGTAATCGGGTTTCTGCATTGGGAGCACTGTCTTTTTGATTAAGTTTTAATCCATAGTCTATGGCGATAAATTTGTTTTTATTTCGGATAAAAGGGCGAATTTGTCTGGAGGTGCTGTCATAAATATATACACCATCAATTGACCAGGTTTCCGGAATAATTTTTAATGAATTTAAGATGGTGGCAAGATTTGTGCCGGAGTTTTCTGTTTCAAGCAAAGATGTTTTAAAATATAAGAAATCGTTTAAAAACAATACGAATTCTTCTGTTAATTTATTCACTTTATATTTATACATCGCCTTTGAATATCCGGCAATGCCGCTAACAGATAATATCCCTGCAATCGCTAACACGCCTAACATCTCAATCATTGAGCGCCCGATTTGGCTTTCGTAAAATAATTTCATATTCGGTTTCCTCTTCGTTACAAATAAAAAAGCCGCTTAAAAAAGCGACTGGAAGTTGGTAACCACAGCAAGATGGTGCGACATATTGACTGAACATAAGCGTATTTTGCCGCCTTCCAGCCATCAAAAGACTTTCGGGCGTGCAAAATTTTCGTCTTTACACAGACGCTTGCTGTGAGGTTACCACACCTCAAGACAGAACTCCTGTCTATGTGTAAAACTTATAAGATTGAGAGAAAAAGTAAAGCTGTTTTTGCAAAATAAGCTAAAAAAAGCGCCAGACCCGAAAGTCTGACGCTCAAAGACCTGAAAACAGGACTTAAATCATAGCCATACCGCCATTAACGTGCAATGTTTGGCCTGTAATATACTGTGCTTCGTCTGAAGAGAGGAAAGCAACGGCGTTTGCAATGTCTTGAGCTTCACCGAGTTTTCCTTCCGGAATTTTGCTCAACAATTGTGCTTTTACGTCATCAGGCAAAACGTCAGTCATTGGCGTTCTGATAAAGCCCGGAGCAATCGAGTTTACGGTAATGCCGCGAGAACCGACTTCTTGAGCCAGACATTTGTTCATGGCAATCATGCCTGCTTTAGAGGCAGAGTAATTTGCTTGTCCGGCGTTACCCATAACACCAACCACAGAAGCAATACCGATAATACGGCCATATCTTCTCTTCATCATTCCGCGAATAGCCGCCTTTGCCAATTTAAAACCGGCAGAAAGGTTAACATCCAACACGAGCTGCCAATCTTCATCGCTCATACGCATAAAGAGGTTATCGCGTGTTAAGCCGGCATTGTTTACCAAAATGTCAATGCGTCCCATTTTCTCTTCAACACTTTTAACAAGGTTATTGACAGCTTCGCTGTTTGTTAAATCGGCCACAAAGCATTCAACGCGAGAACCGAGTTCTGCTTTTAATTTTTCCATCGGAGCGGGGTTTCTGTCAGTCAAAGCAAGGGTTGCACCTTGAGTGTGCAATGTGCGTGCGATTTTATCTCCAAGTCCTCCGGCAGCACCGGTGATTAACGCAATTTTACCATCCAAATTAAACATATTAAGTGTCCTTTTCTTCAAAAAGTTATAGATTTTTTGCTAATTCTTCAATTTCGGCAATTGAACAAACCGAAATCGAATTTGCTTCTTTCAGGCTTCTTTTAGCAATACCGGAGAGAACTTTTCCGGCGCCGAGTTCAACAATATCCGTAACGCCGTTTGCGCCAAAGAATGCCATTGTTTCTCTCCATCTTACGGTACCGGTAACCTGTTCAACCAAGTTTTTAATAATTTCCTGTTTTGCGGATTCTGGCGCCGCCAAAACATTTGCTACAATCGGAATAAGAGCATCATGCGCTTCAACTTCCATAAAAGCGCGCGCCATTGTTTCGGCGGCTGGCTGCATCAGGGGGCTGTGGAAAGGCGCAGAAACCGGAAGTTTCAAACATCTTTTTGCACCGAATTCCGAAGCAATTTCAACAGCTTTTTCAATCGCCTGAATGTGCCCAGAAAGCACAACCTGTCCGTCCGAATTGTCATTAGCCGCCACGCAATAATGAGCGGCATCGTTGCATGCGTCTACCAAAGCGCCGACATCTTTAAAAGATAATCCCAAAACGGCAGCCATCCCGCCAACGCCGACCGGCACAGCCTGCTGCATCGCATCCCCGCGAATGCGCAAAAGCTTTGCCGTGTCTGCAAGCGAGAACACGCCCGCTGCACAAGCCGCGGAATATTCACCGAGAGAGTGCCCCGCAACGTATGCCGCTTTATCTTTAAGGGAAATGCCGAATTCTTTTTCCAACACCTTAACAACCGCCATTGAAACCGCCATTAACGCCGGCTGGGTGTTTGTTGTCATTGTTAATTCAGAATCAGGACCTTCGGTCATAACTTTATATAAATCCTGCCCCAAAGCCTGATTGACTTCTTCAAAAACATCTTTGGCGGAATTAAAGTTTTCGGCTAATTCTTTCCCCATTCCCACAAATTGCGAGCCTTGACCGGGGAAAACAAATGCATATTTCATTTAGTTACTCCAATTATTTTTTTATGAGGATAAGCTAAATGAGTTGCTTTGAAAGTCAAGTTTTAAATCCCCTGCGTGTGCATAGCTTTGCCAAAGAGGGTTATGCACATAAACTTTTGTGTTAATAGTTTGTTTAAAATTAAGCGTTAAAATCACCCCGAAATCAAATCTAAAGATTAGAGGGATAAATGGCAAAAAAAACTAAAAAGAAAACGGCAAAAACAACGGCAGACAGCACGGCAAAAAAGATTTTGACCATTATTTTGGGGTTGGGGCTTTGGCTTTTTTCCATAGCTTTGGTATTGGGTATATTTGGGTATAACCCGACAGACGAATCTTTTAATGTTTCAAACTCCGAAAAAATCAGTAACTTTATGGGGCGCTTCGGTTCATACAGCGCAGATTTTATAGTCAACAGTTTCGGAATGGCCGTTTTTGTTTTTCTAATTCCTGTAATGGTTTGGGGCTTTTTATTGATAAAACATCATAAGATTTTGGAATTTAAAATCCGTTTATTCGCAATGTTTTTGGGTATTGTTTCTCTGTCCGGCGTGTTTTATCAGACATTATCTGCACCGCTTGAAAAAATAAATTTACTTGGAAAATTCAGCCATTTATTACCGCAAAATTTAACGGCTTTGTTTAAAAGCTGGAAATTGGAGGGCTATGAAACAATAGCTGTTAATTCATTATTGGTTTTAATGTCTTTAATGTCCTTTAATTTGGCAGCCGGTATCAGCCTTAAGCAATGGGGAACGGTAATTAAAAAAATCGGAATGGCTGTTTTTGCAGGCGTACGCGGAGTATATGCACTCGCACGTCGCTTAATAAATAGAGAAGATGCAGATGAAATAATTTCCAAACCTGAAAAAAATAAAGAAAAAGTCCGTAAAGAGCCGGTATTGTCTGCAACTGCGGAAGATAAAGAAAAATCTGAAGATAAACCGGTTAAAAAAGAACCGGCGCAGGTTATTTCCATTGCCGGCAAACAAAAAGATGTTAACGGCTATCAATATCCTGATATTAACCTTTTGAAACGCCCGAAAGAAAAACTGGGCTTGAATATCAGCGAGAAAGAATTGAACGAAACCGCCCGCAAGCTTGAGGCTGTGTTGGAAGAGTTTGGCGTTCGCGGGCAAATTGTCAAAATTCGCCCCGGTCCGGTGGTAACTTTGTTTGAGCTTGAACCGGCACAAGGAACAAAAAACTCCCGTGTTATTAGTTTGGCTGATGATATTGCCCGCTCAATGTCGGCAATCTCTGTGCGCATAGCCGTAGTTCCCGGTTCAAATACGATCGGTATAGAAATTCCGAATCCCAAACGTGAAACTGTTTGGCTGCGTGATTTATTGGAAGATGTTAATTTTACAGATAGTAAAAATGCACTCAATGTCGTTTTGGGTAAAGATATCGGCGGCAAAAATGTTTATGCCGATTTGGCAAAGATGCCGCACTTGCTTGTTGCCGGTACAACCGGTTCCGGTAAATCTGTCGGTGTAAACGCAATGATTCTGTCTTTATTATATAGAATGTCGCCGGAGGAATGTAAATTTATTTTGATTGACCCGAAAATGCTTGAGTTTTCAATGTATAACGGTATTCCTCACTTGTTAACGCCGGTTATTACTGATCCGGCAAAAGCTGTTTTGGGCTTAAAGTGGGCGGTGCGCGAGATGGAAGAACGCTATCGGGCAATGGCTTGCTTGTCCGTGCGTAATATCAACGGGTACAACTTAAAACTTAAAGAATTGCGTGACAAAGGCGAAAAGCCGATGCGGACAATTCAGGTCGGTTTTGACCCTGAAACCGGTAAACCGAAATATGAACAACAGATGTTGGATACAACCCCGTTACCTTATATTGTGGTGGTCGTAGATGAAATGGCAGATTTAATGCTTGTGGCCGGCAAAGAGGTAGAAGCTGCTATTCAGCGCTTGGCGCAAATGGCACGAGCTGCCGGTATTCACCTGATTATGTCCACTCAACGCCCGTCGGTTGATGTCATTACCGGTACGATTAAATCTAACTTCCCGACTCGTATCAGCTTTCAGGTAACCTCAAAAATTGACAGCCGCACCATTTTGGGCGAGCAGGGGGCAGAGCAGCTGTTGGGTAAAGGTGATATGCTTTATATGCCGGCAGGCTTACGTCCGCAGCGTATTCACGGCGGTTTTGTTGAAGATGCCGAAGTTGAAAGCGTCGTAGAATTTATCAAATCGCAACGTGAACCGGAATATGTAAACGATGTGACGGCAGGCGAGCTTGAAATGAAAAACAAAGACGCCGGTGCATTATTTGACCAAACCTCAATGGGGCAGTCTGGCGGTAAAGAAGATTTATATCAGCAGGCTGTGACAATCGTCCGCAATGATAAAAAAGCCTCCACAAGTTACATCCAGCGCCGTTTAGGTATCGGCTACAACAAAGCAGCCTCCTTAATAGACCGGATGCAAGACGAAGGCGTCATCACCCCCGCCGACAAACTCGGACGCCGCGAAGTAATTTAAATGTCCATAAAGTCCTCTAGCAAAAACCGATAATGCATATTGTCGGTTTTTCTTACTATAAATAAAGAAAAAAATTGCAAAATTATTTTTTTGCTGTAATCTAAAAACGGATATGAAAATATCTAGGGCGTCGAAAACCCTTCATTAAATTGAATAGTCGCAAAGCATAGGCGACTTAAAACTTATATATGCCGACCTCTGTCCCTTGGGGTGGATGTCGGCTAAATAAGGCTATAGCCAAATAGGCCGAGCCGTGGTTTTATTCAATTTATGACGGTTTTCGAACATCCGCCCGCCTTATAAGGTGGGTTTTTATTTAATGTACTTAAGAAAGGATGTTTAAGATGAATAAAATATTATTACTTGCAGGTGTGATGACTGCTCTTATTTCTACAAACGTTAATGCAAAAGAATTGACACAATATGTTTCTGTAAAAGGCATATATTCTGATATGAGCAATAAATATAAAGAAACATTTATGGATAAGGACTATGATGCAACATACACTTGGATGAATGAGAGTAATTTGGATGATGGCGTATGGGGCGGCAGCCTGGCATATGGTGCAAAATATGGT
Source organism: uncultured Alphaproteobacteria bacterium (assembly GCA_910576955.1). GTDB lineage: Bacteria > Pseudomonadota > Alphaproteobacteria > RF32 > CAG-239 > CAG-267. The sequence goes on along the minus strand of CAJTJB010000001.1, from coordinate 327,099 downwards.
TCATTGCGTGCTGAAGCAGAAGTTAAATTATATCAAGATTTAGATTCAAATTATGAAAGTCATACAATTGATGATGATGTTTATAGCAGCGAGGCTACTCTTAAAAATAAATCATTTATGTTAAATGTATATTATGATATAGATACAGGAACAAAGTTTACACCATATTTTGGAGGCGGTATCGGATATTCAAGAATGAAAGTTGAAGATAACACTATCGATTATAGTAAATCATTTAACCAATTTGCTTGGCAAATAGGAGGTGGTGTATCTTATGCAGTAAATGATAAAGCGAGTGTCGATTTCGGTTACAGATATGTTGACTATGGAAAAATTACTTTAGGCCGGAATAACTATAAAGAAAATTTATGGGAAGGTTCTGAAAAAGATTCTTTAGATATGTACTCAAATGAATTTTATTTAGGGTTGAGATACAACTTTTAAGTTATGGATTAAAATCCCCGATAGCCAATAACTGTCGGGGATTCTTTATTGCATTTTCCATGCTTTCATTACCTTGTCCATACTGTTGTTAACAACAATAATGTCCTGCCGCATTTTCTTGTTTTCATACACCTTTAATGCCGACTGATAATAATCAATCGCTTCGGCTAAAGCTGTTTTGTCTTTTGCGTTTTTGCCGATGTTGTAATATACGTTGGCGATATTTTCCTGAATCTTTGCCCACGCCACCGGATAAAGCTCTTTGCGATAAACGGTTTGTTTGTTTTTGTAACTCTTAATTGCAAGCTTTGAGATATCATTGCTTTTTGAAAACAGCCCCAATAATGAAAGATAAAACCCTAAATACCCCTCAATTTTTGACCATAATTCGGGGAAAGAAATTTCCGTGTATGTCTGCTCGGCCTCGCGCAAATAATGCACCGCATCACGCAGCGCCTGAATATCATTAGAAAATTTCCAATATCTGAAGTAAAGTTGCGAGAGCTTAAATGAAATCATTGCGAAGTCGTACGGATAGTTATAATGGTCAAGATACTTCTGTGCCGTGCGATAATTGCTGATAGCCTCGCGAAACAGATGCCAATAGCCGCCTAATTCCTGTTTAAGCGCTGTTTCATAAAGCTGCCCGAGGTTTTTATAAATACACCCTAAATGCACATTTTGCATAATCTGGTTTTTGTATGAAAGAGCATTTTGCAACAGTTCCTTAATAGTGTTGAAGTTCTTTTGTGTCAGTTCCCGCTGCGTATTGCTCAAATAAATCAAACCGGTTGTGTTAAGCGCATACGGCGAAAGCATAACGTCGTTATTTTCATTAGGTGAACCGGTCATAAAATTTGCAATCGTATTTTTCAAAAGCTTTTGCTTAAGGTGGCGCAGGTCGATTCGCTGTTCGCTGATAGCAGCGGCAATCGTACCGGTAATCAGGTTTTCAAGCATCTCGGGGAAAAAGCTGATATGTTCAAAATATTCAGCCGGAACATACAGGCTTTCCAAAATCGAACACGACACATGTTCCCAATCCGAATAAACGTTTGCGGTTTGGAAGTTCAAACGGATATTTGCCTCTTCCTGATATCCCCAAACGATAATATCGGCATTAAGCTTTTGTAAAATCATATTGCCGGTATCCACAAGGTCAAAAAAGCCGCGTCCCTGCAGATTTAAAAAACTTTTGTTAAACGGCTCGTCAAAATAGCGGACATCAAAATATTGGTTTTTCTGCAACAGCCGCGTCATAGCTTGCCCAAAACCGTAATTGCCGTATTCAGCAAATTCCACCACAACAATTTTAAGCGTTTCAACCTTTGGCAAAAGCCTTTTGCTTGCGGTGTCTTTTCCGAATAAAAACTTGATAAAGTTTGCCATCAAACCCTCGTTTAAGTTATTTTTTGCGGCTTTTTTTATTGTTTTTCTTTTTAGCCAACGCCCCTTTTATAGCATTTTTACCCCATTTTGAAATAGATAACAACTCTTCCGGTTTTGTATCCCCAGATAAGATTGATAACAGCCATAAATTAAGCGTTACGGCAAACACCGGAAACGCCAGTCGTTCGGTGGATGCAATCTGAATTGTCGCTAACACGAGATCAACTACTAAGATTTTCAAAACGCCTCGTGCCACGCCTTGCTCATATTTGCCGTCATCAGAAATTAAAAAGTAAGAGGTGCACATAAACCCGCGCACACACGGAACTCTCTCAATATATCGGCGATATAAAACAAGCCCGGTTTCAGTAAACAAATAGGAGGCGCTGATAAACAAAGAGGCTTCGGCAAACTCCGCCGCGCCGTTTAGCATCAGACAGCCGATGATAAAGCCGAATGCACAGAAAGCCCCGTCGCTCATAAGTATTTTTTCCGGCGGCCAGCTGAAAAACGCAAACGCAACCAACACACCGGCGTATGTGAGCGCCACCACGCCCAAAACTTGTGGCAATGCGCCGAAATATACCAAAATGGCCATACACAAAGCAATTGCAATAAATTGTATTGAGGCAATCCCGCCCAAACCGTTTAATAAGCCGAATCCTTTTGAAATTGTAAACAAAATAAGCGTTAAGGCAATTTTTTCCTGCCACAAATCAAGCTGCTCGGGAAACAGGCGAAAAGAGTCGGGCATTGTTTCAACCATAAAATAAGCTGCGCCGAGAGTTAAAACATTAGCCAGCCGATCCATTCCCAACACATAGCAAAAATAAATAATTGCCGCCATAACAGCCGGAGCGGCAATATTAAAATAACCATATGGCGCTACCATATCCCCCAATGTCGGAAACAGGCTATAAACCGTAACGCCGCCAAAAAGCATAATCCCCGCCAGATACCAAAACGGGTCGAGCTTAAATTCATAGTCTTCGGGGATTGTTTCCACATCAAGCCTGCTCAATACAAAAGTCGCAACGGTAAAACAAATCAATAAGCCGCCGATGCCATAAATCAAAAAATCGTTCATAAAACCTCCGTTGCGTTGATATACTTTATATTATAAATTCTATCATAACACAAATATGTTAATTCTTTCTTTTTAAACCCGCCGCAAAAAAGCCGTCTATGCCGGAAAAATCATCTAAAAAATGCGGTAAAATGCGCAAATATCCCTCTTTTGTCCGCATTCGTTCGGCGCCTGCCGGCATAAGAGGTAAAATTTCGAATTCCGGATGTGCTTTCAAAAAGCTGTTTATCTGTTTTTCGCCTTCCGCTTTAGCTAAAGAGCAAGTTGCATAAAGGATAATTCCTGTTTCTGCCAGCAGTGAAATGCTGTGCTCCAAAATTTTTTGCTGTAATGTCGCTTGTTTTTTGACATCCTCCAAAGTTTTAGTATGCATAATTTCCGGATGTCGACGAAAAGTACCTGTTGCCGAGCAGGGGGCATCAAGCAAAATAACATCATATTTTGTTTCAGGAATAAAGTTTAACGCGTCGGCGCAAACAGTTGTCAGATTTTCGCCCAGTTTGAGCCGGTCAATATTTTCTTTTAAGCGGTCAAGCCTTGTTTCGGAAATGTCAACTGCCGTCACAATTGCTCCGGCATCCAATAATTGAGCAGTTTTTCCACCCGGAGCGGCACAAAGGTCTAAAACTTGCTTACCGGTCAAATCCGGCAAACATTTAACCACAATAGCTGATGCGGCATCTTGCACCCACCAGTCACCCTCAAGAAAACCTTTAATTTCCCTGACTTTTGTGTTTGCCGAAAGCCTAAAACTGCCGGTTGGCAGCATAATCCCGTCTGCATTTTCAGGAAGACAGCCTTGCTTAAAAGTCAAATCAAGCGGAGGCTCAACTGCGGCAAATTTTTCCATTGCGGCAATTTCCGCTGCGGTATAATCCTGTTTTAAAATTTGTAAAAAGTTTTTGCTGAAATAGCCGCTTTTTCGTTCAGCTAAAAGTGTGTCTTTTTGCCGCAGAATATTGCGTAAAACCGCGTTGACAAAGTTTGCCCCAAACTTGTCAGTCTTTGCTTTTGCCGCCTCAACATATGAGTTGATAACCGCATAGTCGGGCGTATTCATAAACAAAATCTCGGCAGCACCCAAATAGAGCAGATATTCCAAAATCTTTTGCTTTTGCGGAATTTTCTTTTTCACAAATTTTGTGAGAACATCCGTTTTAATAAAAGTCAGCTGCCGGAGTGCTGTCATCAGCAGCATATTCGCAAACCCGCGGTCTTTGTCCGCAATTGTGTTTTTGATATTGCTGAAAGACACCCCGTCATTAAGGATATTTTTCAAAATTTCCGCATATTCAGCTCTGTTTTCAGCCATAAAAACCCTTTTAAATTAAAGATTTGTTAAATATAATACCCTACTTTATAACGAAGAATTATGGATATGTAAAGGGTAAAAAGATGAGGTTTCGCCAATTATTTTTTTCACTGCTAATCGGTGCAACGCCTGTTCCCCAAAATGTGCAGGCGCTGGATGTTTTTGACGTATATAAGGCGCAAACTCCCGAGGGGTGTCTGGAGAAAAATATTTCCGTTAAAGAAAAAGTGTCATTGATAGATTTGATTAAAATCGGAATTTGCAATAATCCCGGCTTGAATGTGGATTATATGAGCTTAAAAAGTGCCGAGGCAAATTTAGGTTCAGCCAAATCAGAATATTTTCCCAGCATAAGCCTCAACGCAGGCGGCAATAAAAACACCGGTAAAAGACAAGGCGACAGCCACACCGAAGATAATCCGTATAACATCAATGTCGGTTTGTCGCTTTTATTATATGATTTTGGCGGGCGTTCTTCGCGAATAGATAGTTTCCGATCTTATCTGGCTGCAGCAGGGTTTAACTACAACAGCGCGTTGCAAGATTTAATTCTCTCAATCCATACCTCATATTTCAAATTACTGGGAGCAATGGAAGATTTAAAAAGCGCTCGGGCAAATGAAGCGATGTATAAAAAATCTTTTGCCGAGGCTACGCGCCGCTATGAGGTAGGTCTTGCCGCCTTGAACGACAAACTCCAAACCCAAACGAGCTATGAACAGTCTAAACTCAAAGTAATAGAAATGGAAAACGCGGTTAAGCAATTCGAGGGCGATTTGGCAACAATCTTAAACCTGCCGCCGCAGACATCCTTTAAGCTCAAACAACCGCCGAAAGACAGGGATTTAACCGCCTTAAATAAAGATGATACATTAGATAAAATGATTGAAATCGCAGCAAAAGAACGGGCGGAGGTTAAAGCGCAAGAGGCAAATGTGAATGCCGCAAATTCCTCACTGCGGGAATTACGCTCCACCAGATTCGGCTCAATCTCCCTATCAGCCGACAGCGGTTATAATAACAGTTGGAAACCAGAACGCTCATACCATCGGGATAATTCCATCGGGCTCAATTATCGTTTGCCGTTATTTACGGGTTTTGATACAAGCTATAAAATCTCTGCTGCCGAGTTTAGGCGTGAGCAAGAACGTTCCGCACTGGAACAAACCAGAAATAATATCAAAAACGAAGTCTGGGGAGCATATCACGACTACCAAACCGCAATGAAATCTTATGAAGTCAGCAAAAAAGTGTTAAAAAGCGCGGAAGAAAATGAAAAAGTCGCGTTCAAATCCTATGAAATCGGCAAAACCGATATTATAAATCTGTTGGCAGCCGAGTCTCAATTAGCTGATGCGCGCGATTCGCTGGTCAATGCATTTTATACGGTTTTAATCAACAAGGCAACATTATATCGTTCAATCGGGAGGTTTTAATGCCGAAAAAGAAATTTGCAAAAAAGAAGTTGGTGTTAATAGTTTTGGCAATTTCAGCCCTTGCCACATATCTGCTTCTCAATAATAAAAAGCACCAGCTCAAACCTGAAAATTTTGAGATGAGTCAGGTAACAAAAGGCAATCTCGCCTATGAAGTAACAGCCACCGGCACAATCAACCCGATAAACACCGTCACGGTCGGTACGCAGGTTTCGGGCATAGTCGAGCAGGTTTTGGCTGATTATAACGATGATGTCAAAGAGGGGCAGGTCTTGGCATTGCTCGATTCCTCCACCTTAAAAGAGCAAATGGAAAAATCCGAGGCGAATTATGAACTGGCAAAAGCCAAAGAAAGCAAAGCCAAACTTAATTATGAGCGGATTAAAAAGCTTTATCAGGACAAGTTGACCTCTTCCGCCTCGCTTGAAGATGCCGAGATAGAATATAAAGAATCTTCGGCAAATGTTTTAAGCGCCAAGGCAGATTTTAACATCTCGAAAAAGAACTTTGAATATGCGACCATCACCTCGCCGGTGTCTGGTACGGTCATTACCAAAGAAATAGAGCAGGGGCAGACGGTTGCCGCCAGTTTCTCAACGCCGACATTGTTTGAGGTGGCGGAAGACTTGTCAAAAATGCAGATTGAGGCGAGCGTTTCCGAGGCAGACATCGGTTACATCAAGCCCGATATGGCGGCAACATTCACCGTAGATGCGTATCCGAATGATAAATTTTTAGGGGAAATCCGTCAAGTGCGCCTGTCACCGACTGAAGAATCTAATGTGGTGATGTACACTGTGATTATTGAGATTGATAATTCGTCACGCAAACTACTCCCCGGAATGACCGCCTCTGTTGTTATTAAAGCCGAAGAGGCAAATGATGTGTTGATAATTTCGGCAATGGCATTACAATATAAACCCTCTGCGGCGGTAAAAGCGTTAATGGATGTCAAAAAAGTTGGAGATATTGCCGAAAATCAAGATGTTGTATATTTGTTTGAAAAAGGAAAAATTGTTCCCCGTGTCATCACCAAAGGCTTGTCCGATATGACGAATATTGAGGTCAAAGAGGGACTGAAGTTAGGTGAAAAAGTAATAGTGGAAGCCAACGAACCGAGGCGCAGATAATGGCTGAAAACAATAACGTCATAGAGGTCAAACACGTTTATAAAACCTATTTTATGGACGGTGGTACCAGTCAGGAAGTTTTAAAAGATATAAACTTTAACATCACCGCAGGCGAGTTTGTCGCCATAATGGGGCCTTCAGGTTCCGGAAAATCAACCTTAATGAACATTTTAGGCTGTCTGGACAAGCCGACTTCCGGAAAATATATTTTAGACGGTTATAATATTGACGATAAGGATGACAACGAGCTCGCAAAAATTCGCGGCAAAACAATAGGGTTTGTGTTTCAAAATTTTAACTTGATGATGAAACGCACCATTGCCGACAATGTGTCGCTTCCCTTAATATATCAAAATATCCCCGAAAAAGAGCGCTATAAGCGCGCGGTGGAAATGTTAAAAAAAGTAGGCTTAAGCGGCTATCAAAACCGTCTGCCGTCGCAAATCTCCGGCGGAATGCAGCAGCGTGTTGCCATAGCCCGCGCTTTAATCAATAATCCGGCAATCATTTTTGCCGATGAGCCGACCGGAAATTTAGATAGCAAGACCTCGGATGAAATTATGGATTTATTCACCGAGTTAAACCGGCAGGGCATAACGATTGTGTTGGTAACTCATGAGGATGATGTTGCAGATTATGCAGACAGAATGATAAAAATCAGCGACGGGCATAAGGTCTATGACGGTTTGCGCAAAGAATATCATAAAGAAAAGAAAACCAAATGCTGAAAGCAATATTAAAAGAAGCGTGGATTTCAATTGCCTCCTATAAGCTGCGCACGTTTTTAACCATGCTCGGCATAATGATTGGCGTGGCGGCGGTGGTGATGATGGTGTCTGCGGGGCAGGCGGTGCAAAACCGCATCACGCAAACCTTTGCCTCAATGGGCAGCAATTTGATTTTAATCGGTCCGGCGGAATTAGTGAGCGGCGGTGTGCGTGGCGGGCGCGGCAAGCCGAGCGTTACAGTATCAGATGTTGCTGCTCTGAAAACCTTAAAAGATGTTGAAACATCATCATACAATATGGGAGCAGCCGCGCAAGCGGTTTATGGTTCAAGCAACTACGGCGTTAGCGTCCGCGGCACAAATCCCGAGTTTTTAAACGTTAATAACTGGGAAATTGAAGACGGTATAATGTTTACCGATAAAGACGTTAAAGCCGCCAAGCCTTATGTAGTGATAGGGCAAACGATAGTAGACGAGCTGTTCGGGTTGCAAAACCCTATCGGTAAAACGCTGCGCTTAAAAGGTAAACCGTTTACGGTTATCGGCACGCTGAAAGCCAAAGGCGACGGCTTAATGGGCGATGATCAGGATAATATCGTTTTAATGCCTTCCACCACTCTGCGCCAAAGGCTGGAAGGCTCTGACCGTCCCGAATTCGTCAATATAGCATTTGTTAAAGCAACAACCGAAGAAAAAATGGAGAGTGTTGCCAAACGTGTTGAATATATGCTCCGCACGCGCCATCGTCTGAAAGATGGCGTCAAAAACGATTTTACGGTTCGCTTAATGACAGAAATGGTTGAAAAAGTCCGTTCGGTCGGTTTTATTCTTTCCGCTCTTTTAGCCGCCATAGCCTCTATCTCGCTGATTGTGGGTAGTATCGGCATTATGAATATGATGCTCGTGTCCGTCACCGAGCGCACAAGGGAAATCGGCACGCGTAAAGCTCTGGGAGCGCCAAACAGTTGGATAATGGCGCAGTTTTTAGCCGAGTCTGTTTTAATCTCATTTATCGGCAGTTTTATCGGAATGGTCTTCGGCATTGTCTTTTCGCAAATCGGCGGCTATGTCATGGGCTATGATGTGCCGATTTCTATTTGGTCGGTTATCGTATCGGTAACGGTTGCCGTTGTGGTCGGTATCGTTTCGGGTTTAATGCCCGCGCTCAAAGCAATGCGCCTAAACCCGATAGACGCCCTGCGCTACCAATAATTAAAAAAGCCCGCAAACGCGGGCTTAATCTTATGCTCTTTCGCCTTTAAGCCGTTTATATGCTTTATCATAGCCAATCAACGGCAAAAGCGTTTTAAGCTCCGGACCGTTTGCCTCGGCGGTTAATGCCATACGAATGGGATGAAACAGCTCTTTGCCTTTGCGCCCGGTTTGGGCTTTAAGTTCATTCATCCACGCATTAAACGTTTCGGCATTAAAGTCGCCTTTAGGTAATAAATCCGCCGCCAATGCCGTAAATTCCGCATCTTCCAAAACCGGTTCAATCTCTTTGTTGCAGATATTATCCCATAATGCAACGTCTTTTGCCGTTTCCAGATTGCCTTTCACATCATCCCAAAAGATTTCGCTCACGCCGAAAGTATCTTTAAGCGCAGAGTAGGGCATATTATGAACAAGTTTGGTATTAAACTTCTTCAATTCTTCTTCATCAAACTTCGGCTGCGAACGTCCGATTTTGCCAAAGTCCAAAGTTGCCGCCAGCGAGTCGAGCGAATAAAACGGCTCAATCGCTTCCGATGTTCCGAGTTTTGCCAAAAACGAGCAAATAGCCATCGCCTCAATCCCGTCTGCGCGCAGTTCACGCACGCCGAGGCTGCCTAACCGTTTGGAGAGTTTGCCCTCTTTGCCGGTCAAAAGCGGCAGGTGCGCAAATGTCGGCACTTTCCCGCCAATCGCCTTAAACATCTGAATTTGCGCAGCCGTATTCGTCACATGATCTTCGCCGCGTACAATATGCGTAATCTCAAAATCGACATCGTCAATCACAGACGGCAAGTGATACAGATAACTTCCATCTTCGCGAATAATAATCGGGTCAGAAAGCTTGTTCGCATCATATTTACACACGCCGCGCACAACATCATCCCACATAATCTCTTCATCAACGAGTTTAAAACGGTAATGCGGCTTGCGCCCCTCTGCCTCAAACTTGGCAATATCATCAGCCGTATAGTTCAGTGCCTGCCGGTCATAAATCGGCGGCAGTCCTTTGGCAAGCAAGCGTTTGCGCTTAAACTCCAGCTCTTCGGGCGTGTCGTAACAAGCATAAATGCGCCCTGCTTTTTTAAGCTCTGCCACCACGGCGTCATAACGTTCAAAACGGGCAGATTGGCGCGCTTCTTCGTCCCAACTGATGCCTAGCCAGGTTAATGCATCGCGGATTCCGTCTTCATATTCTTTCTTTGAACGCACTTTGTCCGTATCATCAATACGCAGCAGCAATTTGCCGCCCATTTTCTTTGTCCACAGATAATTAAATAAAGCCGTTCTGGTGTTACCGATATGCATCCACCCCGTTGGGCTTGGTGCAAATCTGACCTTGATATTTGTCATTGTTATTTACCTCAAAATCCATAAATTACCGCCATCATACCGCGATTTTTTATAATTTCAATGTAAAAATTTATTTTGAAAAAATCATTATTGTTCAGAGTAATATTTATTGCGATTTGATATTAACAATTTTTTGCTTGCAATTCGTACACATTCCTTGTAAACAAAAAACGAAAAACGAATTTTATTTTAGGAGATAACAATATGCCTTCAGTTGTAAATGGCGATTTGTGCATCAAATGCGGAACTTGCGCCGGTGTTTGCCCGGTGGAAGCTTTCCACGTTTGTGATGAACAGTATGTAGTTGACCCGGATACTTGCATTGATTGCGGCGTTTGCATTTCAGAGTGCCCGCAAAGTGCAATTTCTTCAGATGATGAAGCTGAAGAACAATGGGTAAAAGTAAACGCAGAAAAAGCTAAAACATGCCCGAGCGCTTACTAATTCGTTGTAAATAAGGTGAAAAGGCTTAAAAGAGGATTTCCTTTTTTAAGCCTTTTAGTTTAACGAGGTCATAATGCGCCCCTACACAAACGATTATTTGCTTGATAAAAAAGTCAAAATCTTTCAGCCGGTTGACGGCTACCGAGCCTCAACGGATGCTGTGTTTTTATCTTCTCTGCTGGAGTCGGATAAGGTAAGGGCAGGGAATGCTATACTCGATGTCGGTTCCGGAACGGGCGCAATTTCACTTTGTTTGGCAGAGCGGCTCAAAGAAAAAAACATTACCATCACCGGCGTAGATATTCAGCCCGATTTAGTTGAGCTTTCAAATTTCAGTGCTGCCGAAAACAATTTTGCCGATTTTTTGCACTATGAACATTTTGACATCAGGGAAAAAACAACGTTGCCCGCCGGCTCATATAGCTTTGTGATAACCAATCCGCCGTATAGCGACCACGATATGCCCTCGCCCAATGAGAGCAAACAGCTTGCGCATAATCATCAAGATTTTAATTTGACCGGTTGGCTCACGTTTTGTCTGAAAATGCTCAAGCCCAAAGGATATTTATTGCTGATAAACCGCACCGAGGCAATCAATGAAATCTTGTCCGCTCTTCAAAATAAAGCCGGCGATGTGCTGATTCTGCCGATATATTCCAAACAAGGGCAAAACGCGAAACGCGTGGCGGTTATTGCCAAAAAAAGCGCAAAGGGAATAACCAAAATTCTCCCGCCGTTTTATACGCATAATGAAGACAGTTCATATACTGAAAAAGCCCAATCGATTCTCCGCCTTGGGCAGGAATATTTTAAATAAACAAAAAACTTGACAAAACAGACGTAAAGTGCTATTTTCCTTAAAAATATTAAGGGAAGAAAATGAAAGCGCTTGAAATCAAAATCACCACACCGCAAAATCCGCTGCGTTGCCATAATATGCTGACAGCTGTCAAAAAAGGCAAAACCGAGTTCACGCCCGAGTTCGCGCTAGCGTTTTTGCAGTCTACCAATAACCGTAAGAATATTGCGGATTTTGTTGATATACTTGAAAGGCATTTGGCAGCCCATCCCGAAACGGCAAACGATTATAAACGTGTTTTATTCGGCATAACGGCAAACCGTAATCAGCCGGAAAATATCGCAGAGAAAGCCGAAACATTGCGCCGGACATATAATATTACCGGTCTTGAAGTGAAAATTAAAGATAAAGAGTTTGAAGATAAAAATGGGGATTATCGCCATGTGTGCAAGCTTAAATTTCCAAAAGATATGACAAGTTTGAAAATGGAACGATGCGATTTATCTGAAACCGCGCTTGATTTGTCACAATCAACATTTGTTACCTTAACGGTGTTTGATAACTGTAAAATGCCGGCGAAATTAAAGCTGAACCCGGCTTACACTTGGGCGCTATATTGGTTTGATACGGATATGAGCGGTTTTGACGTGATCTATCCGAAAGAAGTTCACTGGCTGAATTTCAATGGCAAAATGAAGTTTCCATCGGTTTTAGATTTATCCGGCATAGGAAAATCAGACACTGTCACATTTCAAAATTGCGATATGACAAACGTGCAAGAGATTAAATTTCCGCAAACATTGGAAAAAATCCATTTTTATCGGGTGAACTTGCCGGAAAGTCTGGACATCGAAAAATTGAAACAATCTTATTACGTTATATTGAGCGATTGCACTATCCCGACGAACAAGGAACAGCAAAACGAAGAAATATTGTCGCCTGAAGCAAAAAATGATAATCTGAAAAACAGGTTAAGCAATTGGTTGAAAAGGAAGTTGGGAAATGCAAGATAAATACGCCATAGAAATCATTACCCCTAAAAATCCGCTTAAATGCCATAACATATTGACAGATGTTAAAAAAGGCAAAATCGAGTTCACGCCCGAATTTGCCACGGAATTTTTGCAATCCACGAATAACCGCAAGAATATTGCAGATTTTCTGGAACTTTTAAATAAGCGCTTTGAAATAACGCCGCAGGAATATAAGCAATACAAGCCACATCTGATGGCGATGGTTTGCAAACGCGAACAGCCGGAGAGTGTTAATCACACCATTGCCGATATAGCGCTTAAACACACTAACTTGAATAAAGCGGATAAAACTGACCGTGATTTTATGGTGCTTTTAAGCCATATCGGTTTACCCGAACAGCAGGCAAAACGAGTCCAAGATTTATGCACGAAACTGTATGAGATAATCCCCGTAGATGTGAATGACATCGCCGAAGACGTCACAAAGAAAATCATCGCCGAAAACCAAAATTATGCAGAAGTGTCCGAGTTTGTTTTGCAGGAATTACCGGAAAAACAGAAAAAGTCAAACATCTTCAGCCGTATGATGAATAAGATTAAAGAGAGATAAATGATAATTCGCGATTACAAAATTTCAGTTAATAATCCGCAAAGCCCGCTGGCTTGTTATAACGAGCTTCGGCCATATAGAGAGGGAAAAGAGGAAATAAATTACGGAATTTGTTTAAGCTTTTTATGGCGCACAAATAATCCTAAAGTCATTGGCTGTATGCTGGATATAATGGCACGGCAATTGAAATCCTTTCCTCAAAATTATATGCGATATCGTTACATTTTGTTGGGTTGCCTTATAGGGCGGGAATGCCGCGAAGATAACCTGCAAAAAATCGCCGCGATACAAAATCAGTTTGGCAATTTACAAAATGGCTTTGTTCCTGATTATATCTTAACGGCTGTTTTGGCAAATCGTTTGCAATGTGATAAAACCGCCGAACTAAAAGAAATTTCTAAACAAATTCCGAACGAATATATTGTCGAACTGCAAAAAGAAATAAATCATTTAAACAAATCTGCCCAAATACAAGCCAAACAGCAGAAAATTCTCAAACAAGCAGAAAGGCAAGCCGAAGGAAAAGAAGTATGGAAAACAAGCTGTACAAACGATAAGGGATGTGAAGTAACTCAAGAAATAGATTTAGAACGCTTTGGGAGTATTAAATTTCCTGAAAATGCCGAAAGGATATATATTTATAATCCGATTCCCCAAACAAGCAATCTGGCTGAATTAAAAAAAATATTTACATTTTGGCCCGAAAAAGTCGACCTGACCAATTATGTCATAAAATTACCGGAATGCACCGAATATATTATATTAGGAGAAATAAAAGCCCCGACAGAGTTAGATTTATCACACTTGAAATCATTAAAAAGCTTCCATGCATCGAAGACGGATTTCACTAATACTAAAAGTATTGTATTTCCATACGGGCAGGGATTAGACGAACTGATGCTCTTTCATATAGAAAATTTTCCTAATGATTTTGATTTATCCGTACTATCTTTTGTGAGCAGATATCGCACAGATTGTCAGTTCAAAGAGTCTGATAACAGCCGTTTACCCAAAAAGATTGGCACACTGGAATTGGCACAGTTAACTGCAGAACAAGGAATTATAGACTTTAGTTCAATAGAAAGTGCTGACTATGTCAGGTTTGAAAAAGCTATATTGGGAAAAGATGTGGAGATACGTTTTCCCCAAAATGTAAAACTGATAACGTTTGAAGATAACAGCGTATTTTTGCCCAAACGATTAAATCTTGACATAGAGGGTCTTGAGGAAGTTATCTTTTGCGATAGCATACAAAAACATCTCAAAGAACTCATCCTCCCCAAAAATATTGACCATAAAAAGGTAAAACTTCCCTCCATTCCGGATTTAAAAGTTTATTATGGTGAACCGGATAAACCAAACTTATGGCAAAAGCTTTTTTCTAAAACAAGATAAAATAATTAGGTAAAAGTGTTAAGTCATAATGAAACGATTTGTCGCCAACGCAAACGAACTTCTTTCCATAAGTCATTGCGAGGAGGCATTAGCCGACGCGGCAATCTTACGAGAGTATAGCAATATAAAAAGAATAATAAATTCCCCCAACACCCCGCTAAAAAAAGCCCCGCCGAAACGGGGCTTTGACATTCAATGGAATTCTTTACACATTCAAAACCGCATAGATTTCATCTACCGAACGGGCTTTGCGCAATTTCTCGCAACTGCCTTCCGTTTTCAAAATGCGCGAAAGGGCAGCCAATGCGGTCAAGTGGTCAGCACCGCTGTTTTCGGGGCTGATGAGCAAAAAGACCAAATCTACCGGTTTGCCGTCCAGCGAATCAAAATCAACCGGCTCATCCAAACGGGCAAACATACCGCAGACTTTATCCAAACCTTCGATTCTCGCGTGCGGAAAAGCCACACCTTCGCCATAACCGGTAGAACCGAGATTTTCGCGTTCCCAAACCGCGTCAAAAATCACGCGTTCGTCTAATCCGGCAAGAGCGGAGATTTTTTCAGACAAGCCCTGCACGAGCTCGCGTTTACTGGCTGCCTGAACGTGGTCCAGAACCGCGCTTTTAGAAATGATGTCTGCAATATTCATAGTGTTAATCCTCAAAATTAGTTATCTGCTTTCGGTTCAACCCAACCGATGTTGCCGTCTTTGCGGCGATAAACCATACTAATATGATTGTTGGCGCTGTTTCTGAACATCAAAGCACATTCGTTGCTCAAGTCCATATACATAACGGCCTCGCTCACGGTGCAAACCGGAATGTTAGCATCTGTTTCGGCAATTGTCAGCGGTGCGTCAACGTTAACGTCAACTTCGTCATTCTGCTCAACCAACGGCAAAACGGCAGAATAAGCCAATTCAGCCAAACCGACTTTGCTCTTGTGAGCGCTTAATTTGGTTTTGTGGCGGCGCAGACGAGTCGCAATGTGCTCGTTAGCATTATCAAAAGCGGAGTACGGATCAGCCGCAGCGCCCGAACCTTTCAAAACAACGTTTTTCGCCGGATGAACGGTAATTTCCGCTCCAAACTCTTCCCCTTCTTTTGAAAAAGCAACCGAGCAGCTGATAGGCGCGCTAAAGTATTTTTCCACCGAAACGCTGACAGTGTCTTCAACGTGTTTACGCAATTTATCGCTAATATCAACCTGTTTGCCTGATAATGTAACTTTCATCTCATATCCCTTCAAATATTTACTGTTTTTCTAAATCAAAGCATATCCCGAAAATCTATAAAAAGTCAATAAAAAAGCCGCAGCTATATTGAAAAATTATCCCCGAGATAAACTTTGCGAACTTCTTCGCTTGCCACAATCTCTTCCGGCGTTCCCTCCATTAACACTGCCCCGCCGTGCAAAATATACGCTCTGTCAATAATATCAAGCGTTTCGCGCACATTATGGTCGGTAATAAGCACGCCTAATCCGCGATTTTTCAATTGTGACACCAACTCTCTGATTTCTCCGACGGCAATCGGGTCAATACCTGCGAGCGGCTCGTCCAGAAGAATATAGTTCGGCTGTCCGGCCAAAGCCCGCGCAATTTCAAGCCGCCGGCGCTCGCCGCCCGAAAGGGCAATGGAGGGGGATTTTCTCAAATGTGCAATCGAAAACTCGTTTAAAAGCTCTTCAAGCATATGCTCGCGCTTTTCTTTATCTTCCACCACAATCTCCAAAACCGCCTTAATATTGTCTTCCACCGACAAATTACGGAAGATGGACGCTTCTTGCGGCAAATATCCGATTCCCATTCTGGCGCGCTTATACATCGGCATATATGTAATATCCTGTCCGTCAATGTGCACATCGCCATAGTCAGGCGTAATCAAACCGGTCACGCAATAAAAGCAGGTGGTTTTACCGGCACCGTTCGGTCCGAGCAGCCCCACAGCCTCGCCGCGGCGCACATTCAAAGAAACATTGCGCAACACGCTGCGATTCTTATACCGTTTGCCGATATTAAAAACTTCCAAAATCGAATCTTGTGCCGGAGTACATTGAATCATAATATTATTTCCCCTTTTTGCTCTTAAAACTGCTTTCTAAAAGTTTGCCGGAAATGCGCCCGCCGTTTTTCGCAATCAAACGGCTTTGCGAAGTGTTGAAGTCTGAAATGGCCTTGTCGCCGCGAACAGCGTTGCCGTCTTTGGTCAGAACCACATTATTTTCAAGCTCGGCCTGATTCTTTTTGATGTAATAAACGCCGTTATCCGCCGTTGCTATGCCGCTTTCTTGCTGCACTTTGATACCGCCATAAAAACGCAGTTCGTCTTTTGTCTCAAAATAAATCGCTTTCGGTGCGGTGATAACATTTGTCCCTTTAACGATTCGCACATCGTTTTCCAAAGTAAATGTTTTTTTACCCAAATCATACAATCCGTTTTTTGCCGTAGCCACATAGCCGCTGTTGTCAATAATTTTAACGTTGTCAATCAGCTTCAGCTGCCCGTTGGCCGCGTTGTATGCGCCGTTGTCGGCAAAAGCCTTTTTCCCGCCCGAATAAAGCTCGGTATGCCCTTTGCTGAAAGCTTTGTCGATTTCAAATTTCTTTGTATCTTTGAAATAGGCTGTCACCTCATCACCTTTCAAAACATCTTTCCCTTTGGTAAGGGTGGCTTGGGTAGAGATAAACTTATTGCCCTCCGTAAACAATGTGGCTTTATCCGGAGAACGCAATTCCGCCTCGCCGCTTTTCATATAGACATTGCCGATAAGTGTTATCGCGCCTCTTTTCTTGTCAAAAGTAAATCTATCTGCCTCAAAATTGCCTTTTTCACCGTTTCCGATAACTTTTTCATTACCATATCCTTGCTCGGTGGCAAAATTATAAGTGCCGCTGTTGGTCTTGATTTCCATCTGTTTGTCATAGTTGGCAATAACGTCGGTTAAGAGCTTAAGCTCTTGTTTGTTTTGCTCATATGTTCCGGTTTTGGCGGTCAGAGTAATCGTTTTGCCTTTATCCAGTGTCTGCGCATCCGGATTCGTCAAATCATAGATTTTTTTCCCGGGCGTATTCTCTTCCACCACATCGGCTTTTAAAACGCTGAACTTGCCATCTCGGTCCGTAATTTCAAAAACCGTGTTCTTCATCCGAAATTTTTCGAAATACAGCCTTTCTTCGTCTGCCAAATTAACCGCCGTATCTGCGCTGTTGTCAAAATCAAACAACACGATGCCCAAACCTAAAAGCAAAGCAACCAAACACGGCAGAAACAGCTTAAAAAAGCGTACGACTTTCATCCGCCGGCTCATAAAAATCTGTTCTTTCTCGTCTAAAAGGTTTTTATCACCGCTGAAAAAACTGTCTATCTTCTTTGTATCAAACAAAACTAGGCAACTCCGGCTTTAAGGCAATCGTGAATATGAATAACGCCGACCGGCTTATTGCCTTGCACCACAAATAGGTTGGTAATTCCGCGACCGGTATTGTTCATCACATTAACCGCCTCCACAATCAACGCCTCGGGGCTGATAACTTTCGGATTCTTTGTCATAACGTTAACAACCTTTTCGGTAATGAGATTCGGAGACATCCAGCGTCGCAAATCGCCATCGGTAATGATTCCGCTCAAACAGCCGTTACTATCCACAACACCGACACAGCCGAGCATTTTCTCACTCATCACGAGCAGAGCATCCTGCATAATTGCATCTTCGCCCAAAAGCGGCATTTCATCGCCTTTATGCATAATGTCTGCCACGCGGCATAAGATAGAGCCGAGTTTGCCTCCCGGATGCCGTTGGCGGAAATCTGTTGCCGAAAAGCCTCTTCTTTCCATCAAATCAACCGCTAATACATCGCCCAAAACGATTGTAGCCGTTGTTGAAGATGTCGGTGCAAGCCCGAGCGGGCAGGCCTCGCCATTATCCGGCAGTTTTAACACCAGAGAAGAATTCTTGCCCAACGCGCTTTCCGGATTGCGGGTGATGGCAATCAGCGGAATATTGCGTCGTTTTGCATACATCAAAATATCGGAAAGTTCTTTCGATTCGCCGCTGTATGAAATCGCGATAATCACATCGTCTTCCGAAATCATCCCCAAATCGCCGTGGCTGGCTTCTGCCGGATGCACAAAGAAAGATACCGTTCCGGTTGAAGAAAATGTTGCAGCCATCTTGCGCCCGATATGTCCTGATTTTCCCATACCCGTAACAATCACGCGCCCTTTAGTGTTTTGCAGCAAATCCAGTGCTTCAGAAAGTTTTTCATCAAAACTGTTTTTTAATAATTCCAACGTTTCAATTTCACGATTAACGGTCTCAACGGCGTGTTTTAAATCATCGTATTTCAAATTGCTGTTGGATGCTTTTAAATTCTCCATTTTTCAGTCCTGCCTTATTAAATATTCTATATGCGGGGATGATTTCATAATTTTTCTAATTGTGCAAGTTTTATTTACAGGACAGGCGTATTTATAATCTTAAAAATATCAAACTTTCTGTTCAAAACTGCCGCTGGCATTTTGCTGCCAATAGTGCAGCTCGCCGCCCAGCGTCTTAATCTCTTTCCAATAGGCGCGGGCGTTGTTTAAAGCAGTTTCGTCATTGCCGTCAAATATGTTCAAAACCCGCTCATAAGCATTTAATTTTTCCACATCCATTTGCGCGCCATCTGCCAGAATAAGCATAACGGCATTATTTTCGTTGGTTTCGTCTGCTGAAATAAAAATCGGCTGTTCCTCCGCAAAACCATCGCGCTTGCTGCCGTGTGGCAAAAAGGATTCTTCGTTATATGTCCATAATAAAGAATTGATAAATTCGACCCGTTCGGCATTTCCCAGCAAAATTTTGATACGCTTGCCGGTGGCATATGCCTTTTCGCAAAGCTTTGGCAAAACCTGCTCCAGCGGCGCTTTTTGCAAATGGTAAAAATCAATCCTAGTCATTTTCCTGCTCCATTTTGACCGTGGCATAAAATGTATTGTCAAGCCCCTGCACAAAAAACGTTATCGGGCGAAAATCATCCATAACGGCATTACGGATATTTTCCAATAAGTTATCAGCCGTGTAAATATCTGATCTGTCAGCCTCAAGCAATATGTCGCCTTGTTTAATTCCCGTGCCGTGCAGCGGCGAGGCCTTTTCAATCTTCATCACCATCAGCCCGCGGGGGCTTGCTTCCTTAACGGCAATATGCAGCTCGGAAATATAAAAAACGCCGCTTTCAATATTTTCGTTATAATACTTGCTGCTTTCGGTCAAAGCTTTGTTTGTAACATTTTTTAGAGCTTCCGCCGGCATTTCCTGCACACGGATAACATTGCGGATTTCTTCGCCGAAACTGATGGTCTTCAGGCGCAGCGCTTTCCCCGGTTCCATCGTTTCAGCAAAGCGTAAAAAGGCATCAATGTTTTCTGCCGGCGTGTCATTGTAGGCAATAATAATATCGCCGACACGGATTCCCTCTTTGTAAGCATTCGATTCTTCGCTGATTTCCGTCACCACAAATCCCGGTTTGTCCGTATATCTGTCGATTCCGTTCGCAACCGACATCCCAATCCAGCTGCGGCGGACTTTTCCGCTGTCAATAAGTTGGGAGGAAACCCAATTGGCAATATTGGAGGGCAGAGAAAAACCGACACCGCTGGCGCCTTTAGTGGTAAATATTGCGGCATTAACGCCGATAACTTCGCCGTCAAGGTTAAACATCGGACCACCCGAATTGCCTTGGTTAATAGCTGCGTCCGTCTGAATATATTGCTGCTCGTTTAAGCCGATATTGCGGGATTTTGCGGAAATAATTCCTTGCGATACGCTGACGCCGAGCCCGTACGGATTGCCGAAAGTCAAAACCTTGTCGCCGATTCGCGCTTTGTCGGCGTTGCCGAATTTGATGTGCTTAAAAGTTTCCGGCTGTTTGTTTTTCAGCATTCCGCCGATTTTCAAAACCGCCAAATCGCTCGGCGTATCAATTCCCACAATTTTAGCTTCGTATGTTTTGCCGTTGTCGGTAATAACCGTAATTTTTTTAGCTTTATTGATAACGTGCGCATTGGTTAAAATGTGCCCGTCATTGCGGATAAAGAAACCCGAACCTAATGCCTCCCTGCCGCTCAAAGAAGGTTCCAACATCACATTGTCAATCTCTTCTTCGTTGTTGACGATTTGACGTTCGGTCGAGATGTTTACAACCGAAGGCATAAGCTCTTCAACCAAATCGGCATATGAATCCATTGCTATCGCAGGAATAGCCTGAAAGCACAAAGCAGCAGCAAATAATAAGCGCATCCGTCCCAATCCTTACTTCAAAGATTTCCCGAAATACTTAAAGAACTCGCCTTCCGGTGCAATCACCATAGACGTCTCGTCATCAAATGAGTTGCGATAAGCCTCAAGCGAGCGGTAAAAAGAATAAAATTCGGGGTCTGAACTAGTGGCGTTGTTCCATATTTCCGTTGCCTTTTTATCGCCTTCGCCTTTAATCTTTTGAGCCTCTTTTTCTGCATTCGCAACGGTAATGGTTGCCTGCTTGTCTGCAGTCGCGCGAATTTCCTGCGCCGCTTTTTCGCCGTCTGCCCGATAGCCTTTTGCCTCGCGGATTCGCTCCGTCTTCATCCGGTCGTTAATAGCTTGCGAAACTTGAATCGGCAAATCAGCTCTGCGGATTCGCACATCGGCAACTTCCACGCCGAGCTGTGCCGCATCAGCCTTAACAGCTTGGCTGATACGCTTCATAATCTCATTTCTTTTCTCGGACAAAAGCTCTTTTAAGGTAACAGTCGCTAGCACATTGCGCGCCGAGGAGTTAACAATCTCCTGCAAGCGGTTTTGCGCCTGATATTCATTGCGGACAGTCTTATAAAACGTCAGCGGCTCGGTAATCCGATACCGTGAAAAAGTATCGACATCCAAACGCTTTTTATCTTTCAACACCACTTCCTGTGCTGGAGGTTCAAGATTAAGCAGCCGCTTGTCATAAAAAACCACATTTTGAATAAACGGAACTTTGATTTTAAGTCCCGGCTCTTGCACCAGCCGTACCGGATCGCCGAATTGCAAAACAATAGCCTGTTCCGGCTGCCGGACAATATACAAAGATTGTGCCGCAATAACCAAAACAATTGCCGCGCCGATTAAAATATATTGTAAATTCTTCTTCATCGTAAACTCCGTATCTTTATTTTAAAGGGACAATCGGCATCATATTGGAACTCTTTGCACCCGGTTCCATAATGACGGTTTTTGATTTTTTCAAAATGTCTTCCATCGTTTCCAGATAAAGCCTTTTAGCTGTAACAAGGCGTCCGGTTTTATAAGCCTCATAAACCGAAGAAAAACGCTTTGCCTCGCCGTCTGCTTTGCTGATAACGGCTTGTTTATAAGCTTCAGCCTCTTGTTTGCGCTTAATAGCCTCGCCCTCTGCTTTCGGCAACACCTCGTTAGCATATGCCTCCGCCTCGTTTTTAAAACGCTCGGCATCGGTTTTGGCGCGTTGCACTTCATTAAAGGCATCAACAACCTGCTTTGGCGGGTCCGCTTTTTGCAATTTGACACGAACGATATTTACGCCAGTCTGAAATCCGTCAAGCAAGCCTTGCAGCTCTTTCTTGGTGTCATTTTCGATTTTGTCGCGGTCACCGGTAATGATGTCTTCCATCTTTGATTGCCCGATAATTTCGCGTAAAACAGATTGAGCCGCCACCTTAACGGTCGATTCGGGAGTTCTGGTTTTAAACAGATAGTCTTTAGTGTCTTTAATGTTCCAAACCACCGTAAGGTTAATGTCAACAATGTTTTCGTCGCCAGTCAGCATATGGCTTTCGGTTAAGGTGTTAACCGAATTCCTTGCACCATATTCATTTTCTGCTACGCCCAAGTTAATGCTGCGTTCTTTGCTGACATCCACAATATAAACCGTTTCAATCGGGTAGGGCAGGTGATAATGCAGTCCGGCCTCGGTCGTATCAACATATTTTCCGAGTCGCAAAACTACGCCTTGTTCGCTCGGCTGTACCTGATAAAATCCGGATATCAGCCATAAAAAAAGCATCACGCCTAAAATTATTTTATAAAACCCGTCAAAATTATCTTTTGAATTTTGCATTTTGGCAATTTTTGCCGTAAAGTCGACGACATTAGCCTTGTGTGCAGCTGTTTCATCCGTCGTATCCCACGGATTTATATTGTTTAAATCAGTCTTTTTAACCATCAATAAAACCTCTGAAGTTCCTCAAAACAAAAAATATATAAATTTTATACATTTATTGTAGAAAAATAATACAAAGCTTGTATAAAAACAATATTGAATAAATTATATCCACATTAGGGGTTTTGCTATGGCTGATATAACTGAAAATCAAAATTTGGTCTTAAAGTATTATAAACCGGAAGAAATAACATCCGTTAAAGGGTTAGGCAACCGCCTGATAGTAACCTTAAATGCGGAAAGTGACGAAAACAAAGCCGCGGCACTCAAACACGAGTTAGAGCTTGCAAATCCCGGCAAAAAAGTCAATGTCGTGTTTGTGAAAGAAAAAGCAGAGCCCGCGGCAGCTTCTGATAAGTGGAATATCAAAGGCGTTAAACATATTATTGCCGTAGCATCCGGCAAAGGCGGAGTCGGCAAATCCACCACGGCGGTAAATCTGGCACTTGCATTGTCAAACTTAAATCTCAAAGTGGCACTATTTGATGCCGACATATACGGACCGTCTGTTCCGACAATGTTGGGCTATGCGGCTGTTCCGCCCACGTCATATGACGGAACAACGTTTGAGCCGTATCAGGAATGCGGGATTAAGTCGATGTCTATCGGCAGTATGGTAGCCGGCGACACGGCGTTGATATGGCGTGGAGCAAAGGCTTGTGTTGCAATCCAACAGCTGCTGACCGAAACCAATTGGGGCGAAATTGATGTGATGGTAATAGATATGCCTCCGGGAACCGGCGATATTCAAATAACAATGTCGCAAAAGATAGATTTTTCCGGTGCCGTCATCGTTTCCACCCCGCAGGATATTGCCTTAATAGACGCTGTTAAGGGGATAAACCTGTTTAATAAAATCGGTGTTCCCGTTTTGGGCATAATTGAAAATATGAGCTATTATATTTGTGAAAAATGCGGACATCGTGCCGAGATATTTGGGCACGCCGGCGCAGAAAAAACTGCAGAAAAATACGGCATAAGCTTTTTGGGCGGAATCCCACTGCATTATGACATCCGTCAAAACGCCGATTCGGGCACGCCGATAGTCCAAACCGCCCCCGACAGTGAATATACAAAAGCATATGAAAATATAGCTCGAAAAGTGGCGGAAAAATTAAAAATAGCTACTTATTAATCCGATAAAACTCTTTCCGGTGTTTGCGTCCCATGCCCCAGAGATTGCCCCAGCCGTTTATCGGCTGCACGATGTATTGCGATTTGATGTTAAAATCCCGCCGCAGGAAAACGGATGTTGTTTTGGTGTAATTGTTCATCGGGCAAAAGCCATAAAAATCAATCTGGATTAAATCGCCTTTTTTCAGGTTGTTGACGGCGTCAATATATTCCTGACTGGTGTTAATGCGGTCGCTGTCATCCAAAATAATCATTCCGCCGTCATTAAGCCGGTCAAGTGCCGTGCGCGCGCAATCAGCCCGCCTTTTGCCGTCAACAATGATAACGTCATATTTTTTGCCGTCTTCATAAATGGCGTTGTAATAGCCTTCGCCCTCATCGCGCCAGCGAATGTCCAGATTCGCGCATTGAAATTCCTTTTGCCATTTATCAAACCATTGCAGGTTATCTTCAATGCTGGTAACCTGCTTTGCCCTATTCGCCCAAAATAATGAGGAGTTGCCGCAGCCAAATTCAAAAATTTCCTTTTCAGAAAAATCAAGCTGTGATAAATATTCAATCGCCGGATAAGTATACCACGGAATCGGGTTATTGTCTTTATCAAGGCAAACTTTTTCGTCAATTGTCCGTTCAATGGCAAATTCTTTCTGCCACATCTCAATAAATTTCAAAAATTTTTCGCTGTACATTGCATCCGCCCAAATAAAAAAGATGCGAAATTGTCAAAACCCCGCATCTTCAATTTTCTAAACCTCAAAATTAAAATTTCTTTCCCGGCTTAACATACGCAACAGCAGCGTGCTCTTCGCAATAAGTCTGTCCGGTTCTGACCCGTTTGCCGCAAAAGCAGAAATCATCATCGCGCGGGTCGCCCATCGGCCAACGGCAAGTATGGTTATCAAGTTTTACAAGCGGAATGTTTGCTGTTTCTGTCGGGCTTGTTTTTGCAGCAGGTTTCGCGGCCGCTTTGGAAGCTTTTGCCTCTTGTGCCGGTTGAGCTTTCACCTGCGCTTGTTTTGTCGGCTTGTTTTTTTCTTTAACGCTTTTTTCTTTCGGAGCAGCCTTTTTTTCTTCCTCAACGATGTCGGTTTTTTTAATCGGTGAAGGTCTTGCCGTCAGGCATAACCGGTGTACTTTGCCGATAATTGAGTTTTTAGTAACGTTTAAGGCTTTTGCTATCTGACCGGTAGTCATGCCTCTATCCCACATTCTTTTTAATTCTTCAACAGCTTCATCGGTCCAAATCATTTTAGCCCCCTTTATTGGTTGTTACACTTTAAACATCACAATAAACGATTCGGTTTTAAATTGCAAGTATAACGTTTTTTTAAATTTTATAAAGTATAATTGTGCTAACTATCTAAAAGGAAAGAAAATTTATGTATAAAATTATCTTGGCGCTCTTTTTAACCTTTGGCATAAGCCATAGCGCAACGGCGGATATCTCGGAATATCGCCATAGTTTTGATGTTAAAATGGATATGGATTTATCTAATCTTTACAAATATATCATTGAAATGCAAAAAACAGCCGAGGTTTATAATAAAGGCTATACATCCCGCTTTGAAATGGGCAATAGGTTTAATAAAGAATTCAGCCGTGTCATCAAAGCGTATGGCTCGAGCGAAAGCCGTATAAAGACCAGTTATGAAGACGAGCTGCTGGATTTGATCTTAATGCTTCCCAAAGAAATGTATCAATACATAGGGCCGATGCTGCATGAAATACCGACCATGCCCGAGAAAATTTTGAACCTCCCCGGAATTAAAGAAACGAAAAATAAATTTCCCGAAGAAATAGCCGAGAAATATAAAGGGATGGAAAATATAGAGGCTTTGTCGCCGGCTCTTTATATTGCCTTAATGCCTCAAATGTGGGAGAAAAAAAAGAATTTGGATAAGCCAGCGAATATACCGTCCGTAAAGCCGAAAAAACCGGTTTTTTTGCCCGATTATCTGAAAGAAAAAAACGATTCGCCTGTTCCGCAGGCGCAAAATAAACCTGCCTCGGCAAAAGCCCGCAAGACAACAGCACCGGCAGATATGACGCGCCGGACGTTATATCCGAGTCTGACCTCTCCGCTGACCACCAAAGATGCCGAAGCCGTGATGGCAACATGGGATAAAATTAACGAATGGGGCAAAAAGGGAAACGATATAGCGGTCATCCGCGCCGGAATCTTGCTTGATATGATGGAACAAGACGGCGACAAACCGCTTCGCCAGCCAGCGCTTAAAGATATGGTAAATCCCTGTCAAAATCTGGTGCTCAAGACGCGCATCGCCGGCATCTACCACAGCTTTAGCACAATTGTGGCGCAAGAAGGGTTTACGCCCGAAGAATGGGCATATACTTGTGATAAAACCCTTAAAGCCTTTCGCGCGGCAAATGCAAATCATTCTATGGCATTTGCCATCCGTTTTCATCGCCGCGGCTATTATGAGCATTATTATCGTATGTTGCCGCAAAAATGGCAGGAGTCAATGCGTGAATCCGAGGCGGCTTTGGTTGCAATGTATTCGGTATTAAGGGAAGACGTCGAAGCGGTCAGCCCCATTAGGGAGAAAATTCGCAAAAAATTGCTTGAAAACGGCGAAATGTTGCTGATTACGCCGATAATTTATTAAAAAATTTGAAAAAACAGTTGCATTTCAAAGATGTGTTGTGTTATATAACTTCTCAAAGCGTAAATTCAAGATTAAAGGGTAAATAAAATGGCTCGTGTAACAGTTGAAGACTGTATTGAAAAAATTCCAAACCGCTATGAACTTCTGTTGGTTGCGGCACAGCGTGCAAAAGATATTGCTGCCGGTTCGCCGATTAAGGTTGAACGCGATAACGACAAAAACTCTGTTGTTTCTTTAAGGGAAATTGCCGAAAACAAAGCAGATATTGAAGAATTGCAGCGTTCTCTCGTTATGGGACTGCAGAAATATGTTGAAGTGGAAGAGCCCGAAGAAGAAGAGTTGGAAATTTTGGCTGCTGAAAAAGAGCTTTCCGGTTTGGATGCGCAGTTTGATGGCGATACCATTCTGGATGCGGCTCTTGC
Source organism: uncultured Alphaproteobacteria bacterium (assembly GCA_910576955.1). Lineage (GTDB taxonomy): Bacteria > Pseudomonadota > Alphaproteobacteria > RF32 > CAG-239 > CAG-267. Next base: position 300,401 of record CAJTJB010000001.1, on the reverse strand, counting down.
CGAAAGTATGCAGATTGAAGACAGCAACGGCGAAACGCTTGATGTTGACACCGCAGACGTATCATTGGACGATGCTGATTTGGACGATGATTTGCTGGATGTCAAAGATGATTTCTCCGAAGATATCGAAGATTTTGAAGAATAAATTTCTTTTTTAACAAAATTTAACAATTCATAAAGCAAGATAGGATAAACATATCTTGCTTTTTTTTTATTTTGCGCTAAAGTAAATAAATGGGATGGATGAAAAGAGGTTAGATGTTAAGACAGTATGAATTAGTTGATATCGTAAAATCGTATGATCCGAACGCAGATGAGGATGCGTTAAACCGTGCTTATGTTTTTGCAATGAAAAAACACGGCGCCCAGCTTCGAACTTCCGGTGATCCGTACTATTCGCACCCGATTGAAGTGGCAGGCATACTGACCAAGTTCCGTCTGGATTGTAATTCCATTATTGCCGGGCTGTTGCACGATACTGTTGAAGATACAGACACCACAGTTGAAGAAATAAAAGAATTATTTGGTCCTCAAGTGGCAGCAATCGTTGACGGCGTCACCAAACTGGCAATTATAGAGCAAAAATCAGGTTCCAGCAAACAGGCGGAAAACTTCCGTAAACTTCTTTTGGCGATGTCCGAGGATATTCGCGTGCTGCTAATCAAACTGGCTGACCGCCTGCATAATATCCGCACATTGCATTTTTGCAAAGAAGAAAAAAGAAAAAGAATCGCCAAAGAAACGCTCGACATCTACGCTCCGCTTGCCGAGCGTATCGGTATGCAGGAAATTAAAACCGAACTTGAAGAAATTGCTTTTTCCGAATTGCATAAAGAAGCGCACGATTCTATCGTTGCGCGTTTAAACTTTTTGCGGGAACAGGGGAGTAATCTTGTTCCGAAAATTATCAGCCAGTTAGAAAAAGATATGGAAGAGAACGGGGTCAAAGCAACCGTTACCGGGCGTGAAAAATCGCCATATTCCATCTGGCGCAAGATGCAGCTCAAAAATGCCTCGTTTGAACAGCTGTCAGATATTATGGCTTTTCGTATCTGTGTGGATGATATCGCTGCCTGCTATCAGGTGTTGGGCATAATTCATAGCAAATACCATATGGTGCCGCGCCGGTTTAAAGATTATATCTCCACGCCGAAACCAAACGGCTACCAATCGCTTCATACCGGCATTATCGGACCGGAAAATACCCGAATCGAAATTCAAATCCGCACCCACGAGATGCACGAAATCAACGAAAAAGGCGTGGCTGCGCACTGGGCATATAAACAGGGGCAAAAAGTGGCGGGACGCAGTTTTCGCTGGATTCGCGAATTGTTGGAAATTTTGGAACAAGCGCAAAACCCGGACGAGTTTTTGGAAAATACCAAGCTTGAGATGTATAATGACCAAGTATTTTGCTTTACGCCCAAAGGGGATTTAATCGGTCTGCCTTATGGCTCAACGCCGGTAGATTTTGCGTATGCAGTGCATTCAAGTGTTGGCGATAAATGTGTCGGGGCAAAAATTAACGGTGAGATAAAGCCGTTAAGAAGCGTTTTGCAAAACGGCGATCAGGTTGAAGTGCTGACCTCCAAAGCGCAGCATCCGTCCACAGAATGGGAACGCTTTGTCGTAACCGGCAAAGCCAAAGCTGCGATTCGCCGATATGTGCGGGCGTGCAAACGCGAGCAATTTTTGGCGCTCGGCAAAGATATTCTTGAAAAGCTGTTTAAGCAGGAAAATCTGGAGTTTAATGAAAAAGGCGTTTACGGCACACTGCCGCATTTTGAGTGCGAAACATTAGATGATTTGTATGCAAAGGTAGGCGAGGGGCTGGTAACCGGTTGGGATGTTTTAAGAGCCGTTTACCCCGCCTATAAACAATCCAAAATCACGCAGGTCGTTAATTCAATCAAACTTTCCAAACCGAAGAAGAAAAAGAATAACGCTCTAAAAATTGAGGGCTTGATAACCGGAATGGCGGTGCATTTTGCTGGCTGCTGCCATCCTGTTCCCGGTGATAGAATTGTAGGGATTGTCACCACCGGCAAAGGCGTTGCTGTACATTCTTTATCGTGTAAAGCGCTTGAAAAATATGCCGATGAGCCGGAGCGTTGGTTGGACATCTCTTGGGGAAGCGATGCGGAAAGCGAAAACCATACCGCCCGCATTAAGGTAATGATAAGCAATGAGCCCGGAACTTTGGGCGAATTGTCAAACTTGATTGCCCGCCAAAACGCCAACATTACTAACTTGAATATTGTTTACAGAACGATTAGCTATTTTGAAATCTTGGTGGATGTAGATGTTAAAAATACCAACCATCTGAATGACATTATATCAGCCTTAAGAGCATCTAAAGTCGTAAGTTTTGTATCCAGAGTATAGGAGGTTTGATGTCCCTGATAAACAAAACGGGACTTGAACTACGGAAAATATATCAAAAAACAATCGAAAAACTCGATTCGCTAAAAGGAACGCCGCAAAGCATAGCCAAAGGGTTTGCAACCGGCGTTGCCATGTCGTTTACGCCGTTTGTCGGATTCCATATATTACTATCGTTAACGGTGGCGAAAATCACAAAACAAAACGGCATTGCCGCCACATTAGGCACAATCGCCGGTAATCCGTGGACGTTCCCGTTAATATGGTATGCAACCTTACACACGGGGCATTTTTTGCTTGGTCACGATGCGCCGCACCTGCCTGTTAATTTCAAAGCACTGTTCGGCGAGCTGTTTCATACGGTGATAACGCTTGACTTTAGCACATTTTTAAGCGATATTTGGCCTGTATTCTACCCGATGCTTATCGGGTGCATACCTTTTTACATCGCGGTATGGCTGTTGTGTTCGCATCTGATAACGCGGGTTTTAAGCAAAAAAACGGATAACGGAGATAAAACCAATGATTCTCGGACTGGGATGTGATATTGTCGAAATTTCCCGCTTTGATAAAGGCGAGTCGTTTTTGCGGCATTTTATGCGCAAATATTTTACCACCGTCGAAATAACGGAAATATTGCAAAAACGCAACTGCCGGAATTATGAGGAATTGATAGTTGCCGCTGCCACCCGTTTTGCCGCCAAGGAAGCCGCGGCAAAAGCGTTGGGAACGGGCTTTAGAAACGGCATAACCTTAAAAGATATCGAAATTCAACACGATTCTCACGGCAAACCGGAAATAGTTTTATATAATAAAGCATTGTCCCGCGCCTATGAAATTGCCGGCGGGCAGGAATTTAAAATATATCTGACCCTATCAAACGAGCGGGCATATGCCAATGCAGTTGCCGTTATAGAAAAGGTTTAAGCATAAAAAAATCGGGCAACTGCCCGATTTAAAAAAATCCAAACGTCCGGATTAACCTTGACGAGCCTTGTATTTAGGCTCTCTTTTGTTAATAACATAAAGACGCCCTCTGCGGCGAACAAGCTTACAACCTCTAACGCGCGCTTTTTTAGACTTTAAAGAGCTATATATTTTCATTTTTCTTTTTCCTTACACAAAAGTTTGAGCGCAATATACGTTACTTGTTTTAATTTGTCAATTGATTTTTTAGCTTGAAATCGATTTATTTGCAGTTATAATCGCCAACGTCAACAAAAAAGCCAAAGAGAGAAGAAATGAAATTTGTAGTAAGCCTATTTATAGCTTTATTTTTAGTTATTTGTCAGGCAATTGCAGCAAATAACTATCTGGAAGATGTCAGAACGCTCGGATATGTTTCGGGCGAGGGATTGGCCTGTGGTGCATCGCGTTACCCCTCTTTTGAATTGGTTGCCAGAGCATATCTGGTCAGTTCTGCCCGTTCGGATAAAGAACAGGCGGAGGGAATGTATGCCTATAACTCTGCCAAAGCGCGCGCCTATATGAATAAGCGCCGCGAGGGGCTGCTGGGGTGTGAAGAGGTTAATGCCCGTTTTGACCGGCAAAAAATCTTTAAGGCCGCGTTATATAAAAACGGCAAAATCAAAATGCCTGACGGCAAAGTCATCAAGCCGCGTCAGGAATATGACCCTCGACTTTTATATAACCGCAAAGATGATGAGCGGAGTCGCTTGAATGCATATTATGATAAATTGCAGGAAAAGAAAAAGCGGCAGGCGCAAAAAGAGGGGATATTTAAAAAAATCCGCGAAGAAGAACTGAAATCGCAATATCGCTAAAAGTAAAGGAAAAGAAAAATGGCATCATATCAATATATCTATGTAATGCAAAACTTAAGCAAAGTTTTTCCCGGCGGGAAAGAGCTTTTCAAAAATATCAGCCTATCCTTTTTTCCGGGGGCAAAAATAGGTGTGCTGGGTGTCAACGGCGCCGGTAAATCGACATTGTTAAAAATTATGGCCGGTGTGGATAAAGAATTTAACGGCGAAGCCTGGGCGGCGGATGGCGTCAAAGTCGGTTATCTGGAGCAAGAGCCTAAACTAGACCCGGCAAAGAACGTAATGGAAAATGTGATGGACGGCTTGGGCGAAACCGTAGCTTTGTTAAAGCGTTTTGAAGAAGTATCAATGAAGTTTGCCGAGCCGATGAGCGATGATGAAATGAATGCGTTAATTGAAGAACAAGCAGCGCTGCAGGAAAAAATCGATGCCGCAAACGGATGGGATATTGAACGTGCCGTGCAGATTGCAATGGATGCATTGCGCTGCCCGCCCGCAGATGCCGATGTAACCAAATTATCCGGCGGAGAGAAAAGGCGCGTTGCATTGTGCCGTTTGCTGCTTTCCAAACCCGATATGCTGCTTTTGGATGAACCGACCAACCATCTGGACGCCGAGTCGGTTGCGTGGCTGGAACATCACTTGCGTGAATATAAAGGAACGGTAGTTATGGTAACGCACGACCGTTATTTCCTTGATAACGTCACCGGATGGATTCTCGAGCTTGATCGCGGGCAGGGGATTCCATATGAGGGCAATTACACATCTTGGCTTGAGCAAAAGCAAAAGCGCATAGAGCAGGAAGCCAGAGAAGAAAATGCCCGCCAAAAAACGCTTGCCAACGAATTGGAGTGGATACGCAAAAATCCGAAAGCCCGTCAGGCAAAATCTAAAGCGCGTATCAATGCATATGAAGAGCTGTTGGCAGAGTCTTCTAAAGAGCAAATCACGCAGGCGTATATCAATATCCCGATGACCGAGCGTCTGGGCGATATGGTAATAGAGGCTAAAAATATTTCCAAAGCCTTTGGCGAACGCGTTTTGATTGATAACTTGTCGTTCAAGATTCCGAAAGGGGCGATTGTCGGCATAATCGGTCCGAACGGAGCCGGAAAAACCACGTTGTTTAAGATGATAACAGGACAGGAAAAGCCCGATTCGGGAGAGATTGTAATGGGCGACACGGTGGATTTAGGCTATGTTGACCAAAGCCGTGACGAACTGCGTGCGGATAAAACCATTTGGGAAGAAATTTCCGATGGTTTGGATATCATAGAACTTGGCAAAAAACAAATGCCGTCCCGCGCTTATGTCGGACAGTTTAATTTCAAAGGCACAGACCAACAAAAGAAAATCGGGCAGCTTTCAGGTGGCGAACGCAATCGCGTGCATTTGGCGAAAATGCTTAAAAAAGGCGCAAACGTGATTCTGCTTGATGAGCCGACCAATGACTTGGATGTTGATACGCTGCGTTCACTGGAAGAAGGCATAATGAATTATCCCGGCTGCGTGTTGGTAACTTCGCACGACAGATGGTTTTTAGACCGCTTGGCAACGCATATTTTAGCCTATGAAGACGAAGGGCATGTAGAGTGGTTTGAGGGCAATTTTGAAGACTACGAAAAAGACAAAATCCGTCGTTTGGGCGAAGAGGCGTGCCGCCCGCATCGCGTCAAATATAAAAAGTTGGAACGATAAGCTAAAAAGCCGGCAGAGAATGCCGGCTTTAATGTTTACAGCGAAAAGCTGGAAATAACATATCCCTTGTCTTTATTGATTTTAAAGAACCAGCCGTCATATAAAATCTGCCGTTCTTTAATTTGCCTCTTTGTTGCAAGCGGAGCTGTCAATTCGTGGTTAAGGCGAATGCGCAACCAGTATTCATTGTCTTTGTTGTAGACTTCCAAATCATAAATCATTCCGTTAAAGAGGGTAATATCATAACGTTTCACTTTTTTGAACAAGGCAGGATTAAAATGCGTAATGTGTTTGATGTCTTCAGCATTTAAATATCGGAAATTATTTATAAGCTGCCCGATATAGAGAGCCAGTTCATTATTTTCAACCGATTTCAAACGTTCGTCCGAGAAATGGCGGTATACGGCAAATGTGTTTGTTTCGATTCTTTTAATGCTGTCCTCATAGATATTCAGCAATGGCATTTGTACCCAATCCATCAATACTGAAGATGGGGCAAAATTTCCCTTAAGCTGATATAAAAAAGAATTGTCGTTAAGCAAAGCATATTGATAACGGTTATTGTCTTTTTTCGGGGCAAAAGCCGCACTTTCTAAAACATTGCCTTTAGTATCTTTGCAAATAATTTTAATTGTTTTTTCAAGGTGTTCCTTAATATCATTTTCATTAAGTTTATCTGCCCTGTATACAACTGTATCGGAAATAAATTTCAATAAAGAGCCGGTTTGTGCAAAGGAGGCAAAGTAATCGTCTGCTTCTTTAACGCGCCATAAGCCGTTATTTTCTTCAATAGTAATTTTATTGTCATTGCCAAAGTCAATAACGATTGTTTTGAGTTGCAGATTATTGCGGCTGTGTGCAAAAAAATAATTGCCGCGCGACATAGTATAAAATGTTTTAGCGTTTTGATAAAGACCGAAACCAAGCAGCGGAAGAGTTAAGCACGCTATAAAGAAAGCAACTTTAATGTGTAATTTCATCAGATATTAACCTCCTGATTTTGCACCTTTTGTGTTTACGGAAAATGTATAAAGCGAGGCATAAGATACCAAGTAAAAAGCAAGGAATGACTAAAAGGATACCAATGGTCAAACCGGCAATAGCCGAATGATAATCGGCAATAATAAGCTTTTTGGTTTCGTTAAGCGCATCCTCTGCCTCTTCCAAGTCTAATGTCAGCTTATGTCGGGTTCCGAGATTTCTCACCGAAGATGTATCCGCAAAATCTAAAGCTTTTTTAAGGGAGTTGATTTTAGTTTGCAGTGTGTCAAGCATTTCTTGATAGTTTTTCTGTTGGGCTTTGAGGATAAAAGTGCTGATACCGGCTAAATTCATCGAATAATGGGGGTAATTAAGTTCGGTTTCAATCCCGTTATGGGTCGCCTTGTCAATAAGCTGCAAATAAAATAATTGATTGTCGGCAAATGAAACAATTTGGTAAAATCCCGCCCCTTTAGATTCATCTGCCGCATACAGGTAGTCTTTTAAGATGTCGCTGTCATAAAAGAAAAAGAACTGCCCGCTTTGTGAAGATTCGGATAAAAAGCCGGCTCTATTTTCAGCAAACTCCCGATAGTGTGTTTCAAATTTCCCTTTGGTCAAAACACCGATGTTTTTATTGTCTGAAACCAATATAGGCATTGAGGCGAATAAACGGCTGGGACGGGTTTGAACCTCGCCGGCTTCGTTCGTCATCACCACACGAATATCATCTCGGTCTTCGGCTTTATACGGCATTGCCGGACGTATTGGGGAACTGCCGTCGGCAATATCGAAATTTGCAAGCGGTTTAATGCCGTAAGTGTTGAGAAAATCTGATAAGTCAGAGTTGTCGCCATGTCCCAAGAGGGAGGGCTCATGGAACATAACCACGTTTCCGCCATTTAAGATATACTGGTCAAGTGCCGGCAGAAACCCATAAGATAATTCTGTGGGGTTAATTAATATAACGGCATCGTAGGTATTGGGTATAAATTGCGTATCCGAATGGATAAAATCCACATTATAAAATTCGTTTAAAAAATTATAAAAACCTTGCATTTCGTTTAGCTCATCGGAAGAAACATACAGTGCGACAGATTTCTTTTCTTTGCCAAACATCCGGATAAGGCGCATAATGTCCGTTTCTAACAAATTTTGCCTCAAGCTTTCCAAGGCGTTAATTTGCAACATGTTGCCGCTATTGTCGGAAACATCCATCGCCATAAAGCTTTTATTGCCGAAATTATCTTCTTCATAGGGGATATTGTCCCTGATAAGCCGACGTTCTAAAGCGCTGAACGGCTCAACACGGATAACAGAATAACGGACAGCCCCGAATGAATATTTTTGGATTTGCTGTAAAAAGCGTTCGATATAGGCGGCATATGAAGCATAACGCGAGCTTCCGTCTTCACGTTTGCTTTTTGCCTCATATAGGGTGATGTCGATTCGTTTGTCTAAAGAATGCAAAAAATTCCGGTTTTTCTCCGTTAAAGTATACATCTTATTGTCTGTAAAGTCTGCAATAGTGTCAGAAAACAAAAAAGCGCTTAAATTGCCGGAAAAGAATATCACAAATAATAAAACGGAAAAATAACGAAACAAACGCTTTCCGTTTGCCGAAGTGTCGGAACGCTGCGTTAGCATAACCACATTTAGCCAAAGCAGCAAAAGTGTTGCTAGAATGAAATATGCTGAATTACCCCATAACAAAGCGCCGCTTAAAAAAGCGCGATAATGATAGCCAAAGCCGAACGCGTTAACCGGCAGACATGTGCCGGATGCCGAAAAATCAAGCTGCAATATAAAAAATAATACAAAAACGGTACATACAAAACTGGTAATAACGCTGCGGCAGCAAGAGGAAATCAAACAGCCTGCGGCAGTAAACAATGCCCCCGAAAAAATCAAGCCGAGATATGCGGAAATAACCATCCCCCAATCCAAAAAAGACAAGATGCCGGAAATAAACAAGAAAGGAACAGAGCATAAAATCAGCACCAAAAAGAAAGCAAAAGCAGCGCAGAATTTTGACAATGCCAAAACCGTATGGCTGATAGGCTGGGTTAATAAGAGTTCAATTGTGCCGCTCTTGATTTCATCTGCCCAAGTGCGCATGGTAACAGCGGGAATAATCAAAACCAAAACCAGCGGCTGCATCACAAAATAGGCATTCATAACATCCGTTTCGCGCACAAAATAATCGCCCAAATAAAGTGCGGAAAAAAAAGACAGCAGATAATAGGCAAAGATAATCAGATACGCGTTAACGCCGCTGAAATAAGCGGCAAAATCTTTTTTAAACTGCACAAGAAATTGTTTCATTCTTCCTCCTTCGCCTGTTCGGTTAACAAGTGAAAAGCTTCGCCGAGATCTCTGCTTTTAGATATTTTTTTAAATTCGGCGATGCTGGTATCTTTTATGATTTTCCCATCGGCCAGCATGATAATTCTGTCCGCGTCTTTTGTGTCTTCCAAAACATGCGTTGAGAGCAAAACAATATTCTTGTGGGCATATTGTTTCATAAACTTACGCAAATCTCTTTTTTGGTTAGGGTCGAGTCCGTCTGTCGGCTCGTCTAGAATAAGAATATCCGGATTATGCAAAATTGCCGAGGCAATCTCCACCCGTTTTTTATATCCTTTGGAAAGGGTTTCAATCTTTTGTGAAAAGGTTTCCGTAATATGTATTTTTTCTGCAGCATCAAGAATGGCGGCGTCGGCATTTTTAACGGCGTGCAGCTCGGCAATCCATTTTAGAAAATCATAAACAATCATATCACCGTATAAATTTGAGATTTCAGGAACATATCCGATATGCTGCAAGGCTTTTATTCTTTGCTCACGGATGTCATTGCCGAATATAGATACATTGCCTTCAGACGGAGCCACATATCCGCACATAATGCGCATAAGCGTTGATTTCCCGGCACCGTTCTCCCCCACCAATGCCGCAACCTCGCCGCGGCGTAAAGTGAGATTAAGGTTATTTAAAACTATTTTGCCGCCATATTCTTTGGAAATATGTTGAATATTAATCATAATCTACCCTATAAACAAAAAGCTATAAAGCATATATAACGGAAAATGTTTAAAATTTTCACAATTTGGCGGAATAAATCAAAACATAGGTGACAAAAAATTATTTATATTCTATAAACAAAGTGTTTATAATAAAATATAACGGAGCAAGATTTTGCAGGAAAAATATTCTATTGAGGAAGAAAAGTCGATTCGCACCGGAATAATGGCTCTTGCCGTTGTCCTGATTGTTGTGTTCGTAACCATTTCGCATAATGCCTCAATCAAAAATCGAGGCATCGGCGATACATATGACATATACGCAAGTTTTGGCCGCACGGACGGTTTGAATGTTGGAGATGCCGTCCGTCTTTCGGGCGTAAATATCGGGCGTGTCTCAAAAGCCGAACTTGATGAAAATTTTAATTCTCGCCTGACCTTAAACATCAGCAGCCGTTACCGCATACCGGATGACAGCAGCGCTTCGATTGTCAGCTTCGGGCTGATAGGCGGCAAATATGTTGAAATAGAAGTCGGCGGGTCAGAAGATTATATTCCGGATAAAGGCAGCATCAGCTATACGCAGGATGCCCTCGTATTAGAAGAATTGCTTGAACGCATTGTGGCAATGGGCAAGGGAAAACAAGCCCGGTCAAACAAGGCAGAAGATAAAGGAGAAGACAATGAATAAAAAGCCGGTGGAAACAATTATGGGGCTGGTCGTGTTAGCCGTCGCAGCCCTGTTTATGATGTTTGCATACCGCGTGTCGGATTTGCAGGTGGTAAAAGGTTATGAGATAAACAGCCGCTTTTTAAAAGTGGGCGGGTTAAATACGGGCGCAGACGTGCGAATAAACGGCATCAAAGTTGGAACTGTCGTATCTCAAAGCGTAAACCCGCTGGATTATATGGTAGATGTTAAATTAAGCATAATGCCGCAGATTTCGTTACCCGTAGACAGTCAGATAATGATTGCCGGCGACGGGCTGATGGGCGATAAATATGTTAAGATTGAACCGGGAAAAGCAAAAGAAAAAATGGCTGCTGGTTCAACGGCGACAAATACGAAAGATGCCAAATCTTTAGAAGATATGGTGGGTGAAATTATCTTTATGGTGACAAACAATGATGAAAAATAAGCTGAAATATACGGCAGCGCTTTGCTGTTTAATGTGTGCACCCGCACTGGCGGCAGAAATTCCGACAAATGCAGCGTTAATGCAGGCAATGGATAAGGTGACGGGGCGCGTCAATAAAATCACCGTGCCGGTTAATTCCAAAATAAGTTTTGGCGATTTTTCGCTGGTGTTGCGTGCGTGCAAAAAACGTCCGGCGGAAGAAACGCCCGAAAATTTTGCGTTTGTTGATGTGGCAGATAAAAGTTTCGGCGAGGATGAATATAATATTTTCCGCGGATGGATGTTGTCTTCAACTCCCGGAATAAATGCGATTGAGCACCCCATTTATGACGTGTGGCTGCTTGAATGCATAGATGCTGAAGTGGAAGCCGCCAAATTACTGACGGAAGAAGAACTAAAACAACGCGACAATTTGCCTGCAAAGGATGTTATTTCCGGTAAAAACGTTGCTAAAGAGGAAACAGCCGGTGAACAAGCTGCACCGGAAAAAGAGCAGGTTATCCGCATTAAAGAGTTCATAAATGAAGATAGGGATATTGAAAAGGATATTCGGGAAACGCCCGCCTATATCTCCGAAACATCAACCTCATATGTGAGCGAAATTGAAGAAGGCGAAGAACCGGAAAACCTGTTGCTCTTTACCAAAATGCAGGAAGAAACAGCAGATACGGAATTAAAAAAGGAAACCGAAAGCGGCAATGACGATTTGTCAGATGCTATCGAGGCGGAAATCAAAGGGTTGCGCCGCGATTAGATTCCGAACAGATAAATGAAACAGCTTAACGCCGCATATGATATGGAAAGTGCCGGAAATGCGGCGTTTTTCATTATCTTTGGACAAGCCGCAAAAAGTAAAATAGCTTCAGGCAACATAAGTTGTGCAAACAATCTGAAATCGGTTGAACAAATATAAGGATAATCAAGCGCATACTTTAAAGCGTAAAGCCAAATTGTTAAATAAAGAATAGCAAACATTCCCTCAAACGGATGCTCAATGGTTGAATTTTTTACCCCTGAAAGGCATCCGGCAAATGCCAAAAACTTAATTGAAATATTCAGAACATAAAGTATCAGTGCCGGCAAATAAACAAAATGATTCGCAATGCTGAAATCCCATTCGCCGAACAGTTCTGTCTTAATCAGTGCAAGGAAGATATTGGCGTCATTAACTTTGGGCGCATCAAGAAACGGATAAGAAAACATTGAAAAGTCACCGATTCGCTCCGTTAAAGTCAGATATTTAAAATTCTGTCCCGCAGGAGATGTGTCGGGAATATTGAAAAATTGCATATCAAATAAAATATGGTTGCGTATAATCCATAGCAGCGCAAGCGGTACGGCAACAATAATAAAACAGCTTATTTGCTGCAAAGTTTTTTGCCTGTCGGACAGCGTGAAAAATAACTTGTACGCAAAAATAAAACAGACAGCCGGCACCATCATTAAAACGGATAATTTTGTCAGCACCCCGAAACCAAAACAAACCGCCGCAAAAACAATATCTTTTGCCCGCTCCGCCTTGTACCATCTGATAATAAAATAGACAACGCAAACGCTCCAAAAAACCGCCGGAGCATCATCGGAAAGATATCCGGAAAACAGCGTAAGCGTCGGGTTAAATGCAAACAATAGCAACAAGGCATAAAATGGTTTCCCCACAATATGAAGTTCTTTGAAAATAGCGGCTGCCGTAATGGTGGTGAGCGTCACATATAACAAAGACAAATATTGCACTCCCTCTAAAGCCAAGGCGTTGGAGTTCCACAAATATAATTCCAAAGATAATAAATAGCCGGCAAAGATAAAATGCAGCGGTTGGTGAAACAGATAATACATATGCCACGGGTCAAATTGTAAAATATTCAGACCGTTTTGCGTAATCTGTTTCATATACAGCATAATGCCATTTATATCATGCTGTCGGATATTTACAGGCGTATATTGTATATAATGCAAATGCAATAAAAACGCCGCCGCTGTTATTGCAAATATAAAAATATTCGAACGGGATTTGTTGAGAAACGTAAATAATGATAAAATTCCGTATTCGCCGATAAGATAAATGCTGCTGCGGGCATCTGCCGTTAGAAACAACAGAAAAAGGAAAAGCGTTGCCAAAATAATTCCGATTCGCTTATTGTAACCATCCGTACATGAAGCCAAAATCCCCGCAAAAATCAGATAGGATGCCTGAAAATCGCTTATCGGCACCGCATTATAAAATATGCCTGCTGTTAAAAATAACAGCAAGCATATTAAGATAGTAAAAACGATAGGATGCTTTTCTATATAGTCAAACACCTGACCGTCCTTTATATATCATTTTTTGCACAAGGCGTTCCCGGTGTGCATTTATGATATACTTTAGCACGTCTGTAACCGGTCAGCCCTTTATATTCCATCGTTTGAATATAAACATTATTTACGGTAATCGTAAAGCCAAGCACCGCGCTGTTGCCGGAATTATCTAAAGCATACACTTTAATGCGATAATCTCCTTCGTCTTCCATCGTCGGATGCCCGGTAAAGGTGTGAGTTTTGTCATCATATTTCAACCAAGCAGGCAACCCCGCATCATCTAACGAGCCGGCAACAGTTGTATAATTTCCTTCCCAATTTACTTTTTGGAAAACTTCATCCGGAATTTTAATGTTAACATCAGATCCGGTCCCGACAACAACATTTGGAACTAATGCCGCAGATGAAATATCTGCCGGAGGTTTCTGTCCGGAAGATGTCGCCAAAGCGCCTTTAACATCAGCCGAGAAGATACCGTTGCTCCAATTGTCAAGCGATTCTCTGATTTGTACGGCGATAACAGACGGAGTATCTTTAAGCATAGATGCCGGAACAGCATCTAACCCGATACTGGCATATAATCTGCCGATTGCTTCCTGAACGTCTATATAAGATAAGAAAGCGTTTGCCTCGTCAATAATGGCGCGAGCCGATTCTAAATGGCTGATAGCTTTGTTTGCGCCTTCTTTGTTGGTAATATCTTCGGCAATATCTTCAGACGTTGTCGCCACGCCCATATTCAGGTAATAATCTTCCACGGCAGACTGATACATAGCCCATGCCAGATAAACCTGATTAAGCACAATGTGCGCCATTCTCTGCCGTGCTAATGAATTATAAGTCAAGTCATTATTATCAGTAGCTTCTTCAAAAACAGTCATAGACAGCGCATTCGAATCTTTTGCCCATTTTCTGTTATAATAGTTGGGGTCTTGGCGATAATCACTGTTGTTAACGCTGTCAAAATCTTTAATCACAAGCTGCAGCTCGTCTTTGGATGTTCCCAAATCAAATGCGCGCAGTTCAGGGCGATTCGTTAATGCAAGCCATTCTAATTGCTGAATTTTAGCTCGCAGCGACGGAATTGGGAAATTGCCGTATTCCGCCCCGGCTAATTTGATTTCTGCGGAAGGATATAACCCCAGCAAACCGGCAAATTCGGTTTGAGCTGTGTCAAATTTCTTTCTCAAATCAGCTAATTTTTTGATGTTTTCAAGATAAGTTCTCTTTTTTACAAGCAGAGTCGTTGAGGGATTTTTGCCTGCTTTAGCCATCTCATTTGAACGAGCGTTAATCTCATCCACAACGCGAACCAGATACTCGTTCATGTCATCAATAACCGGAATAAGCCGCTGCGCAGCTAAAGCTTTCCAATACAAAGAACGCGTTTCCAGCATGATGTTATTGATAACTTTGCGTGTTTGCTCTTGAGCAGCTGTTTCGGGAGAAGCCGCCGTGTTCTGATACTGAAGTGCGGATAAGTCTAAAAGATTCCAAGAAACTTTCAAATCAGCCGGAACTGCATCGGAATTCGTGCTGTTTTCATACCCCAGATTTTCAGCCATGGTCGGCAGCGCTGCCAAAGAAATATTATCTGCGCCCAGACTTTCTTTATAGCTGGCCAGCCTTCTTGTGTAATTATATTTCAAAGCTAAAGCCATTGCCATATACATATCAACAGGTTTTGTGATTTTCGACGGCGTGCCGATATACATATTCTGCATATCAACATCGGCTCTGACAGCTCTGTCCCAGTCGGAATAATAGGCGGACATAGCTGGCGCCTCAACGGTAACTTCCGGCGCAGTAGTAGAGCAAGCGCCCACAAAACCGGCAACAGCTCCCATAAAACAAACAAGTTTCTTCATTAGTTTTCCCTCAAACATTATTGTTCAAATAAACATTTACACTAAAAATTTTTTAATTGATAGTATTTTATTTGATTTTATACAACTTTCATGTAAAATAGAGATAATATGGAATTTCAAGAACGGTGAGAAGATGTTTGATTTATTTTATACTCTGTTCAAATATAAGGAAAAAGCCCAAAAAGATGAGCTCGGCTATTATCCAGAAAAAGTAGACGTTCGCGCATTTCCCGAAAGGCGCTTTTTATGGACCTCCCGCTTTTTCGTGGTAATTTCGGTAATCAGTTTGTGCTTAAATATGGTTCTTGCCGGCACGTTGACACTCCTGATTCCGCAGCGAAAAGTTAGGGTGATACCGTTGCAGATAGATTATGACCGTTATCAAATATCAATAATGCAGCCAGCGGAAACTCGGGCATATGCAGGCGATTTGGTAACCGAGAGCCTGATGGCAAAATATGTTGAGCAGCGTTATACAATCGGTGAAGACTATGATGAAATGATGAGCCGTTACAATGAAAACGGGTTTGTGAATCTGGCGTCTTCAACAGAGGTTTATCGTGATTTTCAACAAACTGAACTGCCATATTTTGAGTCGTTGCAAAAAAAGAATATCCGGCGTAAGGTAAAGATAAATATGATATATCCCGTGTCATTTGATTTCTGGCAGGTTCGGTTTGAAACCATAGATACCGGTCCGGAATATATTGAACCGCTGATCAGCCGTTGGATAGCCACATTGCGTATGAACTTTAATGCTGAAAAATACGAAGATAAAAGGCTGGGTTTAATAAATCCGTTCGGCATAACCATCACGCGGTATGATTTGTCTTATATGGGGAATAACATTAAGAGCACCCGCGAATAACATAACCGAAAAAAAGATAAAATTTTTATATTTGTTTACCATTTATTGAATAAATGGCTTCTAATATGGTGAAAGTAAAATAATTTAAATTTAAGGATTTAACACAAATGAATAAAAGTGCATTGGAAGTTTATGACAACACGCTTGTCCCGATGGTGATTGAACAAACCTCAAGAGGCGAGCGCTCGTTTGATATTTTTTCTCGTTTATTGAAAGAACGCATTATTTTCTTAACCGGAGAAGTTAACGACGAAGTGTCATCGCTCGTATGCGCGCAGCTCTTGTTTTTGGAGTCGGAAAATCCTAAAAAAGATATTTTCTTATACATCAATTCTCCTGGCGGTGTTGTCACATCCGGTTTGGCTATGTATGATACGATGAAATATATATCCTGCGATGTTGCCACGCTTTGTATCGGGCAGGCTTGCTCCATGGGGTCATTTTTGTTGGCCGGCGGCACAAAAGGAAAGAGATTTTCTCTGCCGAATTCCCGTATTATGATTCACCAGCCCTCGGGCGGCGCGCGCGGTATGGCATCAGATATTGAGATTCAGGCTCGCGAAATATTGGATTTAAGAAAACGCCTGAATAAAATTTATGCCGAGAATACCGGCAACAAACTTTCCGTAATTGAAAAGGCGATGGACAGAGATAATTTTATGAATCCTGAAGAAGCCAAAGAATTCGGTTTGATTGACCACATCGTAAAAAATCGTTTGGAAGTAATAAAATAGGATAAAAATATGAGTGATACGGAAGATAAAGTTTTACATTGTTCTTTCTGCGGCAAAAGCCAAAACGAAGTTAAAAAGCTGATAGCCGGACGCGGCGTATATATCTGCGACGAGTGCATTGATGTCTGCATCAATATTGTTTCGCAAGAGGTCAAAGAGGAACGCCAAGCCGAAGCCGGCGAAATCCACGAACACCTGCCGACCCCGTCAAAAATCAAAGAATTTTTGGATCAATATGTTATTGGGCAGGAATACGCCAAAAAAGTATTGTCTGTGGCAGTATATAACCATTACAAGCGCTTAAATAACAAACGTAACAATCCGGATGTGGAAATTTCCAAATCAAATGTGATTTTAATCGGGTCGACGGGTTCGGGTAAAACGTTGTTGGCGCAGACTTTGGCGAAAGTTTTGGATGTACCTTTTGCAATTGCCGATGCTACTACCTTAACAGAAGCCGGATACGTTGGAGAAGACGTCGAAAACATCGTATTAAAATTGGTACAGGCTGCAAATTATGATATTGAAAAGGCTGAACGCGGTATAGTTTATATTGATGAGATTGATAAAATTACCCGCAAAACCGATGGTCCGTCTATCACGCGTGATGTATCGGGCGAAGGCGTTCAGCAGGCGTTGTTGAAAATTATTGAAGGAACAGTTGCGAATATTCCGCCGCAAGGGGGAAGAAAACACCCGCAGCAAGAGTTTTTGCACGTTGATACGACAAACATTCTCTTTATCTGCGGCGGGGCTTTTGCCGGGCTTGAAAAAATTATCGGTCGTCGTGGTGAAGAAACGTCCATCGGTTTCGGCGCGCAGATAAAAGATGCGGAAGAAAAAAGTTTGGGCGAGATTTATAAGCAGGTTCAGCCGGAAGATTTGTTAAAATACGGGCTTATTCCTGAATTTGTCGGACGCTTACCTGTCATTGCAACATTGGATGATTTAAATGAACAAGCGTTGATAAAAGTTTTAACAGAGCCGAAAAACGCCATTATCAAACAATACAAAACTTTGTTTGATATGGAAGAAGTCAATCTGACAATAACGGATGATGCGCTGATTGCAATTGCTAAAAAAGCTATTGAGCGTAAGACCGGTGCGCGTGGTTTGCGGGCAATAATGGAAGAGAACTTGCTTGAGCTGATGTATGATATTCCGGATAAAAAAGATGTAACGGAAATTATCGTTGACGCCGGTGTGATAAATGAGGGCAAAGCGCCCACCTATGTCCGCAAGCGGCATAAAAAGAGCGCGTAGTTCCAAAATAAAAACCGCTTTTTAGCGGTTTTTATTTTTTATATCTCGGTCAGAAACGATTTGATTGTTTTTTTAAGTTCCGGCGATAGCGCAGATAAGTTGTTAAACAGTTTTTTCGCTTCGTCCATAGAATAAGAATCGTTTTCTAACCGCAAAACGGCATAACTCGCAACTCTGAAAATCTCGTTGCAATATTCCGGATGCAATTCCGATAATTTCGTAAGATATTGATACAGATGGGTAAGTTTTCCCTCGCTCCAGCAATTGACTTTCAGCCATTGTATCAACATTTCAAAAGATTTCTGCGCGCATCTGCCATCTTTATTAATAATGCGGATAAGTAAAGATAAGGGAGTTCTGCGGTATTTGGCATAAATAATTTGTACCAATTCAAATATCTCCCGACAATACTCATTTTGCTGCAGCAAAATCCCCTCTATAATTGCGCAAAAATCGCCGATATGCGCATCATCATGGTCTTTTGTTGTCAACCTTGCTTTGATTACTCTTAATATATTCGGGCATTCTTCCGGAAAAGCCTTTATATAATCAAGAAAAAACTTTATTTGTGCATCACCGCCAAACCCACCGCGGGAACGTTTGTTATTAAATTTAAACATTATCTAAATCTCTTCACTCCGTTAGCAATTCTCATAAGTGCAAAACTGACAGCCTGTTCAGCAGGGAAATCTGTTGTTTTGCATTCTCTTTCTGTTTGATACAAAAGGGATAGCGCGCTTAAAATCCGGTTTCTGTTCCATATCCGCAATTGGTTTAAAAAAGCGTTTTTGCGGAAAAACATCAAGGGAGGGCGCAATCCGAAAACGACTTTGTCAGCCGTTTCCCCTTTTTCCATCTTTATCGCACACTCAAGCAGTTTCATAAAATGATAACTGACGGTGCGAACAATCGAAACCGGATTTTCTCCCTCAAATACCAAACGGTTATAGGATGCCAGAGCTTTGTCTGTCATTCCTTGTGCAATATAATAGCTCAAATCCTCTTGCGAAGAAGCGGATGTATCGCTGATAACCGTTAAAACGTCATTAATGCCGATATTTTTATTTTCCCCCATATAGGTAACAAGCTTATCAAGTTCGTTTGCGCTGATTTTGCGGTCATTTGATAACCGCGAACACAGCAATTGAAAAGCATTGTTATCAATGTTAATGCCGTTTTTTGCCATAAATTTTGAGGCAAAGGCCGTTATATCTTCGTCACGGTCATCATAGCAGCCGATGCCATAAAAATCCGCCTCGTCTTTTGCCATCACCGCAAGGGAATCTTTGGTCTTAAGCGAAGAGGATGTCATCACGAGCAGGCTGTCTGAAGAGCTTGAGGCCAGCAGCTCTCTTAAAGGCTTGGTTAAAAGGTTGGTCGCCTCTTTAATCACTACCACGCGCCGCCCGCCCATTAAGGATTGGGCATTAAATTCCGCGTATAACGCGCCGATATCCGAAGCAATATCTGCCATCTCCAAATAACTAACGTGAAACGCATCGTAAATATCTTGTGATATCGCCTTAATGAACTGTTGCGAAAGTGTCGCAATCATACCCTCATTGCTGCCGTAAATCACCACGCCGCGAAGAGTTTGCGGTAAAGACTTAACAATATTTTCAACTTGTTCCGGCTTAATATTCATCCGGATTGCCCCTTTTTGTCTGCAGTGAGTGGAAATAAGCGCCTAACCGCAGCGAAATATCATTGGCAATAATTTTTGCCGCATTTTTCTCAATTTTCTTTTGTGCAAATGTCGTTGAATACGGATCGCGCAAAATATCATACCCCAAATATGCAACACTGTTTCCGCTGATTAAATTTTTATGTTCATTGTTTTTCAGGACATAAGTGACCGTATAAATGACTTTCTTACGGGTGGCGGTAATATCATTGCGCAGCGCCTGATCAATTTCCCGCTTTTTGATACCTGTAATTTTCAGATAATATTTAGGATGTGCAGGCTGTCCTTTCGGGCTTAATTTATCCAGCAAATCATTACGGATAAGCTGCCCGATTCGGTCTTGGATAAGCTCGACCTTAACACTTGCCATTTCTTCAATAATGCCCGTGTCAAATTCGTTATCATAATACCACTCGCCGGAGGTCTTTTTTTCCACATAAAGCGGTTCAAATCCGCATCCGGCAATCAAGGCAATCAGCGCTGCAAGAGCTATATTTTTTTTACTATAAAACAATGTTTACAATCCTATTTGGTACAACAATTACTTTTTTCGGTTCTGCCTCGGTCAACTGCTTGGCAACATTTTCCAAAGACTTCGCCATTTCGATAACTTTGTCTTTATCCATATCGCGCTCGGTTTCAATTGTGCCGCGCATTTTTCCGTTAATCTGTACGGCAATCGTCACCGTATTGTCTTTGGCGAGCTCGGGGTTGCCTTTCGGCCAGCTTTCTTTGGCAATAAGCGTCATGTTGCCAAGCCTTGCCCACATTTCTTCTGCCAAATGCGGAGCAAACGGTGCTACCAGTTTCAGCAAAGTGACATACAAATCTTCGGAAACTTCCGGTCTGCCTGCAAGGTAATTGACATAGGTCATTAACGAAGAAACAGCAGTATTAAACTTCATCTGGTCGATACGCTCGCTGACATCCAAAATGCATTTATGCATAACCTGCAAGTCTTTTCCTGTCGGAGCAACTGCCGTTACCTTGCCGAACAGGGCAAAAATTTTATTTACAAAACGGTGTACGCCGTTCAGGCTTTCATCAGACCACATCGCCACTTGGTCAAACGGTCCGATAAACATTTCATACATTCTGAAAGCGTCTGCGCCGTATGCGTCAATCACATCATCCGGATTAACCACATTACCGCGAGATTTAGACATCTTCTCGCCATTTTCCGCCAAAATCATACCGTGTGACGTGCGTTTGTTATAAGGTTCGGATGTCGGAACGCAGCCGCAGTCGTGCAAAAACTTATGCCAAAAACGGGAATAGAGCAGGTGGAGAGTCGTGTGCTCCATACCGCCGTTATACCAATCCACGTTCATCCAGTAGTCAAGCGCTTCTTTAGAGGCGAATTCTTTATCATTATGCGGATCGCAATATCTCAAGAAATACCACGAAGACCCGGCCCAGTTCGGCATAACGTCGGTTTCTCTTCGTGCTTTTCCGCCGCATTTCGGACAAGTGGTGTTAACCCAGTCTGTCGCTTTGGCAAGCGGAGAGTCGCCCTCGTCATTCGGCAAAAAGTCGGAAATTTGCGGTAACGTCAGCGGCAATTCGCTTTCCGGAATCGGCTGCCAGCCGCAATGTTCGCAATAAACCATCGGAATCGGCTCACCCCAATAACGCTGGCGGGAGAAAACCCAGTCACGCAGTTTGAAATTGATTTTCGCCTCGCCGATACCTTTTTCTTTTGCAAAGGCGATAGCTGCTTTAATACCGTCATCTTTGCCCATTCCGTTAAGAAAATCTGAATTAATGTGCGGTCCGTCTTCTTCAAATGCCTTTTCGGAAATATCTCCGCCTTCCAACACCTGAATAATCGGCAGGTCAAATACTTTTGCGAAATCATAGTCGCGTTGGTCATGCGCCGGAACTGCCATAATTGCTCCCGTGCCGTATCCGGTCAAAACATAATCGGAAATAAAAATCGGAATAAGCTTGCCGTTAAACGGATTTTTCGCTTTGATACCTTTTAATTCCACACCGGTTTTGGAATCGTCCGCCGTTCTCTGCAGGTCAGATTTTTTGGCTGCTTCCGCAACATATTTTTGAATTTCCGCATTGTTTGCGAAGCGGTCTTTAAATTCTTCAACATACTGATGTTCCGGCGCCATAACCATATAAGTCACGCCGAAAGCCGTATCCGGACGGGTGGTAAACACGCGGAGTTTCTTGCCCAAAGATACGCCGTCATTGTCCGTAATTTCAAAATCAAGCTCTGCGCCTTCCGAACGCCCGATCCAGTTAATTTGTTGTGATTTCACTCTGTCAATAAAGTCCACGTCTTTCAAATCGTCAATTAAGCGGTCGGCATATTTGGTGATGGCAATCATCCATTGCTCTTTGTCTTTGCGCACCACTTCCGCGCCGCATCGCTCGCAATGCCCGTTAACAACTTCTTCGTTCGCTAATCCGACCTTGCAGGCTGGGCACCAGTTAATTGCAATTTTCGATTTATAGGCCAGCCCCTTTTCAAAGAACTTTAAAAACATCCATTGCGTCCATTTATAATATTCGGGATCGCAGGTATTAAAACATCTGTCCCAGTCAAAAGAAAGCCCGATGGCTTTGAGCTGGCGCGTAAAGTTCTCAATGTTGGCTTTGGTGGAAACTGCCGGATGAATACCGGTCTTAACGGCATAGTTCTCTGCTGGTAGCCCGAAAGCATCAAACCCCATCGGGTACAAAACATTAAAGCCTTCCATTCTTTTTTTGCGGGCAATCACATCAAGTGCCGTGTATGAGCGCGGGTGTCCGACGTGTAAGCCTGCTCCGGAAGGGTAGGGGAATTCAACCAACGCATAAAACTTTTCTTTATCGTGGTCAATTTCTACTTTATAGGCTTTTTCTTCATCCCAGATTTTCTGCCATTTTTCTTCAATTTTCTTAAAATTGTACCGTTCTTCCAGTTCCCAGTCTTTTTTCCATTCTTCAAAACTGTTCTTTCCGTTATATCTGGCGTTAGCAACCATCGTTCTTATCCTTATGCCTTAAATTACCGATTCTAAAATTATACATAAGTTACCATACTGAAAAAAAATTACAACGCATTTTTAAAATTTTCAGCAAACTAAAACAAAAAAGCCGGATGTTAAATCTCGGCTTTTTGCAAAAAGGCTTTCTCATTGGCTCGGACTTTGTCATCAAAACGGTCTAAAAACCAGTTGATATCCTCTTCCTCTTCTTTAATCATCTGATAAAAGCGCTTGCGGTATTCAATCACCATGCTGACCTCGGAGATTTCCAGATCCACGGCTTGGATAGTATCGCTGACGCCGCGTATCAGCTTAAATTTGACCGGAATTTTCTCAATTTTGATATTTTTCAAAACATCCCCCGGGTCAACCGTACATTGGACAGTTGTAAATCGCGGGTGTTCGGTTACGCTGTCTATTGAAAATTTAATGCTTCCCTCTTCAATATTGAGATTAAATTGTTTATACAAGCTCAAAACATAGCGCTGAAACAGCCCTCGATAACGTTCTTTTTGCTCGGGTGTCATAATTTTGCCGTATTTCCCGATAACAAATTTTGCAACATAGTCGAGATTCACATATTCCGTCATCATCTTGTCAAGCTTTGAATATTTGACAATCAAATCAGGTTCTGCCAGCGTTTGCAACAGTTCCTTTCCTTTGCTGTTTGTCCAGTCGCGGGCGTCCGTACTGCTCACGGCAACCTCGTCGGCAACAGCGAGTTTTGCCAATCCCAACAAGCAAAAACAAATAATTCTAAACAGTTTCCGCATCAATAAAATCCCAAATTTCTAATGTATAAAGAATAACAAAAAAACATTAAAAAAACATAAATTATTTTAAAACAACCAGATTTTCAAAGGGTGTCGGTCGGTAAAGCGTGTTGATAATTTCCGGAATGAATTTCTGCGAATATTTGCGCTCGCCGTATGTTCGCAATGCTTGTAAATCTACATAATCTTTCGTATAGATAAATTTCGGACGGTTTTGCAAAACCAAAGCGTTAACATCAATTTTATTGTTTGTCCCATATTCCTTTTCCATTACTGGCAGCAGCATATCAAGCCCGAACCAATAATAGCTGACATCGCGCCGGTAAATATTGAAGTTCTTGTCATATCCATTCATCAGCAAATCGGTTTTATCGGAGTTTTCATGGACATATTCCGCAAGTTTGTAATGGTTATAACTGTTATGCCGAGCGGAAGTGCTGTCCGTTTGGTTAAAAATACTTCCCAGATACAAAAACAGACCGAAAACGCCGACAATGCAAATTATCTTATGCCCGGGCATAATCCGCTTGGTAATGGTAGAAAGCACCAATGCCGCAAGCATTGTCAACAAGGTGTAATAGTTTGGGTGCGGTGCAAAATAAAATCCGCGCATTATAAATTCCATCACATAAATTGCCGCCAATATTTTATAATACATATTTTCTTTATTAAACAAATATATCGCGGCAATAAGTGCTCCCCCGTAAAGGCTGAAATAATAATTCCGATACCAAAACGCGCCACGCTCAAAATAACTCACCATCGCTTGGTTAAAGTTGATATTGAGCTCGATATATTCTAACAGCGCACCTTGGGAATATATAAAGCCGATAAACAAAAACATCACGCCGATTGCAGGCAATGCAGCAAGCGTTGCAGCTTTGAGTGGCATTTTCTTTTTATAAATAAGAAACAGCATAATTCCTTCAACCCCGATGAGCAAAAGGGATATTTTTTGCAAAAAAAGCGCTGAAAACGTAAATGCCAAAAATGAATATATTAAATCCAAGGTCCGATTCGACCGTAAATAACAAAACCAGTAATAAACCCCGATAATAAAGCAAAGGTTCATATAATTATCTGGTCGAAATTGCGAAAAATTATAAACGGTGATAATGTTGCAAAGCGTCAGCGCCACAGCAAGCCACGCACCAGCGCGGCTCTCGAAAAACATTGCGATTCGATATATGTACCAAACAGTCAGTGCCGAGCAGAGAAAGCTTATGCCGCGCATCACATAGAAGATGCTGACATTATCATAAAACGCACTGACAATCGGTGCGCTCAAATACCACAACAGCGGATTATGGTGCTCAAAAAAATCCGCATACGGTACTTTCCCGATGCTCACCAGCCAAGCAGCGTGCAGGTGCTCAAATTCATCCACAACCTGAAAGCCCGAGAACACAAACGCATATAATATCACCAACAAAGCAGCAGCTGAAAGAATCTTCAAAATCCGCACCAATGCCGAAGTATCAAATTCAAATAACTGCTGCTCTATAAATTTGCGCATAATCAGTTTGCCTGTTTTTCTTCGTGATAATCCGATTCGGTGTTGACCGACCAAATCTCGTTTTTGTCTTTGCATTCGCCCAAAATGCAGTCAACCGCTTTCATCGCTGCCAAAGTGGAGTGATCCATATTGTTATAGCGATGCATACCGTTTCTGCCAACCAGATAAAGGTTGCTGAATTTATCAACAAACCGCTTAATCTCATCAAAACGGTCATATGTGCCGAAATATGCCGGATATGCTTTTTTAACACGGGCGGTATACGCATCCAACACGTCTTTTTTATCAAAAATACCGATTTTGTCAGCCTCTTCCACGGCAAATTTGATAAACGTTTTGTCGTCATCAGTCCAGATGTTATCTTGCTCGTTGCAAAAATATTCTAAACCAATCCAAACAGTGTTTTGGAAGTCATTGACCAAATACGGACTCCAGTTGTTAAACACCTGAATCCGCCCAAGCTTAACTTCTCGCTCCTGCACATAAATCCAAGTATCCGGCACAATGTTGTTAATCGTTTTAATCGCGGTGGTGTTTTTAAGCTTAAGCTTGTCCAAAAGCACGCCCACCACTCTGAAATCGCGATACATTAATCCGCCCGCAACTTTTTTAATCTCGTGCGGAACGTTATTCATCGATTCGATTAAGTCTTTAACCGGCATTGTCGAGATGAATATATCCCCCTCATAAACCGTCGTTTTGCCGTTTTTATCCGTGGTTTCAACGGCAGAAATCTTAAAGTTTTTGCGGGTAATCCCCGTCACTTTCTGCCCAAAAATAATTTTGCCGCCTTTTTTCCGTACTTCTTCGGCAACGCTTTGCCACATATGCCCCGGACCATACTTTGGGTAGAAAAAGCTCTCAATAAAACTGGTTTCAACCGCGCCGCCTTTCTTTCCGGTGAGGTTTTGAGCCATCTGCTTTAAGACTTTTAAGATGGAAATCCCCTTAATTCTCTGCGCCCCCCATTCGGCGGAAATTTTATCGCAGTCGATACCCCACAGCTTCTCCGTATAGTCTTTGAAAAAGGTCAGATAAAGCTCTTTTCCGAAACGGTTAATCATAAAATCTTGCAAAGATTTTTCGTTTTTAATCGGAAACGCCAGCGCTTTCATATACGAGCAGCCGATTTTAAACATCCGCCACAATCCGAGTCCTTTAATTGTTTCCATATTCAGGCTGACCGGATAGCTGAAAAATGTTTTGAGGTAATAAATGCGTGAGAGCCGATTCCTTTTAAGCATAACCCTGTCTGTTTTTTCGGGATCGGGCGCACCTTTAAGTTTGGATAACTCAACTTCCCTTTTCAAAATGATGTCGTCTTTTGAGGGCTTGCCCTGCAGCGGCAAAATATCCAGCCACCAGTTCATCACCCGTTCGGACTTTGAAAAAAATCTGTGCCCGCCCATATCAATTTTATTGTTTTTATAGTCAAGCGTAGCGCTGATACCGCCTACAAAGTCATTTTCTTCTAAAATAATCGGGGTAATATCAGACCGGTTTAGCAGCTCATAAGCTGCCGTAAGCCCTGCCGGCCCTGCGCCGATAATGATTGCAGTTTTTCCCATAGTTTTTCTCCTTATCTCATAATAACCATGTAATACCTTGCTATATATCAGAGAATTAAATATTTTGCAATGATAAGGAAAAAGGGTGTTGATTAAAACGCGTTTATCGGAAATTCTGATATAATCTAGAAAGTTGATACCCTGAAATTTTGCCGATAGCAACAAAAAGAGGGCTGTAAAGCCCTCTCGCTCAACAACGGTGTGTGTATTTTTTTAGAATAACACTTTTAAACGCAGCCCCGCATCGTATGCGTAGTCAACGTTTTTGCTGTACGAACCGTCCAGAAAGTACGAACCGTAAACGCCCAATGCTACATTATCTTTCAGGTAGTAGTCAACCGCGGCATCTGCCCACCATTCATTGGTGTTTTTGCCATCAGTAACAAAGTCATACCGAACTGCCAAATCAAGTGCATATTTGCCGGCATATTTATGAACGCCGACAGATGCGGATTGTGTCAATTCTCTGTCTGCCGCATCAATTTCACTGCCGAAAGCGTATGATGCGTACGGGGTCAGCCCGTTGCCCATATCATACCCGAGCTTAACTTCGCCATCCAAACGTTTGTACCATTTATTAGATGCGGCGCGCCCGACAAACGACTGCGGGTCAAGTGTTGCATAATTAACACTTGCTTGCAGCAAAACATTATCATTGCGTGTATTGTATTTCGCCCCAAGCTGATAAGCGAAGTTGTGGTCGTTGTTATATACGCCCTGCGTATCAAACATATTGGCTAATGTGCCGTTAATGCTGAAATTATTATTAAGACCGTATTCCAATGTTTCCGCTGCGTAATATCCTTCAAGAACGCCAGCATCGTGTTTCGCTTTAGCTCTGTAATATCCGGCATTTGTGGTCGAAACAAGCTGTCCTTCATTCGGCACATAAAACGGATTGGTCAAATCCGCCGCCATCGCCTGTGAAGCAAATAAAACTGCAGCTGTGGTTAATAACATAGTTTTGTAGGTCATAATAGCCTCCTCTGTTTAGTTACAAAATATAACACGTTGTGTTATAACCGAAGTGTATAGGGGGAAATCTTAATAAACAATAAATTTATATAACTTTTTATATAACATAATATTTCAAAATATAACTATGGTAATGGAAAACAAAAAACGACTTTGTTACAAGCCGTTTTAGTAAAGTTAAGGATTGCCTCCTAATGTTTCAATGAAGTCATTAATAATTTGAGAACGTTCCTTTTGAATCTCGCTGATTCTTTTCATTGATTTTCTGCATTATCAAATAATTTTTTAAGATAATAATATTTTTCCGCCTCAAAAATAGCGGTTATCCCTTGCTTATAATGGCAAACAAAAAAAGAGGGCGCTTTTGCACCCTCTCGCTATTTAAATATATTGAAGTTATTTTTTCATAACCGCAACACCCGGAAGCTCTTTGCCTTCCATCCATTCAAGGAAAGCGCCGCCAGCGGTGGAGATATATGTAAATTTATTGGCAACGCCCGCATTCTCCAGTGCGGAAACAGTGTCACCGCCACCGGCAACAGAAGTCAGCTTGCCGGCTTGGGTTAATTCTGCCGCGTGTTGAGCTACTTTGTTGGTTGCATTGTCAAACGGCTTCATTTCAAACACGCCCAAAGGTCCGTTCCAAACCAAAGTTTTGCATTCATCAAGCTTGGCATTGATAGCGGCAATCGTCTTTTCGCCCACATCCAACAAGCTCCAGCCTTCTGCCGGAATATCTGCAAGAGCAACGGTCTTATGCTCTGCCATCGGCTTAAATTCTTTAGAAACAACCACATCAACCGGCAAAACGATTTCGCAATTGTTTGCTTTTGCTGTTGCCATAATTTCTTTGGCAGTGTCCAGCATATCCATCTGCACCAAAGAGTTTGCCTCGTTGATGGTGTCAATGCCGCTGGCTTTCATAAACGTATGTGCCATACCGCCGGAAATAACCAGCTTATCAACCTTTTTAACCAAATTGTTTAACAGGTCCAATTTTGTGGAAACTTTAGAGCCGCCGACAATAGCAATTAACGGACGAACCGGATTGTTCAAACCGGTAGAAAGTGCGTTAACTTCTTCTTCCATCAGCAAACCCATCGCAGACGGGAGCAATTTTGCCGCCGCAACCATAGAGGCGTGTGCGCGGTGCGCAGTAGAAAATGCGTCGGAAACATAAACATCCGCAGGTTTAACCAATTCTTTGGCAAAACCTTCATCGCCTTTTTTCTCTTCGTTGTAAAAGCGCAGGTTTTCCAGCAGCAAAACTTCGTCTGCTTTCATATTTTTAACTGCATTTTCAACCTTTTCGCCGATGCAGTCATCCACAAATACAACGTGCTTGCCCAAAGCTTTTTCCAAATCTTTAACGATGTGCGACAGCGAGTTTTTCATATCGCCTTTGCCTTCCGGACGTCCGAAGTGAGAAATAACCACAACTTTAGCGCCTTTGTCCATCAAAGTTTTAATAGTCGGAACCGTGCGGTCAATACGCGCGGTGTTAGTCACATTAAAATTTTCATCCATGGGCACGTTCAAGTCAGCGCGCAGCATAACAACTTTGCCGTTCAAATCGCCCAAATCTTTAATTGTTTTATATTCTGTCATTTTTAGTATTCCTTAAATAAAAAACAATCCCCGCCGCTAATATCAACGCAACACAGTAACTTGCGTCAATAAAACGACGGGGAGAGCTAAACTATTATCCGTTTACTTTTGCCATATGGGCAACGAGGTCTAATACCTTGTTGGAATAGCCCCATTCATTGTCATACCAGCTGACAACTTTAACAAAAGTCGGGGTAAGCTGAATACCTGCTTTAGCATCAAAAATAGATGTGCGGGCATCACCCAAAAAGTCAGAAGAAACAACAGCGTCTTCGGTATAGCCCAAAATGCCTTTCAATTCGCCCTCGGAAGCTTTCTTCATAGCGGCGCAGATGTCTTCATAAGAAGCGGCTTTAGCAAGGTTTACTGTCAAGTCAACAACAGAAACATCCAAAGTCGGAACGCGGAAAGACATACCTGTCAATTTGCCGTTCAAAGACGGGATAACTTTGCCCACAGCTTTTGCAGCGCCTGTGGAAGACGGAATGATGTTACCGCTTGCAGCGCGACCGCCTCTCCAATCTTTAACAGACGGACCGTCAACAGTTTTCTGTGTAGCGGTTGTGGAGTGAACTGTTGTCATCAAGCCGTCGGTAATGCCGAAAGCATCGTTCAAAACTTTTGCGATAGGAGCAAGGCAGTTTGTGGTGCAGGAAGCGTTAGAAACAAACTGTGTGCCTTTAACATAAGAGTCTGTGTTTACGCCGCAAACAAACATCGGAGTGTCGTCTTTAGACGGAGCAGACATAACAACATATTTAGCGCCGGCATCAATGTGGCCCTGTGCTTTTTCTTTTGTGAGGAACAAACCGGTAGATTCAACAACATAATCAGCGCCGACTTCATTCCACTTCAAGTCAGCCGGGTTCTTTTCGGCTGTAACGCGGATAGCTTTGCCGTTAACAACGAGTTTGCCGTCCTTAACTTCAATCGTACCGTCAAATTGACCATGCATTGTATCATATTTCAGCATATAAGCCATATATTCAACATCAATCAAGTCATTGATGCCTACGATTTCAATGTCATTTCTTTTCTGTGCAGCACGAAATACCAGACGACCGATACGTCCAAATCCGTTAATACCGACGCGAATAGTCATATTATTATCCTTCCAAAAATCAATGTGCGGACAGCCCCGCACGGCTTTTTTAACTAAAATCGAGGTTAAATTAACACTAATTCTATATTTTTCAAGCTAAATTTTATATACTCTTGTCAGGTTGGGGAAAGTTATCCCCAAGAAAAAGAGGTTTAAAAAAGAAAATCCCGCCTGATTTTCAGGCGGGATAACTGTCAGTTATTAGAAGATTGCATTCTTATACGGAAATAATCTGCTCGCGCCATATCTAACGCTTCTTGTTCGATTTGTTTTTTGCTTTTCTTCTTAACACCGCCTTTCTTGGCTTTACCCGGAGTGTTGGCATGAGAACGCTTGTCTGCGGTTACGATTTCAAAATTGTCTTCCTGATTAGAGTTAATCTGCCTGTCATTTACGGATACGGATACCTCTTTATGCGTATCAACCACCACGCCGGCATTTAAGCCCTCGCCGGAAGCAAAGTTTCCTTTCAACTCGTTGATGTTGCCGTTTGGAGCTTGCTGGTCAACAGATTGCTCTGATTGGTAAGATGCAATTTGTCTGTCTGTAACAGATAACGAATCAACAACATCTGCCGACAGGTCTCTGATTTTCTTGCCATCGGTTAAGCCTTGTCCCTTTTCGTGGTTTCCGCGATATTCGGCAACGCTGATTTGAACCTGCTGTTGCGGGAGCTGCGTTGAATATTCGTATGTCACGGTTATGGGCTCTGCTTTTCTGCGAATAGTATCAGACATCATATACAATCTCTGATATTTCTCGCCTGACGGATTTGTCGGTCTGACCGGATCTGCCGAATAAGTAGCGTCATATGTCATGGTTTCGCCGCAACCGTTGTATTTAATGGAAAGATTGCGAACATTTTGTTTGCCGACAACGCCATCAATAGTTCCGTCTGTGTTTACTCTGTCCATAACGGCTTTAATCTGTTCGGCCTTTGTAACATCAAGCTGTTCTACGCAACCGTTTAAAAACTGGTTCATAGCAGTAATTGTTGTTGCAAATTCGCCATATTTGTCATTTCCCCATCTTGCCTG
Source organism: uncultured Alphaproteobacteria bacterium (assembly GCA_910576955.1). Lineage (GTDB taxonomy): Bacteria > Pseudomonadota > Alphaproteobacteria > RF32 > CAG-239 > CAG-267. The sequence continues at coordinate 269,119 of CAJTJB010000001.1, read as the reverse complement.
TGCAGCATGTTTATGCAGCAAAATCTCCGGAGTAACGCCTTCGCCGACGTTTCCTTTATTAAAGAGATAAAGGTTTTCATCTTTACGAAGCAACTCAACAAAATCTTGATATGCCCCTTTATAAAAAGTATTGTCATACCATTTTTGGTCTTTTTTCAGAGCGTCTGAAGATAAGCCGGATCCATCCACGCCGCCGCGTTCGGCAGTATACATTGCAGACGGTGTGCCCGCCGGAATGGAATCGTGGTCTAAAACAACTTTATTTACAATGCTGTCAGCTTGTACTGTCGGATTGTCTGTCGTAATTTCGAAATCATCCGCTGTTGCAACAATCTCGAAATCATCTTCCACAGCTGCTTTGCCAGCCTTTGTAACAATCTCGAAATCATCTTCAACAGCTGCTGTATCAGCCTTTGTAACAATCTCAAAATCATCTTCAACAGCTGCTGTGTCGGCTTTTGCAACAATCTCAAAATTATCTTCAATCGCACTTGCTTTAACGGCGTTTACTGTTGCACCTTTTTTAACGGTTGCTTTTGTTGCGTTTTGGGTAACCGATTTAAGGGTAGTAGTGCGGGTTGTATCAGCAACGGCGGATTGTGCAACTGGAGCAACCTCCAAAACCGGAATGCTGTCTGAACGGATTGTGTCGGAAACAATCGCCGCCGATGTTTTTGTCGTGTCATTCAAAACAACGGTTTTCTGCTCCGTGGGCATTTGATCTTGGTTTTTATGCGAATCTTTGTCAGAGTAACCGACAACCAAAGAACTTGCCGCCAGAATAAACGCTGTGGAAGCCAAAGTTGTCTTCGGGTGCTCGCAAACAAAAGTTTTAGCCCTGTTAAATAAAGCGGCAGCTTTTTTCCATCCTCTTCTGCCCAAGTCTTTTAAATAAGCGTTTGCACGCTGTGCGGCTTGTTTGAAAGCGCTGAAAACAGAGTTAGAAGAAACTTTAACTTTTTTCGAAGAATTTACGGCATCGCGCAACGGCGTATTTTCCGCACGGCTACGAAGCAAATTGCCTCTGACGGCATCTTGAAGCGTATCCACCACAATCTGGTGTTTTTCATCGTCGGAAACATTTTCTAAATCAGCACGTTCCGCAATTTCCTGAAGGGCATCTTGCTGACCGGTTACAAAAATGATTTGTTCCGCATCTTCTTGAGAAACGCCCTCAACAACGGTATTGTTCATCAATTCGCGAACATCGTCCGTAAAGACCTCTTGTTTTAACTGCTCACTGTTGCGATATTCTTTTTCAAGAAGTTGCGCATTTTGTATCACTGTTTGTTCGGCTTGTGCAAGATGTTCGCTGTCAGCATCTTTAAAACTCATACCGTTTTCGGAAAGGGCTTGCAATGTTCTGGCAAATTCCGGATCATCAGCCGTTACGAGTTTTATTGCATTTTCAAAACGCTTTTTACTGATGACATTGGTTTTGTAGCCGCCCGCAATTTCATAAGCAACGCGGAGGGCATCTTCTTTAGCTTTGGCTTCATTAAAGGCTCTGATTTCAGCAGCAAATCCGGCATCTTCACGTTCCATCACTTTTAAAGCTTCTTCGTAAACGCTGTTGCTGACAAGGGAGGGCGCAGTGTCAAGAATCTTGTATGCTTCCTCAAGCGTCATGCCTTGATTTTTGCGTTGCATCTTTTCGGCTTTTTTCACTTTTCTGCGGCTAACCACGGTTTTTTCTCCTAAAAAAACGATTGAAAACACTTAAATTTAAAGGCATTATACAATAAGAAATCAATAATTTCAATAGAAAATTTTGTCGATTTTAAATATTTTTTAAAATATTGTCAAAATTGGCGCAAGATAATAAAAAAACATTGCGAAATTAAAGTCATTGTATTATAAAAACCGCAAATATAGCAATAAAGAGGACAATATGCGCGTAGATTTATTTGATTTTGAGCTGGATAAGGATTTGATTGCCAAAGAGCCTGCGACTCCGCGGGATTCTTCAAAACTGCTTGATTTAACGGAAGAAAATATCATAAAAGACCGCCATTTTTATGATTTGCCGGATATGTTGCAACAGGGCGATGTTTTAGTCTTTAATAATACAAAAGTCATTCCGGCGCGATTATACGGCAAACGCGGCGAGGCAGAGGTGGAAGTAACGCTTTACCACCCTGAAAATGGGCTGTCTTGGTGGGCTTTTATTAAAAATTCCAAACGCCTGCACCCCGAAGATATTGTCACTTTTTATACTTCCGAAATTTCGCCCGAAGAATCTGCTTTCAAAGCGCGCGTGCTTGAAAAACGCGGGGAAGACGGTGTACTTCTGGAATTTCTCTGCGCAGTGGATACTCTGGCAAAAATGCTTGAAACTTACGGCTTAATGCCTCTTCCGCCATATATTAAGCGGGAAAAGCCTGTCGCCGGAATATGGAATAAATATAATGACAAAGAAAATTACCAGACGGTTTATGCCAAATACGAAGGGGCTGTTGCCGCGCCGACCGCCGGACTGCATTTTACCGATGATGTTTTAAAAAGAATAGAGGAAAAGGGCGTTACTAAGGTTTTTCTGACGCTGCATGTCGGGGCAGGGACGTTTCTGCCGGTTAAAACGGATAATACTGAAGACCATAAAATGCACGCCGAATACGGAATTATTACTAAAGAGTCCTGCGATATTATCAATCAGGCCAAAAAAGAGGGACGCCGCGTTATTGCCGTCGGCACAACATCCGTGCGCCTGCTGGAAAGCGCCGCTGATGAAAACGGTACATTGCACCCGTTTAACGGTGAAACCGCGATTTTTATTACGCCCGGATATAAATTTAAAGTCATTGATTATATTATCACGAATTTTCATCTTCCGAAATCGACCCTCTTTATGTTGATTTGCGCGATAGCCGGCACCGAGCGGATGAAAGCGGCATATGCTCACGCCATCAAAGAAAAATATCGTTTTTATTCGTATGGCGACAGTTCAATCCTTAAATGTGTAAATAAAATTTAACTTTTATGCATTATAATACGGCGCAAATAAGGCAAATTTGCGGAGCGTATAGTGATAAAAGCAGGGTTTGAACCGGAAAAGATTTTTCAGTTTGGTAAAAATTCTTTGCTGCCGGAGTTTCTGGCGGGAATGTTTTTGGTATATTTTTTTGCCGTTTCCGAGTTTTCGGAAAGCGCCTACCGGACAATCCATACACTGTTTATTTCAGCCGTTGCCCTCTCTTTTTTGATATCGGCATTTTTTCGTGTAATGTCCGTAACGGCGTCTGTTTCCGTGATTTATATAAGCTATATCGTTATCAGTTCGCAACGCTACCTCTATGGTGAAGACTATATCTTTTCTGCCGGTTATAACATATGGTGCATACTGCTCCTGCCAAACCTTGTGCTGGCGTATATGCTGTTCCGTAAATATGGAAAGCATCGGCATTGGAGCTGGTTTTATATTTTCTTATTTATAGAAACTGCCATAATCGAAAAAACGCAAAATCCGAATTTGAATGCCGATTCTTATTATTTCTATAAACATATCGGAATGTTGAATTATCCGGCGTTTTATTTATCGCTTATATCAATTTTTGCCCTGCTGGTTTGTTATGTCAAAAAAGGAAAGATATTAAGCGCCGCCGCCTTTTTCTCTGCTGTTATGGTTTTTATCGGCGTGTTGCAGTCAGACAATCTGTTTGCGTTTAATTTATTTTTATTGGCAGCGGCGGCGGTGGAACTCGTTTCGGTAATAAGTTATCTCTCATATATAAGATTTAAGGATGAAGAGTTGGATATTGCCGGATACAATGCATATTCTTATGAAGCAGAAAGGAAATATCCCCTGAAATACAGCATATCCCTGATGTATATTGACGATTACGAGCGTTTGTTAAAACGTTTCGGCAGTCATAAAATGGTGATGCTGAAAAAAATGTTTATCAACCGGATAAACAAAGTCAGTCCGGATGTGCATATATATAATTATAAAGGCGATTCCTTTATTCTCACGTTTTTAAATTTTAATGCCTCGGAGTGCTTTGAAAAGGCCGAAGATATTCGCCGCTCGCTCGTAAAGTCGGTTTTTATTTTTAATGAAAACAATCATCTGCAGCTAACGGTGTCGCAATGTGTCAGCGAAAAGAAACGCAGTGACAGCAATGCCGTCGCAGTTTTGGAACGTGCGGAAGAAAATCTGCAAAAAGCCTGCAAATTTACGCGCAATATCACGATTAAAGCTTAATCTTCCCTTTTCTTTAGGCTGCGGTGCAGAATGTATATGCCCAAAATGAGAAACGGCAGCGATAAAATCTGCCCCATAGTTACAGAGCCGGCAATATATCCGATTTGGCGGTCCGGCTCGCGGAAAAATTCCATTGAAATCCGTGATAAGCCGTAAATAATCAGGAAAACGGCAGAAATGATGCCGGTATGGCTGCGCACAAATTCTTTGCGCCACAAAAGGTTAAGAATGATAAACATCAACACACCCTCGGTCATAGCCTCATAAAGCTGCGACGGATGCCGCGGCAAATATCCTCCGTCCGGAAATTTAACCGCCCACGGCACGGTCGTAATCCGCCCCCAGAGCTCGCCGTTCACAAAGTTGGCAAGCCTGCCTAAAAATATGCCGATAGGAACATGCAAAGCAACCAAATCCGTAATTTTCAGATAGGAAAATTTATATTTGTGCGCAAAACAATAAAGGGCAATGATAACGCCGGTTATGCCGCCGTGAAAAGACATACCGCCGTGCCACACGGCAAAAATCTCGGCGGGATAATGCCAAAAATAGCCGTCGCCATAGCAAATCACATAGCCGAGCCGTCCGCCCAAAATAATGCCGAGCGTTGTGTAAAAAACTAAATCGTCTAACTGTTCTGTGGAAATACCGAGATTGTATTTTTTGATGTTGCGGCTTGTTAATAACCACGCAATAACGATTCCTGCCAGATACGCCATCGCATACCAACGCAGCGCAAAAGGACCGATAGAAAAAATAACGGGTGAAATATCCGGAAAATCAAAATACATCTAATCTCTCCATAGGTTGCCGCTCAAAACAGCTTAAATTTATCTTAACAAAAAAATATAATCCACATAAAAAATAGGATTTTTTCTTTTTATTTTTTAACATATTGAATTTGCGAAATTTACAAAAATAGAAAAGGTTACTTTTTTCTTAAATAAGTGGAAAACTACATAATCTGATTGTTAAAAATCGCTGCGTGTTGCAAAAATAAAAGCGAACTGAAAATTTGGCTTAAAAAAGGTAAAGCAATAATGAATTTAGCATTAGAACAGGATATGTATAATCCTATTGATACCATCGAAAATATTTTTGTTCGCGACAATATTTCGTTTGATCGCCGCAAAGATAACGAGCTGGTAGCCGAGGTTTTGGGCAAGTGGGATAATATGCTGGTCTTTTTTGCTTACGAAGAGCATATGCGCTGTCTGCATATTTCGTGTCTTTTAAATATGGAAACCGCAGCGGTTGACCGTGGCAAAATGTTTGAATTGCTGGCTCTTTTGAATGAAAACCTCTGGCTTGGGCATTTTTCCTATTGGAGCGAGCAGAAAATGCCGATTTTCAAGCACTCGCTTATTTTGCAGGATACTGAAGAGTTGTTTACCTCTAAAATCAGCAAAATCATAGAATTGTCAATAATGGAATGCGAGCGGGTTTATCCGATATTTAATGCCGTAATGCGCCAAAACATTTCACCGATGCAGGCATTATATGCCGAAGCTATGGTTATGTGATTACCCTATAAAGCCGAAAGCTTTGGCAATATAATATATAAGTCCGAGCTGTAACAGCGTGGCGGCCCAAAAGGTTGCCATATATGTTTTTTTCTTGTTTTTATGGTGAAAAATTTTTTGACCGGCAAGAGCACCGATAGTGCCGCCTAATAATTCTAAAGTATGCAGCTGCACCTCCGGAATACGCCATTCGCCGCATTTCGCGCAGTGTTTATCTCTGCCATAAGCCAAAAATGTAAAAAGGTTAATGAACGGAAAATGAAATAACAAAAACAACATAAACGCGGTTTTGCCGAACAAGCGAACCCGCCAGCCTAAATAATTTTCACAATAAAACGCCGCGCCAATCATCAAAAGGGCATAAAATATAAAAAAAGTATTTTTCTGTACCCCCTTGAAGAGGAATAAAAAAGCAAATATAAGTGTTGCAAATGTGATAATCATAAATCCTCCGTAAACAATTATCGGCTATCACAAAAAAAATGAATTGTAAATTAAAAACTTAAGAAAATTTTAATTGCTTTGTTCTAAAAGTAAAATAAACAATAAATAGATTTAATTAGGAGAAGCCCTATGAAAAAAGTTTTAAGTGTAGTAGCCTGCGGTCTGTTAGCTGCTTGTGCATGCGATGAAAACCAGTGGGAAGAAGTCGATGTTGTTATGTTTGATGACCAGACATATGTTGAGCCGGCTCCGGTTGTTGAACCCGAACCTGTTGCAGCACCGGTAGCAGCTCCGGTTGTTGTAAAACAGGAACCGGTTTACATTCCGGCACCGACACCAGTATATGACTGCCCCTGTGCGGAAGTTCAGCCGATGCCGTGCTATCAGGCGCCGTGTATGCAGTCTTGCGGTTGCCAACCGATGCCTGCGCCGCAGCCCAAAGTCACAACCACTAAAAAAATTATTACCACCACCACCACGTTGGAAGAGCCCTGCGGCAAACCTGTTTGCGAACCTGTTGTAACCACACATGAAGAAATTGTTCCGGTAGAAGAAGTAAGTTATTCCGGATATAATCAGGTTTCGGCAGCTCCTGCACCTGCTGCGGCAGAAGATTTGGTTGAAGTAACGGTTGAAAGAAACCCGTATCGTTCCGAAGTGGTAGCCATGAACTCTTCATCGGCAAAAGTAAGTGCAGCCGCTGCAGCCAAATATAAGCCGGAAGCTTATGATGTTGTAGCCACGCGTGCCACAAACCGGATGTTGCAGGATACGGCAGCTGTCTATGATAATGGTGCAAGCCGAACCGTATATTTAAAAGATACGCGTTTAATGAGTTCTGATTTGCCGTATGGCAGCCATCGCTTAAGAGGCATCACAAAAGAAATTATTGATGGTTCAAGAGCATTTGATGTTGTAAACAATGCCAACGATGCAGATTTCGTAATTGATACATCGGCAGATTGGTATGTAACATCTGATAATGTTATGCCTGCCCTGCAATATAAATTGTCTTTGCTTGACAGAAACGGTCAGAAAGTAAATGAGTGGGTTGAAATTATCAGACAGGTTCAGGACTAACCTGTATATGATAAAAACTCTGATTAAGCTGTCTGTCGGGGTGGTGCTTATAAGTTTCGTAAGCACTGTCCGGGCAGACAGTTTTTTGTTGCCCGTAAAGTCAGCGGTCTGCCAAAATGTTGCTGCCGGAAAATCCCCCTCCGACACGCGTTTTGAAGCCTATGACAAAGCAGCTTTTATGGCAGTAAAAACATCGGAGTATATGCAAAAAAATGCATCCGGTCTGGATGACCACAGCTATGGCGTTTTGGCATATAAGCTTGCGGACAAAGCCTTAAATGACGTGTCAATCATCACCGTGCGTGATGATGAAGAAAGGATATGTCTGGAGTTTTCCGGATATTTGGATACGCAAAAAGCCGATGCGATAAGGCAGGAAAAAGCCGAAAACACGTTTGCCGTGCAAAATGTCAAAAAAATAGCCCGGGAAGTGACCGCTCTTCTTCCTAAATCGATTGAAGAAGATGACGGGGCAATACCTCTTATATATATAAAAGACGTCGAGTTCTATAATCACGAAACCACTTCGGCATACACGGCAAAATTAGCGCAAAAACTTTCTTTTGAACCCAAAGTGTTGGTAACCGAAAGCAAAGAACTAGCAGATTATTTCATAGTCCCCAAACTGCTGCAGTCCAAAATGGAAAAGATTGATGGCAAAAACAGCCGGTACAGTATGTCTGTGGCAATAGAGCTGCAGAAAACAAACGGCATTGTTGTTGATACCGAGCAGCAAAACCGTTATATCATCATTTCCGAAGAGCAAAACAGACAAGACATCGCGCAAAAGCTGATGGCCAAATTGCTTGAAGACGCTTTAGAGGCAATGGCAGGCAAATTGAATACGTTGCTTAAATATTAAAATTAGCGGCTAAGCCAAAAGGTTGCCGGTCCGTCGTTGATAAGCCGCACTTTCATTTCTGCCTGAAAAATCCCGTTTTGCGGCGGAAAACCTTTGTTTTTCAAAATCGTATTGAAGTAGTCATACATTTCTTGCGCTTTTGCCGGTTCTTCCGCATTAGAAAATCCGGGGCGGTTGCCGTGCGTGGTATCAGCGGCAAGCGTAAACTGCGAGATAACCAATAAACCGCCTTTAATATCCGCAACAGATAAATTCATTTTACCATCGCTGTCTTCAAAAATCCGCAGGTTAAGGAGTTTTTGAGCCAGATAATCCGCCTGTGCGGCAGTATCGCCTTTTTCCACACCGAGAAACACGAGCAGCCCTTGCCCGATTTGTCCGGTGATACGGTGTTCCACCTCAACGCTAGCCTCTAAAACGCGCTGTACCAAAAGTTTCATTGCATCTCTCCTATGGCATATAAAATAAGTACGAAACGGCAATAGCCGCAACAATACCGGCAAAATCCGCCCATAAAGCATATTTCAGGGCATACCGTGTTTTTGAAATATTAATCGCACCGAAATAAACCGTCAAGACATAAAAGGTCGTTTCCGTTGAGCCCTGAATAACCGAGGCACAAAATGCCGCAAAACTGTCAGCGCCGTACGTCTGCATTGTTTCAATCATCATTGCCCGAGCTCCACTGCCTGAAAGCGGTTTCATCAGGGCTGTCGGCAGCGCATCAACAAATTGTCCGCTTCCGCCAAACCGGATGCAAAGTTGTCGAATGCCATCGGTGAACATATCTAAAATTCCCGATGCCCTGAAAATGCCGATAGCAACAAGCATTGCCAACAAATACGGGAGAATGCGTATTGCCACGCCAAAACCTTCTTTTGCCCCCTCAACAAACGCCTCATAGCATTTCACGCGTTTATAAACTGCGGTGACAATGACCGCGCATATGAGCATAAACAGCAAGGCATTTCCCAGCAGGGCTGATACGACCATCCTGTTTTCACTGTCAATCAAATAAAACCCGCCGGCAAGCAAAAAGATGAATATGCCAAATCCGAACAACCATTTTAACAATATTTTGTTTGCCAAAGGGATTTTCTGTTTGAGGGCAACACTTATAAAGCCCGCCATCGTAGAAACCGAAGTTGCCAGCAAAATCGGAATAAACACATCCGTCGGTCGGCTTGCTCCCATCTGCGCCCGATACATAAAAATCGTAATCGGGATAAGCGTAATCGCGGAGGAATTTAATATCATAAATAAAATTTGCGCATCGCTTGCCGTATCTTTTTGCCGGTTATGCTCTTGCAATTGTTCCATCGCTTTAAGTCCGGTCGGCGTTGCCGCATTGTCTAACCCCAAAAAGTTTGCCGCCATATTCAGCACTACCGTAGAAATGGCAGGGCTGTTTTCGGGGATGTCTTTCATTATCACGCGAAATAAGGGAGTCAATTTTTCCGAGATTTTACCGGCAATGCCCGATTCCTCCACCAGTTTGAGTATGCCGAGCCAAAAACTCAAAATTCCGATAAGCCCGAGAGAAATTTCAACCGCCGACTGCGAGCTTTTAAAGATTGCTCGGATGATAAGATTAAAAGCTTCCGTATCGCCCCGCAAAGTCTGGATAAGGGCGGCAACCGCAGCAATTAAAAACATCCCTGCCCATAAAACGTTAATCATAAAGTCCCCGTTAAACAAATATTTAAGATATTGGCATTATCATAAAACCTAAAGATTAAAATTTGCCAAAGGAAAACCGGAATGTCTGACAATTTGGAGCTTAATGCCGCAAAACGGCAGTTTGATATATATTATGCGCAAACGCTTCTCCCGAAATTGCAACAACTGGAACAAAAACGCAAAAAAATGTTGTTCCGGTTTTATCTGATTTCGTTATTTGCACTCGGGTGGTTCGGATATATTATCAGTTCCCTAATCATATCAGAAAGCAGTACCCATATACCGGTTGGCGTTAATATAATAGGGTGCGTTGCCGTTCTGTTAACCAGCCTGCCGATGTTCCTCTACTATCGCCAAAGCAAAGAGAGCCTGCTTCCTTTGTTAGCAGGATTTTTCGGCAAATTCGATTATACCTTCCGGAAACAACTATCCGAAGAAACGCTGTCATATTCTAAAATAATGAAACCGTATGACGAGATTAAAACGGACGATTGTTTTGAGGGAACATACGATGATATACCGGTTAAAATAAGCGAATATGCGCTGTATCAAAAAAAATATCAGCGGACCAACGGACAAACGCGTGTTGTCAAACATAAGACAGGCGGAGGCATATTGTTTAGCGCGCGAATGAATAAAAAATTCAGCGGACAAACCATCGTTGTCAAAGACCGCGGCTGGCTGAATAAACTGGCGCATTATAAAAATCTGCAAAGGGTAGGGCTGGAATCGCCCGAATTTGAAAAAGCCTATGAGGTATATGCCGAAGATCAAATCGAGGCGCGTTATCTGCTCACAACCGTGATGCTTGAATACATGTTAAAAGCCAAAGAAAATCATCCGAATATAACTTTCAGCTTTTTTAATAACGAAGTTCTGGTAAACATCGAAACCAATAAAAACTTGTTTGAATGCAGCAGTTTTTTCCGGACGGTGTTGAATAAAAAGCGGATAGAAAAAAGCTTTTTGGAGCTGTATTTTCTGTTTGGCGTCATAAAAACGCTCCGCCTTAATCAAAAGCAGGTGCTCTAGAGCTCGCCGTCGAGTTCTTTAACGGTTCTGACTGCCTCTTCGTATAAGACTTTATTTTCGCGTATGGAAAGCCGAATATTTGATTTTGCCAGTTCTTCATTTGTGCCGCAGTCATAGCGTTCTGCTGCCGCCAAAACGCCTTTAAGCGGTGTTCCGCGATGAGCGGCAAGGTTAATGGCATCGGTTAGGTTGATTTCACCGTTACTGCCCTTTTGCACCTCGGGTAAAATATCTAAAATAAGATTAGGCAAAATATACGGTCCCATACTCGCATAGGGCGATTCGATTTGCTCTATTTTCGGCTTCTCGATAACGCCCGAGGCCGAAACGATATTTCCCTCTTTGACTGCGCCGGTCAAAACGCCGTATCTCGAAAGCTGCTCTTTCGGAAATTCGATAATGTTTTCAATAATGCCGCCGCACCTTTCGTAAACTTCGGAAAGTTGGGACAATATGCCTTTGCCGCGGCAAACGTAAACATCATCCACCCACATCACAATAAAATCTCTGTTGCCGATAATCTCTTTGGCGCATAACACGGCGTGTCCGTTTCCTTTCGGTTCGCTCTGCCTTGCAAACGAGAATTTAACACCTGCGGGAACGGTTTTTTTCAGCGCTTCCCAAAGTTCAAGCTTATCTTGCCGAAGCAGGCGTTCTTCCAGCTCTTTTTTAGGGGAAAAATAGTTTTCATACATCGCCCGCGAGGTGTCATCGCTGTAAATAAAGATAATTTCTTTAACTCCTGCTTCCGCGCACGCATCAACGGCATATTGGATAATCGGTAGGTTGTTTAAGCATAAAAAGCCCTTATGCATAGCCTTTGTTGCCGGCAAATTGCGGGTTGAAAGCCCTGCCACCGGCAAAACGGCAACTTCTGGTCTGGCAAACATAATAAATCTCCTGTTTCAATTATAAAAACAGTTTATAAGACAAACTTTATTTAAGCAATGCCAAAGATGATTATTTAACAGCTAACGAGGAATATTTACCGGCAACGCCGCTTAATTTGGCAAAATTATTGTCATTGGCGGCAAAAAGATATTTGTTCAAACGTGTTGTTTGCGGCAGAATGTCTTTGTTTTCAAGCGCGCTTTTTCCGATAACGCCGCTTGCTTTGTCAAGAGGGGATAAACTGCTTGCGAAAACATATTTGTTATCTGCAAAAGAAATTTTGGCTGTTTCCGGTTCAACAGAGGAATAGCTGATGTCAAAAGACGGCTCCAGATTGTCAGAATGCACGGTAATTACCGGTAATGCTGTTGCAGCGGACTCAACTTTTCGGTTTGGCAACATATTTTGCGCCATAATCGCACGGTTGCTTTTGGACTTTCCGGCAAAGGTTTTGATAACATCATTGTAACGCGCTTTTTTAAATTTGGAGGCAGGTCTTTTGTTTAGATTGTTAAATTCATTAGCCGCCGAAGAGGTTAATTCTTTGCCGATATTAAGCGCAATAACCGGATTGCGTTTAAGGTTTGATTTGGTTTCAGGTTGCGCAATGGTATAGTCTTTTATGTTGATTTTTTCGGGTTCGGCAACAGGGGCAACGGTATTTTGCGCCACAACAACCGGTGTCGGCTCTTCAATGCGAAGAGATTGCATTTTTTCTTCTTCGGCCTTAACATGAGCAATAATGTCATTTAAGGCGGTTTGCGTTTTTTGCATCAGGTCAAGGCTTGCGGTCATAGCAGCCTCTTCATCTTTAGTTAAAGAGGCAGTGGGAATACCGGATTCCACCAATTGAATTTCCACAGGCAGGGCAGAAACTTCATCTTGTTTTACCGGAGCCGGAGAAACTGCGGCAATTTCAGCGGGCTTTTCTGCGCTGTCATCGGCTTCAATGGCAACGGCTTGAGGAGTTTCCGGGCTCGGTTCGGGGGTTAAGATGTTTGATAAAAGCGAAGACAAACCTCCCGAATTGACATTTGCTGCCGTCTTTATCTCTTCTTTTGCCCGTTGTTCTGCCCTGAAGTTATTAATAAGCTCATACAAATTGCTTTTAATGTTTTGCAGCTGGCTTAATTTATCATCAATTTTTTTTTTATCAGCCGGATCTTCAGTCGACTTATTATCAGCAGATTCTGAAACGGCAATCTCCGCAGGAGCAGGCGCTGCTTCGACAACAGGCGTGCTTTCTGCGGCAACGCTTGCAGTTTGCGGGGCAGAGGCTGATGCCTGTGCTTTTTCTTCAACTTTAGCTTCAGGCTCGGCTTTTTTCTCCGTTTTCTCTTTGTCTGCCGGTGTTGCCGTTGTCGGGCGTGTTAAGTCAATATCTTCGGTTTTCTCCGGAATTGAAACCATATAATCGTTATAATCGCGGGTTTCCAATCCAAGGGCGGAAATAAAGCCTTCAATGCTGCTGATAATATCTTTGTTGAGGGATTTTGCATATGAAAGCATGGTATTTAATGCTTGCTCTGCAATTTCGTTATTGTCTTGCATAGCCTCAATGTTTGTTGTATCCACAATAAAGAGGTAGTCATCGCGCATTTTAGTATGGAGCTTGCTTATTCTTTCCATATCCGCAGAAACCTTTTGAATACTTTTCAGCAATAAGTTTTCAGTTTCTTCAGAAAGCGGCTCTGTGCCGTTTTTCATTAAAGCAATTTGGTTAACATATGCCTCGGAAAGCTCATTAAAGTAACCGGCGTTGTTGGAAGCGGCATCATACAGCCAGGCAATTTTGTTAAAGATTTCGTCATAAACATACTTGCCGTCAACAATATAGTTGTCTTCCAGTGTTTTAGGTGCTAATTGTAATTTAGATAGTTCGGATTTTATTTCCATATCAATATCCATAAGCGCTTTTTCATCCGAAGTTGCTCCGAGTTTTGCCTGCAGACCGGCAAGCTTTTGCTGTGCGCCCTGAATCGTCCGAATCATATCGTCATATGTTCTAATAACGGCTCTGTCACCGGATTTCGGCTTAAACTGCGCTGCTTTCAAAGATACCTGCGAAACGGCTTTTAAAGCATCTTCCAAGTTTTTCTCTGCCAGAGTAATTTTATTTTTTAATTTTTCGTTCTTTTCTTGTTCTCTCCGGATAATAGCCTCATTGGCAAGTTTCTCGCTCTCGCTGATACGCGACAGCGTATCGCTCAAATCAAGTTTGAGTTCCGGCTGGGAGAGTTTGCCGTCCAAAGTAAATTTCAAAACATCCGAGAAAGAGGCGTTATGGTAAATAGTGTCGCAAACGGCACTAAACGTACTGTCTTTCAGGTTTATGCCTAACTGCATATACATATCAACCACCGGTGACTGCCATAAAGCTTTGTCTGCGCTTACGTTGCCGTCTTTAATGCTATATTTCCCGCCGATTTTAGCAAAGGGGCTTTCACCGCTCGTTAAGCTGTTACGCACAAATTTTTCAAAGCCGGAAGTAGTTTTCCTCTGTTCGATGTCAAATTTAATAATGTCTAAATCCCACCCTTTCATTGCTGTATCAGTAAGCATGAAAGTACCGGCAGAATTGAGGTTGTCAACAAAATCCTTAACCGAGGATGCATCGGATTCAAATGTACCGTTAGCCGAAAGTTTTCCGGAAGATAAACGGTAAATTTTTCCGCCCATATCGGGTGTTTTAATGCCGGCGACATAATATTTTCCTTTTACTTTCGGCGTATTGTTGGAATCAAGTACAAAATTGCCGCTGATGGTGCTGGTATCGCTTTGCGTTTCAAAAGAAGCCACATTCAAAACGCCCTTCTTAAGCTTAATATCCGCCTTTGTCGCAAGATAGGAATTATTGCCGTAGATAAGGGATTTTGCATGTGCTTTGATGTCAAAATCAACCTTATTTAAAGGCGAATAGTCGATTTTATCAGCGCTGAAAGCTGGCAATACAATAAAGTCTGCAGTTTCAGAAACATACTTAACCGTGTTGTTTTTATCAAGGTTAAACCAGCGTGTCGCATCAAATTTGTCAAAATCAAGTTCTGCCTTAAGTCTGGGCTTGTCCGCGCTGTTATCAAAGCGGATAATGCCGTTGATTTTGTTTGCCCCCAAGAGAGCGTTTATATCGCTAAATTCAAAGATTTCGGCATTGCCTTTAATCTTTCCGTTGGCAGAAAAGGCGGTAACCGGAATATTAGGCGTATAGTCAAGGTTTAAGGCTCTAACAAAGTTGGTAAAATTATTTGTTTTCAGCTCTAAATCACCGTTAACGGCAACTTTTGCCTTGTCTGGGTTTGCCACCAAACCGGTAAATGAAAATTCCGTATCGCCGAATTTCTGAACAGAGCTCAAACTGAAGTCATTGAAGTTTCCGGCCAAAGCACCTTGGGAGGCAAATATTTTGCGTTTAAACAATCCCATATTGTGCGTATCTAATCCGAGAGAGGAGGTTAAGATTGGCAGGTTAGCGGACTTAATATTATAGGATAACTCCTTAAATTGCGGTTCGGTAAAAGCTTTCTCAATATCGGCTTTGATTTCTAACTGCGCACTTGCAATGTTTTTGAAAGAAAGGTTTCTAATGTTAAAGTTATCTTGTTCTTTAACAAATTGCAACACGATATCCTGCATCGGAATTTTGTTATAAACGGCATCTTCAATGGAAATCTGCGCCGTTGTCAACATATCATTATCCCATGGAATGAGGTTAAGCTGATAAATAAATTTATCTTTAAGCGGGCTGTTTTTCAGCTTTTCGGGTACGATTTGCAAATATTTGTCAAAAATGATTTTCGAAGCGGCAATATCGGCATTAACGATTTTTTTGCCCTCGTCCAAAGCATAGCGGATATTAAAGCCCAATGTCGTAGAGTCGATAAGCGTTTTCGGCGCGTAAATCTCAAAACTATCCAAATTGCCTTTCAATTGGATATTTGTTTCTAACCGTTTAAACACGGATTTTTTGTTTTCTTCAGCCGTTTGTTTGGTCAAATCAATACCGAAAACGGAGGCAAAGGTTCTGAAATCTTCGCTTTTAATTGACTGGTTGAAGATATATTGCAGCTTTTCATCCAGTTTGACCTTTCCGGCAGTCCTGAACGAAGTTTCTCCCGGCATAACAATTCCGAAACTGTTGATATCCAGAATCCCGTTGTTCAGATTGAAACCGAAATTCAAGTTTTGCGCCTCCGCATTTTTGTAAAAAGCGCTCGGCGAACGCAGCTTAAACGAAACAGAGTATGGGAAAATGGCAGTATCAGCCAGTTTTCCGCCATTTTGCGAAAATTTGATATAGTCGCGTGCAATCGTTTCCAAAACATCAAGGTTAAATTGAGCCATATTAAATTCGGCTACAACGCTTTTTTCATTTCTCAAATTCAGCAAAACGCTGCCGCTTCCGGTGATGTTTCTTCCGTACTTGGTTGTGAAATTCTCTAATTTGGCAATATTGGCGGTATAGTTGTATTGAAAAGAGAAAAACATCGGCTCTTTGTAATTGTCATTAAGCGCATTTTCGCCGAATATAACATTAACAACATCTGTAAGGCTGCGTGTGTCAAAGCTGACCGTTCCTCTGGAATTATTGCCGATTGAGCCTTCAATGGCAAGTTTAGAGCCCGTCACGGCGTTTTCAATCGCCATATTTAAAGAAGTCTTATTGTTTTGCGAAATATTGCCTTTAAATTTAATCTCGCTGTTGTTGTGGATAAATTTGCCGTCAACTTTATAAGGTCCTTGCAAAGAGGGGGCGTTAACCGTTGCGGAAATGTTTGGAATGTTATATTCTTTCTTGTCTTTCAGGTTTTCATAAGCAATTGTCGCATTATTAACGCGCACGTTGTCAAAAGACATCTCGACGTTACCGGATTTATTGTGGCTGTTTTGCCCCACATCTTTCCAGTTGAACTCGCCTTTTTCGGAAATTTCAATATTAACAGACGGTTGCTCCAAAATCATCGACTGCACAATGAACTTATTGTCAATCAACGGGGCTAATTCAAGATTTGCCGTAATTTGGTTAATAACCACCAGCGGCGTCTTACTGTTATTGTTTGGATAAAACTTAACACGGCTTGCCATAATTTTCGGAGCCGGAAAAATCTCAACCTTAAGGTTTCCGTCAATGATGGATTTTAAACCCGTAATCTGGGTAAGCCTTTGTGCCACAAGAGCTTTGTGCTTATTCCAATCAAGTGTGTAGATATATATGCCCGCACCGGCAATGGCCAGCAAAATAAAACAAATGATACCTATAATAACCTTTTTTAGCACGATTTTCTCCTAACTTCAAAATAAGCTTTGCTAAATTTTTTAATCATTGTATAATATAAAAAATTAACGAAACGATAATATCCGCATTTTTTTATAAAATTATTTAAAAAAGGAGATATTGATGGAGATAAAACAAATATTATTTGAATCGGCAAAAAAAGCGCGGTTGAATGCGTATGCCCCGTATTCCGAATATTTTGTCGGTGCGGCAGTGTTGGCAGAAAGCGGAAATGTTTATGCTTCGTGCAATGTGGAAAACGTGTCTTTTCCGTGCGGCGTCTGTGCCGAAGCGGGGGCTATATCAGCCATGGCAGCTGCCGGAGAAAGAAAAATAAAAGCCGTGCTGGTTGTTTCTGACGGGAAAGAACTGGTTTATCCCTGCGGGGCGTGCTTGCAAAGGATTGCCGAATTTGCAGACGATAACACGTTAATATACCTTGCCGACACGTCGGAAATCCGCAAAACCTGCCGCCTGCAAGACTTATTGCCGTATAATTTTAAAGCAACGGAGCTCGCCCATGATTAAAAAAGCCGCAGATTTTATCAAACAGAAACTAAAGTCGGAAAATCCCGATACGGCAATAATTCTGGGGTCGGGTTTGAGCGGTTTTGCCGCAATGCTTAAAAATAAGTCAGCCGTTGCTTATAAAGATATTCCCGATTTTCCGCAAAGTACGGTATCCGGGCACAAAGGCGAACTCATCCGCGGGTTTATCGGCGATAAAGAGGTTATTTGCCTCAACGGGCGTTTTCACTTGTATGAGGGGCATGAGCCGTCCGTTATAGCCAAAGTTATCCACATCCTGAAAGAATTGGGCGTTAAAAGGCTGATTGTTACCAATGCCGCCGGTTCGTTGCAAACAACACTGCCCCCGGGAACGCTGATGTTAATCAAAGACCATATCAATTTCAGCGGCAAAAATCCGCTTGTCGGTAAAAATGACGATAACTACGGTCCGCGTTTTCCGTCAATGAACAATGCCTATACGCCGAAATTGCGGCAAAAATGCCGGGAAATAGCGCAAAAACAACAGCTGGAACTGGCAGAAGGCGTATATTTAATGGTGCTCGGACCAAATTTTGAAACTTCGGCAGAGGTTCGCGCTTTTGGGCGGTTAGGTGCGGACGCGGTCGGAATGTCTACCGTGCCGGAGGTGATTGCCGCCGCTCATTGCTCAATGGAAATATTGGGAATTTCCGTAATTACCAATTATGCGGCAGGGCTTGTAGATAACACCCCGTCACATCAGGAAACACTGGAGGAGGCAGACAAAGCCTCGGCACGTTTAACTGCTCTTTTAACGGAGTTTATTACAGGGGAGGAATAGCTATGCTGCCACAGGAGATAATTCGCAAAACCCGCAGCCGCGGAAAACTGACCGACGAGGAAATATCGTTTTTTATTAAAGGCATCTGCTCCGGCGAAATTGCCGATGTGCAGGCAGCCTCTTTTACAATGGCGGTTTTTCTAAACGGCTTAAGCAAAGGCGAAACGCTTGCGTTGACATTGGCAATGCGCGATTCCGGCGAGAAGCTGTCTTGGGAAGATATGGAAGCGCCAGTGGTGGATAAACACTCAACCGGCGGTGTGGGCGATAAGGTCAGTTTGATGCTTGCGCCGATGTTGGCTGCGTGCGGTGCTTGTGTGCCGATGATAGCGGGCAGGGGGCTGGGACATACCGGCGGCACGCTGGATAAACTCGATTCGCTTGCCGGTTATCAAACCAATGTGGATATGGAAACTTTTCGGAAAGCGGTTAAAAGTGTCGGATGTGCCATCATCGGGCAGACGGCAGATTTAGCGCCGGCAGATAAAAAAATCTATGCGATTCGCGATGTCTGCGCCACTGTTGAATCAATTCCGTTAATAACTGCCTCGATTCTTTCTAAAAAATTAGCCGCCGGATTACAATATTTGGTAATGGACATCAAATGTGGCAACGGGGCGTTTATGGAAAATATGGAGCGCGCTTCGGAATTGGCGCACTCTATTGCCAATGTTGCTAACGGAGCGGGAACTAAAACGTCGGCACTGCTGACTGATATGAGCAGCGTTTTGGGAACAACCGTCGGTAATGCTCTGGAGGTAAGGGAGGCTCTGGCATATTTAAAAGGCGAAAAGCCCGATTCGCGTCTGGATGAAGTCACAATCGCCCTGTGTGCCGAGTTGCTCATAAATTGCGGTTTGGCAAAAGAAAAAGACATTGCGGAAAAACAGTTGCGCAAAGCAATATCTTCCGGTGCCGCATATGAAAAGTTTGAAAAAATGGCAGCGGCTCTCGGTGCAGACAAAACATTGCTCGCAGATTATGAGAAAAAGCAGCCTCAAGCAAGATATATCAAACCGGTATACGCACCCAAATCCGGCTATGTTTTTGCAATGGATACCAGACAAATCGGCTTGGGCGTGATTATGCTTGGTGGCGGACGCACCACGCCGGAGCAAAAAATCAATTACACCACCGGTTTCACTTCATTTTGCCAAATTGGCGATAAGGTAGATAGCAAAACGCCCTTATGCTATGTTCACGCCGAAGATGAAAGCCTAATCAAAGAAGTTTCTGCGCAGATACAAAATGCTGTCGATATAAGAGAAACCGCACCCGAACCCCAACCTGTAATCCTGCGTAAAATTACTTAAATTAGATGCGTCGTGGCTTTTGGGGTTGTGGCGGCGGCATAAAGTCTGCCCGCGATTTATATTTCTTGATTTTGCTGATTAGCAGATAATCGGGCACGCCGTCTTGCGGCAGTTTCCATTTTTTCTGCAATTTTCTGACCGCTTCGGCAGTTTTTGAACCGTACTTGCCGTCTTCTTTAAGCTTTGTTTTTAAAATACGATTCGCAAAGTGCTGCACAGCCAAAATATCTTCGTCCGAAATTTTATAAATATACTTATCTGATAAGGCTTTGAAAGCTTTGTCAGAGTTAATGTAATCTGCTAACCGGACAATTGCCAACGCATAATTTGTTGACCTGTTCCAAATCATAATCCGCCGGAAATTGCTTAACGTGATATAAGCCCGTCCGCGCCGTCCGTCCGGCAAAATAATTGCCGCCGGCGCATCTGCCGGAAGTTTCAGCTTTTTGCCGTCCGCTGCAAGAATCCCGAGTTTACGCCACTCTTTAACCGGTTTATATTTTTTTGCACCCGCAAGCTTATAATCAAAGTTCCAAGGCAGCCGCACTTCTTGCCCCCAAGGTTCGTCGGCTTTCCAACCGAGTTTGGAGAGGTAATTAGCTGCCGAGGCAATCGCATCGTCAAAGCTGTCCCAAATATCCGCCACGCCGTCGCCGTCATAATCAACCGCATAAGCGTTATATGTTGAGGGCATAAATTGAAAATGCCCCATAGCGCCCGCCCAAGAGCCCATCATTTTGTCGCCGCTTAAATCATATTCATCCATAATCTGTAAAACGTGGTAGAGTTCGCGTTTGAAAAAAGCTGCACGCCGATTTTTGTAGCTTAAGTTTGTCAGCCCGTCAATTAAGTGGTATTTGCCTTTATTATAGCCGAAATGCGTTTCAACCGCCCAAAATGCAATCAGATAGTTAAGCGGTACGCCATATGTGGCGCTGATTTTCTTATATTTGGGCTTTAACTCTTTATAGTGTTTGCGTGCCAGTTTAACTTTATTTTTATTAACAAGCCGGTTGAGATAAACATCCGAGGTAAGCATAAATTCCGGCTGTTTTTTATCTTGAATAACCACCTCTTTCACTTCGTGGAAATAATCGTCTTTGTAGGCGCGTTTAATTGTTTTTTTTGAAATGCCTTTGTCAATCATTTCTTCTTTTAGATTATCTAACCATTTATCCCATTCTTTGCGCTGCTCTTCCAAGGGTTTGACAGCAGCCCAAACCGAGCTTGAAAGCGCCATAAAGCATAATGTTAGTGCCAAAATTTTTTTAATCATCTGTAACCCCGAATAATTTAATATAAACCACCATAAAATAAAAATCTTTACTTTCCCCTAACAATCGGTGTTTACATCAATTTTTTTGTATGTTATATAACAAGAAAAGGAGCTGTAAGTGAATATAAACGAGTTTAAAAGCCAATTACCGTCGCGCAAAGCCATTTTAGGGATAGACTATGGTTCAAAGCGTATGGGGTTGGCTGTGTCTGATTTATCGCGTACCATTGCAACGTCATACAAAATCCTTTATCGCCGAGCCCTCAAGGAAGATTTGGCAGAGCTTAAGGACGTAATTGCCGAAAAAGAAGTTGGGGCAATAGTGATGGGGCTGCCGTTGCAAATGAATGGCGCAGAAGGGGAAATTGCCGCCGAAGTCCGCAAATTTGCCGCCGTGTTGGCAGAAAATTTTGCCTTGCCGATTCTCTTGTGGGACGAACGGCTGTCTTCATCGGCGGTGGAAAATTTTTTAATCAAAGAAGTCGACCTGTCGCGTAAGAAACGTGCCAAAGTTCTTGATGCCTCCGCCGCAGCTTATATTTTACAAGGGGCGCTGGATGCTCTGAAATTTGCACGGGTTTAAGAGGAGATATGATGAAATTATTTTATTCAGATACAAAAGGGCGCTCAATGATAGAGATGCTGGGCGTTTTGGCTGTTGTTGCCATCTTATCCGTTGCCGGAATTTCAGAATTTTCGAAAGCAATGCGAAAAAATAAATATAATAAAATTGCCGAAGACTATAATATGTTTATGCAAGATTTTTTGCGTTTTAAAGAAAGCTGGATAGATGCAAAAAAGAAAACCGGCAAAGACGAGATGTTTAATATAGCGCCATATCTGAAGTCAATGCCGTATTTTCCAACTACTTGGGATGTTAAAGGGGATTATGTATATGATAATACCGGAAGTTATTTTCGCCCCTTTGTGCGGGATAAGACTAACCGCCTGATTATTGATTTTACATTAGGGAGCAACCGCGCGAACGAACTGTGTCGGTTTATGTGGCTGAACGTGGTAACGCCGCAAAGCGGCAGTTTATTTTATGCCTGGGTTTATCGCGGCGATTATGGCGGCACGGAGTCATATTACGGCAATCAGCATTGTGATGACAAAGAGTTCAAATGCATACGAGATATGACAATAACGGAAGTTCAAAAGATATGCACCGCCTGCATAGATGAAAAAGAGTGCATAATTGTACTGGATTTTGACTAAATCGGGAACACCTGCCGCACCGGCACGGATATTGCCGATATCTGTCAGGAATGAATGAGCAAGTGACTAATTATATTGTGTGGTTGTTGAGCGGTCATTATGTTAAAAAGAAACCGTTAGTTTCTTTTTTATTTGACATTCGTTGTTTTCTAAAATATCTTCTCCCTGTACAAGATGATAACTTGTATGAGGTTTGAAACCCTCTTGTGTGTTGCTTAAATAGAGCGTAAAAAACTGCCTTTTGGTCTGATGGCTGGAAGGCAGTTAATAAGGTATATTTTTATATGCCAAATACACTGCACATTTCACACAAATGGTTTCAACTTCCAGCTGCTTTCATCAAGCGGCTTTTTTTTGTATAATTTAGGGAGTTGATAATGAAATTATTAAAAACAAACGAGTTCGGTCGTTCAATGATAGAAATGCTGGGTGTTTTGGCGATAGTGGGCATTCTTTCTGTTAGTGGAATATCTGGTTTTTCTAAAGCAATGAAAAAACATAAATATATAAAATTAGCTAATGAATATAACCAGTTAATTCAAGATTTATTACTCTATAAAGACGGTTTTATACGTGCTAAAAAAGAAAAGGGCGATGGAACTGCAACATTAGATATTGCAGCATATATAGCCGCAGCAGGGCTTATGCCTGAAGGGTGGACGCAAAAAGGAACAGTTCTGATAGATAGTGTGAATAATAATGTAAGAACATTTATACGAGACCATAATAATCATTTGGTGTTTGATTATCGCTTAAAAACAAAAGATGATGAGAAGGGAAAAGAAGAGTTATGCCGTTTAATGATATTAGATGTCTTAAAGCCGTATAGTAATGATTTATCATCTGTTTGGATATTTAGAGGGGAAAACAATAGCGGAGGTGCATTATACGGAGATAAGTATTGTACTACTGGGAGATTATGCATAAAAGACGCATTAGTGACTGATGTTTTAGAGCTTTGTTCAACTTGTTTGACAGATGCAGGATGTTTGTTAGCAATTGAGTTCGACTAAAAAAAGGAGCCGTTAGGCTCCTTTCCTTTTAACATCAAACCGTTACGCGGCTTTAATCACGTCAAACTTGACTTCCGAACCGCCGAGTTCGTCAACAGTCGGCTCATTAAGGGCGTTGTTTTCGCTGATTTCAAGCGCCAAAACCTGCTCTTTAATGTAGTCGGCATATTCCGAAACGGCAGCCTTAACTTTGGCATTGTCCGAAGAGTAAGCAAGCTTAATTCTGTCGGTAATGTCAAAGTCTTTGGTTTTGCGCAAAGCCTGAATCATCCGCACAAAGTCGCGTGCGATTCCCTCTTTTTCCAAAGCCTCGTCAATGGTCGTGTCCAAAATCACAACCGCGGTGTTGTCGGGCAAAGCCTGTCCGCTCATTCCGCCGTTAATAACCAAACGCAGCTCATATTCTTCGGCAAAGAGCGTCTGCCCGGCAATCGCAAGCGTCCCGTCTTCATTCTGACTCCATTCATTGGTTTTGGATTTCGCCATAATGTCTTTCATATGCGCGCCCAAACGCTTGCCGATAAGCGGAGTCTTCAGGTATAAGAAACGGCTTGCCACGTCGGCAATGTCCGATTTTAAGATAATGTCTTTGACGTTCACTTCGTCTTTAAGTGCCTCGGCAAAATCTTTAAGCGTACCCGCATTGTCGCCGGCAATCGTCATTGATTTGAGTGGCAAACGGTTGCGGAGCTTGTGTTCTTCGCGGATAGCTTTTGCCACCGAAGAAATCGCCCGCACCATATCCATCTGCGCAATCAATGCCGCGTTGTCTTCAATAGCGTTCAGATTCGGAACATCCGTCAGATGTACCGATTCGCCACCTGTCAGCCCTTTATAAACAAACTCGCACATAAACGGCATTAACGGCGCGGCAATTTTAGCCACATTAACAAGCACTGTGTAAAGCGTGTTAAACGCGCTTAAATCTTCGCCGCTCCAAAAACGTGCACGCGACCGGCGAATGTACCAGTTGTTCAAGATTTCCAAGAAATCTTCAACTGCTGTACACGCGCGGGCAATCTCATACGCACCCATATCGTTTTTAACCTCAACGGCCAAAGCTTTAAGTTTTGCCAAGATATAGCTGTCAAGCACATCCGAAGATTTGCTGATTTCTTCAGCCTTAATTCCTTCCGCATTTGCATAAAGCGTAAAGAAGTAATACGCGTTCCAAAACGGAATAAGGGCTTTACGCGCTGCTTTGGCAATTTCCTTGCCCTCTTTGTCAACAGCCACATTGCCGCCTTTTAAAACCGGAGAAGAAATTAAGAACCAACGCAGCGCATCCGAACCGATAGTGTCTAAAATCTCGTTCGGGTCGGGATAGTTCTTTAAGCGTTTAGAGAGCTTCTGCCCGCCTTCTGCCATCAATAAACCCGTGCAGATACAGTTTTTAAATGCCGGTTTATTATGCAAAGCGGTGGAAAGAACCGTTAACGTATAAAACCACCCGCGGGTTTGGTCAATTGCCTCCACAATAAAGTCTGCCGGAAAATGATTCTCAAACCATTCTTTGTTTTCAAACGGATAGTGAATCTGCGCATACGGCATTGATCCGCTCTCAAACCAGCAGTCAAACACGTCGGAAACACGGCGCATCATTGTTTTGCCGCTCGGGTCATCCGGATTCGGATAAACCACATCGTCAATATACGGCTTGTGCAGATTATCGACCGTAAAGCCGGTTTTTTCCTTAATCTCCGCCACAGAGCCGAAAACATCGATTCGCGGAAACTTCGGATTGTCGGATTTCCAAACCGGAATCGGGGTTCCCCAGAAACGGTTGCGAGAGATGGACCAGTCGCGTGCGCCCTCAAGCCATTTGCCGAAACGTCCGTCTTTAATGTGCCCCGGAATCCAGTTGATTTCCTGATTGTTCTTTACCATTTCGTCGCGGAAATCCGTCACTTTCACAAACCAGCTCGACATCGCCTTATACATCAAAGGTGTGTCAGTGCGCCAGCAAAACGGATACGAGTGGGTATATTGTTCCTTTTTAACCAACAGCCCGTTAGCTTTCAGCCATTGCATAATCGGTTCATTTGTTTCAAACACTTGTACACCTTCATAATCCGGAACTTCCGCTGTAAATTTGCCGGCTTCGTCCACAGGGCAAACCACCGGAAAATTCTCGTCATATGCGCGGCAAGCCTCAAAGTCATCTTGTCCGAAGCCCGGAGCGATGTGCACAACGCCCGTACCGTCTTCAGTGGAAACAAACTCGCCCGCAAGCACTTTGAACGCGCCTTTTGCCGCCAGATTCTTAAAGTATGGGAACATCGGCTCATAGCTCATCCCGATAAGGTCAGAACCTTTGATTTTCTTAACCAATGTGGCATTTTCGAGTTGTTTTTTATAACTGCCGAGCCGAGCCTCTGCCAAAATGTATTCCTGCCCGTCTTCGCTCATCACCACATAGTCAATGTCTTTGCCGACAGCAAGCATCAGGTTAGAGGGCAGAGTCCACGGCGTTGTTGTCCAAACCAAAATTTTCTGCTCGTTTTCAAGTTTGAACATTACCGTGATAGCATTGTCCGTCTTATCCTGATAACCGAGATTAACCTCAAAGTTGGAAAGCGGTGTTTCCGCAGCCCAAGAATAGGGCAACACGCGGTAATCTTCATATACCAGCCCCTTGTCGTAAAGCTCTTTAAAGTTATGGATAACGCTTTCCATAAACGACAGGTTCATGGTTTTGTAGTCGTGGCTGAAATCTACCCAGCGCCCGATACGCTTAAACATATCAACCCAAATGTTGGAATATTTTAAAACGTCTGTGCGGCAAAAGTCATTAAATTTCTCAATGCCGTATTCTTCAATCTGTTTGCGCCCCGAAACGCCGAGTTGTTTTTCAGCAGACATCTCGGCGGGCAGTCCGTGGCAGTCCCACCCTAAACGGCGTTCGACTTTTTTGCCGTTCATGGTTTGAAAGCGTGCAACCGCGTCTTTAACGTACGATACCATAATATGCCCATAGTGCGGTGTGCCGTTGGCAAACGGAGGTCCGTCATAAAACACGAATTCCGCGGCGCCGTCACGGTTATGCACAGATTTTTCAAAAGTTTT
The DNA here is from genome assembly GCA_910576955.1 of uncultured Alphaproteobacteria bacterium. Classification (GTDB taxonomy): domain Bacteria; phylum Pseudomonadota; class Alphaproteobacteria; order RF32; family CAG-239; genus CAG-267. Next base: position 242,918 of record CAJTJB010000001.1, on the reverse strand, counting down.
GTCTTCTTCCCAAAAGCTCAAAATCTCTTTTTCCATCTCCGGAAAATTGATTTTGGCATTTAATTCCGGATAATATTTCTTCTTTTCAGTCATCTTAAAAATTCCTAAAACTTGCAAACTCTCGCTACAATAAAGGCAAAATCCCACAAAATCAAGTGCAATTTAAAAATCATCTGAATCTTAACCGATTTTTTAAACATTTTATCTTAAAATAAATCATAAAAAAGTATGTCTGATGCATATCTGATAGGTAAGGCTATGAAAATAAAAAAGAAAATATTGGTTTTAACGGCTGTTTTATTCTCTTGTTTAACGGGAAACATACAGTCTGCAAATGCCGGAATTACGGTGGCGCAAGCGTTTTATACACTGGCGAGCCAAAATAATGCACAAAAAATTGAAAGCCTGTTGCGCCGCGGATATTCTCTGGAAAGCGTAAATGAAGAGGGCTATAATGCCGTCTGCCTGTCGGTTGCGAAAAACGATAAAAAAACATATAATACCCTAACGTCGTATGGGGCAAATAAAAAGCCTTCCTGCCTGAAAAAACTCCCTGCAGACGTTTTTAAGCGTTTCTTTGGCTATTATCCGCAAACGGAAGTAACGCCGTCTTATGTGCCGGATAGCCCATATGTGTTGGGAACGGCGGCATTGGCAGCCGGAGCGGTAACTGCTGCCTATTTGTTGCGCGGGAGCACCGGCGGCAGTTCCGGCGGAGATAAAAAGCCGGAGAATCCCGATGATAATCCGGGCGGAGATGACCCCACGCCGCCGGAACCGATAGTGCCAGATGATTGCCCGCCAAACAGTTCTTACAGCAACTTAACCAAACAATGTGTTTGCGACTACGGATATGACCATTTCGGAGATGAAAACGCTTGCTATCGGGAAATAGATAATTGTGCGGAGCAAAAAGCCGATAAATGTACGAAGTGCGAAGGAAAATATGTGCTTAAAAATAACGTATGCTATGCGCCGATTTCCTTTTGCTCAAAGCAAGACGGGGAGATTTGCACACAATGTGACCGCAACTATGGCACTTACGGGGGAGATGGCAAAGTCTGCTATCTGCACATAGACCAGTGCGTCACACAAGAGCGTGACACTTGTAAAGATTGCGCTACGGGGTTCGGAACGCACACAGATCCGCATCACTGCTATGCAGATGTTGAGCATTGCGCTCCCGGACAGCAAGTTTTAACGGCATGCCGCTTGTGCGAAGACGGGTTCGATACGTTTGGCGACCCTAATGCGGATGTATGCTACGATAGCAATAAATGCGCAAAATATCCCAACGCTGTTCCGACCGATAAAGGAAAAAAATGTATCTGCGATATTAACAGGGGCTATGAGGGCGAACCCGGAAATTGTACGCGCACCGAAGAAGGAAATTACCAAGAGGGCGACGGTATGCGCGACGAATGGAATGACCTTAATGCGCGCTTCTGCAATTCGCACGGCAAATATATAGATTTAGGCGGCGGAGCTTGGAAATGCAGCTGCTATCCCGGATACGACAACGATTCGCCGGATTGTTCGCAGTGTGATACGAAAAACGGATATGAACATTTTGGCAATGACAGCGCCTGCTTTAAAGATAAAGGGTGCGAAAAGACATTTGGTGAAAACTTTACGCAACAGGGAAATGATTGTGTATGTAAAGAGGGATTTTTACCCGTCAATAACCAGTGCTATGCTCCGGCACAGTGTACAATAAATCAAATACAAGTAAAAGACGCCGGAGAAGAAGACGCCTGCAAATGTAAGCCGAATTTTAATGAAGAATGCACCGCGTGTATCAATGATAATTTTACTTATAATCCGGAAACCGGAGATTGTAATCCCAAAGAATGCCCCGAACACTGGAGCGGCTATATGTGTTCAGTCTGCCCAACGCAGTTTAAGATAACCGTAGGTGAAGATGGTGAGCGCCATTGCGGATTGGAATGCGCGGATAACCGTAAGCCGATATCGGAAAATGATGAAATGTGTTCAACGTGTGCGGATGGATACCGCGACAGCCCGCTTTATGGAACGTGTATAAAGGATAGCTGTTCAGAGGGTGTGCCGGGTTACATCGAGGTTGAGGGGCAATGCGTGTGCGATGAAGACAACGGCTATGCCATGAGCTCAACCGGCGAATGCTTGCGAAAAGGCGAAGATTTTATCGGCTTGTCAAACGCAAATGTAAACAACGGAACAATAAACATTGTAAACAATGAGTTTCGTGACGTGTACGGTATGAAGCCGTTTATGGAAGAAGGCGAGGGCGAGGATAAGACCATAACCTATTTTGATGAGGTCTACAATTCTTATGCCGCCGCCGGCAACGAAAGGGGCACAATCAGCATAACCAACCAAGATACCGGAAATATTGCGATTTACGGTATTTATGCGCCCTCCAGAATATATAACGCTGCAGCTGTAAATTCCGAAAAAGAAAATGTACAGGATGTCACCTCCAAAGGAACAATAAAAATAGAAGATACAAACTCATTTGCCGATATATACGGAATAGTCGGTTCAGACAAAGAAAACATATATAACAGCTTTGCGCATAACAGAAGTGACGGCGGCTTGAGCGAACCGTCAATCAGCAAATCCGAGGGCTTGATTAATATTATTAAATCAGGCGAAACGACGGGCGAAATCGTCGGTATTGATGGCAGCGGCTTTATTTATAATGCTTATGCCAATACGGATGGCGGGTCTGCTGCCAATGTGAATGCGTTAGGAGAAATAAACATAACCAATAAGAGCAGCGGCGATGTTATCGGCATTAAGCAAAACAGCACCGATACAAAGGTAAATAATGCTATGTCGTTTATGAATTCTGCCGTGTCAGATGCTGTATCAACAGGAAGAATTAAAGTTTCCGGCAAAGGTATAGTATACGGGATAAAGAGCAACGCAACCGTTGCCAACAGTGAAACACAGTTTAATCAAAGTTATAGCAAAGTCGGAAATTTCTCTTCCGAGGGCATAATAGAGGCAACAACCGATACGGATATTGCAGCGGCGTACGGAATTTATCTGGACGGCGACGGCAAAGAGAAAAAAGAAATTTATAATGCCATGGGATATAACAGCATCGGAACAATAAAAGCTACAAATACAAAAGGCGGCAGCGCATACGGCATTTATTCTTTTGCCGATACTTATGAAGATAAAGAAGAAGACGGCAAAACGTCAGTTGTATATAATAATGTCTATAATGCTTTCCGTTCTTCGCAAAAATACGGCGGCGACAATGTGGCAGCTGTCGGTAATATTGAAGCCACTGCAACCGGGCGCAGTTCAACCATGGCGCAGCTAATCGGTGCATATACCAAAGGCAATATGTTTAATGCGTTTACTAATTCCGGCGCTGATGTCAAGCTTGAAAGCTTTGGCAATATCGTGGTTGAGGATGCCAGCAAAACCGCAATGGAAGTTCGTGGAATAGAAAGCGAAGGCATAACTATCGCAAACGCTTATAGTATGGGGCAAAATAAAAATAAAGACACTAAAGCCGTTGGCAATATCACCGTAAACATAACCGGCGAAAAGAGCGGCAAAGGCGAAGCAGCAGGCATCTATACCAGAGCAGACGTCTCTCAAAATGCGCAGATATTTAATGCCGCTTTGATAAATGACCAAAGCAAAGTAGAGGGAAACATCACGGTTCAGTCGCAGAAAAATTATACATTTAGCAAAATGTACGGCATATATGCGGAAAGTAAGGGAGAGGATTCTCAACGTAAAAATATATATAATGCCTACTATGAAAACATAGACGGCGTGTCGGCAGGCTCTGTCAAAGGTGTTATCAACGTAAAAACCGACAATGTGACAATAGACAATGAGGGCGAATATTACGGCATTTATGTAAATAACGGCACGGCGTATAATGCGTATTCATCAAATCCGAATGCCAATGTCACAGGAGAGATTAACGTAGATATTTTCGGTTCAAACCATAAGAGTATAGCTGTCGGAATGTACGGCAATAATGCCACGCTAAATAACTCCGGCAAGTCGACCATAAATGTCAAGGCCTCCGGCACCGGTGCGGAAGCATATGGTATGAAAGGCGATAATAATTCCATAATATACAATGACGGGCGCATCAATGTTCAAAGCAAATATTCGGATGCATACGGCATACATCTGACAAACGGCGTTGTAACAAACGACAGCAACGGGTCGATAAATGTAATCGGCAAAGGGAAAAATTATGGTATCTATGCCGTATCGGAAGGGAAAAACACTGCCACGGTCCTCAACAAAGGCTACATCTTTGTCGATGGCGGTGACAACACCGGTATCTATGCGTCAGGTGCGAATACCACCGTACAAAACACCGGTATCATCGTGTTGGAAAATACGGAAAATTATTGTCAGGGCGAAGATTGCCGCCGCGGAAAATTCATCGTTTTGAATAATGGCGCAACGTTTAATAACGCCGGGAAATTAAGCACATCCGGCAGCTTTGATTTTGATGCGATGGGGGGCAATGTCACCATAAGCAAAAACGGCAAATTTGAAGCCGGAGAAAACATCAGCGGCGAATTGAAAGTGGCAACAGATGTCGTCACCGATACATTTGATAAGACCTCTTATATTGAAGATGCCCTGTCAGCAGATAATGTCAGCGGTGTTAACCTTTCATCAAATTCATATCTGTATCACAGCAAGCTGAAAGAAAATGCCGAGGGCAAATATGATGTTGTGATGGAAATGAAAGATTTTGCGGAAATTACAGATGCCGATAAAGCCGCTTATCTTGAGCAAAACTATAATAACAAGAAAAACAATGATTTATTTAACATATTGAAAGCAACCGCTGATAAACGGCAAAAAGACCAAGCCGAGGCAGACGCATTCGGAACGGCGGTTATACCGAACTTCGCGATGGAAAACCTGAAAGTTCAGCGTAATCTGGATAAAACAATGATGTCCGAACTTTTCAAAGGCGAAGAAGACATCCGCAAAATGGTCGGCGGCGACACGCTGTTCAGCGGCAGAGATGACCACGGCACTTTAACCGGCTATGATTTGGATTCGCAGAGTATGTATGCCCTGTATGATAAAAAACTGGATAATCGCTACCGTTTAGGGCTGGGTATGAGCATAACCCGAATGAACACGGATTATAACAACGATTCGACCCGCAAAAACTTTATGGTTCAGGGATATGTGCCGCTGACATACACCAATGGCAAAGGGCTGACAGGCGTATCCATGGCTCGTCTGGGATTTGCAGATGGCGAATATAAGCGCCGCAGTCAAAATCGGACATACGAGGCAGATACGAATGAAATTACTTATGGTTTAATCAACGAGTTGCGTTATAAAGTTAACCTCGGAGGTGTAAACTTCACGCCATTCGTAGGCATAAATGCCGCCGGCTGGTATCAGGACAGTATGAAAGAGGGAAACAGCGCGCTTGATATCAACACTGCCGCCTCGCACGTCTTCTCGCTTGAAAGTGCATTGGGAATTTATGTGGATAAAGAGGTTGAGTTTAACCAAGACAGCAAGCTGAACTTGGCACTAGGCGTAGGGTATTATCACGAGTTTGCAAATCCGTATCGCGGGTTTAGCGCCCATCACGGCGATTCGCTCGGCAAATACAAATTGCGTGACATCGAACACCTGAATTCGCGTAATCGCGGCATTTTATCCGCCAAAGTTAATTACGATTATAAAGATTTCTCAATCTACGGCGAACTGTTGCAATATCTCGAAGACGAATATCCGTTGGATATAGACGTCGGTTTGAAATATCGGTTTTAGATAAAATCAACATGTTAAGTCAAAAAAATAAGAATTAAGTGCAAAAAAAGCTTTTCTTTTAAATTTAATGTGTTATAAACATTGACATAACCTTTCATAAACAATTTGAAAGTGGGGCAAAAGCCCCGCTTTTTTGTTAATAAAAACAAAGGAGAATGCAATGCAAAAGCATTATTTGGCTGATATCATCGAGCCGGTTGTTCAAGGGGCAGGGTATGAAACTGTCCGAATTATGACCATCGGCGAGTCTAATCCGGTGCTGCAGATTATGATTGAACATCTGGATTATGAAAAAGAGATAACCGTGGATGACTGTGCTGCCGTCAGCCGCGCCGTTTCAACCGTGTTGGATGAAAAAGACCCGATTGAAAACCGCTACACGCTGGAAGTCAGTTCTCCGGGGCTTGACCGCCCGTTGACAAAAGCCGAACATTTCAAACGCTACATCGGCTATGTCATCAAACTTGAAACGGTAACGCCGGTTGAAAAGCGCAAACGCTTCAAGGGCACAATAGACACCGTGTCGGAAGATAATGTGATAACGTTGACAATGGAGAATATTGCATATACAATCGCCTTTGACAATATCGCCAAGGCCAAAATTGTTTTAACAGACGAATTATGGGAAAAATATCTGAAATCCCAAAAAACAACTAACGCTTAACTTTAACCCTAAAAGAGGATACTATGGAAAATATTGTTAATATGCCCAGACCCGAAATTCTAATGGTCGCAGACACTGTTGCCAGAGAAAAAAATATTGATCGCGAAGATGTGTTTGATGCTATGGAACAGGCTATTCAAAAGGCCGGACGTTCCAAATACGGCTTTGAACACGACATCCGCGTTAATATTAACCGCAAAACTGGCGCCATTACACTGGCGCGCTATCGTGCGGTTGTGGATGTGATTGAGAATGAAACCACCGAGCTGACATTGGCAGAGGCGCAGAGAATCAATCCGGATATTAAAGTAGGCGAATATATTATAGACCAGCTCCCGCCGATTGATTTCGGACGCATTGCCGCACAAACCGCCAAGCAGGTAATCACCCAAAAGGTTCGTGAAGCCGAACGTAACAAGCAATATGAAGAATACAAAGAGAAAATCGGCACCATCATTAACGGAACGGTTAAACGGGTTGAGTTTGGCAATGTCATTATTGATATGGGCAAAGCCGAGGCGATTCTCCGCCGTGATGAAATCATCCCGAGAGAAAACTTCAAAGCCGGTGACCGCGTACGTGCGTATGTGTTGGATGTCCGCCGCGAAACCCGCGGTCCGCAGATTTTCCTCTCCCGTACCTGTCCGGAATTTATGGCAAAATTGTTTACATCCGAAGTGCCGGAAATTTATGACGGATTGATTGAGATTATGGGCTGCGCCCGCGATGCCGGTTCAAAAGCCAAAATCGCCGTTCGCGCTAAAGATTCCTCAATTGACCCGGTCGGCGCGTGCGTTGGTTTGCGCGGTATCCGCGTTCAGGCCGTCGTTACCGAACTGCAAGGCGAGAAAATCGACATCGTGCCGTATTCTGCAGACCGTGCGCAGTATATTGTCAGCGCTTTGGCTCCGGCAGAAGTCAGCAAAGTTGTGTTGGATGAAGAAAATAACCGTATCGAAGTTGTCGTTTCTGACGAACAGTATTCAATTGCCATCGGTCGCCGCGGGCAAAATGTAAAATTAGCCTCCCAGCTATTGATGGCAGATATTGACATCTTGACCGAAGAGCAGGAACGCGAACGCCGTGCAAATGAAAACCGTATCCGTTCCGAACGTTTTGTTTCGGCGTTGGATGTGGATGAAATGATTGCTCATGTCTTGATTTCCGAAGGTTTCTCAACCGTAGATGAAATCGCGATGGTAGATGTTGCCGAGTTGGCATCCATTGACGGCTTTGATGAAGATTTGGCTGCCGAGTTGCAAAACCGCGCTAAAGCCTTTGTTGCCAAACGCAATGAAGAATTTATCGAAAAAAGCAAGACCCTCGGCGTGGATGACAGCTTAAAAACCATCGCCGGGCTTGATCAGGAAATGATTTTGAGCCTTGCCGAAAGCGGCGTAAAGACGTTGGACGACTTGGCTGATCTGGCTGCTGATGAATTGCGTGAAATTTTGGGTGAAGATACCATCACCGAGGTTGAAGCCAACCGCATCATTATGGCCGCCCGCGAACATTGGTTTGCAGACGAAGAAAGCAAATAAGAGAGGCTGAAATGTCAAGAGAGCAGGTTGAGCGCAAATGCATTTTGGACGGAACGGTTAAGCCGATAAGCGAGTTGCTGCGCTTTGTCGAGCTTAACAACGAACTCTTGCCGGACTTTAACAAAAAACTGCCGGCAAAAGGAATGTATGTCACAAACAACAAGCTCTCTTTGGCAAAAGCTCTTGAAAAGAAACTGTTTCATAAAGTCAGCCGGCATTGCCTGAAAATTGCCGACGGCTTTATCGAAACGGTAGAAAATCTAATCAAACAAAAAGCGTTGGACAGCATAAATTTAGCGCGCAAATCCGGTGCGTTGGTTACGGGGTTTGAAAAAGTTAAAGAGGCCATCAAAAAAAATAACGTGGAATTTATCATTGAGGCAGCAAATGCCGGTCATGACGGACAAGAAAAAATGGCATTTCTTGCTAAAAATATTGAAATATTTAATTTATTTAGTATAGATGAATTAGATAGGACATTAAATAAAGAAAATACGGTTCATATTGCGGTTTTAAAAAGTGATGCGTCCCGTATGGTCTATAATAATTTAAAAAAGTATCAAAACTTTATAAATGTAAACGGAGAAGATAACGAATGACAGAAGATAATGGCAAAAAACTAACATTATCCGGAAAAACCCTCTCAATGAAAAGGCCTAACAACTCCCTTAATTCGGAAGGGCGTAAAGTTGTGCAGGTTGAAGTAAGAAAAAAGAGATTTGTGCAGCAGCAAACTCCGGCAAAATCAGCTGCAGAGATTGATGAAGCTTTGGCGCAGAAGTTAGAGCTTTTGGCAAAAGCTAAAGAGCACGATGCCAAAAGAAAACAGGAAGAAGAAGAAAAAGAACTGTTGCGCAAAAAACAGCGCGAAGAGGCAGAAGCTTTAAGAAAACAGCAGGAAGAAGAAAAGGCAAAGGCCGAAGCTGAAAAAGCTGCCGCAGAGAAAAATGCTGCCCAGCAGGAGAAAAAAACGCCTGCCGCACCGGCTTTCCCTGAAAATGAGTCTAAAACGCATAATAAATATAAAGATAAAAAAGACGATTACGATGAAGAAGATGACGACTACTATGCTAAAAAAGGCAAAAAAACGCCGGTAGTCGAAAGCAACAAGCCGTTAACGCGCGAAGAAACGTTTGAGCAGGAGCGTAAAAAGATTCAAAAGCGTAGTTTTGAAACGCCGAAGCGCAATGCAAAAATCAACGTTAATTCGTATATGTTTAACGATGACGAGGATGATGATTACGGCTATGGTGCGCCGCGTCGCCGCTTTAAGAAAAAAACACCGAAACCGCAGGTGCAGCAAGCTCCGCAGGAGAAGATTATTAAGGAAGTCATTATTCCGGAAATTATCACCGTGCAAGATTTGGCAAACCGTATGGCGGAAAAAAGCTCGGATGTGATTAAAAAGCTGATGGCTCTAGGTGTTATGGCAACCATCAATCAGGCAATTGATGCCGATACGGCGCAGATTGTCGTTGAGGAAATGGGGCACAAGTTTAAGCGTGTTGCCGAAAGCGATGTCGAAGAGGGGTTGGCCGGACCAAAAGATACCGAGGCAGACCTGTTGCCGCGTGCGCCGGTTGTAACGGTTATGGGACACGTTGACCACGGTAAGACATCTTTGCTGGATGCTTTGCGCGAAACCAATGTCGCCGCTCGCGAAGCTGGTGGCATCACCCAGCATATCGGTGCGTACCAGATTACTATCAATAATAATCAGAAAATCACGTTTATTGATACACCGGGACACGAGGCCTTTTCAGAAATGCGTGCCCGCGGTGCAAAGGTAACGGATATTGTTGTGCTTGTTGTGGCTGCTAACGATGGTATTAAGCCGCAAACGGTGGAAGCTATCCGCCACGCACAGGCTGCGAATGTGCCGATTGTTGTGGCGATTAACAAAATCGACCTGCCGGGAGCAGACCCGATGAAAGTTAAAACCGAACTTTTACAGCATGGTATTGCTGTTGAAGAAATGGGCGGCGAATGCTTGTGTGCGGAAGTTTCCGCCAAAAAGCGCATAAACATTGATAAATTGGTCGAGGCAATTTTGCTGCAGGCTGAAATTTTAGATTTGAAAGCCAATCCGAACCGTGTTGCCGAAGGTGTTGTCATTGAGGCGAAAATGGAAAAAGGCCGCGGTAATGTGGCAACCGTATTGGTTCAAAACGGCACATTGAAAGTCGGCGAAGTCTGCATAGCCGGCAAAGAATGGGGACACGTCCGCGCGATGTTTAACGAACACGGTAAAAAAGTGTTTGAAGCTGCGCCTGCCACACCGGTTGAGGTGTTGGGTCTGCAGGGAACACCGTCTGCCGGTGATGACTTTATCATTGTCAAAGATGAAAATCAGGCGCGCGAAGTGACAAGCTATCGTATCAGAAAAGAGCGTGAAGCTAAATTGGTTAAGAGTGCCAAATCCGCAATGGAACAAATGCTTGATAAAATTAAATCCGGAGAATCCAAACAGTTGGCTGTTATCATTAAGGCCGATGTTCAAGGTTCTATTGAGGCGATTGAAGGAACGATTACCAAACTTTCAAACGACGAAGTTTCCGTTCACGTTTTGCACTCTGCCGTCGGTCCAATTTCTGAGTCGGATGTAACATTGGCAAAGGCTTCCGATGCGTTTATTATCGGCTTTAATGTCCGCGCTATTCCGCAGGCTCGCGATATGGCCCGCCGCGATGGCATAGATATTCGCTATTACTCGATTATTTACGATGTCGCAGACGATGTGAAGAAAGGTCTTGAGGGCTTGCTTTCTCCTGAATTGCGTGAGAAATTCCTCGGCTATGCCGAAATCCGCAACGTCTTTAATATTACAGGTGTGGGCAAAGTCGGCGGCTGTATGATAACCGAAGGTATGGTAAAGCGTGGGGCAAAAGTTCGCCTGTTGCGTGATAACGTTGTAATCCACGATGGCAACTTGGCGCAGCTGAAACGCTTTAAGGAAGATGTAAAAGAGGTTAAAGAAGGCTATGAATGCGGTATGAGTTTTGAAAACTATAACGATATTCAGGTCGGCGACTATATCGAATGTTATGAGATAGAAACTATCGCCGCCAAACTGTAAGGAGAAAAAATATGGTTTTGACCAGTGCCAAAGAACCATCCCAGCGCCAATTGCGCGTAGCACAGGAGATAAAAAAGATTATCGCCGGCGCATTGGAGCGCGGAGAAGTTCGCAATCCTCTGATTTCAAATCATTTTATCACCATAACGGATGTTGATATCTCACCGGATTTAAAACTGTGTACGGTATATTTTATGACCTTAAACGGGCAAAATCTCGGGCAGCTTGAAGATGATTTGAATGCGGAAGCAAGAGGGATGAAAAAACTGATTGCTTCTAAATTGAAACTGCGTTACACGCCGGACATCAATTTTCGGATGGATACGTCTTTTGCCGAAGTTGACCGGATAGAAAAACTTTTGCGCGACCCGAAAGTTGCCAAAGATTTGGAACGCAAAGACGAGAACTAACCCCCTATGAAGGAGAGTAATATGTTTAAAAATTTTGTTTCTGAATTTAAAAAATTTGCAATGCGCGGCAATGTTATCGATATGGCCGTCGGTATCATTATCGGTGCTGCGTTCGGCAAGATTGTCGATTCGCTCGTTAAAGATGTTTTGATGCCGCCGATTGGCTTGTTGCTGGGCAAAGTTGATTTTTCAGATTTGAAACTGGTTCTGACCTCGGGAGAAAACCCTGTGTCAATTAACTATGGTTTGTTTATCAATGCTTTGATTAGCTTTTTGATTGTTGCATTTGCCGTTTTCATTTTGATTAAGGCTATCAACAAACTGCAGGAAAAAATGACTAAAGAGGAAGCCGAGGAAAAGGCTGCCGAACCGACAACCAAAACTTGTCCGTATTGCTGCACGGAAATCCCATTAAAAGCTTGCCGTTGTCCGCACTGCACATCAGAGTTAAAATAGATTAAGCAAGCAGATAAAAAGAAAGCCGCCTATTTAGGCGGCTTTTAGTTTTATTAGGCATCAATATTTTTTTTGGAACGATAATACTCATATCCGGCTAACACAATGCCGGAAAGGATTAATGGCAGCAGATAATATATAATCCGATAGGCAATTAATGCGCCAAACAAAATAGCCTGATTATCCTGCCCCGGCAAGATATTTGAAAAAACCAACTCGAAAACGCCCAAGCCGCCTGGAACTTGGCTGTAAACGCCCAAAACTTGCGCAATGATAAATGCTCCCATAAAGGTGACAAAATCAATTTGCACAAAACAAATCAAAACAGAATAGAGAACTAACGAAGCCATCACAATATCAAGGCTGCCGATAAAAATTTGCTCTAACGCCAGTTTGAAATCCGGCATTTTAAAATCAACGCCTTTAATTATGAAATCTTTTTTATAATAAAGGCTCGCCCACAAATAAATCAAAATGCCGATAACCGATAAAAGCATAGTGATAAATGTTGACATTTTCGTAGAATCATTTCCGCCAAAGGCATGTTCCGGCGTTAAGACATAGCCGATAATAATCAAAAAAAAGCAAGCTACTAAATAAGTAAAACCCGAAAAAGTAACCATCTTGACAATATCCGCCGGCGAGATTCCCCAGCGGGAGTAAAAACGGTAGCGTACTGCTCCGCCGGATACAATAGCGTGACCGGCATTATTGCTAACGGAAAATCCTACAAATCCCGTTAAAATCCATTTCCACGCCGCAAGCTTCTTTTTAATATATCTTAATGCCAGATAATCATAAGTCGATAAGGCAATATAACCGATAAATGACGCGGCAAGCGCATAAAACAAATTGATGCGAGGAATACTCAACAGCGCCTCTTTAAGCTCTTCCAAAGAATATTTGGAAAGCTGCCGGTAAATCATATATGCAGCTAAAATAAAGAAAAACAACCCCAGCCAAGAAACAAGTTTATTAAAAAATGCGGATGCCTTCACTTTTTTACTCTCCTGCAACTTTAAGTTTTCGTGCCGTTTTTAAATTAAGGTCAATATAAGCCTTTAAGCTGTTGCCGTATGTCTGCCGAATGAATAATGTCTGCTCTGAAGGCGCAGGAACATAATCTTCCGCCTCGGATTGGACTGTCAGCAAATCTTCAATTTTAATGTTTTTTTCAAGGGTATCCCGTTTGGCTGCCGCCTGCTCAATCCCCATAACGGCGGCAATATTATATTGAACATGCGCATTCATAATATTGCGGGTATAAATTTTTCCTTCGGAAAGTATATCCCCCAGCTTAAGCATAGCTTCGGCATTTCCCTGCGCTGCGGAACTTTTCAGATATTGCACCGCACGGTTATAATTTTTCGGTGTTCCCCATCCGTTAATATAAAAATCCGATAAGACCAGCTGTGCCTCGTCATATCCGGCATCAGCCGCCGCTTTGATTAACGGAAAGGCTTTGGCATAATCTTGTTTGAATAGAAAGCCTTTCATATAAGCATATCCTGACAGATATTTGGCAATATTGTTATTTGCCTGCGCCTGCTCCAAAAGGGCGGCAACTTTAATCAAATCGTCCTTACTTTTGCTTTTGACATCCGAACCCAAATAGATAATGGCCAGATTGACCGCCGCATCATCGCTTCCGAGCTTTGCCGCTTCGTCAAAATAGCCGATAGCCCGCGGATAGTCAACGTTTGTTCCGATACCGTTAAAATAAAGGCTGCCGAGGTTATTAAGCGCCACGGCATTTTTCTTTTCGGCTGCTTTTGTATAATAGTCGAGCGCGAGTTTATGGTCAACGGTAATGCCGTCTGTTCCGTAAAGGTACATATACCCCAAATCAAGCAAAGCCTCAACATCGCCGCTGTCGGCTTTTTGTGTTAATTCCTCGATACTGATGTTTTTGGGAGCTTGTGCCGGTTTGGCAGAGCTGAAAAGGCTGACAGCTTTATCAAAAAAAGAAAAGCTTTTCTGACTGTCCGAATTTTGCTCAAATTGCTGTTCAAGCGTTTCTCCGGTTGTGTTGTCAGGAATATCGCTGACGCCCAAATCTATTTGTGCATTGGCAGTAACAGCCGAAAATGCAATCAGTCCGCAAAAGACCGAAACAACTTTTTTCATATCTCTCATCATCCCTGTCATTTTTTTATGTTTGCTACAATCCAACATACAGCAAAAAAATATTGCTTTCAATACAAATTATAGTATAAAACACAGAATGTAAATTTCAATTGGCAAGATATCCTAATGGAAATAAAAGAAAAATGATAAATGAAGCTCCGATATATACCCTGCGCGACATCAGCCTGACTTTTGGCGTCAAACCGTTGTTTACATCTGTCAGCATAAATATATGCAAGGGCGATAAAATCTGCCTTGTCGGGCGCAACGGCAGCGGCAAGTCAACGCTTTTGAAAATAATCTCCGGAGCAATAGAGCCGGACAACGGCGAAGTTTTTATCCAGCCGGGGATAAAAGTGTCTTATATGGCGCAAGAGGCAGATTTTTCAGCCTTTAAAACCCTTAAAGACGTCATTCTGTCAGGGCTTGAAACAACACATCCCGAAGAGCAGGCATACAAAGCCGATATCTTAATCGGACAGCTTGAGATTAACGCAGAAGCAAATCCGCAAACCGCATCGGGTGGCGAGTGTAAAAAAGCAGCCCTTGCCCGTGCATTGATATCCGAGCCGGATATTCTGTTGTTAGACGAGCCGACCAACCATCTGGATATTGCCACAATTGAAAAGCTGGAAGAAATAGTAAAAAAGTTTACCGGCGCCGTTGTCGTCATCAGCCACGACCGCTCTTTTCTAAACCGCGTGTCAAACGCAACGATTTGGCTTGATAGAGGAATGACGCACTCAAACAACAAAGGTTTTTCTGCGTTTGAAGAGTGGCAGGAAGAAATTTTAAATCAGGAAATCATTAAAGAAAAATATTTAAATAAGAAATTGGAAGAAGAAACCGAGTGGCTGCACAAAGGCGTCACGGCTCGCCGCCGCCGCAATCAGGGGAGGTTGCGCCGTTTGCAGCAATTGCGTCAGGAACGCCGCGAACAGGTCAAAAAACTGGGCTCGGTAGATTTGGAAATCAAAGAAGCAGCCGTGCGCTCCAAATTGGTTATGGAAGCCAAACATATCTCTAAAAAATTCGGTGACCGCGAAATTGTTAAAGATTTTTCGCTGCGTGTTATGAAAGGCAACCGTATCGGCATAGTCGGACCTAACGGCTCGGGCAAAACAACGCTGATAAAATTATTAACGCAACATCTTGCGCCGGATTCAGGATTTGTCCGCTTGGGTAAAAATCTTGAAATGGCATATTTTGACCAAAACCGCGCTATGCTTGACCCGGAAAAAACATTATGGCGAACGCTGTGCGGCGAAGGCGACCATATCTATGTCCGCGGGCATTACCGCCATGTGATTGCCTATCTGAAAGATTTTCTTTTTACGCCCGAACAAGCGCAAAGCCCGGTATCTTGTTTGTCCGGAGGCGAGAAAAACCGTTTGATGTTGGCGTTATCACTGGCGCGCGAGTCAAATTTTTTGGTGCTTGATGAACCAACGAATGATTTGGATATGGATACGTTGGATTTGCTGCAAGAGGTGCTTGATGAATATCAGGGAACAATCCTGCTCGTCAGCCACGACCGCGATTTTCTGGATAAAATCACGACCTCAATGCTGTATATGAAAGGCGATGGCTCCATAATCGAGCACATTGGCAGCTATGATGAGCTGTATAACAAATATATTGCCGGCAATAAAAAAGAGGTTAAGCCTGTATCCGTGAAAAAAAGTACGGCAGCCGCAGTTTCACCGCAGTCCAAAGCGCCGCGTTTAAGTTATAAAGACCAGCGATTGTACGAAGTCTTGCCGGCAGAAATTGAACAATTGGAAAAAAAGATTGCCGCCACGGAAGCGGAATTGTCAGCGCCTGATTTGTATATGAAAGATAATCAAAAGTTTTACACACTCACCACCCGTCTTGAAGAGTTGAAAAAAGAAAAAGATTCCAAAGAAACAGCGTGGCTTGAGATAGAAATGTTTAAAAGTTCGCTATAAAAAGTTACCCAATAAAAAAAATCTTTATATAAAATTATAGGGTTAAGCAATCAAGACTCATTTTTTATATAAGGAATCATAAGATGAAAAAAGTAAAAAATATTCAAAATGAAGATTTTGAAAACGACTTAACCAACCTTAAACAGACTAATCGCCTGTTTGTCGAATTATTATATAATTTAAGTAAATATCCGCACTCCAAACTGGCAAAGCAGTTGGTTCGCGAAGGACTGTTTGTATTTGAAAAGCAAAATGTTTTTATAAATACAAAAAATAAAAAGTAAACCGTATTAAACTGGCAGTTTAATATTTAAAATTTAACCGGAGTCCGGATTGCTTAACACCTCAATCAGAGGTTAATCTGAATGCATAAAACGCCCAAAAGCAAAACAGCGGCAAATATTCCCGCAAAAACGTCATCCAGCATAACGCCGTATGCATTTTTTATTTTCGTATCCGCATATTTAACCGGTCCCATTTTCAATATGTCAAAAAAGCGAAAAAAGGCAAATCCGGCAATGTAGAATAAAAGGCTGGAAACGCCAGTCAAATATTCCGGTGCCATAAAAGCCACCAGTGCAAAGCTTAAAAGCTGCCCGACCGTTTCGTCAATCACGACTTTAGAGGGGTCGTCATCCCCGCTTTCTTTAATTACGACATCTGTTGCTTTAACGCCGACAAAAAAGATGACGGCAGCAGCAATAATAAGGGCGTAAAAACCGCCAAAACGGATGAGCACATATGCAAGCGGCAAAGTCCCGAGCGATCCCATGGTCCCCGGTGCATATTTTGAAAGCCCCAAACCGAAATATGTGGCAATAATATTGGCAGCCTTTCTGTTCATAATCGTTCTCCGTAATTTAATCTGATACTGATATTAAAAAAACGGACAATATTTGCAATGCTAAAAGGAATTATCCACGAATAATTAACGAATATGTGCTAAAAAACGATTATCAAAGGAGAAAAAATGTCTAAAAAGTTTTTTTACGGTATAATGTGCTTTTTGCTTGCTGCAATTGCCGCTTGTTTGTTTTTTATATTGAAAATGCCCGATAATGAGGAAAATCCGCCGTCTGAAAAATATATTCGCATTCAGGCAAATAATTGCCGCGCAGCTGCAAACAATCCCGTCAATATTGCACTGATAACCGATTCGCGCTATGCTCCGCCGACAATGGTTGCAATGTCATCGGCGATTCGTAATAAATGCCCGCAAAGCAGATATAACTTTTATATCATAGCCGAAAATATCACGCCCGCAGACGAACAAGCGGTCTTAAAGCTCAAAAATCTAGCGCCGGATACTGTAAATATCACGATAATACCGCAACAAGAGCCTGATTTGCCCTATGAAAATATGCAGCGTTTTTTGCAATATAAAGTCGGTATGCACAAAATCTATTTGCCCGAAATCTTATCAACACTTGACAAAGTAATTTATATGGACGGTGACACATTGGTTTTGAAAGATTTGAGCGAATTGTATAATATAGATGTTACGGGTGTCTACGCCGCGGTGGCAAAAGACGGCATATTCTACCGTTTTCCGAAAGAAATGGCGGAAATCGGGCTGGATAAGCGCGGATTTTATTTTAACAGCGGAGTGATGCTCCATAACCTGAAACTCCAGCGCGAAGATAATATGACCGCCAAATTGGTGGAGTATATCAAAACCCACGAAGATTTTTTCGGCGATCAAGATGTTTTGAATGTCGTGTTTGGCGATAAGTTAAAATTGATGTCGTATCGGTATAATTGTATCAGCACCTTTTTTGAAGCCGATGATTTGGATTTTTTAAGCGGTTATTTCGGAGAGCCTCTGCCGAAAGATACATTTAATATTTATGAAAATGCGACTATCCTCCATTATGCCGGCGATAAGCCGTGGCAGGAGAATTATAAGCCCGAGTACCTTAAAGAGCTCTGGTTCAGATATTATAACCGAGTAAAGGATTACTAATGACTAAAAAGCTTGCCGCTGCAATATTGGTTTTGATTTTTATCCTTGCCGGAGTGCTGTATTTTGCGCGGAAACCGGTAGTAAATATCGCCTATATGGCCGATTCGAAGTATATGCCGTATATGATGGTGTCGCTCCATTCCGCTGTGGCAAACAAATTGCCTGGCACAGTATATAATGTCCACATCATCGCTAAAGATTTTACTTATGAAGATGTACAAAAAATCAGGCGTATGGAGCAAAAAAATGTTCAAATCAATATATATCCCGCGCAGCAGTTGCAACTGGATTTCTCCCGCCTCGGGCGTTTCCGAGCCTTTGAGATTGCTTTGCAAAAATTGTTTATTCCCGAATATCTTAAAGGTGTTAAAAAAGTTTTGTATCTGGATGCGGACACGCTCGTACAGGAAGATTTAACTAAAGCATATCAGACAAATATATCAAACAGCTACGCTGCTGCTGTTAAAGACGGGTTGATGTATCAATACCCCGAACATATCGCAGAGTTAAATTTAAGAAACAAAGAGTTCTATTTTAACAGCGGCGTTATGCTCCTAAATCTCGAAAAAATACGCCAAGATAAGATAATCCGAAAAGCTGTGATTTACTTTAATACGCATAACGATGTTTTCGGTGATCAAGATGTTATGAACGTCGTGTTTGCGGGCAAAGTAACACCGCTTTCTTACCGCTATAATTGCAACAGTGTCTTTTTTGAAGAAAAAGATGCCGTTTTTTTGAGTGCATTTTGGAATGAACGCATCCCCAAAACGCCGCAAGCCGTTTATGAAAATGCGGCGATTCTCCACTTCGCTGGTCATAAGCCGTGGACAGATTGGTTTTCGCAGCCCTATTTAAGACCGTTGTGGTGGAAATATGCCAAAGAAACACAGGCTAAATATGGCATAGCTTTTTAATTTTCCTTGCACAAATACATTTTTGCCGCTAAACTCGCCCTCAAATAATAAAGGTAATAAAATCTATGGCAAAAGTAATAACATTCGGCTGTCGGATAAACAGCTATGAAAGCGAGATTTTTAAGGAAAAATTAAAGGCGTATGATAACTTGATAGTTGTCAACACTTGCGCCGTAACATCTGAAGCCGAACGCCAGTGCCGCCAGGCTATTCGCAAATTGCGCAAAGAAAATCCCGCTGCCAAAATTATTGTCACCGGTTGTGCTGCCCAAGTCAGCACCGCGCGCTTTGCCGATATGCCTGAAGTAGATTTGGTTTTGGGCAACAAAGAAAAAACCGAAATTGAAAAATATCTGATAGCCAAAGAAAAAACAATTGTCGGCGACATTTTTTCGTTTAGCGGATACGATGCCTATATGATAACCGGTTTTGAGGGGCGGGAACGCGCCTTTGTGGAGATACAGCAGGGCTGCAACCATCGTTGTACTTATTGCATCATCTGGCAGGCGCGCGGCGCCAACCGCTCGGTTAAGGAAGAGAAAATTTTGGAACAGATAAGTCTGTTGCTGTCACAAGGTTTTAAAGAAATCTGCCTGACCGGCGTGGATGCGTGCTCATACGAACCGAGTTTTAACGGGCTGGTCAAAAAAATATTGCAGACATTTCCGGAGCTTCCTTCATTGCAGTTCGGTTCATTAGACCCCGCCGCCATAGACGATGAATTCGTCGCATTGGTGCGCGCATATCCGAATATTCACCCGCATTTTCATTTTTCCATCCAGTCCGGCGATAATCTGATATTAAAAAGAATGGGGCGCAGGCATAGCCGCGAGGATGTTATAAATCTTTGCCGAAAATTGCGCGCCGCCCGTCCGGAGAGCACCTTCGGAGCAGATTTTATCTGCGGGTTCCCGACCGAAACAGATGAAAATTTTAACAACACGCTTAAATTAGTTGAAGAGGCGGGAATAGACAAGTTGCACGTTTTCCCTTATTCGGAGCGTCCCGGAACGCCTGCGGCCAAAATGCCGCAAGTGCCGGTCAACATCCGGAGAATGCGTGCCGAAACATTAAGAAATTTACGAAAGGAATAAACAATGGGCGGTTTTTTTCAAAAATTAGGCTTCGGGCTTAAAAAAACATCGCAAAATTTGAGCCGCGGCATAACTGATATTTTCACCAAAGAAAGCCTGTCGGATGATGTTGTGACAGACCTTGAAGAGCTGCTCTATACTGCTGATGTCGGCGTGAAAGCCACCACCGAAATCGTCGAGAAATTTACGGCGCGCCGGTTTGAAAAAGGCAGCGACATTGCCCAAATAAAAGAGGAATTAAGCCGCGATATTGTCAATATCTTAAAGCCCTCCGAGCAGGAATTGCAGATAGATAAAACAAAAAAGCCGTTTGTGATTTTAATGGTCGGCGTTAACGGTGCGGGCAAAACCACCACTATCGGTAAACTCGGCAAAAAATTTGCAGAACAGGGGTATAAAGTGTCGTTTATTGCCGCAGATACATTCCGTGCCGCCGCCGTGGAGCAATTAGCCGTTTGGGGCAGCCGCCACAATTTGCGCGTTTTTTCCGGTTCTGCCGGGTGTGACAGTGCGGGCTTGTGCTATGACGGTTTGAAAGAGGCGGAAAAACAAGGCGATGATATTGTGTTTATTGATACTGCCGGACGGCTGCAAAACAAAAAAGGCTTGATGGACGAGCTGCAAAAAATTGTCCGCGTTATCAAAAAAATCTCACCGGACGCCCCGCATAAAACCCTGATTACGATAGACGCGACCACTGGTCAAAACGGGTTGGATCAGGTAAAAATATTTAAAGAGCTGGTCGATGTGAATGGCGTTGTTGTGACCAAACTTGACGGCTCGTCCAAAGGCGGCATATTGCTGGCAATTGCCTCTGAAACCGGAATTCCGATTCACTTTGTCGGTGTGGGCGAGCAAGCGGAAGATATGGATGTGTTCAAAGCTGAAGACTTCACGAAAGGGTTGCTGGAGTTATGATGAGCTTAAATTTTGATTTTGAGGAAGAACCCTCGCTTTCCGTCATAAAACCGGTCGAGCCGCAGCCTAAAACCATTACTGAAATTTCCAATGAAATTAAACGTTTTGTTGAGGGAAATTTTAATCATGTTTTAATCCGTGGCGAGATTTTTGGTTCAAAACGTGCCGATTCGGGGCATTGGTATTTATCGTTAAAAGATGAAAACGCCGTTTTGGCGGCGGTGTGTTGGCGTGGTGTTGCTTCAAATCTCAAAGTTAAAATTGAAGATGGACTGGAGGTTATCGCCACCGGCAAAATCACCACCTTTGCCGGCAAATCATCATATCAACTGGTTATCGAAAGTCTTGAGCCGGCAGGGCAGGGCGCACTTTTAAAATTATTGGAAGAGCGTAAGCAGCAGTTTATAAAAGAGGGCTTGTTTGATGCCGCGCACAAAAAGCCGATTCCGTTTTTACCCGAAACAATCGGCGTCGTATCCAGCGCATCTGGTGCTGTAATCCGAGATATTATCCACCGTATCCGCGACCGTTTCCCCTCGCATATCATCCTGTGGCCCACACCGGTTCAGGGCGAGGGTGCGGCAGAAAAAGTCGCCGCGGCGATTCGCGGTTTTAATGCTTTAACAAAAGAAAGTCCGGTTAAACGTCCGGATGTCATAATCGTTGCCCGCGGCGGCGGCAGTCTGGAAGATTTATGGCCGTTTAATGAAGAAGTGGTGATAAGGGCTGTTTACGATTCGGAAATCCCGTTAATCTCGGCAGTCGGGCACGAAACCGACACAATGCTGATTGACTATGTGTCAGACAAACGCGCCCCCACCCCGACCGGTGCGGCGGAATTTGCCGTTCCGGTAAAAGACGAACTCGTATCGTGCTTAAACATTTTGGATAATCGGATGCGCAGTTCGATTCGCCGTTGTCTGGACGAATACAAAACGCGTATTGAGGGCTTAAGCCGCGGTATTCCGAATTTGCAGCAGATATTAAATGAAAGCGCGCAAAAACTGGATTATCGTTTGGAACGATTGCAAATCGCAATGAAAAATGTTTTGACTCAAAAGAAAAACACGCTAGCGTTGGCAGAGCTGAAACCCGTGTATATTAACACCCAGATAGAACGTTATCAGGAGCGCCTGCAAAGCCTATCCGCCCGTCTGGAAGGGGTATCGGTCGAGTCTGTGTTAAAGCGCGGATTCGCTTGGGTCAAGGGCGAACATAACCAAACGGTTTATAACATCGCCGAGGCGCAAAAACAAACCAGCCTGACCATCCGTTTTGCCGACGGTGAGTTAAATACATCACTTTCAAATGCACCGCAGCAAACCATCCGCCCGAAAAAAGCCAAAAAAGAAGAAAAACCGCAGGCAACATTATTCGATTTTTAATAACTTGTCGCTATACTTTCCGCAAATAAAGGAGAAACGCGATGATTAGTATGCACATCTTTTGGCTTGCACTGATACAGGGATTAACGGAATTTTTGCCGGTAAGCTCTTCCGGACACTTGATTTTATTTGCCAAATTAACCTCATACGGAGACCAAGGGCAGGCGATAGACATTGCGCTGCATATCGGCTCATTGGTAGCCGTTGTGCTGTATTTCTGGCAGACGATTAAAACAATGCTGCAGGGTTTGTGGCAAAATAAATTTTTGCCGAATTTTGAAAATACCGGGGTGCGTCTGGCATATTATATTGTGTTTGCGACCATACCGGCAATCGTCATCGGCGGCGTATTCTCCTATATGGGAACAGATTGGACAAGGAGCACCAAACTTATCGGCATTATGCTGATTGCTTATTCTCTGGTTTTGTGGTACGCAGATACAAAGTTCAGTACGGCAAAAACCTTAAAGGAAATGCGCCTGCGCGATGCTCTTCTGATAGGATTCGCCCAGTGTCTGGCATTCATCCCCGGAACAAGCCGCTCTGGCGTGACCATCACAATGGGGCGCTTCTTGGGCTATAACCGCGCCGAAGTCGCCAAGTTTTCAATGTTGTTATCCGTTCCCTCCATCTTGGCAGCAGGCATTGTTGCGGCATATATGCTCTATAACGGAACGGAATTTACACGTATCACAATGGCTTATCAGGCGGTCGGATTGTCATTTATTTTCTCATTTCTTGCCATCTTTTTAATGATGCGCTGGTTAAGGTTTGCGACTTTCTTGCCTTTTATTATATATCGCATAGTGTTGGGAGCAGCCTTATTATTAAATGCTTATGGCGTATTCTAAAAAAACTGTTGACACAAATAAAAAAAGCGTTTAATTAAATATCCGTTGCTCTGGTGGCGAAATTGGTAGACGCGCATGCTTCAGGTGCATGTTGCCTCAGGCAGTGGAAGTTCAAGTCTTCTCCAGAGCACCATATTTTCTAAAATCCCCGTTTGGGGATTTTTTTATAGCCAAACGGTAAAAGCTTATATCAAATAGTTTAGCTTTCCTTGATATTCTTTCAAATAAGCCTATATCTTTAAGTGTTCACGATGGAAAAGTTTTGAAAATAGAATTTAGTTTCAGGTTTTGCAGAGTGAACAAGAAATGTTCCTTGTCTTCTGCAATAACAAAAGATCTAAATTCGTTTGTTGAGGCATTAGAGGAGGTCACTGAGAGAGGAAATTATTCCTCTCTCTTTTGTTATACAAAGCAATAAAGCCCCCGCAAGGAGGGCTTTATCTTAAAGAACCGAGCAACTCTGTTCGTTACTTGTGTCCACGACCGCCATATCGTAGGCATCTGTTGTTCCCAACTCAATACTGCCATAATAGCGGTAATGGTGGTGATGGTGATGCCGTGGCGGCGGAGGCGGGCAGTGATGGTGATGATGAGGTGGCGGTGGTCCGTAAATATCCATTAGCGCACAACAGCTGCTCAACCCACACATACATATTAAACCGCAAACAATTGCGATAAATTTAGAATAATTCCTTTTCATATCTTTTATGATTAAAGGTTAAACAATAATATTTGAATTACCGTTATGATACCACAAAAAACATCTCTTGTCTATATTAAAATAAAGTAGACATTTTATAATTAAAACGCTAACCTCCCCATATGACTGATACAAATTTATCAACACTTTTGCTCAAATGGTATAATACGAACGGGCGCAGCCTGCCGTGGCGCGTTAAGGGCGGCGCACATCCCGACCCGTATGTCATTTTGGTTTCGGAGTTTATGCTTCAGCAAACCACGGTCAAAACCGTTATCCCGTATTTTCACCGTTTTATGGCGCGTTTTCCGACAGTTCAGGCGTTGGCTGATGCGGATATTGAAGAAGTCTACCAACTCTGGCAGGGGTTGGGATATTATACCCGCGCCCGCTCATTGCACACAACCGCACAAATAATTGTCAATGATTTCGGCGGTAAATTCCCCGAACAGCGGCAGGATATCCTAAAGCTTAAAGGAATAGGCCCATACACAGTTGCAAGCTTTTTGGCGCTCGCGTTTAACCAGCCCGAAACGGTGATTGACGGCAATGTGATGCGTATCATCGCCCGCTTGTATCATTTAACCGATTCGCTCGATGTTATTGCCGATACGATTCGCGCCAAAGCAAAAACGCTGACCAGCCAAGAATACCCCGCTGATTATGCCTCGGCAATTATGGATTTGGGAGCAACCGTTTGTACGCCCAAAAATCCGCAATGTCTGCTTTGTCCGTGGGCAGAATATTGCCAGTCAAAAGGAACAGCCGATGTGGAACAGATTCCTGTTCGTCGCAAATTGGAAAAGAAAGAAAAACACGGCAGTGTTTGCCTGATATATAATTCCAAAGGCGAAGTGCTTATTCGTAAACGTACTGAAAAGGGCTTGCTTTCCGGTTTATACGAATTTCCGTGGATAGACGAGGGTGTCTTATTTGCTAATGCTGAAGACACTGGAAACGAAGTCACTCATGTTTTCACCCATTTCAAACTGACCTTGCGTATTTATACCTTTCAAAGCAACACATCTCCATTAAGCGATGGAATGTTCGTAAGCCCGAAAACTCTGGAAAACTATCCTTTTTCAACCTTAATGAAAAAGGTCATAAAATATCTCTCGCATAAGGTTTCAAAATGAAAAAGTTGATTATAATATTGTTGCTGACAGCCGTGCCGGTAATAGCCGCCGATAAAACCATAGATAATATTTTGGTTGAAAAATCCGTCCGCAAAATGTATCTGCGCCAAGGCAATAAAAATATTAAAGAATATACCATCCGCCTCGGTCCAAACCCGACAGGGCACAAAGAAAAGGAAGGTGACGGCAAAACGCCGGAAGGCAAATATACCATCTCGGGGCGCAATCCTAAAAGTGCATATCATCTGTCGTTACGCATCTCGTATCCGAATGCGGCAGACAAATCCCGCGCTGCCGCTAAAAAAGTCTCCCCCGGCGGCGATATAATGATTCACGGCTATCCGAATTACGCGCCGAATGCCGCATTTGACTTCATCCATAATAACTATAATTGGACAGAGGGATGTATTGCCGTAACCGATAAAGAAATAGAAGAAATCTGGAAACTGGTGCCAAACGGCACACCGATAGAAATCAAACCCTGAAAACAAAAGCCGGATATAAAACCCGGCTTCTGTTTTGTTGGCTGCTTGACCTGGATTCGAACCAAGATTAACGGAGTCAGAGTCCGCTGTCCTACCATTAGACGATCAAGCAATCGCTGATAACGTCACCATTCATAGTATGCTTTATTTTAAGTGTCAATAGTTTTTCTTATATTTTTCATTAAAAACTGATTGCAAAAAGAAAAAACTCATTTATGTTTATATTATGGGAATTAAAAAGAGGGAAGAAAATGTCAGCCAAAATCAGTACATCAATGCTTAAAAAAATTACCGGTTTTATCGTGCGCCGCAAAAGCGGGGACATCAGCCCGGCCGAAGCCGAAAAAATTCAAAAAGCCTCCTATGCTTTAAACCATACCGAGGTTAAAAAGAAGTTTTCGCCGGTCTATTTAAGCATTGCCAGCGGGTTAAACAGCGAAGAAAAACAGATTTTTGAAGCAACGGTATATTATCTTGAAAAAATTGCCCTCAATAAGCCCAAATACCGCGAAGATATTTTGAAAATTATGAATGAAAAAGCTAAAGAAAGTAGTATAAACCCAGAATTTCGTGAATTAATTAGGAATAAAATCCATAATATAGCTTTAAAAAACAACCTTTAAATGCATATTGTGTATTGACTATAAAATAAATGGTATTATAAATAGCTTCTGTCAAAGCATTGTTTTTGGCAGAGAAAGTGAAACTTGTTTATTTTATTAATAAGGAGACAATATGACGACAGGTACTGTTAAATGGTTTAATTCCCGCAAAGGTTATGGCTTTATTCAACCTGAAAACGGTGGAAAGGACGTGTTTGTACATATCACAAAACTGGAAGAAAAAGGATTGAGAAAGTTGTATGAAGGTCAGCGTGTCAGCTATGAAATTTATGATGACCGCGGACGCACGGCTGCTGGCGCAATTGAAATTTTGTAAGTAAAGTGATGGACTATGGATATTAAGCCGTTTCGAGTTTTCGGACGGCTTTTTTTGTATCCGGATTTTATCTATTTACAGAAAAGATTTTTTTATTTACAACTGATAAAAAATCTGCTAAATGTCAACCGTTGCGGAAGGCGGAAATTCCGCAGAAACGCTGTTATGTAAATTATATATCGGGAAGACTAATGTTTCAAAAACTCAAAGCCAAAATCTCAAGTTTGAATATTGTTATTAATTATAAGAAGATTTTACCGTATGTCAGACCATACTGGGGCAGGGCGCTGATAGCCGTTCTGATAACAATTCCGATTGGCTCGATGGATGCCGTTATTGCCTGGGCTTTAAAACCGTATATGGATGTCGTGATGGTGGAAAAAAGCACTTTGGGCTCAACAACCTTTTTTATTCCGTTGCTGATTATCGTTTTCAGTTCTATTCAAAGCCTGCTGACATATACGGCGACATACTTAAACACTTGGGTCGGTCAGAAAGTGGCAATGGATGTTAAAAAGACCCTGTTTTGCAAGCTCATGCATTACAATGCCGGTTTTTTTGATAAAAACACTTCCGGCGATATTATCTTTCGCTTTAATAATGATGTAGATTCGGCCTGCAGCGGTTTGCTAAATAATATGAAACTGTTTACAACCCGTTTATTTTCTTCGCTGTCGTTAATTGCCGTGTTGTTTTATAATTCGTGGCAGCTTGCGATTATTGCAACAATTGTACTGTTGTGCGCATTGTTCCCGCTTACAAGGGTTCGCCGCCGGATTAAAAGCCTGATGGATAAATCCATATTTTCGGGCGCAGCCGTCATGACGCATTTTAATGAAACGTATAACGGCAATCGGATTATCTCTTCTTATAATTTGTATGATTATCAAAATAAACGCTTCTGCAGCACGTTAGACAGCGTGTTTAAGCTCGGGATGAAAATGATTCAGCGTACCGGAATGATGTCGCCGATTATGCATTTTATTGTGTCTTTCGGTATTGCTGCCGTTATCTGGACGGGGTCATACCTGATTGTGAATCATCAGATAACTGCCGGTAATTTCGTTTCGTTTATTGCCGCGTTGATTATGTTGTATAATCCGATTAAAAGTATCGGTAATAACTTCAACAGCGTGCAGATGGCGCTGATGGCAATGGAGCGCGTTTTTACCGCATTAGAGCGCGTGCCGGAAATCAGAAATTGCGATAAGCCGAAAATGCTTAATAAGCCCGAAAAGAGTATTGAATATAAAAATGTTTCTTTCTCATATGTTAAAAACAAGCCGGTTTTGGAGAACGTGAATTTAAAAATAAAAATCGGTGAAACAATCGCTTTTGTCGGCAATTCCGGCGGTGGAAAAACCACAATGGTCAACCTTTTGCCGCGTTTTTATGATGTCAAAAAAGGTGAAATCCTGATTGATGGCACGGATATTCGCGAGTTGGATATTGATTCTCTGCGTGATAACATTGCTATCGTTTTTCAAGATAACTTCCTCTTTGGCGGCACGATTCGCGATAACATCATTTTGGGCAAAGAAGACGCAACGGAAGAGGAAATTCAAAACGCTGTCAAATGTGCGTGCCTGGATGAATTTATCGGAACGCTGGATAAAGGGCTGGATACTGAAATCGGTGAACGCGGCGTGTTGCTTTCCGGCGGTCAGAAACAGCGTATTGCTATCGCCCGTGCGTTTATTAAAAATGCACCGATAGTAATTTTGGATGAGGCGACCTCTGCGCTGGATAACAAGTCCGAGGCTATCGTTCAGCAGGCAATCGAAAACCTGATGGCAGACCGTACGGTGTTTATTATTGCGCACCGCTTGTCAACCGTTCGCAATGCAGATAAAATTGTTGTCGTGAATTATGGAAAAATTGCCGAAATCGGCACTCACGATGAGTTGATAAATAAAGAAAACGGCATATATGCCGCTTTGTATCATACACAATTACATTAAAGGAGAGATAAACAGATGCCCTATTTAACCGTTTATACCAATGCAGATATAAATAATGCCGCGGAGCTGGCAGAAAAAGCATCCGCCCTCACAGCCGAATTGCTGCATAAGCCGGTCGGTTATGTTGTTGCAAACATTATCCATAATCCGGCAATGGCACACGGCGGCAGTGCAAAAAACAAAGGAGCGCTGATAGAGCTGAAATCAATCGGTTTAGGGGATAAAGACAAGGTTGTTTCCGGGCTGACAGACTTTTTTGCCGGAGAGCTCGGCATCGCGCAAAACCAATATATAAATATATCACTGATAGACTGCCTCGCCGCATACACGGCAAGTTCCGGCAGAACATTCGGCTAAATAAAAAAATCCCTTGAAAAATCAAGGGATTTTTTATTACTCTGCATACGGGTTGTCAGCTTTTCGAACCGTAATCCGGATGGGAATGCCGCGTAGCCCGAAAGTTTCGCGCAGTTGGTTCGTCAGATACCGCAAATATGAATCCGGCAGCCCTTCAGGATTGCTGGAGAATATAAAAAATGACGGTGGACGGGTTTTGGCCTGTGTGATATATTTAAGCTTAATCCGACGTTTATTTTTGCCCAAGGGGGCAGGGTTAGCCTCTTGTACATCGCGAAACCATTGGTTTAAAGGAGCTGTCGGAATACGCACGTTCCAACGCTCATAAACTTTAATCACTGCGCTCAAAAGTTTATCTAATCCGTGCTTTTTCAATGCTGAAATCGTAACCGTCGGCACGCCTTCGGCTTGTGTCAAGGATGTCGCGAGCTTGTCATTAAGCTTTTGCAATGCCTCTTGCTTGTCGGCAATATCCCATTTGTTGACCGCCACCACCAACGCGCGCCCTTCATCCAAAACCTTGCGGGCAATCGTTAAATCCTGCTTATCTAACACGCCGTCCGCATCCAAAACCAAAATGACAACCTGTGCCATATTAGCGGCATACATTGTGCTTTCAACCGACATTTTTTCAATTGCGCCGGTCACTTTCGCTTGCTTGCGCAAACCCGCCGTATCAACAAGATTTATCTTCCAGCCTTTCCACTGCCAACGCGAAGTAATCGCATCGCGCGTTAGCCCTGCTTCCGGACCGGTCAACATCCGTTCATCATTTAACAGCGCATTAACAAGGGTGGACTTCCCGACGTTCGGTCGTCCGACAATCGCAATCTGTATCGGCTTTTTCTTTAGTTCGTTAATGTCTTCAATTGCATCTTCTTCGCCGGTTTCTTCCTCATTTTTGGCTGCAAACAGTTTTTCTTCCAACTCTTTCAATTGCAAATACAACTCGTCAAACCCGATGCTGTGCTCGGCTGAAAAAATAATCGGCTCTCCAAGCCCCAATTTATAAGCTTCATAAATCCCTTGTTCTTGGTCACGCCCCTCGCATTTGTTTGCCAGCAATAAAACCGGCTTTTTGCTTTTGCGCACCAAGTCGGCAAAGTGTTCGTCATAAGCCTGCATACCGGCACGCGCGTCAAATAAAAACAATACCACATCAGATTCTTCAATCGCGCGTTTGGTTTGCTGCCACATCCGCTCTTCCATTTTGCCTTCGGTTGCCTCTTCGTAACCGGCCGTATCAATAATGGTCAATTCCAAATCTTTAAGTTTGGTCGTAACTTCTTTGCGGTCGCGCGTCACCCCCGGAAGGTCATGCACCAATGCGAGTTTTTTTCCCGCCAGACGGTTAAATAATGTTGACTTGCCAACGTTCGGACGTCCGACAATTGCCAGTTTCAAAGCCATATCAAATCCTTTTTAAAAAGCAAAATAAACTAATTAGCTAGGCATATAACACAAAGCTTTGAATTTTTCAAGCGTTAAATCAATCCGCCGGCTTGCCGATAAATTCCTGATATTGTTCGGCAAAAAAGTGCGGATAAAGCTTATACAGATTAGCTAATATTTTTTTCATCACCACGCGAACAGACGGATGAGCCGCCGTGTGGCAGCGTAGCGCAAAAATATGCTTCCATTCCGCCACATTGGCAGACATAATCATATCCGCCTTGCTCGAGTGTGGCAAGAGCATCCGGAGCTGGTCGCCTTTAGCGCCAAGTTCTGCCATTTTCATATAAGCCGCTTCAATCATTCCCACAGCTTTAAACCATTCGGCATACATTTCCGAGCCTTTTTCAATGTTGCAAGGTTCCATCATTGTCAGCTCGCTGCCAAACTTCCCTTTAGAATAGTTGCAATAGCGGGTTGACTCGATGGAAAATGAGGCGAGCCTATGACGGGTCACGTCTTTATATGCGCCGATATCACAAATAGAATGGGTGGTCGCGTAGTTATGCAATTCCGAAAAACGGGAAGATTGCACGCCCTCAATTTTAACTCCGTCAAAAACCGGCATGGCATCCGGATTGATATAAAATAAAGGATTGCCGATAAGCAAAAGAAAGTCGTGTACGTTATATGCCCGCGCCAAATCGCGAAATGCCCGCATATTTCCCGAAACGGCAATAACGCCTTGCTCAAAAGAAATATTAAGCCCGCGAATGTCTTTCATCTCAAAAATGCGATGGTTCTTTCCATTTTCCGGCATACTGAAAATAACATTCGCGTGTTCAATCACCGATTCGTGACCGCTTTTCAAAATACCGCGGATAAAAGGAACAGCCGTTTCGTCTGTGATAAGGTTTTCAGATTTATAACACGTCCGCCCGCAACGCTCAATATGCGTGCAAATATTTTCCAATTTATCTAACTGATAAATTTCGCTGTCAGCCTCAACCACTTTAACCATAGTTCGTTCCTTATCGTTATTTGAAAACAATGACATCCGCATCATCAGAAACGGCAATCACCTTTTCTTGTGCGGCAATTAATCCGTTGCTGATGTCAATACCTAAATCAGTCTTTGCGCGAAGCGTTCCCGATGCTGCATCAATTTTGATGACACTGCCGTTTGAAAATGCGAGAAAAATCTGCCCGTTAAGCATCAGCGGCGGAGCGGCATATACCAAAACGCTGCCGTCGTCTTCATCGCGCAGATATTCATACACATCCATAGACCATATCGTTTCGCCATCATTTTTATCAATTGCATACAAAATATTGCGGTTAGAAATAACAAACAGATAATCTCCGGCTAACAACATATTTTGCATAGAGCCGATTTCCCGCTCCCAAAGTTTTTCGCCGCTCCGCATATCAATTGCAAGCATAATATTGCTATTGCTGATGGCATAAATCACGCCGTCCTGCACAATCGGATATGCCCCGATGGTATTGATTTCCGTAGTAGATGTCACCTGCTTGTTTGAAACGAGCATCTCGGACCACAAAGGTGTGCCGACAGCAGCGTTCAAAACCACAATTTCACCGTTAGAAAAACCCGCAACCACCACATTGTCATCCGCATCATAGGCCGGTGCAGCACCGCCGGCAATCACCGTATCTTCATGCGCCACGCCAAAGCGCCACAGCTCATGTCCGGTTGCCTTGTCTAAAGCATAAAGCTTATTGTCAACCGTCTGTACCAAAAGCATTTTATCGGTCACTGTCGGGGCGATTCGAATAGGAGATTCCATAACTTTGCGCCATTTGGGCGTGCCGTTTTCCGCATTCATGGCAAAAACGCCTCCGAAACCGGTTGTGGCAAAAAGCGTTCCGTCATCAACAGCCAGTCCGGACGCGCGACTTTTTGTTTCTTTGAAACCACCGATATTCGCAGTCAGATTATTTTCCCACAAGCGCTCCCCGCTGTTAATATCAAAAGCGCTGACCAACCCTTTGCTGTCCATCACAAAAATGTTGTTGCCTTTAACCACCGGTGAAGCCAGCAAAATATCGCGCTTGCTGATTCCTTTGCCAAAATTATTCGACCACAATTCCTGCAGGTCAAATCCGGCTTTCAAATTGCCGATAACATGTTGTGGATTAACACCGGCCTGCGCCCATGAAACATTAGGATAAGCCGCCGGCAAAACGCTGATTTTCTTGTTTTGAATCTGTACCGCGTTGTCAAAATCTCCTAATGCCGAAATGCGCACGCCTTCGGGAAGTTTTTTATCCTGTGAGCAGGAAGACAAACACAAAGCCATACCGCATAAGCAAAGTCCTTTACCTAACCAGTGCATATTCAAAACTCCTTAATGTTAATCTGAACAAGCGTAAGCGTTTATTGCGCTTCGTTAATTGAAGCGAGCATATCGTTAATTCTTGCCTTAAACTCTTCTGAAATGTTTGTGTTGGTCAAAAGCTCTTCATAAATGGAACGTGCCTTTGCCATATCTTTATTTTGGATGGCAGACATCGCCATCAGTTCTTTAGCCATCACCGCCCATGCGCCGTTCTTCTGCACAATCGGGGCTAACAGCGATTCGATTTCCTGATAGTTTGCCGTGTCAACTTTATAGGTAGCAAGTTTAACAGCTGCAATTTCTCTGACTTTGTCTGTTACTTTGCTGTCTTGATAAATGGAGCTTAAAACCTCAAGCCCTTTTTCGGTCTGGTTATTTTCCAGCAAAAGGCTTGCAATTTGCAAATAAGCCATATCCCGATAAAGCCCTTTTTCGGTCGCAACAATATTTTCCAATGCGGCGATATTGTTTTCATAATCAGGAGTCGGCGCTAAAGCCTGAACATATTGCACATTTTTTTGCTCTGCTTTGCTGATTTTCCACTGGGCGATTTTTTCATACCCTACCGCAACGGAAAGCGCAATAATTAAAACCGTCAGAATATAACCGCCGTATTTGTTAATAAGCTCTTTAAAGCGTTCGTTTCTGACTTCTTCGTCAACTTCTTCAAAAAAGGCCTTTTCGGCATCCAGATTAAAATATTGCTTTCCGCCGTTTTCGGAGTTGTTTTCATTCTTGCGTTTTATATCTTTTGCCATAGCACTAACCCTTCACTAAAAATATTTTCCTAAAATATAAACCGCGCTTTGCGCCGTTGCAATTAAAAACTCGATTTAATTACCAATTAATTTGCGGATAACAAAATCTTTAAGCCACAACAAATCATTAACCGGCAGCCTGCCGCCGAAAGTGATGATTTTGTCATCGCTGATAACCGCCAGGCTGTAACGGTCAATCGTCGGATTATACGAAAGTTCGATATTTTCGATTTTGTTTGCAGGAATACTGTCTTGCTTTTGCGTTTTGCCGAACAATGTTTCTGTCACCGAGATTTTATCGGAATAAATCTCCAATTGATACGAGCGAAACAGCTGCATCATGTAATAAACGACAATAAGCAGCAATGCCGCGCCGGCTGCCCAGTATTTAAGCGGTACGGATGTGCCGCGGATTGTCAGATAAATGCCGCCCGTCAGCAAAACAAAAATTCCCGATATTGCAATAAACAAAAACAGCGAGCTGAAAATATCCCAATAAACCCCGAGCGGAAGAATCACGGTTTTGTTTTTCTTTTCCTCAATAAAGAGCGATTCGGGAGCAGGAAACTTCCCGCCCGCAATAAACGGTAGTTTTCCGCTTGCTGCCAATTCCTGCAAAGATTTATCCAAGTCGGTATATTCCCGCTGCACAAGCCCTCTGTCGCCCACGCTCAAAGCCGGCATTTTAAACATTTTCGCATAGCTTTCCCAAATTTTGCGGATGTTTTTGTTGTTAGTCGAAATATAAAGGGGGATAATTTTATCGGAATCTCGGTGGTACAAGTCAATGATATAACGGTTGCGGTTAAACAGTCCGGTCTGAATAAACAAAACGCGGAGCCGCACGCCGATATAGTTGCCCAATGTTTCCGAAAGGCGATGCTTAATGCCGAAAGACGGAGCGTATGTAATACAAAATTCTTTGCCGTTGAATGTGATTTTTTTATAGCGGTTAAACGATAAAAAAGAACCGGCAATCAGTCCGAGCCCGATAAGGATGGTCACAAACGCAAAAAACTCAACGGTTAAGAGCGATGTTTCAATCGTTTTTTCGGCCTTAACAAAGCTCAATAATTCTAAAAACCCTAACCCGAGCAGCAACGTGCCGCATAAAAAGCCCGCAAAAAGTTTTATCGGCGAAGAGCGGTCAATAACCGTCGCCGGCAGCTTTTTTAAGTCAAATTTTAAATGAGAGCTGAAATGGTCGGGAACGTGAACTAACATCAAAATCTCCAAAAAATATTTCTATATGGCACACATTATATATCATTAAAAAAAATATTCACCTCTTTTTTAAAGGAGAGTTGCAAAAATGTTTAAAACTTTTCTTGTCATTATGATATTTTTTTGCTAAACGAATAAAAAAAGAAAGGAAAAATATGCAAGATTCTGTTTGTCAGCTGTGCGGCGGTTGTGTTTTCCGAAATCAAAGCGAGGAGCAATACCGCCAAAATAAAATAGCGGATTTTCAAAAAACGATTGCTTTAATTAAAAACAGTGCGCCGGTGTTTGATGCGCCTGTGTTTATCAAAGATGGCAGCCGCCGTCGTGCGGATATGGCTTTTCAATATGTCAAAAAAGAGCTGAAACTCGGGTTTAATGAGGTTAATTCCCATAATATTGTTAATGTTAACGTATGTCCGATGCTCGATTCGGCGCTTGAAAATATCCTGCCGGCGGTGCAAGGCTTGCTCAAAGAGGTTTGTTCGATTCCCATAACGAAAAAAAATAAAAAGAAAAAGCCTGAAACTGTTTATATCAGGGAAGGATCGGCGCAGTTGCTGCTTGCGGATAACGGCATAGACATATTGTTAAATCTTTCCGAGGAGCCGTCGCTAGAGCATCGTCTTGCTGCCGCAGATTTTGTTAATGCTGAAGAAAACGTCTGCCGCCTGTCGTGGAAAATTGCCTCAAACCAACCGGAAACTGTTGCCGAGAAAATGCCGCCCGAGCTGCATATTTCAGGATGTGTTATCGAAATTCCGCAAGGCGTGTTCCTGCAAGCCTCCAAAGCAGCCGAAAGTGCGATGATAGAAAAAGTGCTTGAATATATGGGCGATACAAAAGGCAAAATTGCCGATTTGTTCTGTGGGCTCGGAACATTTACGTTTCCGCTCGCTAAAATCGCCGGAAACGAAATAATTGCCGCCGATTCGTCCGCGCCCTCGCTGAATGGTTTGCAAAAAGCGCTAAACCGCAATCAAATACATAATGTCAAAGTCCTTAACCGCAATTTGTTTAAATATCCGTTTGATGCGGTGGATATAAAAGGCGTGAAAGCGTTGGTGCTGGACCCGCCTCGCGCCGGCGCGCACGCCCAGTGCCGCGAAAT
This sequence comes from uncultured Alphaproteobacteria bacterium, assembly GCA_910576955.1. Taxonomy (GTDB): domain Bacteria; phylum Pseudomonadota; class Alphaproteobacteria; order RF32; family CAG-239; genus CAG-267. The sequence continues at coordinate 207,369 of CAJTJB010000001.1, read as the reverse complement.
TGCAAACCTTGCCGCAACAGACAAGCCGCAGAAAATTGTTTTTGTTTCGTGCAATCCGAAAACCTTTGTTTACGATGCCGAAGAGTTGATGAAATCCGGTTATATATTTGAGCGCGTCACCCTCGTTGACCAATTCGTCTATTCCAAACATCAGGAGCTTATCGCCCTGTTTACTTATAATTCGAAACCTGAAAAGGAGCATAAAAATGATTGAAAATACAAAATTGAAACCAATGGCAAATGCGATTCGCTTTCTTGCCGCCGATGCTATTAACAAATCAAATTCCGGACACCCCGGAATGCCGCTCGGTATGGCAGATGTTGCAACGGTGTTGTTTGCCGAATATATCAAATTAAATCCCGCTGCTCCGAAATGGTTTGACCGTGACCGTTTTGTTTTGTCTGCCGGACACGGTTCAATGCTTCTGTATTCTTTGCTCTATCTGACCGGTTATGAAGACATTACGCTTGAAGATATTAAAAATTTCCGCCAGTTTGGGGCAAAAACCGCTGGTCACCCCGAATACGGGCACTTGGACGGAATAGATATGACAACCGGTCCTCTGGGGCAGGGAATATCATCTGCTGTCGGAATGGCGCTGGCGGAAAGAATGTTAAACGCCAGATACGGCAATTCACTGTGTGAGCATTATACATATGTGATTGCCGGAGACGGCTGCCTGATGGAGGGAATTTCCGAAGAGTCCGCCTCGCTTGCCGGACACTTACGCTTAAATAAGTTGATTGTGTTCTGGGATAATAACAACATCACGATAGACGGAACGGTCGATAAAGCAAGCTCTGTCAATCAAACCGCCCGTTTTGAGGCTATGGGGTGGAACACCATCAATATTGACGGGCATAACTATACCGAGATTCGCCGTGCGATAGAATTAGCGCAAAAGTCTGATAAGCCGACGTTAATTGCCTGCAAAACGACAATAGGCTATGGCGCGCCGACGAAAAAGGGAACATCAAAATGTCACGGCTCGCCGTTAGGCGCGGAAGAAACCGCCGCAATGCGTAAGGCTTTGGACTGGAATTATGGCGAGTTTGAAGTTCCGGCAGAAGTTTTGCGCGACTGGCGTCAGACACAAAAACGTAATGAACCCGCATATAAAAAATGGGTAGAAACCGCCGCCGCTGCCGGCGCAGAGTTCCGCGATCTAATCACTGGCAAACTCCCGCAGGGATGGGACGCCGCTCTTAATGGCGTAAAACGGCAGGCAATAGCCGATAAAACCAAAGTCGCCACCCGTAAAGCCTCCGAGATGTGCTTAAAAGCAATTGTGCCGCATATTCCGCAGATTGTTGGCGGTTCGGCAGACTTGGCGGCTTCAAATCTGACTTTCGTTGAGGGGCTTAAAACCGTCACCAAAGATGATTATAACGGCAATAACGTGATGTATGGCATCCGCGAACACGCGATGGGGGCAATTATGAATGGTATGGCGCTCCATGGCGGCGTTATCCCATATGGTGGAACGTTTTTTGTATTCTCTGATTATCTGCGCCCGTCCATGCGTCTGGCTGCGTTAATGGGAATACGCGTGATATATGTTCTGACACACGATTCTATCGGTGTCGGTGAAGACGGTCCGACCCATCAGCCGATAGAACATCTTGCGTCATATCGTGCGATGCCGAATATCCTAACTTTCCGCCCGTGCGATGTTGTCGAAACCGCCGAGGCTTGGCAGATTGCCTTAACCGAAAGCAAACGTCCGAGCCTGTTGGCTCTTTCCCGTCAGAATCTGCCGTTGCTGCGTACCTCGGCAGAGCAAAACCAAACTGCCAAAGGGGCGTATATCATCTCACCGGCTGAAAATAAGCGCGAGGCAACGATTATTGCCACCGGTTCGGAGGTTTCCGCCGCGGTTGAGGCGCAAAAAATGCTGCGGGAAAAAGGGATTGATGTCGCTGTTGTATCAATGCCATGTATGGAACTGTTTGAGGAACAAAGCGAAAATTATCAGCTTGAAGTGTTGGGAACAGCGCCGGTTATCAGCATTGAAGCTGGTTCAACATTCGGTTGGAACCGCTATGCGCAAAAGACCATCGGGCTGGATACGTTCGGCGCGTCCGCTCCTGCTGATAAGCTGTATAGCTATTTCGGGCTGACAGCCTCCCATCTGGCAGAAGAAGTTACTGCGTTTTTGAATAGATAAAAAAGGGGGAGGGCATCCTCCCCTTAAAAATTAACAAAATAGAAAGTTGTTTATGTTATTTTTCAAAAAAATAAGTTTTTTGAGGTTGAGCCAATGAAAAAAAATCTTAAAGTTATTGCTTTATCGGGCGTTGCCGTAATTGCTCTCTTGGGATATGCCAGCTATAAACATACGGCAAAGCCGACAGCTGTTGTGGCAGAAAGCCCTGTTCAGGTTAATAAGCCGCAAATAGACGAAAGTTTTGCTGTTTTAATGACCGCTATTGGGCAAAATGCCGATTCGCAAATGATTGCGAGCCTGATTAAAGAGGGCGCAAATGTTAATGCGTCCATGCCGGATGGTATCACGCCGCTGATGTTGGCTTGCAATGAAAATGCCAATCCGGAAATTATCAAACTGTTGCTTGATAACGGTGCAGAAGTAAATGCTAAAAACAAAGAGGGGATAACCGCATTAGGGATTGCCATCATTAACAATGTTTCGCCTGAAATCGTCAATATGCTGTTACAAAAAGGTGCTGATACCAACGCAGAAATCAGCCAAGGTTGGACATTGCTGATGTCCGCCATCGCGCAAGGCAAGTTGGAACTGGTTAAAGTTTTGCTTGAAAATGGCGCAGATGCCAACAAAGCCGGAAAAGATGGTTTGACACCGTTAATGGTAGCTGGCGGCAAGGTCCATCCTGATATTATCAATACGCTGTTGCAGTATGGAGCTGCTGTAAATACCAAAGATAACTATGGTATGACCGCCCTGATGTATGCCTGCGGTGGCAATTCCAATCCGGAAATTATTGATATTTTGCTCGAAAGCGGCGCAAAAGCTAAAATGGTCAATGTTGAAGGCAAAACAGCATTAGACTTTGCCAAAAGAAACCCGCGGCTTATGGATAGTCCATACTATGAAAAACTGGAACGGCAGACATTGCGGTAGTTTTTTAAGGGCGGGTAACCGCCCTTTATTTTAACCACTGCGTGTTCTTGTGCCATTCTCCTGCATCAGGACAGCTTTTTATGCCATTTCTTTGTTCTTGTTACATCTTTTCAGTATTCATCATCTTGCATCTCGTTTTTTATGTCATCTCACGCTTTGCACCACGTCTATAATGTCCTCCTACGGCTTGCATCTCGTTTTTTTATGCCATCCCTCGGTTTGCATCACGTTTTTAATGTCCTCCTACGGCTTGCATCACTTTTTTAATGTCATCCCTCGGCTTGCAAAGCAAGCCGTCAAGGGATCTCGTGAGTGTCGAACCGTAAAATATTTATAACCCGATAAATCTTGTTGCCAAAAGATATAAAACCTTATATACAATCAAAATGTATGTTAAATAAAAAGAAGAGAACTGAAATGTCTTTGAACGAAAATGAAAAAGCGGTTTTATGGTCCGGAATTAGAAGTTTTATGTATTTATTGTTAGCAATGTGCTTTATCGGTTTAATCCATCACCTTGCATCAATATATAAAGCGCACACTTTTGCTGAAAACAGCGTGGTAGAAAATATCCAGCTTGGCTTGTTGCTTTGCGCGGGCACAATTTTCTTAACAGAGGGAATATGTGCCAAAGCGTGGCGTCCACTGATGTTTTTCTTGGCTTCTTTGTGTTTTCTCGCGAGCTGTCGGGAGCTGGATAAGACTTTGGATGAGCTGATTTACGGTCTTCGTTGGCGCATTGGTTATGTCTTTCCGCTGATTGCTGCCGAATATGCGATAAAGCATAAAGACACTGCCCGTAAAAATTTGTTTGCATTTATAGGTTCATCCTCATTTTATATGATGTTTTGTGCGCTGATTATCATTTTCCCGATAGGGCAATGCATCGGACATCGTCCGCTGGTAGTAAACGTTATCGGCGAGAGCCAAATGGCACAAGTTAAAGAGTTGTTTGAAGAATGTTGCGAGGTAATGGGATACTTTCTTATCCTGCTCGCCTCAATTGAAAGCTGCATCAGCCTTATAAGGAAGAAATAATTTCTTCACTTTAAAAATAAGACAGATAAAACAAAGCAAAGGGCGGAAATTCCGCCCTCTATTTTATTCCTTAAAAAACTTGTTTGTCTTCGGAAACCCGAACGGAACCAGCCGCCCGACCTGCGCGCGGTGACCTAACCAAGCCAAAAGCTCTTTCTCGTTGGCAACGCCACCCGAGCGGTTATAGCAAAAACCCTCTTCTTCTTTGAAAATCTGAATGTCAGACATTTTGCAGCCCTGATATTTTTGCAAAGCCACGCCGCGACCGCGTGCCATCGAGGGGATTTCCTCAAGCTTAAAGATAAGGAGCTTGCGGTTTTCGCCGACAATCGCCACCATATCCCCCGTAATCTTTTTGCAAAATGCCGCAACTTCGCCGTCTGCCAAGTTCAAAATCTTGCGTCCGTTGCGGGTCTGCGCAATCATGTGGCTCTCGTCAATCACAAAACCGTGCCCGTAGTCTGAAGAAACAACATATTTCGCACCTTTTTCAAATACAAACATTGTGCAGATATTGTCATTAACGCCCAAGTCCGCCATTAGCCGCACCGGCTGCCCGAAACCTCTTCCCGAAGGAATTTCATTGGCGTTGATGTTAAAGAACTTGCCGGACGTGTCAAACAAAACAATTTTATCTGTCGTGTAAGCGTGAATGGCGCACTGCAACGCATCGTCTTCCTTAAACTTAAACTCGTCTGTGAGCGGAATATACCCTTTCATACTCCTAATCCACCCTTTTTGCGAGAGAATAATCGTAATCGGCTCTTTCTCCACCATCACCTCAATCGGCACGTCCACATCTTCGGGCATATCGGCAAACTGGCTGCGACGTTTTCCTAAAGCCGTCTTCTTTCCGAATTTCTCTTTTGTGGCGCTGATTTCCTCACCAAGGCGAATCATACGCAGCTCTTCGCTGCCGAGCAATGCCTCAAGCCCGTTCTTTTCCTCGGTCAGTTCGTCATACTCGGCTCTGATTTCTTCTTCTTCAAGCTTACGGAGATTGCGGAGTTTCATATTCAAAATCGCTTCTGCCTGGTTGTCGGTCAACTTAAACGTTGCCATCAATACCGCTTTCGAGTCGTCTTCTTCTCGGATAATGCGGATAACCTCGTCGAGGTTTAAATAAGCAATCAAATAACCGGACAAAATCTCCAGCCGCGCATTGATTTTATCAAGCCGGTATTGTGACTTGCGGATAAGCACTTTGTGGCGGTGGTTCAGATATTCTTTCAACACCTCTTTAAGGCTCATCACCTTTGGCACGCCGTCGGAAGAAAGCACGTTCATATTCATCGCAAAACGTATTTCAAGCTCGGTCTGCTTAAATAAATGCTCCATTAAAAGCGCCGCGTCGACAGTGCGATTCTTCGGTTCAAGTACAATGCGGATATCTTGTGCCGATTCGTCACGCACGTCTGCAAGCAACGGCAGCTTTTTATCTTCCAAAAGCTGGGCGATTTTTTCAATCAGCTTGGACTTAACCACCTGATACGGAATTTCCGTCACCACAATCTGGTATTGCCCTTTGCCCAAATCTTCCTTTTCCCATTTTGCGCGAATGCGGAAATATCCTTTACCGTGAGTGTAAGCGTCAATTATCGCTTTTTGGTCCGCAATAATCAGCCCGCCGGTCGGAAAATCCGGCCCCTTGACATATTTTACCAAACCCGCAATATCGCACTCGGGGTTTTTAATCAGATACAAAAGGGCATCCGCCACCTCGCCCAAGTTATGTGGCGGAATGTTTGTCGCCATCCCCACGGCAATACCTGCCGAGCCGTTACACAAGAGGTTCGGAACAGCCGCCGGCATAACCACCGGCTCTTGTTCTTCACCATCGTATGTATCCATAAAGTCTACACAATTTTCGTTCAAGCCTTCCATCAACGCCAGTGCAAATTCGGTGAGCCTCGCCTCGGTGTATCGCATAGCCGCCGCGCCGTCGCCGTCGATATTGCCGAAGTTGCCTTGCCCGTCCACCAGCGGATAACGCACCGAAAAATCTTGCGCCAAACGCACCATTGCCCCGTAAACTGCCGAGTCGCCGTGCGGGTGATATTTACCGATAACGTCGCCCACCACTCTCGCGCATTTTTTAAAGCCGGATTTCGGGTCAAGCTTGAGCTGCCGCATCGCATACATCAAACGGCGGTGAACAGGTTTCAACCCGTCCCGCACATCTGGCAGCGACCGCGCCACAATTGTCGACATCGCGTATGATAAATAACGCTTGCTCAATTCTTCTTTGAGTTTGACGTCGTGTACTTTTTCTTCCATACTCTCTTCTTCCATTGTTCCCTCAATGTTACAGCCCGAAAGCTTTATAGTTATTCATCATCGCTCACGCTGGCAAAAAACTGCCACAAGTTAGCGCGGCTCTTCGGCAAAGGCAAGTTATGAAACTTAAAAAAATGCTCAAAGAGAAAAAACTCTGTCATTTTTAACACATTAAAAATTTCTTCATAAGATGGATTTTCATTGTTATCCACAACAAAATGCGGATATTGAAACAATCTGTCGGCATATGGTGCACCAATTTCGCGGCATACGGCTTTGCCTGTTTTCGGGGAAACATAGCAAAGTCCCTCGGTTTGTCCGGTTACCGCGCAACAGTCAAGTGACAGTCCGATACCGAGATAATCTAACGCGTAAAACTCAAAAAAAGCATATCGCATAAGCATATCTTTGAGGGACGTTGCTTTAAAAAACTTGCCTAATATGTCATAAAACAGCGCAACATCTTCGTTTTCGTTCAAAAGGCGCGTAAACATCGGCACAACCGCTGTCATCAGTTTCAGCTTGTTAACATCGGTCATCATATTAACGGCATTCGGCTCAAGAAGCTCCAGCCGAAAGAGCCGCCGCATATTTTCTTCCAAACGTGCCGAAGCCTCAAAAAAAAGCTTATTTCCGGTCTGAAATAATCCCCGATTTTTTTTGTTGGTCCCATCTGAAACAAAACCGGTAATTTTTCCCTTGTTTTTGGTAAATAGCACCACAATCAGCGATTTCTCGCCGTACTTCCTCGCACTTAAAACATATCCCTCGTCTTTGATTATCATTTAATTATGCTTTCTGATATTTATTCCAGAATAGAAAAAAATAGCAGAAAGTAAAGCACAAAATCAGGGCATCGGAAAATCTTATTTTAAAACATAAACAATAGCACACGATGAGTTACGCTTGGAGCAAGCCGTACATTGGTCATAAATTTCGCCAAAAGATAAATCGTCCAAACAAACGACATTTTCCGAGCAATAGGACTTTCCGTAAAGAACATCGCCAAAATGAACTTTCCCCCTCCAAAAAGTTAATGTATATAAATTATCCAAAGGTCTGATAATTTCAGAAATGATGGCAACGCATCGACGGTTTCTTTCATTGTCTTTAACATTATCAGCAGGTCCAAAGCTATATTGGAATTCTATTTGATTAAGCCCTCTGGCATCAACGCATTGTCTTCCACCGGCTTCATCTGTGAAACATTTATCTTCATTGAGCTGCCAACGATCAGGTTTTAATCCGGCTTGAACGATTAAATCACGAAGCCAATATTGTCCATTCGGTGTGTTGAAAACTTTATAATAAGCACGATCCCAGTCTTTTTGATATTTCATAACATCTTGAATAAATAAGGAATAGGTCGCGAGTGAACGGTCAAATTTATATTTAGCCATCGCTTTTGAAAAACCTGCAATTCCTCCGACAGATAATATTCCCACAATCGCCAACACGCCTAACATCTCAATCATCGACCGACCGCATTCATTACATTTCATAGTCAACAGCTCCCACAAATAAACAACAAAAAAGCCGCTTGATAAAAGCAGCTGGAAGTTGGAAACTATCTGTATGAATAGTGCGACATATTAACTGAAATAGCATATTTTGCCGCCTTCCAGCCACCGACTAGAAAGCGTGCAAAATTATCGTCTGGCACGCAGACGCATACAGAAGAGGTTTCCACACCCCAGACAGGCTATCGCCATATCCACCTAAATCATATAATGAAAATTCAAAATGTCAAAGCTATTTTTTAAGGCATAAGAAATATTATAAGAAAACGATTCACCAAATAATGAAAATTTGTAAAGATTATTTTTTGTGGTATTATAGATTAAAAATCCAAATATTAAGCAATAAGTCAATCAGTTAAAAAAAGTTTATGAGTTTTTAGCGAGCTTAAACAAAACTTCGATTTGTTTTTCTGCGATTGCAAGAGTTTGTTCATCCATAGAACGCAACATAACCTCAATATGGTTAATAATTTTTTCATTTGATTTTTTGTAACGGGTACTGTTTTGCTCTTCCACATCAATAAGGTCGAGTAGATTAACGTTTAATCCTGTTGCCACTTCTTTAAGAGTAGTAATTTTCGGGTCGCCGATACCGCGTTCAAGCTTGGAGATTGTGTTAACCATTTTACCAGATTTCTCGGCCAGTTCTTCTTGGCTAAGCCCGCTTTCTTTACGAAATTTGGCAATCCTGCGCCCGATATTATAAACAAAATCATCAGTCATCGTATACCCTCTTTTTAAAGGTATATTATCTGGACTACAATGTTTGTTCCACACATCACAATATTTATTTTATTTGACTAAATGTATAAAATAGATTATAATGTGTTTTATCGTAAAAAACTAACCTCACAATATGAAAGGAAACCTACGTTATGATGTATGATAAAAACGATAAAATAATAAATTTCTTTGAGCGCACATATGAAAATTTAGAAAAATATAAAAAATTAAATAAAGACGATAAAGAAAACTATCCATATGAAGTTACTATGATTGTAAATTCTCTGTTGGGATTATTGGTATTTATTAAGGAAAATAAAAAAGCTAAATTAGAAGAATTTCAGGTAGATGACCTAATTGCCAAACAGAAAATAGAAACAAAAAAATCAAGAAAAGAATTTCTCAGACATATGCGAAATGCTGTCGCACATGGGAATTTTGAAGTAAATGCAAATGACAATGGGGAAATAGACTGTATCACCTTTTATGATAAGTATTATCAAGCAGAAAAGAAAAGTTTTGAAATAACACTCACTATAGCTGATATGGAACATCTGATAAGTGAGTTAAGAATAGCTGTTAGAGAATATCGAACAATTCAGATGAAAGGTGAATAAAATGAGAAAATTTATAATATTTTTGGTTTTGTTTTTAATATCAGCAGGGGTGGCCGCGGCACAACAAAATTTGAATTACTATAACCGCAATGTAGTTGTATCTAGAAGTAAAACAACTGAAGACAATTTACCTATAAAAGTTGAACATCAAATGGCATGTACTTTGGTGGGGCATGCCTACCCAGATGGAATATACAAATCAGCAAGAAAAGATGAAAAAGGTTTTCTTAAACAAGAAGTTTTAATGGAAGGTCTCGTTGCTTACTACTTTTCTATAGAGCGTTGCGAAAATGAAGAAATAATCTGCTACGTAATACTAGGAGGAGCTAATGATTCTTCTGGACATAGCAAATGTAAATTCAAATAAAACAAAAGCCGTCAACCGACGGCTTTTCCTTATCTCTCTCTTAAAAAATATCCAAGCTTTTTCGCACTTCGTCAAATTGTTTTAAAACGCTCAATACACCTTTCATATCTTTAAGCGCAATCGTATTCGGTCCGTCAGAAAGAGCCTTGTCCGGATTCTCGTGCGTTTCCATAAACACCGCTGCAACACCGACGGCAACCGCCGCGCGAGCAAGTACAGGAGCAAATTCTCGTTGTCCGCCAGAACTTCCACCCATTCCTCCTGGTTGCTGCACCGAGTGTGTGGCATCAAAAATAATCGGACAGCCCGTATCCGCCGCCATTCTCGGCAATCCGCGCATATCCGTCACGAGCGTGTTATAGCCGAAACTTGTGCCGCGTTCGGTCAAACAAACATTATGATTGCCCGATTCGTCACACTTAACAACAAGGTTTTTCGCTTCCCACGGTGCAAGGAATTGCCCTTTTTTGATATTAACAACCTTGCCGGTGTTTGCCGCTGCTACCACCAAATCCGTCTGCCTACACAAAAACGCCGGAATCTGCAACATATCCACATGTTCCGCCACAACCGCGCATTGGTCTTTTTCGTGAACATCCGTAACAATCGGCAGGTTATTGTAAAGTTTTTTAATCTCGTCAAACGTACGCATACCTTCTTCTAGCCCTACGCCGCGCGCGCCATGAATGGAAGTGCGGTTTGCCTTGTCAAAAGAGGCTTTGAAAATGTATGGGATGTTCAGCTCTTTGGTAATCTCCACCATCGCGCCGGCAATATCAATCGCATGCTGGCGGCTTTCAATTTGGCACGGACCGCATAAAAGCCCAAACGGCAAAGTATTTGCAAGCTTAACTCCATTAACGTTAATAACTCTTTGTTCCATAGTTCTTGTCCTTCAGTTACACTCAATAACCAAAGTCTATGCCATAAAAAATCCCCCGTCAACGCAAATAAAGCTTTTATCCGCCAAGCTTTTCGCGGAGAATGTCAATCGTTAGTATCTGGGGCAGAATAACCGGTGTGCGGCTTCCTTGAGGATAATACACATATAAAGGAATGCTATTGCGCCCGAAAGTTTTAAGAGCGTCGCGGATAGTTTCGTTCCGATTCGTCCAATCAGCTTTAAATAACCGGATTTTTTTGTTTTTCGCAAAATTCTTAAAGTCATCGGTTGCAAGGGTGGATTTATCATTAAGCAAACAAACCAAGCACCATTTTGCCGTAAAGTTGATAAACACCGGTTCTTGATTTTGCAGAGCTTGCTCCACCTTGTCGGGTGTATACGTTTCCCATTGAATATTTTGTGCAATCGATGCAGGTTTCAGCTGATTAAATATCACCCACCCGAGCCATAAGCAGGTAAGAGCAATCGGCAAAGCCAAAACCCGCTTTAAGGTTATCATCCACGCCCCCGGTTTGGGAATAAAACGCAGGAAAAACCGCGGAAACAGTTCAATTAACGTATAGGGCAGGGCATAGCCAAGTGCAAGAGCGATAAATATGCCGAAATAAATAACTGTCGGCTGCGTAATTGCATAACCGAGCGCTGCTCCCATAAAAGGCCCTGTGCAGGGGCAGGCGACAATAACGGCAAAAAAACCGGTCAGAAAGCTTTTATTGCCGGCAAGTTTGCTCAAATAATCCGCACACCGGTCAGGCATCGGCAGTTTATCGGTCAGGTTCAGAAAAATCACAAAAAACAGCAGAAAGAGGAAAATGTTAAACGCTGGCGATTGCAGTTGAAATCCCCATCCGAGCTCCGTTCCGCTTTGCCGCAGATAGAACAAAATCCCCGATAACGCCGCAAACGAACTCACCACGCCCAAGAGATACATCAAAGCCGAAGCTGCCGAGGCGTGCTGTTTGTTTTGCACCAGATAAAGCGCTTTTAGGCTCAAAATCGGCAAAACACACGGCATAAGGTTCAAAATCAAGCCGGCAATAAACGCCGTCAGCAAATAATAAAACAAACCATTGTTTGTACTATCGTCTGCCGGAGCTGTCGCCGAACCGGCACTCGGCTCAATAAAATAAGCGTGCCCGGGGCAGAGCAAAACGCCCTTATAATCCGGCGGCACTTCCCCTTCGTCAAAGTCAATATGCAGCTGCCCTTGTTCGGTAACGCTTGTTCTGGGCAAATCTGCCAACACGCTTTTTTTCGGATGGCGGCTTACAAATTCGGGTTCGTTGCAGGTTTTTAAAATATGTTCGCCAACGTCAAATTCCAGAAAATTGTTTTCGAGCGCGGCAGTGGCTGCCAAGGGTAGGGGAAACGTGTTTTCCGCCTCTAACAAAGATTTTAAATAAGTCGGATTTTTCTCTGCTTTTTTACCGACCGGCAGAGCAAAACTCAATGGTATAGTTTCCGGAAAACACGATTCGCCGCATACCGTATAAGATAAAACTGCATTGAACGGCAAACGGGCTGCCTTATTCAAATTTTTAAGCTCAAAAGTCGTCTTAAAATATAATTTCTGCGTATAAATATAAGAGGTTATAATTTCTTCAAAAACCGATTTCTTCGGTGCGGTATGAATGTTTGCCGTTTCCGCATAATAAGGCGATTCGAAATAAGTCAGGGTTGTCGGGTCGCCCGTATCCCCCGGGTTATCCCAATACAAGTGCCATCCGGCTTTAATATCCACTTCGGCAACAATCGTAAGGCTCGGCGTGCCGGAAGAAAGCGTTTTATATTCCGGTATTGCCGTAATGTTCACAAAATTTGTTTTTTGGCTGAAACTGACCGCCCCCGCCTCTGAAACGAAAGCGATGAAAAAAAGGATAATATAAGAAAAAATATAGCGCATTTGCCCTCTTTCTGTTTTTTTATGCCTCAATATTATACCGCCAAAATAAAATAAGAGTTAAAATCAAGCATTAAAAGTCAAATGTCAAAAGTTATTTTTCCCGAATGGTTAACCCCGCGGGAGCAATCCCCATTTGCGTGGAAGTGTCGACGCCGCCGGTATTTCGGAAAATGAGTTGCAGTTTGCCGTCTTTGGCGAGTTCTGCTGGAATATCAAAATTGACATGATAGGGCTGCTGGCGTTTTTGAGGTGAAAACTTAAATATTTCCTGATTATTTGCCGTAAAAATAATAGTGTTGTTTTTCCGTAAAATGGCATAAAATATAATATCCGCGTTAAGCTTTTCCGCTTTCGTCGGCGGTAGTTGCAAATTTGCCCTGTCTATGTAATACGAGCCGAGTATCTCTTCATAAGCATCAGTATATTTTGTAAAGTCCGCTCCGCGTAAAGTCTCCCCGAAAGCATAATCGGCATAGGTATTTTCCCGAGTGGTGGCGGGCTTATGGAATTCTCTGTAAATATTTGAATTTTTCCGGATTTGGTTTTTAATAAATTGAAAGCCTTTTTTGCCGGCAAGCGTGTCGCCTTCGCCAAATAGCGACCGCCCCAGTCCCAAGGCGGGTTGCGACAGATGTATGCCGAGGCTCTCTAAAAGGGTTGGGGCAATGTCAAATGTTGTGAAGGGTTTGCTTTTATTGATTTTAAGCCCGTCAGGCAAATTGATAAATGCGTTATAAATGCCGCGTCTAACGTGCCCTTTGATTTCCATTCTGGATGGTTTCAGATGGTCGCCCAGAATAACGACTGTGGTGTTTTCCCAATATGGGGTTTCTTTAAGCCAGTTGACAAAGTCATAGACGGTTTTATCCGTGCACATATAAACATCGCGTATGTCATTAAAAATTGCAGGGCAAGACGGGTTGCGGTGCGGAGTCGGTGTATGCGTATCCAATGAAAATAGTGTCAGCAAAAACGGCTTGTCGGGCGCAAACTCTGCAAGTTTCTTTTTGGCAAACGAAAATAATGCTTCGTCATTTATCCCGCCGAATGTCCCTTTCAGCATTTTGTGCTGGTCTTCCGGGTATTGTTTTAGCACTTCGTCAACGCCGAGCGCCTCGTCATATCCATGAGAAACGGCAAATATGTTTGCGTTGGTAAACGTTATATCAGCCGCTTTTATAATAGCGCTCTGGTAGCCGTTTTGGTGCAAAATGTCTGAAAAGCAAACGGCTTTCGGCAAAAAATATTTTAAGGCGTAAATATCCCGATCCGCCTGATAACGAAGCGGAATGCCGCAGTGAGATGCCACCAAAGCGGCAATAGAATAATCTGTTCCGGGAATGCTGCTGAAGTTTTGCGAATATTGCCCGCTTTCCGAAAAGCCGTTCAGATGCGGGATAAGGTTTTTGCCGTAATGCTGCCCGCTGGCAAAATTTTGTTCAAAACTTTCCAGATAAATTAAAATCAAATTGCGCTTTTTTTCAGGGAAATCATATTCGATTGTATCCGGAAAAACATACTCTTCTTCATATAAATTGGAAGTGGTGCGGCTATATATAAAATATTCGGCATATCCCGAAAAATAAAGTGACATCAGCGAAAAAAGCACAGCGGTATATAAGCGCCCCCGCGTATTAAGATAAAAATAGCACAAGGGATAAAGGGCGGCAAATGCCGCAAAGGAATAAATGAAATCTTTTAAAGAAGCATTGCTTACAAGAACTTTTAAAGATAAGTCATTAAGCGTAACCAGCAGCTGTTCAAAATCTGTTTCCGGCCAAAGGTAGCGGATATACATCAAAACCGAAAAAACGACAACAGCCAGCGCTAAAAATAATAACACTGCATAGTCTGCAAGCATCTTTAATATTTTCATTATTTTATAAGGTCCTTAATCATATAAATAATCTTTTGAAACATCTCGTAGCTCAACACGCCGGTATTGATGTTGTAGCGTGAGGTATGGTAGCTGTCAATAAGTTTTACTCCCCTAATCCCCGTATCATATACGCTGCCGTGGCGAAATTTGGCAAACGACTGTTTTAATCCCAGCGCCTGCAGCACATTTTTATGCGAAATCGTACCGAGGCAGAGGATAACCTTAAGGTTTGGCATTGCGGCAATTTCCTGTTTTAAAAAACTGCGGCAGTTTTTTTCTTCCGCGGTAACAGGCTTGTTTTCCGGCGGAACGCAGCGGACGGCATTGGTCACGCGCACGTTAACAAGCTCAAAGCCATCGTCTTTTTTCTTAAGATAATCGCCTTTTGCCAATCCGGCTTCTTTTAAAGCGGGGTATAAAATGTCGCCGGCATAATCGTTGGTAAAAGGTCTTCCGGTTTGGTTAGCGCCGTTAAGCCCCGGAGCCAGCCCCACAATCAAAACTTCGGCATTAATATCGCCAAACGGCTCAACCGGACCGTTATAATAATGCGGAAATTTAATTTTGTTTTGTTCTCTGAACGCGCATAAACGTTCACATAGCAGGCAATCTTTGCTCGGCGGTATAAAAGTCATCGGCTGGTCCTTTGTAAAATATCAAATTTTGCAATATTTTATCAATTCTATGTAAATAAAACGTAAAAAAATGCAGCCGCCTATTTAAAAGATAAATTTTGTGCTTATATAGGCTGGCGAGAAGTATTATAGCACATATAATACTTTAGGACTAAAGTTAATTTTAGTTTGTAATGGAGTTTATAATATGAAGAAAATTTGTTTATTGACAGCAGCCGCATCAGTGTTTGCGTTAAATGCTAATGCTATGGATTGGAGCATGGGCAACCAATATTTCCGTCCGTATATCGGCGCGGATTATGTTTATTCGTATGCAAAACACGGCGCAATTGCCAAAAATGCTAAAAAGGATTACAATTCTTGGATGGTAAACGTCGGTACGGACATTGCCCGTTATACCAGCATAGAAGCTTTTTTCCAGCAGACCGGCGAGCGTAAATCCCACGCACGCGAGCAGCAGACAAAATCCGAATTTTATGCTTGGGGTTTGGATTTATACGGCAGAATCCCTGTAATGTGTTCCGGTTTTAATTTGTTGGGTTCTCTCGGTGCCGCTGATTATAATGTGAAATATAAATTCAGACCGACAGATCGCAGCATGGATAAACAGCGCGTAGGCTATCGTGCCGGTGCCGGTTTCTCATATGATTTCAATAACAACGTATCTTTCCGCGTTATGGGGCGTTATACCTATATCGGTATGCCTAACCTTAATAACCTGATGGAAGTAACAGCCGGTCTTCGTTATACATTCTAGTTTCGGAATGTTCAATAAAACAACGCGGGGTGCAGGCAATCTGCGCCCTGATTTTTTTTATAAGAAAAGAATTACATATATTTCAAGCCGACTGTGCAGGTGTTTTTAACGCAATTGCAGACTGCCGCTGCTTCATTAACAGTCAGCGGTACGGCATTATCGTGGATTCCGGAAGTATAAATATTCTCCTCCGGAATAGACGGAGTTCCGCCGTAAACATCTTCCATCAATGGGGCTGTAACTTCTGCCGTTCCTGCATAAATGCTTTGAAACCCCGAAGCCGGATCACTCCCCCAATCCATTGTTGCCAAATAAATGCAAGGCTGCTTTTCTAGTCCGGTAAAATAAAGTTCAAAAGCTTTTTTTAAGCCGTTCGGCGTTTTGCTGTCAAACACCAAAACATTGCCGCCGTATACATGTTTGATGGAAGACGGGGCACTGTCTTTGTCAAGCATTTCCCGAGGAACAAAGCCTGAATTAATCAGCGAGCCGGTGGTTATGCCCTCATACGAGCGCTGCTCCACATATAAAGTGCGGATGTTTATGACCAATTCGCTGGCATCGTTGATAAAGCGGTTGTTTTTAGCTTTTGTCATAGCTTTGGAATATCCGGCAACACCGCCAACGGAAAGGACGCCGACAATAGCTAATACTCCCAGCATCTCAATCATAGAACGGCCATTTTGGTTGCTTTTCATTTTGCATCCTCCCATAAAAGCGCTTGCCGGACGCTTTATTATATGTTCCAGCATACTATAAATTTTGCGGCTTGTAAAGCCTGTGAATAGTGCTATAACTATAGTTATAAGGATGTAAACGGGCGCAACGAGATTTTCCGCAAACGGGAAATGATAATACCAGATATTGTTTTTAAAAGCATAGCTGTCAAAACTGCCTAACGGTGACAAAGCCGCTTTAACCAGCATAAAGCCGACAAAGTGATGCAGCATAATGTCAAACGTGTGTGTGGAAATATAAAGGAGCATCGGGCTGTTTTTGATAAGCGGAGATAAAATCTTTGCAATCCGCAACCAAAAGAATACCGCCAATAGGGAGATGGCAAAAATAACCGCAGCCGGCGCATCGGCTTTTTCAATCCATGCCGGAATAATATCGCACGCCGGAAAGAGTATTCTCAAAACTATTGTCGCGCTAATGATAACGGCAAAATAAACTGCAGAATTTAAAGTATCATGCTGTTTGAGCTGCACGCGGTATAAAACACCCAAGGCATAAAACGGCAAAAAATAAAAAATCCGTTCCGCCGTCAAAAATATGTTGCGTGCGCTGTTTGCCGGGGCAGCTTCTAATGTCGCAGCGCCTAAAAGCAAAGAAAAAATAAAAAAGCCGTAAGCTGTAGCGGCGGATAATCTGTCGTTTTGTCGGGCAAAGGGCTTTAAGATGCAAAAGCTGACAAGCTGCACGCCAAATAGCGGAATAAGAAACCAAGCCCCCATGTTATAAATAAACTGATGCCCGTCAACAATCGGCGCATATAAAAGGTTATAAAGAGAAAACGCGCCACCGAGATTAAA
This sequence comes from uncultured Alphaproteobacteria bacterium, assembly GCA_910576955.1. Taxonomy (GTDB): domain Bacteria; phylum Pseudomonadota; class Alphaproteobacteria; order RF32; family CAG-239; genus CAG-267. The sequence goes on along the minus strand of CAJTJB010000001.1, from coordinate 190,113 downwards.
CCCGCCATAACGGTTCAGTAGAAAAACAATCAGCCCGTAAATAAAATTCCATATATAAAGCGGCGCAATCAGTTTCATAAATTTATGGGAAACAAACTCTTTATATGTCCGCTTGAGGTTGATAAAATATCCCGAGGCAAAAATAAACAAAGCCATATGGTAATTTTGATATGGAAACAATCCGTTTAAGGCAAGATAGTCAAACGAACCGATATGCCCGTCCACAATCATAAAAATAGCCAAAACATAAAGCATTCTAAACGTAAAGTCTATATTTCCATTTTGTGTTTTCGTCATCGGTTAACCATTTTTAAAAAGATATAATGTAATATTACCTCAAATAACAGTATAAAAAAGAAGATTTAAGCTTTGATTAACAGCCTTATATATACCGGATTTTTTTAATGATTGTGTATAAAAAATAAAAAGGGCTTTTAAATTATGCACTAATCTTTTATGTTTTCCGAAGTAAAAAGTTTGGGGGGACGTATGGTTTCTTATGATATATCAATGCCCGATCAGGAAAAGGGCAGAGTGAGCGGGCAAAGCGTTTTGCTGTTTGTATACAGTGCAATCGTCACGTTTGCCCTGATTCTCGTTATCTGCAAAAACCTTGAAACGCCCGAGCAGATTGTTGCCGAAGAGCAGCTTGCCGCCAAAGAAAAGCGTGAAAATATCGAGCAGCTTGCTGTTAACAGCCTCTCCGTTCCCGAAGTGTATGAAACGGAAACATCCGAAGAGGCAGAAAGTTTTGATAATCCGTCTGTCCAGTGGACGGTAGATGGCGAAGAAATGCAGCCGGAAATAAAAGATGACGTGCTGATAGTGGAAAAAGGTGATAATTTTATCGGCATTTTGCAAAAAATCGGAATGGAATATCAAGAGGCAAATCAGGCGGCAGACAGTTTGAAAAGTGCTGGTTTTGATGTCAGAAACCTGCGTATCGGGCAAAAAATCGAAATCACCAAAACCGTTGATGTGCCGTTCGGAGAGCTGTTAAGCGTTGATAAGATAATTATATCCCCGTCTGCGGATGTAAAATATACCGTAACCCGTAACGAAGACGAAAAGTATGTTGCCGAAGCCGAACAGCTGGAACTGAAATCGGAGCAAAACATCGCCACCGGAGAAATTACGACCTCTTTGGCGGCTGCAATGGGCGGAGCGGGCGTGCCGCAAAGCATAATCGGCAATTTTATCAATATTTTCGCCTATACGGTAGATTTCAGAAGTGATATCAAAGTCGGGCATACTTTTAAAGTATTATATGATAGAAAAGTCGCTCCGGATGGAAAAGTCATTAAAAACGGCGATATTTTATATGCCGAGCTGAATTTAGGCAAAGATAAAATCGCCCTGTACCGCTACAAAGATTTAAGCGGCGGGATTGATTATTACGATTCTAAAGGACTGGTCTTGAAAAGAACGTTGGACCGTAAGCCGATGGAGTTTCGCTCTGCGCGGATTTCTTCCCGATTCGGCTGGCGTCGCCATCCGATTTTAAATCGGAGAATTTTGCATAGCGGCGTCGACTATGCCGCCCCGAAAGGTTCGCGTATATATGCGAGCGGCGACGGTGTTGTAAAACGGGCGCAATATGCCGGCGGTTACGGCAATTATGTTGTTATCCGCCATAATTCGGAATATTCGACGGGCTATGCGCATATGACGGGGTTTGCCCGCGGCATCAAACCGGGCACAAGGGTTAAGCAGGGGCAGGTAATCGGTTATGTCGGTTCAACAGGCCGTTCAACAGGTCCACACTTGCATTTTGAGGTCATCAAAAACGGCAAAAAGGTTGATCCGCTAAAGGTTAAAGCCGCAACCGGCACTAACCTGACCGGAAAAGATTTGCAGCGCTTTAAGGCGGAAATGCAAAAAATAGCAGCGTTGGCAGAAGGCGAGAAAACTTATGCCGAGGCAGATAACACAACAGTTGAAGAAACAATCGGCAGTAAAAATGCTGCCAATTAACCGGATAAAGGAGTAATACTATGGAATTAAAAGGGTCTAAAACCGAAGCAAATTTGCAGGCAGCTTTTGCCGGCGAATCTATGGCGCGTAACAAATATACGTATTATGCGTCAAAAGCCAAAAAAGAAGGATATAACATTATTGCCGCCAAGTTTGAAGAAACCGCCAATAATGAAAAAGAGCATGCTAAAATCTGGTTTAAGCTGCTGCATGACGGTATGCCTTCCACAATTGAAAACTTAAAAGACGCAGCCGCCGGCGAAAAATATGAGTGGACGGATATGTATGAAACAATGGCCAAAGAGGCGGATGAAGAGGGCTTTAAGAAAATTGCGACCTTGTTCCGTGCTGTCGGCAAAATCGAAAAAGGGCACGAAGAGCGTTATAACGCGTTGTTAAACGCATTGGAAAGCGGCAAAGTTTTTGAACGTTCCACAAAAGTAATTTGGGAATGTGCAAATTGCGGCTGCCGTATCGAGTCGCCCAAAGCGCCTGCCATTTGTCCGGTATGCGAACATCCGCAGGCATATTTCTTTGAATTGCAAGAAAAATTCTAGAAATCGCGCAAAAGTGAACAGGGGCTCCAACGAGCCTCTTTTCTTTTAAATGAAGAGAGATAAAAAACTTGCCAAATTAAAAATAATGTATATAAGAAAAAATATTTCACTAACGGGCAAAAAATTTGAAAATATTGAAAACACATCTTTTCTGTACATTTTTAATCGGACTGTTAAGCTTTCCGATATGCTGTGCCGCAGATGTCACAATTGCCGTTATTGCGCCGAAAGCCGGAGAATATGCCAAAGCGGGAACTGAATTATTTAATGGCGCCAAGCTGGCTGTTCAGGAAATAAATGACGACGGCGGCTTAAATGGTGAAAAGCTGGATATTTTGACCATAGATGACCGCTGCGATGACCGTTTGGCTGTTTCAACCGCCGAGATGTTGACTCTGTTAAGCTCCAAAAAAATAGGCTTGGTTGTCGGACCTTATTGCTCCAATAGATTTAACGAAGTGGCAGATAAGTACGAAAAAGCAAAAATATTCCAGATTGTGCCTACCACCGTCACCTATAATGCCGGCAGCACCGAAAAGAAAGGGCAGATTCTCCTGTTAGGCACAAAATCTCAAATCAGCAAAGATTTTTTTCAATATTATAATCGCAATTTTGCCGGTTTGAAAGTTGGTTTTTTATATGACGATAACGCCGAAGACGGATATGCGGAAGTAGCCAAAACCTTGTTTGACGAGTTTCGCCGCTATGGAAAAAGCGATTTGCTGAAGTTTCATATTTTGGGCGATTCTCCCGCCAAACGCGGAGACCTTGCCGAAACGGTAATAAAAGATAATATGGACATCGTTTTTGTGTTGGGTAAAGATAAAGAAACGGCGGAAATTATTGAAAATATAAAAAATGCCGATAAAAACCGGATTATTTTCACCGGCAAAAATAAATTATCGCCACAGTTTTTGCAAAATCTCGGCAAAAAGGCAAACAGTATTTATCTATTAGATATGCCGCGCTTAAAAGACAGTCTGGCATTTACTGAAACATTGGTAAATCTCCGCCTGTTGGGAATAGAGCCCGAGGGGATGGAAACATACAGCTATGTTGCGGTAAAATTGTGGGGAGATTTGGTTAAAGGCGTTAAAAGTTTTGCCTACGACAAACTGTCGGCGGCGGCAAACACCGGCGGGTTAAAAGAAAAATGGAGCGAGTTTTTAATGCACAGCGGCAGCGCCAAAGCCTCTAAATATGTGATAGAAGTATATCAAAACGGCGAATTTAAGCAAGTGTATTAAAATCTGTGTAATCCGCGCCAAAAAGCTTGTGCTCTAAAAATATCGCGTTATAGTAAGCTAAATTAATTTTTTTTGTAAAGGTAAAACAATGGCAGGAAGTATCAATAAAGTAATTTTAGTCGGCAATTTGGGGCAAGATCCTCGCGTCAGCAACACACAAAGCGGCACCAAAGTTGTGTCTTTCAGCGTTGCGACCACAGATACATGGCGCGATAAGGCGACCGGCGAGCGCAAAGACCGTACCGAATGGCACCGCGTGGTGATTTTCAACGGCGGTTTGGCAGACACGGCGGAAAGATATTTGCGCAAAGGTTCAAAAGTATATCTTGAGGGGCAGCTGCAAACCCGCGAGTGGGATGACCAAAACGGTCAGAAACGCTACACCACCGAAATCGTGCTGCAAAACTTTAACAGCACATTGGTAATGCTTGACGGACGTTCGGATAGTGCGCCTGCCGGAGCAGGGGATATTTACGATTCGTCTGCCGCTTCGGGGTGGGATAATACGCCGACCGCCGGAACAGCCGATGTTGCGGATGATGATATTCCGTTTTAATTAAAGCCGGATATAAAAATTGAGCGGAGACAAAATCTCCGCTTTTTTAATGCAAATTTTAAAATAAAACCACGGAAAAACAAACGGATATAATAATTTGTGAGCAAAACTGAAAAATATTTGAAAAATTTTCTTGTAATAAAATGTCAAAAATAGAATAAAAACAATATGTTAATCAAGGGTATTATAATACCGTAAATTAAAATATTGAAAAATAACAAAATTTTTATGTTGACAATAAGGATTTTATCAGTATATTAAATTCGAATTTAACCTTAATTAGAAAAGAGACCAATAATATGAGTACATACGCAACAAAGCCGTCTGATATTACAAGAAAATGGTATGTTGTTGATGCAACAGACGTTGTATTGGGTCGTCTTGCCGCACAAGTAGCAATTTTGCTCCGTGGCAAGCACAAACCGTACTTCACCCCGAACTTGGATTGTGGTGATTATGTTGTTATCATTAACGCCGACAAAGTAAAATTGACAGGCAAAAAGTTAACAGATAAGAAATATTTCAAGCATACCGGCTGGATTGGCGGTATCAAAGAAACAACTGCCGGCAAGATTTTGAACAGCCGTTTTCCGGAAAGAGTTGTTGAAAAAGCTGTTGAACGTATGATTTCCCGCAACCCGATGGGACGTCAGCAGATGACCAAATTAAAAGTATATGCCGGTGAAAATCACCCGCACGCTGCCCAGAATCCGGAAATTTTGGACATTGCTTCTAAAAACTCTAAAAACAAAAGGGATGAACTGTAATGGCTAATAAGAAAATTGAATCTTTAACCGAAATTAAAGAGGCTGTTGCAGCAACATCTGCTGTTGCTGAAACAAAGCGTAAACCTTCTCGTGATAAACAGGGTCGCTCTTATGCAACAGGTAAGAGAAAGAACGCAGTTGCCCGCGTATGGATTATGCCGGGTAAAGGCAATATCACGATTAACGAAAAACCGATTGATACATATTTTGCCCGTCCGGTTTTGAAAATGATTATCAATCAGCCGTTTGAAATCACCAACCGCGAAAACGAATTTGACGTTATCTGCACAGTTCAGGGCGGTGGTTTATCCGGTCAGGCCGGCGCTATCAAACACGGCATTTCCAAAGCTCTTAATGAATACGAGCCGGAATTGCGTACTGTTTTGAAACAGGCTGGTTTCTTAACGCGTGATGATCGTGTTGTAGAACGTAAAAAGTATGGTCGCGCGAAAGCCCGCCGTTCTTACCAGTTCTCCAAACGTTAATCGATTGCGAGGATATCTTCGGGGCGCACTGCGCCCCTTTTTTATTGCAACAAGTTGGGCGTCATCCCTCGAATCGTTGCAGGTGGCGCTGCCACTCAAGGGATCTCCTGCAACAAGAGTATTCCATACTCTCACGAGATCGCTTGACCTCACTAACGTTCGGAGCGATGACACTGAAAAAGAAACACGCCTCCCCTCAAGTGTCCCTCTCCCTTGAGGGGAGAGGATGGGAGAGGGTGACATCAATTCATCCATCCCCCCCAAAAAAAAGCACAACATTGCGACATATAAAAAACTTTCCTCCCGTTAGTAAAAAATTAACATTCCTTTGCTATTATCAAGCCAAGTTTAGATGCGACTGCTTATAAACTTTTAGGTAACCCGCCTCTGTTATAACTTTCGTCAGATATATGACTATTTGCATAATTGTAAAAAGCCCGAATTTGATGTAAGGTGAATAACGTGAAAGGCACAATATATTTTAGGAGAATTAATATGAGAGTAAATGAACAAGGTCGTTCCATGATTGAAATGCTCGGCGTGTTGGCTATCGTAGGCGTTTTGTCTGTTGGTGGTATCGCCGGTTATTCAAAAGCTATGAACAAGTTCAAAACAAACAAAATGACAGAACAGGTTAACCTGATTTCTACAAACATCAGAACCTTGTATTCTTCGCAGAAAACATATGCAAACTTGGATAATGAAACAGCTGTTAAAACTGGCGTTATCCCGGGTGAAATGTATGATGCAAAATCTGCAAGCACCAGCTCGATTACTAATGCGTTCGGTGGTGAAGTGTTCATTACAACCGGTAAACACATGATTGACAATGACTCATTCATTATCGGCTTTGGTAAAATTCCGCAAGCATCTTGCGTTTCTATCGCAACCACTGACTGGGGTGGGGACTCTGGTTCTGGCTTGTTAGCTATGTCTATTACAAGTTTGGATAAAGGTGCAGGCACAGGCGAAGTTTCCGCAGCTGCTGCAGTTACAGATTTGACAGATACATTAACAGAGAGTACGACTGATAGCATTGCTGTGGTTGGTAGTACTGACCATGGCTTGCCTTATGGTGTTGTTTCTGCATCAAACATCTGCAAAGGCGACAACAACGTTATCGCATGGAAATATTTGTAATTTAATTTCCTAGCTCGATATTCAAAAGAAAGGGGGACGCAAGCCCCCCTTTCTGTTTGTGTTCTTTTTAACGTCATCCTCCAACTCGCCTTTTTTTTAAACGTCATCCCTCTCGGGCTGCCTGCTTTGCAGCCCGAGTCAAGGGATCTCCCGCAACAAGGGTATTCCATACTCTCCCGAGATCGCTTGACCTCACTAACGTTCGGAGCGATGACACCCAAAAGCACCCCGTGTCGCGGCACGGGGCGCAAAAAAACACTTGGCATATAAAAAAAAGCCCCCTCAAAAGAGAGGGGGCTTAACATCATTAATAGCTGGTGTACGCAAGTGTGGCAACACGCTCTTTTTCATGAGTAGACAGCGCCTCGACAAGAGCCGATATGCTGCTGCCGTTTTCTTCCAAGCGCTTTTCTTGAACGCTGATACGGCTTGTTTGTAAGTCGAAAATAGAATCCCATGATTCTGCCTCAAGCGTAATGCTGGAGCCGCGGCGGATGTGCCATCCGGTCAGAGCCATGATGTTCATGTTGTGAGACACCAAGATAATGTGTTCCATGTGGCTGTAGTAATGCTTGACATATCCGAGAAAGTCAGCCTTAAAAGCCCTTTCGTGTCCGGCGTGATATCTGGAAAGGCGGGCGTTTTCATTAATGCGCGCGTTATCCATAATCAGTCGGATTGTTTTGGCTGTGTTGATGGCCTCGGGGATGTGTGAAGACATAATCAAACTCACAGCGCCAAATTCACGGCGAATGTCTTTAGCTTGCGCATAAACCTGATATGCGCTTTCGGGCAATAGCTTGCCGCTTAAAGTTTCATACTCGCCGGTGCGAAAAACAGTCAGTTTCTTCATGCTGGCATATAAATTTTTAAGTTAACAATAATTTCCATATCACTAAATAAGTGTATCTAATATAACTGCAAATATCAAAAAGTCAAGACAATTGTTTGGCAGCTAAACCTCCCCCCCCCATCTCTCGGAGAACAGCCTCGCTCCCTGAATCTCCCCTTCCTCCAAGGGAAGGGGAAACCTCTGCCGCCAACACATCCCCATCTCTCGGAGAAAAGCCTCGCTCCCAGAATCTCCCCTTCCCTCGGAGGAAGGGGTAGGGGGATGGGGACAACATTTCATCCTCCACAAAAAAAAGACGCGGAAAACCGCGCCTTAATTAAATAAAGAATGTTACGACTTAATACCGAGATATTCTTTAAAATACGACAAACCCAAAACATAAAGCAACGCCTGCTCGCTGATACTGTGTTTGAGGAAGTGCAATTTTAAAATATCTTTGAACTCCCGCTTGACGAGTGCTATTTGCGCCTCCGGACGGAGCGGCCATTGCTGGATGTATTGCGCAAGCATCTTCTTGCTGCCGGATTTGGCTAAAAAACGCTCAATGCTGTCGGTGAGCATAGTCTTTTTAATCAACTTCGCAAACAAGGCGGTGTTTTCCGTTGCAATAATATCGCACTGAATATTCGCATCAAACTTCATATACTTTAAAAAGCAGTCTATCATTGCGTTATTGCCTTGCTCATACAGCATTTTCTGGTGCAAATTCCAAAATTCGACATCGTTTTTCCGCACATATTGCAAATAGTGGTTAAATAATTTGGGATTTTGAGTTTCAATAACCGCAGTAATCGCTTGTTTGCTAAACTTTTGGGGAAACAAGCCGTAGTTCAACGCTTCACAAAAATAAGCGGCATCATTAAGCCCGATTAAGGCAAGCACGGCAGGCTCATCAAATTCAAAATGCCAAATATACCCCGCAATCTGCTCGGAAATCGTGCGCAGCAATCGGGAGTTTTTGTTCTCCACAATCTTGATTTGCATTGCATCGGCAACCTGACCGAGATGATGGCGGATGTAATAGGCAATCAGCTCCGGTTTGCTTTGGGCATATTGCTCCACCAGCAACACTTGTGCCTCTTCGTTCAACGAATTGTTTTTGCAATAGTATTTGAGAAATTTCTCCGAACAGCATTCAAGCTTAACCATCATACAATGATATTTTGCGGAAACAGGACGATTAAACAAAAAACTCCAAACAAGCGCCTGCTTTGCTTTTTTGAGCAAAACAGATTTGTCATCTTTTTCCATAAGAATAATAGTTAATAGTAAAACATAAATTTATTGAATTGCCGCCATTATATAAGCTTTCTGTTTTTTGTCAAATAAAAAAGCCTCTCCGTAAAGGAGAGGCTGAAAAGAAAGTTTACCGCCGTGATTGAAAGCTTAATTCAACACAGATCGTCATCAATGTTATCAATCCCGTAGGTGATAATGAGTTCGGGGTCAAAAAGAGCGAGCAGCACTTCTTCGTTTTCGGAATAAAGCTCATTGTTTTTGAGATAAAACTTTACAAGCTCTTTGTCCGGATGGCGCAGCAGTGCCTCTTCGGCTTTAGAGTCAAGCTCTTCGCCTTGCTCCAAAAGCTGATAAACCAATTCGGCGGGAGCGTTCTTGATAAAGGCAACACATTCTTCTTCTGAAAGCATGAATTTATTATCAAGAATAAACTCATAAACGGCTTTATCTTTTCGTTCGCAGAGGTTAATCAAAACCTCGGGATAATCGCATAAGAAATTATCCGGATTTTCCATCCTGCCAATATGGTCGAGCGCGGTTGCAGTGCCTGCCTTGGCTAAATACGCCACGGTGTTTTTATCGTTGAAATCGAAGTTGTGTTTGTCAAAAAACAAACTGAACAGAGCCTCATCCCAACGGGCGATAATCGCTTTTTCAGTAAGGTTGCAAACGCTGTTGCTTTCCATATACCGGTCAAGAATATCAAGCGGTGCGTGCAAAAACAGCTGTGCCTCGCCAAATTCCGTCAGCTCGTCGCGGTATGCCTCGCCGGCAAAAAGATACCTGTCAATCAGTGCCGCATTGCCGGAAGTGAAAATTGCCGTTTCAATCTGCCAATTGCAGGTCGGCAGGTCATCAACGGAAATATTGTACTTGTCCTGCAAACCGTTTGCGAATATCCATCCGATGGTTTCATCACACAAAGACCTGTCAAGTTTCTTGAGATATGTCTCAATGAGCTCGTCATCATTGCTTTGCAAGAGTTTAATCTCCGCTTTTGCCGAGAAAACATCGAATTTGTGGATGTATTCAATGAGCAAAGGTCTGTATTTCGGTTCAAGCAAGCGGGTAAATTCCGCAGCCGATGAAACCGGAAATGCGCCGCTTTTAATAAAATGCTCAAACACATCATCCGAGGCATGCTCGCAAATGTAGGCAATGCCATCTTCGCTCACGCTGCAAAGCTCCGTATACAGGGCAAGCTTTGCCAAATCGCCGCCGTCTGCCAGCAGCTGAAACTCTTCCAAAGAGAACGGCTCTCGTGTGAGAAGCATCTTCCGGAAAAGCGCCGCAGACCTGTTGCAGATAACATCTTTGCGTATTGCTTTTGATTGTTGACAATGCTCAAAGTATATGCCGAGAACATCATCATCGTATGCTAAAAGCATTTTATCTGCTGCAGGCGGCAAGCGCAGACTGGCTTTCAAAAACGCCGTTGTCAGTGCCTTGTTGTTCATCTTAAGCAGCTCAATCCGATCGTCGTCGTCAAAATAAATCTGCTCGAGATACTTTTGTATGAGCTTGCTTTTGTCCGCTGTCGAAAAGTCGCGCACCAGCTTGAAAGGAAGCGTAATGTCGGATTTGAACAGGGTTTTCAGGTCAAACCGCTTAACAAGCACTGCGCGGACATTGTCCGTTTCGGCAGTGAGGCTAATGTATAACAGCGGCAAATCTTCCACATCGCAGGTTTGGGCAAATTTCAACAGGGCGTCTTTTTGCAGCCGATGTCCGCATTGCAAATATTTACGCAAAGTCTTTTTGCTGCATCCCCGTTGCGCCACCATGTTGTAGTGGTGATTTTGGGGAATGTGATGGTTGTGGTTGCTCTTAAAGCGCCAGACTTCCCTCAAGGTGCTGAACCGAGAGGGGGTGTAAATTTCTTTTTCCATAATGATAAAATTTAATAGTTGTACATAAATTTATTTTTTCTGCACGCATTATACATAAGAAACCTTTTTTGTCAATAAATATATGAACGGATAAAATGACGGAAGAATAAAAAAATCAGTTTTTTGCTTGACAAAACAAAAAAAATCTCCATATAATTATCGCGTGGAATTATTTTGTACAACTATGTAGAGAAAGAATATGGTTAAGTTAAGTGATAATAACGCCTATAAAAGAGGGCAGGAACTTTTGGATTCAGGAATGTGCAGAGAGGCAATAGCTCAATTTGACGAGTTTTTGGCCCAGCAGCCCGATTCTTGGAAAGCGATAAATTCTAAAGGGTTTGCTTTTCAAAAGATGAGCAAATATACAGAGGCGGTTGAGTGCTTTGATAAAGCGCTGTTAATCAACCCGAAATCTGTCGAAGTGCTGAATAATAAAGGCGTAACGTTGAGTATGCGCGGCCTTTATAAAGAGGCAATTACGTGCTTTGAACAGGCGTTTGCAAACGACCAGACTTCTCTTGAAGCCCTAAACGGCAAAGCTATTGCATTGCAGCATATGTTTTTGTTTAAAGAGGCGTTGGATATTCTCCAGCAGGCATATCAGATTGATTCCAAACATCCGCAGACATTGTTAAGTATCGCCGTCACACTGCAAAAATTAAAGCAGTATGAACGGGCAATCGGCTATTTTAAAAAGGTTTTGGCGCTGGATAAATCCAATGTGAAAGCTTGGAACGGTATCGGCGTTACCTATCAGCTGATGGGCGATAACGACTCTGCGTTAAAATGTTTCACCAAAATTTTGAATATTGACAGCACCGAAATTCAGGCATGGATTAGTATCGGTTTTGTTTACCAGAAAATGTTTAAGTTCAAAGACGCCTTAAAATGCTATAATAAGGCTAAAAACTTGGTAGATGGGCGCTATCATCACAAGCTTTATGACGGTTTAGCGTCTTGTTTGACCAAACTTTCCGAGTTTGATCAGGCAATTGAGATTTATAAACACATCTTCCAGCGCGAAGAGGGCAAAAAGAAATGGGATGCCCAGCGCTCCATCAAGTTTGTGAACAAACTCAAACGCAAAAAAGCTATCGGAATTTTGCCTGATGTCGTACCGGCTGATGCCGCAGACGCTCCGTCTGATACCAGCGACAGCATTTAATTTTGCAAAAATGTGGATAGATTAAATAAGAATGTACAAAACATTCTTATTTGCTATGCTATACACAATTAAAAGAATAAGGGGTGAAAATGGCACAGACGGCGGAAAAAACTTTTTTGAAATCGTTATATCTGAATTTGCCGAAAGTTTATTTTTGTTTGCAAATTTTGGTCGGCGTCTGGGCGTCATTTTGGCTGCTGTATAATCACCAGCCCAAAACCGGCGACGATGTCGAGCATATTCACTCCGCTTGGCTCGTCTTTCAGGGCTATGTGCCGTATCAAGATTTTTTCCAACATCATAATCCGCTGCTGTGGTATTTGTTTGCGCCGCTCGTCGGGTTCTTTGCCTACGACCTGGCGATTTTTGATATTGTCCGCGAAATCTCAACGCTTGTTATGTTCTTTACGCTCTTTCTTGCCGGTTATACCGTCAAGCGTTTTATCGCTTGCAGTTGGTATGCCGTGTTGCTTGTTATAGCGGCGGCATTTCCCTCATATGTTGTCTTCAGCGGGCAGGATTTTCGCCCCGATAATTATATGGTTACCGCTTTTATGCTTGGGCTGTATTACTTTTTTGCATATCTGGAACAGCATAAATCAAAGCAGCTGATACTTTCATTCTTTTGTATGTTTCTGTCGTTTATGTTTATGCAAAAGAGTATTTTCTTCTTGGTACTGTTTGCCGCGGTGGTGATTTATCAGCTCTATGCTGGCGCGGTTAAAAAGGAAGATTTTTTAAAAGCCCTGATTTTGCCGCTGGTTCTGGCGGTGCTGTTTATCGCTTGGCTCGCATATCACGGAATGATAGAGCGCTATTGGCTCTCTAATTTTATTTTTAATCTTTACATCCCTGATGTCTATAATGGTTTGGTCGAAAAAACGCACAACGAATTTTACGTTTTAAGCGGCATTGCTATTGTCGGCGCGGGGTATTTTCTGATTAGAGGGAATACCTGTGCGCGCATTTTGTCTTTGTTTATGTTGGCGGAAAGCATCCAGCGTTACTTTTATTTTTCATTAGATCGCCACTATTACTATTTTCTGCTGATATTAAATGCAATGTTGGCAGGTGCTGCAGCATATGGGCTGATTAAGCGCTTTCCTTGGATGGCTTATCTTTTTGCCGCACTATCTTTATGGGGCTGCCTGATATTTAAAGACTATTGCGTGGCAAACAAACTTGCGCCGGATTATCACCGCTATGTTACGCCGAAATATGTGCTTGAGCAAACCAACAAATGCGATTCGGTCTTAAACGGTTACGGTTTAACTTATGGTCTGTTCACCAAAGACATCACCTATTACTGGAATTTAAACGGGCAGCTTGATGTTATCGGCAATAAAATCGGTTTGGCGCCGCTGCCGAACTTGGACAAGGCTGTAGAAGAGCATTTGCCTAAAATTATCTATACCGGTCCGTTTTGGGATGAGCGTCTGCGTAAAAGAAATATTGATTTTCCCGTGCATTGGATAGCGCCGGAACTGCGCGACAAATACTATGAACAGTCGCTGTTTATTGATGTGTTCATCTTAAAGCCGGAATATCAACAGCAGCGCCGCTGCCGCTATGACATCAAAACCGACACTTGGAACTACTATAATAAGGGCTAGAAAATGACGGAACGGCTCAATAAATTAATAATGGCAATCTTGGCGGCATATTTGCTTTTTGCCATCGGTTTGTTATATTGGGTTGTTATTTACAGCGGCTCGGGAGATGGCGACACGTTAGAACACGTTCATTCTTCGTGGCTGGTTTATACGGGGCAAATGCCGTATAAAGATTTTTTCCAACACCATAACCCGCTGTTATGGTATATGGGCGCGCCGCTGGTCGGAATGTTTGAATACAGTCTGCGTGCTGTTGATGCGGTTAATATGCTGACTGTCAGCGTAACAGCTTTAACGCTGTTTTATGTTTATCGCTTGCATAAAGATTTTCTGACCGATTCTTTTGGCGGTTTGGTTGCCGCTACGTTTTGCGTCTTTCCGCACGAAAGCTTATACGATAAAGATTTTAAGCCGGATAATTTTATGGGAGCTTGCCTGATTATCGGGATATATTATCTTTTCCGTTATCTGAAAAACAAACGCTTTAGTTCACTGGCAGGCTCTTTCCTTTTGTTTTTTGCTGCCTTTATGTTCACTCAAAAAGCAGTGCTCATCCTTGCGGCTATCGGCGGCGTAATCCTTTATCTCTTGTGGCAAAAACAAATGCAATGGCAGGAAGTGTTAGCCGGTGCCGTTCTTCCCGTTTTGCTGTACGCGCTGTTTTTAACATGGATGTGGTCAGAAGACGTGCTGACGTTATATTTTAAGGCAAATTTTGAATTAAATTCGCATATTCCCGCTGTGTTTTATACCCGTCGTTTTATCTCCCCGACAGCAGAAATGTATGTTCCGCTGCTGCTGGCGTTGTTTGCATTGGGCAGGTGTGTTTATGACGGGAATATATATATTCGGATTATCGGCATATTATTTGTCGCCGAGTTCTTATTCCGCCTGTATTACTTCACCCCGTTTGTATATTACTTTGCTTTTTTGCATCAGATAGCATCAGTTATGGCAGGCATTGCCGCGGTAGAGTTGGTTAAAAAGCGCCCATGGCTCAAATGGCTGTTTGCGGCATATTTTATTACTGTCGGCAGCATCTATGCCCATATATACAGCCGCCGGATAACCGTTGGCGACAGTTTCAAATATGGTGCTGCGGGGTTGGTGCTAGAGCGTACAAATCCGTGCGATTATGTTTTAAACGGCTATCGTATCGGTTATAATTTGTTTAATAAAAATGTAGATTTTATCTGGAATTTGCAGGGGCAGATAGATGTGATTGCCGCCACCATCGGCATACGCCCGTTGGTGAATCTGGAGGCGCTGGTGCGCAAACATCGCCCGAAAATTATTTATGGCGGAAATTATTATGATACCTACCGTGAATACCGCGGAGATATCGGCAAATATCCGATTCACTGGATAAGCCGGCACTTGCTGGATGAGATGTATACGCCGCTTAATCGCGATGATTTATACATCTTAAAACCCGAATACCAAAGCTATGACTGCCGTTATAATCCGCGCACGAAAACTTATGAATATAGGGATAAACATTAGTAAAAAGTTTACGTTTTTGCCCTATACTCAAAGCTATAATACAAGAACTTATGGACAAAGGAGGCAAAAATGCGGGTAATAATAAAATCTGATTATGATGAAGTCACCGACTGGGCAGCAACATATATTGCATACAAAATCAACCGCGCGCGCCCCACGCCGGAAAAGCCCTTTGTCTTGGGCTTGCCGATGGGTGATACGCCTAAAGGAATGTATAAAAAGCTGGTGGAGCTAAATCACGCCGGTAAGCTTTCCTTTGCCAATGTGGTCATTTTCTGTATGAATGAGTTTATCGGGCTGGATAAAAAAGCCCCGCAGAGCTGCCATAGCTATATGAATGAATACCTCTTAAAACACGTTGATACCAAAGCGGCTAATATCTATATTTTAGACGGAACAACTAAAAACTATGAAAAAGAGTGCGCAAATTTTGAGTTGGCGATTCGCCAAAAGGGCGGCATAGATTTATTTGTCGGCGGTGTCGGGGCAGACGGGCATATTGCATTTAACGAACCGTTTTCGTCACTCGATTCGCGCACGCGCGTTAAAACGCTCACCACAGAAACTATGAAAATCAAAGCCAAGCTGTTTGGTAACGATATTAAAAAAGTGCCGCATACGGTTTTGACAGTCGGCACGGGAACGATTATGGCTGCCAAAGAAGTTTTGTTGCTGGCAACCGGCGAGGCAAAAGCCGCAGCCACCCGCGCGGCAATTGAAGGCGGGGTTAATCACCGCTGGGCGGTAAGCGCTTTACAAATGCACCGCCACGGGCTTTATGCCTGTGATGAAGCGGCGGCTTCCAAGTTAGAGGCGGAAACCATCACTTATTTAAAAGATATAGAGCGCAATGCATATTGAGGTATTGCGTTGGTTAGAGGGCAATGCGGAGGAAAAGTATCGCGCTTTTTCCGCCAAATTGTTGCCGCCGGATACAAAGCTTTTAGGGGTTCGGATTCCGGCATTGCGCCGCTATGCTAAAACCATGCTTAAAGAGGACAGGGGAGAAGAATATCTCAATATCCCGTTGCGGGATTTGATGTATATGGAAGAGCTGATGCTTCACGCGCTGATATTGGCAAATGCCAAAATGCCGACAGAAGATAAAATTCCGCTCATCAAAAAGTTTGTTCCTTATATCAATAATTGGGCAGTGTGCGATATCTTTTGTGCGGATTTAAAGGCAGTTAAAAAATCACCGCAGCTGTTTTTTGACACATTTAAAACACTATTGCTCTCAAAGTGCGAATATCAAATCCGCTTTTTTTACGTTTTGGCGCTGGATTATTTTATTACAGCCGAATATCTGGCTAAATTATTTACCCTCATCGCAAAACAAAAATACGCCGGATATTATGATAAAATGGCAGTGGCATGGCTCTTATCGGTGGCATACGTCAAATTTCCCGCCGAAACGGAAACATTTTTATTCAATACGCCGCTTGATGATTTTGTTTTCCGCAAATCAATCAGTAAAATCTGCGAGTCGTTTCGCGTATCAAAAGAGGCTAAAATCCGTTTGCGAACTTTAGTCTCTGCGCAAAAGCATTAATCTTGATAAATCGGAAACGCCGCCGTTAAGGCAAGAATACGCTTTTTAACCATCGGCAACACCGTTTCCGTGTCACCGGACACAATGGCATCCACCACATCGGCAATGGCGTTGCCAATCAGCTCAAATTCTTTCTCCTTAAATCCGCGTGTCGTGCCCGCAGGCGTTCCCAAACGGATTCCGGAAGTTATCGTCGGCGGCAGCGGGTCAAACGGAATGGCGTTTTTATTGGCGGTAATATTGACTTTTTCAAGCGTTTCGGTGAGCTCTTTGCCGTTAATTCCTTTCGGTGATAAATCCACAAGCAATAAATGCGTATCCGTTCCGCCGGTCACGAGGTTTAAGCCTCGTTTTTCAAGCGTTTCTCCCAATGTTTTCGCATTTTTAATCACCTGTGCGGAATAGTCTTTGAAGTCATCGCTCAAGGCTTCCTTAAAGCAAACGGCTTTGGCTGCAATCACATGCTCCAGCGGACCGCCCTGCATCCCCGGAAAAATCGAGGAGTTGATTTTCTTGGCGATTTCCGCATTGTTAGTCAAAATTGCCCCGCCGCGCGGTCCCCGCAAAGTCTTATGCGTCGTTGTCGTCACCACATCGGCAAAGTTGAGCGGATTCGGATAAAGCCCGCTCGCCACCAACCCTGCAAAATGCGCCATGTCAACCATCAATAAAGCGCCGCATTCGTTGGCAATCGCGCGGAATTTCACAAAATCAATCTGCCGTGGATAAGACGAACAGCCGGCAATAATCAGCTTCGGTTTATGGTTCAGGGCAAGGCTTTTAACTTGCTCATAATCAATCAGCCCCGTTTCCTCTTTAACGCCGTATTGGATAGCATTAAACCATTTTCCCGAAACCGAAACTTTTGCACCGTGGGTCAAATGTCCTCCGGCATCAAGGCTCATCCCGAGAATAGTGTCGCCGGGTTTTAAAAGCGCGCCGTAAACCGCCATATTTGCCTGCGAGCCGGAATGCGGCTGCACGTTTGCAAATTGCGCATTGAAAAGCTGCTTCAAACGGTCAATGGCAAGCTGTTCGACTTTGTCAACAAATTCGCATCCGCCGTAATAACGCTTGTTTGGATACCCTTCCGCATATTTATTGGTCAAAATCGAGCCTTGCGCCTGCAAAACCGCTTTTGAAACGATGTTTTCCGAGGCAATCAGTTCCACATTGTCCTGTTGGCGTTTCAGTTCTTCTTCAATCGCCGCATAAATATCATTGTCAAAATCTTTCAGAGTTTCGTTGTGCATTCTTTTCCTCACTACATATCTAACATATCGATTCTTTTTTGGTGGCGTCCGCCCTCAAATTCTGTGTTTAAAAAGATGTCAATGCGCTTTGCAACCTCATCTTTCGCCATCGTCCGCCCGCCAAAAACAATAACATTGGCGTTATTATGCCTTTTCACCATTTCGGCAACCTCGTCGGAATAAAGCAGGGCAGCGCGAATGCCTTTATGCCGGTTGGCGCGGATAGAAATGCCGATTCCCGTGCCGCATACTAACACTCCCAAATCTGCCTGATGTGCAAGGATAGCTTCTGCCACTTTGTCGGCAAAAAGCGGATAGTCGACAGATGCCGTATCATTTGTCCCCAAATCAAGCACATCAATCTTTTTTTGTTTCAAAACCTCGCCGATAAAGTCTTTCATTTCCAAGCCGGCATGGTCGGACGCAATTGCAATTTTCATAATAAATCTCCCGTTTTCATATTGCCGAAACAATAGCAAATATAGTAATTAAATGGAAAGAATTGAGGAGATATGCACAACAAAAATTTTTTTTCACAATTTTAAAAAAAATATGTTGACGTTCAAATTTTTTTATGTATATATACAACTCACCACGGTGACGTTGGTACGTTGAGTTGGCCGGTTGGCAGAGTGGCTCATGCAGAGGACTGCAAATCCTTGTACATCGGTTCAATTCCGGTACCGGCCTCCAACAATTTATTATTCCGACTTAGCTCAGCGGTAGAGCAATCGGCTGTTAACCGATCGGTCATCTGTTCGAATCAGATAGTCGGAGCCATCAAAAAGCGTTCTTTAGCGATAAAGGGCGCTTTTATTGTATTTGTGAATAAATAAATTTTCCATCTTGACTTCGAGTAACCTCTAACAATTACCGTGCTCCTATAAACAATTTTCAGGAGAGTGATATGAATATGAAAAATTTATGCATTTTAGGGCTTGCCGTCATCAGTTTTATCTGTACTGCGCCCGATTCCGCAACATCTGCTGCCCCAACGGCAGAATGGGATAAAGTTTTCAAAAAAAGTGATAAAGTTAATGTTCAAAAAGTGACTTTCAAAAATCGTTACGGGATAGAACTTACCGGCGATTTATATATTCCGAAAAATAAAACTGAAGGCAAACTCGCCGCCATTGCCGTCAGTGGTCCGTTCGGAGCGGTTAAGGAACAAGCATCGGGTTTGTATGCGCAAACATTAGCTGAACGCGGTTTTATAACTTTGGCATTTGACCCGTCATTCACCGGTGAATCCGGCGGCACACCGCGTCACGTTGCCTCACCGGATATCAATACCGAAGATTTCAGCGCCGCGGTGGATTATCTTTCAAACCGTCCGGATGTTGACGCTGATAAAATCGGCATTTTAGGAATTTGCGGATTTGGCGGAATGGGCTTGAATGCTGCGGCAATGGATACGCGCATTAAAGCAACCGTCACCTCCACAATGTATGATATGAGTCGCGTTAATGCAAACGGTTATTTTGATGTAATGACGCCGGAAGACAGATATGCACTGCGTGAAAAGCTGAATGCTCAACGTACTGAAGACTATAAAAACGGCAAGTATGCCAAAGGCAGCGGTCTGCCCGATAAACTAACAGGTGAGGAACCGCAGTTTGTCAAGGAGTATTACGGCTATTACAAAACCCCGCGCGGTTTTCACGAGCGTTCTATAAATTCGAACGGTAACTGGAATGAAACATCTGTGTTGTCGTTTATGACAATGCCGATTCTTTCTTATTCAAACGAAATTAAAAATGCGGTGCTGATGATACATGGTGAAAAGGCGCACAGCCGCTATTTCAGTGAAGATGCTTTCAAAAAGCTGACCGGCGATAATAAAGAACTGTTGATTATTCCGGAAGCTAACCACGTTGATTTATACGATAATCTCGAAAAAATCCCATTTGATAAAATCACCGCATTTTATCAAGAAAATCTGAAATAATATTAAATCCAAAGAGCCTCCTAACCGAGGCTCTTTTTAAAACTCATCTTTATTTTTCAAACTGTCATAACGTTTATGAATGCAACCGATACAGGTTTTGTGCACGCCCTCGGTTATTTCATAAATCATAAACCGCCCGTTGCGGGTGACGGTCACAAAACCATCGTCGCGGAGTTTTTTGAGCTGTTGCGAAACTTTCATCTGCTCCAGCCCCGTGCCGTTCACAATCTCGGTAACGTTTTGCGCTCCTTTAATTTCGAGCCACTCGAGAATGCGCATTTTTTCAATATGTGCAAATAATTTCATCCGATTCGCCGTCATCATCGTATAATCAGCCGGTAAAATCGCCTTAACTCCCTCTTGCAAAAAGAAAAAGCAGTCGGTCATATAGGCATAAAGCTTGCGCAAACAAACAAAAATGCTCGCCGGATATTCCTCCATAATGTCGTAATAGATAAAAATCCCTTTGCGGGTGGTTTTCACCAAATGGCTCTCGCGCATTTTTTTTAACGCTTGCGACACAATAACCTGCTCCGCCCCGAGCGCTTTTGTAATTGCCGAAACCGACGAGCTGCCGTTAACATCAAGATATTCCAAAATTCTGAGCCGCAAAGGATGGGCAATATAGCTAATCCCCTTAACCGCTTTTTTCATAACCTCAATCGGCAGCTGTTCCATAATTTCCTCACTTGTTAATATACAGCTAATATAACAAAATAAATCCCGATTGCAAACAAAAAAATCCCCCTCTCTCAAAGCGAGGGAAGATTTTTATTTAATAGCGCCCGAACCAATTTCTGTCCCGCCCCATTCAATGACTGTAAAACCGTTGCGCTGTGGCGTTGCAGGCAAAATCTGATCCGACACTTCAATCGGTTTATCCAAACTCTTAAACGCCATCAACACACGAATAACCGTATCCGGTTGCGGCTGAACTGACAGCGGCATATTCTTGTTTTGCTCTTCCGGAGATACAAAATGAATAAACGTATAAGGTGCGCTCTCAAGTTTGGGTAGCCAGTAAATGATAAATTCGTTAGCTTCACGTTCATTAAGCCCGAGTTGAGCCAATTTTTCTTCCAAAAACGATACAACATCATCTTTCGCCACCACAAAACCATTATCATATTGCAGCAGTTCAGCGTCTTTTCCCTCCCAGTAAAGAGAGTAATAATGTCGCCCGCTGGCATCGGTCAAATCGCCACTAGGCTCCGCTCGCACTTGCCATTCATCAACATATTTCGGATATGTGTGCGATAACTTCTCCGGTGCTCCAAGCTTAACCGATACATCGGTTGTTTCCGTCGGGTAAATGTAGATGATAGGTTTCATAAGCCCATCGCCGCAGTCTCTGGAAGAAAGAATTCTACAAAAAGTAATATCTGCAGTAGATTTTAAGATATATTGTGCTGAAAATAATAAACCGGTACAAATCATAAGTGACACAAAGTACAATATGCAAATCTTCATGAATTTAAATTTAAGCAATCTATTTACAAAGGAGTTTGTTATTATAAATCTTTCTTTATTTACTAAATGTTTTATATATTTCCACAATATCCAACAGATAGATATTGAAGCCAACTGAAGAAAACGGCCAATCAGAATAGGGTAACTGACAATATAAGAGTGTTCGTCAGCACATATAAAAGAGCCGAAATCAGACTGATAGATACGATCTAAAGGTATGGTAATTATATTTGCTAAAATAAGATTTAAATATATAAATAAAAAAGCAAAAATCACATACTTTATTGTTTGGATAAGGATATTCAGTTTTTTGTCGCAAAATTTTCCCTTATCTTTAACGTTCTTTTTACTCCTTTGTACAGATTTTGCCTTTATGGAAATTTCTTTAATATTCTTCTCTTTAGCCATAGTCCCTCCATATCATAAAACTTTACCCTACTATAAGACATCATTATTTATATCAAGTTAAAAAAAATCCCCCGCTCTCAAAGCGAGGGATAAGGATGGAAAACGATACCTCCCTCTCCCTTGAGGGGCTCGCAGGATAAAAACAACACAGTATGTTGTTTTTGCCGAGAGCAATAGCAACTCTTAACGAACGACTTGCTTGTAAAAGCAACAAAGAGAGTTTAGAGTTGGTTTGACCGAAACGTAGTTGGCGAGCAATAGCGAGCCTTACAAAGTAAGTGAGGGTAGGGGGAGGGTGAAAGCTGTAGCATATCTTATTTGCTGAACTTCTTGCTCATCTCAACCAACTGCCGTTGATTTTCCTCCGACCAGCCCATCAGATAATCATCACCCATGCAAAACAGCGGCGTGCCGACCTCTCTTCCGAGCTTAAACTTCTGCACACATTTTCTAAACAAAAACATCCCGCCCGGCTTGTCAATATCGACTTGCTCTATCGCAACATCTTGCATATTTTGCCCGATGTATGCCTCTGCCATTTCGCAATAAGGGCAGCCTTTGTGGGTGAAGAAATAGATTTTGTCACTCGCCAACTTATCATCCGCCATAGCCTTAAATCCAAACAGCACTAACGCTAAAATTAATAAAATTTTCCGCATAATCATCTCCTTAACTCAATACAACAATCCACTGCCACCGGCATTAAATCGCCCCTCTCCCTTGAGGGGATAGGGTAGGGTGAGGGTGACAATAAAATAACAAATTTATTCAATACAGCAATCGACAGCTTTCCGAACAAACGCTTTCATTTTAGAAACAGTCGTTTTAGACTCTTCAACTTCTTTAGGGGCATTCTCCGCCACCGGCGCCGCCGCATTCACTTTTTCGCTGATGCGCTTAATGTCTTCCGCGCTGTCCTCCAGCCACTTTAGCTCCGACACGTTCAGCATATTCATATTCAAGCCCCAAAACAGGCAATAAAGGTCATATGCCTTGTTAAACAAATCATACGCCTGCTCCTTGTTGCCCAAACTCTGCTGCTTTGTGCCCACTTCCATCAGGCGCATTGAAGACGCGAGCAAGTGTTTTGAAATGCACCAAACCTCGCCCTCATAGCTCGGGATGATTTTGAGCATCAACTTTTTGCGCGTTTCCCGTACGTCTTCAATCAAATCATAAAACGACGTCTTGCCGGTTTTAGCGCCCGAAAATACCAAATGCTCTTCAATCGAAATTAAGTTCATAATCGCAATCGTCAGGTCTTGGTCAGAAGACAAATCTTTCGGGTTAACTTTTTTTGTGGCATCAATGCGCTCCACAAATTCTTTAACGTTTTCTGCTTTTTTCATAATATTTACTCCTTAAAATGACAATGGATAAGTGGTTAAAATCAGGCTTGCGCCAAATAAAAGTGCCACCGGCAGCGCAACTTTCTCAAACGGAAAATGCGCATGTCCGCCGTTTTGGGCTTTCATAAACTGATAGAGTTTTTGTGAGAAAATATAAATCGCCGCGCCGCATATTCCGGCAAATAAAAAGCTGTCAATATATAAAAAGCCGATAATCTGCGGGGAATAAGTCAAACTCCCGAGATAGATAAAACCAATCATCGCGAGATTAACGCTCATTAACAAAATATCGCGCCCTTTAAACTGCCAGTTCTTTTTATCAAATAATAAAATCGTCCAATAGCCGAGAATGGCAAACATTGCTCCCGCCCAAAGCCCGACAATCTCATCGCTGATGCCGAGTTTGCGGGCAATCTCTAAAGATGCGCCAATCGCCACCGTGCAGACTACACACGCCGGATTCGCCATCGCTTTACCAGCCATGCCGCTCAAAGCTGCCGCTAAAACTAACATACGTTTCATAATAAGCTCCTTAATATATATCAAATGCAATACATAGCATAAACACTATATATCAAAAAGTCAATATATATTTTTCAAAACTGTGTAAATTTTGTTGTATTCTCCAAAAAGCTTTGCTATATAAACTAAAAAACAACCACACAAGGAGATTACAATGAAAAAACTTTTATCTGCACTTATCGCCGCTTTGGCACTTACCGCTTGTTCGGAAGGTGAACAAAACGTGGTCGGCAAAACCTATGCTTTGCTGCCTGAAAAAGCCATTACTCTAACGTTTGATGCCAAGGAAAACCGCTTTTTCGGTCAGGCTGTAAACAACTATTTCGGCGAATATAAGCTTGATAAGCATAACATTACCTTAACCCTTATCGGCAGCACAATGATGGCTGCTCCCGAGCCGGAAATGAAAAAAGAAACCGACTATTTCCAGAATTTAGGCAAAATCAAAACTTATACGCTAAACGGTAAAAGTCTGGAGCTTAAAGGCGATGGCGTTATTCTGAAATATGAAGAGGCGAAAAATTAGTCCAAGCTGACCGTTATAAAATCTTGCTTGAATTTCCTCCGCAAAAGTTTTGTCTGGAATTGCATATTCGACCATAATCGATATCCGGAAAGTTTTGCGCGAAAGAAGACCAGACGGGACAGTTTTGTGTCGTCGGTGGCAAGTTTCGCAATTGAGGGAAGGGGTGTAAAATCCTCTTCCTTTTGTTTTAAAGCGTGGAGCAGGGCATTTTTAAAAATCCGCCGCATATACGTCCTCATTTGTAAAGCACCTCTGCTCATATTGTCATATTTATAAAACCCCGGAAACTCGTGCTCGCCAAGATAATTTCTGTCATCAGAGCGGTCTTGGAACATTTGGTCAAACCATTCGTTTGGGTCAATCGCCTTATACACCGGCGGCGGGTTTCCCTCAATCCCGCGTTTGTCAATCTGCGTGCAATAAAAAACATTTCCCATCTTATCAGGAAAATACGCAATGCCGAAATCATAGTGCTGTAAATAATCTTTTAGTGCAGAGCCGTGGCTGGTGTTCAGATCCATCGCTGAAGAAAAAGTAATCGTCTGCGCTTTGGAAACACCGAGTGGGCAATCCGGCGCGTAAGACATAACTAATAGCTGTTTTAAAATCTTTTCTTGTTCATTTTTCTTATACCCGAGTTCATTCATTTTCAGCCCCATAAGCTCCTCAAGCTTAAGAGCAACATGCCCACCGTGGCAGTGGTCAATAATAATCGCTTTGCGTATATTTTGCGCCGCCCGCACAGCACTAATCCTCTTTCCTTTTTTCGAAATTCGCTCTAAAAGCACTCTCTCAAAAATATCTTGCACATAGCGCGGCATAGCGTACTCTTGTTGAGAGGCAAGCGGCATTTGCTGCAGTTTCATTTGTGCTTCTTTAGCTTTTGGGGAATTTGAGCTTTGCAGTGCCAGCAGTTTTCTGGCAGCTTCAGGCGAATAATAGTTGCCAAAGTCAGTCACCGCCACTACCGAGCGGACAGATTCGTGCATTTCGGCAGAAATCTCCTCAATATATTCATTTACCCGCTTAAGATAACCATTGTAATTGCTATAATTTATTCCGGCGATTCCCGTTCCTGTCAATGTCAATACCACCACATCATCAGCAGAAACATCACGGGCAACATCAAAGCCAAACGGATTGCTTTCCGTTTTTTCGCCGCGTTCAGCCAAACAAGCGCAACTATATCCGTTGCGTGCTGCTTTTAAATTATTCATATATGTTTCAATCATCGCTATCCTTTGGTAAAATTTAGCCCAATATAAAACATATTTGGCAATTTGTCAATGTTTTGTCGTAAACAAGACCAAGCACAAAAAACAGCCGCAAAATTTTACGGCTGTTTTCTTTTGTTAAGATAAATCTAAATCAGCGCAATGTTGCACCGGTTTTCTTACCCACCTCGCTGATTACCTTATTCATCAGTGCCTCAAGTTCGGTGTCTGTATAAGACTTGTCTTTCGGTTGGAAAGTGACGGTAATCGCGATGGATTTTTTGTCTGCGGGTAAATTTTCACCCTCATAGACGTCAAAAATCCGTACATCGCTGATATGTTCACGGTCAGCCGTTTTTGCCGCACCTAAAATACTGACGGCAGAAACGCTCTTGTTGCAAACAAATGCCAAGTCTTTCTCAACTGGCTGCAAAGCGGAAAGCTCAAGCTTTTTCTTCGCCTTGGACTTGCCGTCACGCGGGGCAGGGATATTTTCCAAAAATACCTCAAATGCCATCACGTTAGTTTTAATGTCCAAAGCTTTCAAAACAGCCGGATGCAGTTCGCCGAAGTAAGCGAGAACATTTTTGCCCAAGCGGATAGCCCCGCTGCGCCCCGGATGATAATATTCCGGTGCGTCGGTTGTAATCTGCGGCGCTTCAATCGGACCTTTTGCCGCGGCAATAGCAGCCAATGCCGCCGCTTTGGCATCAAACACATCATACGCACGGCTCGAGCCGCTCCAGTCTTTTTTAGATGTTTTGCCAACAAATATACCGCTGGCAGCGGTTTGCTGCTCGCCGGGGTTACGCCCGTAAAATTCCGGTGCAACCTCAAAGATTGCCATATCGGCATAGCCGCGCGCAATGTTGTTTTTCGCCCCGATTAACAGATTCGGCAATAGCGATGGGCGCATCTCGTCAAGCTCGGTAATAATCGGGTTTTGAATATCAACGGGAGCATGTCCTCTGCGGAAATGTTTGGCAATCGAGCTGTCCGTAAAGCTGAATGTTACCGTTTCATACATCCCGCGCAAAGCAAGCTCGTGCTTAACCATCATCACGTTGTTTTGCAGTGTTGTCAAAACCGGTTTCGGGAAATCCGCCGTTTTCATCGAAACTGCCGGAATATTATCCAGTCCGACCATCCGCACCACTTCTTCAATCAAATCTTGTTCGCATTCGATATCGCCGCGCCAAGATGGGGAAACAGCAGTAATCACACCCTCGCTCTCGCTGACCTTAAAGCCGAGGTTACGCAAAATGGAAACACATTTTTCCTGCTCAATCTCCATTCCGACAAAGCTTTTCATTTTTGCCATCCGGAGTTCGACCGGTTTTGCCTCAAATTTTTCTTCGCCGGCAATCTCAATCTCTGAAGCCTCGCCGCCGCAAATATCGAGAATCATTTGTGTCGCATAGTTATTGCCTGAAATGTTGGACATCGGGTCAACCCAACGCTCATAGCGTGCGCGAGAGTCGGAATCAAGCTGCAATTTGCGTCCCGTGCGGGCAATGCAAATCGGGTTAAACAAAGCGCATTCCAGCAAAACGTTCGTGGTGTCTTCAAAACTGCCTTTGTTCAAGCCGCCCATAATGCCGCCCAGACATTGTACGCCCTCATCATCGCAAATTCCCAAAGATTTATCATCCAGCGTGTAGCTCTTTTCGTTCAAAGCCACAAACTCTTCGCCGTTCGAGGCCATCCGCACCGTCACATTGCCGACAAGCTTATCCGCGTCAAAAACGTGCAGCGGGCGTGCCAAATCATAGTTAATATAGTTTGTGATGTCGACAAGGGCGGAAATCGGACGCAACCCGATAGCCGTCAGGCGGTCTTTCATCCATTTCGGCGTTTCAGCCTTGTTGTTTACGCCTTTAATATAACGCGCCGTATAAGTCGGGCAGGCATCTTTGCAGGTCACGTTAACAGAAATAGGGCTTTTAAACGCGCCTTTAATTTTACGAACATTGAGCGGCTTTAATGTGCCAAGTCCCGCAGCTGCCAAGTCGCGTGCAATGCCGCGCACGCCCAAACACTCGGCTCTATTTGGTGTAATCGAAACTTCAATAACGGGGTCGATGTTCAAAATCTCTGCAGCTGGCACGCCGATAGCCGTGTCTGCCGGCAGTTCGATAATGCCGCTGTGGTCATCGCCGACCATCAGCTCTTTTTCGGAGCACATCATCCCCATACTTTCAACACCGCGGATTTTTGCAACTTTCAAATGCTCTCCATAACAAGGAATAAGCGCCCCGGTCGGCGCATAAATGCCGATAAGCCCTTCGTGAACATTCGGCGCGCCGCACACAACCTGCAACGTTTCTTTGCCTGTGTTGACGCGTAAAATATGCAGGTGGTCAGAGTCCGGATGCATCTCAACCGTTTCAATTTTGGCAGTGTTAAACCCCTCAAGTGCCGCAGCCGGATTGACTACCTCCTCAACTTCCAAGCCGATTCGCGTTAATGTTTCCACAATCTCGTCCACAGACGCCGTTGTGTCCAGATGTTCTTTTAACCAAGATAAAGTAAATTTCATCGTGCCAATCCTCCGTTATTGCTCAACCCGCTTGTCATTGAAGAAAAATCAAGCGCCGTAAATCCATAATTTTTCAGCCAGCGAACGTCAGATTCAAAAAACGTCCTCAAGTCCGGAATGCCGTATTTGAGCATTGCGAGCCTGTCCATCCCCATACCGAACGCAAAGCCCTGATATTCTTCAGGGTCAATGCCGCAAGAGCGCAACACATTCGGATGCACCATTCCGCAGCCCAAAATCTCCAGCCAGTCTGTGCCTGCACCGATTTTTAATTCAGTTTTGGTCTTCAAACAGCCGATATCCATCTCGGCAGACGGTTCGGTAAACGGAAAGTAAGACGGACGGAAACGTACCGGCAGTTCATCCACTTCAAAAAACGCTTTCATCACATCATACAAACAGCCTTTAAGGTGAGCAAGCGTCGTTGTTTTATCCACCACCAAGCCCTCAATTTGGTGAAACATCGGCGTATGCGTTGCATCATAGTCCGAACGATAGGTACGCCCCGGTGCAATAATGCGGATAGGCGGTTGCTTCTTTTCCATCGTGCGGATTTGCACGCTTGAGGTTTGTGTGCGCACAACATAAGCACTGTCCAAGTCAAACTCTTTGGTAACATCGTTGTTGACATAAAACGTATCCTGCATCTGTCGGGCAGGGTGATTCGGCGGCGTGTTGAGCGCGTTAAAATTATGAAACTGGTCTTCAATGTCCGGACCTTCCGCCACTTCAAACCCCATCTCTGCAAAAATCGCTACCAGTTCTTCATACACTTTGGAAACCGGATGAATACGCCCCTGAACTTCCGGTCTGCACGGCAGTGTCACGTCAATCACTTCGTTTTTTAGTTTTTCATTTAACAGCTTTGTTTCAAGCTCTTGCTTTTTAGCGGCAATGTTTGCCTCTAACGCTGCCTTGACCACATTGATTTTTTTGCCGAATTCGATTCTTTCTTCCATCGGCATTGCCCCGAGCGTTTTCAAAAGTTCGGTAATCCGCCCTTTTTTGCCAAGTGCCGCCACGCGTACCTCATCAAGCGTCTTAATATCCGGAGCGCCGGCAATCTGTGCCTCAATTTCTGTTTTTATATTTTCAATATCACTCATCATATCACCTTAATAGTTTGGTTTTAAAACCTTTTTTCTCTTCCGCCTGCAAGCTTTTTCCTCAAAACTTTAAATATAAAAGAGTCCTCTTGGTTGCCCAAGACGACTCTTTATTTACTGATATAAACTATACTAAAATCTTATTTAGCCAGAGCCGCTTTGGCAGTTTCTACTAATTTAGCAAAAGCTTGGGGCTCTTTGAAAGCGATATCAGCCAGAACTTTGCGGTCAAGCTCAACACCAGCTTTCGCAAGCCCGCTGATAAATCGGGAATAAGTCATATCATTCAAACGGGTTGCAGCGTTAATGCGCTGAATCCACAAAGAACGGAAGTTTCTCTTCTTTGCTCTTCTGTCGCGGTAAGCATACTGCAAACCTTTTTCAACTTTCTCAACAGCTACTCTGAAAACGTTTTTGTTGCGTCCTCTGTAGCCTTTCGCCATATCCAAAACTTTTTTATGGCGAGCGTGTGCTGTTACACCTCTTTTAACACGAGACATCTATATATCCTCCAATTACAAATACGGTAAAAATTTCTTAACAATCTGAACATCAACTTCGTTCAACAAAGTTGTGCCACGGGCTTGTCTTTTCATTTTCTGGCTCTTGCAGAAGAGGCAGTGTCTCTTGTTGGCAAAATTTCTTTTCAATTTGCCGGTTCCGGTAACGCTGAAGCGTTTTTTAGCCGAACTTTTTGTTTTTAATTTAGGCATTTCAATCCCTTTCAAAATATAAGTTGGATTAAGATAACAGTAAGGCATGCCATTAGCCCTGACCGTCATTCGCCCCATATTTATACACAAATATTTTAAATTGTAAAGCATTTTTTTAATTTAAAATTAAGATTTATTTTGGTGTGCCGTATATATTTTTTTGCTTTACATTTTTGATATTTCTTATAAGGTAAACAACGGAATGGGCGTAGTCTGTTCTGGGGCGTAAGAACCTCATCCATAACGTTGATGTAAAAACGATATATTTACAGCCTTCTGGTCTGCAAGACTGGAAGGCGGCAAAATATGTTATACATTTGTTGTATAACGAATATGTCGCGCTATCTTTATGGTATAGTTCTTAACTTCCAGTCGCCTTTAACCGGCGGCTTTTTTTATGTCAAAATGAAAAAGGGAGTTGATTATGAAATTTTATAAAACAGGTGAACAGGGGCGTTCAATGATAGAAATGCTGGGCGTCTTGGTGATTGTAGACGTGCTTTCCGTTGCGGGTATTTCCGGATATTCCAAAGCGATGATGAAATATCGTCTTAATAGAATGACGGAAGAGTATATTGAAGTTATCAATAATATGCTGACATATCAAAAAGATTTTACCAAAGAACAAAAAAGGCGGGGAACACGTTATTTCTTTGCGCCGCATCTTAAGGCGGCAGGATTGATACCGGATAAATGGCGGGTACAGGGAAGTGTTATATATGACAGTATGGGAAATCATTTCACGCCGTTTATTGCCGAAACACATAAAAGAATGTGTTTTGATTTAGCCTTAAAAACCAAAAATGATTTGAAGGGAAACACAGAAATCTGCCAAATGCTGATGATAAATGTGGTACAGTATTATCGGGATGTTATTTATGGTGCGGGGCTGTACCGTGGGGATGGAAATGCTTGGGGTGGCTGGTTTTTAGGCACAACAACCTGTAAAAAAGAGAATAGTCTGTGCCTCTCTGATGTAACTATCTCTGAAATACATAATATTTGTAATAATTGCCTGCAAGATTCGGGTTGTGCTCTTTCCATCAATTTTATCTTATAAAAAAAGGAGCTTTGCAGCTCCTTTAAATTTTATTCCTTATCTTCCACAATTCGGATATGCAAATCGTCAATTTGCTGCTGGTTAACCGTGTTCGGCGCCTGCATCAGCAAATCTTGAGCTTTGCCGTTAAGCGGGAAGAGAATAACATCGCGGATAATCGGTTCGTCTAACAAAAGCATAACCGTTCTGTCAACCCCCGGAGCACACCCCGCGTGCGGCGGAGCACCATACTTAAACGCGTTAATCATACCGCCGAATTTGTTGTCAACCACGCTGTTGTCATAACCGGCAATTTCAAATGCTTTATACATAATCTCGGGTTTGTGGTTACGCACCGCTCCCGAAGCCAGTTCCACGCCGTTGCAGACCATATCGTATTGATAAGCCAAAATATCCAGCGGATTTTTATTCAACAGCGAGTCCATTCCGCCCTGCGGCATAGAGAACGGATTGTGTGAAAATTCAACCGCGCCGGTTTCTTCGTTTTCTTCATAAAACGGGAAATCGACAATCCAGCAGATTCTGAAAGCGTTTTTCTCAATCAAATCCAATTCTTCACCAAGCTTGGTGCGAACCTTTCCGGCAAATTTATTGATAAGCTTTTTGTTGCCGCCCATAAAGACAACGGCATCGCCGTCTTTAACGCCAAACGTATTTTTAAGTTCTGCCATTTTTTCTTCGGAGAAAAATTTGGCAATGCCTTTCGCACCGGCAGAAGACAAAGCAACGTATGCCATACCGCCAAAACCTTCCTCTTTGGCAAAGCCGTCGAGCTTGTCAAAGAACGAACGCGGTTTTTCGCCTGCCTGCGGAATAACAATCGCGCGCAGTTCTTCACCGTTTGCTGCTTTGCTGTCATACACGCCGAAGCCTGAATTATTGAAAAATGCTGTCGCGTCCTGAATATAAAGCGGGTTGCGCAAATCCGGCTTGTCCGAACCGTATTTTAACATCGCATCTCTAAAAGCGATTCGCTGAAACGGCGCTTGGTCCACAACCTTTCCATTAGCAAACTCGTTGAAAATGCTCCCCATGGTTTTTTCCATCACGCCGAACACATCTTCCTGTGTTGCAAAAGACATCTCCATATCAAGCTGGTAAAACTCGCCGGGAGAACGGTCGGCGCGCGGGTCTTCATCGCGAAAACACGGCGCAATCTGGAAATATCTATCAAAACCGGATACCATCAACAGCTGCTTAAATTGTTGCGGAGATTGCGGCAGCGCATAAAATTTCCCCGGATTAAGACGGGACGGAACCAAAAAGTCACGTGCGCCCTCGGGGGAAGATGCGGTCAAAATCGGCGTCTGATACTCGAGAAAACCCTGTTCGCCCATCAGTTCGCGCATTCTTTTGATAACTTGGCAGCGCAAAATGATATTATTATGAATTTTCTCACGGCGCAAATCCAAAAATCTGTATTTCAAACGCATATCTTCGGGCGAATTATCCTCGCCGAAAACCTGAATCGGCAACACATCAGCCATCGAGTGCAGCTCAACCGATTCGACCAAAACCTCAATATCGCCGGTCGGCATATTTTTATTTACGCTCTGGCGCATAACGGCTTTTCCGTCCACGGTAACCACGCTTTCAACGCGGATATCTTCAAACTTTTGGAACAAATCGCTGGAACTGTCCACCACACATTGCGTAATGCCGTAATGGTCACGCAAATCAATAAAGCATAAGTTGCCCAAATTGCGCTTGCGGTGAATCCAGCCGGAAAGCTTAACTGTTTTGCCTGCGTCGCCAGCTCTTAACTCGCCGCAGGTGTGCGTTCTGTATTCAATCATAAATACCTCTGAATAATGGTGTTAACACTAATATCGGCATTAAATCCCCAAATTGGCATAAATGCAAGCTAAAATTAAAAAAATCTTAAACAATCCCCTATATTGTAACAAAAAAACAATAAGGAACAAGCCCTATGAATTTGATTGATAAGACTGAAGAGCTGGAAAACGCCTGCAAGATTTTAAAAAAACAAAAAGTAATAGCCATTGATTGCGAATTTTTGCGCGAAAAAACATATTATCCGATACCCTGCCTGATACAAGTCGGGTATGACGAGGGCGCATTTTTGTTAGACCCACTGGCAAAAGGAATGGATTTCACGCCTTTTTTTGAGTTGATGCAAAATAAAAAAGTTCTGAAAGTCTTTCATTCGGGGCGGCAGGATATAGAAATTATCTACAACTTGTCAGGCGCTGTGCCCACCCCCGTTTTTGACACGCAGATAGCCGCGCAGGCGTGCGGGCTTGGCGACTGTGTCAGCTATGAAAATCTGGTTCGCGTATATTGTGAGAAAGAATTGGATAAGTCCTGCCGCCTGACTAACTGGCAGCTGCGCCCGCTAACAGACGAACAGTTGGAATATGCCGCCGGTGATGTGACACACCTGTTGCCGTGCTATCATCAAATTGCCGCGTATCTGAAAGAGAATAAGCGTGAAAAGTGGGTTGAGGAAGATATGGCGGATTTGGTGGATGAAAAGCATTATAAAATTGAGCCGCAAGATGCCTGGCTGCGCATTCGCCACAACGGACACTCCGTTGCATTTGTTAATGCCTTAAAAGCGCTTGCCGCTTGGCGTGAAGAACGGGCAATGCGGCAAAATGTATCGCGGCAAAACATTATCAAAGATGACATTTTAATTAATATCGCAACCGCATTCCCGAAATCAACGGATGAAATGAAACAGGTTCGCGGTATGCGTTCGGATATCGCTAAAAGCATATTGGCAAGAGAAATGGTAGAAGTGCTGTCGACACTTGCTGAAAAAGGTTTTGACCGTTCGCTGGGCAAGCTTGACCGCGAACGCGATGTAACTTTGCCGCCGAGCCAGCAGTCATTATATGAAATTTTGCGCTTGCTCTTAAAAATTAAAAGCAACGAATACGGAGTCGTTTCCCACCTGATAAGTTCGGAAAAAAATCTCCGCGAATACATCAAAAATCCGAAAGCGAAAAATCAGATTCTCGCCGGCTGGCGCTATGATGTGTTCGGCAAAACCGCCGAAGATTTTCGTCGCGGCAAATTGGGGTTGATGTATAATCCGCAAACCCGTGATATCAATATCAAAGAACTGTAAGGAGTAAACTATGAATAAAATATATCTGGCTCTTGCCGCAACAATGTTATCTTTTAATGCGCACGCCTCAATCGTTTCCCCGCATGTGGGGCTTGATTATGTTTCCGCAACGCCAAACGGCTACGGCAATATCGACAGCTTAAACGGTGGAGCATTAAGTGTCGGCGTAAAGGCTTTAGGCTTTGTGTCATTAGAGGGATATTATCAAAAATATTTCTCGACCGATGCGGCGCGCGGCTCAAAAACCAAACCGGCGGCATATGGTGTGGATGCCGTGTTTGATACTTTAAATTTAGGCGTAGTCGAAGTGCTGACAACCGTAGGCTATGGCAAATATTCTTTGGACGGCGGCAAATTAAGCTCCAAAATGGAAGGCTTTGAAGATAAGGCTTACCGCGCTGGCTTCGGAGCGCAGTTTAACCCGACAAGCAACATCGGCATTCGCGCGATGTATCGCTACATCTTCCCCGAAGACGATTTCTTCAAGAAAAACGTGCAGGAGTTTACCGTTGGCGTCAGATATTATTTCTTTTGATAATAGTTCAAAAAGATAATTTAAATATTCGTCGTTTATTAAATCTCAAGTCCGCTAAAATTTTGGCGGATTTAAATTTTTTATAAAAAAAATCTTGCTAAATATAAAATTATGAATAGACTGATATCAGGTTTTATTCCTTAGAAAAGAGTAAAACCTAGGGCCTGGAAAACCCTATAAAAATGTAAGCTGGTCGTGCGCACACGACTTTAAAAATTGTGCCGATATCATGCCTCAAAAGGGGTAGATGTCGGTGAATAAGGCTCTGCCCCAATAAGCCGAGCCGTCTTAGCTTACATACGGTTTTCTAGCATCTGCCCGCCTTTGACATCTCAAAGCGGGTTTTTATTTGAACTATTAAGGACGATAATATGGATGGAAACATACAGAGAACTGATATTGGTACAAATGAAAAAGACACAAAAAGAATTTGTGCAGATATTTTGAATGCTAAAGCTTCTTTTATTGGGTATATAAAAAGAACCGACGATAAATCTGATTATAATATCCAATATGAGGAGATAATGGAATTTGGCGTTAAAAACGATATAAATATATCTTGCATTTATGTCGATTCGTCGTTTGAAAATATCAAGTCGATAGTTTTACCAAATTATCAAGGTGTGATTATCAGCAATATCATATGCCTTGGCGCGCGTTTACCAATTATTTTAGATAATTTACGATATTGTCGCTCACGCAATTTGGATATTTATTCAGTAGCGGAAAATTACCATTTTACGACCGAACTACTATCAGAAGATGTCATAAAAGGAATAGAATTAGCTCTGGATATTCGTTATAATATGGCCTCCGCCGTTACAAAGCGTGCTTTAGCCAAGAAAAAGACCGCAGGTTTCACACTTGGACGCCAAGGGAGATATAATCGCAAAAGGATTTTATCAGGTAGAGAAGATGAGGTTTATCGTCTGCTAAAATCAGATATGCCAAAAATCAAAATAGCCAAAGAGTTTAATGTGTCAGTTGCAAGCTTATATAATTTTTTAAAGAGAAATAGTATTAATAAGGAGGATACTCATGCCTAAAATTTCTGTTATTGTTCCAGTATATAATGTAGAAGAGTATTTGCCAAAATGTTTAGACAGTTTAATTAACCAAACGCTCGAAGATATTGAAATTATTTGTATAAACGACGGTTCATTGGATAACTCATTAGACATTTTGCAGGCTTATGCCAAAATGGATAACAGGATTATTGTGCTTGATAAAGAAAACGAAGGACAGGGAATTGCGAGAAATTTGGGTATTCAAAAGGCAAAAGGAGAATACATTGGTTTTGTTGATCCGGATGACTGGGTCGGTGAAACAATGTATGAAGAAATGTATATACAGGCAAAAACACTTTCAAGCGAAATTGTGGTTTGCGATTTTTGGAAAAAACAAGACTGGAATGGTAAAGCGTGGAAACACAATTTTTGGTGGACTATTGTGAAAAAATACAAATATAAGGAGCTAGCAGTTCCAGCAGGGGCTAATCTTGATAAAGAGCCGATTTATAAATCATTGCTGGTTTCTCCATGTTACAGTTGGAATAAAATCTATAATACTAAATTCCTAAAAATAAATCAGATTGAATTTAGTAAAATCAGATGCTTTGAAGACTGTGAATTTATCATTAAATGTATGGCTTTTGCTAAAAAAATATCTTATTTAAATAAATATTTTTATATCTATCGTTTGAGAAAAAGTTCGACATTGCACAGATTGATTGATTTTAATATTAATCTTAAAGCTTATGCGGATATTTATGAAACATTGAAAACGTATAATCTGGAAGAAAAATTAGCGAATAATTTCAACTTTTTTTGTACTATGAATGCAATTTGGACATTACCAAAGCTTTCAAGAAAAAATCAAAAAGAATTTATTGCCAAATTAAAGGGCAAAATCCCTACACAAGAGTATAAATATATCAAAAAAACTATATTTAAGGAGAGATATGGAAAATATTTTAAAATTATAAATAAAATATTCTCTATTAAAAATTCAACAAATAAAACGCATAAAGTGATTATTGTTTTAGGGATAAAAGTTAAGTTTAAACGTTGGAAAGTGCTTAAAGAAAAATACACTAAATATGTTCGTCTTTGTCTGTCTAAACTGTTTTCCATCGCAAAACCAGAAAATAAAAAACACAAGATTGTCACAATATTGGGGATGAAATTTAAGTTTACGCGCGTGAAAAAGCAAAGTAAAAAAGAGCGAACATATCTTAAAAAAATACAAAAAGAACAGAGAAAATTCTCCAAAGACAGCTATTTATTGTTTGATTGCTTGCATGATAAAACTGTTGAAGGAATTGACGCTTACTCGTTATTTTTGTATATGAAGTCCACAGGTAAACAGGTGTATTATGTGGTTTTAAAAAACTCTCGTTTGTATGAACAGCTTAAAGAGCAGAATAAGCTGGAAAATATTATAGTGTTGGAAAATGAAACTCACTCTTATTGCGGAGATTTTTTAGATGCAATATATGAAGTGCTGTTAAGATGCAAATGTGTAATTACCTCTTTTGGTGAAAACTCGGCTAAGGTCAATAACTTTTTTAAACAAACAACATGGTTGCAATATATCTTTATTCAGCATGGACCAACTCATATGCCGGTACGAGTTTTTGATACGGGGTATTTGTTTCCTGAAAAGTTTGATAAGTTTTTGATTTCATCAGATATGGAATATAAAATTTTCCAAAAATATGGTTGGGAAAAAGAAAAACTTATTAAAGTAGGCTTGCCTAGATGGGATTTATTGAGAGATAATAAACCCACAGCAGAAAAAAGCATTCTGCTGATGTTAACCTGGAGAAGACTAAATGCACAAACATTTGAAGAGTCTCTGTATAAAAAGAATTTATTGAGCCTGATAAACAATCAAGAGCTTACTCAATATTTGGTGCAACACAATATAAAGCTGTATTTTGCGCCACATCATGCATTAGCAACAAACAGTAAAATTGACTTTAGAATTGAAAATAAAAATATTAAAGTGGCAGATAGTGAAGAAATTTCGCAATATATTAAAAAATGTTCATGTTTGGTAACAGATTTTTCTTCTGTCGCGTTTGATTTTATGTTTCAAGATAAGCCGGTTATTTTTTACCCGCTCGATTATGCGGATAAAAAACTCGGTTGGGTTGATAGAAAAAGTTTGGATTGTTTTGACTATAAAAAATACATTATGCCGAATGTAGTTTTTGAAGAAAACGATGTGATAGACAAGATAAAGCATTATGTCGAAAATGGATTTCAGCTGGAAGCCGAAACAAAGACGACCTATGATAAATTTTTCTATACTAAAGAAAATATCAGGCAAAAACTTGTTGAAGAAATAGATAAAGCTTGCGCTTAAACCCAAGTCTAAATTCAAGCTAACAAAAGAAAAAGCCCTCCGACCGGAGGGCTTTTCTGTTACATCGCTTTTTTGACTTCTTCAAATGCCTGCGGCAATTTGCTGGCATCCGGTCCGCCGGCTTGCGCCATATCAGGACGTCCGCCGCCGCCTTGTCCGCCGACAGCAGCCGAAGCAATGCGTACCAAATCAACTGCCGAATATTTGCCAACCAAGTCTTTTGTAACGCCGACCACAATCGAAGCCTTGCCGTCTTTGTCGGTTGCCAAAACCATCACGCCCGAGCCGATATTCTGACTCATCTCATCAATAAAGGCTTTCAGCTCTTTTGGGTGAACATCGGGGATAACCTTGCCGATAAATTTCACGCCGTTAACGACTTCCGCCTCGCTGTTTTGATGAGCGCCGCCGCCGGCAAGCGATTTCTTTAAATTAAAGATTTCCGCTTCCATCTTCTTGCGTTCAGCTAAAAGATTATTGATACGCGCTTCCAAATCGTTCACATTGGTTTTCAGTGTATTGCAAACAGTGTGCAATTTGCATTCCACGTCATCTACATATTCTTCCGCGCCTTTTCCGGTCACACACTCAATACGGCGCACGCCTGCTGAAACAGCCGATTCGCCGATGATGTTGAAATAGCCGATTTCGCCAGTGTTGCAAACGTGCGTGCCGCCGCAAAGCTCGCGCGAATAAACTTCGCCGTCTTTTTCCATCGTCACCACGCGCACTTCCTCGCCGTATTTTTCGCCAAACAGCGCCATCGCACCGGTTTTAACGGCCTCGTCTTGGTTCATCAAAACTGTATTGACGGTATAGTTCTTGCGGATAGCCTCATTGACCATATCTTCCGCCTGTTTTAATTCTTCGGCTGTAATCTGCTGATGGTGGGAAATGTCAAAACGCATTCTGTCAGCCGCCACCATAGAGCCTTTTTGCATAACGTGTTCGCCTAAAATCGTGCGCAAAGCTTTGTGTGCCAAGTGGGTCACCGAGTGGTTGGCGCAAATGCGTTTCCGATTCTCTGCGTTAACCTCAAAGTTGGCAAAGTCCTCAACTTTAACTTCGCCCTCAAGCATCCGGCAACAGTGCACAAACACCGTGTCAAGCTTGCGCTTGGTGTCAAACACTTCCGCCTTAAACCCTTTGCCGGAGAGTATGCCGATGTCGCCGACTTGTCCGCCGCATTCGCCATAAAACGGAGTCTGGTTGGCAACAAGATAGAACTCGCTGCCTTTAACGCTGTCAACAATTTTGTTGTCTTGCACCAGAGCTTTAACAATGCCGTCGCTCTTGGTTGTGGTGTAGCCTAAAAATTCTGTTCCGCCAATATTTTCTTTCACTTCAAACCAGATTTTTTCTGTTCCGGCATCGCCCGAGCCTGCCCAGTTCTTGCGTGCTTCTTCCTTTTGTTTCGCCATGGCGGCATCAAACCCGTTCACGTCGACATCGATTCCTTTGTTCTTCAGAGCGTCTTGGGTCAGGTCAAGCGGAAAACCATAAGTATCATAAAGCTTAAACGCCGTTTCGCCGTTCAGCGTATCGCCTTTGTTGAGGTGTGCCGTTTCATCATCAAGCAGGCGCATACCTTTGTCGAGCGTTCTGCCAAAACGGGTTTCTTCGGCTTTGATTGTTTCCGTAATCAGTTTTTCAAAGCGATATAGTTCCGGATAAGCCTCGCCCATTTCTTTTTGCAAAGTAGGCAACAGCTTATACATCATCGGTTCTTTAACGCCCAAAAGATATGCGTGGCGCATAGCTCGGCGCATAATCCGGCGCAATACATAACCGCGTCCTTCGTTAGAGGGCAACACGCCGTCGGCAATCAAAAAGCTCATTGCGCGCAGGTGGTCGGCAATCACATTGTGCGAGGCTTGCAGCTCGCCTTTCGGATTCGTGTTTGCGATGTTGGCAATTGCCTCAATCAGGTGTTTGAATGTATCGGTATCAAAATTGGAGTGCACGCCTTGCAAAATTGCAGCGATTCGCTCCAGTCCCATTCCCGTATCAATCGAGGGTTTTTTCAAATTAATTCGAGAGCCGTCCGGCAAATCTTCAAACTGGTCAAATACGAGATTCCATATTTCAATAAATCTGTCGCCGTCTTCTTCAGGTGTTCCCGGCAGTCCGCCCCAAACTTCCGGTCCGTGGTCATAAAAAATCTCCGAGCAAGGCCCGCAAGGTCCGGTGTCGCCCATCTGCCAAAAGTTGTCTTTGGTGGCAATTCGTATAATCCGCTCGTCTGCCAAGCCGGAAACCTTTTTCCAGATGTTATAAGCCTCATCGTCTGTGTGGTAAATCGTAACCGCAAGCTTTTCTTTCGGAATCATAAATTCTTTGGTGAGTAACTCCCACGCATAGTAGATAGCCTCTTCTTTGAAATAATCGCCGAACGAAAAGTTGCCGAGCATTTCAAAAAATGTGTGATGGCGCACATCATAGCCCACGCTGTCAAGGTCATTGTGCTTGCCGCCGGCTCGAACGCTTTTTTGGGAAGTTGCGGCTCGCGTATATTCTCTGGTTTCGTTTCCTGCTAAAATGTTTTTAAATTGCACCATGCCCGAGTTTGTAAACATCAATGTCGGGTCGTTGTCCGGAACAAGAGAAGACGCCGGCACAATTTTGTGTCCGTTCTTCTCAAAATAATTCAAGAAAGTTTTTCTTATTTGATTAACGCTGGTCATTTTTTCTTCCCAAAAAATTAAATTAAATTTTTTAACCCACCTAAAATAAAGCAGTTTTTTTTGTATGTAAAGTTTAAATTTAACGGAAAGTGCGATTCGCGTCTTTTTAATTCATAAAATAAATGTAAATATTCAACACTGTCGCAAACATAAGCCAAGCCAGATACGGCAATAAAAGGATAAACGCCCACAAGTTAATAAAGATAAATGTATGCATCATCAGTGCTGCCACCATATCCAGCAAAATAATCACAATCGCAGAAGCGCCGAGCTGCTGCATATAGAAAAAGCTGAACACCCACACAATCTGCAAAAACAGCTGGCTCGTAAAAAGGGCATTCGCATCATCAAACTGTTCCAGCGTTTTGCGCGCGGCAAGCACCAGATAAAAACTCACAAATTGCAAAATGTAAATAAGCGTCCATGCATATGAGAAATATTTTTTATCAGGTGTAAACGCCGGCTTGTCGAGCATATCATAATAGGGGATAAGCCCGAGGTCGACGATATATTTGGAAATCCACGCCGTCACAAAAACCAAAACAAAGCTATACAGCGCCTGCATCATTTTTAATGTCATAAAATCCTCCGTTTTACTGATTTTTCCATATATATGCGCCATTTAGAAAAATACATCCCGAAAAAATGCAAAAAAATATAATAAAAAATTTGCATTTTTAAATAAATGGTATATAAACAAAACTAGAACAAAATAAAAAAGGAGTAAAAAAATTGGCTATTACGGATGATAACGGGATAAAAATTTACGAACCGGCTGATTTTGACGGAATGCGCAAAGCCGGCAAATTGGCTGCTGAATGCCTTGATTATATCACGGATTATGT
This sequence comes from uncultured Alphaproteobacteria bacterium, assembly GCA_910576955.1. Classification (GTDB taxonomy): domain Bacteria; phylum Pseudomonadota; class Alphaproteobacteria; order RF32; family CAG-239; genus CAG-267. The sequence continues at coordinate 148,935 of CAJTJB010000001.1, read as the reverse complement.
AGATGTTGGCGTCACAACGGAATATCTGGATGATTTATGTCGGGAATTTATTAAATCGCATAATGCCATTCCGGCCTGTCTGGGTTATCACGGGTACCCGAAAACAATCTGCACCTCTATCAACCATGTTATTTGCCATGGCATTCCGGATGACCGCAAACTAGAAGACGGCGATATTGTTAATATTGACGTAACCGTGATACTGGATGGATGGTACGGCGATACATCCCGTATGTATTATGTCGGCAAGCCGAAACTGAAAGCAACAAGGCTCTGTGACGTAACCTACGAATGTTTAATGCGCGGGATAGACGTTGTCCGCCCCGGTGCCCGATTCGGCGATATCGGCGCAGTGATTGAAGAATATGCGCATAAATACGGCTATTCTGTGGTAGAGATGTTTTGCGGGCATGGCTTGGGGCGCGTTTTTCATGATGAGCCGAATGTTTTGCATTTTGGGCGCAAAGGCACCGGACCGCTGATAAAAGAGGGAATGTTTTTCACGATAGAACCGATGATAAATATTGGTAAAAAGTTTGGCACGATTCTCCCGAACGGCTGGACTGCCGTCACCAAAGACCGCACGTTTTCCGCCCAGTTTGAACACTCATTGGGCGTAACCAAAGACGGTTGCGAAGTGTTTACATATTCTCCGAAAGGGTTGGATAAACCGCCGTATAAAAAATAAAAAAAAGGACTAAAAATATGGATACAGAAGATGACATCGCCATAACCCCCGCAACGCCGGATTATATTGGGCATCGCCAAAGGCTGAAAGCGCGCTTTATGTCAGATCGCGGTCGTTCAATGCCCGATTATGAATTGCTGGAAATGATTTTGATGTATGCCTTGCCGCGAAAGGATGTTAAGCCGCTTGCAAAAAATCTTATCCGCCACTATACCAATTTGGCAAATGTTTTGGCAGCGCCGATTCCCGAATTGATGAACATCCCCGGCATCGGCAGCAACACGGCGGCATTGTTTGCGTTGTGCCATGCCTGCTCCAATAAAATCTGCTGGGAAGATTTAGGAAACCGCGATGCCCCAATGTTAAGCAATAAAAAGAGAATTGCCGAATATTGCCGCTCCCGTATCGGATATGAGGGGCAGGAACAAGTGCTGATAATGTATTTGGATACGCACGGCTGTTTTTTGCGCGATGAAGTCGAGAGTTCCGGCACATTGGATTCGGTCGTCATAAGCCCGCGTACCATCATTTCTAAAATGCTGTCATATAATGCCAAGGGTATCATCCTTGCGCATAATCATCCGTCAGGAGATACCACACCGTCCAAATCAGATATTTCCATGACAAAAGATTTGATAAAAGCGCTTGAAACAATGGAAATGTTTATAGATGACCACCTGATAATCAGTTCGCGCGGGTATTACAGTTTCCGCGAGCATTTAACAACGTTATGGCTGCATTAAAATTATCCACACGATTTTATTTGAAGCGCCTTGTTCAAGGTGCTTTTTGTTATGTGCCAAGGCATTTAAAAAAAGCACTTAAAATAAGTGTATAATAAAATGTTTTTTTGCTTGTAAGCAAATTTTTTTTGTGCTGACTTAATAACGAATTTTTAATATTACTGATATACTATTATAGCGTATTATATGGTGTTTCAGCCTTCCTCTGGCTGAAAATTGTTTTTATGCCGGATTAGCTTAACGGCAAGAATCAGGGCATAATGAGGTGCAGGAAATCTGCATATAGATTATTGAGAGATAGAAAAGCGCGCAGGGACGCTTTATAAAACTCGAAAACAGACTGGAAAAACAAACCATTTTCCGGTCTGCTTTTTTTATACGGCATTTTTAAGAAAAGTGCTTGACAAACGATGATGTTTCTGTCAAATTACCAAAAGATAAAGTATCATTATGTTTCACATATAAAAAGTTACAATTATGGAATTAAAAGAAGTAGTGGCGCCATTCGCAGCCAAAAAAGAAAAAGGTATCGAAATCGATTTGAAAGGCCTGTCAGCAGACGCGTCTTTCCGCAGTCTGGCAGTTGCTGCCGTCCTTGATATAGTCAAGGTTAAGCCGCAAGCTTGTATACTCATCCCCGCCTACACCACCGGCAACCAAAACCTCGGGAAGCTGATTAACGAACTCGCACAGACCCGACAGGTAAGAACGCTCGTAACCGGCGATGTCGAAAATCTCAAGCGTATGCGTGCCGCAAACATCAAGGACGTCGTGCTCATAAAGCAAACATTCCATGCGGATCACGAACTGGCCGACCAAGTGGAGGCAATCAAGGCTCGCGGCTGCAAAGTCCAGGTTTTGTGTTTCGTTTCGCATTGTCGCGAAATGCTTAACCAGTTCGGTGAAAAACACGGAGTGGAAATCTCGGCGCTTCTTAACACCGACGAGCTCTGAAAAGGGTTCGGCAAAGCTTAAGTTTTTAGCAACATAATCAGAAAAACACAAACAGGCCGGTATTCAAAATACCGGTCTTTTTGTATATATAAGAACAAAAAACGTAAATATGATTGACATTTCTGCCCTGAAATATATAAATAAAATCAATCGCAAGCATAATAAGGAATTAGCCATGACGCCGGCAGAAATTTTATCTCATATCCGCAACATTCCAGATTTTCCGAAACCGGGCATAATGTTTAAAGACATCACGACAGCCCTGAAAAATCCGCAAGTTTTTCAAAGTATTATTGATAATATGTATGAAATGGTTAAAGGTTTGGATATAGATTATATTGCCGTCATCGAAAGCCGCGGTTATTTGTTTGGCGCGCCGTTAGCCTGTAAAATGGGCGCAGGGCTGGTGCTTATCCGCAAGCCCGGAAAGCTTCCGGCAGAAGTCGTCCGGCAGGAATACAGCCTAGAATACGGCACGGATGCGCTGGAAATGCATAAAGACGCAATCGAACCCGGCAAAAGGGTGTTGCTGGTGGATGACTTGCTCGCAACCGGAGGCACGGTAAAAGCCGCCGCCCGATTAGTCAACAAGGTGGGGGCGAAAGCAGTCGGCGGGTTGTTTTTGATAGAATTTAAAGAGCTCTCTGCAAACGCCGCGTTGCCAGTGCCGGTATATAGTTTGATACGGTGTTAAAAAATAAAGTTGACATTAAAAAAAATATCAGTTACTCTGCCGCTGTTTTTGTAATTTTATAAGGTTTATTTTTATATGACCACGATGATGAGTATATATTTGTTTCGCTTGGCTTTCAAAAAAATGGGGCTGAAAGGTGTGTTGGTCATATTAGCGCTTCCTGTTGCCGTTATAGCAGCCTTGTTCGGCTTTTGGCTGTAATCTTTTTTTATATAAAATACTGGACATCTTCATAAAAAAATGATATTCTGTTCGCAGAACAAAATTAAATACATATATTTATGAAAAAGAAAATGCTGATCATAACCTTGGTTATGATGCTCTTTGCAGTTCAAGGTTACGCGCAAAGAGAACGGTCAGAAAGCCGCCGCGGACATCGTACCGAACAACGCTCCGGATACCGTCATGGAGAGAACAACCGTCCTTCCCGCCGTCCGCAGTCTGTATCGCCCCGACATAATCCGCCGCAGCGTTCCGGTTACAGCCGCCAGCGGGAAGCGCCCCGCCATAACGGTTCATACGACAGGAACTATCGCCATCCGCAACGGTATCACCGTCCGGCACCTCCGGTTTATTACCACAGGCCCGCACCGGTATATCGTCACCACCACAGTTATTACCACCACAGCCATCAATGTTATTTTAATGACTGGTACTGGTATACCTGGGGAGGCTACAGAAACCGTTTTATCTGCCACCGGCACTATCACAACCGCTTTTTTGACAGTATGTTGGGATATTACATCTGGGGAGCGATGAATGCGCCGACGCGTCTGGACATCGGCAATATGTCGTTTACGCGGTATAACGGTATGTTGCAAATACGAATCGGCAACCAATATACGAATCTTGATTTATATGTGAATCAAAATATCGTATACAACGTTGGCTACACCAGCGTCGATGTGTCTGTGGGCAACGGTTGCGCGCTAATCCGTTTTTATGATGAATACGGCAATCAGGCATCTTACAGCCTGTAAAAAGCATTAAAGAAGGGGGTGAAAACTCCCTTCTTTTGTGTATAAAACAATCATAGGTTGTGTATAAAATTGTGATTTTACATAACGGAGTATAGGTTTTTTACATTTTATTTTAAATATAATTACAACCGGTATAAGGTAATGTTATCTGAAAATAAAGAAAGAGGAAAAATGTATGATAAACATTAAAATATACTGTAACAAAAAACACGCTGCATATGAGCAAATATATAGCCTGATTTACGAGGTGCTGTCAGAGGATAACCGTTGTTTTGAAATTCAACGCATAAGTGAACCCAAAGCCATACGGATGAAAAATATAGTCTGCGAGCCTCACATTGTCTTTAACAATCAGGTTGTATACGCTAAAAACATTTCCGCCAAAGCGGAATTAAAAAGCATATTGCAGCAATTAAAGTTGATAAAATAAATTTAAATTCATATACTGCGAAAAGGAGATTACAAATGAAAAAATTACTTGAATATTCAGAACAATTAAAGCACCTTTCCCGCTCCGGCTGGGTAAAAGAAAATATAAAATCGCCCGAAACGGTTGCGGCACACAGCTGGCAAATGGCGCTGATGGCGCTTGCATTATCCGGCAGGGTAGATGCGCAATACGATTTTAATAAGGTGATAAAACTCTGTTTGTGCCATGATTTGGCAGAAAGCGTTATCGGCGACCTCACGCCACACGAAAAAGAGTATTGTCAAAAACAGACAGCCGAAAAACAGGCTATGGATAAAATTGCCGAAGAGGGGGATTTTCCCGAAGCGATACTTTTGTTTGAAGAATATGAAAATAATCTGACGCCCGAAGCGCGTTTGGCGCATGATTTGGATAAAATAGATATGTATGTGCAAGCGCTGGATTATGAAAAGAAATTCCCTGAAAAAGATTTAAGCGAGTTCCGCAACTCTGCCGCTTCGGAAATCCGGACGATTCTGGGCAAGGCAATTTTAAACGATATTCAAAAATAGGCATATTTTTTATGAGAAATAAGATTTTGATATATTGCGATTACGGCACTAACGATATCGGCAGCTTGCAGCGCAGCCTGACGGAATATTTTGCGCCCTCGGGAGTCTGTGTTGATACGACCGACGCGAAAGGGATTGTGAACGAAAACAGCTTGAATGCGGAAGTTTTAGCGTTTTTTATGCCGGGCGGGCGTGCCACGCCGTATATCGAAAAGCTAAAAGTTCAGGGCAATAAAAAAATTGCCGAATATGTTGAAAACGGCGGCATATATTTCGGCATTTGCGCCGGTGCGTATTATGCAAGCCGCAAGGTCTATTTTGAAACCGATGTCAAGGAACTGTGCATTATACAGGAATGCGGGCTTAATTTGATAGATGCCGACGCAATAGGAACGCTGTATAAAGAGTTGGGCATCAGCCCGTATACAATGGATTTTAATTCCATTGCACCGGTCAGGGTACTGTGGTCGGCAGATAATGAGCGGCATATTGCAAGCTATCACGGCGGTCCGTATTTTAAGCCTGCGGGCGAAAGTTCTCTGCAGATTTTGGCGGAATATGAATTAAACGGCAAGAGACTGCCTGCCGCGGTAATGCAGCAACACGGCAAAGGAATAGCGATTGCTTCGGGATTGCATATTGAAGACAGCGGCGAAAGCCTGCGCCGGATTTTGTTTGACCGCCGTCCGGAAAAAGCGCGTGCGGAAAAGGTCGTTGCCGCCCTTGAAGCGGAAGAGCCGTCCCGCAAGGCGCTGTTTGAAAAGTTAATGCAAAAGATTGCATCTCGTTGGTAACATACGGAAACAAAAAAACGGAACTGAAAATCAGCTCCGTTTTTTTTAGAAAAAGATTAGCAATGCCAGCAATAACCATTGTTAGGCTCCTTTGCTTCGCGATCATCACTCGGACGATAGTCCAAAAATTCAGACTTTTCCTCCGACATAATCTGAAAGACGGTTCTGCTGTCAATGGGCGAATCCGTGCAGATGTACACATTCAAATCCGACCTTTTCAATAAGGCCTCCATATAGTCAAAGACATTTTCATAGTGTCTGTGACAATAAAAGACCTCGCCGAGGATTGTCCCTTTCATAACGTCATCCCGCGTTTCGGAGCATTGCCCGTAGTTGACATCTGTCGGATACTTGAGCAGCAACCGGAAGATGTCTAAAGCTCTAGCTCTGAAAGCAACATGAAGCGCAGTTATCTTTTGGGACTGATTTTTCGGGTCCGGAAAAGCCGTATCCAGCTCTTCAAACGGCAACCTGCGCAAAATAGCCTCAACCACCGCCGTCATTTTTTGGCTGATAGCCAAAAACAGCAGCGGCACCCCACCGGGGAGCGGAGTGTCGATACAGGCATTAGCCTCGTTAATCAGATAAACCGCAATGTCGGAATGTCCGAGAGCAACCGCGATTTGCAGTGCAGTCAGCCCTGCCTTGTCAAAAAGGCCTTTGGCAATACGCCGTCCGAACAAAGGTTGATAGCCGAAAGTACGGTCTTTGGGGGCAGTCGGCGTGTCACCGAACGGGCTTGCCAGATTCTTCTGGCTTTCTTCCGTGAGAAAACACGAAGCATCTTTATTGACGGCATTAACAATGTTGCAGCCGTATTCAACCAGCATTTGGACTGTTTCAAAAGAGTTTTCCCGAACGGCATTGTGCAGTGCGGTGTTGCCCTTTTTGTCCTTACGCCGGAGGCTGATGTCTTTTCTGGCAAGGAGCATCTTAACGATTTCCGGATATTTCACCGCAGCAGACAGCGGCGGAACTTCCATTTTTCCGCAAGCATTAACATCAAGCGACGGCTTTTCGATAAGTTTTGCCGCCCAATTGACTTTACCGCGTTCAATAGCGCTCACAAGCGGGGTGAAATCCGCCTCTTGGTTGATATACACGTTAGCCGCGTCAATAATTTTTTCCACCAGAGCGTCATTGCCTGTTTTGATGGCCGCCGTCAACACGTCAAAGTCATACCCGTGCAACTCGTCACAAAGGCGCAAAAGTTCTTCGTCTTTTTTGCCTTTAGCGCAGTGGGTTGCGGCGTTCGGATATTCCAGCAATTCCTGCATCAGGTCATTTTGTCCCTGTTTCAGAGCTTCTTCAATTGCCGTGTTAAGGGTCAATACATCCAGTCCGTCGAGGCGCAAAAGCGTTCTGGCGATGTCAAGATGTCCGCCGTGTATGGCATACCATAAGGCCGAAAGGTCTTTGAAATCAGAATAGTTCGGGTCAATTCCTCCAGCCTCAAGCATAAAGGTGACAATGTCCGAAAAACCGCTGGCACAAGCTTTAATAAAAAGCTCATTGCGTTTGTTTTGTTTTTGATTCATAAAAATAGATATTTAAATAATTTGACATAATTTTATTCGTAGTTCCGTTCAGTATATAGACAAAATTTTAAATTGCAAACAGAATTTTGTTGCCAAAACAAAAAAAGCTCTCTATACTCCCGCTGTCAAAGAAAGTAAAAACTTTGAATTTTTATGTTTCTTTGGTGAAGGTTATAACACATTTTCACTTAAAGAGGACCAAATGAAAATACTCGTAGGGATGAGCGGAGGGGTCGATTCCTCCGTAGCCGCCTGTATCTTAAAAGATGAGGGGCATGAGGTGATTGGCGCCACAATGTCAATCTGGGATAAAGAAAAACATTTTAATATTGCCGCGCAAAAAGACGCCTGTTTTTCGCCGCACGAAGAGCAAGATATTGAAACCGCCCGCGCAATCTGTCAAAAATTAGGGATTGAATATCACGTTATCGATTGCACTAAACAATACCAAAAAATGGTGCTGGATAATTTCAAACAGGAATATCTTGCGGGGCGCACGCCGAACCCCTGCGTGATGTGTAATGCGACCATAAAGTTTGAGGCGCTGCCCCGTTCGGCAAAAGAAGAGGGCATAGAGTTTGACAAATTCGCGACCGGACATTACGCCCGCTTGTCTTATAACGACAGCCTGAAACGTTATCAGCTCCGGCGTGCGGCAGATGCTAAAAAAGACCAATCTTATTTTATCTACCGCCTGCAACAGGAGCAGCTGTCAAAAATCCTCCTCCCGCTCGGGGAATATACCAAAGATAAAGTGCGTGACATTGCCCGCAAATACGGCTTGGATGTCAGCGATAAGCCCGATAGCCAAGATTTTTATACCGGCGATATTAACGACATCTTGCAAACCGCTCCGGAGGTTGGAAACTTTGTCGATAAAAACGGCAGGATTCTCGGCAAACATCAGGGAATTTGGAATTTCACCATCGGACAGCGCCGCGGTTTGGGAATAAGTGCCGATCGTCCGCTGTATGTTATCGGGCTGAATAAGGAAAGAAACGAGGTTGTGTTGGGTTATGCCGAAGAGGGGATGAAAGCTGCACTGACCGCTAAAGACTTAACGTGGCTGTCTGTTCCGCCGTTTGAAACCGAAAAAGAAATATTTGTCAAACTGCGCTCATCGCAAACGCCGATTCCCGCGGTCTATGCGCCAAAGGATGATGATACGGCAACTATTCGCTTTTTTGAAAAACAAAAGGCGGTGGCAGCCGGACAGTCTGTCGTCTTTTATGATGAAAACGATTTTGTCTTGGGCGGCGGAATTATCGAGGGAACGCAAAATGCCGCTGACTAAAGGCGAGATTGCAGCTCTGCTCAAAGACGAAGAACATCAGCAAACCTTGTTTGATAAAGCAGACCTTGTGCGCAAGCAATACGTTGGCGATGAGGTGCACCTGCGCGGGCTGATAGAGTTTTCAAACATCTGCCGCAACAATTGCCTTTATTGCGGTATTCGCCGCGGCAATGCAAAAGCCTGCCGCTACCGGATGAGCGAAGAGGAAATAATCGAAACTGCCCGCCGTGCCGCCAACCTCGGCTTTAAAACAATTGTAATGCAATCCGGTGAAGATATGTATTATGATACCAACCGGATGTGCCGCATTATTGAGGCGATAAAAAAGTTTGATGTCGCCGTCACATTGAGCATCGGCGAGCGGACATATGCGGAATACAAAGCCTTTCGCACCGCCGGCGCAGACCGTTATCTGATGCGGATTGAAACCACAGATAAAGAGTTATACCATAAGCTTGACCCCGATATGAGCTGGCAACATCGTTATGAATGCCTGCTCGCAATTAAGGAACTGGGGTATGAGCTCGGTTCTGGCATAATGGTCGGGCTGCCTGAACAGAGCGTTGAGAGTATAGCCGAAGACTTGTTATTTTTAAAAGACTTGGGCGTAGATATGGCGGGCATCGGACCGTTTATCCCTCATCCTGAAACGCCGCTGGCAAAAGAAAAGGGCGGTACGCTGAACCTCGCCTTGCGCACAATGGCGGTAATGCGCCTGCTGCTGCCCGATATCAATATTCCTGCCACCACGGCAATGGAAAGCCTTGCGCCGGACGGTCGCCTCCAAGCGCTCAAAGCCGGCGCAAATGTCGTTATGCCGAATGTGACTGACCGCGAATATTGCAAACTTTACGAGCTATACCCCAATAAAATTTGTATGAACGACACCCCCGCCCATTGCAAAAGCTGTATCGGGTTAAAAATCCTTTCCATCGGTCGCACTATCGGTAGCGGGCAGGGAGGTCATCAATATTAAAAAAAGGCTCCCCTTTGTAAATAGCTTTGTTTATTGGAATTTTCTTTATAGGTTTTGTTTCGTCTTTAAATTTTCTTGTCTTTCCGCCGCAATAAGGGCATTTGGCGTATTCATCCAATAAAAATTCAAACTCAACATATTCTTCGAATGAAAACACATACGGAGCTTTCATCACTCGCCAAGACATTCGACCGCATTCTTTACAATATCGAACAACAATACTACCCGCTATAAGCATTCTTAAATCCCCAATAAAAAAACCACCATACACGAGAGGTGGTCGGAGAGTTCAAATGTCATACGTTGTAATTTGACCCATTGACCTTTAGACCGAAGCCCTGGACATACGTCAACAGCTCCCCGACCATTTCTAGTCGGGGATATATCCACTCTGACCCAAGATATAAAGGTCAAAGCTGACGGTGTTATATCCCAACACCGTACAACGTAAAAGAGTTTGAAGCTCCCGTACCATCTCTGGTACTCGGTTATTTTAGATAAACCAAAACAACCTACCTATACTATATATGAGGTTTTCTCTAATTGCAACTAAAAAATAGGTTTGTGAAATAAGGTGGTCGGAAGAGTTCAAATATCGCACATTGTAAAACGACCCTCTAGGCCTTCAAAGTCGGAGACTTTTATTGTATAGCCTAAAGCTCCCCGACCGTGTTTCCACAATCGGAGATATTTTTTTGCTATATTTCGGATACAACAAATTACGGTGAAATATCTATAACACCGTACAATGTACGAGGGGCTTTGAAGACCCCGCACTGTCTCCAGTGCTAAATCAGAGTGGTATATGCCCAAACTAATCTGACATCAATATATAAAGGAAAAAAACTAAAAAGCAAGTAAAAAAGCGGTCAGGGAGAGTGTAAAATCACCTCACATCGACCGTACCAACGGTAGTGGCTTCGGCGGAAGAAAAAAATAGCTCCAAGGATTCCCTCCCCCCCCCCCCCCCCCCCCCCCCTTGGCGGGGGAGGATGGGAGAGGGGGAGATAACACATCCTTATTTCCTCATAAACCATCCGTTAATCATTTTCTGCTATACTCTTCCCATAACTCAACCTATGGAGAAACAAATGAAAAAACTCTTTGCAGCTGTTGCCTTGGCAATGGCTCTGATTATAAATTTCCCTGCTAAAGCTGCGGAAACCCTGTCTTATATCCCTGAAAACCCCGAATACGCTCTTGTGATGATACACGGCTACGGGCAAAGCGGCGCACGGATGAAAGGAATGGAACATCAGCTTAAAAAGGTGCTGCCGAACACGGCGCTCTATTTCCCGACTGCGCCTGATAACGGACCGTGGGGCGGCTATCAGTGGTTTAATATCCCGCTTGCCGCGGCAGAAATGGCAGATAAAGCGATGTATGAAAAAATGATGAAAGACGCACTGAAAAATGTCAAACACCTGCATAATCTGATTGATGATATCCATCAAACCGAGGGAATACCCTATGATAATATCTCGGTTGCCGGATTCTCGCAGGGCGGGCTGATGGCGCTTTTAACCGGCTTGACCAATCCGCACGGGCTGCATAAAGCCGTATCATTTTCGGGTGTTCCGCTCCTGCTGACCAAAGATTTAACCGCCCGCAAAATCGTCTCCGCCCCGCAAATCTTGATTATTCAGGGCGATAATGACACGGTTATTCCGGCAGATAGTTTCAAAATGACAACCGAAACGCTAAACGCGCTCAACATCCCCTCCGAGTTGCAGCTCATCCGAGGAATGGCGCACCAAATCAGCGACGCAGCCCTCAAACGCTTTGCAGATTTTATGGTGTATGAGGTAGAGTAACAACATATCCCATTTTCCATAAAAACAAAGGCGGGCAAATAACCCGCCTTTATTCTCGCCATTTTGAGGATGGACTAGTTCAATGCATCCTGCAAAGTTTTGCCGGCTTTGAATTTAGCTTGTTTCTTTGCCGGAACTTTAACCGTAGCGCCAGTGCGCGGGTTGCGTGCGGTTGTAGCAGCGCGTTTGCTGACAGCAAATGTACCGAAACCGATTAAACGGATTTCTTCGCCTTTTTTCAAAGCAGCTGTAACAGAAGCAACAAATGCATCAACAGCTTTAGCAGCATCAACTTTGGTCAAGCCTGCTTCTTCAGCAACGGCAGCAACTAATTCGTTTTTATTCATCGAATATCTCCTTAATAAAGTTTTCTCTCAAGAATAGCTCCTGATTAGCTTAAGTTTAAGCGGGTAAAAATAAAGAAGTCAATTTGAAACAAGGCTTTTCCCCAATAAAAAACGATTTTTTTACATTTTTTTCATCAGCAGGGGCGTGTTTAGAGCCGAAATTATCCGAAACGCATATTTTTTCAAAAAAAACTCTTGCAAAATAAATATTTTAAGCATATAAGACTCTCCGATTAAGCAATCCCGCCTAATCATAATTCACACGCAGACCAGTGCGTCGGCTTTAGAGTTTAAGGCTTCACGCTCCGGTGCTTAAAAGTTTTTAAGTTGTTTGGGTCTGCGGAGGTTTAACTGGAAAATAAGGAAAAATAAGTATGGCACTTCCTACATTTACTTTGCGTCAGCTCGTTGAAGCAGGCGTACACTTCGGACACCACGCCCGTCGTTGGAATCCGCAAATGGCTCCGTATATTTACGGCAAAAAAGACAATGTTCACATCATTGATTTGCAAAAGACTTACCCGATGCTTTATTCTGCATTGGCAGTGGCTCGCGATGTTGCTGCAAAAGGCGGCAAGGTTCTTTTCGTTGCTACCAAGCGTCAGGCACAAGACATCGTTAAAGAAAGCGCTGAAAGATGCGGACAATATTATGTTAACTATCGTTGGTTGGGCGGTATGCTCACAAACTGGAAAACAGTTAACAAGTCTATCAACCGTCTCGTTAAATTAAACGAAATGGAAGAAAAGAACGCCTATGACGGATACACCAAAAAAGAAATGCAAAATATCAAAAAAGAACAGGGCAAATTGGCTATGTCTTTGGATGGTATTAAAAATATGGGCGGTCAGCCGGATTTATTGTTTGTAATCGACACCCCGAAAGAATCTTTGGCAATCAAAGAAGCTAAAAAGCTGGGTATTCCGGTAATCGGCATTACCGATACAAACGCTAATCCGTATGATGTAGATTATCCGGTTCCGGGCAATGATGACGCTATCCGCGCCATTCAGTTGTACTGCGAATTGGTTTCTTCTGCGGTTCTCGATGGTATGTCGCAGGAAGTTGCGGCTCAAGGCGTAAAAGTCGAGGCTGAAACTTTCGAACAAAACGAAGAAAACGCTTAATTTAAATTAAACGTCATATAAAGGGCGGCGGTTATGCTGCCGCCCGCATTGATTATCTTTTATAGACAAGGGGAATAAAATAATGGCTGAAATTACCGCCGCAATGGTAAAAAGTTTAAGAGAAACTTCCGGCGCCGGAATGTTGGATTGTAAAAAAGCCTTGGTTGAAACCAACGGCAATATGGAAGAAGCAATCGACTGGCTCCGTAAAAAAGGCTTGGCATCTGCCGCTAAAAAGGCAAGCCGTATCGCCGCTGAAGGTTTGGTTTCCGTATATGTAGACGGCAATGCCGGCGCTGTTGTTGAGGTTAACTCCGAAACAGACTTCGTTGCTAAAAATGACATCTTTCAGGAATATGTTGAAAATGCCGCTAAAGCAGCTTTGGCAGTTAAGGGCGACGTTGAGGGGCTGAAATCTTTTGTTTGCCCGGTAACCGGCAAAGATATGGGCACGATTTTAACTGATATGATTGCTAAAATCGGTGAAAATATGAACCTCCGCCGTGCTGCTTACTTGAGCGCTGAAAACGGTATCGTATGTTCATACATTCACAATGCTGTTCGCCCGAATTTGGGTAAAATCGGCGTTTTGGTTGCTTTGGAAGGCTCTGCAGACAAAGCCAAAATGCAGGAACTCGGCAAACATATCGCAATGCACATTGCTGCTACAAACCCGATTTCTATGACTATTGCTGAAGTTCCGGCAGAAGCTGTTGCCCGTGAAAAAGCTATTTTCTCCGAGCAGGCTCTGGCTTCCGGCAAACCGGCAAACATTGTTGAGAAAATGGTTGAAGGTCGTATCCGCAAATATTATGAAGAGGTTGTTCTCGAAGAACAGGCTTACATTATGGATCCGGATAAGAAAGTTAAAGCTGTTGTTGCAGACTTTGCAAAAGAAAACAACGCAGAAGTTAAACTTTCCGGCTTTGTATGCTTCAAGTTAGGCGAAGGCTTGCAGAAAAAAGAAGAAGACTTTGCCGCAGAAGTTGCCGCCCAGCTCGGCAAATCCGCTTAAAGCCTTTCGGATACAAGCATTAAGAAACACCCCCAGCCATTTGGCAGGGGGTGTTTTTGTATATACTATTGCCAATGTTTCGGGTAATCCAAATCAACCAGTTGCACGGTCATCCATTTGTCATAATAGTCAAGCATACGGCAAAGCACCGCCCAGTTGGTTCTGCGTTGTCCCTGTTCCAAATCAGAAACCACCTCTGTTTTTAAGGTTAATTTCTCACAAAGTTCTTCCAAAGTTAAATTGCGTTTTTTTCGCTCATTGACAAGCAAAATTCCTAATTCTCTGCGAAAACGGTGGCAGAGCGCCACACCGCTACCGATGTATAATTCTTCCAAATTAGTTGTTTATTCCATGATTTTTTACTCCTTGTTAATTTAGGTTAAAACAAAACTGGCACTGATAGCAACCACCAAAGACTTTGCGCGTAGCGGTAAAAACTTTCACTAACCGCAGCCAAACTCATTGCAGGTGTCGCTGACACAGCGCCAGGGAGTTCGAAAATCACCGTAAAATGACTCTTATAGCCTTCAATATATAACCATAAGCTCCCTGACTCTAATCAAGGATAAAATTTACGGAGAGCTTTCGACAGCCCTATCGACATCTCTGCCGACCCTCAAACTATAAACCAATAATTCTAAAAGTAAAGTTAAATTTCATTCTCTCCCCCTCTCCTATCCTCCCCCGCTAAGGGGGGGGGGAAACCTTGTTGCAAAAACCTCCCCTTCCCCGGAGGAAGGGGTAGGGGGATGGGGACAACATACATCCATAAAAAGAAAGTAAGCTCGTTAAAAGACGTACTCTCTCCAAGCCGCAGCTAAATCGTTGCAGGTGCGGCTCGCACCGCTCGTTAAAAAACGTACTTTCACCAAACCACAGCCATAGTCCCACCCAACAAGTTGGGCGCAGCCAAATCGTTGCAGGTGTTGCTAACACCTTGACAATCACACAAAACCCCGCTACACTTTCCCGAAAAGTCAAACAAGGAAAAACAATGATATTTAACAAAGCAACAATTTTAGGCATCGGGCTTATCGGGTCATCATTAGCCCGCAACTTAAAGCAAAATAACGATGTGCAAACGTTGGCGATATACGATAAAAACGCCGAAAATCTTGAAAAAGCTCACGCATTGAAATTGGGCGATATTTATACCGATAACCTCCAAACCGCAGTTGCTGACGCGGATATTGTCATTTTTGCCACGCCTGTCTGCGCGTTCGGTGAACTTGCCCAAGCCATTAAGCCATATCTCAAAAAAGGCGCGATAATTACCGATGTCGGCTCGGTCAAACAATATAGCCTGCACGAGATTGAAAAACATTTGAATAAAGCAGACGGCTTTGTCGTTGTTGGCGGTCACCCTGTTGCCGGAACGGAAAAATCCGGTCCTGAAAACGGTTTTGCGTCTTTGTTCAAAGGGCGTTGGAGCATTTTAACGCCGGATGAAAATTCAACCCCGGAAGCAATTGCCAAAATAACCGAAATGTGGGAACACTGTGATATGAAAGTGGACACAATGGAAGCCGCGCATCACGATAAGGTTATGGCAGCCGTGTCGCACCTGCCGCAATTGATAGCCTATTCCATCGTTGGCACGGTGGCAGATTTAGAGGGCTACGAGCATAAGGAGATAATCAAATATTCCGCCGGCGGTTTCCGAGATTTCACGCGTATTGCCGGTTCCGACCCCACAATGTGGCGCGATATTTTCCTCACCAATAAGCAGACGGTGCTTGAGCTGATACAGCGCTTTGTGGAGGATTTGATTGCCTTGGAACGTAACATTCGCTGGGATGAGGGCGATAAAATCTTTAACCTTTTCAAGCGCACGCAAAAAATCCGCAAAGACGTTATCGAAGCCCGCCAAGACCAGCCCGAACACGAAAAACGTTTGTTGGAAGAAATGGCGCGTCAAACAAATATTGACAATAAAAAATAATCGATTAAATTATATCAAAGTCTAATTTTTTAGAGGAGATTTCAAAATGAAAAAGATTTTAAGCGCAGTTTTGGCAACAGCTTTGCTTGCGGGATGTGCGGATAATATTAACTCCGACCACTATTCAACCAGCCAAACCGGCAAGGTTTCGACCGTGTCGCAGTGCACGGTGTTAAGCGTCCGTCAGGTGGGCGTAAACGATAATTCCGGCGCAGGCACGATGATTGGCGGCTTGGCAGGCGGCTTGGCGGGTTCGACCATCGGTCACGGACATTCTGCGAATATGCTCGGCGCAGTCGGCGGCGCATTGCTCGGCGGCTTGGCAGGCAGCGCGGCAGAAAAGGGCTTGACCTCGCAAACCGGTCTGGAATATATCGTTAAGCTCGATAACGGACAGGTTATCAGCATCACGCAAGGAACAGGGCAGGCACTCGGTGTTGGTCAGCGTTGTCTGGTTCTTTTCGGCAGCACCAACCGCGTGATTGCGCAATAAAAAATGAAACGTTACGTTTGGGCAATCGTTGCAATTTTGATTGCCGTTTCCGCACTGATTTACGGATACCGGCGGGCAAATTCCCCAATGGTATCCGTTGTTATGTTGACCTATAAGCGCGCGGATATGCTGCCCCAAGCCATAGAGAGCATTTTGGCACAGACATATACGGATTTCGAATTTATTATCTTAAATGACGGTTCGCCGGATAATACGGACGCGGTAATTGCCAAATATCAAGACTCGCGCATCCGCTATTATAAAAATGCGGAAAACAAGGGAATAGCCTATTCCCGCAACCGGGCTGCAACACTTGCCCGCGGCAAATATATAATGATTATGGATGATGATGACACGAGCCTGCCCGAGCGGATGCAAAAGCAGGTCAAATACCTCGAAACGCACCCTGAAATAACCGCCGTTGCCGGACAGATAACCGCGCTTCCCCGTATTCCGGTTATGCATAATGACATCGCCGCAGGACTCATTCAATATAATAATGTCGGCAATGCCAATATAATGTATCGCCGCAATTTTGCTGTTAAAAATAATCTCCGCTATAATGAGCAATTAAAAGCCTCCGAAGACTGGGAGTTTTGGCTGAAAATGCTGTTTGCCGACGCAAAATTTGCCGCAATCTCCGATGATGTCTTAAACCGAAACGGTGCAAGCGAAAAACACTACGGCGTAAACTATGAAGACGCCAACGCCCCGATACGTAAAATGGTCGGAAGTTATTTTTCTCCCGCAGCCCCGACCGTATTTTATGAGGCAGACGCCTGCGACAAACTAAAAATGATTGCCCCGAAACATATTGTGTCAGACGATTATTTGCAAGCTTTATTACAGGCTAACAATTGCCTTTGACCTTTGCAAGCAGCTCATCCACAAACTTTGGCAAAGTATCTCCCGCCTTGCCCATAACGTGCTTATCAAAATAAAAGTTGTTGGAAGTAGGCTCAAGGTTAAATTCTATCGTATCCGCGCCATAATATTTTGCCGTCTGCACAAAACCCGCCGCTGGAAACACTACGCCCGATGTGCCGACTGACACAAACAAATCCGCCTTGCACAGCAGCTCTTCCACCACATCCATACAAAGCAAATTCTCGCCGAAAAAGACAATATTCGGTTTCATCATCCCCTGAACGCCGCAGCTTGCGCATACGGTTTCGGACGTCACATCTCCCCAAGTGTCCAAAACTTGCCCGCAGTTCATACAAACCGCTTGGTTAATCTGCCCGTGAATATGGTGCACGTTTTTGCTCTTGGCTTTTTCGTGCAGCGTATCCACGTTTTGCGTAATAATGTGCACATCCGCCGGATATTCCTGTTGCAGTTTTGTAATCGCCAAATGCCCGGCGTTCGGCTTGGCGTTCCATAGTTCGGGCTTCATATTGTTATAAAAATCGTGCACATAATCCTGATTGCGCCAATATGCCTCAATCGTTGCCACGTCTTCCACACGATGGTTGTTCCACAGTCCGTTTTCGCTTCGGAATGTTGCAAGCCCCGATTCGGCGGAAATCCCCGCCCCCGTCAGAAACACGATTTTTTTATATTTTTCCCGCATTTTACCCTCTTAAATCTTTTCTTAAACAATTTAAGATATATGTATCACAAAATAAGATTTCCGCAACCGTTTTATATATCAGGAGAATAAATTATGTGCTGTAACGGTATCCTCGTGGTTTTCGCCTTGCTTGTCGGTTTTGGCGCAATCGTTTACTTATTGTATCAGGTATATTCATACATCCGCTGCGGCTGCGGCAAATACGGACCGTTCGTATCCACATACGGCAAAATCAAAGAAGATATGCTAAACGAAGCCCGCGAGGTGTTAAAAAAAGCCAAACGCCCGCTGAAAGTGACTGACCTCGGTTGCGGCAGCGGCGCATTGCTCATCCCGCTTGCCAAAGAGTTTCCCGAGCACGAGTTTATCGGTTTGGAGTGGGATGCTGTCCCGCTGACAATGGGCAAAATCAAAGGTGCGGGGCTGAAAAACCTCAAATTTGTGCAGGGCGATTATATGAAAACCTCGCACGCCGATATGGATTTGATTATGTGTTATGTCTTAAAAGTCACCGGCGAACCCTTGGGTAAAAAACTTGCTGAAGAAATCAAACCAGATTGCGTGGTTATTTCCGAGATGTTCCCGCTCGGTCACTTGGAAGAAGTCAAGCAAATCCAGTCCTCCATTTACGGTGTGCCGGAAAAGGTTTTTGTATATAGAAAACCGCATCACCCCGAGCCGCACCCCAAAAAACATCCGCCGCTCAAAAAGAAAGCCCCGCATCATCCCGCCGGCGCACCAATGCTAAAACCCGCACCGAAAAAACACCCGAAGTACTTAATCTAAATTGAACGAAAGGAATCAAACCAATGTCCAGAAAAACTTGTTTTATGATTTTTATTGCCGCAGTCATTATCATTATGGCGTCGTTCGTGGCGGGCTTTTCACCGGTAACGCGCGAAGTATCAAACGTTTTTGCCCAAATGTGCGGGCTGTATCTCTCGCTTGCCGCAGTCATCACCTCGCTGTTGCTGTCCAAACAAAAGCATTATTGGCTGATAATGCTTGGTATCGCCGTTGTGGCGGCGGTGCTCATTCAGCTGCTGATTGTCGGTGGCTCGCTGATGACCATAGCGCTTTTGTATAAAATTATAGCGTTTGTAGTTTATGCATACCTCATACAGTTAATGCGCTATATGTGGTAGCAAAGGGCGCCTCGGCGCTCTTTTTTGTTGCATAAGTGCGATTTTTGTAGTATATTGGCGCATATTTAAACAAACAAGAGGCTGCAATGCTTAACATTACCGAAGATTTGAAATCTAACGATACCGATAAATATTTTGATAATATCTGTGATGAAAACGGTCAGAAACTGACCAAATCTGCCAAACGCACCAAATTGATGTATATGATGCGGGAGTTGTACTACAAACACCCCGAAGATAATAACTGCACTTTGTCAAACGGTGAAACCGTGCCGCTCGTTATTGCCAAACGCCATCCCAAGCGCGGCGAATTTTGCTATTTTAACACCTCGTCAGCGCCCGCGGAGGAAATTCTGCAGGTGTTTGCCGAAAAAATGAACATCACCTGCAAGCTGACGCGTCCCGAGCCGAAAAGAGAAGGAGAGTTAATCGTTAGCGACATCAAGCATTTAATGGATAATGTCACCGTAGAGGGCGAAAAAGTGTCGGATTTCCGCAAGCAGGAACGCTTAAACGAATTGTTTGAGGAGCTGCATAACACCCCCGCCGCAAACGTATGCCACACCACAGACGGCAAAGATATCCCGATTGTTGTTGAGCGCTTGAGCGTAAATAACTGGAATTTTTTGTGCTTAAACACATCAGAGCACCGTACCGAAGTGTTATCCGCGTTTGCAGATTATGCCGGTTGCACATATTGCCAAGAAAAAGAAAACGCTGTAACGCCGCCCGAACGGCAAAAAACGGAAATGACCGCCCGCGAATGCGCGCGTATTTTCCACGGCGTACCAAATCTGGATGGCGGTATGACAAAAAGAGATGCCTCCCCAAAACTGGTCGAGTGGTTTGCGCATATTTATAAAAAGCCCGCGTTAAACAGCGTCACCTTGCCGGATGGAACAACAGCGCCGCTTTTAGTACACCGTATCAGCCATTCGCAGCAATGCCTGTGCCTGAACACGTCCGACGAAAAGGTCAAATCGTTTGTGATAAAAAGAATGTCGGAAATAACCGGAGCAATTGTCTGTCTGGATAATCTGAAAATTCACGACACAAATCTCTCGGATTTGCATAAAGCCGTGATATGGCTCAAAAAAGCCGAACAAACTGCCGAAAATCGGCAGGATGCCGCATATTATCAGATGTATGCCGAGAAGGCGTGGCGCACAATGACACCGGCAAGCAAAGCGTTTAATGTTACAGAATGGCTTGCACAACACCACGGCAAAGAAAAATAACCGGTTCATATTGACAGAACCCTGAAAATATGATACAATAAAATCCTAAAATGTATCATTTAAATATTATTTTTTATGGAAGCTTTATTAACAATTTCATTTTTGATTTCTGCCATAGGTTCAATTATAGCCATTGCTCTTGTCGGTAAATCACTGCTTGAGCAGAACCGAATGTTCAAAAAATAGTTTTTAACTTCAAAAACAGACAACATCTCCCCCTAAAAGGCAGATGTTGTTTTTTTATGTGTAAATAAATTTTGTTCGGTATGACAAATCTATTTACTTTTAAAACAAAACGTTCTAAACTCCCTTTTGCTTTAAAAACAACATTTAATCAATGGGGAATTATTTAAAATGTTAAAAAGAACGAAAATAGTTGAGTTACTTAAATCCGAAACCACACAGCCCGAAGTTTTGGCAAAAGGCTGGGTCAGAACCCGCCGTGACGCCAAAGACTTCTCATTTATCGAATTAAACGACGGTTCAAGCTTAAAAAATCTGCAAATCATAGCGCATAATAATCTCCCCAATTATAATGACGTTAAAGCATTAAGCACCGGTTCTTCAATTGCTGTCAAAGGCGCTTTGGTCGAGTCGCAGGGCGGCAACCAAAAATATGAGGTTGTTGCCGACAGTATCGAAATTTACAGTCTCGCACCGGAAGATTTCCCGATTCAAAAGAAAAAACATACCGACGAATATCTGCGGTCCATCGCCCATCTCCGCCCGAGAGCTAACAAATATGCGGCGGCTTTCCGTGTCCGTTCCGCGTTGTCTTATGCTATCCATAAGTTTTTCCAAGAGCGCGGCTTTGCATATGTCCATACCCCGATTATCACCGGTTCGGACTGCGAAGGGGCCGGGGAGATGTTTCAGGTGACAACGCTGGATATGAAAAATCCGCCCAAATTGCCAAACGGCGAAATAGATTACAGTCAAGACTTTTTCGGCAAACCCGCGCACTTAACCGTGTCCGGTCAGTTAAACGGCGAGATGTATGCTTGCGCTTTGGGAGATATTTATACTTTCGGTCCGACTTTCCGTGCCGAAAACTCCAATACGGCGCGCCATGCTGCCGAGTTCTGGATGATTGAGCCCGAGATGGCTTTTGCCGATATTCACGATGATATGGATTTGGCAGAAGATATGGTACGTTTCTGCGTGACCGAGGTAATGGAAAAATGCGCCGATGATATTGAGCTTTTTGCAAAATTTGTTGACCCGACTTTAATGGATACGCTAAACAACATTAAAAACAACAGCTTTGCGCGTATCACCTACACCGAGGCGATTGAGATTATGAAAAAGTCCGGCAAAAAGTTTGAATACGCTCCCGAATACGGAATTGATATGCAAACCGAGCACGAGCGCTTTTTGGCGGAAGAGCACTTTAAGCGTCCGGTAATTGTCCGTGATTACCCGAAAGAAATCAAAGCGTTTTATATGCGGATGAATGACGATAATAAAACCGTTGCCGCCATGGACGTGCTTGTTCCGAGAATTGGCGAGTTAATCGGCGGTTCGCAGCGTGAAGAACGTTATGACCTCTTGCAAAACCGTATTAAAGAATTAGGTATGGAGCTTGAAAGCTATTCGTGGTATCTCGATTCTCGCAAATACGGTTCTGTACCGCACGCCGGTTTCGGGTTGGGGTTTGAGCGGATGATGATGCTCTTGACCGGCATTGCCAACATCCGCGACGTTATTCCGTTCCCGAGAACGCCGAAATCCTTAAACTTTTAGGAGTAAATGCCGTGAAAATTTTTTGGTTTTTAAGCCTGTTTCTGTTATCCGCTGTTTCAGCCGGTGCTGAAGAAAAGCCTGCGGCAGAAAATGTGCTTGAACAAGTCAGCACGCCGGCAGAGCCGGAAACCGTCGCGCCGGTGGTGTACACGGTGGAAAAAGAAATTCTGCCCGTTCCCGCCTGCAACGATAAAACGCTGATGGCAAAAACCCAAGAATACATCACGGCTTTTTTTGACAAGAGCGATAATAAAGGCGTCTTGTTTCGCCGCCGCCGGCAGCTGCTCTTAAACAATATGGAAAATTTTACCACTGAAAATATTGCCAACTACAAAACCGCCGCCACAAGCCCCGTGTCGGATGAAATTATGGATTTGCAGATAAATCATAATGTGCCGGAAGAAAATATGCGTTTATGCAAAAAACAAGCCGCCAATAAACTCTACGGTGATATTTACCTGTTGGTTTATCCGTCTGAAAAAGGCTATAAAGTGCACGTTCTTAATCTGGATAGAAAGCCGCTTGCTGCCAAAAATGTTTTTGAATACCGGCCCGAGCTTGACAATCCCGTTGTCGCACCCTAAATAACCGTTGTTAGGAAAGAGTATGAGCGAAAACAAAAATTTAGTCGTTGTTAAGCAAAAGCCCCAATTGCCTATGGTAATTGAGGAAAACGGCTTATACTCATACCTTGACAGTATCAAACGTTTTCCGGTTTTGACCGAAGAGGAAGAAAAAAAGCTGATATATGATTTTCAAACCAAAGGCGATTTGGTATCCGCCCAAAAGCTGATAACCTCGCACCTGCGCTTGGCAGCCAAAATCGCGCTGACCTACCGCCGTTACGGGTTGCCGATGGCAGATGTGATATCCGAGGCAAACATCGGCTTAATGCAGGCGGTAAAAAAGTTTGATATGGATAAGAAAGTCCGTCTGGCGACTTATGCAATGTGGTGGATAAAAGCGGCAATAAACGATTATATCCTCCGTTCGTGGTCACTTGTCAAAATCGGCACGGTCGCTGCGCAAAAGAAACTTTTTTATAATCTAAACCGCATTAAAGCGCGTTTGGGGCTATATGAAAATAAGGAGCTCGAACCGAAAGTTGTTAAGCAGATTGCCGGTGAACTGATGGTGGAAGAAGAAGACGTAACCGAAATGAACCGCCGGCTGGGGGGCGATGTTTCCTTAAACGTGACTGTCGGCGATGATGATGACAGCGCCGAGAAAATCGATATGGTTGTCGATTCGCGTGAGAATATTGAGGCAAAATTCGCAAGCCGCGAAGAAAACCGCTATAAGGCAAAGATATTGTCAAATTGCCTGCAACGCCTCGATTCCCGCGAGCAATATATCATTAAAAACCGTATGCTGACCGACACGCCGAGCACGCTGGAAGATGTCGGCGCGCACCTAAACATCAGCCGCGAACGCGTCCGCCAGATAGAAAAGAAAGCGTTTGACAAGCTCTCTGCCGAAGTCAAAAAAGAAATGGCAGCTTAATGAATTTGCGTGAAGAACTGATTAAAGCCTTAATCGCCGCTCGCGTTTCCTCGCCGCGGCTGGAGGCTGATATCATCTTAAAACACGCCGCGCCGGATTATCCGCAGATAAGCCTGGAAGAAACGGAACAAGCCCGGAATATGCTTGCCCGTCGTTTGCAAAACGAACCGTTGGATAAAATCATCGGGCAGAGGGAGTTTTATAAATCCATCTTCAAAGTGAATGAAAATGTTTTGACGCCGCGACCGGATACCGAGATTTTGGTTGAAAGCGCCCTGTCGTATATTCCCGCTGCGGCACAATGGCAGATATTGGATTTGGGCACCGGTTCGGGCTGTATTCTGTTATCGCTACTAGCCGAGCGTCCTCATTGCTGCGGTACGGGAGTGGATTTATCTGCAAAAGCGCTCGACATCGCCGCAGAAAATGCCCGTAATCTGAAACTCGACAGCAGAACACAATTTATCAATAAGAGCTGGACAGAGCAGAATTTTATTAAAGGGCAATATGAGATAATTGTTTCCAACCCGCCTTATATCCCGAGCGAAGAAATAGGCACGTTAGAACCGGAAGTTAAAAATTATGACCCGCTCACAGCCTTGGATGGTGGAACTGACGGCTTAAACTGTTATCGTGAAATTGCAGCCTTTGCCCCTTTAATCTTAAAAGAGGGAGGCTATATTTTATTGGAAGTCGGGTACAATCAGGCAGAAGACGTAATGCAGATTTTTGCAAACTCGGGACTGAAGCCGCAAAAAATCGTGCCGGATCTTGCAGGTATCAACAGATGTGTGATATTAAAAAAATAAGTTGCAAAAATAAATTTTAGCCGTTAATATCTGCTCTGTATTTGATGCGCAGGATGAGAGGCGCATTTTGATTTCCTTTTTTAATGTTAATGGTAACAGGGCAAAAGCTCTGTTGTGAGTGTAGGAATATATGAAAAAACAAAATAACAGATTTCGTAATGGGAATAACAACAATAATAATGGTTATACCCTGAATTATAAATTTGACAGCGTCAGCATTGCCGGTAAAATCAGCGGTACGGCGTTGGATTTAATCCGTCGGTACAATGACCTTGCCAAAGAGGCGCAAAGCGGCGGCAATTATGTTGAGATGGAAGTTTATCGCCAATATGCCGAGCATTACCGCAAAATCGTGACCGATATCAATGAACGCCGTCAGAGCCGGCAGGATAGCCAAATGCAGCAAAGCAAGGCAGAGGATAACACTGCGGAAACGGCTCAAACTGCGCCGGAAGAACGCAGCGAACCTGCAGAAGTAACACCGGCAGCAAACGGCTATGTTGAAACGCTTCCGGCAGCGGAAACGGCAAAATCATTTACGGTAGTTGAAATCAACGAACCCGAGGAAAAGCCGGCGCAAGAACTGGAGGTTAAAAAGCCTGTTCGCCGCCGCACTTTAACAACGCGCAAATCTGCCGCTGCTAAAACCGCCTCTAAAACGGCAGAGCCGCAAGCTGCTGAAGCCTGATTGTAAAAATGTCCGAAAGGAGAAAGAAAATGCCTGCAATGTTAGCATTTATAATTGTCGCCGTGTCGGTTATTGCCATCACCTATAAAACATATGTGGGCTATGGCGACTATGGTTTGGCTGCAAAAATAAGCTTCTTTCTGTTTTTGGTTTTGGGCTGGAGTGCGCCGTTTATCGGTTTTGCCCTGCGCCATAATGACCTGAGCGGCAGCCTGATATATTTAACCAAAGCCTTATATTTCCTTTTCGGTTTTGTCTTCTTTTTGTTTGTTATCACGATTCTGCGGGATACGCTGTGGGTGGTGATTGATGTAATACGCCGTGCGCCGGTTGAGGAAATGAAAAATCCGCCGCTCTTAAAAAAAATCAATATCATAACCGCCGTATTTTGTTTATTGGTGTGCTTGTATGCCGTATATGAGGCAGAAAAAGACGCCGCCGTTAAAACATATGACATCGTTTCGCCCAAAATTAAAGAAGAAACAAAAGTCGTAATGCTGTCAGACTTGCATATTGATGTTGATGTCAAGCCGGAAAACGTGAAAAACATTGTAGACCGTGTCAATGCCCTGAATCCGGATGTGATTGTATTGGTTGGCGATATTATTGATAATACGCCGAAGAACCTGTATAAGCAGATGGAAGAGCTGAAAAATTTAAAGGCAAAATATGGCGCTTACGTCACTTTAGGCAATCACGAATTTTATGTTGGCGCAATGGGCTGGGGAATGAAGTTCGGCGAAATGGGATTAAATTTTCTGAATAATTACGGCGCTCAAATCGGTTCAACAGGGCTTTATATTGCCGGCATACCGGATATAAACGCCGCAACGTCATATAAAATGCCGATAAAGATTGACAATGCGTTGTATAAGGCCGAAAAAGAAAACTATGTGATGTTGTTGTCGCATACGCCGAAAGTTCTGGAAGAAATGTCCGGCGATAAAATCGATATGATGATTTCCGGACATACGCACGGCGGACAGATTTTCCCGTTTCACTTTTTTGTTAAACAGGCAAATGAGGGTATCCTTGCCGGATTTTATCAACGTAACGGCATAAATATGTACGTTTCCCGCGGTACCAGATATTGGGGTCCTCCGATGCGCCTGTTTGCGCCATCTGAAATTACAGTCTTTAATTTAAAGCCGCAAAAAGATGGAACAAGTGCTCGCTAAAGCTTTTGAAATTGCAGAAAGCGGCGATGTTTCAACCGCTCCTGACGGGGCAGTCGTATACAGCGTGAGCTATATGCCGACAAACCGCAATAAAGAAAACGCTCTAAAGTTTGTTCGGGAAAATGCAAAGGCCCAAATGTTGGATGACACGCCGTGCGGTCAGGCGCTGATTGCGCTGGGGCTCGACGGCAAAGTCAATGAAGTCGGGGAAGAAATCACCCGCATCTGGCGTATTGCTTCAGCGCGCTATATTGCCGCGGCGTCGGGAAATATCAATGCTTTTGTGGATGGGGCGGATGAGCGTAGCACTTTCAGCACAACCGAGCTCAAAGAAATTCTCCGTAATCCGAACATAACCGCCATTAACGGTATGGAAAAATACACCTTTGCCCAAGCGTTCAAACCTCAAAGATATTGAGCCCGTTAAGCCGTTTTTTTATAGTCCCTTTGTCTATCTTTCAAATATCCCGAAATTTGAGTATACTGCGTATAACTTGAATAATAAAACAGCAACGGAACACAAAAATGTCAACCAAGATAATGCGAAATATAGGCAAGACAATATGCCGTCCTTTTAAATATATCGGAAAAGGCGCGGCTGGTATGCTGCGCGGTGCGGCTAAATCAACGCAAAAAGGCATAAAAAAAGGAATAAGAAACACCGGAGAGGCTGCTGGGCGAATGATATGGGATAATAAGTTTGAAAGCCTGTATGCCGAAATTCAAAATAATATATACATCAAAACCGGCGTGGGGCTGATATGGCTGCTGCTGTTTGTTTGGGCAGGATACAATGTGTATGCGCATTTTCCGGCAAATGCAAACAAAGCGTTTTCTTTCTCTTTTGCAGGATATACGCTCGCCGCTGTTTTAATCTTGTGTTGTTTTCTGCGCGATGTCGTCTGCATGGCAGCGTGGCACAAGCGCGGGCGGATAAGGGAGAATATAACATCTTTCGCGCCCGAAAGGCTCAAAAAGTTTTTATTGGCGCAAAAACTTCCAGCGTTTCAAAAGACCGAGCTTGCGAAAAAGTTTGTTACCTGTAAGGATAATAAAACGATTGTCGCCGCCTACGAAGAAACCATATTAAATGAAATGGACGATAAAGCGGATGCAATCATTGAAAAATATTCTAAAACGGCGGGTATCGGAAATTTTGTTTCTCCGCGCTGGAGCTGGGATTATCTGTTAACCGTTGCCGCTTTTGCAAAAATGTTATGCGAAATAGCAAAAGTTTATCAGGTGAGATTAAGTGTCAAAAGCTTTGTTTGCGTTTTTGTTTTCGGAATGGCGGTTATAGCCGCTTCAGTCCTCTTGGCAAGAGGAATAAAACAAATTGCCGATAAAAACCAAACTGCAATTGCAATGTTCGGCGGCATAGGGGCGTGGCTGGCGGGAAAAATCATCGGAATTGCCATTCCCTGCTGCACGTTAGGGGCAATCGGCTACGCCGTTCGATATGCTTTTCGCCCGCTGAAACCATAATATAACGATATAAAATTGCCGTCTGATTTCTCCGGTGCTGAAAGTGATAAATTACAACTTGAACTATTGTTTGTAAAAGTTGTAATTTTTTTTGTTATCAACCCTTGTAATTAGATATTAAGTTTATATATACAGACAAAACAATCATGTTTTTTATGGGCAATTTACCCGTATGTAGCAATAAACGATAGTTTATAAAGGATTGAAATGTTAAATATTGTGATACCGATGGCCGGGCGCGGCAGCCGCTTTGCCGATGCCGGCTACAAAGACCCAAAACCCCTGATTCCCGTTCATGGCAAGCCGATGATACAAGTTGTTGTCGAAAATCTGACACCCAAACGCGAACACCGTTTCATATTTATCTGCCAAAACCAACATATCAAAGAGTATGGTTTGACCGAAAAATTAAAATCATATGCCGAAAATGTCGAGATTATCGGCATAGACGGCATCACCGAAGGGCAAGTTTGCACAGTTTTGAAAGCAAAATCGCTGATAGATAATGATGAGCCGCTGATGACCGCAAATTCGGACCAATTCATAGATTTTGATATTAACGATTACTTGAGCTGTATGGATAGCAATAATTTAGACGGGCTGATAATGACAATGAAAGCCGATGACCCGAAATGGTCATACGCAAAAACCGATGCAAACGGGTTCGTAATCGAAACGGCGGAAAAGAAGGTGATTTCTAAAGATGCGACCGTCGGCATTTTTAATTTCAAACACGGAAAAGATTTAGTCAGTTCCGCCGAACAGATGATACAAGACGACATCCGCGTTAATAACGAGTTCTATACCTGCCCTTGTTATAACTATTTAATTAAAAGAGGGCAAAAAATCGGCATATACGGCATAGGGGAAGAATATAACGGCATGTACGGGCTTGGCATACCGAAAGATTTGGAATTTTTCTTAAATCATCCCGTATCTCAAAAGGTGAAATAATGCAGATATTGTCACATCGCGGTTTATGGCACACCCCGGAGGAGCGCAACACTAAAGAGGCGTTTATCCGTTCGTTTTCGTCCGGTTTTGGAACAGAAACCGATTTACGCGACATATGCGGCAAAATCGTCATCTCGCACGATATGCCCAAAGGTAATGAAATGTCGTTTGAAGAAGTGCTGCAGATAATGGACGGGCGCAATCTTCCTTTAGCACTGAACATTAAGGCAGACGGGCAGGGAAAAGCAATAAAAGCGCTGCTTTCGAAGTATAATCATACCAATTATTTTACGTTTGATATGTCTGTTCCGGATATGGTGGTTCAATTAAACGCGGGGCTAAAAGTCTTCACCGGTAAAAGTGACATTATGCCCACGCCGGTATTGGCGGAAAACGCAGCGGGAATATGGCTTGACAGCTTTTATTCGGATTGGTTTTCGGCAGCGGAAATTGATGAAATCATAACTTCCGGTAAAAAAGTTTGCATTGTCTCGGCAGACTTGCACAAAAGGGAAAACTCTAATCAATGGGAAATTATCAGGCAGTGCAAAAGCGTTAAGAGTAATGATTTACTGCTCTGCACCGATACCCCGCAAACAGCAAAGGAATTTTTTTATGGCAAAAATTAAAGCGATTATTTTTGATATGGACGGTGTGCTGATAGAGGCTAAAGATTGGCACTATGAGGCGCTGAATCAGGCTTTGGAGCTCTTTGGCTACAAAATCTCGCGCTATGACCATCTGGTAACGTTTGACGGGTTGCCGACCAAAAAGAAACTGGAGATGCTTTCAATGGAGCGTGGGCTTCCCAAAGGGCTGCACAAGTTTATCAACCAAATGAAGCAAATTTATACAATGCAGCATGTCTATATGAAATGCAAGCCGTTGTTTTGCCACCAATACGCATTGTCAAGGCTCAAGGCGGAGGGCTACAAGCTGGCTCTGGGGTCAAATTCGGTGCGTATCACCATAGATATGATGCTGGGCAAGGCGGATTTGATGAAGTATATGGATTTCACCCTCTCAAACCAAGATGTCAGCAAGTCTAAACCCGACCCCGAAATTTATAACACGGCTATCGCCCGTTTAGGACTATTGCCCGAAGAATGCCTGATTGTTGAAGATAACCCTAACGGCGTGAAAGCAGCCCTGGCGAGCGGGGCGCATTTGCTCAAGGTGGATACGGTTTATGACGTGAATTACCGAAATATACGTTTTCGCATAGATGAAATTGAACAGGCGCAAAGGGAGGCAGCATAAAATGAATATCGTAATTTTAATGGCGGGAGCCAATAAAGATTTTGAAGCCCAAGGGCACTCATATCCCAAATACCTTCTTGAAATTCAAAACAAACCGATTATCCAGCGTGTTGTTGATTCCCTGAAGAATCTCGGCAATAACATTATTTCCATTATCCGCAAGGAAGATCAGGAAAAGTTTTTTCTGGGCGATATGATGAAAATTCTCTGTCCGGAAGTTAAAATTATCACGGTCGAAAACCTTACCAAAGGTGCTGTGTGCACGGCGCTGTTTGCCATTGAAGAGATAAACAATGACGAAGAGCTTTTAATTATCAATGGCGACCAGCTTGTCAAAACAAATATAGACACTGCGATTGCCGATTTTCGCACCCGCAAACTGGATGGCGGCATCCTGACTTTCAAATCCGTTCATCCGCGGTGGAGTTTTGTTGCGCAAGATAAAACGGGGCTTGTAACCGAAACTAGTGAAAAACGCCCGATATCGGATAACGCGACCGCGGGTTGTTATTATTATAAAAAAGGCAGCGAGTTTGTCAGAGCCTGCTTTTCCGTGATTGAAAAAGACGCCGCCACCAACGGTCTTTATTATATCAGCGCCACCTATAACGAATTGATATTGGAACAAAAGAAAATCGGAACATATGAAATCCCCCGCAAAGATTATATCTCGTTTTCCAATTATCAGATGTATGAAAATTATCTTTCCCATCGCAAAGGAGGTAATGACTGATGAAAGTAGCAAAATTAGATGAAATGTCCAAAGGCTGGTTTATCGGCAATTTTGAACCGAGCCTGTTTAAAACCAACGCAGTTGAAGTTGCCGTCAAAACCTACAAAAAAGGCGATTATGAGGGGCGGCATCATCATAAAATCGCCACCGAATACACCTGTATCGTTTCAGGCAAAGTCCGGATGAACGGCAAAGAATATGCAGCGGGAGATATTATCGTTATGCAGCCGAATGACTCGACCGATTTTGAAG
Source organism: uncultured Alphaproteobacteria bacterium (assembly GCA_910576955.1). Lineage (GTDB taxonomy): Bacteria > Pseudomonadota > Alphaproteobacteria > RF32 > CAG-239 > CAG-267. The sequence continues at coordinate 117,994 of CAJTJB010000001.1, read as the reverse complement.
CGCTTGAAAATAACACCGTTAATGTCGTTGTCAAGCTCCCGGGGGCAAATAATGATAAATACGAGGGGTAGAAACAATAATGGGCGATAACAACCGGATAATTTTAATCTCCGAAGACAAGACTGAAACGCTTGTTTCAGAGGTTAAAGGGCTGGAAATAATTTTTCACGGCAGCAATAATGAGTGCAGAATACATCAGGGCAGCGGTGTATTTGATGTGGGAAGCAATATCTGTTTTTATGGCAACCATGCGGTAGCGGAAATCGGAAAAATTTATGTACACGCCTCAATAACCGTATTGATGGGCGAAAATGCCCGCCTTTATATCGGCAACGATTTTTCCAGCAACGGCACCAACTTCAACCTCACTGAAACAGCGTCAAACATCCATATCGGCAATAACGTCTTGTTTGCCCGCAATACCAAAGTTTACAGCAGCGATATGCACACAATTTACGATACCAAAACCCATAAGGTGCTGAATGCTAAAAATAAAATCCGCATGGAGAATAATATCTGGATTTGCGAAGATGTTATGATTTTAGGCAACAGCGAAATCGGGTCAAACAGCGTTATTGCTGCCCGCAGTTTGGTTAATTCTCAATTTTCAATATCCGGTTGCATACTTGCGGGAACACCGGCAGAAATAGTCAAAACCGGAATTTCGTGGTCCAGAAGTTATCCAAGCGAATATATGGCTCAACAAAATTTTTTGAAGGAAAATGAAATGACAATCAAAACAGGAGATAACGAAAACATCCGCCCCTATGTATCTGTCTTAATGCCGGTTTATAAAACCAACCCGATGTACCTCAAAGAGGCGATAGAGAGTATTTTAGCGCAAACATTCCGTGATTTTGAATTTTTAATTTTGGATGACTGCCCGCAAGATAAAAATTGTGAAGAGATTATCAGCCGATATAAAGATAAACGTATCAAATATATGAGAAATGAACAAAATCTCGGAATTTCCGCGAGCCGCAACAAACTTGTTGATATGGCAAAAGGAAAATATTTGGCAATTATGGACCATGATGACATCTCCTTGCCCGAACGGTTTGAAAAAGAAATAAATTTTCTTGATGCCAACCCGGAATACGGCGTATGCGGCTGCCAGCATACGTTAATGAGCGATAACAGCATAGTCAAACGTCCGCTGACGGATGATGAAATAAAAAAGATGTTGTCGACTTCGCTGTGCTGCCCGCTGCATCATCCCTGCACGATGATAAGGCGGTCGGTCTTAACCGATAATAACATCCGTTATGAAGAGATTTTTACGCCGGCGGAAGATTATTCCCTGTGGTTAAGGCTTGCCGGTGTTACGAAACTTTATAATTTGCCGGAAGTATTGTTTTATTATCGCAACTTTAATAATACGACTTCCGAAAATCTTGAAAAGATACAAATGCGATGTGTTGCCGCGCAAATGCTCATCAATCAAAAGTCTTACAAGTTGAAAAAGAATAAAAAGCACAAAAAATTATTCGGATTTAAAACGGAATATTCCCCGGGGCGCAAAACCTATAAATTAACCCTGTTTAATAAAACCATCAAGTTAAAAACCAAATTGAAACTTTGCAAGCCCTCTTTTCAGCAGTGTATATATGCCTCAAAAGTGCCGTTAGAGTATAACCGGGATTTTTATTATTTCCGGAAACTTCCCGCATTTTCTGAAAATTATGCCTTGCAAAGCGACAGGTATTTCAGCGCCAAAACCGCCGTTATCATGCAGGGACCGTTATATACGGATTATGATTTCACATACGAAACCCTGTTAATATATATGAAAACGTTTTTAAGCAATAACGCCAATGTTGTCATCATCCTTTCAACGTGGAATACCGAAAACGCCGGTCAAATTGCCAAAATAAAAAAATTAGGCGTAGATGTCGTGCTGTCAGCGCCTGTGGCGGGTGGTGCTGCCAATATTAACAAACAGGTGATAACCACAAAAAACGGTTTGCAAAGAGCCAAAGAACTGGGCTGTAAATATGTTTTGAAAACAAGAACGGACCAACGGCTTTATGCGCCGAATATCATAGAATTTTTATTTAATGTCAGCCGGCAGTTCCCGTTGGATACGGATGTGACCGAGCTAAAAGAAAGGCTGATAGCTCTGTCTTTTAACTCATTTAAAAACCGCCTTTACGGCGTGTCGGATATGTTTTTATTCGGGAGGATAGAAGATGTAATGCGATATTGGGATATTCCGGAAGATGCCTATACTCCGGATACAAACGGAAAAAGCCGTTTTGACATCTTTAAAAGCGAGTGTGTGGAAACATTTATTTGCCGCCGTTTTTTAGAAAGCCTGAATATCAAAACATCGGACAACATCGCCGACACATATAAGGCATATGCCAAATATTTTTGTTTTATCGACAAAGAAACCGTGGAAATGTATTGGCCGAAATATTCCAATCTGAACAGCCGCTGGGAATCTTTTGAAAATCCGGCTCTGGAAGAAATTAAATTCCGCGATTGGCTGAATTTATACATTCGCCAAGGGCAAAACGACGACTGGTCGTCTCCCAAACCGTTCATTATGCCCAAAATCTGAACCAACGGCTGCAAAACATAAAAAAACGGCGGAAACAGCTGATCCGTCGTTTTTTTTTATAAAACTTTCAAGTTGAAAACAGATGTTAAGAAAGAAGAAACTAATAACGGCATAAAATAACACACGAGGAGAATATTATGGAAAAGCAGATTATAGAAATAAGTAACGATGGCTTTTATTTGTCGTTGTTTCGCGGATTTTTAGTTATAGAAAATCAAGATTTGCAGATTAAAAGAAACGTTGCGCTGGATAACATATTGGCGCTGATATTGTCTGCAAATAATGTCAAAGTTTCAAAAAATATAATTTCTGCAATATGCGAAAAAGGCGGAAATGTCGTTTTTTGTAATCAGGCATATCTGCCCTGCGCGATAACCCTGCCATACACAGGGCACTGGCTCATAGCGCCGCGCATAAAACAGCAGATAGATTGTTCCCTGCCTCTGCAAAAAAATCTTTGGAAAAATATCGTACAGCATAAAATCAGCAATCAGAGCAAAATTCTGGAATATTTTTTTCCTGAACATTCCAATTTAGAGCGCCTCAAATGGCTCGCCAAAGAAGTATTAAGCGATGATGCGCGCAATCACGAGGGGCAGGCCGCCGGAATATACTTTAAATCTCTGTTTGGCAAAAAGTTTGTGCGCGACAGATTAAATGACGACATTAACATTATGCTAAATTACGGATATACGGTGTTGCGGGCGATGGTCGCAAGGGCTGTTGCCGGAAACGGACTGCTGCCTTATTTGGGAATAAAACATTGCAACAAGTCTAATCCGCTGCCGTTGGTGGATGATCTGATAGAGCCGTTTCGCGCAGTTGTCGATAAAATCGTATTTGAAGAAATAAATAAGTTAGTAGATATTGACCATATAGAACTAACGCCGGAAATCAAAAGGAACATCACCAAAATAATTTCCTACCCCGTACAAACAGAAAAAGGCAGCGTTTCATTAAATGATGCAATATATGATTTTGTCGGGAGTTTGGTAACAAGCTATGAAACCAAAAGAATTGTCTTGAGATATCCTGAAATTTAAATACAGATAATTCTTTACATTTGTTTTAAAGTATCTAAAATCCCCTTTACAGACAGACCAAGGGTGACGTTTTCAACTTTTTGGAACTTGACCCAGCCTGATGATAGGGTGCAGGCCCCTTGGCGGTCTTCTTCTTTTTTTCCGTTTCGGAAAACTTTTACCGGTTTTTAAAAGCGGTTTGAATAAGATTTCTTCCCCCATTATTTTGCCGCATCTCTCCAAAAATATATGGTAAGCATCCGGTGGCAACTGATAATTTTTATTAGAAAAATGTCTTTTTTGTAATACGGGGTTGACATTTCCACGAAAAACCGCTAGATATGAATATAAATAGCATCTGCTGTAGTTTTCGCAGGGATGGTAATTCGTCCACCATTACTATCAGCAGGTGCTATTTGCATATCAGAAATATTTGCCCCGCCCCAAATTCAACATCTGCATAAACAGTTTTTTCGCCGTTTAACTTATTTTTTTATGCAGGGGTAGCGTTTTTCTGGAGAAACGCTAAATAAGAGCCATAGAGGGAATGTACCGCTATACGCGGGCTTTTTTATGAGTCAGTGCGAGCGAATGTAATGAGCGTGGCAACCTCACCAGAGGATGGAGGGATTTTGTGCGCCATAGGTCTACTCTCCTTTTGAGAGTTTTTTTCTTGACTTCTAAATCTCTCAAAGCTAAATTCTTTGCGAAAGCAGACACCACTGTTGATTTTTTTAATTTATCAATCTGTCTGACTGCAGAGGAAGCCGTGTCGGACGTATGATTAACGGAAACTATAATAAGTTTTCAGCGGTCTCTTCCTCAATCTTGTTTTTTTCATCGCTCCTTATATCCAAAAACTGCCAATACGCCCTTAAGTCTGATATGGCAGCCTCACAAATAAATCCCGGGAAGATATGCAGAACTATTTTGTAAAAAAATATATAAATAGCGAAACAGGTAAACCATTTATGACTTTATATATATAAAATAAAACGGGGGATTATATAGTAAATTTAACACTAATGAAAATTATGTGGCAAATCAGTTTTCGGCTCCTGTGCAGAACTTGTCTCTGCATAGGAAGTTTCCAAGCGATTTCGGAGGTGAGACAAGTTCACGGCGTCTCTTGGAAACTGCTGCCATTAATGGTAATATAATGCGTAATGGTTTGGTTGTCAACCCAGAACTTACGCATATTTCTAAACTATATGAAACCGCCCACTCATATTACGCAGCGCCACCAGACACAACAATTATCATCAGGACAAAGCCCCCCCTATCGCCCCCGAACTTTGGAAAAATCTAAACAGTCAATTATCGTTATACGATTATCAACAATGGCTTTAACGAGTACAAGATTATAAAAAAGGAAAAAATAGATGGTATCGATTAAAAGAGAAGATGTCCCCACCCGTTTATACGCGTAAGAGGATCGCGCGTTGAATAATCACTCTCTTCGCCCCTACACCAGACGGAGCAGACAATTGTGTTATAGTTGACTGTCTAATTAATCTCTGATATAACCGTCAAAAACCAAAAATGTTGTCCCCTGTAGTTATAGTTGACTGTCTAATTAATCTCTGATATAACGGCAAATACGTTGGGTCGCCACGCTGCTGCGTTATAGTTGACTGTCTAATTAATCTCTGATATAACCAGTTTTTCCAACAAAGGCGGAACGGTACAGTTATAGTTGACTGTCTAATTAATCTCTGATATAACCCAACAAATTTTGTAGCCTCTTGCAGGTTGTGTTATAGTTGACTGTCTAATTAATCTCTGATATAACGGTGCTGGTTTAGGTGCACTTGATGCTTATGTTATAGTTGACTGTCTAATTAATCTCTGATATAACTCTAATCGAACCTATCACCGCCCACCTTTTGTTATAGTTGACTGTCTAATTAATCTCTGATATAACCGTGTTTGTAGCTCCTAACTCTAATTTTTAGTTATAGTTGACTGTCTAATTAATCTCTGATATAACTCAACGCCTTTTAAGTCTATTTTAACCTCGTTATAGTTGACTGTCTAATTAATCTCTGATATAACAAATAGCGCTTAATAGGTGCAAACGGGGGTGTTATAGTTGACTGTCTAATTAATCTCTGATATAACATTCGTAACGGCTCTCTAAATATCATTTAAGTTATAGTTGACTGTCTAATTAATCTCTGATATAACGCGGGTCGGTTGTCAAGCTTGCCCCCGTATGTTATAGTTGACTGTCTAATTAATCTCTGATATAACAGCCCGCATCAATGGCTATATTCGGGGCTAGTTATAGTTGACTGTCTAATTAATCTCTGATATAACAACAAACGTTATCAGTTGGTTGCATTCTGTGTTATAGTTGACTGTCTAATTAATCTCTGATATAACTTTGCAATCTCTGTTTATACAAAATCGTTAGTTATAGTTGACTGTCTAATTAATCTCTGATATAACTTTTCATTCATTAACAAACGCAAAGGGACTGTTATAGTTGACTGTCTAATTAATCTCTGATATAACGATAACCAATGCCGGGACGATTACTAGCTTGTTATAGTTGACTGTCTAATTAATCTCTGATATAACAATCAGAGAGTGGTAAATGCTCATCGTCGTGTTATAGTTGACTGTCTAATTAATCTCTGATATAACTTAAAAGTTGTTGCAGACCGAGGCAAGTTAGTTATAGTTGACTGTCTAATTAATCTCTGATATAACGAGGGCTTATAATGGTAGCAGGAGCAATTAGTTATAGTTGACTGTCTAATTAATCTCTGATATAACCAAGACGAACACGGTACGTGGTGGTTTGATGTTATAGTTGACTGTCTAATTAATCTCTGATATAACTAGAAAAGGTTTTTACCGTTCTCGTTTTGGTTATAGTTGACTGTCTAATTAATCTCTGATATAACTACATCCATTGCCGGCGAATGCCTTGTTGGGTTATAGTTGACTGTCTAATTAATCTCTGATATAACGAAGCCTCCGCGGTATCCTGCTGAACAAGTGTTATAGTTGACTGTCTAATTAATCTCTGATATAACACTAAATCCCTCTCATTTTCATTTCTCATAGTTATAGTTGACTGTCTAATTAATCTCTGATATAACAACAAATAGTACAACATTATTAAATATTGTGTTATAGTTGACTGTCTAATTAATCTCTGATATAACACAACTTTGTTTAAGGAATGGTGAGGATTGGTTATAGTTGACTGTCTAATTAATCTCTGATATAACGAGAATTGCAAATGGTTCGGCGACCGCTCAGTTATAGTTGACTGTCTAATTAATCTCTGATATAACGAAATGGTCAAATCGGTAAAAAGGAAAAGTGTTATAGTTGACTGTCTAATTAATCTCTGATATAACAATGAAATTGAACAGGTCGAGTTCGCAGCAGTTATAGTTGACTGTCTAATTAATCTCTGATATAACGCCACAAAACACACAAATCCAAACAAAACAGTTATAGTTGACTGTCTAATTAATCTCTGATATAACTATGATTTCACGAACTTATGCCCTGTTGCGGTTATAGTTGACTGTCTAATTAATCTCTGATATAACAAATGGGCATGATTGTCCATAAGGAAGGCAGTTATAGTTGACTGTCTAATTAATCTCTGATATAACCTATATTAAAGACATAAAGAAACAATGTAGGTTATAGTTGACTGTCTAATTAATCTCTGATATAACGCCAGAACTCGTAGCCGAAATAAAAAGACTGTTATAGTTGACTGTCTAATTAATCTCTGATATAACATGCAGCACGCCTACCATCGCCGGCATGAGGTTATAGTTGACTGTCTAATTAATCTCTGATATAACGCCACAAAACACGCAAATCCAAACAAAATAGTTATAGTTGACTGTCTAATTAATCTCTGATATAACAAGGTCTAAATCCGCGACCTACAGACCTTTGTTATAGTTGACTGTCTAATTAATCTCTGATATAACTAAAGATATCGTCGTCGCTTATGCCAGATAGTTATAGTTGACTGTCTAATTAATCTCTGATATAACCTGTTAAGGTTAGGGCCTTGAAAATAAATAAATTTTCAAGGCTTTTAAATTTTAAAAATAGCAATAAACAAATATGCTAACAACCAATTTTACTGATTTTTTGGCAGCCGAATCGATTCGCAAAATCATAAATAATACCGTAAAATCATCTAAAACAAAAGGAGTTGTCCCTCTTTTTCGCGCATCTCTTCTTCATTTTCTTCATAGTTTTTCCCCAGATAATTTTCCGTCATCAAATATTGTTTGTCTGTAATGTACAAGAAAGATACAGAACTATTATCCGGCACAAAGCGGCTTAATTTTTTAACTAAATTTCGCCCAACATCCAAAGTTCGAACGGGCTTAAGATAAACAGAAAATTGTTTCATCACAAATCCGTTGTCAAGAAGAGTATTCCGGAAACGGGTTGCTTTGCGTGATTCGGTACGCGTTCTAACCGGACAGTCAAACATACAAATTATCCACATCATCGACCATCCGGTTAATGTTTCAGCTCTTTGTCTTCGCGCCATATTACCAAAATTTTCTCCAAATCACTAAAATAAATCTTTCTGCGATAAATTCGTTGTATCATAATGCTCAATTTCATATTTCATAAAAGATTTAGTATCTTTTCGTTTAATTCCATTCCAAAGCACCTTATGTTTTTTCTTAACCTTGCCAAATGGGGTGAGCTCAATTTTGCGGGCATTGTTTTTAAGAAAATAACTTAAACCGCGTCCAATTAAACTACCAACAATCATATACTCTGGTTCATCATTCGCTTTTGTTGTTCCGCGAGCGTCCGTAACGTAATCAATCGTCATTTGACCAGCGCTAAACTTCTTCACCCTTGCTAAACATCTTTCTTTGTCCGTATACCCTTTCCACTCATCAGGTGTATCAAGCTCCAACAAATCGCCTTGTTGAATAGACCAGATAATTTTTCCGCCGTCTTTCTTCCATTGCGGGACAAAATCAGCCTGATTAGCATCAAAGCGCTTTATTACTTCCCAACCAATTTTCCCGTCTTTTTCAAAGAAGTCCACACAGTGGTTATTTCTTCCTTCATAAGCAAGCTTATGTTTGGGGATATAAACCAATGAAGAATTATTTTCAAAACACTTAAAATTATCGTCTGTCCATAGTTTTTTGTCTTGTATAATCCGAAAAGCTTTAATTAAAATAACCCCCTCGGTTATTTTTCTTTCTTTCCCGCCATCAGCTACGGCTTTTTCATTTTCAGCTATCAATATTTGTTCTGCCGTATTGGCATAGAGCTCAAAATATTCTTTCAATTTAGTCTGTCTTATCCGACTTTCTGCAATTAACGGATGCCACTCATCCTTAATAGTATTTCCAACCAATAATTTATTCAAATCTTTAAATGATTTAACCACTTGCAGTACTTTACGAGAATAAACGGTAATTAAGGCGTCATTATCTTCAGGATTAGTACATAATACGATTCTTCCTGTTTCTTTATGAAACTCTCCATTTTTACTATGATTCGGCTTATGCGACACATTAACATTCCGCAAAATTTCAATAACGCATCGTCTGAAATCCCCCGTAGAGCAAATACTTGTTAACGGCAGCGGATATTCCAAACGCCGCATATCTGTTTCTTTTGCCATTTTTTGAATAAGACTTCTGTTAACACAAGCAACTGTTATGGCATCCATCGCATGGTGTCGATGGTCAATACGAGGTTTAGAGAACCACTCTTTATTTTTTACTTTGTTTCGATAAATCCAGTTCCCATCAATATCGGGTTTCTGTTCTCCCTCCACAATTTCGCCGGTTTCCTCATTTTGCCAATAAGGATTGCATGGCAAATATCTGGGAATATTCATTCCGGTTAAATCATATTCCAGTCCGGCAAGATTCCAACGTTTACGAAGTTCAGATGTCTGCGCACCTTTAACCGCCAAAATACGTGTATGCATCACTTCATCGCTATCAGAACAATCCACAATAGCCCGTAAATAACGTTGCGCCATCTTGGAAACATAGCGGGTATCTGTTAAATAACGATTCGTTTCTTCCTCATCGCCATTGTCTTCAAATTCTTCTCGTGCATTTGCCTCAAATCTCCATGCTTTTTGCGGCATACGTTTGCGCGCATTATCTAAAATAGCCCGAATAACTTCCGGTGCTTTGGTCTGTTCAAAATATTCATATGCAAATCTGTCACCTTTATTAAGATTATCATTGCGATTTACTAAACAAAGGTTAGAAAAGGTATCCGTTCCCCCATGCGCCCTCGGAATAATATGTTCAATCTCAAATCCAGAGAAAACGTCTCGTCCGTAGGCATTCCGCTCAATCTCTACTTGAGGATCATAAGCATCAACCCAACCTTGTTCGTTGGCAAGCTTATATTTTAAAATATTTGTCCGATTAACAAATATATTGTGTTCCTGCAAATATTTCTTTGCCTCTTCATTTAATCTTTCATTTTTCTTTTGTTCGGCCTCAAATTTGGCTTTCTTTTTTGTAGAAAGCCCAACATCGCGCCCGAGTTCCAAATTAATATCATAAGGCTTGCCATAAATGCGGATAATATCATTAACTACCAAGCGGATTTGATTAAGAATCATATGCACCGCCGGATTAGCAATTTTTCCCCATTTTTTCTCGTCTTCATTTAAACTTTTATTATTTTGCGAAACCAGTGGTGGCAACGGTTGCGTATCCGTTTGTAAAATCTCGCCATAATACGGCAGACTGCTGCACTTTCCTTGCATCGCGCGTGCAATCTCCTCTTCGGCCATAAAACGTTTATCTTTTTTAGCCAGCCTATCCGTAATTTCTCGCGGAGACAAAACAGCTTTTTTCATCTCTTCAATAAGAATTTGAGAGGCTGATAAGCCCAACATACCCCGTCCTTTAGGGAGTTTGGTCAACAAATTGCCGATTATTTTCTCATCAGAAATATTCAATATCCCTTTTAAGCGTTCAATCAACTTGTCTTCATTAAGCAGACGCTTGCTATTATTACTCTGGTCAATAGGGTTGGCTAAAAAGTCGATAAAATTTTCCAATTCGCTTTGGGAAAGCCCTTTGATGTATTCAATTTCTGCAAATTCCGGACGGGAATATAAATAAGCTTTGATGATTCTGTCATCAACAAGAGAAATTTTAACCTGCCCGCTGAAATTAAGCAGACTTTTTATCATTTTTTTACCCGCGTTTTTCCCTTTAAGCAATAACTCATTGATAATTTTATTGCGTTCTTCAAGGGTTAATCTGCGACGGTCTAAATCCGTTTCAATGCGAATATTGTTCACTTCTTCATAAATGCGCCGCATTTCAGACAGCGGATGTGCTTTCAAGAGCCTGTCCTCATCACGAAAATAAATACACTTGCCCGTGGCATATGGGGCAGGGGATTTTTCAAAAAATAAAATATCATAGATTTCTTTTTTTAGTCCTGCTTTGTTCATCTGCGGAAAATATTGCGCCTGCTTATCCCAAATTTTATGGAACTCATCTTTTACCAAATATCTGGGAATGGCATAGTCGACAATGTGCTTCTCTAAAGCATATTTCTTTTGGCGGATAATGCGTTTTTCAGGAGAAATTTTTACGCCCTCATCATCTTTAGCAAATCCGTCATTCAGCCGTTTATAAAAATATTCTCCGATAGTCGCGGAATTTGTATCTTTGAGGTATTTCTGCATCATATCGTATGAAGACAGCTTTTTATTTGGTTTGTCGCCCTCTTCGGAAACATCCTCCACAAATTCCTCCGCAGCAGAAACAAAACCGGCTCCTCTGTGTTTGGCAATATGCAAAATAGCCCGCCCGATATAATAAGGGGAAACCAGCTTTTCATATAATGCATCGTGTCGGATTTTGTAGGGAGATTTAGTGCGTAGCTTATCCGTTCCTTCGGGAGTATCATTCACCCATAAGCCGTTTTCGTAAAGCTTTTGAGCTAATAGTTCTAACCGTTTTTTCGTACGGATAAGATTCTTTCTGGCAGTTCTTTTCAAACGGCGCTCTTCCGCCCCCTCTGAAACTTCAAAAATCCTGACGCCGGCATCAATAATGTCTGTTGCGTTATTTTGTTCATCTAATTGAATAACTGCGCTCCCGATAGAGCCTACACCTAAATCTAAACCTAAACGATATTTCATAAAAGTCCTCCTAAAACAATATATTCAAAAGTTATAGGAAAAGTATTGACAATTCAAGAAAAATATCGTTAAATCTAACCAATATTTGTGAAGACATAATTTTTTTCAGAGATTAATTAGATAGTCAACACATATATAATAAGGCTGAAAATGCCGTAAGATGCGGAGGTGAGAAATTGCCTCCATTATTTTATAGAAAAATAAGATGGTGAGCTGCAAAGGGATTCAACTGTCCGGAAATTCCGAATAGTTCAAGCCGAGGGAACGCGTAAAGTAGAACATTATAATTTAAATGTCATAATTCCAGTAGGTTATAGAGTTAAGTCTGTTCGTGGTACGGAATTCCGCCAAAGGGTAACCAATATCTTAAAGCAATATCTAAAAACGGCTATGCCCTCAATGAAAAAATCTTGCAAGTACCGCGTCAACAAATCAATAAACTGCAAAAATAGTTTTACGGATGGAAACAAACGCATAGGCGCAAGCTGTTTCTTATATTTTCCAGAAAGAAACGACATACTCTATAAAAAAACGCCACTCCGATTCTGAATAATGCAACCTTAGCCGCTTTAACAATTCTCATCGCAGAAAGCCGCTTCGAAGAAGCGGAAACTATTAAACAAGTCATTATGAGTGTTCTTAATAGAGGGGATAACGGATAAACATCTTCTTTCTCTTTTATTTTTATGTTTAAATTAAAAAAGTAGTTTTCTTTCCAAAAATATCTGGTATTCTGCAAAAAATAGCTTTAATATATACGCAGATTAAGCAAATAAAAGAGGGAAAGATACTATGGCAGCAAAAAATAACGCAAATATAGGGTTTGAAAAGCAAATTTGGGAAGCAGCGTGCGAACTTTGGGGGCATATTCCCGCCGCTGATTATCGCAAGGTCATTGTCGGGCTTATCTTTTTGCGCTATATCTCGTTTGCGTTTGAAAAGCGCTATAATCAGCTTATCGTGGAAGGTGAGGGTTTTGAAGATGACAAAGACGCTTACACAATGGAAAATATTTTTTATGTTCCAGAGCCTGCCCGCTGGAGCAAGATTGCCGCAGCCGCGCACACGCCGGAAATTGGAATGGTAATTGATAATGCAATGCGCGCGATAGAGGCAGAAAACAAAACGCTTAAAAATGTGTTGCCGAAAAATTATGCTAATCAGGATTTGGATAAGCGCGTTTTGGGAAATGTTGTCGATTTGTTTACCAATAATATTGATATGTCCGGCACAGATGAAGATAAAGACCTCCTCGGTCGCACGTATGAATATTGCATTGCCCAGTTTGCCGCATACGAGGGGACAAAAGGCGGCGAGTTTTACACGCCATCAAGCATTGTTAAGACGATTGTTGAGGTGTTAAAGCCATTTGATAACTGCCGCGTGTATGACCCCTGTTGCGGTTCGGGCGGTATGTTTGTGCAGTCGGTAAAGTTTTTGCAAGCCCATAGCGGTAATCGCAACCATATTTCTGTATATGGGCAGGAATCAAACGCAGATACATGGAAAATGGCAAAAATGAATATGGCAATTCGCGGTATAGACGCTGATTTCGGACCTTATCAGGCGGATTCATTTTTTAATGATTTGCACCCGCAGCTAAAAGCCGATTTCATTATGGCGAACCCACCGTTTAACCTCTCGAATTGGGGACAAGACAAATTGCAAGACGATGTCCGCTGGAAATATGGTATTCCTCCTGCAGGCAACGCCAACTATGCGTGGATACAACACATGATACATCACCTTGCACCATCAGGCAAAATCGGTTTGGTGTTGGCAAACGGCGCGCTTTCCACCCAAACGAGCGGCGAGGGAGAAATCAGAAAGCGGATAATAGAAAATGACTTGATAGAGGGAATAATTGCCCTCCCGCCGCAATTGTTTTACAGCGTAACAATACCGGTAACCTTATGGTTTATCAGCAAAAATAAACCGCAAAAAGGACGCACGGTGTTTATTGACGCGCGCAAAATGGGCTATATGGTAGACCGCAAACACCGCGATTTCACGGATGCAGATATTAAAAAGATAGCAGACACCTTCACTGCCTTTCAAGAGGGAACTTTAGAAAACGTCAAAGGCTTCTGCGCCATCGCCACCACTCAAGAAATCGCCGCGCAAGATTACATCCTCACCCCCGGCCGCTATGTCGGCATAGAAGAACAGCAAGACGACGGCGAACCCTTTGAGGAGAAGATGAAACGCCTCACAACCGAACTTTCCCAAATGTTCAAACAATCCGATTTGCTTCAAGATGAAATCAAAGCCAAACTCAAAGCTATCGGTTGGGAGATGTAATGAAATAAATAATATTGTTAAATTAATTGGTAATTAAATCCCGTTTTTATTTGATTAACAGAGAAAATAATATAAAATAGTACAAAATAAGTACATCTAACAATTGCGTAGGTAAGAAAAAATGGCAGAAAATAAATTTTCTAACGATACAATATTAGCCTTTAATGAAAAAGGAAACAGTATTACTGTAGCATCTGCTTTGTCTGGAATTGATACTTTTTTGACATTTATAACCGCAACTTTTGATGTTAGTACAGAACCCTTCAGTACAGCAATTAAAGTTACAAAGTGTGTAGAAAGAATTTTACATAATCAGTCGATAGAAAAGATATCTCCAAAGGATTTAGAGTTTCTTATTGATGCATTAGAAAAAGCAAGCGTTGCTCGTTGGCCGGAAAAAGAACAGGAATTTGCTCAGAAGGCATTAATTTGCAAGGCTATACTAAGATTATTAGAAGTCGGAAATGAATCATAATAGGATGGAACAAATGCAAATAAACTGTTCAAAAAAACGATTCGCTTTAAGCAGAGATTAAAGAAAAACTTAAAGTCATCGGCACGGGGGATGTAATTAAGGAGAAATGATATAATGAAAATAAGAAAAATATCAATCAGAGAACATCTGGTACTAGGAAATTTGGATTTAGATTTTACTGATAAAAATGGCAATATTTATGATACTGTAGTTTTTGCAGGAGAAAATGGGTGTGGTAAAACAACACTATTATCACTGTTGTTTGATACATTAGATATTAATTTTTCGACATACTATAATTCTAATTTTCTAGGGGCAATAGACCTTTCTTTAAATAAAGATGAATTAAATTATATTATATCGCAAGGAAGGCTCAGAAATATACAATTAAATGCTATAGAAAATAAAGCAAATCATATAGTATTTAGCAGAATTCCAGAGCACGGAAATGCACGAATTAAATGGGATATATCCTTTTATAAACAGGACGAATTATTATTAACCTTATGGAATAATAGCATCTTTGATATGTGTAAAAATATGATAAAATCTTACTACCAATCATCAGAACTGTCTTTTAATGCTCCCAAAATTTCAAATATTACATCAATGGAGTTGGATGAAAATAAAAACTCACATATAAAAAGTGATTCTAATTTTTCAAGAGAAATTACTCAATTGCTTGTAGATATAGATACGAATGATGCAAGAGATGTTGCACATTTAGCTGACACAAATAAAATTATACCACAAGATCAAAAGCACAAACGTATAAAGCGCTTTAACAGAGCATTTGAGAAAGTATTTGAAAACTTATCATTTAATCGCGTAATAGCAGAGGATGGAGAGCAAAAAGTTTTATTCTCTAATTATAGACAAGATGTTCCATTAAACAAATTAAGTTCTGGTGAAAAACAAATTGTATTTCGAGGTGGTTTCTTTTTAAGAGATATAACTAACATAGCACAACAAATAGCCTTTGTTGATGAACCAGAATTAAGCTTGCATCCAAATTGGCAAAAGAAGATTTTGTCATATTATCGTGAAATACTTACAGATGGAGAACAAAAGGCACAGTTGTTTGTTGCTACACATTCGCCATTTATTGTCCATTCAAAAATGGAAAATACTAAATATATTGTATTTAAAAGAGATACCACAGGTAAAATTATAGTTGAAGATAAGGCAACCTTTCCTGATTTTTGTGATGAAAAGATTATTGAAGAAGCTTTTAATATTGAGTGGTATAAAAATACAAGTGAGAAAATTTTATTTGTTGAGGATGGAGCTCATAAATTTATTTTAGATGAGTTATTGAAAGATAAAGGGTTTGAAATTACTCCTATTGGAAGTTGTGATAAGGTATTAGCCTGTGCTAACGCATTAAAAGGTAAACATAATTTTTATTTTTTAGTTGATGGCGATAGAAAACCATCTCTAGATACAGATAGATATTCTCAAAGAGCGCACAGATTATTAAAGTATTGTATAGAAAATTATTTATTTGATGGAGATGTTTTTCAAAAAGTTCTCGATAGCTTTAATGTCAAAGATACTCCAGTGGAGTATATAAAAAAAGTAACGGATAATTTTACTCCAGATAATCCAAAGTTCGATAGAGTGAAAACGTTAATTGAATGTAAACAATTTTCATTGGAAAAATTAGATAAAACAGATTGTTCGGAGTTGATAAAACAATTAGGTAGAAATGAGTTTTTAAATAAAGAACAATACAGCTTAATACAATTGTTTATAGATAAAGCAAAAGAATTGGGAAAATTTGAAGAACTATTTTCTGAAGTTTTAGAATTTTTAGGACTGAAAAATGATTAAATGGCAAGAAGTTAAATTAGATGATGTCTGTGAATATGTTTGTAGTGGGGGAACTCCAAAGAGTACTATAATGGAATACTATGGAGGAAAAATACCTTGGCTAAATACGAAAGGGGTACACTTTAATAGAATCTACACTACAGAAAAGTATATTACAGAAAAGGGATTAGCTAATAGTTCTGCTAAATGGATTCCTATAAATAGTGTTGTAATTGCAATGTATGGGGCAACAGCAGGTAATATTGCAATAAATAAAATTCCGTTAACAACGAATCAGGCGTGTTGTAACCTAATAATAAATGAAAGAAAATCAGACTATCGTTTTGTATACTTTTACCTTTTATATAAAAATATTGAGTTATCTCAACAGGCAAATGGGGGAGCTCAACAAAATTTAAATGCCCAACAGATAAAAGATTTTCCTATTTTCCTTCCTCCAATAGCCACCCAAAAACAAATAGCTACTGTGTTGAGTGCGTTAGATGATAAAATTGAGCTGAACAACAAAATAAATCAAAACCTTGAACAACAAGCCCAAGCCCTTTTCAAATCTTGGTTTATAGATTTTGAACCTTTCGGTGGCACAATGCCAACTGATTGGAAAGTAGGAAATTTGTTAGACATCGCAGAGTATTTGAATGGTTTGGCTATGCAAAAGTTTAGACCTACCGAAAGTGAAAAAGGAATTCCTGTACTAAAAATTAAGGAATTACGACAAGGATTTTGTGATAGCAATAGTGAATTTTGTACCCCAAATGTCAAAAATGAGTACATTATAAATGACGGAGATGTGATATTTTCATGGTCAGGCAGTTTATTGGTTGATTTTTGGTGTGGTGGTAAATGTGGACTCAATCAACACTTGTTTAAGGTATCTTCTAAAAAATTTGATAAATGGTTTTATTATGCGTGGACAAAGTATCATCTCAATCGTTTTATCGCCATTGCAGCGGATAAGGCAACTACAATGGGCCACATAAAGAGAGATGAGTTGGAAAAAGCAGAGGTAATTATACCCGAATCAAAGGATTATTGCCAAATAAGTCAGATAATAGCTCCAATCTATGACTTAATTATAAAAAATAGAATAGAAAATACCCGTCTAGCCCAACTCCGAGACACTCTCCTCCCCAAACTGATGTCTGGCGAAATAGATGTTTCAAAGGTTGACATTTCAAAAGAAATTGCTGATAATGCAAAATAAAAATAAGGAACAGCAATGACAAGAAAAAATATTTTTGAAATTTTAGAAGAACAATATAATATAAGTAAGGAATTTGATAAAATAACTACTTTATTCAATACTCCACTTATACAGCATACATATGAAATAGGTTATTCACAAAGACGAAGAGAAGAGTATACTCTTGAACAGATAATTGATATTGATTTTTATAAGTGGAGAGGCCGTGGTACGTGTATAAGTTATAAGAATATGCGCGAGGAATTAGGAATAGATAATCTTATAAGAAAAAACACAAAAAATGCAGGTGAAATTTTACACTGTCTTGAATATTATGAAAATATTAATAGCTTTTTTATAAAAAAAATCTGTCCTCGATTACTATGTAATGAATACTCTTTGAGGAATGAATGGGAAATATTGATAAAAAATATATGCATCCTTTTAGACCACTTAAACTATGAAAAAGTTATTTTGGAAGAAGAGGAAAAGGTTATTTTAATTCCGAAGAATCCTGCAGCAACAGCTGTTGCAGAGATTTCCAGTGAAGATACGGCGATGGCTATTTTGATGTATCATCATACATCATTGAAAGGTCAATTAGCAGAAAAGAAAGATATTTTGCGTAGGATTGCTCAGGAGTATGAACCTATTTTAGATAAACCAATTGAAGGCTACACTGATTATTTTAAAACAGCAGCCAATATGCTTAATAATCTTGATATTCGCCATAATAACAAAGCAGGCAAAAATAAAAATGCTTTAGCGACAAATTTAAGTGATGAAAAGCTTGAAAACTGGTATGATGAGCTTTATCAGTTGCTTTTATTCTGCGTATTGATTAAAGATAATAAAAAACGGAAAGATAAAATGTCTGAATTTCTTAAAGGATTAAATAAGAAGGAGGCTAACTAATGCCAGCATTCACCAACCCCGCAAGCGAAGCTGCCTATGAAAATGCTATCATAGAGCTGTTTCAGAGTATGGGCTATACCCACGTTTACGGACCGTCGGTGGAGGGACGGGATTTTACTTCCCCGCTGTATGATGATGTGTTGCAAAACAGCCTCAATAAAATCAATCCCAATTTGCCCCAATCCGCTATCAATGAGGCTCTGGTTAAACTCAAAAACTTTGAAAATGCCGAACTGGTGCAGAAAAACGCCCTCTTTATGGATTATCTGCAAAACGGCATCCCCGTACGCTATACCGAAAAAGGCGAGCCACGCGATACCCTTGTTTATCTGATAGATTACACAACGCCCCAAAACAACTCGTTTATCATCGCCAATCAATGGACGTTTGTTGAAAACAGTAACAAACGGCCGGATATCCTGCTGTTTATCAACGGCTTGCCGCTGGTGCTGATGGAATTAAAATCTCCCTCACGGGAAGAAACGGACGTTTCCGCGGCGTATCGTCAAATCCAAAATTATAAACACGAAATCCCCACAATGTTTGTTTATAACGCTATCTGCGTGATGAGCGATTTGGCTCTTTCCAAAGCCGGCACAATCACTTCCGGCGAAGACCGCTTTATGGAGTGGAAAACCATCAACGGCGATTATGAAAACACGCAATATGCTCGGTTTGACACCTTTTTTAGGGGAATATTTGAAAAATCCCGCCTGTTTGACATCTTAAAAAACTTTATCTGCTTTTCAAACGAGCAAAAAGGAACAGAAAAAATTTTAGCAGGTTATCACCAATATTTCGCTGTTAAAAAAGCCGTAGAATCAACTAAAAAAGCCACTGAAACAGACGGCAAAGGCGGTGTCTTTTGGCATACGCAGGGCAGCGGCAAGTCTCTGTCAATGGTCTTTTATGCGCATTTGCTGCAAAAAGAGCTGAACAGTCCCACAATCGTTGTTTTAACAGACAGAAATGATTTGGATAACCAACTCTATGCCCAGTTTGCCAAATGCAAAGATTTTTTACGCCAAGAACCGGTGCAGGCGGAAAGTCGCGCACACTTAAAACAACTATTGGACGGCATCAAGGCAAACGGCATCTTCTTTACCACAATGCAAAAGTTTGAAGAAACCGCCGAGCCGCTGTCAGACCGCCGCAATATTATCGTAATGGCCGACGAAGCACACCGCGGGCAATATGGCTTAAGCGAAAAAGCCGACGCAACTACCGGCAAAATCAAAAAAGGCGCCGCCCGTATTATCCGTGACAGCCTGCCCAACGCAACATATATTGGTTTTACCGGCACTCCGATTTCTCAAAAAGACCGCAGCACGCGCGAGGTCTTTGGCAATTATATAGACGTGTATGATATGACACAAGCGGTGGAAGACGGCGCAACCCGTCCTGTATATTATGAAAGCCGCGTGATAAAATTACACCTGAAACCCGAAGTTCTGCAACAGATAGACGCCGAATATGACCTGATGGCAAACAATGCCGATCCCGAAGTTATAGAAAAAAGCAAGAAAAAACTCGGGCAGATGGAAACCATTTTGGGAGATGACAACACCATCAATTCGCTTGTTACCGATATTTTAGACCATTACGAAAATAACCGTGCCGACTTGCTGACCGGCAAAGCCATGATTGTCGCCTATTCCCGCCCGATAGCCTTAAAGATATATCAGAAAATTTTAGAGCTCCGCCCGAATTGGCAAGAAAAAGTTGCCGTGGTGATGACATCTGACAACAATGATCCCGAAGATTGGCGTAATATTATCGGAAATAACAGCCACAAAGAAGAACTTGCCCGCAAATTTAAGGATAATGATGCCCCGCTCAAAATTGCTATCGTCGTTGATATGTGGCTGACAGGGTTTGATGTACCTTCTTTAGCCACAATGTATGTTTATAAGCCGATGAGCGGACATAACCTGATGCAAGCCATTGCAAGGGTAAATCGCGTTTTTAGAGATAAAGAGGGCGGCTTGGTGGTGGATTATGTCGGCATCGCCGGAGCTCTAAAACAAGCCATGAACGATTACACTTTGCGGGATAGGAAAAATTATGGCGATATGGATGTAAGCAATGCCGCATATCCGAAATTTATGGAAAAATTAAGCGTCTGTCGAGATTTGCTGCATGGATACGATTATAGTCGCTTTGTAAACGGAACAGATTTTGATCGCGCCAAAATCATTAGCGGTGCCGTTAACTTTATGATTGCTCCTGAAAAAGAGAAAGAAAAAGAGACGTATATTAAAGAAGCTCTACTGTTGCACCAAGCTTTATCATTGTGTTCCTCTATGGTTGAGGAAAATTCGCGCATAGAGGCTGCATTTATGGAAGCAGTGCGTATTCTTATTGTACGCCTGACGAATGCGGGTGTTCATCAAAAAATCTCATTACCCGAAATGAACGCCCAAATAAACGAGCTTTTAAAGCAAAGTATAAAAAGTGATGGTGTTATCAATCTGTTTTCAGACATCAAAGAAAAGTTTTCTTTATTTGATCCGAAGTTTTTGGAAGAGATTTCCAAAATGAAAGAGAAAAACCTTGCTGTTGAATTATTAAAAAGGCTGATAGCCGAGCAAATCAGTATTTACCGGCGTACAAATGTCGTAAAATCCGAGAAATTCAGCGAGCTTATTCAGGAAGCGATGAATAGATATTTAAATGGAATGCTGACAAATGAACAAGTGATTGAAGAGCTGCTGAAACTGGCCAATCAAATTGCCGTCGCACGGCAAGACGGGGAAAAACTCGGATTAACTACGGAAGAAATAGCTTTTTATGATGCTTTAACCAAACCAGAAGCTGTCAAAGATTTTTATGCAAACGAGGAATTGATAGCCATAACCAAAGAATTAACAGAGACTTTGCGCAAAAATAAAACGATTGACTGGCAAAAACGAGAAGCCGCCAGAGCCAAAATGCGTATGATAGTCAAAAAACTTTTGAAAAAACACAAATATCCGCCAGAAGGTGTAGATGATGCCGTCCAAATTGTAATGACTCAATGTGAACTTTGGACAGATAATATAATGGATCTGTAATTAGAAACTTATCTGTAAAAAATAGCTATAATTTAAAAAAATTGCTTTTTATTGATTTTTGTGGTATCCTTATAAAGATTAATTTATATAGGAGAAAGTTATGGATGCAATCGGATGGATGCTGGGATTGGGGGCATTTTATATCCTCAAAAACTGGATGGGAAAAGATGTATCCCAAAATCCAAATATAAATCAATCGCAAAATAATAAAAAAATATATACAATTTCTCAAGATCCGGTATTTCAAAAGATATGCATATTATTAGATGAAAAAAGAAATATTTTTATTACAGGTGGAGCAGGAACCGGAAAAAGTTATACATTGCAACGATTAAAAGAGCGATACGGTAAGCAATTAAGCATAACAAGCACAACAGGAATATCCGCCATTAATATCAATGGCCAGACGATTCATGCATGGTCAGGCATAGGTATTGATAATGATGTAAAAGATATATGGAAAACAGTTAATCGCATAATAGCAAATCCAATATTGAAACAACAAATCTTAAATTGTCAGATGTTAGCAATAGATGAAATATCAATGCTGCATAGCAAAACATTAACATATTTGGATGTAGTATTGCAAACTGTCAGAGGAATAAAAAAGCCAATGGGCGGAATACAAATTATATTTATTGGAGATTTTTTCCAGCTCCCCCCCGTGGTGATAAACAGAGAATGCCGGAAAGAAGATTTTTGTTTTAGTTCAGCAGTATGGAACGAGTTAAAACTTGAACCTGTTATTTTAAAAGATGTGAAACGCCAAAGTGAGATAAATTATATTAACGTTCTTAATCACATCAGGGAAGGGCAAACAGTAGAAGAAGATTGGGAACTTATTTTAGACCGCTATAGAAATATGCCGCTGGATATAGCTAATGATAAATCAAAACTACACTTATATGCAACAAATAAGGAGGCAGATAGCTTTAATGAGATATGTTTTGAGCTGATCAAATCCCCCTCTATTACTTTTACTAGTGTTGATCAAATAGAATATTATGATGACGATAAGAAACTTATCTATACAGAAAAAGACAATAGCAAATTTGATTCCTTTCAAAAGGTTTTTGACGATGAATTTAGAGTTTTACGAGAACTAAAATTAAAAGTAGGCTGTCGTGTAATGTTATTAAAAAATATAGCCGTTACACAAGGTTTGGCAAATGGAAGTTGCGGTACAATAACTGAAATATATAAAGATGTAATAAAAGTGAAATTTGATAATAGCACTACAGTTCCTTTATCAAGAACAGAATTTGAAACATATAAATATAAAAATATATCATTACAACGAGAATGTAAACAATCTTATAAACAGCGAATTGTCAGAAAACAGTTTCCGGTTCGGCTGGCCTACGGCATAACAATACATAAATCGCAAGGGATGACATTTGATAACCTCGTTGTTCATTTAGATAAAATATTCGCAGCAGGGCAGTGTTATGTTGCTTTAAGTCGAACAACTTCATTAAGCGGATTAAATCCTTTAGGTTTTGACCCAAGTAAAATCGCTGTAAATAAGGATGTAATTGATTTTTATCACGTATTAGAGGGAAAAAACACACATCTCTCTCAACCTAAAATACAGCTTCATATCAAAGATGTATCTAATGTATCAAAAGAGCAAATTATACGTAAAGCAATTATAAATCATCAAAAAGTTAAAATTACGTATCAAAAAAGCCAAAATTATAGTAATGGAGAAATCACACAGAGAACTATAATTCCACGAAAAATAGGAAAGGGTAATGAGTTCGACTGTGGAGATTATAACCTGAATCCGCAACAAATATACATAAAAGGTTTCTGTGAACTTCGTAATGCAGAAAGAACATTCCAATTAGATCGTATTATAAATATAGAAATTATAAATCCTTAATAATCGGAATTTGCTTCATTATCAATAAAAATACATTAATAATACCAGTTTCATATCTTACAAAGACACTGAAAAAAGGTTATTGGTTTATTTCTTATCTCTTAATATATTTTTTTTCGCTTTTATATCAAAAAAACATCAAAAAACGTTTTTCCAATAAATATGCTTATTATGGCATACTTTACCTTGTATTTTAGTGGTGATGTTATTTTTCTATTACTTTGAAGTTACTAATAAAAAATAGCGTTGTTTACTGTCCTAACAATTCTTCATATTTGTCAGTCAAACCATAAGTTCTGTTTTTCTTGGCCATATTCACGATTTTCAAAAAGCCTTCATCAACCCATTTATTCAACAATAAACGAGCTGATTGGCTGGAAATACCTAAATATGCACCGGCCTGAATTGAGGTAATTTCTTTATATTCCGCGAAAAGTTCCAAAATCTTACGTTGCTTAATGTCTAACCCACGCAGTATTGGTGCAATATCAGCCGTAAAACCTTTGTTTTGCTCTTCAGATGCTTTGGTTAAAACATTTTCAAATGCCGTCACTATCCCTTTAATAAAGTAAGATAGCCACGAAGTTAAATCTGCTTTATCGCGTCCATAGTAATAATTATGGTGCGGATGCGTAGCTAATGCCTGATAATAACTAGCCAAATCCTTCGCATAATATTCCTCCAAAGAATAAATGCCTTTTAAGCCATAGCCAAACTTACGCATTAAATAGCTAGTAATAAGCCTTGCGGTTCGTCCGTTACCATCAAAATAAGGATGAATGGTTACAAATTGATAATGAAATAATCCGGCAATAATTGGTGTCGGCAGGATAGCAATATTCTCTTTAACAAAAGCTATCAAATCTTTCATCATCTCCGGCACATCTTTGGCTTCCGGCGGTAAATAAACAAGCATTCCGTCCGAACTATCATAAATGGCATTTTGAGCATCACGGTAAGGAACAGTTTTCTTTTCTCCTTCAACCAAACTATGGATTTTTTGCACAAAACCTTCGGAAAACGGGGCTTTTTCATCTAAATATTTTTCCATATAACTAATAGCATTATAATAGGCTTTGACTTCTTTTTCGTCATGGCCTTGATATTCGGTTGCTTTTTTGTTTTTGGTATATAGTGTTGCCTCCACCTGTTGCATCGTCAAGTGGTTTCCCTCAATTTGAGTAGAATAATGGGTTGAAGATATTTTGGCTGTTTTATGTAGGGAATTAAGCAAAACAGGCGACAATGGCTTGTCATTAAAAGAAATTTTCACATTTTCAATTTTAGTTAAATCGCTCAAAATCTCTTGTGTAATTGTATATTTTGGTGTCCAAACCATTGTTTTCCTCTTTTATAAGACAATTAAAGTACGATTATTTTATGATTAAATTATGAATAAATCAAGTTTAAAATGCAGATAATCATACTTTTGCAGGATTGATACTTGACTTTAGAGTGATGGTCCGCTAGTCCAAAAGTATAACGCCATCAAGTCTTCGGTGAAGATTTTGGTAACGCAAGTACTCTTGAGAGTATCTACTATAGGGGATTATCAAAATATTGGTTGTATGGTAATGGCTTAAACTCAACATTTTCTAATATGCCATATTTTTGCGTTAATTTATCAAAGACTTTTTGTTGTTCGATAGGCAAATTTTTAACTATTTTATTTATAATCATAAATAAACTCCTTTTTTATGTTAAATTCTTATAAAAAAAAGAGCATCGCTGTAACGGGACTCTTTCACTATATCCAGATGACACATTTTTTTGTGCAATCAAATGATTATTATGGTGTGCATAAATCTGTAGTGTTTAGTATAGATTTCATTAATGATGCAGTTGGCACATAACGTTTAAACCAACGACTACCAATTAAAATTTATTACCGATTCCAATAAAAAACATAAAATCAAGGCAAAACATTCCAAAATCATTAGAAAAACAATACTTGTCAGTATTAAAGAGCCTTTGCCAAACTCACTACTATTTCACTACTACCTAAAAACAAAGGGTTTAAGCAATTCGCCTAAACCCTTGATTTTATTGGTGAGCTCGACGGGATTCGAACCCATGACCCTTTGATTAAAAGTCAAATGCTCTACCGACTGAGCTACGAGCCCTCACAACTGAAATCGGTTTATAAAGGATAATTTTTAGATAGTCAATAAAAAAATGTAAAAAAAATTACATTTAGCTATTTATTTGTTAACTATTATATGATATGAAACACCTAAATGACGATATAACAATATTTTATATGAGGTAAAAAATGTCCACAGGTCAAGAATTAGAACAGGAAAGCAGATATGACATTTTGCAAAACGAAGAAGGGGAAATCCTGATAATCATCAATTCGCGCGCCGGCGGGCCGGAAAATCCGCGTTTTGTATATGACGGTGGCGAAACGGCGCTGTTGTATCGCACCAAAGATAGTACTGTCGTGTTTAAAGATATTGCTGTATCAGCCCGTCTGCCGCTGAAATCTGTCAGCTCCATGCTGATTGTTGAAGTGGAAAATGAAGATGTTGCCCGTGAATATACTGTGCCAGTTCGTGTTGTAAAAGACGTAAAATCCTTGATTAAGTAATATCAATGCCGTAAACTTCGGTTCAGTCGATTCTGTAAAATAACCGAAAACGGAGAAATGATGGTAATAAACACGCTTATATGTCTGGTTTTCTTGGCATTAACAGGCTTTTTGCGCTTGCGTATGCGATATGACAGGGTGCTGTCGTGGCTGATGTTTGGCGTGGGAACGTATCTTTTTGCGGATTATTGTTCTAATGCCGCTGTTGAGCAAAATGCGGCGTTGTCGATTCTCTGGAGCAAAAGCCGTCTGGGAGATATTATGATAGCATTCTCCCCAACACTGGCATTAAACCGCATAATTATTCCATTATTTTTTATTTCAGTGCTAACGATTCTAAATAATAACATTTTCCGTTACGAAGAAAAACGCAGCTTTTTTAACTCGTTGATAATTATGAATTTTGTAACACTTTGCCTGCTTATCGGTGCGGAAAACTATGTTCAGTTGATAACAGCGGTTTTTGTATCCGACATTTTGGGGTATTTGCTTCTGAAAGATGTCGATTCGTCGCACCGCTATGTGATATACAATCTGTTTGCAGATATGTGTTTGTTTATGATATTGGCGCTTGCCTGCGGAAAAATACAGAGTTTGGAACTGCGGCAATTGCTGAACTATCGGCAAATCGGCGGACATCGCGATTTTGTCGGTCTGGTTGCCGCATTCGCAATTTTTATCAAAATCGGCTGTTTTCTGTTTCAAAGTTACCTGTTAGATATTGCATCCGCCCGATTCCAGCGTATGAGTGCGGTCAATCTGCTGTTTTCGCCGTTGGTGGGTGTTTTGCTGATAGTAAAATTGCATAACCTGCTTGCGGTTTCAGATTTATTTCTTCCTTTTTTTAAGGTGATGTCTTGCGCCACTTATATCGCCGGACTGGTATATTTTATCATAAAAGATAATATACAAAAGAAAATGGTCAGCCTGAATATGGCGTTTTACGGGCTTTTGATGTATATGCTGATGTTAAACGGCTTTGCGTGGATACTGTTGTTTTCATACTATCTGCTTGCCGTATATTTATTTAATCAGCTGTTTTTTAAGATATATCTCTATCAAAATCGGGAGGAAAATGTCAGCAAGATGTTAAACGGGCGGGAAATTAATACATTGCCGCTGCAAGTGCTGCTCTTCCAGTTTGTCGTGTTGCTTGCGGTATTTTGGCTTATTATGCGGCAGACGGCGGCTGTATTGTCTGCACCAAGCACAATAACGGCAATAACCGCGGGGATTATATTGGCGATATCCGTTATATTGAATCATATATACAAATCGCCGCATACGCGCCGGTTAGATTATTTGAACCCGAACCCGCAGCGATTCTTGTCTTTTATAATCAATACGGCGTTAATACTTCTCGGCGGAATTATTTTCAATATATATCAGTGGCAGAGTTTCGTATTTATCACCGCTTTTTTAGGCATCACCGCATTGCCGCTGTGGCAGAAATTGCGGAAATTTTATGAAAAAGAGGGCTTGCAAACAGAAGATGTCAGCAAAAGCCTGTTTTGCTATGTTTTAGTAGAACCGTTGAAATATATAAGCCGGATAATGTGGCTGATGGTGGACTTTATGTTTTCGGAAAAAATAATCACCGCCGCTTTTTCGGCAATCAGCCGCAACACAATTTCTCTGTTTTTCAAAATCAATCAGAAAAGCGCGGCTGCCGGTTTGGTATTCATCATTATCGGACTGGCTGTTTTTGCGCTGTCATTTTATAGGAGGTATCTGCCGTGAATAATTACCTGTTGCTGTTGCAGATACTCATCCCCTTGCTGGGCGCAATGTTTGTGTTAGGGGCAAAAAATGATAAGAACTACGCCACGGATAATGTCTATTATGTTGCGGTCTGGACACTTTTGATAAATAATCTTTTGATATTATACACTTTTTCAAAAATGGATGTAGGCAAAACTGGCATTCAGATTGTAGAGAAATACCCGTGGTTTAATCTGCCGGTTGCCGATATATTTTTGGGAGCAGATACATTTTCGCTGTTGTTGCTGTTTGGTATCAACCTGTCTTTTTTTGCCGCCGAGCTGTGTGTGGACCATAAGACCGACCGCCCCAAAACGCTGATAGCCGCCGAGCTTTTGTTTATCGGGTTGTTAAACGGCTATCTGGTCGCGGCCGACATTATTTCGTTTTATGTTTTCTTTACCGCCTTAATAGCGCCGCTGATTATCCTAATCAGTACCTACGGCAGCCTGCGCAAAAGAAATGTGCTGATACGTTTCAGCATTTATAATATTATCGGCGTTATGCTGCTTTTTGTGGCGATTATGCTGATATGTGCACACAAAAAAGCCAACGTGCCGTTAAATACCATCGGCAATATTAACTTGAGCGGCACAATAGAATATTTTGTCTGGTTCAGTATCCTGTTTGCGTTTATCTCGCGCCTGCCGGTCTGGCCGTTTCATCATTGGATATCTTCGATGAGTTCGACGCTGCGCAATCCTCTTGTTTTTGTGGTGGGCAATCTGATACCATTGGTCGGGTTATATGGTTTCATCCGTTTTTGGCCGAATACCGTTCCTGAAAGCATTGCCGAATATGCGAAAGTGTTTGAGGGCGCTTGTATCCTGACAATGCTGTTTTTATCATTAGTGGGATTAAGCCATAAAGACTTGCGATATAAGCTTTTTGCGTATGCATCAGTATATTATCTGCTGTTTTTAACCGGCGTTTTTCTGCCGACCGGCGTGCTGAAAAATAATATCGGCTATTCGCTCTTTTCATATATTATGATTGTGACCGTGTTGTCATTTTTAATCAACCATATCGAAACCCAAAAGAAAAAACTGAATTTATATGCCGGCGGCGGAATATTATGTTATATGCCGCGCACGTCAAAATGTCTGTCGTTGTTTGTGTTGGCGGGCATAGGGCTGCCGGTAACGCCGCTGTTTTGGAATAATTTTATCATTATTTCCGAAATTTTCAATTACAGCCTGATATTCGGCGTGCTGGTAATGCTGTCGTTGTTCATCGTCGCTCTATCGCTGTTGGAAGAATTGTATCGGATGAAAGACAAAAGCTATGCCGAGTCTTCCTGCGTGTTGGGCGTAGATTTGCCGAACCTGAATTTTACGGTATATATCGGCTGCCTGCTGATATTGTTTTTCTCATTTTTCAAACCGTTGTGGTTTGTGTTTTAAGGTAAGGAGGTTCAATGCTGCAAAACATATTGTATGCCCTTCCGGAGCTGGCGTTGTTGGCGGGTGTCGTCCATCTTTATTTATGCTATGTTTTGGGAGAAGAATCTTCAAGGCTGTTTGCGCGCATTGCCCGCCTCTGGCTGATTGTATCAATGTTTTGTATGATAATTTTTTATAACCGGAGTCTCAATCCGTCTTATTATGCCGATAATGCCTACACGTTTTTATTCCGAGCGATGGCGTATATCTTTGCATATGTTGTGTTATGTGTTGCGCCGCAATATTTCACGGCAGAAAAAAGAACCGGTCATAAATATTATATTCAGCTGTTGTTGGCTGTGAGCATAGCCAATATTTTGTTGGCAGCGATAAATGTGATGGCGTTAATCGTCAGTTTCTGCATTTTGTCGCTGATACATTATCGAATGCTGGATAGCGGCGGCGAAACGCTTCCCGAACCGGCAAAAATCCGCTATGTCAGCACTTCGGCGATAATTTTGCTGCTTATGGCAATCGGCGGGGCAGGGCTGTATAATATCACCGGCGGAAACACGGAATATAAATTTTTGACAGATTTTCTCGTAAGCCGTAAAGATTCGTTTTTAACATATATGTTCGTTGTGTTTTTATTGGTGCCGTTTTTATATGCATTGGGAATTGCGCCGTTTCACGGTTTTGCCGAAGATAAGGCCGGCAGGGCGCCTTTGCCTGTAAGCCATTATTTGGCGGTTGTTGCCCCGTGGGCTTATTGGGGCGCATTCATCAAGCTGAACATAGCGGCAGCCGAGCCGTTTGCATCCGATATTCAGCCTGTTTATGCAGTGTTTGCGCTGTTTTCAGTCGCCATAGGGGCAATGGGGGCAAATGCGCGCATCAATCTGCACCGCATATATTCTTTTGCGGTCACATATTATTTCGGGATAATCCTGTTGTTGTTGGCATTGTTTACGCCGGCTTCGTCGTTTGCGGCATATGCCTGCCTCTGGGTCAGCCTTTTGGCGGTAAGCGGCGTGTATTTGGTGTTTTACAGCCTCAAAAGCCGCAATGAATATCTGGCAGCTGTCACATCGTTGTCCGGACTTGCCGAAACGCGTCCGTTTGCAACCGCAACGCTCCTTATCAGCCTGTTTTCGCTGATGGGAATGCCGCCGCTTGCCGGTTTTCTGGGGCAGGCGGATATCGTATCCGGGCTTATCGGTGCCCATAAATATATCAGCCTCGGCTGCGTGCTGTTTTTCCTGCTGTTGCTTGCCAAATCTTTTCTGGAAATTATGAAAACGGCATACTTTGAACATAAAATCATCAATTATGACACAGAAAACAAAGTTTTGCGCTTTTTAATGCTGTTGAATATGGGCTGCCTGATAACGGCGGCGTTTAACCCGCTTAATATAATGGATAAGATGAAGGATATGTTTTATGCCGTGTTCCTCTGAAAAAATTGCGTTGTGGCAGTGGTATGATGTTGAAACAACCACCTCCACAAATGATGAAATCAAAAAGTTAGCCCGGGAAAATACCGCTCCGGTAGCCATAAGCGCCAAACGCCAAACCGGGGGCAGGGGGCGTCGCGGCAGAAAATGGCAGGGCATTGAGGGCAACCTTTATTTTACATACAGTCTGGAAATTGCGCCTGAAGAATTAAGCAAAATTGTCTGCCTTGTCGGTTTAAGCCTGGCAAAAACCGTAAAAAGGCTTGCCCCGCACAAAAAAGTGCAGATAAAATGGCCGAATGATGTTTTTCTGGAGGGGGGCAAAATATCTGGCATATTGTTTGAAAACATCTCGGGGAAACTCTGGGGCATAGGGATAGGCGTTAACATTGCCGGTGCGCCCGTTCTTGAAAATCAGCCCTATCAAGCCGTATCTTTAAAAGAATGTTCAATATTGCTTGACCGGACGGAATTTTTGCGTTATTATCTCGAAAACTTTGCGTCAGATTTAGCCGCATACCGGCAAAACGGTTTTGCCGGCATAAAAAAACAATGGCTGGAGATGGCGATGAACTATCGGCAAAAAATTACGGTCAAAACCGAAAAAGACGAAAAAACGGGACTGTTTGCCGCACTGGATGATAACGGTTATCTGATATTGCAGACATCAGCGGGGGAAGAGCGTATTTTGGCCGGAGATTTGTTTATATAAAAAAGGAATAATTAAAGAATGAATGATTTTAAAAAAGATGGAATTTATTTTATACCGCTGGGCGGCGCCGATGAAATCGGAATGAATATGTTTGTATATGCCTCAAACGGCAAGCTGATTGTGGTGGACGCAGGCTACGGATTCCTAAATGACGATTTCCCGGGGATGGATATGTGCTATGCCTCGCCCGAGTTTTTGGAAAATTATCGTAACGATATATTAGGGCTGTTTATCACCCACGGACACGAAGACCACCTCGGTGCTATCGCACAGGTTTGGCCGGCGCTGCAATGTCCGGTGTATGGAACGGATTTTTCATTGGGGCTGGTCAAAGAGCGTTTGAGCGAATATAAAATGCAGGATCTTGTGCCGCTAATCTCGGTTAATCAGGAAAAGAAAGTGGTACTGGAGGGCTTTGAGGTCGAGTTTATCCCGATTGCTCACTCGATTCCCGAAACTTCGGCGCTGTTTATCAAAACCGCTAATGGCAACATAATGCACGCGACCGACTGGCGTTTTGACGATAACAAGCTTTCAATGGTCAAAACCGATTTTGCCGCGTTGGAAAGGGCTGCAGCCGAGGGGGTGGATATATTCGTGTGCGATTCGACAAATGTTATGGTGGACGAACCGCAGGCGAGCGAAGAAGATGTGCGCAATAATCTCTTAAAAATCATTCCGGAAATGCAAGGCGGCGTGGTTGCCACCTGTTTTGCCTCAAATGTGATGCGTTTGGAGAGCTTGATTTTGGCTGCCCGCGCAGCAAACAGAACGCCGGTTTTGGTCGGCAGAAGCTTGGTGACGAATGTCAAAATAGCTAAAAAATGCGGCTATCTGACCGAATATGCCGATATTCACACCGCCGAACAGGTGGACGGGTTGACCTCGGACAAAGCTTTATATATCTGCACCGGCTCGCAGGCAAACTATCGCAGCGCGATGACCATGATTGCCAATGACGAAAATAAATATATCAAATTAGGTGCGGAGGATAACGTTATCTTCTCTTCCAAAATGATTCCCGGCAATGAAGAAAAAATCGAACGCCTGCAGGAAAAAATTACAGCCAAAGGCGCAAATCTTATCACCGAGGAAGATTATTTGGTGCACACTTCCGGTCATGCAAGCAAAAAAGATTTGAAGGCCATGTATGAGCTGTTGAACCCGAAAATCGTTTTGCCGGTACACGGCGATAAAAAGTTTATCCGCGAACATAAGCGCTTTGCCTTAAATTGCGGCGTAAAAGATGTGTTCTCCGCGCAAAACGGCGATATTTGCCTCTATCAAAACGGGCAAATCAGCCAAATCGAGCAAACGCCGGTTGATATCATCGGCATAGACCGCGGACGCAGCGTTTCGCTCGGCTCGGAACTTGTTAAAAACCGCCGCCGCATAATGTTTAACTGCACATTATTTATCAGTGCCGTTATCAGCCGTGAGTATAAGTTAAAATCGTTGCAGTTCAATTCAATAGACATACTGGAAGAAAACGAATGGTATGTGCTTGCGGAAGAAATCAAAAAACAGGTTGTTCCGCTGATTGAAAAGAAACTTTTGGAACACCCCAAGCGTAATTCTGCGGAAGACTTCATCCGCGGGCAAATCCGCCGCCGCGTTTTAAGCGCAACAGACATCAAGCCCGTGACTTTTCTGCATGTTCATTGGGAAGAAGACGAAGATTGGGAAACAATGGAATAAGGAGAACAAAATGCAAAAGATAATACCGGAAAAGCTGAAAAAAGGCGATAAAGTAATGGTTATCGCACCGGCACGGGGCATTAAAATTATCGGTCAGGATGCGCGAGCCATCGCCAAAGAACGTCTGGAAAGCCTGGGGCTGGAGGTAGTCTATGCGCCGAATACCACCGATGATAATTGGGATTATATGGGCTCATCGTCCATTGAAAAACGCGTGGAGGATATTCACGCCGCGTTTGCCGATACGAGCGTTAAAGCCGTTATGACCATCATCGGCGGCGCAAATTCGAACCAGCTGTTGAAATATCTTGATTATGAGCTGATAAAAAATAACCCGAAAATCTTTTGCGGATTCTCCGACATCACTGCGCTTGAAAATGCGATTCTCGCCAAAACCGGTATGGTTGTTTACTACGGACCGCACTTCAGCTCGCTGGGGATGAAATACGGCTGCGATTATACATTCGAGCACTTTGCTAAAATGCTTGTCACCGATGGCAAAGATGAAATAACGCCATCTGAAATCTGGAGTGATGATTTATGGTTTTTAGATCAGGAAAAGCGCGAGTTTGAAGCCAATGAAGGCTATTGGAACATTCATAACGGCGCCGCAACGGGAACAATTATCGGCGGCAACCTCTGCACGTTTAATTTGCTGCTCGGAACAGAGTTTCGTCCCGCTTTCCCGAAAGATACGATATTGTTTATTGAAGATACCGAAATAAGCCCTCTGGCAGATTTTGAACGCAACCTGCAAGCACTCATCCATCAGCCGGATTTTGCCAATGTTAAAGCACTGGTTATCGGGCGTTTTCAAAAAGGCTCAAAAGTCACGCGCGATGGGCTTGAGTTTATTTTAAACACGAAAGCCGAATTAAAAGATTTGCCGATTCTCGCTAATGTCGATTTCGGGCACACCGCCCCGCTTTTAACCATTCCGCTCGGCGGCACGGCTGTTTTGAAAGATGGAAAACTCTCTTACGAAAATTAAAACAAAAAGCCCTCCGTGATAATAATCATTGAGGGCTTTAATTTATTTAAGCATATCTTTTCTTTTCCATATGATTGTTCCATCAATTCTGTCATAGTTGCGTTCAACCCATTTCTCATCAATTTTCCAGAAATCGCTGTCAATAGTAATGAGTTTTGACAATAATTCAGGATGTTTCTGTGCTTTCCGTAAAATTGCCGCATTCCGCCGTATGAAATATTTTCTTTTATTAAAAACCAGCATATCATTAAGTCCAAGAAGGGAAGACGTCTCAAAGACAATAAACAGTGGCTTTTGGGATTCAAGCTCATTTTTTAAGTCAAAATATTGTTTGCGGTTATAAATTGTATCAATAATGGCGACATTGTGATAGCCGTACCAATAATAAGACGAATTGGGAATAAAAGGGTGGTAAGTTATTTTTGTGAGAGATAAAAAATCATCACCGGAAAGATTTTGTTTCCACAAATAATCCATATTATTAAGATAATTCTGATATGCCTCTTTCTGACGGGTTGTCGGCAGTAATTGGCAGAGATTGATAAAAGCTGCTGCAAGCACGAACAGATATGCATATTTAAAATATTTTGTATGGTATAAAATATTTCCGAGCAAAATAGAAGCAAAAAACCAATATAATGTAAAATAATGAGAATGCGGCGCAAAAAGAATAACCGATAATAAGGAAAATAAATATAGGGTTAGCAAAACCGATTGACCGTGCGTAGCATCATAATTTCGCAAAATCACAATAACCGAGAGTAGGGTAATAAACGGAAGAGTTGAAGAAAAACCGCTGGTATAACCCGAATAATATTCTTTCATCAAAAAATTAAATTCAAAATTATAATAATACCATTCGGCTAAGATATTATTTGCTGCCAAAAATCCGAAGAGCAAAGCCCACGGGATAACGTAGCAAACTCCGGCAACAACAAGATGAAAAAATGGAATTTTTTTATGATACAAATAATAAAGATTTAACCCAAAGAAGCCAATGCAAATAAAAAGTATTTTTTGTAAAAACAAAGCGGAAAGTGCTAATAAAAAATATGATAATGCCAGTTTGAGCAGATTGTGATTTTCAAGGTAAGAGAAAAAAGAATATAGAGCCCCGAAAAAACAGACATACATAAAAATGTCGGGACGAAAGGTTGTCAAATCATTCCAGATAAAAGGAACGGATAATAAAATAAGCAAAGATAATCTTGCTGTTTTAGCACCATAAATAAACCGTTTGTTAATCACATATATAAGCCAGATAACAGCCAAATATCCCATCGAGCCAACTCCTTTGCTCACGGGGAAAATAAGCGGATCTTGGTAAAAAAGCTTTGCTATGGGTACATACAAATACCACAGCAGTAGATTATGGTGTTGGAAAAAATCCCGATACGGAACCTTCCCCTCACTGACAAGCCAGGAAGAATGAATATGTTCAACCGTATCCAAGAAAAAGCCTTTATTTGCAGTAAAAGCAGTGTAAAAAGCAATACAGATAAAAGAAATCCAAAAGAAACAGACCGATGTTTTTATGCAACGTTCACCAGCAACAGTATCAGCAATCATATTTAATAATTTTCTCATTAATCCTCTCCGATAGTGCAAAAATAAACCACCTTAAAAGGCGGTCGGAGAGTTCGAAAATCATATACACTTAAATGACTCTTTTAGCCTTTCAGGCTTAAATGAGATAAGGACAGCCTTTGGACATACGCTAAAAGCTCCCCGACCATTTCAGTCGGGGATATGTGCTATTGCTCCAGATAAACAATAACTAACGATGTTATCCTGCACCGAAGTGTATAAGAGAGCTTTCGACAGCTCCGCACCTCTCTCAAGGCACTAGCAGATTTTTACATCCGCTGCGAAAGGAATACTAGGAAATTGCTTTAATGTCAATTGCTATTTTATCGTTGTTGGAAACTATTGCCGTTTTTTATCCATAATCTCAAACAGCTCAATAAACTTTCGGGCTTGGCTGTTGCTGTTCCACTGTTGAGCCAGCCGCCGGATAGCCTTGCGCCGCTTGGCGAGTTCTGCCGGATTTTGTAAAAGCGCTTCCATTTTTTTGCCAAATTCCGGACCGTTATAATACATCGGCACCGCCTCGCCAAAAAGCTTTTCAATCCCCGGATTATAGCGCACATATGGCACGCCGCCGCTTTCAATAATTTTTATAATCCGTGCATTTAGGGTTTCGTTGGCAATTTCTTCATCGCGTTGGTCGGTTAAAACCAGCGGATGGCTGCGAAAATCCGTTTCCAGCGGAGAAACCGCCTTAATTTCATCCGTCGGCCATAAGCCTTCAAAGCCCGTGCCGAAAATATCAAGGCTCATTTCTTTCTCGCCGGCTAAGAGCAGCGATAATGAAAATTCTTTGCCGTCGCCCCAATACATAGCCCGATTGTGCTGTTCCGCCTCTGTGGTATCGGCAATATTAATGGCATCCGGAATAAACGCTGTCCGCATATTGATAGCTTTCAGGTGTCCGTACGCCGGCATATTTTTAACCACAATCACGTCAAACGGGCGCAGCTTTTCGGGGTCTTCATCAGCTGCTGCTTTATCAATCCACAAAAAGTTTATGGCGCTCGGGTCGGTCACCTCCGGCAAATGTTGAATATCCGCTGCCGTATAAATGTTGAATTTTCCGCTTGAACGGTCAGGGCGGATGGAAAAGGAAATATGCTTTCCCTCTTGTTCAAAGGCTTTCTGAAGTTCAATCATCTGCTCTGCAGGCTTATTTTCGGTAACGTGAATCACCGCATACCTCATATCACGGTGTGCCTTGTCGGCAAGTTTATATATTTTCCAATACCCCAAAAGGGCAAGCCCCATCATAATGCTGAAATATAAAAGCGTTTTCTTCATTTTTTTCCCTTTCTGATTTTTTCAAAAAGTTTTTTTAATTTCTGCCCGGCAATCACGTTAGTGTAGCCTTTAAGCGTAATTTTCTGCGCTTTTTCAGCCTTTTCTTTCCGTTTGTCCGGATTCGCAAGATAATAATCAACCAGTTTCTTAAATTCTTCTTTGTTTTTAAACATCGGAATACTATCGCCGAAAATCTCTTCAATATACGGGCTGTATTCGGAAATAACAAACGCTCCCGCGGCGCTTGCGTCAAACAGCCGGTTAATCGCCAGCCCCATCTTCGCCAAATCTTCCGCGTGGTCGCTTAACACAATTTTTGCTGAAGAATAATATTTGTTCAAATCCTTATTGTAAATAAATGTTCCTTTGAGATATTTATCGGGAATTTGATTTTTCCACCCGAGTCCGTAAATCGCAACATCATAACCGCAATCAACCGCATATTTGGCGCTAACCCGTTCATACCAATTAGAACCCACAAAAAGCAAGTCGGATTTAAGCTCGTCATCAGGCTTGTTTGTAAATTTTTCGGGGTTTGTAAATTGCGGGATAAAGGCGGCTTCATATCCCCGTTTGCGCAGCTGCCGCCAAACCGCCTTTGCCGGCGTGGCAATCAAATCAAAATATTCCAGTTCGTTGTTAAGATAAGCATCGGTATTATAAATAAAATAATCTTTCGTATTTTTAAATTTCCCTTTTTCGGGAATAAACGTCGGAAAATACAAATACATAATCCGCGCTTTGCCATCGTCTTCAAAATCAATGTGGTTATATTTAAATTGCATATAAAGGAGGTTGCCGGCGTTGTCATAAAAATCATCAGTCTGAAATCCCTTGTCATAATAATACGGCATAACGTCAAAACCGTTTGCAGCAAGCCCTTTTTGCAAATCTAGCCCCAGCCAGTAGTCGCCGATTTCCATCCGGTTTCTAGACCACGGAAATTTTATCGCGAGCTTATTTTCGTCTGTGGGCGTGTTTGTCTTTTTCCGCACGCTGTCGGCCGCTTGCAAAAGGCTTTTTGCCGCGTGCCTGTTTGTAAAACGGGAAAGGGTGATTTTTTGTGCGCGTTTGGCTTTAAGAGCCCGTTCTTCGGGGTGAACGAGATAATACTTCAAAAGCGCCGCTAATTCTTCTCGGTTTTTAAACAATGGAATGCTGTCGCCGTAAAAAGCTTCAATCTCCGGCATATAGTCCGAAATCAGAAAGCCGCCGCTCGCCGTCACGTCAAACACGCGGTTGCTGATAAATCCGGCTTTTTTCATATCTTCCCGCGTATCGTTCAAAACAATCTTTGCCGAGGCATAATATTTGTGCAGTTCGTTGTTATCAATATAGTCGCCTTTATAAAATTCTTTCGGCGCTTTATCTTCCCATCCTTTGCCGAACAATGCTACCTCAAACCCGCTCTCCATAGCCCATTTGGCGCTGATACGCTCATACCCCGGGCGTCCCACAAATAAAATGTCATAAGCTTTGTCTTTGTCATATTCATAAAAAAACTTGTCGGGATTCGTGAATTGCGGCACAAAAACGGTTTTAATCCCCGTCTTTGCAATTTCACCCATATATGTCGGCGAGGCAACCGCAATCACATCAAAATCCCACGGTTCTGTTTGCAGCGAATGCCATTGGGAGGACACAACATTTTTAAGGTTTTTATATTTATGCGCATTCGCCGTTTCAATCGGGTAATAGGCATACAGCACCTTAACTTTGCCATCATCTTCAGGCGGGTTAAAGGGCTCAAAGCCGTGCATATAAATATCTGTTTTGCTCTTGCGGCTTCCCGCCGGATAATAATCGCCGATAAAAGCCGGCTGTACGGTGACCCCCAAGCTTTCAATGCCTGCCTGCAAGTCTTTCCCGAGAATATAATCACCCCAGTTATACCAGTCTTTTTCTGCCGAAAATTTAAGCCCTGCATCCGCCGCCATCGCTGCCGACGCATATAAGCCTATGATAAAAGCCGAAAACCCTCCCAACCGCATATTAAGCCTTTTCATCACTGACGTGCATCAGCGAATGTGCCGCTTTCACATTGTATTTGTAGATTTTATAGATGAAAAACAATCCGATAGGCAGAAAAATTAACGCATAAATCCAGAAAATATCAATCACGCGAACGCCGCTGACCGCCCCATCGTTTTTCAAAAGAAACTTCGGCGCCATCAGCATAACCGAGGTTAAAAGCCGCCCCGTCATCATATTCACCGAGGAAGAAAGCGAGCGGATTTTCGGGTTAATCAGCCTGTGCAGTCGGCTGATGTGCGAAATTGTAAACATCAGCTGCAGCCCGATACAAACGCACAAAAAGATAATAAACAGCAAGCATTGTGCTGGCGTGATGTGTCCGGCTTTCATCAGAGCAAACGACAGCCCGCAGCCGATAATCTCCATCGCAAACGAGATGTTGCCGAGCTTAAACAACGAAATCCGTTTTGCCGCCGCTGCCGCAAAATAGCTGAAAGATGACCGCAAGACGTTGTTGATAAAGATAACCACGCCCATCACTTTAATATAATCAAGCCAGTCAAGGCTCAAGAGGTAGTTCCATACCGCCTCGCCGAACACGCGCGTGTCCCAGCCGATGCTGTCCGCCAAATCCGTGAGCGAAACAGAGGGATTAATGCCCGAGCTTTTCATCAGCGGCTGGAAACTCCAAAAGAAAAAGTGCGACACGCCGACCATAAAGCCCGAAAACAACACGAGATAACAATATTTGCGCGATTTAAGAATATAGCGCACCGCCACCCAAAACTTTTTAAGCCGTTCTTTCACGCCGATAACCGCATTTTTTGCCGGCACATGGGCGTTTGGCAAAAACGAGAGCAGCAAAATCGCTGTCGAATAAATCATAAATTCCGCAATAAGCAAAACGTGCGAGCCGAATTTTGTATAAAGCCCGGCGCCAAGCATCGCAGCGATTCCCGTGCCGATATACATCGCGGCGTTAAAGTTGGAATATGCCTTAACCATCTTCTTTTCTTCGCCGTTTTTCTTTAAGATGTCATAAATAAACGAGGATGAAACCGAGTCAAAACAAGCCTTGGAACAAGCGTAAAAAAACTCGCCGATAAGGATAATTTCAAACCCTCTGAAGAAAATCCACAAAAATAGCCGTCCGAGAAACAGGGCATATGCGGTAATCAAAATATATTTGCGCGGGAAAATATCGCCGAGATATCCGGCCGGAATCTCAAATAAAAACGCAAAAAAGACAATCAGCCCCTGAATAAGGTAAAAATCGCCGACTGACAACCCGTTTTCCTGATAAAAAAACAGCAACACCGGCAATAAAAACAATTGTGACCGCAAAAACGCCGCCACATTATACATACTCAAAGGCACAAACGATAGAAACTTGCTCATCTTCCCGACTTTTCCAAAATAAAATATATTTTACCATAGAATAACTTGCTTTATTTGTCTTGTGTTATTCTTAAGTTGTTATAGTATATTTAAAATGTTAAAAACTTTTTAAGAGGACTAAAATGGAAAAAGGGCACTACACCGAAGAAGACAAAGCGTTTATGTGCGTGACGGATAAATCGCGTAACGCCTCGCGGATTCGGGAACTCATCAATTTTATTAAGTTGAATGGTTATCAGAAAATCGGCATAGCCAATTGCTTTTCAGTTAATAAGTTTGCCGAGAAATTAAAAGAAATATTGTCAGCCGAGGGGATTTTAGCCATTTCCGTTCACTGCAAAGAATCAAAGCTGGATGCCGCCGAATTGTCAGAAACAATGCACGGTGCCTCGTGTGACCCGAAGTCGCAGGCGGAATACTTAAATGCCGAAAAAACCGATTTGAACATCAATTTCGGCTTATGTCTGGGGCACGGGCTGCTGTTTCAAAAATATTCCGATGCTCCCGTCACCACGCTTTTGGTGAAAGACGCCAAAAACAAACATAATATGATGGAAAATTTTGCTTAAAATGAAGAAGTCCGTTGCAGTTATTGTCCTTTTGCTTACGGCCGCAGTTGCCGCCATACTGTTGCGCGCCCCGCAAAAACCGTATTATTTAAGCGTTGCGGCGATAATGAAAAACGAAAAGCCCTATCTCAAAGAATGGCTTGAGTACCACATAATGCAGGGCGTGGAGCATTTTTATTTGTGCGATAATGACAGCACGGACGGCACGGAGCAATACCTGCAGCCCTATATCAAAAGCAATACCATCACCTATATTAAGCAATCCGGCACCAACCAACAACTCAAATGCTATGAAAAAAT
This sequence comes from uncultured Alphaproteobacteria bacterium, assembly GCA_910576955.1. Classification (GTDB taxonomy): domain Bacteria; phylum Pseudomonadota; class Alphaproteobacteria; order RF32; family CAG-239; genus CAG-267. The sequence continues at coordinate 76,903 of CAJTJB010000001.1, read as the reverse complement.
TGTTGCACAGCATAAAAACGAAACCGAATGGCTGGCGTTTATCGACTTGGACGAATACCTTGTGCCGCTTAAAGCTGAAAATATGCGGGCGTTTTTAAAAGAGTTTGAGGATGTGTCGGAAGTGAGCTTGAATTGGATGAACTATGGCGATTCGGGGGCGGTCAGCCGTCCGAACGGTTTAGTCACCGAGTTTTTTACCGCGCACGGAAAAGCTTTGAACCATACCGTCAAATCAATCGTTCGCCCCGAAAAAGTGATAGATTTCAATATGTTCGGCTCAAACCATTATGTGCGAGTTGAGGGAAAAAGCGTAAATGAATACCATAAGCCGGTAGAGTTTATGCTTAATTTTAATATCTCCGCCGACAAAGCCCGCGTTAATCATTACATTTTAAAATCTTTTGCCGAGTTTTTGCATAAAAAGGGCAGGGGGCATCCCGAGGGAACGCCGATAAATTTTGAATACTATTTTTTCCATAATGAAAACGATGTCACGGGCGATTCGTCCATGCGCCGATTCTTACCCGAGTTGAAAAGGCGGATGAAACAAAGCCCGCTTGCCGATATTCCCGTTCCCGCCGTACCGAATTTGCCGGCTCAACACAAAGATATTGTCTTCACCGCCCTTGAGGCATCGCAGGTTTTAGGGCGCAAAGTCACCGCGCCGATGGCGTATGACGAACTCGAACAAGCCTATAAAAATCGCCGCCCGCAATATAAATAATAAGGTCAAAAATGATAAAGCTTGAAAACATAACCGTTCAAATCGCCTCCAAAATTTTGCTCGAAAACGCTTCGGCGCAAATCCCCGATGGCAGCAAAATCGGCATATTAGGCGCGAACGGCTGCGGCAAAACCACGTTGTTTAAAGTGCTGAAAGGCGAACACGACATCAACACCGGCGAGCTGCTGATTTCTAAAAAACAGCTCAAAGCGTTTGCCGAGCAGGAGATAAAGGAAGAAGACCTGCATAAGCCGATTCTCGAATATGTGCTGGGCAAAGACAAGCGCCTGACCGAACTCCGCCAAAGGGAACAGACCGCCGCGCCCGAAGAATTGCCCGAGATTATGGAACAGCTGTTGCAGATAGACGCTTATTCGGCAGAATCCCGCACGGCGGAAATCCTTGCCGGATTAGGCTTTAACCAAGAAGACCTCACCCGTCCGGTCAAAGATTTTTCCGGCGGTTGGCAAATGCGCCTTAATCTCGCCGGTGCGCTGTTTCAGCCCTCGGATATCCTCTTTTTGGACGAGCCGACCAACCATCTGGATTTGGAAACAATCGTCTGGCTCGAGAGCTATTTGCAAAAATATGGCGGCACACTGCTGCTGATTAGCCACGACCGCGATTTCCTAAACAATGTCTGCAGCGGCATATTGCATTTTGAGGGTAAAAAGCTGGTGCAATACAGCGGCAATTATGATAATTTTGCCCGCCAGTATGCCGAGAAGATTGAACTTGTCGGTAAGCAAATTAAAAAGCAGGCAGAACGAAAAGCACACCTGCAGTCGTATGTAGACCGCTTCCGTTATAAGGCTTCCAAAGCCCGACAGGCGCAAAGCCGTTTGAAAATGCTTGAAAAAATGGAAGATATTGATGAAGTTGCGCGCGATAAGGAAAGCCGGTTTACGTTTCCGGAAATCAAACCGTTGCCCTCGCCGCTGATAAAGCTGGAAAACGCCGCCGCCGGCTATAACGGTACGCCCGTTTTGAAAAAAATGAACCTTTACCTGAACCAAGATGACCGTATCGCATTGCTGGGCAAAAACGGCAACGGCAAATCCACCTTTGTCAAAATGCTCTCGGGGCATTTGCCTTTGATGGACGGCACAATGGCAAAGTCTGCCAAGCTCAAAATAGGTTATTTTAATCAAAACCAAACCGAAGAGCTGCCGCTTGAGCAGACGCCGACCGAATATATGCAATCGCTCTTGCCGGATAAGCCTGAAAAGATAATCCGTGCGCATCTCGGCGCATTCGGGCTGGAGCAGGAAAAAGCCGTAACGAAAATTGCCGAACTGTCGGGCGGCGAAAAAACGCGCCTCTTGTTTGCGCGTATCTCGATTGATACGCCCGAACTCTTAATATTTGACGAGCCAACCAACCACCTTGATATGGCGGGGCGCGCCGCATTGGCGGATGCCATAAATGCTTATCACGGTGCGGTTATCCTCATCTCGCACGATTTTCACCTTTTGGAAATGGTCGCCGATGACCTTTGGCTTGTTAATAATCATACCTGCAAACCGTTTGACGGCAGTCTGGAAGACTATCGCCGCTTTTTGCTCACCCCGTCCGAACCCGAAAAGCCCAAGACAGAGCCCAAACCCGCTCCGCAACAGCCGAAATCCACAAAGCCGAGTCGCAAAGACCGTGTTGCCATAAGGGAAGTAGAGCAAACTCTCGCCAAACTGGAGCAACAAAAAGAAACGCTGCTCACGCAGTTTGCAACTGTCACAGACGGGCAAAAAATCGCCTCTCTGCAAAAAGAACTCCACGCCCTCGAGCAACAAATCACCGCCACCGAAGAACAATGGCTTGAACTTTCCGCCGATATGTAGTCCCGTCCTTTAATCTCCCCTTCCCGCGGCGGAAGGGGTAAGGGGGATGGGGACAATCAATTATCCGTATCATCATCTCTCCCGCCATAATCAAAAAACTTGACAAAAAAAGAAACAATGTTATTTTCTACCCAATTAAATATTATTGTTTCACTTAAATTTTTAAAATATGTTTATAAAAGTATTAAAAATGAATCCCGATCGGTTGTTTCAAAAATCGGCGTGGAAAAATGTTAATCCGGTGGCAGTCGGGCTCCTCTTTCTGATGTTGATGGTAACGGTGATAATGTGCATTCGCTCGCCGGAGCTGATAAACATTGCCTTGTTTACAATCGGCTTGTTTCTCTTGCTGGGTTATGTTTTGGATACTGTGTGTGCCGTGGCAGATAGCTTTATCCTCGACAAAGGGCGTGTTAAGGTCTATGTGTTTCAACGGCAGGAAGAATATGACATCCGAATTTTTGAAAAAGATACGGAAATATTGATTGAGGCAACGGCATATAGCGCCCCGTTTCAAGCGTCCGATGCCGGCTGTTTCGCTTTTCGCGGTGGTCCGGAAGAACATAATAAGTGGTTTGTCTGGAGCACGAAAAACCGCGAACCGCAGCCTTTAGGCGCGCGTGTAAACGATATTCTGTTTCTCCCGTCCGGAGAAGACAGTGGTGTCCGCATACTCGCCAAAGACGGAAGTGTTGAAACATTATACGGTGATTACATCGTTTATGACAGTCTGTACGTCCCCCAAGGCAGCCAAATGTGCTATGCCGACAGGGGTAAAGACCCTGCGCTTCCCGATACGGTTTTGCTTGTCAGAAAAGACGATAAGTATCAAAGCTACGGGTTTTATTTGTTAGAAGATAATCCCTGTTGCCGCGAGATTCTTATCTCGTCAATCATTTTCCGCGAGGGAATAGAACGCGTGTTGCTTCGGTATGATGAAGAAAAGGGGAAATACACGGAGTTTTTCCGCTGTGAAGATGTTGCCCACAAACTGAATGAATATTTCATTGAGCTGACCGAAGATTATCGCACCGGCGGCAAAATCTATCGCTATAACGGCAAAACCGAAAACTTGGAAAAAATCTACGAGGGCAACTTCCGCTTGATAGATTTTGAAGAGGGTATTGTCCGTGGCGATGATGGCAAAGACTACGGCTGCGACAGCAGATATGCAATCTTTTGATAAAACACCCCCAACTAGTTGGCTGGGGGTGTTTTTGTTATATAAAGCTAAAGTCCGAATTTGGGAAAAATCATATCTTCAAATTGCACCGTCAGCCATTTGCCGTAAAAATCCAACAAACGGCAAAGTGTTCCCCAATTGGTTCTGCGCTGCCCGCGCTCCAAATCAGATACAACCTCTGTTTGCAGTGTTAGTAAGTCACATAATTCATCTACTGACAAGCCTTTTTTTTCTCGTTCTTTGATGAGTAAAATCCCCAATTCTTTACGAAAGCGTTGGCACAAAGTTGCCCCACTGCCTTGATAAAGTTCTTCTAAATTTTCTGATTGTTCCATAATTTTAAACTCCAATTTAATGTTAAAACAAAACTGGCACTGACAGCAACCACCAAAGACTTTGCGCGTAGCGGTAAAAACTTTCAACTAACCGCAGCCAAACTCATTGCAGGTGTCGCTGACACAGCGCCAGGGAGTTCGAAAATCACAACAGTATGACTCTTATAGCCTTCAATATATAGCCATAAGCTCCCTGACTTCAATCAAGGATAAACCTGTTGAGAGCTTTCGACAGCCCTATCAGCATCTCTGCCGACACTCAAACTATAAAACGATAATTCTAAAAGTAAAGTTAAATTTTATTTTCTCCCTCCCCTCTCCATAGTCATTGCGAGTGCAGCCGTAAGGCACAAGCACGTGGCAATCCACAAACCGGTGACATCGTCACGCAAATACGCCATACTCTCGTGAGATTGCCACGTCGCTAAAGCTCCTCGCAATGACTCGCTGTTATAGAGTCATTGCGAGGGCGTTTCTTTTTTTTTGCGAGTCATTGCGAGGGCGGTAGCCCGTGGCAATCTCATTCGGCAAGGCATTCTTTCTCCATGCTATAACCATAAAAAGAAAGTAAGCTCGTTAAAAAGCGTACTTTCTCCAAACAGTAACTATAAGTAACTATCACTTATAGGAGTTAATTTTATTTTGCAGGTCCTCAAGGTTTCTGCCGTAAAACGGTTCGCCGTTAATCAACACCATCGGCACGCCGTTCACTTCCAAAATCTGCGATAAACGGTCAATATCCTGCAAGCCGCGGCGAATGTCTTTTTCTTCCATCAAGGTTTTAATTTCTTCCACATCAAGCCCCTCGTCGGTCAAGATTTGGTTGATGGTTTCTTCGTTCATATCCGGCAGAGTCATAATCCCTTGGGATACCTCCATAAATTTGCCTTTTCTGGCAGCTGCCATCGCCGCTTTTGCCGCATAGTTAGAATGTTCGCCGATGAATGATAAAGGCATAAATACAAACTTAACATCCGGATTGTCTTTTGCCAGTTGACCCATAACAGATGCCAAATGTCTGCAATGGCCGCACGAAAAATCAAAAAACTCAACCACGGCAATCTGTGCGTCAGATGGTCCGGTAAACGGCGCGATTTCACTGTTTCTCATTTCGTCCCAGCGGTCAAGAAACTTCTTGTTTTCATCAGATACCGTATTTTCCTCTGTCTGTGCATTGTTTTCTTCAGCGGCAACCACGCTCTTTGCCGCGTTTCTGTATTCATCTGTGTCTAACACGGTAGCGGCAATAAACGAGGCATTTTTGCGGATATATTCTTCCAAAACCGCCGGATTGTTCCGAATATAATCGCCTATTCTGTTGTTAATTTCTTCTTCGCTGGTTGTGGAAAAGCCTTTAATCACGGTGCTGAAATTTTCTGTTTTGGAAAGTTTTTCTAAAACAGCCGGCGCATTGCTGTTAATATATTGTGCAACGGAGTTATTGATTTTCTGCTGCAAGTCCGCCTGTTTCTTTGCGCAATTTTTGTCTGCATATAAAACGCCGCCCGCGCCCAAAGCCGCTAAAATAACAACTGAAACCGCATTTAATAACTTTTTCATAACATACTCCCCATAAAAAATAATACTGCAGTAAATGTATCAGCAAGAATGTTATTTGCAACAAATTTTTAGATAAGCTGCACAAAAAAAGCCCTCTGAAAAGAGGGCTTCATGAGTATGAAAATAACTTTATTTCAAATCATCAATAGCGTTTTGCAGAGCAGCTTCATCAAATGCTTGCAACGGTTCGCCGTTAATAATCAAAGTCGGAACGCCGCGGATTTCAACTTTCTGTGAAAGTTCGGCAATAGCAGACAGGCTGTTTTTAACCTTGTCGCTTTCCATAATTTCTTTTGTCTTTTCATAGTTAAGACCAGCCTTTGTAACAATCTCTTTGATTGCGGCATCGTCAATTTGACCGTCATGTGTCAACAAAGCTTCATAAACTTCCAAGAATTTACCTTGTTCGTTTGCAGCCATAGCAGCCTTTGCAATCGGCATAGACCCGAGGAATGTAACCGGTTTGAACACAAATTTAACATTCGGATTAGCTTTGATGACTTTCATCATAGCCGGAGCCAAACGTTTGCAGTAACCGCAGTTGAAGTCAAAGAATTCAACAATCGTAACTTTGGCATCTTTCGGACCGACAAACGGAGAATTATCCGCATTGTTTAATTCTTTAATGTTTGCTTTATAAGCCTCGGCAACGCGTTTTTGCGCTTCAATCTGCTCTTGTTCGGCAGCAAGGTTCAAAGCTTCGCGGACAATCATCGGATTCTTCTTCAAATAAGCTTCGATAGCCTGATCAACATTTGCGTCTGCAACAGCACCGGTGTGTTTTCCGGTAACATTGGCAGCCAATGCAACAGAAATAACAACGCTGGCAATAACCGAAACCAAAATAGTGATAATATTATCTTTGTTCATAATTCCCATCCTTAAAAAATATTATATGACTTATAAAAACTACTGTAATAAAAAATAAATGCAAGCCTAAAATAAAAATATGTTGACAAAGTGCGTAAATTTTAAAATCATAGAAACGGTTACAATAGGGAATATATAATATCGGATAAGGTGAGAATAAATGTTTAATGTAAAAATGTCATTGTTTGCGCGCACGCGCGATTTGGAACACATCATAGACCGTCTGCACGATAAGATTATCGAAATGACAATGGTTTTCAAAGATGCCATTGATATATATTTAAAAGAACGCCGCAGCGAAAGCTATCGCCAAATCAGTAAAAAAATTAAAGTGATAGAGCACGATTCGGATGTGCTCCGCCGCGAGATTGAAAGCCGGCTCTACGAGCAAAACCTTATTCCCGATATGCGCGGCAACATCTTGCAGCTGGTGGAAAATCTGGACAGGGTGGTTAATCTGTTTGACGAAGTGGCGCATAAGTTTTATATTGAGCAGCCGGATATCCCGGAATGTTATCACGAACAATTGAAAACGCTTGTCCGTCAGGTTTCCGAATGTGCGGAAAATATGGCGATTGCCTCGCGTGCATTTTTCCGTGATTTGGTCACGTTGCGCGATTATTCCAAAAAAGTTTATTTGCTCGAGCACCAAAGCGACAAAACCTCCGGCAAGCTGCGCAAGGCGGTGTTCGATTCGGAACTGGAATTGGCGCAAAAAATCCAGATTAACACTTTTGTTGAAGAAGTCGCGGATATTGCCGACTTGGCGGAAGATTGTATTGACGCGCTGTTAATCTTTGCGATTAAACGGGAAATTTAGCCGATGTTAAGTTATATGCTGTTTCTCTCAAGCGGTTTGTTTTTAGGGTGGTCATTAGGGGCAAACGATGCCTCAAACATTTTCGGAACCGCCGTTGGTACGAAAATGCTCCGGTTTACGACCGCAGCGCTGATTGCCTGCGTTTTTATCGTGCTCGGCTCGGTAATGAGCGGTCAGAATACGGCGGATACCTTAAACGCGCTCGGCGGGGTAAATACTTTGGCGGCGGCTTTTTCTGTGTCGCTTTCTTCGGCGCTTGCCGTGGTGCTGATGTTAAGGGTCGGCATAAGCGTGTCTATCTCGCAGGCGATTGTCGGCGGCATTGTCGGCTGGAATGTGTATACGAATAACCCGACGGATATGGATACGCTTGCCAACATCTGCGGTTCGTGGATATTCTGCCCGATAATCTCGGGGTGCATTGCCGTAACGCTGTATTTGCTTATCAAAAAAATCCTGCATCACAGCAAAGTGCATATCTTAAGGCAGGATTTGGCGGTGCGTGTCGGAATGGTGCTGACCACGGCGCTGGGCGGTTTTGCGCTCGGGGCAAACAATATGGCAAACGTTGTCGGCGTCTTTGTCGATTCGTGCTTGTTCACACCGGTAAAATTAGGAGGATTCTACACTTTAAGCGGTGTGCAGGTACTTTTTTTACTGGGGGCGCTCGCCGCTTGTGTCGGTGTGTTTACATATTCGCAAAAGGCGATTAAGACCGTCGGCAAAAATGTGCTGTCCTTTTCGCCAGTGGTGGCGTGGATTGTCATTTTGTCGCAGTCGCTGGTGTTGATTCTGTTTTCCTCGCAAGGACTGGAGGATTTTCTGATTTCCGTCGGTTTGCCGCCGCTTCCGGCTGTGCCGGTTTCCAGCACGCAGGCGGTTATCGGCGCTATCGTCGGTATCGGCTTGGCAAAAGGCGGCAAAGGCATAAAATGGAGTCTGGTTTTAAAACTGATGTCCGGTTGGGTTGCCTCGCCGCTGATAGCTTTTGTGTTAAGCTATGTCACCTTGTCGTTTATGGAAAATGTTTTCCGACAAGCCGTCTTTTTGCCGTAAAGGAGAATTTTGATGACCCTGCAAGCCCTCTATCGTAAAATGCCGCCGTTTTTATTAGCGGCGCACCTGCTGGCGGGGCTTGTTTTTTGCCTCTATGTCGCGTGTATGACGGATACGTTGGGCGGGGACACGCTCGAGCACATACATTCATCATGGCTTGTATATGCAAATTTTGTGCCGTATAAAGATTTTTTCCAACATCATAACCCGTTGTTGTGGTATCTCTTTGCGCCGTTTGTCGGGCTTCATGCAAGGGGGCTGGATGATAACATTATCACCGCCGCGGTCATTTCGGCAGCGGTTATCGTGTCCTTTGTTAATTATCTTTATTTGTATCTGATAACCTCGCGCTTTTTAAGCTCGAAATTTTCAGGCATAATTGCCGCCGCCGTGGCGCTCACACCGTATATGGTGTTGTCGGTTATTCATTTCCGCCCCGATAATTTTATGCTCGCAGCCTTTTTTGCCGGTTTGTATTATTACTTCTGCCACATCAAAGAGCAGAAACTGTGGCAGCTGGTGTTGGCGTTCACGCTCTTTTGGTGTTCGTTTATGTTTTTGCAAAAAATAATCTTCACGCTGCTGTTAATCGGTGCTGTAACGCTGTATCTTCTCTGCACGCATAAACTGCGGTGGGAAAACGTGTTTTATGCGATTCTGCTTCCATTGTTGTTGAGCCTATGGTTCGTTGCTTATCTTTATCAAAATGACATTTTGGCGGTTTGGTATCAGTCCAACTTCACATTTAACCTGCACATTCCGCGGCTTTTTGATGAACGGCGTATCGGCTATGTCTGGCCGGAGCTGCAATTGCTGCTTATCAGCAGCGTTTGTGCGTTAGTGTTCTGCCTGAAAAATGCCAATATATATTTTAAGATTGTGGCGCTGATTTTTGTGTCGGAGCTTTGCCAACGCCTGTTTTATTTTTCCGCGTTTGCCTATTATTACTGTCTGCTTGTTTATACCGCCTCAATTTTAAGCGCGGTTTTTCTTGCCGAAAAAGTGTTCAGCCGCTGGTATGCGCTGTCATATGTGTTGGTTGCAGCCTTGGGGTGGTGTATGTATCATCCGGCAATTTATAACGGCAATATCGGCAATCCCAAAGGGCGTTTTTATGAACCTTTGAACAAAAAAGTAGTGCGCTTGTCAACCCCGTGCGATTATATCCTGAACGGGGACGGCACAATTTATAACCTCTATAACCGTGACCCGCATTATTATTGGAATCTTTTGGGGCAAACCGACGTTATCGGTGCGAAAACCGGCATCCGCCCGCTGATGGATATTAATCGGGTGATTGAAACATATAAGCCGAAGATAATCAGCGCCGACCCGTATTATGACAAATACGCGAGCGAACGCGGCTATCAAATTGTTGTGCATCGTCCGGATATGGGCTTGGTGGATAAATACTACAAACCGCTCGGTAACGGCTTGTATATCCTAAAGCCCGAATTTGCTCCCGCCAAATGCGAATACGACTATAAAAAGCGCTATTACCGCTCCTATGATTAAGCTGACAAGCGTATTTTTCTTGTTAAAATCCCGAGATTTTGCTTGTGTAAAACGTTTTATTTTTCTATATTTTTGCAAGATAAAATATAAAAAACAGAGGAAAAAATGAGCGATTTGTTTGAAAATTCCGCCACCACGGCCAAAGAAGAATACTCCGCACGCGATATTGAGGTTTTGGAAGGGTTAGATCCGGTCCGCCATCGCCCGGGCATGTATATCGGCGGCACGGACGAGCAGGCACTGCACCACTTGGTTGCGGAAATTTTGGACAACTCCATGGATGAGGCGGTTGCTGGTTATGCGAGCCGCATTGAAATTGCCGTTAATGCCGACCTTTCGGTAACCATCACCGATAACGGCCGCGGCATACCGGTAGACAATCACCCCAAATACCCCGGCAAGTCCGCGCTTGAGGTTATTTTGACCACGCTGCACTCGGGCGGCAAGTTCGGCGGCAGCGCCTATAAGGTTTCGGGTGGCTTGCACGGTGTGGGTTCTTCTGTTGTAAACGCCCTGTCAAAAAAGCTCGTTGTGGAAGTTGCGCGCGATAAAAAATTATACCGGCAGGAATATTCCTGCGGCAAACCGCTCACGCCGTTGGAGCTGATTGGCAATGCGCCAAACCGCCGCGGCACCAGCATCACCTTTTTGCCTGATGAAGAAATTTTCGGCTCGGATAACAAGTTCGTTCCGGCAAAGATTTACCGTATGGCGCGTTCTAAAGCCTTTCTGTTTAAGGGGATAAAGATTTTTTGGAAATGCGCGCCGGAGCTGATTAAAGAGGGCGATAACATCCCTGAAGAAACCGAATTTAATTTTCCGAACGGCTTACTGGACTTTTTAAATTACCAAATCGGCACAAGGCTGACGGTAAACCGCACACCGTTTTCGGGCGAGGCGGAACTTGCCGGCGATGAGGGCAAAGTCGAATGGGCAATCACATGGCCGGACGATGAAAAAGGTTTTTGCAATTCTTATTGCAACACGGTTATCACGCCGCAGGGCGGCACACACGAGCAGGGGTTTCGCAGCGCGTTGTTAAAGAGCTTAAAAGAATATGCCGATATGGCAAACATCAAAAAAGCCGCTGCGGTAACGGCAGAAGACTTTTTAAGCGACGCGGCGATAATGCTCTCGGTGTTTATCCGTGACCCGCAGTTTCAGGGGCAGACTAAAGACAAGCTGACCTCTGCCAAAGCGGTTAATCTGGTGGAAAAAGCCGTTAAAGACAGTTTTGACCACTGGCTTTCCACTGATAAGGAAAATGCCGCCGCGCTGATAGACTATGTCGTATCCCGCGCCGAATTGCGCAAAAAACGCAAAGAAGAAAAAGTCCAAAACCGCAAGTCGCCGACCAAAAAGCTCCGCCTCCCCGGCAAATTGGCAGACTGTTCCAAAGCCGCGGCAGAAGATACGGAAATTTTTATCGTTGAGGGCGATTCCGCGGGCGGCTCGGCAAAGCAGGGGCGTGACCGTATGACGCAGGCCATTCTGCCGTTGCGCGGCAAAATCTTAAACGTAGCCAGCGCAAGCCTTGATAAGATTACGCAAAATCAGGAAATCAAAGATATGATTGAGGCGCTCGGCTGTGGCACGAAAGATAATTACAAAGAAGAAAGCCTCCGTTATGAAAAAATCATTATTATGACCGATGCGGATGTAGACGGTGCGCACATTACCTCGCTGTTGATGACCTTCTTCTACCAATATATGCCGAAACTGATTGAAAACGGGCATTTGTATATTGCCACGCCGCCGCTGTATAAAATTGTTTTCGGCGGCAAAAACTATTATGCGCTGGACGACGATGAAAAAGACAAAATTCTCGCCAAAGCCAAAGCAAACCAACGCCCCGACATCAGCCGCTTTAAAGGTCTGGGCGAAATGAGCGCTCAACAGCTTAAAGAAACGACAATGGATAAAACAAACCGTGTATTGCTGCGTGTCACAATCCCGACCGCCAACACCGAAGAAAGCCGCGACGAGGCGTTTGAAACCCGCCGTCAGGTAGAGCGCCTGATGGGAAAAGACCCGGAACAGCGCTTTAAGTTCATTATAGAACGTGCCAAATTTGCCGAAGATTTGGATATTTAGCGCCAATGCCGCTTTTTTATGTTGCAAATGCGAATAAGGTTTGCTACATATACGACAGTTTAGATTAAAACCGAGGGGCATATGTATATAAAAGTCGGAATGGATATATTGGTCGATTCACTGTATGAAACGCTGGCATTGTTTCCTTATCTGTATTTGACTTATTTGCTGATGGAATATCTTGAGCATAAGATGTCCCGCCGCAGCGCGATATATATCCGCAAAGCCGGACAATACGGACCGGTGGCGGGCGGGCTGCTCGGGTTAATTCCGCAGTGCGGCTTTTCTGTGGCGGCGGCAAACCTTTATGCCACCGGATTGATAACCCTCGGAACACTGATGGCGGTTTTTCTTTCCACGTCGGACGAAATGTTGCCGATTTTGCTTTCCGGCGGTGTCGGGGCAGGGGTGATTCTCCGGATTCTCGGTTTAAAAGTTATCTTCGCCATCATATCCGGCGTGGCAATAGACGCGGCTCTTCCCGAAAAGTTTATCAAACACAAAAACGAACCGGATATCAGCACATTCTGCCAACGCGAAAAATGCAAATGCGAGGATAAGGAAAATATCTGGCGTTCGGCATTCAAGCATACCGAAAAAATCAGCCTGTTTATCTTTTTCTTTTCTCTGGTGGTTAACGCTGCGTTTGTTTTCGGCGGTCGCGAAACCATACAGGCAGCATTGACGGGTATGCCGGTAATAAGCAAATTTGTTGCTGCCGCTGTCGGGCTTATCCCGAGTTGTTATCCGTCCGTGCTTTTAACGCAGCTTTATCTGGATAATGCAATTTCGCTCGGCACAATGATGTCCGGAACACTGGCTAATGCCGGTTTGGGCTATTTAGTTTTGTATCGTGTTAATGCCAATGAGAAAGAAAACCTGCGGATTTTAGGCTTGTTATTTGCATTAGGCGTCTTTTTTGGGCTGATAACCGAAGTTATGTTTTAGCATTCTTTGTAATTGCCGCGCAAAAGGTCAATTTCTGCCGCATAGCCGTCAAGCTCATTGGGCGTTTCCAAATTTATCGGAATGTTTTTAAGCGCCGGATGGTTGATAAAGCGGATAATTCCGTCTTTACCCAGACTGCCCAAACCGATTTTTTCGTGGCGGTCTTTGTGCGAGTTAAATTCGGTCATACTGTCATTAAGGTGAATTGCGTGCAGGCGCTCAAGCCCGATAACGCGGTCAAAATGTTCCAAAACCTCATCCAAGCGGTTGATAATGTCATATCCTGCCGAAAAAACATGGCAAGTGTCCAAACAAACGCCCAGTTGGTTTGGCGCATTATTTTTGGTGCGCGAGATAATTTCTGCGAGTTCTTCAAAAGTTGAGCCGACCTCGCTGCCTTTACCGGACATAGTTTCTAATAAAACGGTCGTATTTTTGGCTTCCGGCATAACATCGTCTAATATCTCAATAATCTGCGGAACGGCAACGGTAACGCCTTGCCCGACGTGCGAACCGGGGTGAAAGTTGTACAGGTTGTGCGGGATATATTCCATCCGTTTGAGGTCATCGGCAAAGACCTGTCGGGCAAAATCGCGCGTGTTGGCGTCTTTGGAGCAGGGGTTCAGAGTGTAAGGGGCGTGCGCCAAAATTTTGCCGAAGTTGTTGTCTTTAGCGAGCTTAAGAAAAGCGGCAACATCATCCGGGTTAATATCTTTGGCAGCCCCGCCGCGCGGATTGCGCAGAAAGAATTGAAATGTATTTGCCCCGACTTTAAGTGCAGTTTTGCCCATTGCCTCAAATCCGGCAGAGTTTGAAAGATGACACCCTAAATACAACATATAGTCCTCCGTAAAATGCTTAATTGTCAGGGACTTTAACATTGTAAAAACCGCGCGTCAATTTTTTTTGCAAAAATATGAAAAAAAAGCTTGTAATCTAAATTTTTTTTGTGTAGAACTATTTTCGTTGAACATCGGAACGTAGTTCAGCCTGGTAGAACGCTGCGTTCGGGTCGCAGAGGTCAGTGGTTCGAATCCACCCGTTCCGACCAATACTAAAAAAGCCACCCTTGCGGTGGTTTTTTTAGTATTGGCTTTGGAGCAGCGAGGTTTCGAACCACGAGAAAGTGGTTCAACTACAAGCTCAAATTATGCAAGTGCACACTGACCGTTAAAACACCTGCTCGCGGGTTGTCCGCAGTTCCACTTTCGGGAAGTCTTCTTTAGCTTTGTTCAAATGCCAAGCGTTGCGCGCCAAAAAGACGGTTTCACCATCGTGGTCTTGCGCAATGTTGGCTTGGTTGGCGTCAATAAATTTGCTTAAAACCGCTTTGTCTTCAGAGGCAATCCAACGCGCCGTATAATATTGCGTCGGCTCAAATATCACCGGAATATTAAATTCCGTGCGGATACGGTCTGCCATCACTTCAAATTGCAACACGCCGACCACGCCGACAATCCATTCCGAGCCGATAACCGGCTTAAACACGCTTGCACCGCCTTCTTCGGCAATCTGCTGCAAAGCATTGCCGAGGTGCTTGGATTTCAGCGGGTCAAGCGCACGCACGGATTTCAGCAGTTCTGGTGCAAAGCTCGGAATTCCGGTGAAATGCAATTTCTCGCCCTCGGTCAGCGTATCGCCGATGCGTAGCTGCCCGTGGTTCGGAATACCGATAATATCGCCGGCATAGGCGTCTTCGGCAAGCTCGCGCTCTTGTGCCAAAAACATTACCGGAGTCGGCACTTTAATCGGCTTGCCGGTACGGATTTGGTTCAGCGTCATCCCGCGTTTGAAATGTCCGGAGCAAATCCGCATAAAGGCAATGCGGTCACGGTGTTTCGGGTCCATATTTGCCTGAATTTTGAAAATAAAGCCGGTTACTTTCTTCTCGTCTGCCGTCACTTCGCGCTCGGCTGCCGGTTGCGGACGCGGGGCAGGGGCAAGGGCGTGCAATCCCTCAAGCACTTCCTGCACCCCGAAATTATTGATGGCACTGCCGAAAAAGACAGGAGTCAATGCACCGGCAAGATAAAGCTCCAAATCAAACGCCGGACAAAGCTCTTTAACCATCATCACGTCTTCGCGCAGCTTGTTGACGGCGTGTTCCGGCAAGAGTTCGTCCAGTTTCGGGTCATCAAGCCCTTTGCAGGTTTCAATCACGCTGTTGAGCTGCCCTTTGTTGCCAGATTTGTTCATTAAAATCAGTTGGTCATTGAGCAAATCATAACAGCCGAGGAAATCTTTGCCGCTGCCGATAGGCCAGCTGGCGGGGCAGACATCAAGCGCTAAAGTTTTTTCAATATCGTCCAAGAGTAAAAACGGGTCTTGCCCCTCGCGGTCCATTTTGTTGATAAATGTCAAAATCGGAATATTGCGCAAACGGCAAACTTCAAACAGTTTTTTAGTCTGTGTTTCAATACCTTTTGCCGAGTCGATAACCATCACTGCCGAGTCGACTGCCGTCAACACACGGTATGTGTCTTCTGAAAAGTCTTCGTGCCCCGGCGTGTCCAACAAGTTAAATGTGATATTTTTGTATTCAAACGTCATCACCGAAGAGGCAACCGAAATACCGCGTTCCTGCTCCACTTTCATCCAGTCCGAATGGGCGCGCCGGTTTTCGCCGCGGGCTTTCACTGCCCCCGCTTGCTGGATTGCGCCGCCGAAAAGCAACAGTTTCTCGGTTAAGGTTGTTTTACCGGCATCCGGGTGTGAAATAATCGCAAATGTCTTTCTTTTATTGATTGTATTTTCAGGCATAACGGCACTCTGTTATTTAAATAAGGTTAAAAATTCACCCCGCATACTAGCAAATAAAACGCAATATGCAAGCAATTTTTGCCTGCCCGTAATTTTTTCTTTTTTTTATCAGGGGGTCGCCTTTATATCCTGATTATCAAAACTATATCCCCGTCCGGGCGGTCGGGGAGTTGCCGGCGAATGTTCAGGGCAGAGCCTAAAGGCCGGCAAAATAACTTACTTGAGTAATTTGCATCTCTCCGGTCGCCTTTTGGAAAAATATTAAAAAATCATAAAATAAATCTTGACTCTTGCATTTTTATCCCTATTATAACCCCATATTTTGATAACAAAATAAACACTCTGCGGAGTGCCGTCAGTCAGCGAAGGTTCGCCCACTGGCGCAATTTTTTTTATCAATAAAGGGTAATAACAAAGGAACACAAATGTTTGATGCATTAACCAATAAGTTGAGCGGCGTTTTCGCCAAGTTAAGCTCTCGCGGTGTTTTGAAAGAACAAGATATTGAAGAGGGTTTGCGCGAGATTCGCCTTGCACTGTTGGAAGCCGACGTTTCGCTTCCGGTTGTTAAAGAGTTTATGGCTAAAGTCAAAGAAAATGCTTTAGGCGAAAAAGTGATAAAGTCCGTCCGTCCGGACCAGCAGCTTGTCAAAATCGTTTATGACGAGTTGGTAAACCTGCTCGGCTCGGAAGAAGACACAGGGTTGAATTTTAAGGCTGTGCCGCCTGCCGTTATTTTAATGGTTGGATTGCAGGGCTCGGGTAAAACCACCACATCTGCCAAAATCGCCCTTAAATTAAAGAAAAATAAGCGCGTTTTGCTCGCCTCGCTAGACGTCTATCGCCCGGCAGCACAGGAACAATTGGCACAATTAGGCAAACAGATAAACGTTGACGTTTTGCCGATAGTCGCTGGCGAAAAGCCGCTCGCAATTACCAAACGCGCATTGGAGCAGGGGCGCAAAGGGCTGTATGATGTCCTGATTTTGGATACGGCCGGACGTTTGCAGATAGACGAAGTTTTGATGGATGAAGTCGCCGCGGTTAAAAAACAGGCAAACCCGACCGAAACATTGCTTGTCGCCGATGCGCTGATTGGTCAGGAAGCCTGCAATGTCGCCAAAGAATTTAATGAAAAAGTCGGTGTGACCGGTTTGGTGTTAACGAGAATAGACGGTTCGTCGCGTGCCGGTGCGGCTTTGTCGATGAAAATGATTTCCGGCGCTCCGTTAAAGTTTTTGGGAACGGGCGAAAAGCTTGAAGATATTGAAGAGTTTCACGCCGACCGTTTAGCCGGGCGCATCTTGGATAAAGGCGATGTTGTAAGCCTTGTTGAAAAAGCGGTTGAAAACATCAATCAGCAAGAGGCTGAAGCCGCCGCCAAAAAAATGTTAAACGGCAAGTTTGACTTAAACGATATGTTAAACCAAATGCGCCAAATGCAAAAACTCGGTTCAATGTCTAGCATAATGGGAATGCTCCCCGGACTTGCCAAATACAAAGAGCAGATAGAGGCGGTTAATGCTGACGCAATTATGAAAAAGCAGGAGGCTATCATCCTCTCGATGACCAAAGGGGAACGCCGCCATCCTGATATAATCAAGGCATCGCGCAAAAAAAGAATTGCGGCCGGTGCCGGAGTAGAAGTTCACGAAGTTAACAAGTTGCTTAAATCCTATGAGCAAATGTCAACTATGATGAAGCAAATGGGTAAAATGGGGGGCTTGGGCTCTCTTGCGACCCGTTTTATGAAAAAAAATCCGTTGGGCGGAGGCAATCCCTTCGGCGGGTTTAACAACAAATTTCCGTTTTAAGCGGAAGAAACGAAACTAACAAATAAACTGGAAAGGAAAAAAATGACAGTTCGTATTAGACTTTCTCGCGGTGGTTCTAAAAAGCACCCTTACTATCGCGTTGTAGCTGCTGATCAGAGAGCTCCTCGTGACGGTAGATTCATTGAAAAATTGGGTTCTTACAATCCTCTGTTGCCGCAAGATCATCAGGAAAGATTGGTTCTTGATGTTGAAAAGGTAAAAGCTTGGCTCGCCAAAGGCGCTCAACCGACCGAAAGATTGCAGAAATTGTTTGCAAACCTCGGCATTTGTGCTGCTCCGGCAACTCGTAACCAGCCGAAGAAATCTGCTCCGAAAGCTAAAGCTTTGGAAAGAATTAAAGAAAAAGAAGAAAAAGCAAAAGCTGCCGCTGAGGCTGCTGCTGCCGCCGCTGCTGAAACAGCTGAAGCTTAATCTTTTTCCGATTATAAATTAAGTTTATGTTGCAATAGGTAATCAATGAGTAGCAAAAAAGTTTGTTTAGGCAAAATTGTCGGCGTACACGGCATTAAAGGCGAGTTTAAGGTCAAAAGCTTCACTGCGGTTGACCGCGACATTGCCGCTTATGGCGAACTGGAAGACAAAACCGGCGAACTCAAATTTGCGCTTAAAGTTACCGGACACTCCAAAGAATTACTCCGTGTCAAAATCAAGGGCATAGACGACAGGACAACTGCCGAATCCCTGATTGGCAAAGAGCTGTATGCCCCGCGCGGCGTCTTGCCGGAGCTGAAAAGCGAAGAGGTGTATTACGAGGCAGATTTGGTCGGTCTGAAAGTGTTTGACGAAGAAAAGAACGAGGTCGCGAAAGTTGTAGGGTTTTATAACTTTGGCGCTGGTGATATCTTGGAAATCAAACTCAAGACGGGCAGGGCTGAAATGCTGCCGTTTAATAAGGCTTATGTGCCGGAGATAAATTTGGACGAAGGCTATATTATTGTTGCGTCAACCGGAATGGTATTTTTTGAGGACGATGAGGACTTAAAAGATGCTGAACGTTAAAATCTTGACCATCTTTCCCGAGATGTTCCCCGGTTTTTTGGGATATTCGCTGACCGGAAAGGCGATGGAAGAGAACAAGTGGCAGCTTACCGCGGTAAACATCAGGGATTATGCGTTTGATAAGCACAAATCCGTTGATGACACGCCGTGTGGAGGCGGCGCGGGGATGATTATGCGTCCGGATGTCTTGGGGCGTGCGATTGCCGAAAATCATACCTCGGGGCGGATAATTTATATGTCACCCAAAGGAACGCCGCTGACCCAGAAAAAAGCCCGCGAGCTGGCAAAAGAAACCGAATTGACGATTATCTGCGGAAGATTTGAAGGCATAGACGAGCGCGTCATTGAGGCCTTTAACATCGAAGAGATAAGTATCGGCGACTACATTTTAACCGGCGGCGAGCAAGCCGCGCAGATAATGCTGGACGCAGTCGTAAGATTGCTCCCCGGCGTATTGGGAAATGAGGCGTCGCTGGAAGATGAGAGTTTTGAAAACTGCCTTTTGGAATACCCGCAATATACTCGCCCGATTGAGTGGGAGGGGCGCATGGTTCCGGAAGTCCTGCTTTCAGGGCATCATCAAAAAATAGCCGACTGGAGAAAGCAACAGTCTGAAATTGCAACAAAAGCCAAACGGCCTGACTTATTCAAGAAATATCTTGATTTTAAAAATAGTTAGGTGTATAAAGTTGAAAAATTTATATAAAAGGTAAAACTGATGAACATTTTAGAAAATATTGAAAAAGAGCAAGTTGCCAAATTGACCGAAGGCAAGAACATTCCTGACTTCAAAGCTGGCGACACCCTTAAAGTTCACACCAAAGTTAAAGAAGGCGACCGTGAGCGTATCCAAATTTATGAAGGTATCTGCATTGCCCGCAAAAACGATGGTTTGAATTCTTCTTTCACCGTTCGTAAAATTTCTTTCGGCGAAGGCGTAGAACGCGTATTCCCGTTGTATTCTCCGAACGTTGCGAAAATCGAAGTAACCCGTATCGGTAAAGTAAGACGTGCAAAATTGTACTTCTTGCGTGCGTTGCGTGGCCGTTCTGCTCGTATTGCAGACGATTTGTCCGCACAGGCAAAAGCAAAAAACAACGCTGAATAGGGCTTTGCTCATAGGTAAAAAGAAACCCCCGCTGAATTTATGCGGGGGTTTTTGTTTTACAAATTTGTTTTTTACTTCTCGGCAACTTTCATAGTCACAGTGCCGCCAAGCTGAAATATCATGATATTTCGAGCTTGTTCTTTTGTCAGCGGGGGCTCTACCCACTTGTTTTTAAAAACAACAACATCGTTATTCTCCAAAAGGAGATAAGCGACGGTTGCAGCTCCTTTTACAGTGTTACCTGTCGTTAAAAGAACGTTTATAACTTTGACATCCTTATAAGTAGTGGGGATGTTTTCGGTTATATCGTTGCTGACATTCGCAGGTGTTTCGTTGGAAGCGGAAACATTAGCGGACGAGTCTGAACAGCTGCTGAAAAGAATTGTTGTGACCAAAGCAACAACAAAAAAGATTTTTTTCATAATAATTAAAAAAAATAAGTGTTAATAAATTTATATTTGTAAAATAAATATACCATATTTTTGGACTTTTGTCAATACTAATAGAATGCGATATTTAAAAGCCAAAACAATAAGATATGAAAAATAAGACGGAAACAGATAAAATAAGCAATAGCTTGTAGTAAGTATTGTCCGGTATTGCAATAAAACAAATCCGCCGCAATCTTCTCCTTTCTACGCGTCATAACAAGGAAACAAATCCGCCGCAATCCTCTCTTTTCTACGCGTCATTGCGAGGAAACAAATCCGCCGCAATCCTCTCCTTTCTACGCGTCATTGCGAGGAGGCGTTAGCCGACGTGGCAATCTCTCGAGATAAACCACACATTATCTCCCCAAACACTTCCCACAAGAAAAAAAGCCCCCGTTTCCGAGGGCTTTATCAAAAGTGTTTTCCTTAAAAAGACTACGCTTTTTTCTCTTCAAAGTTATACAAATCTTCAACCGAAACCGTCTTTTCTTTGGTTTCGACTTTAGAAAGAACATGGTCGATAACTTTCTCTTCATAAACAGACGTGCGCAGACGCTCAATCGCCTCTTTGTTTTTGAGATAGAAATCAAAAATAGCCTTTGCCTGCATCGGATAGCGCTGTGCTTCGTTCATGATAGCTTTATTGATGTCTTCTTGCGTAACTTCAATTTTAGCCTCATTGCCGACTTCAGCAAGCAACAAACCGAGTTTAACGCGGCGAACGGCGATTTCTTTATATTCTTTAAGCAAATCTTCCTCTTTTTTGCTCTTCTCGTCTTCGTCAAGCTGGTTGTTCTTCTTGGCATTTTCATATTGTTTAACAATGGAGTCATATTCCATATCAACCAATTTTGCCGGAACATCAAATTTGTAAGCCTTGTCCAACGCGTCCAAAAGTGCACGTTTGGCTTTCATCTTTGAAGCAGTTTCATAATCCTGCGCGATTCTGCCCTTAACGGTTTCTTTGAGCTTGTCAAGGTTTTCTTCGCCCATAGATTTTGCAAATTCATCATTGATTTCAGCTTTTTTAATAGTGCGGATTTCTTTGATGGTAGTCACAAACAAAGCTTCTTTGCCTGCCAAATCTTTAGCATGATATGTTTCGGGGAAAGTTGCCTTAACTTCTACAACTTCACCTGCTTTTTTGCCGATAAGCTGGTCTTCATAGCCCGGAATGAATGAGTTTGAGCCGAGTTCCAACGGATAAGCCTCGCCTTTGCCGCCGGCAAATTCAACGCCGTCAATAGAACCGACAAAGTCGATAACGGCAATGTCGCCTTTAACGGTAGCGCGATCTTCTTCAACCTTAACGCTGTCACGGCGGCTTTCAGCCATATAGTTAAGCGCTTTTTCAACTTCTTCAGCCGGAACTTCTGCCACCGGCTTTTCAATTTTGATAGAGGAAAAATCTTTAAGCTCGATTTCCGGCATAATGTCCATCGAAACTTTGAACAAAATGTCTTTGCCTTCTTCAAACTTTGTCAGTTCGACATCAGGCGTAAACACCGGACGAACTTTCTTTTCTTTCAAAACTTCGTTTACGCCGTCGCGCAGCAAATCGTCAACAGCTTCGCTCATAGCATTGCCCTGATATTTTTGCTTAACCATTGCAAACGGCACTTTGCCAGCTCTGAAACCTGCCATACTGACGTTTTTGGCGATTTCTTTTAATTTTTCCTCAACAGCAGCCTCAAAATCAGCGGCACTGATGGTAACTTCATATTCGCGGCTCAAGCCTTCGGATTTTACTTCTTTAATATTCATTTATTTCTCTTCTCAAAAAAAGCCATCTTAAACAAGATGGTGCGGACGGAGAGACTCGAACTCTCACAGCAAAGCCACCAGATCCTAAGTCTGGCGTGTCTACCAATTTCACCACGCCCGCGGATTGCAACAATAAATTTGCCCCGAGTATATACAACATTTTTATATAATCAAGCAAAAAAAGAGATAAATTAAGCGATTTTTAAAGCTTTGCGCCTTTTTCAAACTTAAATCCGCGCAACAAATCGCGGGTGGCCATCGGTTGTTTGCCCTCGCGCTGGATTTTGAGGATATTTAAGGCGTTGTCGGCAGTTGCGATAACCAAACGTCCGTCACTTTCCAAAATTTCGCCAGCTGCTCCCTGCATATTCGCCGTTTCGACGCCCAAAACCTTAAACCGCTCGCCGTTATAGATAAAATAGGTCGCAGGGTAGGGGGAAAACGCCCTGATTTTTGCCTGAAGCTTCTCCGCCGGCGCATTAAAATCAAGACGGCACTCCGCTTTATCCAGCTTTTCGGCGTAGGTCACCAATGTTTCGTCTTGCTTCTGCGGCACAATCTCATCAAGCCGACGCAAGGTATCAATCAGCAAATCAGCCCCCGTGGCAGACAAAGCGTCATGCAAATCTCCGCCGGTCGTTTGCGAGGTAATCGGCACGGCTTTTTGGCTCAATACATCGCCCGCATCAAGCGCCAACGCCATCTGCATAATCGAAATACCGCTCTCGCTGTCGCCGGCCTCAACCGCCCGTTGAATCGGCGCTGCTCCGCGCCACCTCGGCAAAAGGGACGCGTGCACGTTAATACAACCTTTCGGAAACATATCCAACACCGCTTGCGGTAACAATAACCCGTATGCCGCCACAATCGCTATATCGGCGTTATATGCCCGTAATATCACCTGTTCTTCCTCGCTTTTTAATGTCCGAGGCGTCCGCACCTCAATACCGAACTTTTCTGCTAACAGGTGAATCGGCGTCTTGTTGACCCGATTCCCTCTGCCGCTTACTTTCGGTGCTCTGGTATAAACCGCCGCAACATTATGCTCGGCAATCAGCTTTTCCAAAACCGGAACCGAAAAGTCCGGCGTTCCCATAAAAACAATGCGCATTATTCGGAAAATCCTGCCAAATCATAGTCGATTTTAACTTTGTAATCCGCGGCATAATTGTCAAGTGCTGCTTTGTTCATATCTGCCGCCATCAATTCTTTGGCACGCTCCTGAACGTCTTTAAGCTTTTCTTCGGTCAGCTCGTCTTTGTAATTGACCGTTTCAAACGGCGCAGCCAAAATATAAGCATTGCCGCTGCGTTCAAACAATTCAACCTTACCCTCTTCGGCAATAAACAGATCATTGATTTCGCCTTTAGTCAAACCGGCAAAGGTTTCATTGCGGCTCAACGGTGAAGAGCGGAACACCTCAAGCCCGCGGGCTTTTGCTGCATCGGCAAGCGAACTGCCGTCTTCGGTGTCGCTGATAATGTTCTCGGCCATTTCTTTGGCAAGAGCGTTCTTTTCCTGCACCGTCCATAAAGCGACGATTTTATCCTTAATTGCCTCCATCTCGGGCAGGTGTGCATCGGTAATTTTGTTAATCTTAACCAAGGCAACGCCCTCGTCAAATTCTTCTGCCGCGCTGATTTCATCCAGTCCGTAAGAGAAGACAATCTCGTTGAAATCAAGCGTCTGCAAACCCTGCGGCGCATTTTTGACTGGCGTTTCTTCGCTGATGCCGTCCACGATAAGCGGCTTAACGCCGAATTGTGCGCCGATTTCCGCCATCGTCTTGCCGGCGTTTGCAGCGTCATCCATTTCTGCTCTGGCTTCGCGTAAAGCCTCATACAGATTCTCATTTTCCAACAAAGCGATAATCTGCGGTTTAACCTCGGCAAAAACCGCCTCTTTCGCCGGAATAACGTTTTTAATGCTGATAACCTGCCAGCTGTCTGCAACTTCAAGCATTTCCGGCGCGTTGGTCTTCATTTCAAACACCTTGGCTGCCAAATCGTCAGCGAGTTCATCCTGCGCCACAATACCCAGAGTCGGCTCGTCGGCATTTTCCGCCTTTAAGGTTTTGGCAACATCGGCAAAAGCTTTACCGGCTTTAACTTGCGCCAATGCCTTTTCCGCAGTTGCTTTGTCCGTAAACACCATCTGCAAAACCTCGCGCTTTTCGGGTTGGTCAAGTTCGGCTTTGTTTTGTTTGAAATAATCTTCCACCATCTCGTCACTTGCCGCGTATTTCTTCAACACAGCCTCATTCGGCACAAACAAGACTTCAACATCTCGAGTTTCCGGAATCATAAAGTTTTCGGAGAAATCATCAAAATACTGCTTAATCTCATCGTCGGTAATTTTGCGTTCAATTTTAATATCCGCCGGAGAAATGGTCACATATTTAAAAGTCTTGCGCTGATTGTCCATCTTGTGAATGGCTTGGCTTAATACCTGCGGCACGCCGAAATCGGCAACCATATCGTCCACCAGAATTTTTTGCGCCATCATACGTTTAACGGCGGCAATATATTCGCTCTCGCTCATGCCGGCGTTTGAAAGGTAGCGCTTAAACAGTTCGGGATGAAACTGCCCGTTTGCCGGATTAATAAATTCCGGACGGCTGAAAACGACCTGCTGTACAAAGGCTTTCGGGAAATAAATGCCGTATTTGACCATTGTCTGGTCTAAAACGCTTTCGTTCACAATCTGCCGCAAAACGCCGTCTGCCAGCGTGTTTCTCATCTCGTCGCTGATATCAAGCTCGCCGCCGGTAAGGCTTTTAAGGGCGTTAAGCTCTTTTTGCAGGCGGTAGGAAAATTCGCTCTGCGATATTTTTTGCCCGTTCACGTTCACAACCGTTTGGTTTTGGCTGGCGGTGCTGATATATCCGGTCACGCCGAACAGCGAAACGAAACTGACGGCAACGGCGATTGAAATAATTTTGAAAAACCAATTGTCTTTTGCTTTAGCTAATTTACTTATCATTTTTTTCCATCCCAAAATAACTGAATTGCGCTCATTATAAAAGCCAAAAAAATTTATGCAATCTCATTTATAAATCTGTTCAACGTTTTTTTTAAGATTTTTTTTGTAAACAACTTTACTTTTTGGCTGGAAAATAAAAATGCCTGTGCTAAAAAGGGGGAAGTTTATAATTTAAGAAGGATTACACAAATGGTAAGAAAAACTTTGATTGCCGGCAACTGGAAAATGAACGGCCTGTTGGAAGACGGCATCGCATTGGCAAAAGGCGTTGCAGCCGAGGCTAAAAAAGCCGCCCGCAAAGATTGTGAATTTTTGATTTGCCCGCCTTTTACGCTTTTAACATCCGCAAAAAAAGCAATTAAAGGGTCACGCGTGCTTTTAGGCGCGCAAGATTGCCATTTTGATGGAAAAGGCGCACACACCGGCGACATCAGTCCGCTGATGCTCAAAGATTTGGGCTGCCAATACGTTATCGTCGGGCACTCCGAACGCCGCACCGACCATCACGAATCAAACGAACTGATTGCCAAAAAAGCCGCTGCTGCCATTAACGCCGGCTTAAAAGTGATTATATGTATCGGCGAAACCGAGGCTGAAAAAGATGCCGGCAAAACAATTGATGTTTGCACCGCGCAGATTATGGGTTCTGTTCCGGAAATTGCAACCGCTTCAAACGTTGTTATCGCCTACGAGCCGGTTTGGGCAATCGGAACGGGCAGAACGCCGACTGCAGCGGAAGTTGAAGAAGTACACGCCGCCATCCGCAAGGTTATCGGCAAAAAACTCGGTCGTGCGAATGCCAATAAAATGCGTATCTTGTACGGCGGCAGCATGAAACCGTCTAACGCCAAAGAACTTTTGGCTCTGCCGGATGTTGACGGCGGTTTAATCGGCGGGGCAAGCCTGAAAGTGGCAGACTTTATGGCCATCGGCGAAGCTTGTAAACAATAATTAAAAAAGGATAAGAAAAATGGGATCTGTATTGTTAGTAATTCATTTAATGGTAGCTCTCCTGCTGGTGGTGCTGATTTTGATGCAGCGCAACTCGGGCAACGCATTGAGCGGCTTGGGCGGCGGCAATGGTGCCGACAGCTTTTTGTCAGCCCGCGGCAAAGGCAATCTTTTGACACGCACCACGGCTATCTTGGCAACGATTTTCTTCTGCACCTCTATTTTGCTGTCATTGTATTATAAAGGCGAAACCAGAACAACTGATTCTATTGCCGATGTTGCGCCGTTACAGCAAACCGCGCCGACAGTGCCGGCAGTACCGGACGCCGCGGCAGAAACGCCAACCGTACCGGCAGCGGAATAATCGGATGACGATAAGAACTCAAAATAAGGCACCTTTTCAAGGAGGTGCCTTTTTCACTGCAATTATAACCAAAAAAGGGTAGATAAATGTCTGAACTAAATCCAAAAACCAAATTTATATTCATCACCGGCGGCGTTGTTTCTTCTTTAGGCAAGGGGCTGGCGTCCGCGTCGTTGGCGTCTGTTCTGCAGTGCCGAGGCTTTAAAGTCCGCTTGAGAAAGCTTGATCCGTATTTGAACGTCGACCCCGGAACGATGAGCCCGTTTCAACACGGCGAAGTGTTTGTGACCGATGATGGCACAGAGGCGGATTTGGATTTAGGGCATTACGAGCGCTTTTCGGGTGTGGCAGCCAAAAAGACCGACAGCATCACCACTGGCAAAATTTATCAGCGTGTGATTGATAAAGAGCGCCACGGCGATTATCTCGGCGCCACCATTCAGGTTATCCCGCACGTCACCAATGAAATTAAAGAATTTATAATCAGTGATTTGGAAGACGAAGATTTTGTATTGTGTGAAATCGGCGGCACGGTTGGCGATATTGAGGGGCAGCCGTATCTGGAGGCGATTCGCCAACTTGCTTATGATTTAGGGCGTGAACGTACAATGTTTCTGCATCTGACCCTGCTGCCATATATCCCGACAGCGGGCGAACTGAAAACCAAACCGACCCAACACTCGGTAAAGAAATTGCAGGAATACGGCATTCAACCCGATATGTTGCTTTGCCGTTCGCAAATGCCGATTCCCGAGAACGAGCGTAAAAAGCTCGCGCTGTTTTGTAATATCAAAGAAGAAAATGTGATTGCCGCGTTGGATGTCAGCAACATCTACCAAGTTCCGCTCGCATATTCCAAAGAGGGGATGGATAAAGCCGTCTGCCGTTACTTTGGGCTGCCATGTCCTGATGCGGATTTAAGCCGTTGGGAAAAGATTGTCGAAACCTTAAAAGCCCCCGAGGGCGAGGTGCGCATTGCCGTTGTCGGCAAATATGTGCAGCTGCTGGAGGCATACAAGTCTTTAGGCGAAGCGCTGAACCACGGCGGCATTGCCAATAAATATAAAGTCCGTATTAAATGGATTGATGCCGAGGTTTTGGAAAAGGAAAGCCCGGATGAGTGGCTTGCCGATGTCAGCGGCATTCTCGTCCCCGGCGGGTTTGGCTTGCGCGGCACAGCCGGCAAAATCGCCGCGGTAAAATATGCCCGTGAACATAACATTCCGTTTTTAGGTATTTGTTTCGGAATGCAGATGGCGGTCATTGAAACCATGCGCAATGTGTTGGGGATTAAAAACGCCAACACGACCGAGCTTGCCGAAGATTGCGAGGCAGTTGTCGGCTTAATGACCGAGTGGGATAAAGACGGCGCCAAGCAAATCCGCCATAAAGACGGCGATTTGGGCGGCACAATGCGATTAGGCGCATACGAGTCGGTTTTGGCGCCCAATTCCAAAGCCGCCGAAGTATATGGTACAACACATATTTCCGAGCGCCATCGCCATCGTTATGAGGTTAATATCAAATATAAGAGCCAATTAGCGCAAGGCGGAATGATGATTTCCGGCACATCGCCGGACGGTAAATTGCCGGAGATTGTCGAACGTCCCGACCATCCGTGGTTTATCGGCGTGCAGTTCCATCCCGAGTTGAAATCCAAACCGTTCGCACCGCACCCGCTGTTTGTGGAGTTCGTTAAAGCCTCCATCAATCAAAGCCGCTTGGTGTAAATTACCCCCATCCTACCCTCACAGTGTCATCCCTCGAATGGCGCGTCATTCGTCAAGGGATCTTGCGAGAGTATGGATAAATTATCACCCCATTCCCTAACCCCTTCCTCTGGGGAAAGGGAATCCCTTGCAGCAAACATCTCCTCCCCCCAGCGAGGGGCTCGCAGGATAAAACAACACAGTGTGTTGTTTTTGCCGAGAGCTATAGCAGCTGTTAGTTTGCGAACGCCGGAAACGGCGTGTTAGCAAACGTTACAGCTGGCTTGACCGTAGCGCAGTTGGCAAGCCGCAGGCGAGCCCTGCGAAGTAAGTGAGGTAAGGGAGAGGGGGAAGATTTACAGCTTATTTCTCTGCCATTTTCCGCCGTTTGATTTCTGCCCCGATCCCAGGTGTTATCGTCCGTTTCTCTTTGCCGGAAATCACATCTTCGGCAATCACCGCGCCGGAAACCTTCCCCTCGCGTGCTTCAATAGTTTTGCGCAATTGACGGGATTTGAGAATGTTATTCTTACGCAGCTCTATTTTATCCCTTAACAACAGTGAATCTATCACATAGTCATCATTGTCATTTCCAAAAGACTTTGCTCCTAACAAAGGAATATCTTCAGGCATTTCAGCTCCTGCATTCAACAATAATTTTTTCTGCTCTTCGTTTTTTGCAAATACAATAGCCGTACATCCATCCTCATCTTGTATATTAACATCAGCACCGGCTTCAATTAAAGTTTTTGTTTGTTCAGCTGTTTGTGCATAAAATAAAGCAGTTCTATCATACTCGTTCTGTTCATTAACTTCACGAAATCCCAGCTTCTTTAATACATCTTGCAATTTATTATCCATCTCTTTTCTCCTTAATCTTAAAATTCAACACAATTGCCTAAAAATATTGTACGTTTAATATTAGCAGGTTAAAGAGGAAATAAGCGATTGATTTAATTAAAAATAAAAGTGCTTGATTATTGCTTAAAAATAACGTACCTATTTTTTAAGCAACAAAAAAGCCCCCGCGCAATTGAACACGGGGGCTTAATCAATCAGCTTAAATGATTATTTGGTTGCTTGTTTTTTGCTCTTCACAATAACGGAAGTCAAAATAGCAAGCAAACCGATAACAACACACCATCCGATAGCGGAGAGTTTGGTGTATTCGTTATTGTAAGCCACAACGATAGGCGCAACGATAACAGCGACCATATTGACCACCTTAATCATTGGGTTCAATGCCGGACCTGCCGTATCTTTCAACGGGTCGCCGACCGTATCGCCCACAACGCTCGCTTTGTGGCGTTCAGAGCCTTTGCCGGTATTTTTAGCAATGCTGCTCGGTTCGTCTTCAATCAGCTTTTTCGCATTGTCCCAAGCTCCGCCGGCGTTAGACATAAATACCGCGAGCAACTGTCCGGAAACGATAATGCCGGCAAGGAAACCGCCCAACGCCTCAACACCGAGCGACAGCCCGACAAATATCGGTGAAACAATACCCAAGAGAGCCAGAATAACAAGCTCTTTTTGTGCTGCAGCTGTTGAAATTGCAACCGTCGTGTCATAGTCCGGTTCGGCTTTGTTTTCAAGAATGCCCAAACCAAATTGGCGGCGTACTTCTTCCACAATCAAACTTGCCGCGCGTCTAACCGCGTTGATGGCAAAAGAGGAGAAGAGCCACGGCACAGCTGCGCCAATCAGCATACCGACAAATACAACAGGGTTTGAAACGACAATGCCGATATCTTTAAGCAAAGCCAAACTCTGGTTCAAGCCTTCTTTAGCCCAAGTGCTGTTCAAAGCTGCCTGCACGCTGCTGACATCCACCATATAAGAGCCGAACAGGCTGACTGCAGCAATCACCGCAGAGCTGATAGCCACGCCTTTGGTAATAGCTTTAGTCGTATTGCCCACGCTGTCAAGGTCTGCCATAATTTGGCGGGCTTTTTTCGTTTTGGCGCTTTTATCATCGTGCCAAGACATCTCGCCGATACCGTTGGCATTGTCAGCAATCGGACCAAAAGAGTCCATCGCCACGTTGTTGCCCGTTAAGGTGAGCATACCGATACCGGTCATTGCCACGCCGTACAAAATGTAGGTAACACGTTCAACAGCAGATATCCCGTCAATCGTACCGAAGATTAACACTGAAGTGAAAATAGTGATAGCAATCACCAAAACCGACCAAACGGAACTCTCAAGCCCAACGGCAAGACCGCTCAAAATTGTGGTAGCCGCGCCCGTATCGGTAGATTTTTTAATCTCGTTAACCGGAGCACCCGTTGTGCCTGTAAAGTATTCTGTAATTCTGTCAATAGCCATAGCCAGAAAGACACCGATGGTCACCGCCAAAAACGGTCTCCACCAGCCACCCTGCAAACCTTGCAGATAGAAATAAGCCACAGCCGCAAA
This sequence comes from uncultured Alphaproteobacteria bacterium, assembly GCA_910576955.1. Classification (GTDB taxonomy): domain Bacteria; phylum Pseudomonadota; class Alphaproteobacteria; order RF32; family CAG-239; genus CAG-267. The sequence continues at coordinate 46,642 of CAJTJB010000001.1, read as the reverse complement.
CAAGATAATGGAAATTGTTGCCGAAGTAACATAGCCTTTAAAGATAGCTTTCATTGCATTGCCTTTTAAGCCATTATCTCTAACCGCGTATGTGCCGATAATCGAGCAGAACACGCCGATACCGCGCACCAAAAGCGGGTAAACGATCCATTCATACATTCCCGTAACGTGCCACAAAGAAAGCCCCAAAATCAAGCCGGAAACGATAGTTACTTCATAGGATTCAAAAATATCGGCTGCCATACCCGCACAGTCACCAACGTTATCGCCGACAAGGTCAGCCACAACGGCAGGGTTTCTCGGGTCATCTTCCGGAATGCCGGCCTCAACTTTGCCGACAAGGTCAGCGCCCACGTCTGCCGCTTTGGTGTAAATACCGCCGCCGACACGCATAAACAGCGCAACGAGTGTTCCGCCGAAGCCGAACCCGAGCAACGCATCAGGTGCAGCAATACCAAAGATGATGAAAATAACCGTGCCGCCCATCAAGCCCAAACCGTCAGTCAACATACCGGTACAAGTACCGGCGCGGTAAGCGATTTTTAAGGCCTCGCCGAAAGAGCGCTTGGAAGCCGAGGCAACCCGCACATTTGCCGCCACGGCAATACGCATACCAATCTGTCCCACAAGCAAAGAAAATAAAGAGCCTAAAATAAAGCAGCCTGCGCGTCCGAACGCAATGATAAGTTTAATTGTGTCATCATCATAAGCGGAAAATCTGATTTTTGCCTCCGCCGAAACCGGCACAATATAAACCGATAAAAACAGGCAAACTGTCAAAATAACAATCATCGGCAAAATGGATTTGAGTTGTTTTTTAAGGTAAGTGTCTGCGCCTTGTTTAATCGCAGTCCAAACCTCAACCATTTTGCCCGAACCGGAATCATTGGCCATAACTTGTTTTTTCAAAAACCAGGTATACCACAGTCCGATAAAGGCTACCGCTAAAACTCCGAAAATAGCATATTGTTCGCTTAAGTTTAATGCGGAAATTCCATACAAAATATCAAACATAAAACCTCCAAAATATAATTACATCTCATCATCTAAACGATATACCCGATTTGATATAGATGTCAACAAAATATATGTATTGAAAGAAGGAATATTTAAGCCATAAAAAAGGCTGCCAACGCAGCCTGTAATCGGAAACAATCGGATTTACTTCAATAATATCAGCCCGATAACTGATGTCAGCAAAACCGAAACGGTCGTAAGCCGCACGCTTGCGCAGGCAATCCGCCCGCCAAAATGCCGATAAAGCATATTGCCCAAAACAATCCAGAGCGGATAAAGGAAAATAATCGCCGACACATACGCCGGATTAGGCGCCAGATACATGGCGTAGTTTTTAGTAACCATACAAAAGCTGATCATAACAATAATAAACAAGGCTTTAAAACGATATTCTTTCCTGATTAACTCGCGGGCATCGTGCTTTTTGATATAGCGCAGAAAATTTATTCCCCCCGAGATAAAAGCCGTGATTAAGCAATAAAAATAGATAGCCGAAACCAGATTTTCCTGTCCGCTCATCATTGCTTCTTTATTGATAACGTCATTAATCGCCAACAAGCATAAGCACGGCAGCAGATATTTCATTGCTCTTGACGAATATTTGGCTTGTTTCATTTTCAAAATGGAGATGGTAATCCCCGCCAAGCATAAAACAACCGCCGCCAAATGAAGCGGATGTTGAATCATCTTAATTAAATCATTGGGGTTAATCAAGAGCCAGAGCACAAAAATCGGGGCGATTGCCAGCGGTTGCAAAGACCCAGTCACCTCCGCGCCGAATGCCTTGGAAGAACGGAATATCCGATAATCGTTAAAAGCAATCAGACACCCCTGCGCAATGCACAAAAGATAAAATGCAATATTCTGCACCGGCGTAAAAAAGGCAATAAAAGGCAGCAGCGAAAAGAGCTGTCCCCATCCGCGAAACACCATAAACAATGGTCCCGCAAGTTTAAAAACTTGGTTCGTATAAATAAAAATGCCGTTTAACAAGCTGCATATCAACGCCACGAGAAACCAATATTGTTCCATGATAAAACTCCCGCAAAATATTCGCGCATAATAATACACAAAATGCGTTTAACAAAAGGTTAAATTGATAAGGTGAAAATAAAAAAATGTCGTCCGCCACTATTTTTCAAAAATAAGATACTCAATTTCCTGCATTGAGTAAGAATGATAGGGGATTTTATCCTCTTTCGGCTTTTCATATTTTGCAAAAATATCGCCCTCGATTTCTTCAATGGTCAGATAAGGGGCATATGTCTGCGGAGCGCGTTCGGGGTTTTGCACATCAACAGGGAAATTGTTGTTCAGATATTCCTCGTTGTTAAACCCTTGTTCGTGCTCTGTTTCAAGCCGTGCGTTTTCTTCTGCGCTGTCAAGCTCTTCAAGCAGGGCGGCTGCCTGCATATTAGGTTCAATCTCATCAGGGATGAATATCGCCACATCGTTAATGTGAATATCCGGCTGTTTTGCCAGCAGCGTATTGTCTTTGGAAACGATAATATCGTATGTGCCGTAAGGAACGTTGTCTAAAATGAAATATCCGTCAATATCCGCATAAGTATAGGCAATTTCCTTGCCCGCCTTATCAAGCGCCGCAATTTTATAGCCGAACATCCGAATACCGTCGGAGTTGGCGAGTTTGCCCTCAACCGCGCCGCGGTGTGTAAATTTCAGCCCGACGGTGCGGATGGTTCCGGGGTGCAAAACAAGTTTTTTCTCTTCGGTTTCAGGCTGCAGGGCAATGTCTAAAAGCGTTTCCGTATCCACGCTTAAAATAGTCTTTTCGTATGTCTGCAAATCAGCCAGCACCACCGTTCCGTATTTATCGGTATAAACTTGTTTCTCGAGCCCGTTGGCATTAAGCCCGATTCCCTCAAGCGGATTGCCGCTCTCGTCATATGCTTTGGCATAAATCGTGCCGCTTTGGCTTAATTTAGAGTTAGCAGAGGTAATAATTCCCATCCGGTCAGGACGTTTCGCCAAACTGATGTTATAGGTTAGGTAGGCGCTCAAGTTCCAGTTCCGGTCGGTTTCGAGCGTTGCGGTCAGTCCGCCAAACGGGAAAATCTGTCCGCCCGAGAAGGAAAAATAGTCCATATTGTCGCGCATTGTCCGCGTATATCTGCCCGAAAGGTAAGTATTGCGCCCCGTGCGCCAGTCAAGGCGGGTTGAAAATTCGGTAAATCTCGTTTCCGGCGATGTTTCATATTCGAGCCATGATTCGGAAGAGAAGTTGCCCCACCATTTATATGCGCCCACCCGAACGGTATTGTTCGGCTTGCTGGCGTTGCGATAATCATAATAGTTATCTTCAAGCGTCAGGTTAAGCCCGTTTAAGATTTGTTTTGAAAGCCTTGCCGAAAAGCTCTTAAACGCGCTGCCGTCTTCCTCAAGCGTTCCCGTCCGCCAGCTCAAGTAGTAGGGAACACTATACGGCAGCATCCCCGAGAACCGAGCCTCAAGCTGCTCATCAAGATATTCCTGCCCGTAATAGGAAATCGGTGAGTGGATACCGTTATATTTGTCATATCCCGCATAAATCGTGCCGAGATAAACATCACCCTGCCATTCCGCGTGGTGTCCGATTCGGTCGGTATCCAGATTTTGCTCAAGGTTATATTGCACCGAGCTTCCTTTAACGGCCATCTGTGCGCCCGCCATCCCGAAATGCTGCGTGTCAAAGTTGGTTTCGGCGTCCGGCGTTTGTGTAAATCCGCCCATCAGCGTCAGGTTATCGGTTGCGCCGTAATATCCGGTCATATCAATAACCGGCGTGTCGCTTCCGTCATATTGGTATGTTTCGTTGTCTTCAATCAGATAGCGATAAGGCTGGTAAGCCGCCAGATTATAGCCGAACTCGCCTTTTTTCACGGGGCTTGTGCCGGAATAGTAGCGTTCATATTCCGTCCTTGTTTCGCCGTACGGACCGTAAAAGACCAGCTTAAATGTGTTTAAGCCGTAAGAAACCGGAATATTCGGGAAGTTATATTGTCCGTTCGTGCCGCTCTGCCGATATCCGACCAGTTGTTCGTTCCAATAAAGCTCCACCTGCCAGCCGTCTAAAAGCGGACCGGTAAGGTCAATTGTTTTATTTGCCGACATAACCAGATTTTTAAAGCTTGAAACCGCAGCGCCCCGTCCGAAGCTTGCGTTGGTAAAGTAAGAAGAGCCCACGCCGCTGATATCGCCCACTTTTAAGGTCTTGAGGTTAAGGGCGTTCGGCGGTTCGTCCAAAAACGTGCGGCTGCCGGAAATGCGTACGCGCGGCTTACGGTCAGAATACGAATCGCCCGCAAAATATGCGTTAAGGTCAAGCCCGCCCGCCAGCATAGCCAGATTTGCCGAATACGAGTCGCTGTTAAATGTCCGTCCGCTATCCTGCGATTTCCCCCAGCCTTTGCCGAAAGTCAAATCCAGCACCGGCTCGCCGAACCACCTGTTGTCCATATCATAGTCGGCAAAGCTGTCGCGCTGGAATTGATAGAGCCCGTTGCTGCGCTTTTTCTCTGCCTTTTTCTTTTTAATTGCCGGAAAGTCCTTATCGCGCTCCACCAAAAGCTGCATATTCAGATAATCAACCTTAACCTCCGCCTGCAACAGCTTATGCCACAGCTCCGCGCTGAAAAACAGCGTGTTGTCCACCACAATAACGTCATCAGAGATAAAATGTTTCATCTCCCCGTCAATCGTGAGGGAGTTGTTATCAAGGTTAAGAACGATTTTGTGCTCATTGTCATCAGCGTACCAAACAGAAATCGCTTTCCCCTTAATTTCATATTTGAGCCCGAGGTATAACGACATCTGCGGCAAAGAAATATAAACCTTGCCGCCCTCTTCATACACATAGGCGTAATCGCTGTGATTATACGACTGGATAATCGGCTCCAGAATTAACGGTTCCGCGTTCTCCGGCAATGCCGTTCCCTGAAGCGGAAACAGTCCGAAGAAACACAGAGCCGTTAAACAAAGCCTAAAGCGAAACAGCTTGTGTCGATATGTCTTTCTTTGTCCGAGCATCTTCCAGTTTAAGTTTCGCGTTAGAGGTAATCATTTTTTGGTTTAAAGGGATGGTAACATTAAGTTTGTCAGTTGAAAGATAGATTTTGACGCTGTTGACCCGCCCGATATCTTCGCCTTTGTCGTTAATCACGGCAATATTCACGCGGGAAGATAAGTTGCCGCTGCGTTTAAGCGTCACCATCATTGCGTTTTCGGCAATTTTCTTATAGCTTTCAACCGTGGTTGTGTTCATCAGCGCCTTGCCTTTGCGGATGGTCACCGGCAGTGTAATCGCAAACAAAGCCTTGAGTTGCATCGAGAGCGTGTCGGCGTTTTCAACTGTCGGGTTTTTGCTTTTCGGCGCGCCGATGGCAACTTCGCCGATTCTCAAGTGCGATACAAATTCGCCGTCCGGTGCTTGCGCCATACTCTTGCGGGCAATGTTAATCGTCTGCACCTCGTTGGGTTTCAGGGTAAATTGCCGCGGCGACCAAGTCAGATATTTGTCGGCAAAAGTTTCTTCTCCGTCTTTGGTTTCCGCAAGTCCGCCGTCTTCGTCCTGCGCAAAGTTCACAAAGCTGACGCGGTAGGTCTGCGTTTCGTTAGAGGTGTTGATAACGCGCACGTTTTGCACGCGCTTGTTTGATTCCGCCTCAAAATCAATATTATACGGAAAAACCGAGATATTGGCAACCGCCTGTCCTGCGATTGTCACCCCAAACAATAAAAATAACAAAATTTTCTTATACACTGTCAAATCCTTTCGTTAATAAGAAATGGTTAAAACATAGCTGCCGCTGTATTCTCCGGCGGGCGTGTTTGCCGGAACATGGAGCGTTGCGCCCGTAAAAAGCAAAGTATCTCCGTTATTGAGCGTAAAAGGCGCACCCGACGCAACGGGGCTGCCGTCTGCGAGCCGCGCGGTAAAGTTTGAAACGCCGAGCGTGTTCGCGCCCGAAGCAATAGAGGCGGATTCCGGCAAAACCAACACGGCAGAAAGCGTATCACCGCCGGAAACGATATTAAACCGCCCCGCCGAATAGGCGTTTTGTGCAGAGGCATAAAGCATTGCAGGCGGTGCGGAGCGTATTCCCTCGGGGGAGAGGGTAACAGTGCTGTTGGTTTGCGGAGAAAGAAGTGCGCCAAAATTAAGCGGCTGCGATTCGGTTATTCCCAAATGGAAAGAAATTCCCATCCGCACCGGCAACAGGGCGGTACGGTTATTCGAAGATGTGTACGGAATGCTGATAACGCCGCTGAATGCGGTGTCGCCGCCTTTGCACCAGCCGTCAATCGTGATGTCTGCCCCGAACGTAACATTCAGTTCATTCAGAAGACCGCCAATCCAAGCGCCTTTACGGTTAAACGTGCCGGAGCTCTGCGATGGGGTAATGTTAGAAAAAGTAACGGTGCAGCCGTTTCCTTTCAGCACCACATCAGCCGGATTCGGAATATTCAGGGTTTCCGTTCCGCCAAAAGTAGTGACTTCTGTTTCAAAATAAATGTTGCCGACGCTTTCTGCTTTTTGTCCACTGCCGGATTCTGCTTTCAGCCCGTTGCAGGCAAGCGCTCCGCTTGTTTCCAGCTTGCAAGAGGCGTGTTCTGCGGTTTGCACAAAATTCCCGATTGCCAAATCATTGGTTTTTTTCCACGTTACCGCCTCGGCATTAACGGCGATAAGGCATAAGAAAAACAAGGCGAAAAATCCCCTCAAAGCCTTTGCCTGCCTTGTTTTTATATGGATTATGCCTTTTTTGTCCATTTCTCTTGTTGCTTATAAAAAATGTTCCTTTTTTTGTAGCAACAAAAAAGGCCTTTGGTTCAAGACGGGATTGTTGTAAGTGATTATATTTGTTGATAAATCAGGATAGAACTTTACTCATCTCAAACCAAAGATTATGCTACAAAAAAAGGAACGTTTTTTTAAGCAATAGACGGAAATTTTAGTTATATAAAATCAATATATTACACTGCAAAAAATATGCTTAAAAAAAACGTTCGATTTTTCGCAGCAACCCCACTAAAACTTATATTTCAAAAACAATATATAGGCAAAAATACATAATAATATATTATATCTTAATAGTGTACGTTGACGGTATATGTACCGGTATAATCGCCGGGAGCCTGATTAGCAGCAACGTGCAAATCTGCGCCTACGCGAAATGTCAATTCTCCTGTACCACCGGCAGTTCCTTTAATTTCATTAGCTTCTGATGCGGCATTGCTGATAAAATTATCAACAGTCATTGTGTTTTCCCCGCTCGCTATTTGTACAGAGGTAGCCCCGAATGTAACCTTTGGTTTAGCTCCGACAGGACCTGAAATCGTAAATTGAGCTGCTGCCGCAGAAGTATAAGTACCGGCTGATTGACCATCGCCGCCGACTAATTTTGCGCCATCAGTTGCAGAGCGCAAGCCTCCCGGAGTAATTGTAATAACGTTTTCGCCCGCTAAAACAGCGCCGAAGTTTAATGGAACAATTTGTGCAACTGAAAGCGGTTCAACGATTCTTGCGCTTACTTCGCCTGTGGCTGAAATATCAGCAGCCATCGCTTTTCCGCCGCTCAATGCCAACGCCGAAACCGCCGCCATAAATAAAAATTTTTTCATCTTCTATCCCCTAAATGGTTATATGATTTATCAACAATCATAGTATAAACGAAGATAAGTTAATTTTACGTTAGCAAAAAAACATTTTCTCCTCTCCCCCCTTCCCTGGAGGAAGGGGTAGGGGGATGGGGACAACAAATATCCCAAATCTCCCCTTCCCTCGGAGGAAGGGGTAAGGGGGATGGGGACAACAAACATCCTAAACCTCCCCTTCCCTCGGAGGAAGGGCTTTCTCCTTAAATCTCCCCTTCCCTGGAGGAAGGGGTAAGGGGAATGGAAAAACATTGAATCCATATCTCCCCCTCTCCTAACCTCCCCCGCCCCGGGGGGAGGAAACCCTCGCAGCCAGCCCCTCCCCTTCCCTGGAGGAAGGGGTAAGGGGGATGGGGACAACAAACTCATCCTTATTTCTCCAACTCCATCAAAATTATTTCATACACACCCTCAATATTTTCCAATATCTCATTATTCCAAAACCGTAGTACCCTATATCCCGCCTGTTCTAAAAACTTTGTGCGTTCTTTATCTTTTTCTTCCGTATGTTGGCTGCCGTCACATTCAATCACCAGATGTTTTTCCAAACACACAAAATCAACAATATAACACTCGATTTGATATTGTCTGCGAAAGAGAAACCCTGTTTTCTTCCCGCGCAAAACAGCCCAAACCTTTCTTTCAGCGTCAGTCATATTCTGCCGGTTTTTCTTTGCCAAATCCAGTAAATTATGCTCATATTTAGGCATTATCATCTCCTAAAATAAAACCTGCCAGCACTACCCCCTCCCACAGCGGAAGGGCTTTCTCCCTAAACCTCCCCTTCCCTTGGAGGAAGGGGTAAGGGGGATGGGGATAACATCTCATCCTTATCATCTCCATCCCTCTTAAAGAAAGGGGCAGGGGGATGGGGACAACATTGAATCCATATCTCCCCCTCTCCTAACCTCCCCCGCCCCGGGGGGAGGAAACCCTCTCAACCAACACCTCCCCTTCCCTGGAGGAAGGGGTAAGGGGATGGGGACAAAAACCATCCTAATCATCTCCTCCCACGGCGGAAGAGCTTTCACTTTAAACCTCCCCTTCCCTTGGAGGAAGGGGTAGGGGGATGGGGACAACATCTCATCCATATCTCCTCACCATTCACCCGAGTACAAAGCAGAATAAAAAATCTCTAATACGATGCCTGCACGATATAAAAGCCTTTTTTCGTGCCGCCGCTGATTTGATTATGATTAAATGTTAGTGTGCCGCCGATTTTAAGGGTTGCCTCGCCGTTATGGTTGTTTAAGGCTATTGTGCGGTATTTAGGCGTGATAATCGGTTTAAATTCCAATGCGTTGCTGTCATTGTCGTAAATATTGCTTTCCGGAACGCTGACCGCCACCCAATGCCCTTGCGGACCTTTAATTTGAACAGCGCCGGAAGAGGGAGTGCTCGTGGCAAGCCCCGGACCGGACGAAAGCCTATTGCCCGCGCGGTCAAGCTCCACAAAACCGTCTTTGTTTTTAACCATCATCCCGAAACTCATATCTTTGACAGTGTTCATAGACACCGGCATAACAATTGTAGCATAAACGCGACCGGTTGCCGACGCACTGTCCATCATCTGGTAGCGAAAGGATTCCGAGGCAGTTGCCGGAACAGCTGCTGCCATTATAGCCAAAACCCAAAAAGCAAACGCATTTTTCATAACCGGCCTCCGGAAAAGTTAAAACATTATTAAGATATTAACACTTTTTTAACCCTTTGTCAACGCCTTTATTACCGGCTCCCTCTTCCCCCCCACACACACGTTCTCACCTTAAACCTCCCCTTCCCACGGCGGAAGGGCTCGCAGCCAACACCTCCCCTTCCCTGGAGGAAGGGGCAGGGGGATGGGGATAAAAACCATCCTTATCATCCCTGCCTCTTAAAGAAAGGGGCAGGGGATGGGGAAACATTGAATCCATATCTCCCCCTCTCCTAACCTCCCCCGCCCCGGGGGAAGGAAACCCTCGCAGCCAGCACCCCCCCCCTTCCCCGGAGGAAGGGGGATGGGGACAATAAATCATCCTAATCATCTCCTCCCTCTTAAAGAAAGGGGCGGGGGGGGGAAGGGCAACAACCCATCCATAAAAAAAGCTCCTTTCGGAGCTCTTCTTTATTCTTCCTCTTCTTCAGCCGGTCGTTCTTTGACCGTTGTCTTCACGCGGGTAATGCGCATACTGTCTACTTTCATAACTTCATAAAAGCAATAATCGTCTTCGGCAGTGTCGCCCACTTGCGGTTCGCGCCCCAACAGGTTAAACACATAGCCGCCCATTGTGCTTTCTTCGTGCTCGCAATAGGGCAGGTCGAGGCAGTCGTAGGCGTCTTCCACCAAATAAAGCCCGTCAAACTCGCACACGCGCTCGTTAATCATCTTCACCGGCTCTTCGGTCACTTCGTCGTGCTCGTCGCGGATTTCCCCGACAAGCTCTTCCAAAATGTCTTCCATTGAGAGCAAACCCGCCGTCCCGCCGTATTCATCCACCACAATCGCCAGATGAATACGCTTTTTCATCATCTCGTGCAAAATCTCGGAAATGGATTTATTTTCCGGTACAAAAAGGATTTTGCGTACAATCTTGCTCAAAATATCTTTGTGCTGCGTGTTTTTGCACTCTAACAAATCGCGAATGTGAATCATCCCCAAAATCTGGTCTTTGTCACCGGCACACAGCGGAAAACGCGTATGTTTGTTTTGCTTCACAAATTCCATAATTTCGTTGAAACTGCTGTTTTGGTAAATGCATTTCATTTCCTGCCGCGGAATCATAATTTCATGCGCAAAAATCTCTGAAAACGAAATTGCGTTCTGGATAATCTCGCTTTCCGTATCATCAATCACCCCGCCTTTTTGCGACGCATCAATAATGAGTTTGATTTCTTCTTCGGAGTGAGCCTCGTCGCTTTCGTCAGCGGCCTGAACGCCCATCATCTTCAAAATCCACAGCGACACATGGTCAAAACACCAGATAATCGGCGTGCAGATTTTATTAAACGTATAAAGCGGCACGGCAATCAGGAGCGTATAGCGTTCAGTATCCTGAATAGCCATAGACTTTGGCACTAACTCGCCCAATACCACGTGTAAAAGTGTAATAAAAGTAAAGGCAACGCCGAAACTCAAAGAATGCAGCAAAACCGGATTATCGGCAAAGAAATTGGCAAACGCATTTTCCAAAAGACGGGAAACAGCCGGTTCGCCGAGCCAGCCGAGACCAAGAGAGGCAAGGGTAATTCCGAGCTGCGTGGCACTTAAATAGGTGTTAAGATGCTCGCTGATTTTTAAGGCAATTTTCGCACGCTTGCTGCCTGTATGGGCAAGTTCTTCCAACCGCGTGCGGCGGATTTTTACAATGGCAAATTCGGAAACGACAAAGAAAGCATTACAAAAAACTAAAACTAAAACCAATATTAAATTGATAACATAACTATACGCCGGACTCATGTCTGTTCTTTTATTTTTTACCTCATCACATTAAACATATTCTACAGTCTATAATATATATTTCAAAAATGTCAACATCTCTTTTATGTATCTGCAAATTTTTTTATGTGTTATCAGTAATATCCGCGGGATTCACAAAAATCTGCTTTTTTTCGGCATAATCAGCTTGTCTGTGTCAATCCCCTCAAGCTTAAGCAGATTAACTTTGCTGACAAGTCCGCCGGCATATCCGGTTAAATTACCGTTTGCGCCGATAACCCTGTGACAGGGAATGATTATGCCGATGGGGTTTGCCCCTACAGCTCCGCCGACCGCTTGGGCAGACATCTTCTTTTTGCCGCATTTACAAGCCATAAGCGCCGCAATCTCACCATATGTCATAAGTTTACCATAAGGAATAGTGAGCAAAATCTGCCACACTTCCTGCCGGAAAGCCGAGCCCTCGGGCGCAAGCGGCGGGGTGAAATTCGGCTTTTTTCCCGCAAAATAAATATCAAGCCAGCGGATGGCGTCTTTAAGGCACGGCAAAGCGCTGCCGTCGGGCAAAGGCGCGTCGTCTGCCTGCCGCCCGTTCCAAAACAGCGTATGCAGCCCCGTTAAAGCCTCGCCGTTGCTGACAAGGCGGATTGCCCCCAAAGGCGAGATATAATCCGTTCCGTAAATCATACCGCCATTTTACGGACAAAAAAATAAAAATCCATAAAAAATATGATTGCATCAACGGCAAAAAAGGAGTATACTGACTGAAAACGGAGGTTAAAATGAGCAAAAATCATAAAATAGTCAACTTAATGGTTTTTTGTTTGGCAGCAGCCGCGTGCATCAATTGCAAAGAACAACGTCCGGAAATAACCGGAGAACAAAAGAGTTCAATCGGGCAGCCTCCTAAAGAATTTGACTGGGATGAGGCCACAATTATAGACGCATTTAATGCCGGTAAGATATATAGTTTGGACGACTTTGTTAAAAAGGCGCCGCACATCACCGACACTGTCATCATCAATAAAGATAATTATAAAAGCCGAATATGTGCCGGTATTTATCTGCCCGGAGAAGATAAAGTCCACCTCAAGTGCTTTATTCCGGATTTGACCGGTTGCACGCCCCAACAAGCAAAAACAATTCTTGCATCAGTTCGCAAATGGAACGATGAAGTATTAAAAATGGCAGATAAAGCTCATGAATCTCATCATCGCCAAGTTCATAAAAAGGGCGTGTTTTCTCTGCCGAACAGTGCCGAAGATTATGCAAAGCTTTGTGCACACAATGAAATTTCGGCATATACGAATACATTGCTTTATGAACGGGAAATTGTTAAGCGGGCAATTGCACACGGGGTACCGCCGGAAGTCTGGCGAAAAATCATCAGCAGCCGTTTCGGCGAATATTGGGATGTCGTTGAAAAGGGAGAAGTGCGGCTGGATAATATTTTGTTGAATGATGAACGGAAAGATAATTTGCTGATAAGCACGACCGTGTTTAATTGGTGGATGAAAAATGAATATGATAAAAACGTCCATATCTGCCGCCAACGGATAACAACTTATCTTGATAAAAATAAATGGGCAATAAATTATCCGCATAATTCCAATAATTACGAAAAAGCACTAAACATATGCTATACATTCTTAAAAGACGGAAAGTTGGTTAATTTAAACCGTTATTATAAAAAGAATATGATGATGGTATTCGGTTTAAGCGATTTTCCGTTCGGAACAAAATATAGCGATATCGACAATCAGCCCGATGTTAAAGAACTTATTGTCAAAATCAGAAACATCCCCGGAAATATGCTTTATGATAATAAAGCACCGCAAAAATTTATAAAGAAAAATAAAAACATAAAAAATAAGTCAAGAGGACGATAAAAAATCCCCGCCGGTAAAGCGGGGATAAATTTTATTAAATATTCAAAGCCGGAGCCGTTTGTTTTCGTTTGAATGCCGAGCGCTGTATGAGCCTTGCCACGCGCTCAACCGTTGCTTTATCAAACCCGCAAACATCGTTGATATCTTTGCCCTCGTCATAAAGCTGTTTTAAGACAGCGTCTAAAACAGAATAGGGCGGCAGTGAGTTTTCGTCTTTTTGCCCTTCGGCAAGTTCTGCCGACGGCGCGCGGGAGATGACCGCTTCGGGAAGAACTTGTCCGAGGGTGTTGCGCCATTTCCCGAGCTCAAACACGGTAGTTTTGTAAACATTTCCAATCGGCATTAACCCGCCGCAGGTGTCGCCATACAGTGTGCAGTAGCCGGTTAAGGCTTCCGATTTGTTGCCGCACGCGAGTACTAATCCGCCGAATTGGTTGGAATACGCCATCAACAGCTGCCCGCGGATACGTGCCTGCAGGTTTTCAAGCACAATCCCTTTAACCTCTTGCCCGAACGCCTGCCGCAAAAAAGCGGTTTCTTTCTCAACAAGCGGCTCAATGTCAAGCTCCTGATAGTTTAGATTGTTTCGTTCGGCAATCTCGCGGGCAATGTTTAGGCTTAAATCAGACGTGTATTTGGTCTTCATCATAATTGCCCGTACGTTCTCGCCGCCGAGTGCGTCTGCCGCCAACACCGCGACTAACGCGGAATCCATCCCTCCCGACAGCCCGAGGATAACGCCTTTAAAGCCGTTGTCTGTGCAGTATGCCCGCAAGCCCTCTTTCAGTTTGTTCCAAGTTTTTTCCATCGTTTTATCTCCCCAGATGAGCCTTAATTAAGTTTTGCTGCAAAGCATAAAGCCCGCTCTCTAAGCCTACGCCGTAAATATGTGGGTTGGCAAGACGTTTGTAGCAATCATCCAACATTAAAAGATTGCGTTCAGCCGTATATTGCAAAAACTTAACGTTTGTTTCCGGTTTGCAAACAATCTCGCCGTTTTCAACTATTGTCTGCAACAGCCTCGTTGCCGTTGTGCCTTTTTTAAACACCGCGCGCGTTCCGTTTTGGCTGCCGAGTGTGTAAGAGGTAACATCCCGCGCGAGCTGTGCACCCGTAAGGATATGGTCGTCATCGGCTTTAATGATAATATCGCCTTCAAATTTCCCGTTTCGTACAATGCGCAAAATGTCCGTCGCCCCCGGAATGGTCGTTTTCCCCTCGGCAATCTTGATTTTCGGCTCGCCCATATAAGATTTTGTCTTAAACACGCCGCCGAGGGCAGGAGTGTCATAAGCGGTCACAAGCTTCGTGCCGGCTGCAAACACGTCGTAGGGCGCTTTTTGTACCATAACGAGATTTTCAATCAGATGTTCGTCAAGGTCATTGGAGGCAACAAGCTTGATGTCGGGCATACCCGCCTCGTCAAACATCCGCCGCGCATCTTTGCCCCAATAAGCCAAATCGCCGGAGTCAATGCGCACGCCCATAAGTTCAATTCCTGTTTCGCGAGAGGCATTGATGGCGTTTTTAATCCCCTCGCGGGTGTCGTATGTGTCCACCAAAAGGATGGTGTTGCCAACGGAGGCTTTCATATATGCCTTAAAAGCATCAAGTTCGTTTTCGTAGCTCATAATGAACGAGTGCGCCATTGTACCGCTGGCGGGGATGTCATAATGCTTTGCCGCCGCCACATTGGATGTTCCGGTTGCTCCGCCGATAATCGCCGCGCGTGTCTGCGAAAAACAGCCGAGTTCTTGAGCCCGCCGTAAACCAAACTCCAACAGTGGGCGTTTTTTGCCGTCCAGACTTGCCGCATACGCCATACGGGACGCTTTGGTCGCAATCAAACTTTGCGAGTTAAAGATATTCAACAGCGCAGCTTCCACCAAATCCACCTGCCAGCACGGACCGGATACCGAATAAACCGGCTCGTTCGGGAACACAACCGTCCCCTCCGGCACGGTGCGGATATTGACTTTTAACTTCTGCCACTCTAAAAAATCAAGAAACTCATCGTTAAACTTCCGCCCGCCATCAGGGTTTGTAATCGTCCGCAGATAATCAATGTCTTCTTTGTTAAACCGCCAATTTTCCAGCCACTCGGCAAATTCCGCCAACCCTGCCGCCAAAAGATAGCTTCCGCCGAACGGACATTTGCGGAAAAAGGCTTCCGAGGTTTTGGTTTCTTCCGCTTTACCGTCTGCAAACCACGCCTGCGCCATTGTCAGGTGGTAAAGGTCGCAGAAAAGCGGCGTTCCGTTTGCTAAAATGTTCGGTCTGGTGTTTGTATTGTTTGTCATCATCTCTATTCTCCCAATGCTCTGTTGACTAAATTATGCTGAATTTTCTTCTCGTTCAAGCGGCAGCGAAAAAACTGCGCGGAAGTAATACTCTTCAGCCTCCCGCTTTCAATAAACGGGCGGTAGACATCGTCTTGCAAAATATCGCTTATCTGCCGGTTTAACCCTTGGCATAAATCTTCCAGCACAACCACGCGCGCCCCTTTTTTCAATAGTCCGTTCATAGCCTGCTGCACGCACACATCGCTCAACACGCCAGCAAGATAAACCTCTTTGCCGTTCCAATCCGCTGCCAAATCGCGGTATTGCCGTACCTCGTTCCAGATGTTTGTGGTGGATTTATACATTTTCGTAACGTTAAGTTCCGGCTTAAACGGTGCCGCCTGCTGCCAGCCCCAGCTGCCGAACACACAGTGCAGAGGGTAGTCCATCGCCTCAACCGTCTGTCCGTAGGTTTCTTGAAAATGCGTGTCGTAGGTGTCGATAATCTTGTCAAAACTGCCTTTGAACAAACTGTCAGCAAATTTTTGGTGTTTCTCAATCAGTTCCGGCGCTTCAATGGAAAGTGCGCCGTGCGGATGTACAAAATCATTTTGAAAATCAATCCGCATCAAAATACGGTTAGTCATCTTAAAATCCCTTTCAGGCTTATTCGGGTTATGTCGCCGCCTGTCTTCTATAAGCCCTGCAGAAGACGCAGGCGGTAAAATTGAAACTTTAAACTAACGGCGAAGCCGTTTCTACGGGTGCGATAAAGTACAATGCTTGAGGAAAATTGCCGACTGCGGTGTACATAACCGGTACATAAAGGAGGAAATTTGCCTTGTTGCCTGTGGCGCTGCCACTGATTGTACTTTTGCGCGCCCCCTATATTATGCCGCGTTTTTTGTTAAAATATTCCTCCACGATGTGGTGGTTTTCCGGTGCGATAAAATTCTTCCAGCGGTTGTCGCCGAATTTTATCATATCGCGCACCATCGTTCCGGTCACAAACGGGAAGTTCGGGTCAGTGCGGTCTTCCAGCTCAATGTTGTTGAAGCATTCCCGAAACCAATGCGCGTCATAGCTCGAGCCGGCGTAATAAACATCCGGTGTCGGCATATCGGGAAAACTCTCTTTAATGAAATCAAGCACATACTCGCCCCATTCCGCCGGGTTATTAATATCAAACAACCCTATAATCTTGAGCCGTTCATATTCCGGCTTGCTGCGGTAAATATTTTGAATCATCTTTTTGCGGGTGGTGTAGTTCAACGGATTTCGCGCCGTTCCCTGCTCTTGGATAGAGCCCAACACAATCGTAACGCGTTCGCACTCTGCGAGCATCCTGTCCACGAGCTTTTGGTGACCGATATGAAAAGGCTGTGCCCGCATAATCGAAAGTCCGTGTTTGTATTTGTATTCAGACATTAAAAAAACTCCTTATATGAGGAGCCGCTGTCGAAATTTAAATAGACCCGTAACGTCTAACAATCTCATTAACCTCGGCTCGGTTGGTATATGTTCTATGCTTATAAGCCCTGCAAGCATCAAGAACAACCTTAGAATAACCGCAAATTGGCAAATGTCAAGCATAAAAGGGTTGTATTTGCGGTAAACTTATGTTACAATTTATGAAAAGGAGCAAACAAATGGCACTAATCAACGCAGAAGAAATGTATAACAGGTATGTGGAAGACGTTATCCGCCGCAATGATGCCTTAATAAAGTTGCAAAAAGAAAGCCTTGAGCTGTTTGAGGGAAAGTCAACGGTAGAAATGTTGCCTTTGCTTGAAAACATCTTTAAACAGGAAAACGAATATAGAGCCCCGAAAACCGAGAAAGAAAAAGAAGATGCTAAAAAGAGAGTCCCCACAGAAGATAATGATTTTAAGGTGTTTTGTGAAAATATCCATGTCAATATAATCTATAATAATTTCCGCAATCGTTCGGAATTTCTTGCTGTGAAAGAGGAGATTGATAATGCGCCGAATATGGAAACGAAGCGTAAAATAGTGAATTCGCTGTATTCTCATTTCAGCAAAGAAATAGCGGAACAAAAACTCGAAGATAAGTATATCAGAAAGAACCTTGTCAGCAAAACCATAGAAAGAATGCACCGCAGAATAATAGGCGATAGCTTTTTCGGGGAAACAAACGGTTTTGCAGACAAAGGTAACTGCACCAAAGGAATAACCGTTTCTTTGCTGAAGATGGAGCAGGAATACGGTTTATCGCTGTTTTCTGAAAAGACAAATAACGAAAACCTCGCTCAGCCGGAAGATTTGGCCAAAGAACTTGAACAATACGCCAAAACTTCCGCAAGCGGGAATCTTAGAGATATAGAAAATATACGCAAAGGCGATATTGTTATGTTATTTGACGGTAAAGGGAAACCACAGCACGCAATGATGGTCTCAGGGGTTGATGAACAGGGAAATCCGTTGCTTTTAGGCTTTACTGCCACACAAAGAAATTTGCCGATGTTTGAAAGAAAAGCAGACGAAAAGCCCCGTAAAGGCATTGTCATTGATGTTCACGCCTTCATCACCGACAAAGTTCAGGCCCATAACAGTCAGGAGCTGGCGCAAATGGCTTTCAAACAAAAAACACAATCCGTACGTTAAACAAATTTTAGTTTTTATGTTTTACCATCCTTTCCGACAAGAGGAAAAACAATGCAAAAGGCGGATTTTATCAATTTTCGGCAATATTACAAACAAGCGGCGATTCTTATTTCGTCCGATGATTATTATCAGACTTTTCTTACCCATAAGGTCAGACACTCCACGCAAGTTTTAAAATTCGGCAGGAAGATAATTTCTCAAACGTTTGAATTGGCTAACAACACGCCGGATTTTGTAGCCACTGCCGAACGCGCCCTTTTGTTTCACGATGTCGGGCGTTTTGAAGAAGGTATGCTGCGCTATCAGGCCGAACAAAACAAAGAGTATATTGACGCTGCGTCATTTCAATTAAATCACGGGGATATAGGCTATAACACGCTTTTAAAAAATCCCCTTTATAATGACCCGCGCATTTTAGCCGCCGTCAAATTTCACGGCCGGATGATGGAAGATGTTTATAAGGCGCCTGAGTGGCAAAACTTTATGCGTCTGCCGGATAAAGAGGAAATCAAACAAATATTGTTTTTGGTGCGAGATGCCGACAAACTGGCTAATTTGCAGTCAATAAAGAAAGAACAACGCCTATATCACGATATTTTTTATAAACAATTGCCGTATGAGCACCGCAACGCGCCGCTTTCTGCCGATGTTGTCGGGCAATTTACGGCGCAGCAGACAATCCTGTTTCCCACCGTCAAAACATTTGCCGACCGGATTTTGATGGATATTTCGTGGCTTTATGATATAAATTATGCTGCCTCATATCGAATTAGCAGAGAAAACGGTTTTATGAAATATTTACTGTCGGAGCTGGAAAAATACAATCTTGATAAAACGTTACAACAAAAAATTATCAATCAGGTAAAGGAAGCGGAAAAGAAATGCGAATAACAGTTCTCGGTTCTGGTTCGGCGTATGGCGTGCCGATGATATTCAACACTTGGGGCAACGCGGATATGTCTAACCCCGAAAATTGCCGCACGCGTGCTTCAATCCTCTTGCAAGACAAAGGAAAAAGCATTTTAATTGACTGCGGTCCGGACTTTCGGGAGCAGATAAATAAAAACAATGTCAAAAATATTGATGCGGTTTTAATCACCCATTGCCATTATGACCATATCGCCGGTATCCCCGAACTGCCGCGCGCGACCAAGCTGTTGAACCATAGCATAGAAGTTTATGCCGCCCGAAACACAATGCAGGGCTTAAAAGAAAACTACGGCTATTTGTTTGCGGGGCAGGCGGAAGCCGAACCGGACAGCAAAAAAATAGAGTGGAAAACTCTTCCCGATTGTGGCTCGTTTACGGTTTGCGGGCTTAAAATGGAAACAGCTCTTTTCCCACATCACCATATCTATTCTTCTGCTTTTCGCTATAAAGATTTCGCGTATGTGACCGATTGGCAGGAAATGCCCACGCAAGCCAAATCGATGTTGCAAAACCTCAAACTGCTGTTAATCGAGTGTAATAACGGTTATGAAAAAGCCGCAAACGGACACAGCGATATAGATAATATCAAAAAAATAATTGCCGATGTTTCCCCCGAAAGGACGATTTTAACCCACATCTCCGCTCGCGTGGATGATAAAGCTTTAAGAAAAGAGTTTGAAACGGCATACGACGGTATGGTGCTAGAGATATAAAAAAAACAGGGCTTCGCCCGAAACCCTGCTTTCAGTCCGTAATATAAAATTAGTCAACCAAGATAACGGTTTCAACGTCCACTTCCGGCGCCTGCATCATATCTTTATCTATCTCGCCGCGGAGCTCAACGGTGTTTTCCGGTTTAACAACCACGCCGTTCCACTCGTCATCGTCAATTTCAACCACGATAACGCCTGTTCCGTCATTGAACTGGTATTTTTCATCGCCCAGGCTTTTTTCAATTTTGCCGCGCAAAACAACCGGCGTATCGTCATCCATTTTCAAAGCTTCCGCAACGGATGCGCTTGCAGTAGTCGGTCCCTGAAAACCGCCTTTTGCCTTTTTCGCAACTGCATTTCCGGCAGCAACAAATGTTAAAGCCAAAGCCAAAACCGCTAAAAATTTCTTCATCATATTTCTCCTGTTAATTAAATAAAAAATTACCCCGACAATATAAGCATTGTTTCTTGGATTTTCCTCTTTTGCAAAATAAAAGATTAGTTATCCTCAACTTAAGGTTTGGTCAACAGCCGGATTAAGCGGCTCTAGAGGCGCGGAATTACCGGTAAGCGGGCGCACCACGCGTTGCGGAAACGGAATGTTTATTCCCGCCTCTCTGAAAGCGTTGATAATCTTTTCGCGCAGGTTAAAAGTAATTTCCGCATTTTGGGAAATGTTTGAGATGTAGCAGTTAAGCTGAAAATCAAGGCTGCTGTCGCCAAAGTCCGTAAACATCAGCGACGGGGCAGGGGTTTTCAAAACGCCCTCTTCATTTTTGGCGATAGAAAGCAAAATATCCCGCACTTGGTTAATATTGCTGTCATAGTCCACGCCGACCTTGATTTCAATGCGCATCATCCGGTTGTCATGGGTTTTGTTGACCACGCTGCCCGAAATAATCGCCGAGTTTGGAATAATCACGTTGGATTTGTTGCCCATCTCCAAAATCGTCGAGCGCATACTGATTTGCTTAACCGTGCCCTCATAGCCGTTAATATTGACTATGTCGCCGAGTTTAATCGGGCGTTCAAACAAAATCGTGATGCCGGCAACAAGGTTGCTGACAATGTTTTGCAAACCAAGACCTGCGCCAAAGGAAAGCGCGCCCGCCATAATCGCCAAGCTCTTAAAGCTTCCGCCCGCTACGGCAATGCCCAAAATCACCGAAACGATAAACCCGAAAAAACCGACGCCCGAGATAATCGAATTTTTCATCCCGTCATCAAAATCAAGCTTGCTTAATGCGCCTTGCTGAATGCTGCTTTTCAGCATTTTAACCAACAGCATCGCCACCCAAAAGGCGATAATGCCCAATAAAAGGGAGGTAATCGAAACATGCACCTCGCCAATGTTAAAGCCGGTCAAAACCCCTTTGGTCTTCGCAATCAAAATATCGACCGACACGCCCCACACAGCTAACAGAACAAGTGCGCCGAAAAGATAAACAACCGGCGTTAAGATAATCCCGAACCACACCTCGCTCTTAATCAGCGACCGCCGGTTAATCCGAAACGCCGTAATCCAAAACCGCCAGCGGATAACCATATGATAAAGCATCAAAAGCAAATTGTAGGCAATATAAAGGGCGCTCACCACGCCGGCGGAAATGATAAACCGGTTAATCAGATATGCCGAAAAACTGATGTACCCAAACAGTGAAAACCCGAACGCAGTTGCCATAAACAGAATGATGGCGAGAGCCGTCTGCGCCGAAACCGAAAGTTTTTGAATATTCTCGCTCTCAACTTCTTCATCGGATAAATCTTTTACGTCATATAGCACCCGATACGCGACCCACACCACGGCAAACGCCTTAATCGCGTTAGCAAAAATCTGCATTGAATAGATAATCTCGGGCTTGTGAGACATCTCGGTTGCAAGCGTCCGGAAAAAAGAAACGGCAGTAATCATCGCCGCCGCGGTAATCAGCGCGTTTGAGGCACGCCGCACCTTTTTCGCGTCAATGTTAAAAATGCGCCAGTCCGGATTGCGCGGGGCAAATGCCGCCAGCACACCGGCACGAAAGATAAGGAAATACAACAGATAAACCGCAAAGTTTTTCAACAGGATAAGAAAATCGCTGCCCGCCATCAGCTCATAATTGTTAATCCACGCCCAAAACGCCGCAATAATAGCCGCGGGAATAGCCCCGTTTGCCACAAAAATCCACACCGCCGCGCGAAATTTCTGCCCATACGAGGGCGCACTGATGTCCAGATTATAGCCGTAATGCTTGCGGATATAAGCGCGGATAAACACGGCAATCGCAAATGCCGCCCCAATCATCAGCGAAAGAATGCCCAAACTGTGCCGCGCGTTTTCCTGTTGCTCGGGCTTGAGTTTGTGGTACCAGTTTAAGGGCGAAATCAAAATCTCTTTCAAAAAGCCGCCGAAACTTAACAGCGACTGCCAAAATTCCTCGGGCTGGAAAATTGAGCTCTGTTTGGTCAAAATATCGTTAATCAGCTCTTGGTTGCGGCTTTTCATAATCAGGTTGTTAATCTCGTCGATTTTGGTAAGGATGAGCGCCGCCTGTGCCTGCTGGGATTTTAATTTGGCAGCTTGAGCCTCATATTTGGACTTTTCTTTGGCAATCTCGGGCAAATCTTCTTCTCCCTCTGCCGAACTGCTGTTTAAAGCGCTGATTTTCTTGGATATATTGTTAAGCTCGGCAGCCGTCTGCTTTTGCGAATTCTGCGTCTGCGCTTGCAACGCGGTCAGCGTGTCCATCAGCTCTTCGGTTTCTTCGCGGCTGACTTTATGGGCGTTCAGTTTTTTGGTGAGGTTATCAAGCGTTTTGTTTGCTGCCGCCGTATCAAATGCGGTTTCCGCATCTGCCGCATTGTTCCCCGTTGCCGGTTGCGCCATTGTTGCCGGAGCAGTTAAAAACATCAGTCCCAATATCAAAATTCTCAAAACAGTCATTGCATATCCTTAAAAAACAAACGGTAAGATAAGCATACTTTGCTTAAAAACAATCGTATTGTCAAAACAAAAAATCCCCCGCGAGGATAACTGCGGGGGAACAGCCGTTTTTGCTGTAAAAATCAGTTTCCGGCATGATGGTTGTAATGGTGGCTGTCGGTGCCGTTTTCCGGTTTATACATCGGGTTGTCGTAGTCTTTGCCGCTGATGGCATCGCCGGCATCATCAGCTGCTTCTTTTGTGGCTTCCCAAGCATCGCTGCTGGCCTCTTTAGTTTTGTCCCAAGCTTTTTCAGTTCCGTCTTTGGTTGCTTCCCATGCGTTTTTGGAGGTGTCGGCAATCGCATCACCGGCTTTGGCAGCCCCTTCTTTAGTAGCATCCCATGCTTCGCCGCTCACTTCTTTGGTTTTGTCCCAGGCTTTTGCCGTGCCGTCTTTTGTAGCCTCCCAAGCGTCTTCAGACTTGTCAGCCACGGCGTCGCCCGCATTGCCGCTTAATTCTTTTGTCTTGTCCCATGCGTCACTGCTTAATTCTTTGGTTTTGTCCCAGGCTTTTGCAGTGCCCTCTTTAGTGGCTTCCCAAGCCTTTGCGCCCATTTCTTTGGTCTTTTCCCAAAGGGTTTCGTCCTGTACGTTATTTTGTGACATTTTAAATTCTCCTTTTTCTGAACTGAATTTGCCTTGATGAAAATGTTGGATGGTATCCGCCGGAATTTCCGCCGCTGCGCTGCCTGCCGCCAAAAGGGCTGCCGCACTCACCGCCGCCGCAGAAAAAAATGTGATAGTTTTGCTCATAAGCAATCTCCTTCAAGCGTTTTTACCTCACAAAAAATAATAATCCGCCGGTCTGTTTCCAATAAAACTTTAGCCTGCTTAAATAAACCGCAAGTTTAACCGAATCTTAAACCAAAGGCAGTATAATCCCTCACAAAACCAAACAGGGGAAACAAAAATGATAGAAATAGTGTTGGATGAAAATCCCGAAAATACATTTTTAAATGCTGAACGGCCGGTATATACCGTTAGCGACAGCAAGGTAAAAACATGGGAAGATTATCGTAAATTGGCAGCAAATATTTTAATGCTGTACGGCGAATTTCCGGTAATAATCATCCGCAATAACACGCCTGATTTTTCGATAAACTGGTTTGCGGTGGCGCTGTTTGTCGAGTCGTGCTTTGTCAAAAACAAGCTTGAGTGTGCCGTGTTTAAGGTTGGGGATAAAGCTGTTGCCATACAAGCCTACAAGCCGTTTGTCGCCCTAACCATCGGGCTGAAATACATCATCCGCCTCTATCAGGAGGAGCTGGACAATGTCTATAAAGAAATCGCGGGCTTATCTTATCTCGGACTGACTATCAAGGAAGACTATCTCGAAAACAAACTTTATATGGAGCTCTCAAACGGCGGTGAAGAACATTATATAACCGCGCAGACCACCGAGGAAGCGTTAACAGCGGTTGCTATCCTCAAAAGCGTTGCCTTAACGCAAAAGCCGGCGCATATCCGCGCGGAAATCCTTAAGGCGGAAAATTCCCCGCATCCGGATATAGATAAGGCGGTCGCTGCAGCCGTATCATATGTTCAAGAGTGGATAAACTAGCCTTTTGTGAGCATATTCAAACGGTTTACCGCTGTTTCGGCAAACACGCGTAAAGGGTTAGAGAGAATTTGCGGGTTCAAATCTTTCGGCTCAATGCGCATATTGCAGGCAAAGTTCACAAATTCATCCCAGTCAATCGCATATTTCGGGCATAAAAGCTGTTGCAGGTTGAGGCAGTCATAGCGCATTGCCGGGTCAATATAAAGCCCGTTGCTGCTGATGGCTGTCGGCAGGGCTGCATTTGCCGTTTCGCAGCTGCTGTAACTGTCCATCGTGTGCGCTACAATCGTATTGTCAAATCCCAATACGGCCGGATAAATATTGCCGATTTTCAAAAGCTCGGCAAATTCTTTTTCGTATTTGCCCGAATAAATGCGCCACCGTTGCGGTGTCCGGTCGCTGTCGTCTTCGGCAATGCGTTTGCAGTTATGAAAAATAATCGACGGGTTTCCGAGCGCTTTTTCATACAAAAAGTCCGTCACGTCGTTCGGTGTCCGCGGTCCATTGACAATCACCACGCCGAAACCGGCCTGTGTCAGCCGCTCCGCATCAGCCCAAAGTTTTTTCGCGTAGTTCACGTCAAACACAATCTCCACGCCGTCAACACGTCCGCCAAGGCAAATCACTGCTTTTTTCTGCGCTTTCAGATAGCGCTCAAATTTCTCCCGCCATTCCGCAAATTCGCCTTTTTTCTTAAAGCCGTTAAGCAGCTTGGTAAAAGCTTTGTGCTTTTCTTTCACGGTTTTGAGGCTGAAGTTGTTAATCGTGCCGATAGTCACGAGCGTTCTCTTGCGCAGTTTTTTATCTTGCAGCAAGCGGATACGCGATTTAAAAGTCATCAAATGCTTCGGAACGTTAATCAAATCAACAAATTTGTATTTATGCACCCGGCTCGTCAACACCGCAGTCATCACCGGTCCGAGTTTGTTTTTCTTATAATAGGTTTTAACAGCCTTGCAGAGCATATCCACATTTTCAGCGGCTGCGGTGTTCAGCCCTTGCGTATAAGCGGTCACGAATATCTGCGGCACAATATCGGTTTTAGCCATAAAAACGTCTAAAAGCTTGGACGCTTCGGCATAATAAGCCTCGAAATTTTTATACGCTGAAAAATAAAACGGGTCTTTAACGTCCGCAAGCGTCGCCGCTCCGTTGGGGAGTAAAAAGCAATCTTCGTAATTATCAGTGCCGGCTGTTAAGTCAGATATTGCTTTAAGCGCGCCCAAAAGTTGGTTAAGTTCACCCATATTCGGCGTTGCCAGCGCAAATGCCCGTAATTCCTGATAATTCATAATATCGCTCCCATAATTAAATAATACCCCCAGAATAAAGGAAGCAAAAGGGATTGTCAAGGAAATATGCCACTGTCTAAATATGTAAGAATCTAACGACCGTTAGATGCAAAAAAAATACCCATACGCACTGCGGCTAAAAAGCAAAGAAAAATCAACTATTGCACAGGTATATGCAATTTAAATTGACTTTTGGCATATGTTGTTTTATACAGTAAAAACTATATAAAATAAACGGTGGTTAAATCTGATGGAACAGGACTATTTGAACGAAGAAGATAAATCGGCAAAGTGTCAAAATGACGATAAAAAGCCGGAAATCTCCGTTATTGTTCCGATTTATAATGTAGCGTCCTATCTGGATAGATGTTTAGAAAGTGTTATCAACCAAACATTTGCAAATTTTGAAGCCATATGCATTAACGATGGTTCAACCGATAATTCTCTTGAAATTGTCAAGAAATATGCCGCCAAAGACAGCAGAATTAAAGTTATATCACAAACAAATCAAGGCTTGTCAGCCGCAAGAAATACCGGATTAAGCACAGTGCGCGGCAAATATATTGCGTTTTTAGACAGTGATGATTTTTATGCGCCGGAGTTTTTAGAGATTTTGTATCAAGCTCTCCAAAAGAGCAAATGTGATATTGCCGGCTGCAATTTTATGAAAATAAAGTCCGAAAAAGATATCTTGCCACGGGTTTCCGGTGTTGAGTCCGAGATTTATAAAGATGCGCTGAAAGTGTTGCTTCATAGGCGAAATTTTATACATTTTAACGTCTGGAACAAACTCTACACACGCGAGGTAATCGGCAACATCCGTTTTGTGCCGGATATGTATTATGAAGATTGGGTGTTTAATTGCTGCGTGTTTGAGCGCGCCAAAAGCTTTTGTTGGGTAAAGGAAAAATTATACGGCTACCGATTATCAAACAGCTCAATTATGCGCAGTTGTTTCACGGAAAGGAAATTGAACGATTATGTTCGCGGCATCAATGAAGTATACGGCTATTTTAAGCAAAATGCACCCGAAAAGTGGAATATGGTTTGTCGCACCCGCATTTCGCGGACGGTAAAAATGATGATGAACAGCGCCCGCCGCAGTTGTAATTTCGAAATTTCGCAAGAGATGTTAAAAGAAATTAAATATATGAAATTACACAAAATAATAACTTATCACGGGTTGTCTTTTATAAATAAAATAAAACTATTCATATTTTTAAACAAAGGAAATTAATGATGTCTATATTGGAAAAAATTAAACCACAAATAAACGAGTGCGAAGTAGTATCGTTTGATATATTTGATACACTTCTGTTACGTCCATATGTCAAACCGACGGATTTATTTATCCATTTGGAAAAAATGAATAATGCAGAAGGTTTTGCAAAAGCGCGCATTCTGGCAGAAAAAACTGCTCGCAAAGTGCATTCGGATGTCGAAGATATTACAGTTGATGAAATTTATGCCGAAATTGCAACGAAATATCAAACGCTTAAAGAAAAAGAGCTGGAGCTGGAAAAGCAGGTTTTATTTGCTAATCCGGAAATTAAAGAAGTCTATGATTATGTAATTGCAGCAAAAAAAAGGGTAGTTATCATTTCGGATATGTATCTGTCTGAAAGTTTTTTGAGTGATGTATTGCATAAAAATGGTTACGCCGGTTTTGAGAAAATTTATGTATCCGGTAATCGAAAAAAGAAAAAAGGAACTGGAACGATTTATTCTTTGGTATTGGAAGACATACAACTCCAGCCGTCTGCTTTGTTTCATATTGGTGATAACAAGAAAAGTGATTATGATGTTCCGGTTAAAATGCAAATTAAAGCCTTTAATTATGAGCAGGTTATAAGCAGATATTTAGCTCATAACGATAAAGCAAGATTGTTTCTTGAAAAATACCCGGATAATTTAGATGTATCCGTTTTACTGATGAATTTTGCGTTTCATTGGCTCAAAAATCAGGAAGAAGATTTCTGGTCTCGCATCGGATATGAATATGGTGGACCGATAAGTTATGCTTATATGCGCTGGGTAGAACAGCAGGTTTTAGAAAAGAACATTAAAGAAATCTTGTTTATTGCACGCGATGGATATTCTCTGCAAAAAGTTTTTGACAGTTTTGACCATAAAGATATCAAAACGCATTATGTCTATGCTCCGCGGCAGGTATTTACCAATTGCTTTATAGATAAGGCGTTGGAATGTAATCGCGCTTTATCAGTTTTAAAAGGTTATCAAAATGAAAACCAAATTATTAAAAAAGCATATAATGAAATTAAGACGAATAATGAAGCTAAAAAATTCATTGAAAACAATAAAGAAATATTTGCAAATATTGAACAATACGAAAGAAAGGAATATGCTAAATATATAGAAAGTTTAAATATTAAAAGTAAGAATATAGCATTGATTGATACGATTACAGAACATTTTTTATCACAAAAATTACTGGAAATATTTCAAAAAGAATGTAATTTTACAGGTTATTATTGGAATATATTAAATCGTTCCAGAACAAAATATTTGAAAACATTTGTCGCTTGCCAATGGGGGGATATATCCCATCATAGTGGAATAAAATGCTGGGATTTTATTGAGTATATGCTGACATCACCCGAGCCGCCCATTCAACAAATACGAAATTGTGAAGTTCTGTATACGGAAAATGTAACATTGGAAGAGAAAAAAAGAGAAAGTATTTATTTGTCTGTATCCGAAGAAATACAAAAATTTGCAGAGAATATTAAATATAATTTTTGTGATTATGAAATAATCAAAATTTGGACTAATTTATTGTTTGAATATCCGACAATTCAAGAAAAATACGAATTGTCCAAAATCAATACAGCATATGATGCTTCGCATGAACAATATCGTCCGTTATATAGATGGGAAACAGCAAATAATGATCAAGATAACAAATGGAGAGAAAAATACAATCTTTCGGTTTTAGGTTTGCCGTTAATCAAAGTTAATTCAATAAATTTCTATTCATATAAACATAATGAATATAAAGTTAAAAATAAAATATCAATTCTGAATATTCCTATGGTAAAAAAAGTTCAAGGGAGTTGGTTTGCTAACTGGTTTATATTAGGACTTAAATTTGCAAATTATAAATTTTCTCCGATAAAAAGAAGTTTACATATTTTAGGTATTCCGGTATATAAAATAAAAGGGATTGCAAGCCCCAAAAACAATACGGTTAATCCTAAAAGTAATATTGCCAATATTAGGCAGTTTGATAAAGAGATGGTGACCAAGAAATATTTATGTGAAACAGTGGTTCAAATCAATAGAATATTAGAGAGAAAACTTTCAACATTTGCCCTGCATCAAAAAACTTTTCCTCAATTTAAAGGCATAAACAAAGGAAAAGAAATAGTCATTGTTGCAACAGGACCTACTTTAATGAAATTCAAACCGATAAAAAATGCGGTTTACATTGGTGTCAACAGAGCAATTCAATATAATAAAATTCATTATGATTATTTTTTTGTACAAGATTATTCTGGAGCAACACCAACTTATATTAACGATATTTATAACTACGGAAATTGTATAAAATTTATTGGATTAACAACAGAAGATACCCATAAGGAAAAAACAATACCTGAAATGTATGGAATAGGGGAGAATATTTTCAGATATAGAACAGATTGGGAAAATCTGAAACATTTTAAACCGAAATATGCTTATGATTTGGCAACAACTGCATTGGGATGCGGAGGAACGGTTGTATTGCCTGCAATTCAATTTGCATTGTGGACACACCCGAAAAGAATCTATCTGGTAGGATGTGATACTTCGAGGTCCGGTTATTTTGATAATAAAAAAGATAAAGCTAATTTTTTGTATCCCGACGTATTGGTTGAAATGTATAAAGAATTAAAGGAATTTGCCAATCAGTATTATCCTGATGTCGAAATTATATCGATTAATCCTGATGGATTGAAAGGGATATTCAAGGACGAATATCAATAAATAAGAACTATTCTCCGCCGCAAATCTTGCCGGATGTTGTGCTGGATAGTTTTCCTGCCGCCCCTCCTTTAATCCCCGCGTTTAACGCCTATATTATCTCCAAAGCATTTATGATAGGAGAAAAAGATGAAAGCGATAATTGCAATTGCCGTGGTGGCGTTGTTGGTGTTTTGGGGCGTTGGAGGTGTAAACAGCCTTGTCAGGCAGGATGAGGATGTCAAAGCCGCATGGGCGCAGGTGCAAAACCAATATCAGCGCCGTATGGATTTAATCCCGAACCTCGTTTCCACCGTCAAAGGTTACGCAACGCACGAAAAAGAAACCCTGCAGGCGGTTATTCAGGCGCGAGCTGAAGCCACCAAAGTTACCGTTAATCTCGATGATGCCAAACAAGTGCAGGAATACTTAAATGCGCAAAGCGGCATCAGTTCCGCCTTGTCACGCCTGATGGCAGTTGCCGAGCGCTATCCGGATTTAAAGGCAAATCAAAACTTTATGGCGCTGCAAGACCAACTTGAGGGAACGGAAAATCGGATTGCTGTGGCGAGAAAAGATTATATCGCAATTGTCAAAAACTTTAATATGACCGCCCGCACTTTCCCCGGCATCATCTGGGCAATGATATCCGGTTTGCGGGCAAAACCGGTGTTTGATGCTGCTCCCGCCGCCCAAACCGCTCCGGTTGTCGCCTTTTAAGCGGGCGTAAAAAATGAAAAAGCTTTTTGTCTGGATATTTCTGCTGCTGTTTGCCTGCACCGCACAGGCGGCGGAAGTGGATTATCCGGCGTTAAGCGGGCAGGTGGTGGATGAAGCCGGTGTCTTAAGCCCCAAAACCAAAGCCGAACTTACGAAACTGTTAGCGCTTGATAAAGATAATCAAATCGCCGTTGTCACCCTAAAAGACTTGCGCGGCAAGGAGGGGCGCGAATATGGTATTGAACTCGCGCGCCGTTGGCAGCTCGGGCAAAAAGGCAAAGATAACGGCGTACTGATTTTTATCTCGCCTAAAGACCGCTACGCCGGCATAGAAGTCGGCTATGGGCTTGAGGGCATATTGCCTGACAGCCTCGCCGGACGTATTTTACGGCAGGTTATTTTTCCGCCCATACAGCAGAATAATGATTATAATAAGGCGGTGCTGGATGGAACCGCGGCGGTAATGTCCGTTATCTCCAATCCCGACGCTTATGCCGAGGATGAAATGTCCGGCGATACTCTCTCAACAATTTTGTTCCTGCTGTTTCTGTTTTTGCTCTTATCCGGCAAAGGACGCGGTGGGGGAGGGGGCTTCTTTCTGCCCCGAGGCGGCTTCGGCGGAGGTTTCGGAGGGTTTGGCGGATTCCGCGACGGTGGCGGTGGTTTCGGCGGTGGTGGAGCTGGCGGCAGATTCTGATAATATCAAGCCTTTTTAACCGAAATCTCCACTTTCAACACATTCTCGCCGTTTTTATATGCATAATCCAACGTATCAGCCATTTTTCGGGCAATGAATATCCCAAGCCCGCCAACTTCCCGTTCAGCTAAAGGCTGCGCCGTGTCCGGCTCTTGCCTTTCCAATGGATTATACGGCTTGCCGCTGTCTGCAAATGTCACGCTGTACCGGTTTTTGACGAGTCCGGTCTGAATGCGCACCTTGCCGCCGTTGTCGTATGCATATAAAGCAATATTGGAAAACAGCTCTTCGGCAATAACAATCATTTTGGAACGTATCTCGGGCGCAATTTTTTTCTGTGCCATATCGCGCTCAATATAGCCCAATACGTCGCGCAGCTGTTTAATATCCGCTTCCACGGTCAAAACCTCGGAATGCTCCCCGCGGTATAAGAACGACAACATCGTTATATCATCAGATTGCGGCGCGCCTTCGGTAAATTTCCTTATATCGGTCATAACCGCTTTAACGGTTTCTGCCGGTGTTGCCTGTTTTTGCTGCAACACATGATACAAACGCTCCTCTCCGTAAAAATCCCTCGTGCGGTTTTCCGCCTCGGTCACGCCGTCTGTATAGAGGAAGATTCGGGTGTTAGGCATAAGTTTCAGCGTTTCGGCGGTGTAAGAAAGCCCCTCTCGGACGCCCAAAACAAAATTTTTATGCGGTGTCACTTTCCGGCATCCCGTATCGTCAATCAAAAACGGCGGTAAATGTCCGGCGTTCACATATTCCATCTCGCCCGTGTCAAGATGGATAACGGCAAAGAAAGCCGTCACAAACATACACGCTTTATTGCCTTCGCACAAAATATTATTAACGCGTTCAAAAACCTTGGCAATGGAAGACGTATATTTTGCCGTGTGGCGGATAACCTCTTGCGCCCGCATCATATAAAGCGCCGCCGAAATCCCTTTGCCCGACACATCTGCCATCACAAGCGCCACTTTGTGCTTGTTCGAAAAGAAAAAGTCGTAAAAATCCCCGCCGATTTGCCGCGCCGGAATCATTAACGCGTGAATGTCAAAAGCCTTATGCTCCGGAAAAGCCCCCGGCAAGGCTGCCAGTTGGATTTCTTTGGCAATTTCAAGCTCGCTCAAATGTCGCTGCTTTTCGCCGGCTTCAAACTTTTCCTTTTCGATATAGTCCAAAAGGTTCGTCCGCATATTGTGAAAAGCCGCCGAAAGCGTACCGATTTCATCGTCCGAATGCTGTTCAGATACGCGTTCGGAAAAATTGCCTTTGCCGTATTGCGTGGCAATTTGAGCCAAATTCTGCAACGGGCGTGTCGAGTAATGGCAGATTTTATTGATAAGAAACAGCAAAATCAAAATGCCCGCCGCCGCTGAAAGAATAATCATAATCTGCAAGTCATAAACCGGCTTGAACAATATTTCTTTGGAATAAATCAGGCAAACGCCCCAGTTAAGGTGCGGTATCGGCGCATAAAAGAACACGGTCGGCTTGCCGTAAACGGAAGAATACGGCATCTGCAAATATCCGGATTGTCCGGAAAGAACTTTTTCGCCGATTTGAAAAAGCTGCGGCAGTTTCAAGCGTTCTGAAAGCTCGTAAATAGTGGTTTTTAAATTTATTTCCGGATTGGGATGGGTGATGTAAAGTCCGGACTTTGATAACAACACCAATGCCCCGTCATCACGAAACGGAGATTTCTCAATATATTGCTGAATATCCTGCAAATCAACGGAAACGGAAACAATACCGTTATAAGTGTCCTGCCCGTGAAATTTAAACGGCAAAACGCAGGTAATAACCAGCCTCTTGTTAGGGCTGTTGGGGCTGATGTAAGGCTCTGACCAGATAATTTTGGCTTCTTTGACAACATCTTTAAACCACGGAAATTTCTCGCGGAAATTATCAATATGTTCATTTTTAAATGAAAACTCGCCGTCTTTGGCAAAAGCGGAATAGAGCGTTCCCGCCTGATAGTCTTCCGCCGGAAAAGAATAAACGGCGGCGTGCGAGAGATCGAGCCCCGAGTTATGAATGGCTTTAATCGTAGATTTGAGGGCAATTTTCATTGACTCAACATCATCGGTATCAAGCTGGTTTAATGTGTTTCGCAGCCCTCTGACCGCTTGTTCCGTTTCCATCACCAAATGACCGATATTATCTACCGAGGCTTTGATGGTATGAACGGAATGCTCCAAGATTTGCTCTTTAATAATTGTTTCGGAGCGCTTGGTAACAATTCCCAAAAGGATAACCACGCCCAAAACCGAACAGCCCAACACGCCGAGGCTTAATTTAAAAACCAAAGACTGCTTTTTCAGCCATTTTTTGCCCAAACTGATCATTAAGCGTTTTCTATAACATCCTGAAAGCCGACCATATCAAAAATAGATTTAACGAAGTCGGAAACGTGAATAAGGCGCATAGCACCGTTTTTAGCTTTCATAGTTTTTTCAAAAAACAAAAAGGCGCGCAACCCTGCGGAAAAAACATATTCAACGTTTTGCATATCAAAAATAAGTTCTTCAACATCAACCAAATCAAGCGCGTTTTCTAATTCGGGCGTCGTGTTGGGGTCAAGCCATCCGGCAAGCCTACAAATCAGCACGCCCTGATTTTTTGTTTGCTCGATTTTTAATGTTCTGTTTTCAGATTCCATAATCAACTCCTATATCTTAAATCTCTGCCAATTTATATAACATAATCCCCGATGTCAACGTTTTTATGCACCCGTTGTTAACGACACAAAAAGACTTGATTTTATTGCTGCGGTAATATATGGTCAGGGGCATAAAGTAAGGAGGAAAAATGAATAAAAGATTCGTGCTTTTGCTTATCGCCCTGTTCATCGGCAGCAATTCATTGCATGCACAACCGCTGTGGGAAGGAAAATGGATATATGAACGCTATTTAAGCAGCATCGGCGGCAGTCTGCAAATCACAAATTGCCGAGATAACAAATGCCATTTTGAGATAATAACATATCACGGGGCACATACTTGCGATATTAACGGTGAAATGGCAGTAAACGAAAACACAGCCGTATTTACGGACAAAGCGGAAGAATTTGAGCCGGAAACGCCGTATATCATAAAATTTACATTAGATGCGCAAAAACGGAGGATTACCGTAAAAAAAGAGGATAAAAATAGTAATATCTATTGCGGTATGCGCGGTTATTTTGAGGGCGAGTACGAACACGAAACCAATCCGCTTCGTTATAAAACCGATTTTGACTGCTGGGGAGATGATTTGACCGCTGCGCAGAAAGAAATTTGCGCTTCCGAAGATTTATCGAAAGCAGATTTAGAAGTTGCAAAAAATTATGCCCATCTTAAAACAGACGAGTGGTATGCAAAACGAGAACAATGTGCTGCAGATGAAAAATGTTTATGGGAATTTTACGTCAAAACAATCCGTAACGGATATGAAAAGCGTGCGGAAAAACCTCTCAACCTGTTCGAATATCTTGGAAAATGCCCAGAGTATATGTATCCGGACAGTTTGATATTGTTTCAAGATTATTTGCAAAACAATATGGCAAAAGAAGACTATGACGAAATGCGTATAAGCCTTAGTGACAGATATTCTGAAAACGGCGAAAATAATCAGTATTGTTATTATACCTATGGTGTGCCGGGGCTTTACACCTTATATGAAACAGCCTTTTACATAGATGCAAAAGAAATTTGGCTGGCTTTCATTTCAGCAAACTACGATGATGAAAATAAAAATCACATCATCGTCTATGCCCCGCACGGCAAAACCGAAAATGACATCCCCAAAAAGTTTGAAGACTGGATTGAGCGCTTGAAGAAAAATTATCCGCAAGGTATTAAATTAAAATATTTCAGGGAACATCAAAATGATTAAAGTTTTGTTTGTGTGTCTGGGCAATATCTGCCGCTCGCCGATGGCAGAATTTGTATTTAAACAGATGGTCACCGAACGGGGTATGTCGGCAAAGTTCGAAATAGCTTCTGCCGCCACCGAAGGATATAACGAAATGTGCCACGCGGGTATACATCACGGCACCAGAGAAATGCTGCACGCAATGCACGTTCCGTACGAAGAGCACTATTCCCGGCGTATACGTCCCGAAGATTATGCGTATTATGATTATATTTTAGCAATGGATGACAGCAATATTGAAGAAATCCAATCCATCACCGGTCCGGATACTGAAGGCAAAGTCCGCCGCCTGTTAGACTTCACCGCCCATCCCCGCAACATCAAAGACCCGTGGTACACCGGAAACTTTGACGAAACCTACTGGGACATCGTTGAGGGCTGCGATGCCTTTTTGAAATTTTTGGAATAAGACGCAATGCAGAAAACTAAAAAAAGGTCGACATCTTATAAAAAATTCAATGAATTGATTAAAGCCATAGAAAAGAAGGAAACAACAAAAGTTTATTTTTTGCTGCAGGAAGGTATAAATATTGATGCGACAAATGAAAATGGGCGTACTCCGTTGATGGCGGCAATCACGGAAGATGATTTAGATCTGGTAAGAATTATCGTTGAAGCCGGAGCAGATTTAGAATTACAGGCAAGAGATAAAGAAACAGCCTTGTTGTATGCTTGCCGCGTTTCCCGTAATTGTGATATTATTGATTATTTAATAGAGAGCGGAGCAGATAAAAACGCAAGAAATCAATATAAAGATAATGCTTTGGTTATTGCCGCAGAATATAATCCAAATTGGGAAATTTGTGAGTATTTAATTAAAAAGCAAAAATATGATGTAAATGACCAAGAGGACATTTATCATTATACCCCGCTTATGGCCGCCGCCAGATTTAATAATATTGATGTTGTTAATGTCTTAATTGCTAATGGAGCAAATCTTTATGCTCAAGATAAGGAAAAGTGGTTACCTATTTTTCATGCTGCGGCACATCAAAACGATAATCCGATGAATTTAATCAGACTATTGGGAATGGAACCGGAGCAATTTTTCTATAAAGTTGGCAGATATACATTAAAAAAAGTGGCAAAAGAAAACAATAATCGGAAAATTTATGAAACATTAAACACATTTCGAAATATTTATTTATTTTGCCGCAAAAAACAAGAAGAAAGACTGCTGACATCAATGTCACTTAATTAAAAATTAGGTTAAAACACAATAACATCAAAAGAAAAAGATAACCATAACCCTAAAATAAAAAATACAAGGTAAAGTATGCCATAAAAAGCATATTTATTGGAAAAACGTTTTTTGATGTTTTTTTGATATAAAAGCGGAAAAAATAAATATATTAAAAGGTAAGAAATAAACCAATAGGACTTAAATTCTTTTAAATTGTCTGTTTTTAATATATAAGCGTAAGGAAAGCTAAATAAAAAAGGGATAAGACTAAGCCCTAATATAAAATAAAAAAAAATTTTAATTTTTGCATTTCTAGCTCCTTCTATAATATTATATTGATATAAAAATAAAAAGCAACACCAAATGGAATTGCTTTAAAATTTGCCAATAAGACTATTTTTTAGAACGCCATGGGTGATGATAGTTATCTCTAAATTTATCATCATCTGCCCTATACTTATCCTGATTATCGGGATATCAGCTATATGTATTGACATTCTAATTGATTTTATGTATATTAAGCCTAATTAACAATCTCAAAAATTATGATGAAAATGAACCATTTTATCAGGCAGAGGAAAACATAGGATTATACAGATTGTTTAATTGAGTTAATAAATGAATCTTAAAGGAGGTTTATCATGTGGATTTTAGGGTTGTTTTTAGTGTTTTGCTGGATTATTGGAAAAGACGAAAAGCCGTCAAAACATCTTATGCGGGATATAGAAAGGGATATTTTTATATCTGATGTTATTTCAGGCAAAAGAAAACTTTAAAATTGAAATAAATTATAAAAGAAACAATTTTGCTGACATAAAAGTGATAGATAAAATCAGTATCGGGAATCTGGTCAAGCTTTGGAATAATGGTTCTATGTTCCAAAGTTAAATAACAAGATTGTAGCTCACGAAAAGGCCGATAACAGCTTTGATGAAACGATTCTGGGATTATTGGATATTGCAACAAAAGCAGGATATATTTTTGAAAAATCTTCTAATGTGGATTTGAAAAGACTGCTGTTAAAGTTCGTGTTTGAGAACATTACCTTGACCGAAGGGCAAATCAGTTACAAATTAAGATTTCCGTTTGATGAGTTTGTAAATCTTACCATATCCAAGAGAAATAAACCAACGCCATACGAACCGATGCCAAGCCTTATAAACCAAGGCCTTCAAGCAAATTATAACGGAAATGTACAATCAGGGTATATGAATTTTTGCGAACCACAATTTTATGATAAAAATCAAGGAGTTACATCAAAAAATGCAACTCCTCTCCAGTCTGGCTGACCAAGGTTTATGACCTTAGGAAAAAATACGAGCAGGAATTAACGGAGATATACCTTATTATTAACGGCATGGATGACGATTTGCGGCAGATGATGACAATAGAAAAAGGCTAGTGCTCAATATTTTTATTATATAGCCAACAGCAGAAGGAAATAATAAAAATGATTAAGGACTTTTATATTTGTCTGGACAATACGGCATTAAATTATGCACTGAAACATTTCAGTAATCCGTTTACACGGATAATGCGTTGTTATACTGGTCTTGAAGTTGAAATGATTGTTAAAACAATGGAATCAAACAAAAGCAAAAATTTTTATACACTCAGGGCAATGCAAAACAAGATATTAAAGGCCACGATTAAAAATCTTGAAGTCTTAGGTGCTATTTTTGAAAGGGCGGATAGAGAAGATGCTAAGTAGTAAAAATTTATAAAAAAATACTTTTAGCTCTTGATACAGAATAAAAAAATTCCTAAGTATTCAATATAAGCTACCTTTTTTTGATTTGTAGTCTTTTTGCAAAATTTATTTAATTCTGTCTGAAAGCTGAAATATGGCAATTTATTTGAATGGATGCCCTGTTAAATTAAAACGAACAAAATTTTCTGTTTGTGTTTTAAAATATTCTGATGATTTATTTAATGAATTGAAAGTAAAATATAAATCTGTCATATTTTATCGACATAAAGGTATGGAAATATTAGGTTTTTCATTTGAACAGCAATATGATAGCAAATTACAAGAGTGCGTAAAAGAGATTGATGTTACGGATGAAGAATATAGTGATTTTAGAAAAGTTTTAATAAAATATGCAATAAAAAAAGCTATTGATAACGCTGGAAAAAATAAGGCTTGGGGTTTTAATCCGATTTGCCTTATTAGCTCTAAGTCTGAGGAAGACATTATAAAAAAAGTTTTAAATACTGATTTTCCTTTTGCGGCACTTCCTGCGTACTTGATTGATGTTCGGGAAATTGAGAATGAGACCTGCATTTTAGTTGATACCTCCGTTAGATATCAGACAAGCTATCCATGCAATTATTTTTATTCTAAAGGTTTTAATTTAATCGGAAGAAAGGCTTACATAAATTTGCCTAATGGTGAAAGAAAAAAAGTTGGAAAAATTAAAAGCTATGAAGGAAATAATATTATTTGTGAAACAAATGGCGATAGCCAGAATTATGCTTCAGATAGCCTTTTCTTGATACCGAGCTATAAAAATATTAAAGATTATTTGAGTCTTTTGTATAGGACATCTGCTTATAAAATAAACGAGAAGTTGTATAATGCTGTTTCCGCTTTTAGTAACGGTAAAAATAAATTTAGCAAGATTAAAGCTTTTGCAAATTTTCTTAAAAAATCTCAATTTTTTGAAAATAATGGAATTCAAATTGAGGAACTTTTTAATATCACTTCTAAAATAAATAATTTTGAAAAACCGCAATTTACATTTGCAAATAGTTCTATTGCAACAGGAATAGAATATGGTTTGAAAAAGTTTGGTCCTTATACAAAAGCTCATTTTGACAGAAATAACCCTGCGATATGTGTAATTTGTTCAGAATCAAGGCAAGGAGATGTTGAACAATTTGTTCGTAAATTTCTGAGTGGAATTAATGAACATAAATATTTTAGTAATGGTTTAGAAGGAAAATTTGGAATTGGCCGAAGTACTGTTAAAATATTTACATTTGCATCAAATACACCCGCAGGATATAAAAAAGCCATTGAAAATGCTTTGGAATATAAGGCTGGCGAGAAATTATGGGATTTAGCATTGGTTCAGATTGAAAAATCATTTAAAGATTTGAATGTTAAGGATAATCCTTATTTTACCGCAAAATCAATGTTGATGGCTCGTGATATACCGGTTCAGGATTTTACAATAGAGATACTTCAACAAAATGATATAACCCTAGGATATTCATTAAATAATATGGCTTTAGCTACATATGCAAAAATGGGAGGTGTCCCTTGGTTATTGCAATCAATACCAACTGTTGTACATGAGTTGGTAATAGGAATTGGCAGTGCTTTTATTTCTGAAGGTGAGCAGAATACCAGAAAAAATAGAGTTATGGGAATAACAACAGTATTTAGCGGTAGCGGTCAATATATTCTTACTGGAAAATCTAATGCGGTTTCTCCTGATGGATATAAAGACGAATTAGCAAATGTTTTGGAAACTACAATTGATAAAGTTAAAGCATCCATGAGTTGGGTAGAAGGTGACACTATCAGAATTGTCTTTCACTCTATGGTAAAAGAATTTAATGGATATGAAATTGAAG
The DNA here is from genome assembly GCA_910576955.1 of uncultured Alphaproteobacteria bacterium. Classification (GTDB taxonomy): domain Bacteria; phylum Pseudomonadota; class Alphaproteobacteria; order RF32; family CAG-239; genus CAG-267. The sequence goes on along the minus strand of CAJTJB010000001.1, from coordinate 7,232 downwards.
CCGTAAAAGATGTTATAAAAAAATTCAAAGAATATAATATTGAATATGCATTTGTAAAATTATCAAAAGAACATTTATGGGAAACTTTTGATACAAATAAGAATAATGAAAGCAAGGGATGTTTGGCACCAACTAGGGGACAGTATTTTAAAATTTCAGATTATGCCATGTTACTATGTTTAACAGGGGGAGCAGAACTTAAAAAAGCTAATGATGGCCACCCTCAATGTGTTTATGCAAGTGTTCATAAAGATTCTACCTTTAAGGATATTAAATATTTGAGCAATCAAATATTTAATTTTTCGGCTCATTCTTGGAGAAGCTATTTTGTAGCACCATTACCAGTTACAATAATGTATTCAAATTTAATTGCTTATAGTTTGGGGTGGTTAAATCAATTACCTAAATGGGATAATAGTTGCTTATTTCAAAAGACAGGAAGGGCTAAATGGTTTCTGTAAATAATAACTATCATATCAAAGAGTATCTTAATGAGAAGCTTGTCCAAGGTTGTGGAACAAATACTAATGTAGATGCCTTTGTAAAATATTTGGGGCTGAGTACACAAAACGTTTTTAATGATACGGATTTTTATGAGTGTGCAATTAATGGATTTAATGGCATTTGTAATCAAGAAAAATTAAGCCGATTATTTAAATGTGCTGCAGAAATTGATGGAGTGCCTATGCCATGGTATTATGATGTTATTGGTTTATTGGGAATTAAGTTAGCTGTAGTAGCATCAAAAAATGATATTTTAATAGGAGCCTTCAATAGTTGGATTGAAAATTTTTTAAGATTTGCAGTTAAAAAACAAAAATTCAATTTACATGAAGAAACTTTGGCAAAATTTGTGCTGAGTGAGGATGTTTCAAATAAAGTTTCCTCTCCTGTCGTGCTTTTGTTACTGCATTACAAAGGGTTATATGAATTACAGCCGGATTTGAAAGATTTTTGCATTGCTGAGTTCTGGAAGATATACACTAAGGTAGAGGATATTTCTTCTGTGTGGCTAATGGCTGCTTTAATTTATGTTTTTAACAATATTTCAGAAGAACAGGCAACGGTTCCAGCAAATAATTGGAGTTTGGAAAATTTAATTTCCTTTTTAGAAAAAATTTCGGTAGGATTAAATTGTTGGACATGGGAAGAAAAACCCAAGACAAGAAATAGTACTCCAGTAAAATGGCTTATAGAGAATGAATATCATGTTCAGAATTTATTGTATGTGTTGTTAGCACCAATTTTTCCGAGAATAAAAAAAGAAATCAATCTACCTCAACAAGGGCATAAAAATCCTAGAGCAGATATTTATATTCCAGAACTACATTTGATAATTGAAGTTAAATATAGAAAAGATAAAGCAAAAACATTTGCTGATTTGACTGAAGAATTAGCTGCGGATAAAACTCTATATACAGCATCCGAAGAATATGAAAAATGTAAACTTGTTGCTTTTTTATGGGATAATCAAGCATCAACGGAAGAACATCAAAAATTCAAAAATGGAATAGATGGTTTAAAATTTGATGGATGTGTTGTAGTTTCGTCGCCATCTTGTATGCGTTCTTCTTAAACCATCTCTACAATTTTCTTCTGTGCATCGGTGTTGTATTCGATATAGCGTTGGGTGGTGGCAAGGGTGGAATGTCCGGCCAGCATACGGATGTCGTTTAAGGTGCCGCCGGCAAGGCTGATATTTTTAGCGGCGGTGGTAATAAAAGTTCTGCGGCCGCTATGCGAGGAACAGCCTTCAAAACCTATTTCCTTATATAAATTATAAAAGAAATTGACGATTGCCTGCGGACTAGTTTTGTTGTCACGTTCTGTCGTAATAATCCGGTTTGTCAAAACGAAGTGCTCATCCTTTTGCTGCTTGCTTAGTAATTCCGCCAATAAAACCGCCAAACCTTTATGCAAAGGAATAATCCTACCGGATTGCTTGCCCTTGGATGCTTTATTAATAAGGTTAATTTCTCGGCTTAAGTTTCCTTCCGAATCGCAAACCATCAACCAGCTTAGATTCGCTATTTCCTTTGCCCTCAATCCGGCTTTGTAACTGAGCATAAAAATAATTTTATTGCGGAGCGGATATCTCGTCCGTTCCAGATAGTTCAATGCCAGTTCCTGCTGTTTGGTTGTCAGAATTTTTGCTTGTTTATTAAGTGCCATTTTCACCTCAAACTCATTATATTATTGAATATATGTGATAAATTATAGTGAGTATAAAATAAAAGTCCAGGCTCAAAGTCTTACAACGCTTGAAAAATAAGGACTCATTATAAAACTGAAATTATATAATAAGTTGATAAATTTGAATATTAAAAAAATTTCTTTGACTTTTTTTCCCTGTTTAACCTAATATAAAACTGGTTCGATTGTCGGACTGGGGCGTAGTAACCTCTTCACTATACGGTCTGAGATTTTAGAAGGCAGACCGAAATCAAAAAACACTTCTTCCGGTTTTTATGGCCGGGAGATGATGTTATGTCCAAGCATTATGCCAAAAGCATCATGCTGTTATAGTGCAGTTACTAACTCCCGGTCGCCATGAAACTTTGGCGACTTTTATTTTTGTTAGAATTAGAAAAAGGGAGAAACTAAATGGAAAAACTAAAATATCTTTGGCATAAATTTCTTTATGTTGTTGGAATAATGGTCATAATTACTGCTCTGTATAGTGCTTATCATGAGCAGTATGGTTTTGAAATTCCTGAGGCTAACTATATTTCGGCATGTGATGGAAAAGAAGTTGTTTCAAGCATTAAAACCCAATGTACAAAGATGGACGGCGTGCGGAATGACAGACCGATTTACGCAGAAATAATAACCGATGTTTATGCAATCAGAGATGTATATAAGACAACTGTTTACAGAAGATTTTGCTTTCCTCAAGGGGCTCGGAGTGTCCAGTTTGTTTTAAGAGAGTTTATTCAAGATGCTAACAACGGTGATAAACAAAGGGTAGAAGTTGGGGCAGATTTGGATTTGGAAGAAACTAATTGTGGCAGTATTGAAGCGTTGTTCTGGGATGTCGATGGCAAGGCCAGAGATGGTGTTTTATACTATCGAATGACAGAGAACGGCGTTGAAGATTATGAATAATTAGAGGAGAGGACTATGAAAAAGTTTTTAATGATAATGCTTATGCTTAGCGGTTGCGCCATAATTAATGATGAGAAACAGGGAGCCTATTTTAGTCAATTTAACATCCCTACAAAAAAATTATTAGGCGTGGGAAGATGCAAAAGCTTTGAGAATAAGTATGTGGAAAATTATGATTGGGATAAACTTATAAAACTGGAAACAGAAATTCTGAATGTGAATGATAAGCTTAAAACAAGAAATGGTTTGTCCTCAGTCAATATCCCGCAGGCTAATCTTGTAATCAATAGCTATCTTGAAATGCCCTCTGTTTTTTATCGCGATAAGAAAATGAAAGACTTGAGCGAAAGGGATGGCGAAACTTATGATAGTTATGGAATCTTGAATGAAGTCGCCGGTTTTTGTTTAAAAAATGATTTTATTCAAGACAGGGAAAAAACGACAAAGTTAAAGAGCTACTGGGCTCATGGAGAGATTAAGGCCTGGATGGCCGGAAATCTTCGGCATAAACTAAAAATCGAACAAAATTACATAAAACAAAAAGCTGAATTTATGAAAACTTTTAATAAATCAAAATTGTATGGCAGATTTAAAAAGTCTGCGCCATCTATGATTGGAATGCCAGTTGAAAGTTTGGTTAAAAAGGACTGCAAAATTGAGGATGTCATTATCGGTATGTCATTATTATCAATGGCAGATAACAGATTTAGTAAACAAGAAAATTATTCATTTTCGGTTAAAGGTTCTGCCCTAATAATTAAAGTTTCGGATATTTTTAGAATCAATTTTGAGCAACGAGGTGGTAAGTTGGTGCCGACTGAATTTTACAGCAAAAATGAAAATAATCCTTCGGGTAATCAAGATTATACCAATCGAAGTGTCTTGGGAGCGGTTTATATGTCTGATACCCTGTGCGGCAACAGTGAATTAGTGTATTAATGTTGTAAATGCCTCAGATTTAAGGTGGCTTACCAAGACTATACAGGCTTAATTGACGCTGGGTATAAATTCTAAGCGTTAAATCGCCGAAATAAAGCAGCCTCGGATAGAAATATTTGGGGTTGTTTTTTTGTGGGAAATATTTCTAATAATTTGACTCTGAAAGGAAAACGGTTTTTGCTATTTTATAAACATTAACGCAGGGCAATAAAATGACAAATAAATATAAATCAGAACAAAGAGAATATCGTAAAAAGAGATATATCAGTCGAGTAAAGAAAATTGGGGCAAAATTAGCGGAACTGCGACAGAGAAAGAAATATTCGTTGCAGCTTTTAGCTCAAAAATCTCATGTGAATGTTAATACAATTTACAAGATTGAAAAAGGCGAGGTTGATGCAAGTCTACTTACATTAATGTCGTTGTCTGAAGCTTTGGATTATCAGTTTGATGAGTTCATAATATCATTATATCCAAAGCGAACAACTACTACAGGGAAAATTATGAACTTGTTAGAAAAAAGCGATAGTGCACTATTAAAAGTTATGTTAAAAGTATTGGCAAATACATATGCTACATGGAATTTGTATAAAACAAGTCCAGAATGTACGAACCGAGATGCCTTTTATCCATCGGATGAGCGTCTAAAGAAAAGACCTTAGGGTATTTCTTTAGTAGGCGAACACTCTTTCTTTTATGAAAGAGTGTTTTTTTGATATCATTATCATATTAAAATATATATATTATCATATAATAATAAAATAGATAACTATTTGTAATTGTGCTAATTTATGTGATTTTTTTGATTCTTTTTTATAAATATAGTTAATTTTCAGAATATCATCTTGTAAAGAGCCCCCGTAAATAACATCAACGGAGAGCTCTGTCTTGAATTACCAAGCATTAAATGACGAGATTTTGAAATGTTGTCCTGACTTGACGGCAGATGAAGCGGTTGATGCGTGCAAAAATCTTGTTGCTCTGTTGAAGATATTACACGAGGCCGCTCAGGAACATCCTGAGTTACAAACATTAATTTTAGCTCAAATGAAAGGAAGGACTGTCAATGAGCATAAATAATAAAAATGTCTGTGATACCTGCGTTTTGCTGGTCGATTACACGGACATCACAATAATAGAGCTTGGGCGTTTTAAGCCCAATCCAAAAATCCTCTGGGATATGCAAGGGGCTGAGGCTGTAACTTGCTATAACTTCGCAACGAGTGAAGAACAACAACAGCATTACTACCCCAAGTTGTCGTTAAGCAGTGTTCTGCGGCACGGGGGTTTCAGCGTTAAGCTCAAAATTGAGTTTTCCGCACCGAAGCTTCTGTATTTTCCGCCCAACAATCTGGAAGAAGTTTGCGATGCCGATTTTGAAGATATCGTCAGCATTTTGGCATTAAGGATTCACGAGATGGGTGTTGATGTTTCGCCTCAAGTGTTGCGGTCGTCACAAGTTGTAAGGATTGATTTTGGCAAGAATGTTCTGGTCAAAGTCGCACCCTGTGTGATTTTACAATACTTGAACAAAGCTGACATCAGCCGCCGGCTCGATTGTACCAAGGCGTTATACCGAAATGAAGGGCATTCGCTGCACTTTTTAGCCAGGCATCGGAATGTCGTTATTTACGACAAGCTCAGGGATATTCAAAAAGCCCGGTATTGCAAAAGTCGGGCTGTCAGTTCCGAAAATGCTCAAGCGATTGATTTGGCAGCCTTAGGTTCAAAACAATACTTACGGGTTGAAATTCAGTTGGGTAATTCCGAGAACATCCGCCAAGCCATCAGCAAAGCGGGGTTGCCGGTTCCGGAGCTGACATTCCAAAATCTTTTCAGCAGCCAAATTTGCCGAGCTGTTACACTGGTTTATTGGAACGAAATTTTGGCGGCAGTTAGATACCAGCAGTTAAGCGAAGAAGATGCTGCGGAATTATTCAAACGCCTACTGGATGCCAAATATAAGTTTTTAAAAGCCCTCCAGCTTGTCGGTTTGGTAACGCTGTTAAGGACAATGGGTAAACGGGAACTGCGAATGCATGCAGGGAATTTTTCACCTGCCATTTACGAGCTGTTTCGGTTGATTAATCAACTCGAACCGCAAAACAATTGGCTGCAGCCGGATTTGGACGGCATAACCGCAGCCATTAATGAAAATCAAATCATAACTTTAAAGGAAAAAGCAAATGACTAAAGTATATAAACAAGCAGAGCATGCTATTATCTTCAATCGGGTATCATCCGTAAATCAGGACTTTCATAGTTCGGGGGAACATCAATATGCGGTGTGTGAAAAGTACTGCCAAAATAAAGGGCTGTCAATTTTAGGAGCGTATGGAATGATTGAAACCGCTTATAAAAGAAGGCGTCCTGGGTTTGAAAGTATTTTAGGCTGTCTGGAGCAACATCATGGGGTGCCAGTAGCTCTTGTTGTAACTTCTGTTGACCGCCTTTTACGATCATTTTGCTTCTTGGATAGACTGAATAAATTGCGAGAAGAAGGACGGTTAGAGCTCCACTTTGTTGAGGAGAAATTACTCTTGTCAGCTAACTCAACGCCCGAAGATGTATTGATGTTTGAAAATAAAGTTGCTGAAGCAAAATACTATTCGGCAAAAATTTCTGAGACAACAAAAGCCCGTATTGAATGGCTAAACGAACAGGGAATTTATACCAGAGAAGCACCTATAGGTTATACGAACTGCGAAATGGATGGTGTAAAATGGATTTATCCTGACACGCAGGCTGCCAAAGTTTCTCATTTATTTGAGATATATTTAATCCCAGAAATGGATATAAAAAAATTATTGGCGGTGGCACAGGTAATGAATTTAAGAACCTCTCGAGGAAAACTTGTTAGTCGCAAAACGTTGGTTGCATTACTTAAAAGAGAATTCTACTGTGGTAGATTTTTTAGTAGGGGACGTTTTTATGACCACAAATATCATTGCTTGGTTAACGATATGATTTTTCAGGCCGTTCAAAAAAAATTAGACAGGGAACTTGGAAAAGTTGCCAACAAGGAAACGGAGGTGCAGGTAGCGGCATAAAGCAAATTAGGCCAGCGAAGGCTGGATAAGAAATCCGGCCTTCCTTGACCTGTCAGAATGATGAATCTTAAAATAAAGCATAATTTTAATATAGAAAGGTAAGAAGATGGGAAGAAAAGTAGTAAAAGTTGTGAATGA